>DCDV01000024.1 GCA_002316595.1 Mageeibacillus sp. UBA1046
TCAGCTTCTCGTTCTCACCGCCCTGATCACCGGTTAAATTTTCAATATGCTCTATGGCAGGTGTCTCAATCTGCAAAAAGCCATAAGAATGATACACTTTGCGGATCTGATTGAGCACATAATTGCGCAATTCCATCTCTAAAGGTGTTTGCTCAGGCATACCTCTCACCGGTGTCTTAATAAAAGCCATATTTACCTTACTTCCCTCACTTTATTATTATTCTTTTTTTCTCTATGATTATAACACTCCGGTAAAGCTGCAGGTTTCGCAGGTAAATATAATGAGAATTGTAATTATTACATGTAACTTCAGTTTCTTTTCAAATTTGTGCGTTAAAATATAGTTACAATATTATGGACAAATATACCCTTGAGCATGAGCAGATTTAGACTGCCGGTAGCCATAAAAGGTCAGGCATATAATTTACCGCCTTGAGGAAGGAGAATATATTCATGAACGAACTTGATAATGAATTGGATGATCGCAGTGAAAAGAATGACGCCCACTCTGAACAGTCCGGTCAAAGTAAGGCGACAGACAAGGAGACGGCTGCATCTGAACAGTACAGACAATGGTCTGATACCGGACAGTATAATACCGAATACAGGTGGTCAAAACCATCTGAGCCGCGCTTTGATTCCAGCAAACCGGGCAGAACAGATCAGTCAGGCTATCAATATGAGAATAATAATGCATACAGAAGCAAGGAGAAAAAAAATAAATCCGGAGGCAAGGCTGTCATCATAATTGCCATAGTACTGATAGTGCTGGCCGTGGCCTTTGCTGCAGTGCTTGGAACGCTCGCTTATTTTGTAATTACAGGGGATGCAGTTGAGCAAACCGATACGGTCTCTGAGCCAACTGATGCAGCTGCTGTTACTGATCCATCATCTGCGGAGACAGGAAGTCCGGAGGCAAGTGTGCCGCAATCAGATCGGGATGAAATGGATATAGACACTGTTGAACCCGGTGAGCACTCACCTGCGGGTCAGCTTCAGGAGGCAGCGGAAAAAGTAATTCCTTCTGTTGTTCTGGTACGTGAATACCAGAGCAGTGCAACTGGCCTGAATCGCTCAGACCTTTCTTTCGGAGGAGAACCCAACCTTGAAAACCTCCGGTTCGGCGGTGACAGAGATGTGATTGTGGGAGAAGGTTCAGGCGTAATTTTGACGGCAGAAGGTCATATCGTGACGAACGCGCATGTGGTTTCGGGCGGGAATAAGTTTGAGATAATAATTTATGATGGGACTTCTTTAGAAGCAACACTGTTAGGAGCTGATGTTGTAACCGATCTGGCCGTACTGAAGATAGATCCGGGCGAAAAGGAACTTACACCTGCTACCTTTTCCAGTACATCAGGACTTAGGGTAGCTGACCAGGTGATTGCGGTAGGAAATCCCGCCGGCAGTATCTTAAGCTCTACAGTTACTGTTGGTTATGTTTCTGCTCTAAACCGCATGATTATGGCTGATGACGGATCCAATATGAACTACATTCAAACTGATGCTGCCATTAACAGCGGTAATTCAGGAGGCGCTCTGGCCAATCTTAACGGCGATGTTATCGGCATAAACACTCTCAAAGTAGCCGGAGATACTTATGAAGGGCTGGGTTTCGCCATACCCTGGGATATGGCAGAACCGATAGTTCAAGATCTTGCTCAGTTCGGAACGGTGCAGAATAGACCGGCTCTGGGAGTTCGCGGCAGTTATATGGACGCCTCGGCAGCTATGTACTATCGACTGCCAAGTACCGGCTTTTACGTTGCAGAAGCTATAAACAGAGATCTTATTGATAAGGGCATAGATGAAGGCGCAATTATAACTGCGATTGATGGTATTGATCTGGTTTCATCCAGAACTCTAAGCAATTACTTAGCACAAAAGAACCCCGGCGATGAAGTTACTCTGGACGTTATAGACAGTGCTACAGGTTCCAGTTTCACTGTGACCGTAGAACTGATTGACAGTCATAGTGTAAACTGAATTTGATCACAGGGATATCTGTTTGCGGCAAGCCTTCAAACTGTGCCTTGATTGTTTTAAAGCAAGCCGCATGATTATTCAGCAATAAGCACTTGTGATCATCAGCGTAGCCCTTAGAAGCCAGAGGAGGAAAAAATGAAAAGAAGACAGCAGATACTGTTGGCAGCAGTGGTTTTTGCCATTATGTTATTTTCGCTGGTTGCCTGCGGAGGCGGCGGAAATCCCATCGTCGGCAAATGGACGCCGGATGGCAGCTCCGCGGACGCTTTTGGCGCTGCGGACATGGAAATGTTCGGAGTAGCGCCCGATGATATGGTCCTGGAATTCACCAAGACCGGAAAAGTCAATATTTTAATTCAGGATAAGCCTTTTCAAGAATTCATCAAAGAAATGCTGATCGACTTCGGTATGGATGAGACAGAAGCGGACGCGGAAATTGGGGGCATGGATTTTGATGTCCAATACAAAGTCGAAGGTAACAAGATAAGCATGATATCAAGTTTTGACGGCGAAACAGAAACTGCAGAGGGAACATTCAAAGTATCCGGTGATTCTTTGGCCATAACAATTGACAATGAAACCGAGACATTTAAGAAGAAGTAATTCCAGCCTTCCCAAGGATATAGAGACAGGCAATTATTAAGTTTACAGCGCCCCCGGAGACTTACGGCTCCGGGGGCTTTTGATTTAGACTTAAATTGTCGCCTATTTTCGTAGTTTTTCTGCGGCATGGGCACTGATTGTTGTTGGTGTGAATCTGCTAAGAGTCGATAACGGCAAATCTCAGTCGAATAATTCTTCCACCATCTGTCTGTATATTGCATTACTGTCGAGTCCGGAAGACAGAGCAGGGTGGTAAACAATACGGATTACCGCCCAGTCTATGGGCATTAAATCCTGTACCAGAGTCCAGTCCTGCTGAAAGATGCTGTCCGGATAATCATAGGGATCATTCAGCATGCCAAAACCTTGCACAAATTCCTCGAGAATAATATGACTTCTTTCTTCCTGACTCATAACATCTGTAGCGATGGCAGCTTCAGCATAGTCGATATCTCCCGTCCGATCCCAGAATATTGAGACAAAACCCCAGTTGCCTTCAACATATCCGCTGACGGCTTCGGCCATATCATCAAGCAGGCTGAAGGTAAATATATAGTTTCCGCCAGTTGTTACTCTGCTGATTGACGGCAAAGCATTTATAGCATTCAGCTCAGCTATTATCTGATCCAGGACCTTCAAGTCTTCTTCAGTAGAATCCCCTCTGACCTCAACCAGCACAGGATTCCCCCAGCGGTGAAGGATGCCTTCATTGTTGTCATTAAACTCAGATTTGAGTGCCACTTCTGTAAAGTATTCAAAAGCGACATCAAACGCCTGCCGGTCAACAAAATATGCCAGCGAAGCCTGCGATGCAGGTGAAATCCCGTAACCCGACTGATCAAACCAGAGGTATCTGCTTAGCTGCTCCCGGGTATATATCTTGCCAAACGGGTCATTTTCGAAGTCGTCAGCTTCTTCAGCAGTTGTTGGCGAAGGCGCTGAGCTGGCAGTAAAGGCCGCCTTTGTAATGGTCGCCTCTGTAACGGTAGTAATTACCGCACTTGTTGCCTCGGTCACTTCGCCGCTGTCTGTATGAGTTATTGAGTCTTCAGGAAAAGTCTTTGTCGGGTCTGGGTCGCTTGCTGCTAAATACCTGATAAGGAAAAATGCCATAACGGTTATCAGAACTATCACCAGCAGAGAAACCACTATTGCGACATAGACACCGATATCGGTATTGTTCTTTCTAGGTGGTTCAGGAGGTCCGGACGGCATTTGATAAGGCTGACCTGGAGGGTAATATCTTTGATGCTGAGGTGCATACCATTCTCTCTGCTTGTTATCTTGCTGCTGTGTTTTCAGATCAGGCTGCTGTCCCTCGCGATCCGGCTGGACGAAAGTGTCAGATTTCATATCCCGTTCTCTGTCATTCACTCTGTTTACCTCCGGAGGATAGAGCAAGATCAGCGATCTGGAGTGATTTTCTGATGCGGATAATCCTTCAATCTTTATTACAGCGACTGACTTTTTCCTTAGTAGATGGGACGGTCAGTTCGAGACATATGGTTAACCAGCCTTATAGCCACGAAGAACATGACCAGAATAAAGCCGACGAAGATCCAGCCGAAACTGTCATTATCTATCGAAGCAATGAAATTGTAGGTGCCATGCAATAAAACAGGTATCAGGAAAGCCAGGATGCGGCTTGCTTTAGATGCTGCTTTATTTCCTGCCGTCTCATAGCATTTCGCCAGGCCATACCATGTTCCCATAAATACCCCAAAGCAGGCATGTCCCGGGACCGCAGTGACAGCACGCAGCAAAGCTACTCTAAGACCATAGAGCATTACGTACATGATATTCTCAGCCAGTGCAAAGCCAAGAGAAACGAAAACTGCATAGACAACACCGTCAAAGGTGTAATTAAAATTCGGATCATTCCATGTCCTGCGTTTGAGAAAGAAATACTTGGCGCCTTCCTCAGCAACAGCGACGATTATGAAGTACTGGATGGCGTTATATAATACGGTTCCTTCTTCCACATACGACTGCAGGATGCCTGTTCCAATCCATTCCAGGAACATGGCAATCAAAGTAGCAATAATACCTAACCGGAACAAAGAGTAGAGCAAATGCCGCGGCTCTTTCTCAATTCGATCCAACTTATATACTCGATACATCAAATAAAGAGCCGGCAAAATGGCGGCGATTATAAGAATTGGATTAAAAAAGAAAATCACAAGCTGTCCATCCCATCTTTAGCTTCTGCATCAGATGCTGAAGCTAACTGTTAATCAAAGAATACACAAGGAAGGGCAATTATTCCATATTAAAGGGTATAATCATTTGTGCTACTCAATCAGGTTGAAGGTCAGGAGGATTTATGATGGAAGTTCAAAAAGAGATCAGCGATGTAAAAATGCTGGCGGAGGGAGTACAGGAGAACGTAGTTTTCTGGCGAAGAAAACTGCACGGGATACCCGAATTAGGCTATGAATTAACTAAGACCTCTGCTTTTATCAAGCAAGAGCTGACAAAAATGGGAATCCCTTATAAAACCTATCTCAAGGGAATGGCAGTTGTGGGAAGGATTCAGGGGACAAGAGAAGCTGGCGGCAGGCTTCGATTCGGTATTAGAGCAGATATGGATGCCTTGCCTATCCGGGAGGATACCGGACTTGATTTTGCTTCTGACTCCGGATGCATGCATGCCTGCGCTCATGACGCACATATGGCTATGCTGCTGGGCGCTGCCGAGGTACTCTCTTCACATAGAGAGCTCTTTAGCGGTGAAGTCGTTCTCATCTTTCAGCCGAGTGAAGAGATACCGCCCGGAGGGGCTCTGCTCATGCTTGAAGAAGGTTTGCTGCAAGATTTTCCTCTTGATTTTATCATCGGAATCCACGCCGGCCAAATGAATTCCGCATCTAAACCCGGCACAATAAACTGGAAAGAAGGGCCAATGATGGCTGCGGTTGATAATTTCAGCTTGCGTTTTGTCGGCCAAGGCTCGCATGGAGCTCATCCGGAGCAATCCCGCGACCCTATTGTGGCGGCCGCTCAATTTGTAACAGCCTTGCAGTCTATTAAGAGCAGAAACCTCAAATCTTCTGATCTGGCGGTTATTACCATAGGAAAGATCCAAGGCGGAGTCAGTCAGAACATCATACCTGAAACAGTTGAACTGATGGGCACGGTAAGATCTTTTGCTCCCGAAGTTCGCGACAAGATTGAGTGCAGAGTAAGACAACTAGTCGAAGGAATCAGCATTGCCATGGATGTCAAGGCAGAATTAGATTTTCAGCGACACTATCCCGCAGTAGTAAATGATGAAGAGTGCACGAGGAAAGTTGTTGCATCACTGCATAAGGTATTGGATTCTTCAGAGCTCGAACGGATGAATGATCCGGTTATGATAGGTGAGGATTTCGCCTATTTCCTTCAGAAAGTGCCGGGAGTGTTTCTCTTCCTTTCCAATCCCCAGGGTCAAAACGGCGAATTTTATCCCCATCATCATCCCCGCTTTGATATTGATGAAAAGCAGCTGACTTTGGGTGTGACAGCCTTTGTCCAAACCGCACTGGATTTCTTGCAATAAAGAGAATCAGTTCCGGTCAATCCGGTATTGTGTGTGGGCATAATTTTGGCAGCTGCAGAGTGAATAATAGCCATAAATGGCTAAGGTGCCGCCTTTCAGGTGCCGGCATCATTGTTCTTTGTCCCGAAATGTGGTATACTGTCAGGGCAAGGAGTGAATATCAGTGAACCTTATACAAACAAAAGTAACAAGAAGAAGAATGAAATATGGGGCGATGCGCAAGAACTCGGTAGTGGAATCAGTATCTGATGGATACTTGTGTCCGCAATGCAAAAAGCTAGTCAGCTATGTACCAGTCAAAAGACTGCGTCGCTGTGTATATTGTAATCAAGAGCTGACTTGGGGTTCGTGTGCTGATAAAGAAAAGTAATTATTATTTTGGCACTAAGCGCAAGATCTGTTAATTAGTCAAAGAGGCCGTCTCAGTGTGAGACGGCCTCTTTATATCTCCTGATCAGCTTCAGAACAGAAATATTCCTTCGCGGATAATTTCCGCCACGGTAGGATGAGGAAATATCTGCCGCTTGATCTCCTCTAATGTCATTTTTCTCTCGATCATAATGCCCGCAGTGATGATGATCTCTGATACATATGGGCCCAGTAAATGACAGCCGATCAAAGTCTGATCTTCTTTGTCTACAATCAGCTTACACAGACTTTGTTCGCGGTTGGTCTCAGCCATAAAGCGTCCGGAATAAGAAAAGGGTATTTCCACCACTTGAAAGGGACGTCCTTTGTGGTCGAGTTCTTCTGCAGTAGCCCCGACATATGCTACTTCCGGATTGGTATAAATTACGCCGGGGCAATTGTCATAGGACATCTCATCTTCTTTGCCCAGCATCGTGTTTACAGCAACTTCTGCCTCACGCGATGCTGCATGCGCCAGCATCCAACGTCCGTTTACATCTCCCGCCGCATAGACGCCGGGTATGTTGGTGCGGCATTGAGCATCGGTCCTGATCGCACCGCCTTCGCTTAAAACACCTAGTGATTCCAAGCCGTAGCCGTTGATGACCGGGCGGCGTCCGGTTGAGAGCAAGACAATATCCGCTGCAACGTCATTACTTTCACCTGAGCGTTCATAGCTGACATAGCCGCCGCCTACTTTAGTAACTTTAGCTTCCAGGAGGAATTTGATACCCTTTTTCTCATAAATATTTTGGAGCATTGTTCTTATCTGATAATCAGTATCACTGGCGATATGATCAAGCATTTCAATGACTGTTACCGAGCTGCCGATCGTCTGGAAATAGCAGGCCATCTCCAAACCGATAACGCCTCCTCCGATGACAGTCATTTTTTCCGGAATATCCTCCAGATCAAGAATTTCTTTATTGGTGACGACAAAGCCCGATTCCAACCCTTCCTTAAGTCCCGGTATCGGCGGCACAGCAGGGACAGAACCTGTGGCTATAAGTAGATTTTTACCCAGATATTCTTGATCGGAGGCATTAACCCGAAACAGATCTCCCTTTCGGCCTGAGATAGATGCGGCGGCGTTGACAACTTCGACATCGTTATTTTTCATTTTCGCCTTGACAGCTCCGACCAGCATCTTTACGACTTTATTCTTGCGTTTGACTATTTGTGCCTGATCAAAAGATACGTCAGAGCTTTTAACTGCGAAAACCTCGCTGTTATTGGCATGATCATAAAGTTTCGCAGAGTTGAGCATGGTTTTTGTCGGGATACAACCCTCGTTCAGGCAGACACCGCCGAGTGTATCCTTTTCAAATAGAGCAACCTTGAGGCCGGCTTGTCCGGCGCGCTCTGCGGCAGTATATCCTCCCGGACCTCCGCCCAAAATCAGTAAATCGTAAAGCATTGAGTTCTCCCTGTTGTATATAAATACCGGAACTTGTCCGGCAGAGCTCATATCTGAGACGGCCGGCAGTTCAGGTTTTCGGATCAAATATTAATTGATTACAGGATAACAGAACCTGGCTGAGAGTGTTAGAAGGAGTGTCAGAAGCAAGTTCTTATACCGCTATTCATTTTCAGACGGATAACGCTCTTTAATTCTGCCGTGACGATAAGCCAGAATCAGATCATTCAAGTCCGCGATTTGAGTATCCCATTCTCTGCCCAGGTCCGTATCTCCCTCCTTCAAGCGGCGAGGCATGGTTTCGACTATGTGCAGGGTGGGCATGTAAGAGCCCAGATCATTTTCTATTCCGTAGTCGAAGCTGTGGTGCTCTGCCAGAGCCAGGTGGTGTGAGTTGAAGATCAGAGTATACCCGGCTATTCCCGTCTTGGGCTGATAGGCTTTGGCTATGCCGCCATCAATCACATAAAGTTTGCCGTTAGCTTTCACAGGGCTCTCACCGTCTTTTATCTTTACCGGAACATGGCCGTTAATAATATGAGCTATATCGGCATCGAGACCGAACACTGTGAGGATACTGCGGGCGATCTCTTCCCTTTGGGCTAATTGAAAATAAGGATTATAGTATTCTTTACGGATCTTTTTATCCTCAAGAAAGAAGTTCTCAAAAGTAGACATCTGACTTTTGCCAAACAAAGGAGACTTCGGGCCGCACCACAGGTACCACATGAAATCCACTTTTTCCTGTTTTTGGCCGGGATCGGAGGTCAGGTAGAAGGCGTCTTGTATCAAAACATCCAGACAATCCATCAAAGCCTTGCCGCTATAGTTTTCTCCCTTATACTTCAAAGAATCAAAGCTGCCGTCTTCATTAAGGGGAATGCAGCCGTGAAAGAGCAGATTATTATTGACTGTCTTATACATGCTGCCATGAGAATAGAGAAAGCGTACATGCCTCTTTAGAGGTTCAGAATGCAAAAATGATGCCCGGATGCTGTGTATAAGTTTTCTTTCCTCCGGAATTAGCTGCAAGGGATCCTTTGGATCAATGGTAGGAAAGCAGGTGTCAAGAAGCGGATATTCATGATCGCCATGCTTATAGACGCCGCGCTCAAAATCGATCTTTTTTAAGACTATGCGATCCTGCATCTCATATTCCGGGTGTTTTTCCAGCAGCTGCCCTTCCAGCTTGAACTGGATAATGGAAATCGCCTTGTGCATGCGGGCAGCATGAGAGGCGTCAACTTGATCATATTCATTCTCATCTAAGATTTTAGGGTGGAATCTGATACAGGGATCATCACCATAAAAGGTTTCAGTGAAAGAGGACAGCGGTCTGAGGTTTAGATCATAACCATCCTCGAGAGCGTCAAAGTTATTGTAACCTACTCCGATGCGGATAACGCTGGACATGCAGACTTCATTGCCTGCAGCTGCGCCCATCCATAATATGTCGTGATTGCCCCACTGAATATCAACAACCGGAAAGTTCATCAGTTCTTCCATAATGCGGTGAGGCCCGGGACCGCGATCAAAGATATCACCGATTATGTGCAAGGTGTTGATGCAGATATCCTGGATCATGCTGCACATGGCGACAATAAAGCTGCGGCTGGCACCGGCTTCGATAATGAAGCGGATGATGCTGTCAATATAGTTCTTTTTATCAGGCTCACCCTGACCTGAGAAAAGTAATTCAGTGATGATGTCGTAATAGACAGTAGGTGTTTTTCTGGAAATATTCTCCAAGGAGTATTTACCGCCGATATTGCGGCAAAGATCTACCAGCCGGAAGATCGTGATTCTGATCCACTCAGGCGTCAAGCGGTCTGAATCCCTCAAAAGCTCCAGAACACGTTCGGGGTCATAGACTAGATTCGCCAGCTGGTTTTGTTCTTCATAAGTCATTTTGTTTTCATAAAGCTGAGCGATCTTAGTGCGGATGTTGCCGGAGGCTGATCGCAGCAAATGCAGGAAGGCTTTATCCTCACCGTGCAGATCACTAAAGAAATATTCGGTTCCCTTCGGTAATTCTTTAAGAGCGTTAAGGTGAATGATTTCAGCAGTGGCTGCCTTAATATTGGGATAATCCTGTGCCAGCAGACTCAAATATTTATTGGTGCTCATGTTATTCCTTTCCTGCCCGGCAATTTCGAGCATCCTATAAATTACTAGAGAAGAATAGATCTGTTTTTATTATACTTTTTCTCTAAATAACACGCCATCATCAATTAGGCTTATAATCATTAATAGAAACTCTATAAAAAAGCAGCGAAACGCCGTCAGATAGAGAAGCCGGATGCAGCTAATCACCAAGGCACACTCTAGAAAGCCGTAAGATAGAAAAGCCGGATGCAGCTAATCATTAAGCGCACTCTATTGGTGTCAATCTGGTTATAGTTTAGAATACAAGCAGAATATCCTGCTATCAGTTCCGTTGATGTAACTTTATTGTTAACTGTGAGTAAGAGATGAAGCTGAGCATAGACAAGATTAGGTTGATTTTCGCCCGCTATAACAGATTAATCCGGGTTATTGTAATTTTGCTGGTGATAGCTTTAGTTGTTTTATTCTCGAGCAGGCAAATTGCCGGCATCAACATGGAAGAACTCCGGAACGCTGCCGAGGAATTGACCTTACCTGTGTTTGGGCTGGTTGGACTTTTCGGTTTTGCTTCCTTTCTGATTGTCGCGGGCTATGATTTAGTCGAGAATCATTTTCATCCCAGCGGCTTGAGCAAAATTCTCCTGTTGTTTATCAGCTGGACCTCCCAATCCTTCGGACGTTTTTTGAGCTCCGGCGGACTTTCCGGCGCAGCCCTCAGAATCAAGCTATACAGACGTTATGAAAGCTCACGCGACAACGCCGTCAACTATGGCGCCCGTATCTGGGCTGCAGGATTGACAGGACTATGTCTGTTAATTTGGCTAAGTCTTCCCTTCGCGATCGGTCGCTTCGACCCTGTAATATTTATTCCCGCTGCAGTCTTCAGCTTATATCTGCCCTTCTATTATCTGACCGGCTACATAAAGATCGGCAAGCTGAATATCAAGGATTCAACGATCGGCAAGATGCCCTTGCGCGAGAAAGCCAGTTTGCATTTTGCCTCCTTCTTAGAATGGTCGGCGGCATTTTTGTTCTTCGTCTACACCATATCTCTGTTCTCACCGCTGATTTCAATACCGATTTTGCTCTTTATTTATGCGGCCTCTACCGCCATTGGTTATTTATCCTTCATCCCCAGCGGCCTGGGAAGCTTTGATCTGGTGGCAATTTCTCTGCTGTCAGTATCAGGCCTGGCAACAGAGAGGGTATTGTTGTCCCTTTTGTTGTTTCGTATCTTTTTTTATATAGCACCTTTCGTGATATTCATGATTGTGCTGGGGCTTAATAGTGTGCAGAGATATTATAGCCGCCACAAATCTGCATAGATACAGCCGAAATAAGGTATAATTATCCTAGATAATCTTGACTCGGAGATAGCCAATACAATAATTTCCAGGAGAGGGTGACGATATGGATTTTGAAAAATTGGGGTTATTTTATCTGGGGCGTGAAGTTGATGCCGCCAGTAAAGAAAAAACGGACAATTTGCTTCTTTATGATGCAAAAGATCTCACTACTCACGCCATGTGTGTGGGCATGACAGGCAGCGGCAAAACAGGTCTGTGTGTCAGTCTGCTGGAAGAAGCGGCCATGGATCGTATCCCTGCCATCGTTGTTGATCCCAAAGGAGACATGACCAACCTATTACTCAGCTTTCCTGATATGGCCCCGAAGGACTTTGAACCCTGGGTCCGCGAAGAAGACGCAAGAACGAAAGGGATAACTGTGTCAGAGCTGGCAGCCGGTCAGGCAGAGACCTGGCGCAAGGGTCTGGCTGACTGGGGAATAGATCCACAGAGAATCCGCACTATGCGTGAAACTACAGAATTTTCTATCTATACTCCCGGCAGTTCTGCAGGACGTCCTTTATCCATCCTGCAACTTCTAAGACCGCCTTCCGCTCAAGTTTTAGCGGATAGTGAACTGCTGGCAGAACAGATCTCTGGTACAGTATCCGGTCTGCTGAGTCTTATCGGCATGAATGCCGATCCTTTGCAGTCTAAGGATCATATTCTGATTGCAAATATTCTCCAAAAGAGCTGGAGAGATGAACAGATGCTTGATCTGCCGCAGATGATTGCAGCCATCCAAACTCCTCCCTTTAATCGGGTCGGCGTAATGGAACTGGAGGATTTCTTCCCCGAGAAAGAACGTTTTGATCTGGCTCTGCGATTCAACAATCTTCTGGCTTCTCCTCAGTTTGCTAACTGGCTGGAGGGGGAAAGTCTGGATATTGATAGTCTTCTTCATACAGAGACTGGCAAGCCCAGGATATCCATCCTGTCTATCTCACACCTGAACGATAATGAGCGCATGTTCTTTGTATCTCTGCTCCTCAATCAGCTGGTGAGCTGGATGCGTTCACAGCCCGGAACGTCAAGCTTGAGGGCGATTTTCTATATGGATGAGATCTTCGGTTATTTCCCGCCGGTGGCCAATCCTCCTTCCAAGCAGCCACTCTTGACTTTGTTGAAGCAAGCCAGGGCTTACGGTCTGGGGATTGTTTTGACGACCCAAAATCCGGTTGATCTCGATTACAAGGGCCTGGCAAATATGGGAACCTGGTTTATCGGCAGACTGCAGACGGAACGGGACAAAGGCAGATTGCTGGACGGATTGGAGGGTGCGGCGGCTGCTGCCGGGTCAGCCTTTGACAGACGCAGCATGGATACCCTGATCTCCGGACTGGGAAAACGTATTTTTCTCATGAATAATGTCCATGAAGCCCAGCCGACACTCTTTGAGTCACGCTGGGCCATGTCTTATCTGACAGGACCGCTGATGCGCAATCAGATCAGGGAGCTTTCCGCACAGGAAGATGCTGCCGGTGAACAGGAGGACAATCTTGCTCAGGCTGCAGCCCAAGCGGCTGCCGGCAAGGATAAACCTGCTGCTGAATCTGTGGCTGAGGAGACCGGTTCCGACTCCGGCGCAGCCTTTGCAGCTTCTGACTCCGGCGTTGTCCCGGCCGCTTCTGACGCCACTGCGAAAATCGCAGAAGATTCACTGCAGTCAGACAAAATGCCCCCTGCCGTTTCCGTCGCAGCGACCGAAGATGACTTGCTGGTCAGCGCTCCAAAAGCGCCACCGGGTATTACGACGTACTATATCAGGGCGAATGAGGGCGAAGTGCTGAGGCCTGCTATCTTTGGATTGGCAGAGGTGCATTTTGAAGACAAGAAGAATCTTATCTCTGCCAGCAGAGAAGAAAACTGGCTTACCCCGCTGCAGGAAGGACTGGTTTCCGTCAATTGGGCTTTACGCGAAGATCTGGATATTCAAGACAGCGATCTTAAGACTCAGGCGCCGCGGGAAGCACTCTATGTTGCTTTACCGGAGGCTGCTCAGAAGAAAACCAGCTTCACCCAATGGGAGAGAGATCTTAAGGATGTGATCTATCGACAGAGTAAATTAGAGCTTTATCATCATAAGGATTCCAAACTGGTATCACAGCCGGATGAGCCCTTGCGTGATTTCAAGATCCGATTTGAGCAGAAACAAAGAGAGCTTCGGGATGAAGCCGTTGAAGATTTGCGTGACGATTACAACACCCGCATCCTCAAGGCAGAAGAAAAAATCAGGAAGCAAGAGCAGACTGTCGAGCGGGAAGAAGATCAGGCCAAGGATGCCAAGATGCAGACGGCGATCTCAGTAGGCTCGACTCTGCTGGGAGCGCTTCTGGGGCGGAAGAAGTTATCTACGTCAACATTAGGCAGAGCTACTACTGCAGCCAAGTCCTCCAGCCGGTCAAGACGTCAGAGCACGGACGTCTCACGAGCTGAAGAGTCTTTGCAGACATACAAAGATGAGCTGCAGGCTCTTGAGACCCAATTAGAAAGCGAGATTGAGCTGCTGCAAAAGAAGTTTAATCTGGACTATGATGAGATTGAAACGATTGAGATTGCCCCTAAAAAAACAGATATACGCCTGAAAGCTTTTGCTCTGGTCTTTATGCCGGAGAATCTGCTGCAGACATAACATTAAAATATCTTGCTTAGAGAACGTCGGCGTCAGTATGGATTAGCGACTGCTGCGCAGCTTCAGCAGCAATTTCAGAATATATTTATTGCTGAGACATGAGGTATTCCGAGATTTAAGTAACTTTCAGCCTTGCTTAGATTATAAATCCAGTACTTCTGCCAGATTTCTGATGGTGTAGGTCGCCTCAGAATTAGTGTGGATACCGTCCGGATCATACAGGCAGCTGTCCAGACCGCAATTACTGGCGCCGCGTATATCGGCCTCAGGCGCATCACCAACCATGAGTACTGTTTCAGGATCAGGATTGCCAACCAGATGCAAAGCCGCCTCAAAGAAGAGGGGTTCCGGTTTCCCTGCCCCGACAGCATCTGAGACAACAACCTGATCAATGTACGGCATCAGCCCGGACAGGGCGAGACGTCTTTTCTGCACGAATTCGACGCCATTAGTCGCGATGGCAATTTTCCCTCGTTTGGATAAGCTGGCTAACAGCTCGTCCGCACCGGGCAGAATAATGCCCTGATAGCTGAGATGCGTCAGGAATGAACAATTTGCCAATACAGGATCGAGTCTAATATCTGTCTCCTCTGAAAAAAGTTTGAAGCGATGAGGCAGAAGCTCTTTCTTCGTTATCTCACCATCAGCCATGTCTTTCCAAATACCTTTATTTATTTTAGCGAAAACAGCGAACAATTCGTCTGTCGGCTCAAAGCCGTTATCGTGGAGCAGGTTATGAAAGGCAATTCTCTGTGCCTCATCGAAGTCTAATAAGGTGCCATCGGCATCCAGCAAAAACACATTGTACTTACTTTCATTTTTCATTTCATTCATTCAGTTACCTCTTTGTTTAATAGATGCTGCAGCACCAGGCTGGCCAGTGCCAGTCCGAAGGCAGGCGGCACCAGAGAACAGGAAGCGGGAGGTGCCGATTTGTCTGCTGAGTCAGCCTTGCCTGTGCCGAAAGTCACCCCGGGCAGCTCATCGGAGAATACAACCGGTAAATTAACGATACCCTGCGCCTTTAATTCTCTGCGCATAATCCTCGCCAGCGGATCTGTATGAGTTTTAGACAAGTCCTGACAGCGTACTTTCGTGGGATCAATCTTAAAACCTGCTCCCATGGAAGAGAAGACCGGCGTACCGCGTTTTGTCGCCTTCGCAATCAAAGCAACTTTAGTTTTGACGCTGTCTATGGCATCAATAATCACATCCGTATCAGTCTGCAAGGACAGTACCTTGTCAATCTCATTGTCTGCAACGAAGGCGGAATACAGTGAGATCTGAGCGTCCGGATTAATATCCAGAATACGTTCCCTGGCCAGTTCAGTTTTCAGTTCGCCTATGGTTGAGCGCAGAGCATAGAGCTGGCGGTTAAGATTGCTGGGATTGATTGTGTCGCCGTCAACGAGCAGAAAGCTGCCCACGCCCAGACGTGCAAGAGCTTCGGCCGCAAAAGATCCGACTCCGCCCAGTCCGAAGATGGCTACTTTTGCAGTGGACAGCCGCCGAGCGCAGTCCTCACCCAATAATGGCAGCGAGCGGGTGAAGAGCGGATCTGAATTCAAATCATGCATCATCATTAAATTAATTGATTCTCCGGAGGATGCTGCGTGCGGCGTGAACGCCGGATGCTCCTGCCTGTGACAGACCTCTGGTGATGCCGGCACCGTCTCCGATAGCGAAAAAGTTTGGAAGCTCTGTCTCCAGCTCAGAGTTGAGATGCACCCTGCCACTGTAAAACTTGACCTCAACACCATAAAGCAGTGTGTCAACATTGGCTGTTCCGGGAGCCAGCTTGTCCAGCGCATAAATCATCTCGATAATGTTGTCGAGATGGCGCTTGGGCAGTACCAGGCTCAGATCACCCGGAATCGCATCCAAGGTCGGCTGCACAAAGCATTTGCTCATGCGGTGTACTGTCGTGCGTCTGCCATAAGTCAGATCGCCAAAGCGCTGCAGCAGCACGCCGCCGCCCAGCATATTGGACAAGGCCGCAATATGTTTGCCATAGCGGTTGGGCTCGGTGAAAGGTTCAGTGAAACGATTGGACACCAGAAGGGCGAAATTCGTATTATTGCTTCTCAAAGCCGGATCTTCATAGCTGTGACCATTGACAGTAATTATTCCATCGGTATTCTCCACGACAACCCTGCCATAAGGATTCATGCAGAAGGTTCTGACGATATCGTGATATTGCTTAGTCTCATACATCAGTTTAGCCTCATACATGGCATCGGTGATGTCCTTGAATACGAGCGCCGGCAGCTCGACTCTCACGCCGAGATCTACCTGATTGTGAGTCATTGACAGCTTAAGATCCCTGGCCTGATGAGAAAACCATTCAGAGCCGGAACGCCCGGGGGCCACAACCAGATATTTACCCTGAAAGTCACCTTCAGTTGTCTCCAGAACATAACCTCCCCGCCCGTCTGCTTCAGAGCTGGCGGAAGATCCTCTTCCCTGCGGAACAATTTTCTCAACCGTAGTGCGGCAGTAGATGTCCACTCTCTCCTTCAGCCAGTCAAACTGACGTATGAGGATCTCACGGTTTCTTTCAGTACCGATATGCTTGCACTTGGCGTCCAGCAAATGGATATCACAGCCGAGAGCCTTCCGCCGTACTTGCTCCGCGGCCTGCGTCTCTGTCGAATAGAATTTATCGGTGGCGCCGAATTCCTGATTGACTCTATCTACTTCGAAAATCAGGTCCATGACCTTTTTGGCAGGCAGATAATCAGTCAGCCAGCCGCCGAACTCAGTCGTGAAGTTAAACTTTCCGTCGGAGAAAGCTCCCGCGCCGCCAAAGCCGCGAATAATATCGCAGCTATTGCATTTAATGCAGTTGGAAACATCGCCGCCGACGATCGGGCAATCCCTTTTGACAATAGACTCACCCTGCTCAATCAGTGCGATTTTCAAATCCGGTTTGGCGCTGATCAGTTCATAGGAAGTAAATATTCCCGCCACACCGGCGCCAATAATTAAGACGTCATATTTTTTCATAATTTTCTTTCTATCTACTCCGGGTCTCTGCCCGGAAGAAGTTTTAGTTTCTTTGGTCTTTAGCCGGAACAAGTCTTAGTTTCTTTAGCATTAACAAGGTGGCCTGTGTCCTTGTCTGCCGATTTATGAGTGGAGTTTAGTCCGGTCCCGCCTCTATAATCTTAGCAGAGTTGTTTTGCGTAAGGCAATGATGAAGACTTAAGTCAGGCGACAATTATATATGCTGTTATCGTGCTATTATCTGATAAGATAAAGAAGTGACGAAGGCGCTCAAAAATATCCGCTGCAATCTGAGATAGGATTTCAGGGGGTTAGACGATATGTCAGGGCAGCCGGAACCGGGAGGAAAGCATGTCTATCATCGATCTTAAATCCGCACTGGAGCTAAACAAAATCTCACAGGGCGCAGTCTTCATTAATGATTTGCCCATCGTGCGCTCCGGCAAGAAAAGTGATTTCATGATCGGGACTTTCTTCTGCAGAGATCAAGAAGCTGAGTTTAGGATCTGGGAACCTGCAATTTTTCAAACTGTACTAGATAATGGTCCCGGTATCTATGATGCGGAAGTAATCGGTAACAGCTACAATGATAAAGAATATCTTACTGTTCGTTCCATTGCACCGACTCTTAACCCGGAACTGGAAAAAAGCAGCTTTTTAAAATCCATTCCGCCGATAATGCTGGAAGCAAATCTGCGGCGCGTTCAGGAACGTTTGACCTCTCTTGGTGTAAGTGATAAATGCTGGAAACTGATAGATCAAGTTGTAAATGATCCCTGCCTGGAAGGACGATTCCAAGTTGAAGGTGCTGCGATCAGATATCACGACAATGTAATCGGCGGACTAAAGCACCACACTACCAAGATGTTAAATATTCTGGCAGCGGTACTCGAAAACAGTCCGCAGCTAAAGGTCAGTGCGGATTTACTCTGCTTCGCCATATCTGTCCATGACATCGGCAAAGTCTTTGAATACGATAATCTGGAGGTAGCGGACTACTGGTATTCTTCACATCGCGTCAGAGGAGTTGAATATCTTTGCCGTTTTAAAGACCGTATTGTTAACGATTACAGCGAGGAATTCTATCGCCAGACACAGGCGGTGATTGCAGGCCACCATGGTGAATACGGCGACAGGCCAACGACAGTAGCAGCGGCTATTATCCATTACATAGATACGCTCGAAAGCCAGACTACGAGGCTGATCCAGGAGCTGGAAGCTTGTCATGACGGACGAATTTATGATCGTGACTGGGGTTTTCTGGAAGGCTTGAGACTAGGCGAGAAATAATTCGCTCTGTTTTCGTAATTTAGCTTGTAAATACAAAAAACTCGCTGCGTCTCATGGCATTGCACTTGTCGCAGCGAGATTAATTTTTTTCCGAATATTGTGAATCAATAATTACTCTAGAATTACTCTAAGTTATCAGTTGCTGTTATCCGGGTTTCACGGTTTTATTATGACAAATCTGAGCGGATCTTTTCCAAAGACTCTTTAGCATCGCCAAAGAGCAGAGCGACTTTGCTCTTCTTTGCCTTGTAGAGAGGATTATCTACTCCGGCATAACCCGGCTTATCATCGAAGTTCATGATAATTATATGTTTGGCGTCTTCCACTTTCAAAATCGGCATGCCATATATTGGAGTATCGACTGCGGTGTTGGCCGCAGGATTGACTACGTCATTAGCCCCTATAATAATAGCAACGTCTGTTTGTACGAAATCGTCATTGACTTCTTCCATTTCGCGCAGCTTGTCATAGGGAATATCTACTTCTGCCAGCAGCACATTCATATGCCCCGGCATACGCCCGGCTACCGGATGAATTGCAAAGTCGATTTCTATGTCTTTCGCCTCCAGCATGTCAGCAAGCTGCTTCACCTGCTCCTGAGCCTGGGATAAGGCCATACCGTATCCCGGCACAATAATAACCCGCTTAGCTTCTCTAAGCCAGTCAAGATAATTGTCGGACCTCTCTTCGTCAGCTTCTTCTTCAGCGGGCGTGGCTGCGTCTTCATCGCCTGACACAGTAGCCGCCTTTGTGGCGGCAGGAGTTGAAGTCTTTCCTAAGAGTATGTCAACAAGTTTCCGGTTCATCGCCCGGCACATGATTTGAGTCAATAACAGCCCGGATGCTCCTACAACGCCGCCAACTGCGACTAATAAAGGGTCAGAAATTGCAAGACCTGCTATGCTTCCGGCAACACCGGATAATGAATTTAGCAGCGAGATAGCAATCGGCATATCAGCGCCGCCGATTCTGATTGCGAAGAAAATTCCGAAGATACCGGAGATAACAGCGCAGACAAGGATCAATACTATTTTGGCTATTCCTGATGAGTAAGCAGGAAGTAAGAATAAAAAGACCGTAACCAGCCCCAGGACAGCGGATAAAACCGTCCAAAATTGATGATTCTTGAGAATCACCGGTTTCTGTGTGAAGATCTGCTGCAGTTTGCCTGCGGCAATAACTGATCCTGTAAAAGTCAAGGAACCGACGAATATCGCCAGGCCGGCTGTAACCAGTGAGAAGGGATCATTGTTGCCCGGATTTATCAAAGTCAGAGCTCCGGCAATCATAGAGGCCGCACCGCCGAATCCGTTTAAAAGACCTACCATTTGCGGCATCTGCAGCATAGTTACTTTGCGCGAAAGGACGAGACCCAGCAGAGTGCCTATGAGCATCGCGATCCAGAGATCAACAACGCTGAAAATATCGAAAGCCCACAAGGTCAGGCCAATCGCCAGTGCCATGGAAAGTGAGCCCAGCAGATTGCCTTTGACAGCCAGTCTGACTTTGCTCATCATCGATATTCCAAGCAAAACCAGTATTACCAGGATCCCGGACATGATGAGATAAGGGATTTGCTTGGACGGATCCATGTTGGGAATGATATCAGTTGCCCGATTTTGTCCGGTCAGGGTAACATTAATGATGGCAGGCAGCATTATTTTTTACCTCCATCATGTTCTTCACCGTGGAACATCCTCAACATGCGGTCAGTCACGCCAAAGCCTCCTGCCACATTTATCATCGCCAGAATTATCGCAATATATCCGAAAATTCTTGCCGGCCAGTTAACGCCAGGCTCACCAAGTGTGCCGGTGGCGGCAGTGGCGGCCAGACAGCCCAAGATCGTAACTCCGGAGAAGGCATTCATCCCGGACATCAGGGGAGTGTGAAGGAGACTGGGAACACGATCGATAATTTTATAGCCCACAAAGGCTGAAACAACAAAGGTTACGACTAAAACAATTTGAATAGTAGACAATTTTCACCTCAAAATATATATAAAGCCACATGCTGCAAGGCATGTGGCTTAATTCTGGGAATTCATATACCCATAGCCTCTATAGTTCCTGAATGGACAATTTTACCATTATGGGTTGTCAGAGCCGACTTGACAATTTCATCTTCATAATCCAGCACTACTTCTCCGTCTTTGCACAGATAATGCAGGAGATTATTGATATTACGGGAGAACATCCAGGTTGCACTCTGCGGCAGAAGCCCGGGAATATTCTTAATGCCGATACAAGTAACGTGATGTTTAACCTCTGTCTTGCCGGGCGGGGTGATCTCACAGTTGCCGCCCTGGTCGATAGAAATATCTACAATTACGGAGCCCGGTTTCATTGTTTTGACCATTTCCTCGGTGATCAGGATGGGGGCGACTTTACCGGGGATCAGAGCTGAGAGGAAAATAATATCCATCTTCTCGAGATGGGGGGCTAAGGCTTCACGCTCAATTTCAAGATACTCCTCGGAGAGCTGCAGAGCATAACCTCCTTCGCCGACTGCCGCCTCATCAGGGACACACGTATCAATTACTTTCGCCCCCAGTGACATGGCTTGTTCCGCTGCCGCCGGTCTGATATCCGCAGCGAAAGTCTGTGCACCTAGACGTTTGGCGGTTGCCAATGCCTGCAGTCCTCCCACACCGGCACCGATAATCAAGGCGTTGATGGGCTTGATCATGCCCACAGCGGTTGATATATTAGGAACAAATTTGGGCAGCTTATTTGCTGCCATCAAGATACCCTTGTAACCGGCGCAAGTAGACATAGACGTAAGCGCATCCATGGATTGTGCTCTGGAGATACGGGGGATGCCGTCCAGAGTCAGAGATGTAACACCGTTAGCAGCCAGTCTCTTTACCATTTCATGGTTGACCGGAGAAGCGGGATGAATAAATGTGATCAGTAATTGACCTTCATGCATCAAATCCGCTTCATTTTTGCAGTAATTAGTATTGTACTGCGGTTCTTTGACCTTAAGAATCACTTGAGAGCGATCAAAAACTTCCCTGGCAGTAGCCACGATCTCAGCTCCTGCTTGCGCATACTCGTGATCATGGTAGAACGAACCAATACCGGCTCCCTTCTCTACCAAGACAGATAATCCGTCTTCGATCATCTTAGTGACTGTTTCCGGCGTGGCAGACACGCGGTTTTCCTCAGGCATAATTTCTTTAGGGATACCGACAATCATATTAACCTCCAAATATAAGAGAGATATGTATCATATCGTAACATTACCAAACAGAACAGACAATATATTAATCGGCGAATCTAGTCATAGCAAGCTTTGCCATCTCAACGGAGAAGATATAATCAATGAATAAAAGAATCACTGATATTTAAGCGTGATGAAGGTAGAATATCCGTGCTGTAAAATGTCAGCAAAACAAATAATAATATATTTATAAATAGGAGAAATATATTTGCATTGAGTTAATTTGGAGTTAGGTTCTATTTTGATTACGAATAGAAATAATAATTCAAGGAAAGACAATCTTTCGTTCCCGGTTTCGTGAAAAAACAAGAATAAAGTAAGTTTGTTTAGCGAGAGCAAAAGCAAATAAGCGTATCCCTGCAGTGCAGGATAATAATTATGTCAGATAACAGTGCAAGAGAATAATTATGTCAGATATCGGTTGAGGAGAATAATTGTGTCAGATATCGGTAAAAGCCGGAATGTATTAGTATTAAGGTTAGAAGATACCGAAAAGCAGATGCCAGGCACTCCGCGGATCAGGTACAGAAGAAATGGGAAATTCGGATGCCAGGCACTATGAGCATCAGGTCAGAATATGAACGAAGTTGATATCAGGGGATCAGGAGGATTTTATGTATGCATTGAAATGGTTCGGGTCGTATCTGAGCCTGCTGGATCAGACTTTACTTCCGGCTGAGGAAGTCTACCGCCGGTACGACAGCGTTGAAGGGGTGCATACAGCGATCCGTAACATGGTGGTGCGCGGTGCTCCTGCAATTGGTGTTGCTGCCGCCTACGGCATGGTCTTTGCCGCCCGCTCCTGCCAGCCAG
>DCDV01000013.1:0-33136 GCA_002316595.1 Mageeibacillus sp. UBA1046
AAAAATCTGCTTAATGTTGAATTGGCCGCCGTCTAAAAAGCAGTCTTCAACCAGTTTTCGGACGAGTGAGCTGACGACAAAAAGAACACCGCTGTCCATACTCGAAACAGGGTCGTCAATCACTACAATTTTTCCCTTAACGAGGTCTTCTTTGCGCCACGCCCCTTGAACATAAAAATAAAAGTACAGAAATGCTATAAAGTTCTTTTCACCTTCGCTTAGGCCTTTGGCGACCTCACCGTCTTCGCGGACAACTTCATATTTATCAGGAACTCTCGCGTGGGGGCGTAGTTGAAATCCTCTGAACCCTGTCTTTTGGAGCAGTACATTGATTTTATCAACCGTAGACGCCGTGCCACCCATTTTGTCTGACAATTCTCGAATTTCATTTTTGAGGACACCGAGCGAACCATTAAGTTTTTTTATAGCGGTTACTTTTTGAAGGCTGGCGGTTGCCAACTTTTTATCCTCAGCGTCATACGCAGTTCTATCTCCGCTCGTTTCGAAGGCCAACAGCTCCCACGCCTCATTGATACAATCGTCGCAGGTTTTGCCTTTGGCATCGAAGATTTTGTTATTGGCTTCAAACAGCTTATTTGTTTCGGCGAGAAGCTGGTTTACTCGTTAGACATATTCTCGTATACTGTTGAGTCCGACTACTTCCGAGGGCTTTTCAATTTTCGCGGCAATTTTTTGATTGTTCATCTGTACTATATTTTCAATCAATTTTAACTGTTCGCCATATGCTTTCCAATCGCCGAATCCTGTCTGCGGAATTAACTCAATGTATCGTCTTAACGGCTCTATAAATGTAGCTGTCATATACTCGGCATATTTACGCCCAAATTCGCCAAGACGGGCGCAATCTTGAGAGTATTTTTCGTCAAAGCAGGCGAGAAATTGTTCTTCAAAATCACTGGGCAGTTCCCGTTTGCAGTATGGACAGCAACCCTCTGCGTTCTCAGAATAATGGGTATGCCCAGTATTAACCCAATCCATCGCATGCAAATTCTGCCAGAATCGGCTATAAGCATTATCGGCTGTGCTGATTATCGCTTGTCCGAGAAGTGAGTATGTTTCTGCACTCTCAAGCTTTGTCAAATCCAATAATTGTAGTGGGGCGGCATCATATCGTGTGGCATTCGGGTCGGTTGCAGATTCGTAACGGGCTTTTATATCGTCAAAATTACGCTCGACGGGAGCGGTGCTGCATACTCTTTGAACACACCGAGCCGTAGAACTCAAATCGCCTTTGCCCCCGAAAACCTTTTTGTACTTTGCTGCAGCTTTCCAAATTGCGGCATCAAGGCTGGCTTTCAATTTGTCCCGCTTCTTTTGGATTGCATCCGCCTCGTCGTTTGCCGTTTGGAGTTGCCCCTTTAGCTGTTCCTGTTCTTTTTGCTTTCCCTCAATTTCCTGTTGCTTATCGCCGATTGCTTCTTTAATAGCCTTTAAAACTGGTGCGGTGTCAAGTGTATCGGATAGTTCCCAGCCCACAAGGTAGCGGCTGTGCCAATCTATTATGGCGCTCAAATACATATGAGAAGATCCCATCCTAATGTAGGTTATATCTATAGCCCAAACTTGATTTACCTGATTTATATCAAGGCCTCTGAGTAAATAGGGATGAACTTTGTGCTTTTTATTTCCTTGTGATAGTTTGGGCTTTGGATACATGGCATATATGCCCATTTCACTCATATAACGCTTTATTAACCTACGCCCTACTGGAATCTTGTCTATCTCCTGTAGCCTATCTCTAAGCTTTCTTACTCCCATATAGGGCATTTTGGTATTCCAATAATCAAGTCTGTTTTTTACAAGATTCTCAAAAATACTATCTTCTTTTTTAGGGGTGTAGTAAAAGCTAGTTCTATTAATTTCTAGCAATTCACACTGTCTAGATACTGATAACTCATGGTCTTTTGACACCAGGCTTAGTCTGCCACTCTTCTCCAAAGACTTGTTCAGATTTTTTTTTGAGCCAGTCATTCTCCATAGTGAGTTGACCGACTTTCGCCATTAGAGCATGGTTCTCATCCTCTTTTTCCTTATACTTTGCCCTGAGTTCCTTTTCATCTTTGCTTTCTGAAAAAGCTCTATCAGCATTTTTCAAAAACTCTGCCTTCCAGTTTCTTAGCTGGTTTGGACTTATGCCATGTTCTTTTGCAATCTCACCCAGGGGTCTCTCTTCTCTTAGAACTTCTAAAACTAACCTACTTTTAAACTCCGGTGAAAATGTTCTTCTTTTAGCCATTTTTAGGAACCCTCTTTCTTGGCATCATTATGCCTTTTATTATATCAGGTTCACTAATAATCTAAGAAATTTTGTCTGAATTTACGTGTACATTATAATTTCTCTAAACCAACATCATTTGACGAAGACCCTAGAAATGATGTGCTTTTACTTTATACTTAAAAAATTATTTAATATCTATTTTTTCGCTAATAATTATCTCTGATTGTTAGTCACTAATCTTAATACTTGATAAAATTGCCAGGAAATCTGCATCATCAAGATTTATTGTTCCTTTTTCCTGATCAATCCAAGATAGAATTTCTATCTGATCAGTATCATTTGTCCAAAGAGCTGCTATCTTGTATTCATCACTGTATCCAGTAAAGCCGTGCCAAGTATAATTATCTAGTTTAAAAGACTCAATTTCTTCTGTATCTGTATACCACTCCTGGGCTGGCTCCATCATAATGGTGTCGGAATCATAATAATTAATCTGCATATAAGGGTGTGTGAAGATATCCATCTCGTCTTTCCCACCTTTGATAATTCGAATGGAATTTGGATCATAGCCCAAATCTACATAGTCATCGAAAATATCTATACCATGGAAAGCAGTCCAATTGTCTGGAACAAATGCGCTAATGTTGCCTCCATCAAAAGTTTCTCCTTTGATGTCTGCAGGATCCTTTGTCTCACTGTTGGTTTTGTCGCCACCACAACCAACTAGCAATGTAGCCATTAAAACAAATGTCAGAATAAGTATCAATGTTTTTTTCATAGATCTCCCTCCGATTCTATAGCTCCAATAAGGTATCTGATGAGAGTTGCTAGGTTTTAATTATTAGCCCTCTCTTCTATAATGTATGATATAAGTGTTTTGGTCAATCTTTTTTATTGGTTTTTGAAAACTCCGGCAGAAGCTCAGCTATATTAATCGCTCTCTCACACAACCAAGCCTACCGTTCGGTGCTTGGCGATTTAATTAAATCGAACATTACGCCTGTGTTCATAGTAATCTAGTGGACTGACTAACCCTCTTCGGGTTAATACGTCTTTTGAGATCGCTCTTGTGACACAGGTTTTTCTTGCTACAAAGTAGTACCTATCTCTGCGGTATGAGCTTATCTTGCTAGGTCTTTATTAATCCCCAGCTTCTGTAACCCCCACTGTCTTTTTGATGGTACTTTCCACATCTTCCAGATAATCATCCGGAGTCTGCTTCTAAGTTTTGAGTCTATTTCTCTGAGGACACTTTTCATGGAGCCTATTAGGAAGTAGTTTATAAACTTAATACTAATACAACTCCTTTATAGTATTTATACACTTTAAACCACCATTCTAGTTAGATTGGTGGTTTAATCTTCCACATTTTTGTATAAATTAAAAATAGCCGAGTTTCCTCGACCTCCACTACTGCACACCCCTTATTGCCTTTGCACACCCCTAAGCACAACAGCTTTTAGGATAATTAAATTGTATCAATCTCTGTAAGATTATATCAAGAACGGTTCAGAAGTCACTGCTTAACATTGCCATACCAAGGTTGCCAATCCATCAAGAGTATTGGCAACCTTTAATCATATAGAAACCCTGCAATCATGCGGTTTTCTCGGTCAAGGTTGTAAGGTTGCCAAGGTGTCCGGCTCGCCCTTTGGGCGGGCTGTTTTCTTTTCCCGAACCTTTAATTTTAACGGCCCGGTGTATCGTTAAAAGATAGCCCGATTTTCGGTGCAAATTTTAACGATTACCTTTCTTTTAACGATTTGCCCCTGCGATTGCCCCGAAAACCGCTATGGTTCGTGTCAAGTGTCCTCCGAAAACGGCTATTCAAAAACACCAACTATTGCTACAAGGCGAAAAGCACAAAGCCCGAAAGTGGCTTAAATCAAGCACTTTCGGGCGAACAAAAAACCACCTGCTGACAAAATTCCTTTTATCAATAGATGGTATTTGATTTGGTGGAAGCGAGGGGAGTCGAACCCCTGTCCGAAATCACATTCTCAAGAGATTCTCCGGGTGCAGTCAGTAATTAGAGTGTTCCCCTTCCGCCTTGTCCACTGACAAACTTAACGGTCCGGTAGCTTGTAATACGATCTAACCTTCAAGCTGGGGTTAGAAAGTTATCTGTTTAACCTCCTACAGATAAGGTCTGCCTCATGACGTCACTTATTCTGCCGACAGATTAGCAGAGGTGACGGCCGCAGCAATTATGCAGCGGCGAGTGCCGGTTTATTGGCATTTAAAAAGTTTCCCGTTTTTTAGAGAGGCCAACGAGAATCCTCTACCCGCTTCTCAAGTTGCAATAACCCCGTCGAAACCAGTACGCTCCCATTCGAAGTTGAACTAGATACATTATAGCACATAAGGTCAAATAAGGTCTAATTGATTTCAGATCTAATTGAATTAATCGGGAGGCATTCCTAGTGAGCGAGCATAAATGGAAAAGCTTTGAGGTGCTCAGTAAAAAACTCATAAGGAAATGGACCGCAACGTCGACTGACCCCCGCTCGATTATGTCCGGTCCTGCTTTTGGGAGTCAGTTGTCGTTGCGATTATTTTATATTAGAAAAATCCAGATTATCAGCAATAATACCAGGCCAATCAGGAAACCCAGCAGCAAATAGCGAAAAAAGACGGAAAAAGGATTTTCTCTATCATCTTCATCAGAATCATCACCAAAATCATTCATATTATCTCTCCCCGGTCTGTTGCCTGCAGCTGAATTCCGTTGCCTTTGTGAGTTGTACTCCTGCGCAGCTGAGGCTGCTCTGCTGGCTGCCATATAGGCATTTTCATAAGAAACATCTCCGGCAGTGTTATTTTCCGCATGATAAGATCCGTGTTCATACATTTGCGTCTTCGCCATATTCTGATTCGGTCTTTTATAAGGATTAGGTCCGGTATCCTGCATATAGCCGGCATTGACGGGCGGCAGCGACATCTGATCCAGATCAAGGTTTTGCACCTTAATTGCTAAAGTTGTATGGTTGGTTCTTTCCTCAGCGTTGATGCTATTTTCATGAATGGAGCGGATAGTGCCTGTAAAGGCATCAGGAGAGAGAAACTCCCGCTTCAGTTCTCCGGAAGAAAAAGCGCTGTAGACACTATGTGTCGCTAAAAGGATTATATCTCCCGGAGTCAGAACAAGACGATTGATGCTCGGCTGAACACGGTCAAAATTCAGAGGTCCTTTCTGACCAAGCCAGGCAGAAGGCATGCCGTTCTTCTCAATATTTGGTTTAGTCAAGCGCAGCAGTTCATTCTCACGGAAGAGAAATGATGCAGTGCTGCCAATGTTCAGGACATAAGCTTCATTGCCATCAATAAGAAGCAGGCAAAGTGAGGTGCCGGCAGGCTGCTCAGACTTATTTCTGATCTGCAATTTTATTCTGTGATCCGCCTCTGACAAAAAAGCCAGTGCAAAACTTTCAAAATCGAGAGTGTTTTTCCTGAAAATGTTCAGGTTTCCAACCATTTCCTGAGCCAAAGATTGGGCAACCCGTCCGGAAACATCTCCGACCGTAGGACCGCCAAAACCTTCCGTTACAATATATAGCTGCGTATAATCGGTACAGCCGATACTCTTTTCTTCATGACCGGATATCATATCAGGATAAATTTTTCCCTGGCAGGAAAATGTATCCTCGTTTACCTTACTGGTGATTCCCGAGTCGGTTAATCCAAACATCAATAATTTGGCCATATATTAATCGAAACCTTTCTGTTGTTCTTTAAGTTTTGATTCAATTGCGCGCTTTGCCTCGCGATCTTGCTGGCTGCGACGTTTATCATGGAGCTGTTTGCCTCTGGCGACGCCTATCTCCACTTTAACCAGTCCACGTATAAAGTAGATTTTGGTAGGTATCAGAGTCAGGCCCTTTTGCATTATATCAGCCTCCAGCCTTCTTATCTCACTTTTGTGCAACAGGAGCTTTCTCTCCCGCAAAGGATCAACATTGAATCGATTGCCCTGATCATAAGGTGGTATATGCATACCGATTAAGAAAGCTTCATTGTTGCGTATCTGTACCCAGGAATCCGCAAAGGAAAGATTACTTTGGCGCAGTGATTTGACCTCAGTTCCAGTCAAAGCGATGCCTGCTTCAATTGTATCTAAGATCTCATATTCATAGAAAGCTCTGCGATTCTTGGCAATTATCTTTATTTCTTTATCCAAACTGCTTCACCGTTAAAAATACTTTCATGTGTAATGCATGTCAAATATTTATATTAATAATATATTACTATCCACATTTTATTAATATAATCACATGTTTGTATATTGTATATAGTCGCCTCGGTTACAGCGTTTATGCCTTTGTCATCAAGGCTGTTCACACTATTAACATTACATATTTCAAAGTGATGTTAATTACATGACAATTATATTTCAGTCATTTCCCATAGAGCCGTAGCGTTAAGGCTAAAATCAGCCAAATTATTATTCAGCCAGAGATAGTATCCTGCAGATGCTACCATGGCGGCGTTGTCTGTGCAAAGTTTCATCTCCGGCAAGACCAATTTTATACCCAGGTTTTCAGCTAAATCCTGCGTTTTGCGGCGAAGGCGCTTATTGGCCGAGACACCGCCTGCTAACACGATGGTGTCGGCCTGAGTCATCGCCTGTGCCTCTTTAAGATGTTCAACAAGGATATCTGTGATAGTCTCCTGAACTGTGGCAGCGAAGTCTGCATTACTCAAAATGAGCTCCCGTTCTACATTTTGCATTTTCGCTCTTTGTTCGGCTTGGTTCAAAACATTCAAAGCAGAGGTTTTTACGCCGCTGAAGGAGAAATCAAGGCTGTTACCGAAGTGCGGCTGCGGCAAAAAGAAGGCTTCCTTCTCCCCTTCTACAGCTGCCTTTTCAATCCTGGGACCGCCCGGATAGCCTAGCCCTGCAGCTCGCGCCAGCTTATCAAAGACTTCGCCCGGTGCATCATCTCTGGTGCGTGCCAGCAGCTTAAACTCAGAATAGTCTTCGACATAGACAATATGAGCGTGAGCTCCTGATACGATCAGGGCAAGAAACGGCGGTTCCAGCTCGCTGTCTGATAGATAATTTGCTGCCACGTGCCCCGCAAGATGATGAACGGGAACCAGCGGTTTATCGATAGCGAAAGCCAGCGCTTTGGCCGCGGCCACGCCAACCAGGAGGGCTCCGATCAGCCCGGGACCTGCAGTTACCGCCACCGCGTCAATATCGGCCAAAGAAAGACCTGCATCTGCCACAGCTTGATCTATGACAGGCAAAATCGCCTCCACGTGCTGACGGGAAGCCAGTTCCGGTACAACACCGCCATAGCGGCTGTGCACGTCAATCTGGGAAGAAACCACATTAGACATTATACGTCGGCCTGACTCGACCACCGCTGCAGCTGTCTCATCACAGGATGTCTCAATCCCCAGAATATATCCCGGCCGCAAGGCCGGATCACACTTTTGCTTGTTTATTGACATGCGCATAGTTTAGCACATTTCCTTCGTATCACGAGATATTATGCATTGCTAAATGGTAGGTGCCGGTTGGCCGAATATAGTACAATTAGTAAACACCTGAATGGGGGTTAGATCTGTGCGAAGCAAAAGAAAAATCAAACTGCAGGCTGTCGTGACAGTGATCACGGTGATACTGTTAATTGCTGTTCTCTCCCTGGGCATATTCTCTTTCGCGCGCGCAGACAGCATGCTAAATCTCGAGCCGACCCCTCTGGAGCCTTTCGCGACAAATATTATCGGCAATCATCAGAATATCAGTTTTAGATCTTCAGACGGCCAAATCACTCACCATGGCTGGTGGCTGCCGCAATCTTCCCAATCTCCATCCAAAGCGACAATTATACTGGTACACGACAGAGGCGAAAACCGGCTGCAGTTCGGCCTGGACACTGCTCCCCTTTTTGAATTTCTCACAGATAGCGGGTTTAATGTACTGGCCTTTGACCAAAGAGGAGCCGGCGAATCAACCACCGCTTCACACGCTTACGGCTACAATGCCTACGAGGACGTCATAGCCGCTCTGAGCTATGTCAAACGTGTGCAATCCGGAGCCCCCCTGATATTAATGGGCTTCGGCGCAGGCAACAGCGCTATCTGGCATGCCTGGGACAACTTGCCCTCAAAAAATGATATTGACGAAGACGCTCAACAAGAAGAAGGAGTCTTAATTACCAGATCTGATATCAGCGCCATCATCATGGATACGCCGGTAATGTCTACCGGAGACTGTATAAGAGCGGATGTCGCGGCAACAAATCTGCCCGCTCAATGGTTGTTTCAATGGTCGATCCCTCTGGCCATGCGGCTTTCCGCCGGTAATTCACCTGACATAAACTTCTTGAATGATATGCTGGACGCACCCTGCCCTCTATTTTTGACCAGAAGCCAGGAAGATTCTGTTTATTCGCAGGAAAATACAGATATAGTTTTCAGTGAAATCAACCGGCTCAGACCTGCTACTTCCACAATTTATCTAACCCCGGGATCAGGGCATGTAAGCGGCTGGTTAGATTATCAGGGATCATATAAAGAAGAGCTGAACTTATTTCTGGACAAATGGTTTGGTAATTAATTCTTGCCGGTTGAGCCAAAACCCCCGCCTCTGTCATTACCTATAACAGATACATCAGAGCAGATTTCAAATCTCGCCGGTAAAGCTTCAGCGATGATCATTTGCGCGATGCGGTCACCTTTCTTGATGCGAACAGTTCCGAACGGCAAGCCATCATTTTCCAGCCAGATGTCAAAATCAGCAATCAGATCAAAGACAGCCTCGTTCCCGGTAGCTTCATAGAGATAAGCAGAATAGCTGGTCTTATAACAATTGTCTCGCAGATGGTCAATCAACTCCGGCTTCTGCAACAGTATCTCCGGCAGATCCGAGAAGTGATACTGGTTATGAACAATAACTTTAAGCTCATCCCTATAGTCCGAATCAATGGTGCCGGGACTGTTGGGGATCCTCATACTGCTTTTAAGAGACAATCCGCTGCGTGGTCTTATCTGAGCTTCACAGCCGGGCGGCAGTGCTATTTTCAGTCCTGTAGATACTAGCCTGGTCGCTCCGGGGATAACATTACAGTCCGCTGATGCAACCAAATCATAGCCCGCAGCTAAATCTGAGCCTCTTAGCGGGAGGACACCGCCTTCACCTATTTCTATAAAAATATGCGCCTGCCCGGATTTGCAATCCTTCTCCATAATTACCCTTCCCGGGATTTGGAGTCCAAATCATCAATGCTGGTCTGGCGTTCATCGAGCGAAAACACATTGCCAGCTTTTTTAACATGCACCGGACGCGTTTTGTCCGACTTGTAAGTTAATTCCGCCAATCTTTGTTCATGGATGTCACAGAGATTTTTGTAATATAAAAGATCTTTCTTCATTTGCCAATACTGCTCTCTTAAACGGGCCAGCTCGGCTTTGATCTCAACTTCTTTCTGCTCAGCAACAGTCATGTCATGCACTGCTTGTTCGCATTCCTTCTGAGCCTGGCGCATCGCGTCAATGGAGTTGACCAGAGCTAAGATTTGCGCCGAGGATGGATTAATATTGGGGTACCGCTTCGTTACTTTAGTAATAAGCTCATCAGCGATCGCAGCAGTCTCTTTGATATACTGCGGATCTTCATGAGCAGACAGCTGATACACCATACTGCCAATCTTTACTTGAATTTTCTTTTCCCCACTGGACATAAATAACACCTCTGACAAGCTTGCATATAAAAGTATAACAAAATTTTGTCCGGATCGGATTATGATAATGAATCTGTTTTATCTGTAACCACATACAAGTCTAGCAGCTGTTCAGGCTGCAGATCTTCAATGCGAAAATCAGTATTAAGTCCATTCTGACGCATAAAGTCTGAAAGTTTATCTTCCAGATCAGGAAATTGCTCAAACTTCCCTTCCCTGCGCAGTCTGCCCCAAAACTGCTTTCTCCTGTGCTGAAAAACATAGATCAGAAAATCTGCAAAACCGGTTCCGGAGATAGTATCTCTGAGCAAGGAATTTTTGCCGGCGGTCAAAGCCAAAAGAGTCGACCCGACTGCGGGCTGCGGCCAAAACATCTGCGGTGACAGTTTCATGACGGTCTTTACTTCACCATATAACGATGCAAGCACTGCTAACGGTCCATATTGCTTGCTGCCGGGTCGGGCGGCAATTCGTGATACAGCTTCCCTTTGTACCATAAGGACCATTTTAGGGGACTCAGGCAGCTCAGTGAACAGTTTCAGCATGATATCTGTTGTTGCATAATAGGGCAGATTAGCGGCTATTTTGACATTTCTGGCATCTAGTCCTTGCATCTTCAGTAAAGCCCGCAAATCGACTTTAAGCACGTCTGACCATATTATCTCAACAGTATGATTTTCTTTCTCTTTGCAGAACGAAGCATCCTGCCCGATAACATTCTCTAAGTCAGACTTGCCGCCAGAAGCATCCTGCACAACGAAATCCTGCAAGTAAGACTTCAGCAGGGGCTCCAGTCTTCTGTCCAGCTCGACTGCAATTACATGCCCGGCTCTGTTTGCTAGCTCCCGGGTCAACTGACCGGTTCCCGCTCCGATTTCTAAGACATTATCGGAGGCGGACAGATCCAATTGCTCAGCAATATTAAAAACCGCCCGCCGGGAAACCAGAAAATTCTGTCCCAGCGCGCGGTTTGGTACGAAACAATATTTATTTATCAGCTCTTCAAAACTTGGATCTGCCATGCTGCGGCTAATTATCTACTGCTAAAATATGTATTGCCTATGCATGTATAAGGTGTGCCGAAACTATGATAATAACCGTATCTGAAATATAGCACCGATGAAGGAATGGAAACTCCGTCTCTGCAAACCTCGTCCACTATTTCATATTGAATAGCCTTGGGAGTAGTACCGCTAATTCTGTCGGCTACCGTGAACAGACCTTTGGCATAAATTGTATCGGAGATAGAACCTCCGCGTGACTTCCATTGATTGAAAATTACTTCAACAATCATCTTCTGACACGCTCGTGACTCTCCTCCGCCCTCAAGGCGCAATAAGGCAGCAACATCACGTCTCTCACTCTCGGTGAGATTAATTTTCATTGAAGTACTCGCGGACTCAGCTGCTTTAGCCTTTGTCTCTGCAGGTTCAGGAGTAGGTTTGGCAGTCGGTTCAGATGCAGGAGATGTACTCTCCCGGACAGGTTTACTGGTAGATTTCGTGGTTGCAGCAGTTCTGGTCGTCTGCGGCTGATTGGCTGTGAGGTATTCATTGTTCACATAACCTTTAGTGCCGTCTGCCAATTCCACCTGAGACCAGCTGCCCTGTACAGAAATCTCTGTAAGCTTAGTTCCGCCCGGGATAGTCAGCATATATGAACCATCAGTACCTGCGGTCTCACGCATTCTCAAATCAACGCGGGTATATCTGGTGCGATTAACAGCTACACTGTCGCTGGGCTTATTTTTCACCAGCAAGCTTGACAGGATATAACCTTCACGTCCCTTACTGTCTACTACCTTGGACCAGCTGTCATTTCTTGAGATAACATTGATCTTCTCGCCTGATGGCAAGAGATCAATAACCTCAACCTCATCAGTGCCGGGAGCAGATCGAAGTCTCGTATTCATCGCGGTGTAGCGCACGAGATCACAACTTTCCCACCCGGAATCATTGACTGAGATATCATCTTCCTGACTCAAAACAAGAGGCTGATCATCTTCACTATCATCAATTGAAGGTGTTGTCGAAGGCGCTAAGCTAACAGACCGCTGCTCCTCAACATCCGGAACAGGCGGCTCTGAAACAGCTATAACGTCTTCATCTGTGGGAGAACCTTTACGGCCGGGCAATTCATTACTTAACAAAAGCTCCTCACCGTCTAAATCAGACTTGGAGAGCAGTTCAAAATTCCCGACAGGATCCTGCTGTTTGAGGCGATCAACGACGAATACAGCTGCAACTGCAATGCACATTATTGCCGCAACCGCAAAAAGCAGTTTATCGAATTTTGTTTTTAACATAATCTAGTTATATATTTCCTCTCGACATTTCACCGAATAAGATTAAATTTATTCAGTGAATTCGTTTTAGAGTTGATTCATTTTAACCAAGTGCAAAATATATGTCAATCCGGCAGGTTTTCGCTCTATATAACATGAGACAAACAGTTTCCTAAGTGACAAATACTGCACTAAACCAACAACAATTATCTGTACTCATGTTAACAAGAAACAACCATCTCACAATATTTAACTAAAGTCAAGTAACCATCTGACGGCGCTGTCACAAAGCGGTTGGCAGGTGAAATTAGGGAAATTTTGGGAAACCGATGGCCGATAGCGCTCACTATAGCCGAATTTCCCTAAGATCCGGCCACTTCGGTCTATCATGCCTTCAATACCCAAGGCCGAACCAACAGGGTTCCAGGGTTCCCTGCTGGTTGGTTCCTCCTCTGAATCTATGTAACAAAAAGCAATCAGCTCTTCTTCCATCAGGGCGGACAAAGTTTCCATGGAGGCAACCAGCCTGCCTCTCTCTCCGGCAATCGGGACTCTATCTATTTGATCTGGGATTAAGAGATCAAGCCAGGGTGAGGATGCATTCATAAATCTGGTGGATACTGTCAGTCCGATGAAGCCGCCGCGGATATTAGTTGCCAGAGTCGGATCGCCGGAGGACGCGGGCTTAATCTTTCCGTCAGGCAGCAGTCCTAGCTGCAAGAGTTCGGAAAAGCCTCTGCCCGTACCTAGAATTAAGCTATGATCCCTCTCCAGCCAGTGATTGACAGCCAAAGCAACCTGCGGCTGGCTGAAAACAGCCTGTGCGAATCCGGGAGCTGCTCCGGGGAATGCCAGTATCTGCGTATTATCCAGCTGATTTATTAAGCTGTGCAAGCTTGCGCTAATCTCTGCAGTGCTGCGGTTATTAAAGACTAATGTCTGAACCTCTCCGCCCGCCTGTCTGAAGGGATAGATCAGATCATCTTCGCTGCAGGTCCCCGGCAGTATAGGTATTAATATGCGGGGTTTGCGCTTCTCACTGATACTGATCCCGGGACAGCTCATCTTGCCGCTAACTGATGCGGGGGCAGCGGACAGATAGCTTTGCGCCTTCACTTTTGTATTTGCATGAGGATATACTTCGGCAAGGGGTTCGAGCCAGCTCTCCAGCAGCTCTTCCAAGTCAATGACATCACTGCCCAGACTCACCTTTTGCTCTTCTGTAGTCGCGCCCAGGAAGACGCCGCCTGCATTAATGATCTCCTCCTCAGGAACAGCGGAATCGAAACTTACCAACAGGCTGCCTGGCGCAGCTGAGAATAGATCCGGTGCAGACGCAGGGTCAAATTTGAAGCCCAGTGCTTCTCCCATCAGGGATTTGGTAACCGCAGCGGCCAGACCGCCGCTATCGGCGACCAGAGCATGCAGTACCAGCCCCGCACCGCTTTTATCGGTAATAAACCTCAGAGTGTTCAGCCAAGGCTGTATAACCGGAATATAAGCCTCATCCAGCGGCACGACAAAAGCGTATACCTTCTCATCTGCCTGGTCGAAAACCGCAGATATGATATTTTCAGCCGGTGCTGTGCCCACAGCAAAGGATATTAGCGACGGAGGTACATCCAGATCCTCGTATGTTCCTGACATGCTGTCCTTGCCGCCGATTGACGGAGTCCGGAAAGCCAGACAGGCATCGAGAGCCCCCAATAAGGCAGTGAGAGGCTTGCCCCAGCTGACTTCGTCAATAGTCTTGCCGAAATACTCCTGGAAGCTAAGCCTGGCGGCGAAAGGATCACCGCCCATGGCAGCAATTTTACTGAGTGAAGACAGCACAGCGAAGTAGGCGCCGTGATAAGGGCTTGCTTCAGCCAGATAAGGATCATATCCTGCACTCATCAAAGAAGCTGTCTCTGACATCTCTCCGGGAGCCACAGGTATAAGCGAGGCCATGCCCATTTCCGGTGTCAGCTGATTTGAACCGCCAAGCGGCAGCAGCAATGTGCCGGAACCGATAGTGCTGTCAAAACGCTCAATTAATCCCTTGCGGGAGCATTGAGAGAGGTTGCTCAGTGTTTCCGGTAATCTGGTCTTAAAGTCTGAGCCCGGGGAATTTAAAGACACTGCAGGACTGCTGAACCATTCTGCTGCGCGGGAAGGGCTAAAAACAGCATCGGCATTTTGGGTGGCGCCGTTTGTATCTAAGAAAGATCTGTCCAGATCTACGATTTTTTGACCACGCCAATTCATTTTAAGTTTCGCTTCAGAAGTTACAGCGCCAACCACTGTGGCTTCCAAATTCTCCTCGGCTGCAAGCTGGCGGAATTTTTCCACATCCTGCTCCCCGACAACAACGGCCATCCTCTCCTGCGATTCGGACAAAGCTATCTCGGTGCCGTTCAGGCCGGGGTATTTGAGAGGCACTGCATCCAAGTTGATCTCAACACCATCTGCCAATTCACCAATGGCAACAGAAACACCGCCTGCGCCGAAATCATTGCAGCGTTTGATTAAAACTGAGAGTTCCGGCCTGCGGAATAATCTTTGCAGGTTCCGCTCGATCAGGGGATTGCCTTTTTGTACTTCAGCAGCGCTTTTCTCCTGCGATAATTTATCTTGAGTAACGGAAGAGCCTGTAGCACCTCCGATGCCGTCCCGGCCGGTTCTGCCGCCTACCAGGAGCACTGCATCTCCTGCCTGCGGACGGCTGCGTCTCACCTGCTCAGCAGGAACAGCGGCCATAACAGCGCCGGCTTCAAGCCTTTTAGACTCAAAACCCGGATGATAATGCTCTGTCACCTGCCCTGCAGAAATACCGATCTGATTGCCGTAGGAACTGTATCCCAGACTGGCCAGTCTGGCAATCTGTCTTTGCGGCAATTTGCCGGCACGGGTATTATCATAAGGCTGTCTGGGGTCTCCTCCTCCTGTCACTCTCATGGCCTGATAAGCATAAGCTCTGCCGGAGAGAGGATCACGGATGGCGCCTCCCAGACAGGTAGAAGCGCCGCCAAAAGGCTCTATTTCTGTAGGATGATTATGTGTTTCATTCTTAAACATCAGCAGCACGTCTCTTGTTTCCCCCCGATGTTTAACCGGTACTTTAATGCTGCAAGCGTTGATTTCTTCAGATTCATCAAGATCAGGGAGACCTTGCTCCCTCTTCAGTATCTTTGTACTGATCGTGGCAAGATCCATCAGCGTTATCGGTTTGAGACTGCGGCTTTCCAGCTCCAATTTCCTGTGCCGGGACTGATAATTCTTCCAGCTGACACTCAAGTGTTCTTTAAAATCATCATCACGGAAATCTTCAGGAAAAGCTACCTCGTTCAGTGTGGTATTAAAAGTTGTATGCCGGCAGTGATCAGACCAATATGTATCCAGAACTTTAATCTCGGTCTCTGTCGGTTCATGCTGCAAATTACGGAAATAAGCCTGTATAAACAGAAGATCCTGAGGGGACATTGCCAATTGCTGCCGGGAGATATATTGCTCCAGCTCCTTTCCGGCATAGTTAATGAAACCTTTATGGACCGGTATTTCTGACAGTTCCTCAACTTCAGGCATCAGCGTCTTAGGCAAGTCTGTTTTACTTTTACGGCTTTCCACCGGGTTGATCAGCCACTTTTGAATTTTTGCTTTATCCTCTTCGCTGAGCTTGCCGTAAAAAAGATAATGAGTTGCGGATTTCACCAGCGGCAAGTCAAACTCAAAGGCGATTTGCAGGTTCTGAGCTGCCAGATCTGCCCGTTGATCATATTGTCCCGGTACAGGTTCTATGATCAGTTCAAAGTCGCTCTTACTGATATTTTCTGATTCCAAAGCAGGGGCTCCGTTCTCCAGTATCGGGATATTGATATCCTGAACCGGATCGGACAGGAAGCGAATCAGGCGCTCATCACTCAGCTCCCGGATCCCCGTCTCATGATCCTTATCTGCAATAAACTCAACATCAAAGCGTGTCAGCAACTTGACCTGTTCGACGCCAATGTTGAGAAAGTGATTTATGTCGTATTTCAGTAAGGATTCGGCGGTGTCCAGTCCGGAGCGCTTCATAAAGTAGAAACGGCGGAGAATGTGAGAACTCTTGTTCATTGGTATCTCCTTAAGTTTGTGGTTGCACAGATTAAGCGCAGATTCACAGTTGCAATAAAATACTTTTGTAGTTTAATCCATCGGGCACGCGGTATGCAATAGTTCAGTGTATCTCGGGAACAGATCGTAAAGCCGGCCAACGAGCATGAAAGTCAGCAATATCCAATGAGCTGTCCGGCAGCAGAGAGCAACTAGCTGTCGAGTGCCCGGTCAGCCAGTTCTGCTGACATCTCAATAAAATCAGCCAGATCAGAACCTGTTAATGTCCCCTGAGCCAATTGTGATAAAGTCAGGATGTAAGATGCCAGCTCTCTGGCTTTCTTATCCTGGCTCTCAAGTTCAGCCAGACGAAGAAATCTGCCGGTCAATTTTGAGTCTTCATTGAGGATCAAGTCGACTTTGGCAGATTCCAATTCAGCCTGGACGTCTTGTTTAATGTTCTCGTCAAGGCCCATCTGTTCAGAGATTTTGCGCATTCTGCGAATTTCTTCGGCTTCATGCAGTAAAGCCGGCGGTGCGCCCTCTCCCAGAGGTGAAATCTTCAGTTCTGCAATTCTTACAGTATCTGAGGGAAACAGCTGTAATAATTTACTTAGGTCCTGTTTATTGCTCTCGTCGGTTGAAAAATCCGCATCAACTCGTACAAATCTGCGTTTCCCCTGGCTATGGTATTCCAAGAAGGACATAAGCGGAGAGTCAATCTCCTGATCCATTACCAAGACCGGCTTATCTTGCTGTTCAGCTAATCTGACATATGGAGACAACTGATCTATTGCAGGTGTATACAGCACTGTACCCTCAGGTAATTCAGTTTCTGCGATATAGCCGCCTTCGGTATTAGCATAAATCAACGCGGTCTTAACGCTGTCATAAAATTTCGGGTCAGAGAGAATGCCGTATTTCACAAACAAATTTATATTTGGCCAGACTTGCTCATAGTACTCTCTGTCATCTTTAAAGAGCTTCTTCAGCAGGTCTGCGACTTTTTTCACAATGTGCTGTGCCAGTCTTTGAAAATTCGGGTCGGTCTGAAGAAAGCTGCGAGACACGTTTAAGGGCAGATCCGGACTATCCAGAACACCCTGAAGGAGAAAAAGATATTCGGGAATTATCTCTTTTACATTATCGGCAACAAAAACTTGATTGTAAAAAATAAGGATTCTGCCGTCCAGCGTCTGATAATTATTGCTTACTTTGGGGAAATACAAGATCCCCTTCAAGCGGAAAGGATAATCCATATTTAAGTGAACCCAGAACAAAGGCTCCTGCATGCTCTTGAACGTGTCCTTATAAAAATCAATATATTCTTCGTCAGTGACATCTCCGGGAGACTTAAGCCAGAGAGGGCTGGTGATATTGATCGGCTCTTTGCCTTCGAGCTCTGAAGTCAGCATATCTACAGCTGCCAAAGATTCAGTATCAGTGTCCTGGTCATTAAAGTAATAGATAGGCCAGGCAAGGAAATTAGCGTATTTTTCGATGATTGCTCTGACTTTTGAGTCAGTAAGCCAATCTTTGTCTTCTTCAGTCAAAAACAAAGTGATGGCAGATCCTCGGGTACTTCTGCTCCCTCTGCTGATTTCAAATTCAATACCCTCATTGCTCTGCCACAGAGCCGGTGAGGCCTGATCCTGCCAGGACAAGGTGTCAATCTCGACACGGTCGGCAACCATAAAGGCGGAATAAAAGCCCAAACCGAAGTGTCCGATAAAACCGGCATTTTCGTTATCACTTTCCTGATATTCAGTGACAAAATCAGTCATCCCTGAATAAGCAATTTGATTAATATACTTATCCAGATCATCAGCTGTCATGCCAATACCGTTATCTGCTATGAGAAGCTTGCCTTCTTTCTCATCCAAACGAATCTCGATCCGTAATTCTTCCTCGCCCAGCTCGGCCTGGCCAAGGTTAGACATCTGTCTTAATTTCGTCAGGGAGTCTGCAGCGTTAGATATCAGTTCTCTTAAGAAAATGTCGCGGTCTGAATAGAGCCATTGTCTTATAATGGGGAAAATATTCTCCGTACTTACCTGTAATTGTCCTTTTTTAGTTTTCATCTTCACAAAATACCTTTCTATAGCACTTGAAAATATATATATAAACTTATTGATAAAGTACACTTACATATGATAACAAATGAAACAAAAATGTTCGCACAGATTGGCCAAATCTGTGCGAACATTTAAACGTAAAATTCTAATATTACTGCTTTACTATTCCACCTGGTCAGAGAAAGCAGCTCTCTCGAGCCAATCCATTTCCGCAGAAGATTCGCCTAAAGAACGATACACCGCAGCCATTCCCTGGCAGGCTTCCTGGTCGTTCGGATTGATCATGATAACTTTAATGAAGCATGATTTCGCCTTTTCCGGCTCATAGAGACAAAGATAGATTTGTCCTAGTCCGATCCAGGCAGATAACAACTGCCGGTTGTGTCTCAGGGCTGTTTGAAAGGATTCCTCCGCAGACTTCATATCGCCAAGCGACAGTTGAATCAGCGCAAGCTGACACCAGGCATCTGCGTATCCGGGTTCGATTTCCAAAGCATGATTTACAGTTTCTAATGCACTGTCAGTATCGCCCTGAAGATAGAAAATAGCGGCAGCTTCGGTGAGCAGATAGGGATCCTCAGGTCTTGTTGCCAGAACGTTCTCCATTAATTTCAGAGCTTCATTCAGGCGGCCTTTCTTACTGTAAGCGAGACTCTTGAGAACTTTATATTCAATTGAATCGGGTTCACTTTCTTCACCGCGGCGAATTAGTCTTAAAGAGTCATCAATGTAGCCCAGAGATAACAGTAAATCTGCCTGATCATAAACCAAATCCAGATCGTCAGGCTGGAGGCGTCTCAGCTTTGCGTAATCACGCAAGGCGGCGTTGACTTGATTGCCCATTTCTGCTGCACGTGCGTGCAGCCATAAGAGCTCGACAGTATCCGGATATGTTTCTAAGGTTACCGCTGCTTTTTCCATGGCAAGAAGCCATTTTCCTGAGCAGAGCAAAGCTTCTATCTTCTCAATCGCAGACAGAACATCTCCAGGGAGGCCGGTATTGTGGTTAAAATAGATTTCTGTCATCAGACTGGCCTTTCATTCATTTAGTCTAATTTTTAAGAGAGATTATCAATCTCTCATCTCTTTTGCAAGTGTAATATTTCCTCCCATACAGGCAACTGCAATAATGATAATATATTGACAAAATATTTTGTATAGAAAGTGCCAATATTTCTGAACATATCAGGATAATTAAGGCAATTAATGTAGGTAACGCTGTGAAAAATAAGATAAATACTTTTCTCACTGTTTTAGCGGTTGTTCTGTTAGTTGCGGGACTTTACCTTCTAATCAGGCCGTACTGGCAAAACTATCTTCAGGACGGAAAGATTGATGAAGTTTTAGAGGAAATGGGCAAAGTTCCGGAAGAGGATCCTTTGGAGCTCGCTCCTGTTAACGAAATCGAAGTCACCTTTTCTCCGGATCAGTATGTAGTATCGGGAGAAGCCTGGGAGGATTTCTCCGCTCCTCAAGAAACAGACAGTAATGACAAGACGTATGTCAAGGTAAATACCTACGCCAGGCTGGATATTCCTTCTATCGGTTTCTCTATGCCGGTCGCGGATGAAGCAACCTTATATTCCTTACGCATAGCAGTTGGACATCACGAGGCAACCGCGCGCATCGGTGAGATTGGCAATACGGTCCTGTTTGGTCATAGAGGATACCGTACAGGACGATATCTCAATGAAATCCATAAGGTTAAGCCAGGAGATGAAATAAGAATAACTACCCGTGATACCGCCTATGTCTATAAAATGGTTAAGAGCACGGATATAAAACCAACCGAGCTATGGAATAAAATGAGAGAGCATACTGATAAAGCCAGAGTAATTTTAGTCAGTTGCACTCCTCTGAGGGATACAAGTGAGTACAAGAGGGGTGATTTGCGCATTCTGGTCTATGGTGAGTTACAGAAAGCAATACCCATCGGGAACAAATAATTTATCTTTAGGGCATCAATAGGTGATGACATCCTTAAATAAATCAGATCCGGAATCTGCCGTGGTCTGACTAGTGAGTTTCTAATCTTTGCTGAGGCGGCATATCATCCATATCAATTAAAAGACCTGGCGATATCTGCCAGGTCTTTAATGTTTTAGCAAATTGGGGAAAATATTATTCCGGCATCAGCTCATCAAGTGAAAGCTCGTTAAGGACTTCTCTCAATATTGCGGCTTCTTCCCGGCTAAGCGTGATTCCCTTGCTCATTTTTTCATGTTCAGGAGCCCAGTCACGTAAATCAAGCTTTGGTTTGCCCTCATTCCAACTAACCAGATTCAGCTCGCGGTTCCAACCGGATCTGCTGGTGCTCAGTACTGCGATGTTTTTTACTATTTCATATTTGAACTCGGCCATTTAAATCTCCTCCGATTATTGATTGCATAGGCGCATTCTGCCAAATGGACAGAAAAATGTCAAATGCTATATAGGCTGCGGATCTATTCTCCATATGTCCTCAGCATATTGTTTAACAGTTCGGTCTGAACTGAATCTGCCGCTGTTAACGATATTTATCCAGCACTTCTGTCCCCATCCAATCTGGTCAAGGTAAGCACGATGCGCACGTTCGCGAGCCTTACGGTAAGCTTCAAAGTCGCCCAGCACATAATAAGGATCACCTGCATTCCACTGAGATCCGATAAGCAGGGAATCATGAAGAGCCTTAAACATACCGGTTCTGTTATCTGACAAAGTACCATCGATAAGAGCATCAACTGCTCTCTTCAGCCCGCTTACATTCTTATATTGCCACTGAGAATTGTAATAGCTCATGGTGGCAGGGAAATCATCGATCTTAGGGCCAAACATAAAGCTGTTCTCCTCCCCGACCTCTTCCAGGATCTCCAGATTGGCTCCGTCATAAGTGCCTAGAGTAAGAGCGCCGTTAAGCATGAATTTCATATTGCCGGTACCGGAAGCTTCCATACCGACTGTCGAAATTTGTTCAGAAATATCCGTAGCCGGAATAATTTTTTCAGCCAGTGAAACACTATAATTATGAAGGAAGACAACTTTCATTTTGTCATTAACATCAGAATCATCATTGATTAAATCTGCCAGCTCAGTAAGGAATTTAATGATTGCCTTAGCAAGGGTATATCCGGGAGCAGCTTTGGCACCAAAAATATATGCTACTGGCGTAACATCATTTTGGCCGGGGTTATCCTTCAATCTAAAATACTGATCCAGGATCAACAACCCGTTCATAAACTGTCGTTTGTATTCATGTAAGCGCTTGATCTGTACATCAAATAAAAAACTGCTGTCAAGTTCAACGCCTTCATAATCCTGTATAAAGCGAGCAAGTTTTTCTTTGTTCTCCTGCTTGGTTTTTAACAACCGTCGGATGAGTTTGGGATCGTCCTTTTCTTTTTCCAGGGGCTTAAGAAGATCCAGATCAGTGACCCAGTTATCACTGCCGGCTTTTTCTGTCAGCAGCTCATATAATGACGGATTACACATTCTCAGCCAGCGCCGCGGCGTAACTCCGTTGGTTTTATTATTGAACTTCTCAGGCCACAAATTGTAGAAGTCCTTGAAGAGAGCGCTTTTTAAAAGATTGCTGTGAATAGCTGCCACTCCGTTGATAGAATAACTGGCGTAACAGGCAAGCAAAGCCATATGCACTTTTCCATCATGTATTGGAGATAAATGCTCTATCAAGTCCTGCGATATATGCGAATCCTTCAGCTCTTCTTCAAACTGTTCGTCAATATCTGTGATAATTTCCAGAATACGAGGAAATAGATACTGGAAAATATTAATGTCCCAGGCCTCTAACGCTTCCTCCATGATGGTGTGATTAGTAAACGCAAAAGTCTTTTGCACAATTTGCCAGGCTTCATCCCAGCTTTGCCAGTTCTCGTCGATCAAGATCCGCATTAACTCCGGGATAGCCAAGACGGGATGCGTATCGTTTAACTGGATGCTGTTATATTCCGGGAATTTTGAAAAATCATTGCCATGAAGACGTTTAAATGAGCTGACAATATTCTGTAAAGAGGCCGAGATAAAGAAATACTGTTGCCTTACCCGCAGAACTTCACCATCGTATGAGCTGTCATTAGGATATAGCACACGACAGATATCTTTGACCCGGTTGCGTTCAATTACAGCGTCATCGAATCTCTGAGAATTGAAAAGGTTAAAGTCAAACTCTTCAGCCGGCTCGGCGCTCCAGATCCTGATAGTATTCTTGTTCTTTTGGTCGTAGCCGGTAACCGGTAAATCAAAAGGTACTGCATAGACATCAAAGTCTTCAAAATGAACCAGAACCTTCTCACTGCGATGGGGAATTAAGAATGGATAACCGTCATCATCAATCCAATCATCCGGGAATTCCTTTTGGAAGCCGTTTTCAATTTCTTGCCTGAACAAACCATAATCATATAGAATTCCGTAACCTGTGAGCGGTAGTCCCAAGGTAGCGGCAGAGTCCAGAAAGCAGGCACCCAGTCTGCCCAGTCCGCCATTTCCCAGCCCCGGGTCATTTTCTTCTTCTAAAACATCATCAATGTCATAGCCATGCTCCGAGACCAGCTCTGCTACATCGTCGAAGATGCCGACATTTATCAGATTATTGAGCAGGCTTCTGCCTACGAGAAACTCAGCCGAGAAATAATGGACTTGACGTCCTTTTTCGTATGTGCGTTTGGTTTCTTCCCAATCAGCTGCATATATTGACATAAGAGCGCGAGACAAAACTTGCCAGTATTCCCTTTTGTTCAAAGAAGCTAATTCTGTTCCATAGTTAGCCTGGGCAAGTATCTGCATTCTATTTGAAACTTGTTTTGATTCCATCATATACTCCTTGGCAATGAAGCCGATTTTTAGTTATTATAATTAACTCGCGGTCCGGTGGCAATTTACTTGGAAGCACTAAATTTGTCAAGGCGTTATTGCATTCCGCTCAAATGGTAATTTAAGGTATACTGATTTCAAGCTTCGTAATCCGGCCTGTAAGGAGCATTTTGTGCAGAGAAAGAAAAACCCTCACGTCGCCCCGACTTCAAATAATCTCAGGTCAGTCAGGCTTAAAGAGCCGCCTCACTCTGATTCTGATCTTAAAGTTATTGAGCTTGAAAGAAGGAGAAGATTTGCTTTTCATCAGGAAGAAAGACGTTTGGCAGGGATCAGCGGCAGAGCTGCTCTGACCTTCGCTATTCTTTTAGCCCTGTATAAGCTGGTTCTTGCGCTCTATCAGCCGCTGGCAGACTTATTGAGAACTCACAGTTTTCGTGGTTATGCTTTGGAAATGCTGATACCGGTTGCAGTACTGCCTCTCCTAGCTTCTGTCTTATTTATTATATTGGAAAATCCGGCCAAAGAATTTGTTTTGGGCAATGCTCCTTCTTTTATTCCCTCACTGCTGGCCTTTTTGTCCGGTTTTCCCTTAGCCTTTATTTGCCTGACGTTGGATAATTTAATTTCCCATTTTATTACTTCTGATACGATTTTGAGGTTGCCTGGCTGGGACCTGATGAATCAGGGGGTGATGTTTTTTCAGTCTTCCTGGCTGCAAATAACTCTCACGATTTTAATATCGTCCGTATTGCCTGCACTATGCGTAAGCCTTTTTATGTCAGGCGTAATTTTGCCGGGGCTGGCAACTGGCTCCTATTACTTAAGAGCAATTATTGCGACGGCGTTGTTTGCGGCGCTAATCCCCATGCAGCTTCGTGCTTTGCCGGTATTTTTTATTTGTTCAGTCTTTATCTTTAAAGTAAGACTCGACAGCAATAGCTTGGTCAGTTCATCTTTTGTTGGCTTAGGTCTCGGCCTTGGCTGGCTTGTATACCCTTTAGTCTACCAGCTGGCTGCGAATACCTTCTGGGGTCAATTACCTTCTTCCACCACGCAGATCGTATCCATGCAGCTGCCGTTACTTTTCTTGTCGGCAATGATATTCCTGCCGATTCTAGTGTATTATACAAACTACAGGAATCGCATTAAGCTTGAAGAGCGAGAGAAGGCACTGCGTGATGTTTCTAAAGAGGGGGAGATTATAGGATACAGACGCAAAACTGATTATCTCTTCATTGCCGCGTTGATTCTAATGATGCTGATGTTGCTTGTACCAAACTTTATCTGAGGAGACTTGCATGGACGAGAGAGCGAAATCTGATGCCGCCTTTATCCTTTCAGTAATTAAATATAGTCTTTTGATCTTGCTGGTCATCGCTTTCTTGTATATAGGGCTTAAATCTTTAGTAGTTTTAGCACCGATTCTGATTGCCCTTTTCTTGTCCCAGGCATCAGCTGCTATCAGTAAATATATCATCAGGAAATTCAAAATTAAGAATTTTCGTAATCCGTCAATTACCCATGTTAATAAAGTTCAAAATCGCATAACTGTCTTTATATATGTCATTTTGCTCTTACTTCTATTGGCTCTGCTGGGGGGCATAGTCTATTATCTGATTGCAGTCGTTCGCTACATCTCTGAGCAATTACCGATTTTCGTACGCGAGTCAGACCTTGTCAGCCAGATTTCGGGATTCTTCAGCAACGTATCGGGTCCGTTCGGCATCGAGCTTAATCCGGCGATTGTCGCACAGATAGAAGAGAGTATTGTTTCTTTGGTGAATACTGTAGTTGACGCGCTGCCCGGAATACTTGCCGGCATTCTTTCCTCCTTGAGCAAATGGTTCTCAGGAATGCCCCGGGCTATACTGGTTTTGCTCATCACAATTATGGCAGGATACTACTTTATTACGCAGTCAAACAAGCTATACAGACTGATGTTGAGGTATATTCCCAATAAGGAATTCGTACGCAAAATATTCTTCTCTACAAGTCATTTAGCAGGAACGCTTTTTCGCATAATTGGCGGTTACTTAGTCCTGATGATCATAACTTTTGCCCAGGCCTTAGTTGGTTTTCTAATTGTCGGCCTGCCGAATCCGGTTATCTGGGCAATTGTCGCAGCTATAGTTGACTTGCTGCCGATCCTTGGCATTACCACCACTTTAATCCCAATGTCAATTTACTACTTTATCCAGTCTATGCCGCTGCAGGGTCTGGGCATTTTAATTATTATGGCAGCAATTATCATTATCCGCAGATTTTTAGAACCGATAATTCTTGGCAACGCGATGCGTCTGCACCCGGTTGTTACAATTTTGAGCATGATAATAGGGATTATGATTTATGGAATCGGAGGAATTTTACTCGGGCCGCTGGCTTTTGTCATTCTCAAAGAATTTTATATCACCTTCGATATGGAATCAAAGATAAGAAACGTTATCGCAGGTCTATTTCAAAATCAGAATAATAATGTCAAGCAGGATAAGGCTTAACAAGCAAAGATCATCTACAAAGGACTTACCCGCGCGGAATTATTATAAGCTGAAGTAACAAGCCTGACTTTGATTCAATTCTGCTGCTGAGGTTCTGACTTGGCTATACTTCCCGCTCATACCGAAACAAGCTGTAGTTAGAATTAATTTTGCTGCTGAGCGGCACTGTATTTTTCGGCTTTTTCTTGATGCTCTTCAAAAGTCTTGGAAAAATCATTAGTGCCGTCTCCCTTGGCAACGAAATATAGATATGAATTTGCACCCGGCCAACTGCGTTCAGTAGCTGGCCATAAAACTCCCTCTAAAGCTACAGTACCTGGAGAATTGATCGGACCGGGAGGCAAAGAACTTATATTGTAAGTATTATAAGGGTTATCCTTATAGCGCTCCAAATCCGCATTTCTTACCCACAAAATCGGAGCCATGCCATCTGCTTCCCGCAGGTAATTTATGGTAGCGCAGGATTGTAAAGGCATTTCTTGTCTTAATCGGTTTAGGAAAACTCTGCCGATTTTAGGCATTTCCGACATCGGTCCTTCCTTTTGCACTAAAGAGGCCAGAGTCATTGCTTGATCCAGAGTCAGACCCATTGATTCTGCCCGTTCATAATAGTCACCAGTGAGTAATTTTCTTTCAGTATTATCGAAAAATTTACGCAAGATATTCTCTTCTGACTCATTAACATCGAATTGATAAGTATCCGGCCATAGATATCCCTGCATCATCCAATCCCGATTAGGATAATTGGGAATTGCCTGCATAAAATCATAGTCGATAAACAGGTTTGGGCGCCTCATCATCTCATCCATGATATTTTCATCAAAGCGCATACCGGCCGCTTTCATTCTTTCTTTCATCTGCCGATAGGTCAATCCTTCCGGAAAGGTAATTGTAACGGGATCAGGCTTAGATGTCAGAATCAACATCATTTCGTCATAGCTCATTTCATCAAGAAGATAATGCGTACCGGAACGATAGTTACCATCAAAACCGTTAATTCTGGACAGCACTTTAAAGGCGATCTTATTATTGATCAGCCCTTCATCGTAGAGAATTTCCGTAATGTCATCCATGTTCGAATTTCTGGGAATGTGAATTTCTACAGAGCCGCGGGTATTCTCATTAATCGGGGAGCGGCCTTCAAGCTCAATTTGTTGATTAAGGCTGTTCAGGCGCTCATTTTGAGCGGTCACATAGTTATACCCAGTGTAGTGGCCAAAGATACTGACCGCTACCAAGAGTAAGATAAGACCAAATATGAATAATGTTCTGCCGATCTTCTTAGACAATGAGAATCCCCTTTTTATGAACTAAGATTAATTATATCATGTCCTTTTCCTTACGCCCCCGCCATATGATCTGGATCGGTGTACCCTCAAATCCGTAGATTTCCCGCAATCTGTTTATAAGATAGCGATCATAGGAAAAATGCGTCAATTTTGGATCGTTAATAAAGAACACTATGCGAACAGGATAGTTTCCGATTTGCGTGCCATAGTAGATTTTCAGGTGCTTGCCCTTATCTTGAGGGGGCGGATGCAAAATGAGTGCATCAGAAATAAATTCATTCATTTGCGCTGTTGAAATTCTATACCCGCCGTTATCGTATGTTTCACGAATTAATGGCCATAGCTTTTCGCAGTTCAGTCCCGTCTTTGCGGAAACAAATATTACCGGAGCATGTGACATAAAATGAAATCTGGTTAGAATCTGTTGATTTAATTCTTTACGAGCCTCGGCTCTGTCCTCAACTGCATCCCATTTATTAACAGCAAAAATACATGTCTTGCCCATATTCCAGGCCAGCCCTGCGATTTTAGTGTCTTGTTCGGTAACCCCGTCTAGAGCGTCAATTAAGATCAGACACAGATCTGCTCTTTCTATAGCCTTGTTTGCGCGTAAAACACTATATTTTTCGATTCTTTCAGTTACTTTTCCTTTGCGTCTAAGTCCTGCTGTGTCAACGAGAACAAAACTGCCGTAATCGTTTACAATAAAAGAATCTATTGCATCCCGGGTGGTTCCCGCAATTTCGGAGACAATTGCCCTCTCTTCACCTAACAGTTTATTGACAAGAGAAGATTTGCCGGCATTAGGCTTGCCGATCACAGCAACCCGGACTGTGTCAGGCGGGTAATCGCCTTCTTCCTGCTCCGGCAAATGCGAAATCGTCGCATCAAGGATCTCTCCCAGCCCCAGCTTATGACTGGCGGAGACTGCATAGACTTCAGAAAATCCCAGCTGGTAAAATTCGTAAAATCCTGCCGGCGGATCGCCTGGCTGATCGATTTTATTTACAACCACAATAACCGGTTTATTGCTGCGGTGCAGCTGTTTGGCGATGTCCAGGTCAGCTGCGGTCAAGCCGCTTTGAATATCTGTCATGAACAAGATAACATCAGCTGCTTCAATAGCTATATCAGCCTGCAACCGCATCTTTGTCAGCAGATCATCAGTAGCATCGGGCTCGATACCCCCGGTATCAATCAGGGTAAACTCTTGTCCTTGCCACTCAGCTTCTGCAAAAACACGGTCGCGCGTAACACCCGGCGTCGGAGCGATAATTGAAATACGCATGCCCGCCAGCATATTAAATAAAGATGATTTGCCGACATTAGGTCTGCCGACTATGGCTACACTAGGCTTGCTCATCATGTACTCCTGAGATTAATAACAAAAGCAACGGTACTGTGATAGGCCCGTTGCTTTTGATCATTACCGTGCGATCCGGTTAATTATCGTCTACTGAGATAACTTCACGGCCTTTATAATATCCACAGGATTTGCATACCCTGTGTGCAGCTGCTAATGATTTACAGCGCGGACATTCTACCAGACTGGGCGCACTGATCTTCCAGTTAGAACGTGCTCTGCGGCTTCTGGCTTTAGACCATTTGCGTTTCGGGACTGCCATTCGTCACACCTCCATCTCTTATCTGTCCTTCCCAGGACAATTGTGCCTCTGAGCCGTTAGAGTTAAACGGTACTCCCGTTGAGACGCAAAGAGTATTATCACTTAACTGATTGTTTCTGTCAAGAATCATAGTACTAAAGATACGCGTTTAATCTTGACGGCTTTTCTAATGTTTTATTTTGCCAGACCCAGTACATCTACCGTCTGCAGTGCAATCGATAATTCCTCATTGGTAGGAATAATGAAGACTTTGACTTTGGAGTCATCTTTTGATATCAGTCCGGCCTCACCGTTGAAGTTTTCATTTTTGTCATTGTCAAGTTCGACGCCCATGAACTCCAGACCTTCAAGCATTCTTCTGCGGGTCTTTTTGTCATTTTCTCCAATTCCGGCTGTAAAGACTATGGCATCTACCCCGCCCAATGCGCCGGCATAACTGGAAATAATCTTTTTGCCCTGGTAGACAAAAATATCTAGAGCAAGTCCCGCTCTTTCATTCCCTGCTTTAGCTTTTTCAGCCAGATCGCGGAAGTCAGAGCTGACACCGGAAACGCCCAGCACGCCTGATTCTTTGTTCATGATATGATCGATTTCATTCGGTTTCAGGTTTTCTTTTCCCATAATATAAGGAACGATTGCGGGATCAATATCACCGCAGCGAGTTCCCATGGGTATGCCTGCCAGCGGAGTTAATCCCATAGATGTGTCAACACACTTGCCGTCTTTAACAGCTGCAAAAGAAGATCCATTACCGAGATGCGCAGTTATAATCTTTGTGCCCTCTGCTTCACCTCCCAGCAGCTTGACTGCCTGCTGAGATACATACATATGCGATGTGCCGTGGAAGCCATAGCGGCGGATACCCATTTCTTCGTAGTAGCGATAAGGCAAAGCATAAATAAAAGCTTCAGGAGGCATAGTCTGATGGAAAGCAGTATCGAAAACAGCCACCTGAGGAATCCCCGGCATAATCTCTTCACATACTTCGATGCCGGTAAGATTGGCAGGGTTATGCAAAGGACCCCAGACACAGCATGTACGAATAGCGGCTTTAACTGCTTCTGTCACTTGAACCGGAGCGGTGAATTCTTCTCCGCCATGCAAAACGCGATGACCGATAGCTTGTATCTCGGAGAGATCTTTGATTACACCGTATTCTTCAGAAGTGAGCATTTCAACCATTGCCAGAACAGCATCTTTATGGTCTTTGAAATCTTTTCCTTGCCTTACCTTTTCACCGCTGATTAAAGTGTGAGTCATGTGAGGATCCTTGATACCGATACGTTCACACAGACCAACACATAATACTTCACGTTGTTCATAGTCAATCACTTGATATTTAAGAGAGGAGCTGCCGGAATTAATAATTAGAATTTTCATATGTACTTCCTTATAATATTATTTTTCTGGTCTCAGCCAGTTATGATTAATCGTTAGCAGTGCACTGCAGAACAGTCAGTGCTGTTACACCGACAATGTCATCTGCAGAACAGCCGCGTGAGAGATCATTGACAGGTTTTGCAATGCCCTGTAGCATAGGTCCATAAGCTTCAGCCTTAGCAAGGCGCTGCACTAATTTGTAACCGATATTGCCGGCATTCAAATCCGGGAAAATAAGGCAGTTGGCATCACCCTGAATCTTGCTGTCAGGCGCCTTCGACTTTCCGATGGATGGCACGATGGCGGCATCTGCCTGCAGCTCGCCGTCAATAATATATTGAGGAGCTTTTTCCTTGGCTAATCTGGTCGCTTCCACAACCTTCTCGGTCAATTCACTCTTGGCAGAGCCGAAACTTGAGTAAGACAGCATCGCTACCCGGGGTTCAACTCCGGTAAGAGCCTTGAACGATGTCGCTGAAGACACCGCGATTTCAGATAATTGATCAGCATCAGGGTTCTCTACTAAGCCACAATCAGAAAAGAGGAAAGTACCGTTTTCTCCATATTCACAATCAGGCACAACCATCATGAAGAAGGTTGAGACCATTTTGGTTCCCGGTTTTGTGCGCAATATCTGCAGAGCGGGTCTCAAGGTATCAGCGGTGCTGCCCACAGCGCCTGCTACCAGTCCGTCAGCCAGATCTTTCTTAACCATCATAATACCGAAAGGTGTTGGTTCCAACATTGTCTCTCTGGCTTTGTCCAAAGTCATGCCCTTTTGCTTTCGCATTTCATAATATGTTTCTACGAAATCGTCCAGCCCTTCATAGTTGACCGGATCAATGAAGGTTGCTCCACAGACATCCCATTCAGGCGCCTGAGCCTGGATATCTTCCTTCTTGCCAAGCAAGATAATCTCTGCCAGCTGCTCCTCCAGAATCTTCGCTGCGGCTTCGACTACTCGTGGATCCATGCTCTCGGGCAGAACAATAGTCTTTTTAACTTTGCGGGCTGCAGTCTTGACATTGTCTAAAAAACTCATACTATCCTCCATAATATTATTTAATTAGTTCTTAAACTCACCATCGATTAGTATAGATTATCCAAGGATTAGATTCAATCGCTGAAAGAGACATTTTTCACGTGCTGCGAGGTTTTATGCTCATTGCAAAGCCAAGAGAGCCAGAGCCTGATCCAAAGCAGTTATGATCTGCCTTCCTTCACAGTCGGTCTGGCCGTAGCCGCCGAAGAAAGGGCTGGCCTGGTTTGAGACATAACTTCTGTTCAATTGTCTTATGGCAGCCGCATACAAGGTTCCATTGTCAGCTGCTCGTGCGAGCCTGGCCGTCAGAGCCGCCATAGCAGGATTGACAATCCGCTCGCTGCCGTTCCCGTTCACCAGATGATAAGAGGAAGCTAAGCCCCCGCTTGTTATCTCTTCCAGTAGAAACCCTTCCAGCTCCGCATTTATAATGCCCACTTCAGCCAGATTCAGTGATGTTTTAAGTATGCGCAAGGTATCTGCCTGATAGTCAGAATCAATCAACGGCATGGCAGTATTTTCTGCCATATTCCAGCCTTCCGGCGGAAAGGGCATGCCGGCCTCATTCATAGATCCGGAAACACGGCTGATCCACTGCTTAGCGATCTCCTCCCATTTCCCGTCAATGCCGGCCAACTGAGAGAGAGTCCAGAAGTCAATGCTGTCCACAGATATCAGATCTATTTCCCTTTGCTCTTCAATTTCAATATCCTCGGCAATAAAAGTCAGAGGATGGTTTAGATTTGGTCCCAGACCGGTGATGGAAGCTGGCGGCCCTGACTGAAATATCGGCAGCAATACTGCAGATAAATCTTCAAGATTATTCTGTAAGCTGCGCGATGGATTTAGCATATATGCCTGCAAAAGAACGCGTGTGTATCCTTGAGTTGTTATCCAGTCGGGATTGCTTCTGACGTAATAGCCATCTTGCTGAATCACCAGAGAACTTGAAAAAAGACCGGAAGAACTGTCATAGAAAGTCTCTGTGAAAGTATCCCGCCATCTATTGAATTGACGGCTTTTACCCGTTTCCACCAGTGCTTGCCCCAGATACAGCTGATCTCTGGCCAGAACCTGATCAGAAATCATGATCTCATCTTCGTCATCACCCAGATCAAAGCTGGGAAGTTTCCTCCATGACGCAGCAATATCCTCAACCTTAGTGATTTCTTCCTTGCCGTCAGAAGCAGCCGACTTGATCTCCACATCAATCTGCAGACTGTCCTCAATTTGTCGCAGAACGCCGGGAGCAAGGATTTCCGGGTCATACTCAACACCGTCCTCAGCAATTCCGGGCAGTCCATACAAAGGCATCTCAGCGGGTTGTCTGTTGCCCAGCAAAAAATACAGCAAGATCGTGCCAACAATCAAAATTGCAAGCAAAGGCAGAATATAGCGATATCTTCCGGTTAGGTTCATAAAAGCATTTTAATCTAAAGTGCCTGCTATTAACAAATGACCCCTCAGTATATTTTTGCTCAGGCTATTATTATGCGGCAGGTCTGATAGAATTAAAGCCAGAAAGAGGAGCATTTCTTGTGAAAGTAATTGCAGTCATAGCTGAATTCAATCCCCTGCACTTTGGACATGCTCATCTGCTGCGGCAGATCCGTCGTCATTCCCCTGCACGCAGCAAGATAATCGTTATCATGCCGGAGTTCTTCAGTCAGCGAGGAGTTCCTAACCTGCTCTCCCCTTCTCAGCGCAGCAAGACGGCATTGTCTGCCGGCGCGGATCTGGTTTTAGCCCTGCCGGAGATATTTGCCTTATCCAGCGCTGAAGGTTTCGCAGCCGGCGCTGTCAGGAGCATCCTCGCGACCGGGGTAACTCATGAGATCGCTTGCGGCGCGGAAGACCCCGATTACGATAAACTGCGGCTGATAAGCGATCTGCTGTCTGCAGAGAGCAATCAATACAAGGAAAACCTCAGGGCTGGCATTAAGGATGGTTTGGGCTTTGCCGCGGCCAGAGAACAGGCTGTTCTCAGCGAGACACAAGATCCCGCCCTAGCCTCACTTCTCAATAAACCGAATAATATTTTAGCAGTTGAATATCTGAAGGCGCTTAAGGCTTATGACAGAGAATCCAAGATAACTCTTAGCCTGTACCCACGTATAGACAGCGCATCAGCCAGCG
>DCDV01000013.1:33266-38060 GCA_002316595.1 Mageeibacillus sp. UBA1046
ATAGACAGCGCATCAGCCAGCGAGATCAGGGAAACTATCCAAGGGATTGTTCTTCCGATTGAACATAGGAAAAACCGCAGCGCCACAGCTGAAATCTCCCCTGAACTGGAATTAATCCGCCAACTGGAAAACAAAATGCCCCCCTACTCTCTGGCGCCCATTCTCTACTCCTGTCAGGAGCAAAAAGGTCCTATGCTCTTTGAAAGTATGCGTGATGACGTATTTTTTGCTCTGAGTCAGCAAGATAACACAGAGATCTCTCAAATCGCTCATATGCAGCAAGGCCTGGGAGACAGACTTATCAGCCTTGCCGGCAAGAAAGAGCATCTTGACGGCAGTCTGAGCGATTTTGTACAGAAGGCTGCGACCAGAACACATCCTGCTTCCAGAGTGCGCAGGGCTCTGATTTCTCTGCTGCTGGGCATGACAATTTCCGATCTGGAAGAATTGACGGCACCTCAGTATCTAAAGGTTTTAGGCTTTAACAAAGATGGCAGGTATTTGTTGCGTCTGATGCGAAAACTGGCAAAGCTGCCCTTGATTAATCTGGCCTCAGATTATGCAGATCTTGATAATGAAGCTGCCATCAGGCACAAGGATATAACCCTAACAGCTGCGGCGCTCTGGCATAAAAATCGCGGCGGCAACATTAATAAGTATTATCAGCAAAAACCGGTAGAGTTTTGACTAATGAGGTCTGACAGCATAAATCGCGGCATATAAGCTGAAACCGGGTCAGTTTGACTAATGACGGCTGTCAGCACAGCATTTAAGCTAAAACCGGTAGAGTTTTGACGAAGCCGGTCCCAAAAGTTAGAATAACAAAGGCGGCAGTAAGCTATATCAGTATAATTTGAAAAGGAAGTGCCTTATGGAATCAGTGTACGATGTATTGCAAGAACGTGGTTATATTGCTCAAGTATCACACGAAGAGGAAATACGAGAGTATTTAAGCAAACCCGGCGCGACTTTTTACATCGGTTTTGATCCTACGGCTGACAGTTTGCATGTCGGTCATTTTGTGCAGCTGATGGTTATGGCTCGTTTGCAGCGAGCAGGTCATCGTCCGATAGCTCTTTTGGGCGGCGGAACCGGTATGATCGGAGATCCATCCGGCCGTACAGATCTGAGAAAAGTAATGACAGTTGAGACAATTGAGCACAATGTCGAAGAGTTCAAAAAGCAGATGGAAAAATTTATCGATTTTTCTGACGGCAAAGCCATAATGGCGAATAACGCAGATTGGCTGCTGCCACTGAATTATATAGAATTTATCCGCGAGATAGGCTCACAGTTTTCAGTAAACCGCATGCTGGCGGCAGAAGCCTATAAGCAACGCCTGGAGCGAGGCTTAACTTTCCTGGAGTTCAATTATATGCTCCTGCAAGCCTATGATTTTCTCGAGCTCTACAGGCGCTATGATTGCCGTCTGCAGCTTGGCGGTGACGATCAATGGTCCAACATTCTGGCCGGCGTAGATCTGGTTCGCCGCAAAGAGCAAGGAAAGGCCTTCGGGATGACCATGACTCTCCTCACCACTTCAACCGGCGAAAAGATGGGCAAGACTGTAGGCGGAGCAGTATGGCTTGATCCTGACAAATTAAAACCCTATGACTTCTATCAATATTGGCGCAATATTGATGACGCCGATGTTATCCGCTGTCTGAAACTGCTCACGTTCCTGCCGATGGAAGAAATCTCTGCTTATGCCGAGCTGGAGGGAGAAGAACTGAATGCAGTCAAAGAAAAATTAGCTTACGAGGTAACCAAAATTATCCATGGCCCGGAAATCGCAGATGAAGTTGACCAGGCCGCCAAAGCCATATTTTCCGGCGCCGGCTCAGCTGCCAATATGCCCGAGGTTAAATTTGCAGCTTCCGATCAGAATCGTCCGCTTCTGGATCTGCTCACCGAAGGTAAAATAATACCCTCTCGCAGCGAAGGCAGACGCCTGATTCAGCAAAAGGGTTTAGTTCTTAATGATAAGCTTATTGAAGATTTCGACTATGTTTTAAATGAAGGCGATATCGTTGACAACGCAGTCATTATCCGCAAAGGCAAGAAACGCTACTACCGCCTCTTTTTCACAGAGGGCTGATACAAGAACTCATGAAGCGCCTGAGCCGGGCTGGCGCTGTGATCACCCAGCTCCAGCCATAATGCCTGCAGAATCTTAGCTGTATAGTAAGCATCATTTAGAGCCGTATGCAGAGGCTTACCCTGAGGCACATTCAAATAATCCAGAGCATATTCTATCGAGCGCTGCGTTGAACTTTTGACCTTCTCGCCAACCACAGCAAACAGAGTTTGCACATCAAGACAATACAGAGGATCAAAAATCTCAAGATCATAATAGTAAAGGTTTTCAATCATGACCTGCGGGTCAGCTTTGGACCAGCTGCAAAAGACAGGTTTCCCGTTGGCTGAGAAAGAATGAAAAGCTTTGGCTGCTTCGGGAAAGGGTTTGCCCAGCTTTAGGCTTTCCTGATTTCTTTTTGTTACCCGGGCAACATAGTGAGATATTACAGGATACAGCTTAGGCTGCACATATGCGCTGAAGTTGCCGTCCATCTGCATCTTGCTGTCCAGCTTTACCGCACCGATTTCGATAATTTCAAAAGGCAGCCTCTCTTGCTCTTCCCGGCTGACCTTATTCTTCTTCCCGACAATATTCCATTCCAGATCAAAAACTATGTAATTCATATTAATCAGTTATTGTATTCAGTTCTTGCTGAAGACTTGTTTAACTTTATCAAAGAAGGATTTTCTTTCCTGATAATTCTCATCACTTAGACTCTCTTCGAATTTATTCAGCAGGTCTTTCTGATTATTGTCCAGACTGCGCGGTACCTCGACTTTGACCTGGAATACGTGATCTCCCCTTTGCCCGGACCGATTTATTAAAGGAATGCCTTTTCCTTTCATGGTATATGTATCTCCGGGCTGTGTTCCTTCGTTGAGCTTATAATTTACGGGTCCGTCAATGGTAGGAACTTCAATTTCTGCGCCGATAGCAGCCTGAGTGAAAGTTATAGGAACCTCACAGAAGGTTTTAGCGCCTTCGCGTCTGAATACCGGATGAGGTCTGATCCTGATTTCGATATAAAGATCCCCGTAGGACCCACTCAATTCACCGGGCTCTCCTTCGCCTCTCAGGGTCAGCATTTCTCCTTCATTTATACCGGCGGGTATCGTCACACGCAAGCGCTTGCTTGTACTTTTGACTCCTCTTCCCCGGCAATCCGCACAGGGATTATCGATGATTTCTCCGCTGCCCCGGCATGTTTCGCAAGTACTGCTTGTCATCATCTGTCCGAACATGGTTTCTCTGACCATCTGCACTTGCCCGCTGCCCTGGCAGGTCGGACAAGTCTTTGGTTTGGAGCCGTCACTGGTTTTATTACCCTTGCAGGTTGCGCAGATATCATCCTTGGTAATGGAAATTTCGCGTTCAACTCCAAAGGCAGCTTCCATGAAATCTAAATTCATGCGATAACGCAAGTTAGCTCCTCGCCTTGGACCGCGGCTGCGTGCGCTTGATTGCGCGCCAAAACCGCCCAGGTCTCCAAAACCGCCGAAACCGCCAAAGATAGTATTGAATATGTCATTAAGATCAAAGCCGCCAAAACCCTGACCGCCATACCCGTTGGGATCGACGCCCGAATGGCCGAACTGATCGTAGCGACTGCGTTTATCTTTATCGCTGAGAACCTGATAGGCATCATTGGCTTCTTTAAACTTTTCTTCTGCTTCTTTGTTATCCGGGTTGACATCCGGATGATATTTTTTAGCCAGTTTCCAATAAGCCTTCTTTATTTGATTTTCATCTGCTGACCTGTCAACGCCTAGCACTTCATAATAATCGCGCTTTTCTGCCACCTGTGCCTCCAGCCTTACGAGATGATACCCGCCGCTCAATGCGGTCGGGTATCATTTTTCAAAAATCATACCATAGTTCAGTAATTATTACTGTGGACCAAGTTGCCACAGCAAGTTAATTATTGCTGCGGGTAATAAACTTGATTCCGGACAACTTTAGCAACAAAATCTGTCCTGAAAATTCAACCCGCCCGTGATCTTAGTTGATAGCAGGCATTGCTGAGCAATACCTGCTATCGCTATAGAACACTTTTGTATTATTGCTAATATTTACTCAGGGTCATTGCCGGCTTCTTTAAAGTCTGCTTCATAAGTGCCATCTGCAGAGGGGCCTTGCCCGCCTCCGCCAGGACCTTGTCCGCCGGAACCATCAGAATCGGATTGAGCCTGTTCAGCCTGAGCCTTCTTGTAAAGATTCTCACTGGCTTTGTAGATTGCCTGTTGCAGGGCTTCAGTATCTTGTTTCATATCATCCAGATTGTTCGCGGAGATGCTGTCTTTGAGCTTGCTGACAGCGGCTTCGATATCCGAACGATCCGCCTGATCAAACTTGTCGCCATCGTCCTTCAGCAACTTTTCAGCCTGGTATACTGAAGAATCTGCACTATTTTTGGTGTCAATTTCCTCTTTTTTCTTCTTGTCTTCAGCTGCGAATTGTTCTGCTTCCTTAACGGCTTTATCTATCTCATCTTCTGTAAGATTTGACGTGGCTGTGATCGTGATGTGCTGCTCACGGTTTGTCCCTTTGTCAACTGCGGAGACATTGACTATTCCGTTAGCGTCAATATCAAAGGTTACCTCGATCTGCGGGATTCCGCGAGGCGCAGGGGCTATTCCATCAAGATTGAAGCGCCCTAAAGTCTTGTTATCAGCTGCGAACTCTCTCTCTCCTTGCAGAACATGTACTTCGACAGA
>DCDV01000013.1:38283-38624 GCA_002316595.1 Mageeibacillus sp. UBA1046
ATTCTGGTCATGACACCGCCCAGAGTCTCAATACCCAGAGACAAGGGTGTAACATCCAAGAGTACCATGCCCTTAATGTCACCAGATAATACTCCGGCCTGAATCGCTGCGCCAATAGCAACACATTCATCAGGGTTTATTCCTTTGAACGGTTCCTGGTTGAAATAGTTTTTTACAGAATTTTGCACAGCAGGAATTCTGGTAGATCCGCCTACCAAAAGAATTTTATCGATATCTGCAGGCTTGAGTCCCGCATCATTCATCGTATTTCTCAGAGGAGTCATGGTCGCCTCAACGAGATCAGAAGTCATATCATCGAACTTAGCTCTGCTTAAAGTCAA
>DCDV01000013.1:38725-39123 GCA_002316595.1 Mageeibacillus sp. UBA1046
AACTTAGCTCTGCTTAAAGTCAATTCTAAATGCTTAGGTCCGGTTTGATCAGCAGTGATATACGGCAGATTAATATTGGTTGATGTCACGGTTGAAAGCTCTGACTTGGCTTTTTCTGCAGCTTCACGCAGTCTCTGCATGGCCATCTTGTCTTTTGATAAGTCGATGCCCTGTTCGCGCTTCATTTCGTCTACCATCCAGTTGACGATCTTGAGGTCAAAGTCATCACCGCCCAGACGGTTATTGCCGGAAGTGGCCAAAACTTCAAAGACACCGTCGCCGATCTCAAGCAAAGAAACGTCGAAAGTTCCGCCGCCGAGGTCAAAGACCATGATCTTTTGTTCTGCTTCCTTGTCCAGCCCATAGGCCAGAGCAGCAGCTGTCGGCTCGTTGATAAT
>DCDV01000013.1:39281-42910 GCA_002316595.1 Mageeibacillus sp. UBA1046
TGCCGGCATCCTTGGTTGCCTGGCGCTGCGCATCACTGAAGTAAGCCGGAACGGTAATTACCGCCTGCGTGACATTCTCGCCTAAATAAGCTTCAGCATCGGTCTTTAGCTTCTGCAAAACCATAGCGGAAATCTCAGGCGGTGTATAAGTAGTTCCATCAATAGTGGTTTTCCAGTTCGATCCCATTTCCCTCTTGATCGATTGGATTGTACGTTCCGGATTTGTGATAGCCTGGCGTTTGGCAACCTGTCCTACCAGGCGTTCGCCTTCCTTTGTAAAGGCCACTACCGATGGTGTAGTTCTGTTACCTTCAGCATTTGGGATGACGACCGGATCCCCGCCTTCCATAACGGAGACAACGGAATTTGTTGTTCCTAAGTCAATACCAATAATTTTTCCCATATTATCCTCTTTCTGCTCTATCGAGTAATTATTTATTTTATATATTCAGTTATCCGCATAAGCGTTAACACGAATTCGCTACTTGCACTACCGCATGTCTGAGTACACGATCGCCGCGAACATAGCCGCGCTGGAAGACCTCAGTAATCACATTTTCTCCGGCTGCTTCATCAACGATGACTGATACAGCGTGATGCAGATTCGGATCAAAAGTCTCCCCCAGTGCTGCGATCTCTTCTACCCCCATACTGACCAAAACCTCATCAAATTGCTTGCGTATCAAGGTCACGCCTTCGTAATATGGCTTGGTCTCAGCAGTTATGTTATTTTCAGCCTGTTCCAGAGCGCGGTCGATATTATCCGCAACCGGCAGAAATTTACAGATCACATCTGCCAGAGAATCAGAGTATAGGGCATCCTTTTCCTTGCGTGTGCGCCGGCGGTAGTTGTCATATTCAGCGCATGTGCGCAGGAACTTATCTTCCAGCTGCTGGTATTTCTCTTCCGTCTGAGCAAGCAAATCATCATTCATATCGTCCTCGCCCGCTGAACCGGAATGCAAATCCTGCGCTGCAGAGTTTTCATCTTCCAGGCCGGCCGTGCTATCTTTAAGCACATCTTTCTCAAGCTCATCATTCACGCCATCAATTCCCATGTTGTCCGGATGGTCACTTTTATGCCTGGCCTTGCCATCCCTGCTTCTTTTCACCTTGTCTTTTTCCATAAAACCTCCAAGTAAAATTATCCTTGTAAGTCAAAGCCTGCGGTTGGATTTATCGCCTTATAACCCGCATTAAGTTATCTTGAATCTCAGCTAACGGTTTTCTTCCGGATAGCGGATTATTGACTTCCTTCACTGTCAGCAGCATTTTCCTGATCGCTGCCGTAAAATCGTTCCTTGAGCTCATCAGTCAGAGCTTGATTGACGAAGTTTATCTGTGCTATCGAGCGGCTGTAGGGCATCCGGCGCGGCCCGATCAGGGCTATTTGACCTGATAGCTCACCGCCTACACGATAGGTCGTGGTAATAAACGAACAGTCTTCCATCCCTTCCAGGGCTATCTCTTGACCGATGCGGATCATGAAAGCTGGCCTGTCAGTGTCATCAATATCTTTGTTTGCGCGTATACTGCTGATAGCTTCAGTGCCTTCTTTGAAGTCAGGAATCTGTCTGGTTTGCCAATCATCCAAATAAGCAGCGACAATGTGTTCTTTGTTTAGTGTGCCTAAAAAACGCTTCGCTTTGTCAATATCCTGAAACTCAGGCTGATGAAGCAGCTGATGCTGTCCTTCGAGATACATATCCAGATGGCCTGCCTGCTTGATGGAAACATAGGCCTCATATAACACCTGATTTAGCAGAGGTTCCGGAATAGTGCTGTCTTCAGCAAAATTAGTGATCGTGATTAAAGTGATATCATCAATTTTCTTTCCTTGCAGCGCTTGTTCAATCGCCTGCGCCAGCTCCATAAGCTGTGTTTCCTCAATCATGTTAGGAATGCGCACGACTCTGTCCCTGATGATCCCCTCGCTCAAAACAACTACAACCAGCGCTCTGCCCGGTTCAATTTGCAGGATTTTAATCTGCTGCAAAGTTGTAGAGCCGTAGCGCGGAGTCAAAACAACAGAAACGTAATTAGACTGAGATGCCAGAACAGTAGCTGCCTGCTCAATTAAGTCTCTGACTTCCACCATCGCGTCCGACATGAGTTTACGGATGAGCTCAGCACTGACCAAAGGCACAGGCTCCAGCACAATCAGATCGTCCACATAAGCGCGATAGCCTTTATCTGAAGGCACGCGTCCTGAAGAAGTATGAGGCTTTTCTAAATACCCCATCTCTTCTAATTCGGCCATATAATTACGCACAGTAGCCGGACTGATATCCAGTTTGTGCCTGGTAGTTAAGTATTTGGAACCAACTGGTTCCGCGGTCTCTATATAGTCTTCAATAATTGTCTTTAGCAGCCATCTTTTGCGGTCATCCATCACAGCCGGTTCCTCCTCTGCTCATAATTAGCACTCGGGTTCTCCGAGTGCTAAATACATATTACTATCCAAGCTGATTACTGTCAATCTTCAAGTGTTAACTGTTACATATTTTTCAACCACTGTTAAATTCAGGAGATCGGTAAGTAAGAATGACGATAATTAAAGTAAGAAGCCTGTTGTTTAATTTGGTGTGTCTGCCAGAAAAGGATAGATAGAATCAAGGAGATTTGTGTCTGGAGTTATACCGGGCTCGACATAATGTGTCTGCCAGTAAAAGATAGAAGGAATCAAGGAAAGCCGCCTGCTACTAATTCAGGTATGTCAAGAAAGGCTAAATAAATTCAAGGAAAACTTGATTCGCTAAATCAAGACCCAGACGGGACAATCTTATGGCTGTGTCATTTAGCTCAATCAGCCCTCGCTCCTTGAGGCCGGTAATCTGTTGGCAGTATAACTGACGCAGGTCGGCATCATGGCGGCGGCGGAAGTTCTCAAATTTAACACCCTGCAGCAGCCTCAGTCCCAATATCATGGTTTCTGCTCTGGCTGCGGCTTCATCAACAATCTCTTCTACAGTACCCTGCAAGAATGTCTCTGTCCTGGGTGAGGCCGGCTGCGCGCCGGCAGAATCCTGTTCGTACACCCGTTGACACCATTCATCAAGCGAGGCGGGATTACCGTATCTGACACTGCCTAGATAGCTGTGGGCGGATGGACCCAGAGCCATATAGCTGTCAGCATGCCAATAAACGAGATTGTGCCGGCTCTCCTCTCCCCTGCGAGCCGCATTGCTGATCTCATAGGGGAAGATACCCTCCTCTGACAATCTTCGCATGGTCAGATCGTACATGGCACGTTCCAATTCCTCCGCCGGCAGGAGCTGCGGATTGTCAGCGTAGCGCTTCCAAAATATAGTTCCCTCAGCCAGTGTCAGACTGTAATAGGAAACATGGCCAATCGGCAGAGACACTATCAGATCCAAAGTCTCGTCAACGTCTTGCAGTTTTTGACCCGGAAGCCCGATCATAAGGTCGGCGCAGATTCTGCTGAATCCGGCTTTTTCTGCAGCAATAACGTCGTTGATGAAGGCGTCAGTTTTCGTACGGCGTCCTACGATTTGTATCAGCCTGTCGGATGCAGATTGCAAGCCGAAGCTGATGCGATTAAATCCCGCTTTGCGGTACGCTGCAAGCGGCGCGGCAACGCCGGGATTTGCTTCAAGAGTAATTTCAGC
>DCDV01000003.1 GCA_002316595.1 Mageeibacillus sp. UBA1046
AGACGCCGGAGGCATCAATTCTTTTTCGCCCGAATAAGAATTGATGCCTCCGGCGTCTATTACAACCTTGAATCCTGCCTTATCAAGAATTCGCGCAGCACTCGCTGATCTGTTGCCGCTGCGGCAGTATACGATCAAAGTAGCGTCACCGTCGTAATGACTGAGAGTGTCATCATTCAATTCCGCCAGCGGCAAATTGACAGCTTCTGCAACATGACCCTGAGAGAACTCTTCCGGAGTTCTCACATCCAGAATCACTGTATCCGATGGTTGATGTTCTCTTATTCTGACAGCTATATCCAGGGATGTTTTTACCGGTTTGCTCTCTTCTTCAATAATTTCCAAAGAGATGGCTCTGGCCTGCGGCGGGTATGACGCCATTATTTCCGGCTCGATTGTGTAGCGCACCAGTGAGCCGATTGGTGGCTGTTCTTCACCTTCCGGCAGCCAAACAGAAATTAAGTCAAGTTGCTCAATATAATCAGCTCCCTTGGCATCTACCATTAACAAAGTTCCTGAAGTTAAGGTGAGGGCGTCGAATCTGGGATTATCTGTATCCGGCTCTTCATCTCCACAGGCAGCTCATCCGACCACAAGAGCAAGAAGTAAAAGAACTGCTGCGATTTTCGTATTATGCTTTGTCATTGTGCTCTCTCCCGGCAAATAATCGCCTTCAACTTAATAATTTCTAGACATTGAAACTAATATCAGCTATAGAACTAATATATGCGGTATCTTTTGCTGGTATGTATATTATATTAATGGCTTGACACGATACAAAGAATTATTGATTTTTGTTCTTTCCTGTAACATTTTTCTTAAATTTTGTTTCTATCATACTTTTCGCAATATTCTTAGATAAATCATATAATGTCAGTTCAGTTCATTATAAGGAGGCTGCAATGAGCAAACATATAATTGATGACGCCAAGCGCTGTCTGCAGTGCAAGAACCCCAGGTGCACTAAGGGCTGCCCGGTAGCTACCCCTATAAAACAGACAATCAGCCTGCTTCTCGACAGTAAAATTCCCGAAGCAGGGAAAATGCTGATGGATAATAATCCTTTGTCTTTAGTCTGCAGTCATGTCTGCCCGCAGGAAAATCAATGTGAAGGGCATTGTGTCCTTGGAATTAAAGGCTCCCCGGTTCATATAAGCGCCATTGAACAATATATTTCTGATTACTACCTTAATATCTATAAGCCCAGAAAATCTGATAACAGTAAAGGCAGAGTCGCTATTATCGGCTCCGGACCGGCAGGCTTAACAATTGCTTTCTATCTGGCACAGCGTGATTATGACGTGACGGTTTTTGAGCAAAATGATCAGGTCGGCGGCATTCTCAGATACGGCATACCTGAATTCCGCCTGCCAAAATCAATTATAGACAGGCTTACCCAAAAGCTATATGAGATGGGTGTTAAGATAAAGCCTAATGCCACTATCGGGGCTAACCTGACTGTTGATGATCTCTTCAGAGACGGCTTCAAGGCTGTGTTTATAGGGACAGGTGTCTGGAGACCATCAAAGATTAATGTCAAGGGGGAGAGCTTAGGTCATGTCCACTACGCAATAGAATATTTAAGAAATCCTTCCGTCTATAATCTTGGCAAAACAGTTGCAATAATCGGTGCCGGCAATGTAGCCATGGATGTGGCCAGGACAGTTTTGAGAAATGATGCTGAGAATGTTTACATCTTGTGTAATAAGGGCGAGTCTACCATAACTGCCCGCGATCACGAAGTAGAGTACGCGAAGATTGACGGTGTCCGCTTTGAATTCTACAAAACAGCGGTCGAGTTTGTAGATGGCGGCGTGATGCTGGCCGATACTAAAGTTACAGTTGATGAGGATGGCTGCGAGATCGCCGAGCCAATTCCCGGAACAGAACAGCTTTTCAGTGCTGATTCTGTCATTATTGCCATCAGCCAAGGCCCGCGTGCTGTAATAGTCAGTTCTTCCAAAGGCATAGATGTAGACGAAGTAGGCCTGGTAAAGACTGATGAATTCGGCCGCACCAGCAGGAAAGGCGTATTCGCCTCCGGGGATGTTGTTACCGGCGCGAAGACCGTCGTCGAGGCGGTTCGCATTGCCAAAAAAGTGGCAGATGCAATCGACGATTATATACAAACAGAATATGGACATTCAGAGGAGCAAGCAGAAACGTCTGTCTCATGAATTTGCCAGCTAGCGGTTAAACTCTTCTTTGTATCTTATTCCATTATCTCAACCCTGATAGTGTTGGTGGTGCCGCTTTTACCGCTGGTTGAGCCACCGGCGAGAACGATGGCATCTCCGCACTCAATTTCATTGTAGCTCTTGGCTACATTGAGAGCCTGCCGGAATACTTCGTCTGTTGAAGTAGCTACTGATACCAGATACGGCTTCACTCCCCAGGACATATTGAGCTGATGCTGAGAAACTTCACTCACTGTCATGGCCAGTATGGGACAAGCGGGACGAAAGCGGGATATAAGCCTGGCTGTAAGTCCGCTGAAGGTCATGACAACAATGGCAGCAGCCTCGAGATCCTTAGCTGTAGTTGAGGCTGCATGGCTGAGGGCATCAGGGACATCCAGACACTTATAGCGCGGCTCGTTCTCAAAGTCCGTCCAATGATCGATTTCGCCTTCCACACTCAAAGCGATACGGGCCATTGTCTCTACCGCTGCAAGGGGATAAGCGCCAATGGCAGTCTCACCGGAGAGCATGAGACAGCTTGTCCCGTCAACTATGGCATTAGCAACATCAGATACTTCAGCGCGTGTAGGTCTGGGATTCTCCATCATAGAGTCCAGCATCTGAGTTGCTGTAATTGAAGGCTTACCACTTATATAACACTGGCGGATAAGCCTCTTTTGAATCATAGGTACTTGCTCGGGAGGGATCTCTACTCCCAAATCGCCGCGGGCTACCATGAGACCATCAGACGCTTCGAGAATCTCATCAATATTATCCAGGCCTTGCTGATTCTCAATTTTGGCGATGATGTTGATAGCTCTGCCGCCGGCATCGTCCAGTACTTTACGCGTCTTGAAAATATCTGCGGCACTGCGGGCAAAAGAAACCGCTACAAAGTCGACTTCCTTTTTTACAGCGAAATGTAAATCGCTGATATCTTTCTCATCAAGGGCAGGAAGGAGTGTTGGGGTATTAGGAAGGTTGACACCTTTATAATTTGAAACTTCACCGCCCACCACAACTTTGGTATGAACTACCTTGTCCACAATATCTGTAACAATAAGTTGAACTAAACCATCATCGATCAGGATTGTTATCCCCGGTTTGACGGACTGATAGAAATACTTATAACTGACACTCATTTTACTGTCGTCACCAATGACCTCCTCAGAATAAATAGAAAAATTATCCCCGGCATGCAGGAATATTTTTCCTTTCTGAAAAGAGCCGGTACGAATCTCCGGGCCTTTCAGATCCAGCAGAATCGCCAGAGGAACACCCATCTCTTTACGAACTTCCTTTAAATCTCTAATTATTATCTCTTGTTCTTCCTGCGTACCATGCGAACAATTCAGCCTGGCTACATCCATACCGGCCAATGTCAGCTTCTTCAGCATTTCTTTGTCAGATGATGCCGGTCCGATTGTGCAGATTATTTTTGTCTTGCGCATATTTTGGCTCCTTCTATGCTTCTTGATTTGGAATATGCTGCAACGGGTTACAATTTATTCAAATTTAGTATATATCTATATTCCATCATATAATGATTATATTATTAAACAGGAACGCTAGAAACAGCTAACATGTTGAGGTGATATATGTCTTTACAAATATCTGAGGATCCGCGCTACGATTACAAGGAGATCCGCACAGGAAGAAAAAGCGGAATTCTCCTGCATATAACCAGCCTGCCCTCTCCCTATGGCATAGGCACAATGGGCGTCGCTGCACGTGAATTTATAGATTTTCTGGCTCAGGCGGGTCAGTCTTACTGGCAAATCCTTCCTTTGGGACCAACAGGTTTTGGAGATTCTCCCTATCAGACATTCTCAACCCGGGCAGGCAATCCCTATCTGATTGATCTTGATCGTCTTATCCAGGAAGGAGTTCTCCTGGAGAACGAAGTTGAAGAATATGATTTTGGCTCAGATCCTGAGAAGGTTGATTTTAATTTGATGTGGCGAAACCAGCAGCCGCTTCTCCGGAAAGGATGGCTCAGGATTCGTGAAGGCCATTTGCCTGCCTTGACCAGGCAGTTCGAAGACTTCAAAGAGATTGAAGGCGAAGAATGGCTGCATGAGTACGCTCTCTTTATGAGTTTAAAGAACGAGTATAAAGGGGCTCCCTGGAGTTCATGGCCAGATCCGCTGAAGTTGCGCGATCCGGTCAAACTGGCGGAGTTTTCTCAGTCTCATCATGAAGATATAGATTATGAGGAGTATGTGCAGTTTCTTTTCTTCCGCCAATGGGAACAGCTGCATAACTATGCTCGCAATGCCGGCATAGAGATCATGGGCGATTTACCCATTTATGTTGCGGGTGACTCGGTGGAAGTCTGGTCTGAACCGGAGCTCTTTCAGCTTGATAAAAATCTGACTCCGACTTTCGTTTCCGGGACACCTCCTGATGAATACGCTGAAGGCGGTCAGCTTTGGGGCAGCCCGCTTTTTAAGTGGGAAGTGCATGAAGAAAACGGTTACGCCTGGTGGATCGAGCGTATCCGCTTCCAGATGCGTTTTTATGATCTCATGCGTCTGGATCATTTCCGTGGTTTTGAGTCTTATTGGGCTGTACCCTATGGAGATGAAACTGCGCAGCGCGGTCAATGGGTAAAGGGTCCGGCGGACAAACTCTTTGACGCTCTGCGTGAAAAACTGGGACCTTTGCCTCTATTTGCAGAAGATCTCGGTTATATTACAAAGGAAGTCAGCGAGTTCCGTCATCGGACAGGCTTCCCCAGTATGAAAATTTTGCAGTCTGCTTTTAACCCTGATGCCTTGAGTGATTATCTGCCCCATAATCTAGTAGAGCATTCCGTTCTTTATACGGGTACTCATGATAACGACACGATTGCAGGCTGGCTAGATAGCGCCAACCCTGAAGAAGTCGAATTTGCAATACGCTATCTCGGCCTTAATGATGAGGAGGGCAAAGTCCGGGGCATGATGCGGGGAGCTGCCACTACCGTTTGCCAGACTGTCATCTTTCAAATGCAGGATTTGCTTGGTCTTGGCAATGAAGCGCGCATGAATGTGCCGGCAACCCTCTCCGGCAACTGGCAATGGCGCATGAAACCGGGTCAGCTGACTTCTGAGCTGTCGCAGAGAATGAGCGAACTGACACGAATCAGCGGCAGAACCCAATAATATTGCCATCGCCCTAAAAACAAATCCCCCGGACGAAATTTGTTTATCTGTCCGGGGGATTTTTCATGAAGTGCGCTAAACAAAAGCGATAAGCAGGACTTGATCAGAACAGCTTCTTCGCTTTGCCAAGCAGTCCTTCTGCGTCATCCAGATTGATTTTGGCTTTAACACCATCCACAATAGCTTTAACCTGATCATCGGGAAGGTCAATTCCGAGCAGATCCTCTACAGTCTTTACCGGGTTTTCCTTGAACTTGGCGGCAATATTTTTGTCTGCTTTTATCTTCGCCACGATCTCTTCGATCTTTGCTTTAATGTCCATAGTAAATCCCTCCTTATCTGTTGATGGATGTAATTTGAATATATCAAATCTTGCATGCGTAAACAATCTTCCTGCTCATGAGAAAATATGAATTCCAAGCCTTTTATGCAAAGATCGCATATATATATAAGCATTGCGGCCAACATAAACCGGCTAAACAGGAGGAAACCGATTTGTTTAATTTTTTTACTAAATCAGATGACAAAACACTGGAAGTAGAAGGGGTCTTGCTTTTTGACAGCAGATACTTCATTACTTCCGCGAAAAGACCACTTAAGAGTCCGGAGCTCTTGGATATTAATTTACCGGCAGGGGCAGAAGTTCCCTCACCCGGTTCCAGGGTAAGATTCCAGATTCAAAAGGATTCGCTTACCAAGACAAAGCCCGCTCAAGCTACTGCTGTTGAGATGGAAATTATCAGCGAGGAGCCCCAGAATCTAAGTGTCAATATCAATACCGGAGTGGAAATGCTGGAGATGATTCCTGAAAATTCTCATCTGCTCGATGCCAGAAGCGAAGGTGAGTATGCCAGGGGACACATCGCCGGAGCTACTCTCTTGCCAGTGCAGGAAATTGATAAAGTTGCAGATGTCGTACCAGACAAATCTGACGTCATCATGTGTTACTGCGGCAGCGGCAGCCGTTCCGCGACTGCGGCCAATAAGCTGCGGAAAATGGGCTATAAGATTGTCATTCAGCTGGGAGGCCTAAATTCCTATACCGGCAAGCTGGTCAGCTAATCAGCATCGATACCAAATAAACGCAGGCCATTTTCAGTCAGGATACGCGCTGTATCCTCCAAAGAAAGACCCCATAGCTCAGCAATCTTGGCGCCTATTAAGGGCAGATTCGCCGGTTCATTGCGCTTGCCTCTTAAAGGCACGGGAGTCAGATAAGGTGAATCAGTCTCAATGACTAAGTGATCATGCGGACATTCTCTGACCACTTCCAGAGCTCGTCTGGCATTCTTATAGGTAACAGGTCCGTCAAAGCCTAAATAAAACCCCAGTTTTAACAACAATCGTGAGCTTTCCAGGCTGCCGGAATAACAATGTATTACTCCCGGCGGATCAGAAGTCAATAAACCTTCCGTCTTCGCCTGACTGAGCAGATCATAATTATCCTGGGCAGATTCCCGCTCATGAATGATAACCGGCAAGCCCAGCTCATGAGCCAGCGTCAGCTGGCGGTAATAGACTTGTCTTTGCACATCCCGGGGAGAATGATCGTAATGGTAATCCAGACCTATCTCTCCTATCGCCACAACAATCGGCTTGCGACCCCTGGCAGCAGCCTGAGCATTAGTCTCAAGCACCAGCTCTCGCAGCTGGCTGTGAGTTTCATCGGTATAGTCCTTGGCTTCGTGCGGATGAACACCCGCTGCGACAATTAAGCGTGAATCTTCTAAAGCCAGCTGACACGCCCTGCGTGAATCAGCCAGGGTTGATCCGGGAAGCAACACCAGACCAACTCCGGCAGCTTCGGCTCTCGTCATTACCTCTTGTCTGTCCTGATCGAAGGGTTCATCCTGAAGATGCGCATGAGTATCAAACCATTTCATAATCAGCTCGTCAGTTTGTCCAAAGATACCAGCTCTTTTTCCAGATCGATTCTAGGGATAAGCGGATCGGAAGCCGGCACGCCCTCCGGAGCGCTGTAAAGATCAAGCTCCCAGGCTGATTCCCAGCCGGTCAAAGAACGGCCTGAGGCATCTTCTTCGGGTATTCCCAATGCCGCTCTGATCTTGTCAGGAGTTCCGGGCATAAATGGTTCAATCAAAACCGCGATAATCCTCAGCATATCCGCTAAATTATATAAGACTGTTGACAGCCTCTCTCTGGACTCCGGCTTTTTGGCCAGCGCCCAGGGCATAGTCTCATCGATATATTTATTGGTGCGGGAGACCAGCGTCCAGATTTCGGTTAATGCCTTGCTGAATTGCAGCTCCTCCATCTGTGCTTCCACTTTTGCCGGAAGTTCTAAAGCCATCTTTCTGAGATCATCATCCGGATCACCCGTGACGCCTTCGTTAATTAACCCTTCTGGGAAATATTTGCGTATCATGGCGGCAGTACGGGAGACCAGATTGCCCAGATCATTAGCCAGGTCGCTGTTAATGCGTGTGATCAGAGCCTCTGTGCTGAAATTGCAGTCTGACCCGAAGGGGACCTCGCGTAAGAGGAAATAGCGGATTGCGTCGACGCCGTAGCGATCGCAAAGGATCACAGGGTCAACTACATTGCCTTTGGATTTTGACATTTTGTCGTCGCCGAGCAAAAGCCAGCCGTGACCGAATACTTTCTTGGGCAGCGGCAAGTCCAGCGCCATCAGCAGCGCAGGCCAGATTAACGAGTGAAAGCGCACTATCTCCTTGGCCATAAGGTGTATATCCGCTGGCCAGTAGCGTTCCATATCTTCAGTTTCATCAGGATAACCCAAGGCTGTAATGTAGTTAAACAGGGCGTCAGCCCAAACATAAACAACATGCTTGTCATCAAAGGGAACATGTACGCCCCAGTCAAAGCTGGTGCGGGAAAAGGCCATATCTTCCAGACCGGGTTTGAGAAAGTTATTGATCATCTCATGAGCTCTGCTCCTGGGTTCAAGAAAGCCGGGAGTCTCCAGAAGTTCCAGCAGGCGATCATTGTATTTAGAAAGACGGAAGAAGTAGCATTCCTCCTGAGTCATCTCCACTTCGCCGCCGCAATCAGGACATCTCCCGTCCTCGAGCTGGGTCTCCAGCCAAAAAGCCTCGCACGGCGTGCAATATTGTCCGGAATATTCCGATTTATAGATATCTCCGCTCTCATAAAGCTTTAAAAAGATCTTCTGCACTGACTCTACGTGTCTTGCGTCTGTGGTGCGGATAAAGCGGTCGTAGCTGATGTCCATCAGCTCCCAGAGCTCTTTAATGGTGCCGACGATCTTGTCGACAAACTCCTGCGGGCTCACGCCTGCCTCATCTGCCCGGCGCTGAATCTTCTGGCCGTGTTCATCAGTGCCGGTCAGGAACATGACGTCGTAGCCCTTCATGCGCTTATACCGTGCCAGCGCATCGGCGGCAACCGTAGTATAAGAGTGACCGATGTGAAGCTTATCACTGGGATAATAAATTGGCGTAGTCAGGTAATACTTTGGTTTAGGCATATTGCTCTCCTCTGATCTTATCTTAAATATCTCAAACTGCTGCCTGTTTTTCCTTAACGCCACGTCTTAGTTTGCCGTAGCTTTTGCCTAGCGGCAGCAAAATTCTCAAAATTATCTCATTACTTGAAGTCCGGCAAAAAAGCTCACAAAGTGCCTCTAACCGCACAAATCGAACATTCCAATAATAGCACTAATTGCTGCTGTCGTCTTGATTCAGCTTCGGCGGCAACTGGAGGCAGCGGCGCTAAGAACCGCTGCTGTCGTCTTGATTCAGTTTTGGAGGCAACTGGAGGCAGCGGCGCTAAGAACCGCTGCTGCCGTCTTAATTCAGTCTGGGCGGACCTGTCTTGACCCCTTTCAATTGCAAGCCCCGCTCATAGATGTCATTGGCCGCCATTCCGGTGAGTTCGGAGATTTCTTTAGCAATTTGGCGAAGGCGCAAACCTTGAGCAAGGCGCTCCCTGATCAGCTCATCCAGAGATTCCTGTTCCAACCTGGTGATCTCAGCAGGCTGCCTGCGAGCGTCAAACTCAGCCTTTCCTTCCAGCACCAGGACGAACTCACCTCGGGGCGTCATTTCCTTATAATAATTAACAGCCTCCTGCAGCGTGAAGTACAGGTATTCTTCGTATTCTTTGGTCAGCTCTCTGCCGATGCTCACCCGTCTGTCCCGGAAACCTTCTTCATCTTTAAGATCTGACAATGTACGCTTAAGCCGATGGGGCGCCTCGTACAAGATCATCGTGCGTTTCTCTGCTGTGATTTCCGCCAGGCGCTCACGACGTTCTTTGCCCCTGGCCGGAAGAAATCCCTCAAAAGTAAAACGCTCCGTATCAAGCCCGGAAGCCAGGATCCCTGTCAGGGCAGCACTTGCTCCCGGTATTACTCTGACTGTTATCCCTGCTTCAAGAGCCAGCTTCACGAGACGATTCCCCGGATCAGATAATAAAGGAGTGCCTGCATCTGAAACCAGCGCGACCGTCTCTCCCGCTGCCAGCCTCTCCATAATCTGAGGGTGACGCGACTCCATATTGTGCTCATGGTAGCTCAGCAGATTCGCCTTTATGTCATGATAAGATAGGAGCAGACTGGTAATTTTCGTGTCTTCACATAGAACCAGATCTGCTGAGGCAAGAATTTCACATGCTCTGACAGTAATATCTCTGAGATTGCCAATAGGTGTAGCTACTAAATATAGCGAACCCTGCCTCATATATTACCCCCTCCTGACTTTTAATTTAAAGTTAACACACTTTATTGATAACTAGTACTATAGTAGAACAAAGCCCTATAGCAGAGCAAAGTCTGCGCCGTGAGAATAGAGCCCATAGCAGAGCAAAGTCGTCGCCGCAAGAATAGAGGCCATAGAAGAGCAAAGTCGCCGCCGCATCCTGTCGGGATTAATTTGATCCGAAATGGCCGTAATCACTTGATTGAAGCAAATTTCTCTTTGTCCTATACTAACTTCTGGAAAGGAAATGCAGGAGCCTTGAGCAAACTGCGCAGCTAAAATATGATCGTAGATTCACATAACCATATGACAAAATACTCACCTGACGCAACCCAGACCAGAGAAGAGATGCTGCAGGCAGCCATGGAAGTTGGCTTGCATGGAATCGTCACAACTGACCATTATGATATCGACAGCACTACTCCTTACGGTGAAGAATGGGTTTTTGATCCGGAAGAATACTGTGAGATTAATTATCCGCATCGCCGGCTGCCCTCACAACGACAAAAAGGTGATCCGCCGGGATTCCTCTGCGGTATCGAGATAGGTTATATTCCCAAATATTCTGACCGACTAAGAAATCTGATAGCGGATTATCCCTGGGATATCGTCATTATGTCTCTGCACCTGGTCCATGATTTGGATCCCTTCCATAACCCGGAGAAAATATATAAACCTTCACTTGAAGACACCTATCGCGAAATCATTCTCGTTATTGCTGAATCTGCCGAGATGATGCCGTCTGCAAATATTATCGGCCATTATGATTATTTTTCCCGTTATGTTCCCGGGGATAAATCGAAAATGCTTTATCGACATGCTCCGCGCGAGTTTGATCATTTGTTTCGCATCATGATAGAAAATAATCAAGCCTTAGAAATTAATACCGGTACCATTGAGAAGCTGCATCTAAACCGAGGTTATTCTCTGGAAGAAGCAATGCCTGATCCGGAGATTCTGGCTCGCTATCAGGAACTGGGAGGAGACCTGATAAGTATCTCCTCAGATTCTCATCACACAAATCAGGTTGCACGTTTGGTACCAGAGACTTGTGTCTGGCTGCAAAAGCATGGAATTACGGAGCATGTCTGGTTTGAAGAACAGAAATTGGTCAAAGAATCCTTCGAAGTTGATGATGCTTTGCAGATAGACTGGGATAAAAGGGCCTAATGACCTGCGCTTCGAATCCGTTGTGCGGCAGCAGACAGGTCTGGTGCAAAAAAGTAATTGGACTTTACAGTTCATAATTGCTGGTATAAAATGCTTTTGGAAGTAAAAGATCTTAAGGAGGTTTCGTAATGGCTCATCATATCGATGAAACTTGCATTTCTTGTGGTATCTGTGAGGCTGAGTGTCCGGAAGGCGCAATTTCTCCAGGTGATGAATTCTATGAGATCGATGCCGAGTTGTGCACAGACTGCGAAAATTGTGTAGCAGTATGTCCGACCGAATCTATTCACCTGGTTGAGTAGTACGCGTTCAAAAAATTTATTTTTTAGAGCTGCCCTTCACTGGAATGACAGCTCTTTTTTTGTCTTCTTCTGGTGAAATAAATTCTGTCATTTCCCCTGCTAATATGATAATGTCTCTACCTGCTCATACAGGGTTAATGTTTTTTTAATTCGATGACATTGGCCTTTAAGGAATCGATAAATGACAGATCATGGGTCGCTAAAATCACGGCTTTGTTTCTTGCTAATTCAATCATCAGCTGCAACGCTTCATCTTCATGCTTTTCATCCAACTCGCGAAATGCCTCATCCAGATAGAGAATATCTGACTCAGGAGCAAGAGCTCTGGCCAGCGACAACCGGCGCTGTTCTCCTCCGGAAAGCGTCGCAGCCTTATTATTCTTAACCGCAGACAGATCCAGCTTGTCCAACAGATTATCGGCACGTCCTTCTTCATAACCGGGCAGAACCAGACGAACATTATCTCGAGCCGAAAGCTGTGGCAGCAGACGGTTATCCTGGAAAACGAAGACACCCCTTTCCGGAACTCCGCTAATCGTGCCGCTGTCCAGTTCGGTCAGTCCGGCAATCAGCCGCATCAGAGTTGTTTTGCCGGCTCCCGAGGATCCGGTCAGGACGAGCGGCCGGTTAAGCGGGATGGACACATTAAAGTCGCTGAATATATAAGTGCCGTCAAAACACTTGTTTAAATTCTCAATCTCAATCGTGGGGATATCTTCTTTCTGATCTTCCTCCGCCAGAAGCACCCCCTTAATGAAGACAGCCTGCTCTGGTGCAGGGCAAACAGATTCACCTTCAGCAAAACTATCTTCACTAACTGCACCTTGTTCTGCCAGCAGCTCCGTACGGGTCTTAATTTCCCTGCTGCTGACTTTGCCGTAAGCTTTGGTTCGCTTGCTTTCAGCCGGAAGTTTTTCTCCGATGTCGGTCAGAATCAGACGAAATACCAGCAGAATTAAATGTTCAGAAACGAAGGCGGCGAGCACAAGTACGAGTGTCCACGCCAACAAGCTTTCCATATCCAGATATAGTCTCGCCTGATGCATTTGACGCCCGATAGTTCCACTGGAGTAGGCGAGCACTTCAGCGGCGACTCCTGCTTTCCAAGCCATACCGACAGAAACAGAAACAGAAGCAAGAAAACTCTCTTTGGATTCCGGAACAACAATGTAGCGTATGGTTTCTCTTCGGTTTAAGGAGAAAACACGTCCCATCTCCAGCAACCCTCGATCCGTATTCAGCAAGG
>DCDV01000022.1:0-295 GCA_002316595.1 Mageeibacillus sp. UBA1046
CTGCGGGCGGCTTGTTCCGCTGCCAGCTGGGCGGCGAAAGGTGTGCCTTTACGTGAGCCGCGCATCCCTTGCGCGCCTGCGCTGGACCAGGAAATTGCATTTCCTGCGAGATCAGTAATAGTTACAATAGTATTGTTAAAGGAAGAATGAATATGCACAGCACCACGGTCAACGTTTTTGCGGTCACGCCGACGTGTTCTGGCAGCTGATTTTTTACCTTTGGTAGCTTGAGCCATTGATTATCTTCCTCCTATTTTTTCTTTCCTGCCATGGTGCGGCGGGGCCCTTTTCTGGT
>DCDV01000022.1:405-33421 GCA_002316595.1 Mageeibacillus sp. UBA1046
CGGGCATTAGTCTTTGTTCTTTGTCCGCGCACGGGCAGACCGCTGCGATGGCGGCGTCCTCGATAACTGCCGATCTCTGTGAGACGCTTAATGTTCATTGCTGTCTCACGGCGTAGATCGCCTTCTATCGTATAGTTATCTATAGCCTCACGAATTCTTGAGACTTCGTCATCAGTGAGATCCTTCACTCTGGTATCGGGATTTATATCGCTTGCTTTTAAGATCTCTTTAGATCTTGAGCGTCCGATTCCGAATATGTAAGTGAGTCCAATCTCGACTCGTTTGTCATTGGGGAGATCGACCCCGGCAATACGTGCCATTAAATTACCTCCATAATGTTTGTGTAGCTATATATAAAACACGAATGAAGGAAACACCAGTCTTCATGATTGGTGCAGCCGCATCCCGTTGTCGTGTTATTAGCTGAAGACAAGACAAATCAGCCTTGTCTTTGTTTGTGCTTGGGATCCTGGCAAATAACCATAACCCTGCCGCGGCGTCTTATTACACGGCACTTTTCGCACATCGGTTTTACTGATGGTTTAACTTTCATTGTCTTCACTCCATCCGGCGCCTGTTATATTTCAGGCGCGCAATTAAATATTCTACCAGAAAACACGCATAAAGCAAGTATTGCCTGTCTTCTGTAACTCATCTTCAGGCAGGACTCAAATATTGCTATTTTGTACGCCAGGTTATCCTGCCGCGAGTTAAGTCGTATGGTGAGAGTTCAACTGTGACATGATCACCGGTCAGAATCTTAATATAGTGCTGTCTCAGCTTGCCGCTGATATGAGCAATAACCTCATGACCATTTTCCAGCTTAACTCGAAAAATAGCATTGGGCATAGTATCTACAACCACGCCTTTTACTTCAATTGCTTCTTCTTTGGGCATCAACTTCCTCCTTCTTTGTTATATTTCAATTCTATCTAAAAATGAACTTATTGTCTTTCGAATGAGCGTATCTTTCTCTCGGATGTCTGTGTCTGAGCAAATCAGCGCAGCTACTTCTTCAACAGACATTATTTGTCCTAAAATCTTCACATGTTTATAGTGCTTGGTCTTTGGTCTCATAAGAGATCGTTTTTCTCCGTCGACCAGTTTCAACATGCGGCCTTCAACTTCTATAACCAGACAGACATTCCCTTTGTCTCGCCCTTTAATGGAAAGAGCGCCCATACCGACACTGATTCCGGCAGTAGCAATCTGTTTAAACAGAGTTGGCATTATCCGGCACCGTAAAAACAAACGGATCTTTTTCAGTTATGACAAAACTGTTTTCATAATGGGCAGCAGGTTTGCCATCGGCAGTAACAATTGTCCAGCCATCGTTCAATTGACGAATCCGATTACTGCCAAGAGTTATCATCGGTTCAAGCGCCAAAGTCATTCCGGTTTTTAATCTTATTCCATAGCCGGCATTTCCGAAATTCGGAAGGTTTGGCTCTTCGTGTAATTCATGGCCCACGCCATGTCCGCACAACTCTCTTATGACACCGAAGCCGCTCTCTTCTGCCATAGTTTGCACTGCAGAAGATATGTCACCAATCCTATTGCCCGGCTTGGCCATTTTCAGACCTGCCCAGAAACTGGCTTCAGTCACAGAGATTAATTCAAGCAGTTCCGGCGCCACGGTACCAATCGGCCAGGTACGCGCAGCATCCGCGTGCATTCCATGTATCTTTGCTCCGACATCTACAGAGACAATCTGTCCTTCCTGCAGGTAGCGGTCCGATTTAGGGATTCCGTGCACAACCTCTTCATCAATTGAGATGCAGGTAGCTGCAGGAAAGGGAACAACTCCCGGCACACCCTTAAAGGAAGGAATTGCGCCGAAGCTCAGAATTATTTCTTCAGCTATGCTGTTGATCTGCCCTGTGGATACCCCGGGAAGCATATACGGTTCGATGGCGCGGAATACTTCAGCGACAATCTTTCCGGCTTCCTTCATTATCTCGATTTCTTCTGCAGACTTGATAGTTATCATGACTTAAGCCAAATCTTCACTGGCAGCATCTGCTGATACTGCAGAATTGATTTCTCTGATCTTAGCCTTAGCCAGAGAAATAAGACAGTTTACCTTTTCGTCATTTTGCTGACCTGTATTATCAAATTCAAGCAGCTTCCCCTGTTTCCGGTAATAAGATACTAAGGGAGAAGTCTGATCATAATATGAGTCCAGCCTGACACGCAATGTCTCTGGAGTGTCATCCTTTCGCTGGATGACTTCTCCCGAGCAAATATCACAGACTCCCTCTACTTTGGGCGGATTATTCTTTAAATTATAGATAGCTCCGCAGTTACTGCAAACGCGTCGGTTAGTAATACGTTCAAACAGAATTTCTTCAGGCACCAGCAGATTGATTACCAGGTCTACACTGCAATCTCCATCAATATCTATAAAATCCAGCGCCTCAGCCTGAGGGACTGTGCGCGGAAAGCCGTCCAGTATGAAGCCATCCTTGCAGTCAATCCGGTTTAATCTGTCTCGCACCATGTTTATCGTGATTTCATCGGGTACTAATTTGCCATTCGACAGATAATCCTTCGCTTTTTGTCCTAGTTCCGTGTTTTCAGAGATATTGGCCCGAAATATATCACCAGTAGAAATGTGCGGTATTGCAAGTACATCCTTCATGTCTGATGCCATCGTGCCTTTTCCGGAACCCGGTGCGCCCAAAAATACTAACTTCATCATCATCACCTATTAGTCAAGAAAACCTTTATAATGGCGCATCATTAACTGAGCTTCCAGCTGGTTGACAATATCCAAAGCTACGCCAACTAAGATCAATACGGATGTTCCGCCGAACCAGATACCCTCAGCGCCGGAAATGAGACCGAGCAGACTGGGCAACAGGACAATTACGACCAGGAACAAAGCGTCAAACCAATTAAGCCTTCTGGACGTCTTCCCGATAAACTCTGACGTCGGTTTGCCGGGACGGATGCCGGGAATATAGCCGCCATTCTTCTGCAGATTATTGGAGATATCAACCGGATTGAAAGATATCATCGCATAGAAGAAAGTGAAGGCGAAAATCAAGAAGGCGTAGATCACATAGTAGAGCGGATTAGCATTAAAGTTCAGGAACCATTGAGCTACCGGTCCCGTCCAGCCGAAAAGCGACACGATGGTCGACGGCAGCATCAATATTGATACTGCGAAGATTACAGGCAGCACGCCGCCCTGATTAACCTTGATCGGCAAATATGTGCTTTGACCTCCGTAAACTTTACGTCCAACAACTTTTTTGGCATATTGGATCGGAATACGTCTTTCCGCTGTCTGTACAAAGACGACCAGCGTTATTATCACCAGGAAAACAAAGATTACGAAGGCGACTCCAACAAGCGCCAAGGCAATGTTGCTGGTGAACTGCCAGTTCTGGAACCAGTAATAAAGGTTAATAACCATGCGAGGCAGGCTGGAAATTATACCGACAAAAATAATCATCGAAATGCCATTACCAATGCCCCTCTCGTTAATAAGCTCACCCAGCCACATAACAAAGGCTGTGCCGGCAGTAAATGTCAATACTACAACCAGAGCATTCAGCCAGATCGGCAAGGCGGTAGAAGCAGCGTCACGGGTGGCAGACCAATAAGCAACGGCCATAACCAGACCCAGTCCTATAGTCACGAAACGAGTAATGCGTGTAATCTTCTTTCTGCCCTCATCGCCTTCCTTAGACAAGCGTTCCAAGGCAGGAATCGCCACTGTCAACAGCTGCATGATAATCGAAGCGTTGATATAAGGCTGGATGCCAAGAGAGAAGATTGAAACAGAGGCGAAAGCTCCGCCGGAGATCAGGTTCATAAATTGACCCAGCTGTCCGAATCTGTCTATCATGGCAGTAAACTTGGCTGCTGATATGCCGGGAACAGGAATAGCAGTCCCCAGGCGATATACTAAGACGACTAATACCGTGAATAGTATCTTTTTTCTGAGATCTTGAACTCTAAAGGCGTTCTTAATGGTTTGAAACATTTCACCCATATCAGATTACCTCAGCCTCGCCCCCGGCCTCAAGAATTTTTTCCTTGGCGGTGGCGGTGAAGGCAGCTGCTTTGACGTGGAGCTTCTTACTTAGTTCACCATCTCCTAAGATCTTCAGACCATCATTTACTTTTGGCAGTGATATTATTCCTGCGCTGCGCAGGAACTCTGCGTCAATCACAGTATCATTGTCGAATGCATCCAGATCACTGACATTGACTACTATGTATTCTTTCTTATTTCTGCTGGTAAAACCGCGTTTAGGAATGCGGCGATACAAAGGCATCTGACCGCCTTCGAACATCGGACCTTTTCCCCCGCCGGAACGGGCTTTTTGCCCTTTGTGACCGCGACCGGCGGTCTTACCGTTGCCGGAGCCCGGTCCTCTGCCTTTACGCATAGACTTCCTTTTCGCTCCGGGTGTAGCACCAATTTCATTAATTTTCATTCCGGTTACTCCTCAACAAAGCTTACCAAATGACTGACACGATTAATCATGCCGCGAACAGCATCATTATCCTTGTGTTCAACGGTCTGACCAATCTTTTTCAGTCCCAGGGCTTCAACAGTGGCTATTTGATTCTTCTTGGCGCCACTGACACTTTTATTCAATGTAATTTTCAGTTTCTTTGCCATGATAAGCCTCCTACACAATCTCGGATGGCTTTTTGCCGCGCAGTCTTGCTACCTCTTCAATAGATCTGAGAGAGCTTAGTCCTTCTATTGCAGCATTAACCATATTATTGGGATTGTTAGTGCCCAAAGACTTGGTACGAATATCTTCTATGCCTGCCATTTCGCAAACAGCACGCACAGGACCGCCGGCGATAACTCCTGTACCTGCTACTGCAGGTTTCAGCAGAACTTTGCCGGCCCCATAGCGGCCCATTACCTCATGAGGGATGGTACCGTTCTTAATAGGAACGGTCACAAGATTTTTCTTAGCGTCTTCGACACCTTTGCGGATGGCATCAGGAATTTCCTGCGCTTTGCCGCGTCCTTTGCCGACACGGCCTTTGCCGTCGCCTACAATGACTAAAGCGGTGAAGCGGAAATTACGACCGCCTTTGACCGTTTTAGCTACGCGGCCGATATGGATAACTCTCTCCTGGAATTCATCCTGGCGGTCATCATCACGGCGGCTGCGTCTTTGTCGATTATCTCTCATTATCTCTAATCCCCCTTAAAACTTAAGGCCCGCTTCACGAGCACCATCAGCTAATGCAGCCACGCGTCCTGTGTATATGTAACCGGCACGGTCGAAGACTACTTCAGTAATACCTTCGGCAATGGCTTTTTCTCCAACGCTCTTACCTACTGCTTTAGCGGCTTCAATATTGCCGCCATACTCTAGTTCGTCCCTGAGAGGTTTTTCCAGAGATGATGCGCTCACCAGAGTAACACCCTGGCTGTCATCAATGATTTGGGCATATATCTGGGAATTGCTCCTGTAGATGCAAAGACGCGGTCTTTCAGCAGTTCCGGTTATATTCTTGCGCACTCTGGCATGCTTGCGCCGGCGCACTTTATTCTTGGCTTCTTTTTTTATCATTTAACTATACTCTCCACTAACTCGCACCGGTCTTGCCTTCCTTGAGGCGCAAGACTTCATAATCATACTTAATGCCTTTACCTTTATACGGATCGGGCACTCTCCTGGAGCGGATGTTGGCGGCTGTTTCGCCTACCAGCTGTTTGTCTGCTCCCTTTACCACAACTTTGTTTGGCGAAGGAACCTCAAAGATAATGCCTTCCGGCGCTTTGATATCAACCGGATGTGACAGACCTAAAGTGAGATTCAAAACGTCGCCGTTCAGCTGTGCCCGGTACCCGGTTCCCTGGATTTCGAGAGTCTTTGAAAAGGGTTCATTGACACCGGTGACCATATTATTAATCAGAGAACGCATAAGCCCTTGCAGACTTTTACTCTCTTTTCGGTCATTTACTTTGCTTACCTGGATGATATTGTCATTAATCTCAACATTTACTAAAGGATGAAGCTTCTGATTTAATTCAGTCTTATCCTTTTTTACATAGATGACACCGTCATCTATTTTGACATCTACACCAGGCGGTATAGTTATTGGTTTTCTTCCAACTCTGGACATTTCTTCCTCCTGCTCTTAAGATTGAAGATCGATATTACGATCTCTTTCAGAGTATCTTTACCATATATAGGCCAGCACTTCGCCGCCTACACCGTCTCTTCTTGCCTGACGGTCAGTTTTAATCCCTTGTGATGTCGAGATAATGGCTATGCCAAGACCTCCCAGCACTTTAGGAAGACTTTCCTTATTCGCGTAGACACGCAGTCCCGGTTTGGAGATGCGTTGAATACCATTAATAACAGGTTTCTTATCGGCATATTTCAAGGTAATAGTCAATATTCCCTGTTTTTTATCGTCCTGAAAAGTCACACTTTGAATATAGCCTTCCTCAACAAGAATATCAGCGATCGCTTTTTTCATTCTTGAGGCAGGAATATCACAATTTGTGTGTCCGGCCTGACCGGCATTACGAATTCTGGTCAGCATATCAGCAATTGCATCAGTAATTTGCATATCCTATTCCTCCTTACCAGCTCGCCTTGCGCACACCGGGAATTTGTCCCTTATAAGCGAGTTCGCGGAAACAAAGACGGCATACACCGTACTTACGCATATAGGCGCGGGGCCTGCCGCAGAGTTGACAACGGTTATGCTGACGTGTAGCATACTTCGCCGGACGCTGCGCTTGAACTATTTTTGATTTTTTTGCCATTTTATCCTCCGGCTCTATTTTCTAAACGGCATTCCCAGGCCGTCCAATAATGCTCGTGCTTCTTCATCTGTCTTCGCTGTGGTTACGATAGCAATGTCCAGACCTCTGATTTTATCAATGGAGTCGTAATCAACTTCCGGGAAGATCAACTGCTCCTTAGCGCCTAAAGCGTAATTACCGTGGCCATCAAAGGAATTGGGATTTGTTCCTCTAAAGTCACGAACACGCGGCAGAGCGATGCTGACCAGCTTATCGAGGAAATCATACATACGATCCCCTCTCAAAGTAACCATGACGCCGATAGGCATGCCTTCTCTCAATTTAAAGTTTGCAATTGATTTACGCGCTTTCGTAACAACCGGCTGTTGTCCGGAAATCACTCTCAGATTGTCTGCAGCACTCTCGATAGCCTTGGAATTCTCCTTGGCGTCACCGACACCCATGTTAAGAACAATCTTTTCAAGCTTGGGAATCTCCATCGTAGATTTATAACCAAATTGCTCGCGCAATTTCGGTGCGACTTCACTGCGATATTTATCTTTCATTCTGCTCATTTTGCGCCCTCCTCACTATTTCTCTTGTCCGATGACAGAGATCTTTGCGCCGCAGGCTTTACAATGTCTCGCCTTTACGCCTTTAGCGTCAAATCTCACTTCGAGCTTCGAAGGACGTTTACACTTATCGCAAACAACCATGACATTGGAAGCATCAATCGCTGACTCAATATGAATGATGCCGCCGGGATCTTGCGCTGTGCGAGGACGCTTGTGCACCGTAGCCATTGCGACGCCTTCGACAATCACTCTGCCAGTCTTAGGATTGACAGCTAATACTTTTCCAGATTTGCCGGCATCTTTTCCGGAGAGGACATAAACGTTGTCATCAACTTTTACATGTACTTTTGACATTTTTGTTCTCCTTACAATACTTCAGGTGCCAGGGAGAGAATCTTCATATAATTCTTCTCTCTGAGTTCACGGGCGATTGGACCAAAAATGCGTGTTCCCTGAGGGTTGCCGTCATCTTTAATAATTACGGCTGCATTCTCGTCAAATCTGATATAGGATCCGTCATTACGGCGCAGACCTTTTTTAGTTCTAACTACGACTGCGCGCACGACGTCGCCCTTCTTCACGACTCCGCCGGGGATCGCTTCCTTTACGGAACACACGATAACATCGCCGACGTTGGCATATCTACGCCCTGATCCGCCTAATACTTTAATACAGTAGAGACGCTTGGCGCCCGTATTATCTGCAGATTTCAGAGCTGATTCAACTTGTATCATTTTATTAAACCTCCTCCAACACGCTAAGCTACTTGGCTTTTTCGATGATGTCGACCAGACGCCAGTGCTTATCACGGCTAAGAGGACGCGTCTCCATGACACGAACCTTATCACCAGTCTTACACTCGTTATTCTCATCATGAGCCTTCAAGCGGAGTGTTTTTTGAATATATTTCTTATATAGCGGATGACGGACAAATTCTACGACTTCGACCACAATAGTCTTGTCCATTTTGTCACTTGTCACTACGCCTGTTCGCTGTTTGCGAATCGCTCTTTCACCATTGCTCATGCTCTACTTCCTCCGATTTCCCTTGCCTGAGCAAGCTCTTGTTCACGCATAACGGTTTTTACACGAGCGATATCTCGCTTTACCCGCTGTAATTGCATAGGATTAGAAAGCTGATTTGTCGCGTGCTGAAAACGAAGCTTAAAAAGTTCTGACTTAAGTTCATTCAACTCGGCAGCAAGTTCAGCAGATGTTTTTTCACGAAGTTCAGTTGCTTTCATCATTTTCCTCCTCTGCTTCAACAGCTTCTTCACCCTCGACAAGATCTTCATCAGTCTCACCGAGTTCGGCAATTTCTTCCAATTCGGCAGAAGTGACAAGATCTTCTTCAGTTACATGAACTTCAGCAAAGCTGGCCAGTTCCTCCTCACTGAAGGTACGCTCTGATTTAACAAACCTGGTCTTACAGGGAAGCTTGTGCGCAGCCAGTCTCATGGCTTCTTTAGCCATAGCTTCACTTACGCCGGCGATTTCAAAAAGAACGCGTCCGGGCTTGACAACTGCTACCCAATACTCCGGAGCTCCCTTACCTTTTCCCATTCTCGTCTCAGCCGGTTTTTTGGTAACAGGCTTATCCGGAAAGATTTTAATCCAGACTTTACCGCCACGGCGCAGACGACGATTGATGGCAATACGGGCAGCTTCAATCTGATTGCCGGTTATCCAGCAAGGCTCAGTAGCCTCTAAGCCGTATTGACCGTAAGCAACAAAGTTGCCGCGTGTAGCTTTACCCTTCATTCTGCCGCGGTGCTGTCTTCTGTATTTAACACGTTTTGGCATTAACATCAGGCTTCAACTCCTTCCTGAGGTTCTTGTTCTGTCTTACGCGCAGGCAGGACTTCGCCTTTGTAGACCCAGACCTTGACGCCAATGCGTCCATAAGTTGTCTTTGCTTCTGCGAAGCCATAATCAATATCAGCACGTAAGGTATGCAAAGGGATTGTTCCCTCATGATATTGTTCAGTTCTGGCAATTTCAGCGCCGCCCAGGCGTCCGGAAGTCATGGTCTTGATTCCTTTGGCGCCTTGCTTCATCGCTCTGCTGATAGCTTGCTTCATAGCGCGGCGGAACGACACACGTTCTTCCAGCTGACGGGCTATTCCTTCAGCTACAAGCTGAGCTTCAGTATCAACGTTCTTCACTTCTTTGACATTAATGAAGAAATTACGCTTGAATCGCTTAGCCATCTTCTTCTTGAGATTTTCAATCTCAGAACCCTGACGACCGATAATAATACCGGGTTTTCCTGTGGTTATGGTTACGACAGTTCTGTCATCGCCTTCGCGCTCAATCTCAATACGAGATACGCCGGCTTTTTCAGTTTCATTTTTAACGAAATCGCGGATCTGCTTATCTTCAACCAGGTAGCGGGAAAAATCTTTTTTGTCCGCATACCAGCGTGAATCCCAATCTTTGATTACTCCAACGCGCAGGCCGTGCGGGTTAACTTTCTGACCCATTAATAATCTCCTCCTTATACTTTCTCTTTCAGTACGACGGTGATATGGCTGGTGCGCTTAAAAATGCGCGTTGCACTACCACGAGCTCTGGCGCGAATACGCTTCAGGGTCGGCCCCTGATTGGCATAACATTCCGCCACATAGAGATCTTCGCGAGAAAGATGATTATTGTTCACAGCATTTGCCTCTGCTGACTTCAGTAATTTGATCAGTACCGGTGAAGCAGCGTGAGGAGTGTACGTAAGAATTGCATAAGCCTCGTCTAACGATTTACCGCGAATCAAACGAATTAACGTATTCACCTTGAAGGCATTAATACGAATATGCTTGACTTCGGCATAGCCTTGATCTCTGCCAATATCCAGAACCTTGCGCTCTTTTTTGGTCAAAAGCGGCGCCTTCCGGTTACGCTGCTGTCTGGCATTGTAATTAGCCACCAGCTCTTCTTTATTGGCGAGTAATTCTTCTTTGCTCATTACTTTCTTTGCCACAGACTAATCCTCCCTTCATTTCCGATTAGCGGACAGTGGTTCTCTTCTCGGAGCCCGCATGTCCACGGAACGTCCGGGTAGGCGCGAATTCACCAAGTTTATGTCCTACCATTTCTTCTGTAATATACACGGGCACATGTTTGCGGCCATCATGCACAGCAATCGTATGCCCGACCATCTCCGGGAAGATCGTGGAGGCGCGTGACCAGGTCTTAATAACACGATGCTCATTCTTCTCATTCATCGCATTGATGCGACGCATAAGAGCTTCCTCTACAAAAAAACCTTTTTTCGTTGAACGACTCATTCTTCAGCAAGCCTCCCTATTTCTTTCTTCTTCTCCGGACAATCAGCTTATCCGATTCTTTTGCTTTTCTGGTCTTGTAACCCCGTGTGGGCTTGCCCCAGGGAGTCATCGGGCTAGGCATGCCGATTGGCGCTTTACCTTCGCCGCCGCCATGAGGGTGATCAACCGGGTTCATAACTGAACCTCTTACATGAGGCCTTCTGCCCAGATGTCTCATATACCCGGCTTTGCCTTTATTCATCAGCTCATTTTCCGGATTGCTCACAGAACCGATGGTGGCTTTACAGATTGCAAGGACCATTCTCACTTCGCCTGACGGCATACGCAAGGTAGCGTATTTCCCTTCGCGTGCCAGGAGTTGAGCTGAGGAACCGGCGCTGCGGACCATTTGTCCGCCTCTGCCCGGACGCATCTCAATATTGTGAATCTCTGTACCGATGGGAATATTCTCCATGGGCAGACAATTACCTACAACAATATCTACATCAGGACCGCTCTCAACCGTATCTCCGACCTTTAATCCCTGAGGAGCGAGAATATATGCTTTCTCGCCGTCAACATATTGAATTAAAGCGATGAAGGCTGTACGGTTAGGATCGTACTCTAAGGCTGTGACCTTAGCAGGAACGCCTTCTATATTGCGATTCCAATCGATAACTCTTAGCTTCTGTCTATTGCCGCCGCCTCTGTGACGACTGGTAATACGACCATAATTATTGCGTCCGACATTCTTCTTTTTTGGCTTAAGTAAGGCTTTCTCAGGATCTTTCTTTGTCAAACCTGAGTAGTCAGTGACGGTTTTCTGCCTTAAAGCCGGAGAAGTAGGACGATATGTCTTAAGTGCCATTTTCTAGCTCCTTCTCTATTACGTGTACGGCTTACTGGCCGAACCCGAAATTTTCAATCTCAGTCTTATACTTCTTGGAAGTTGTGCTGACCTTGCCGCCTTTAGTCTCAAAACTGTCTTCAGAGGGATCGAGGTCGATGGTAACCACTGCTTTCTTCCAAACAGGCTGCTTGCCGACATGAACGCCCATGCGCTTTGTCTTGCCGCCTTGATAGCTGGTGTTTACCTTCAGCACTTTTACATCAAACAGCTGCTCGGCCGCCTGACGGATCTCCGGCTTGGTAGCGTCATAGGCGACACGGAAGGTATATTTACCTTCTTGAGTTGCACTCATGCTCCGCTCCGTTATAACCGGACTGATAATAACGTCATATATACTCTTCATTAGTTATATACCTCCTCAATCCTGATTACTGCATCCTTTGTCAGGATCAAACGGTCAAATTTCAAGAGTTCAGTTACATTAAGCGTCTGCACTTCTGTTAGCTTGATTCCGCGCAGATTATTGGCGGAACGCTCTACAGTCAGATTACGCTTAGGCAAAACAACCAGTGCGGAACCGTTAACACCGAGATCATTAAGGACCTTGACCATATTCTTGGTCTTGATCTCAGCAAAATTCAGTTCGTCCAGTACCAGCATCTGTTCTGACTGGAATTTACTGGCCAGAGCTGATTTAAGCGCCAGACGACGCATTTTGCGTGGCAATTTATAGCTGAAATCTCTGGGAGCAGGCCCAAATATTCTGCCGCCGCCAACCCATTGAGCTGCGCGTATTGAGCCTTGTCTGGCTCTGCCTGTTCCCTTTTGTCTCCACGGTTTCCTGCCGCCGCCGCGCTTTTCACTTCTGCCTTTAACTTTTACTGTGCCCTGACGGCGGTTGGCATGTTGATTTACCAGAACTCTGTGTAAAACATCTTCATTTGGTTCAATAGCAAAGATATCGTCGGACAATTCCATATCCCCGACAACTTTGCCTTCCATATTATAAATATCTATCTTCGCCATAAGATGATCTCCTCTGCCTTATCTTCTCTTAACCGTAGAAGTGATCTCGAGGAGACCGCCTCTTGGCCCCGGCACAGCGCCTTTGATTAAGAGTATGTTGCGCTCACCATCAACCGATACGACCTCAAGATTTTGCACTGTTACACGCTTGTTGCCCATTTGTCCGGCCATTTTTGTGCCTTTAAATACTTTACCGGGAGTAGCTGAAGCACCTACGGAACCGGCATGTCTGTGATGCTTTGAACCGTGGCTTACCGGGCCTCTGCTGTGACCATGGCGCTTAACTACGCCCTGATAGCCTTTACCCTTTGAGGTTCCCATGACATCAACAAATTCGCCAGGGGCGAACATATCCGATACCTTAATTTCCTGACCCAGATCAAAGTCATTGTCAGTTTTAAACTCACACATAATTCTCATCGGCTTGACACCGGCCTTATCGAACTGCCCCTGATTGGGCTTGTTGACGCGCTTCTTTTGCTCAAAACCGACCTTGACGGCTTTGTAGCCATCGACTTCATTTGTTTTGTTCTGCAATACAGATAACGGACCGCAAGCGACTACCGTAACCGGAATCACTATGCCGTCTTCATCAAAAATCTGTGTCATACCAGCCTTGCGACCGAGCATGAATTTTCCCATAAAACTCTTACCTCCTGGTTATTGGTTCACTTTCCGTGAACTTGACCCGGCAGTCTTGCGGCTGCCTATAGCTTGATCTCTATGTTGACACCGGCTGGCATTTCCAGCTTCATCAAGGACTCTACTGTTTTCGTGTTTGGAGCAAGGATATCTATCAATCTCTTGTGCGTTCTGATTTCAAATTGCTCACGAGCATCTTTGTGCTTATGCGGAGAACGCAGAATTGTTACGATTTCCTTTTCGGTCGGCAGCGGGATTGGTCCCGACACATTCGCCCCTGTTCTTTTGGCCGTATCAACGATTCTCTCAGCGCTCTCATCCAAAATGTGATGATCAAACGCCTTTAATCTGATGCGGATTTTTTGTTCAATTGCCATGCTAACCTCCTGATTTGCTGCAATATTGGTACTACGTCATCTGGTGTTTCTTTCTCTTCTGCTATAATGCCCAGCTTCTGTATTCAGTAAACAGTTGCCGGGCTAACCCATAAGACTGCGTACCATGCGCCCGATTCTATGTCGGACTTCTCCGCCGAAGTTACCTGTTTGCTCAACGCAGCTGAGTCAACAGCAATCTCCGGCTTCTCTGCTTTAGTCGTCTATGAAAAGATGGCATACCTCTCTAAAGACGCACCGTATAGTATATAGGGGATGAAAAACAAATGCAAGAGTAAATCAAAATATTTTATTCACTCCTGAATTGAGCTATTCAGCCTCAATATTTTCTCAAATTCTCAAAATTTCTATTCCTGCATTATCATATTTCGTTCGGTACCTGTTGCTCTTATCTTCATATACAGCAGGATAGAATCACAGTTTAGCTCATAGCTATGCCTAAAACAATGTCTCCTTCCGTCATGGCGGCCGCACTGGTCGTGAACACAAGTTTGCCGGCAACCGGAGAAGTCAGAGTAATAAGTTGAGTTCCAAATAGATCTTCAATTCGTCCGAGATTGTCACCGGGTTCCAGAGCAGAGCCTAAGGGCAGCTCCTGATGCCAGATGCCCTGAACAGGTGCGTAGAGCCATTTGAAGTCCTTATAAAGCACACTCTTGTCAGGAGCGTAAGGTCTGCCTTTTATCATGCCCAGCAGGCGCAATACATTAAGAAGGCCCTGGAGATGAATGTCGACAGCTTGCTGCTCAATCATGCCGTTACCGCCAGCCTCTACAATCGCGCCCGGTATGCCGAGCTCTGCAGCTGCCGCATAACTGGTACCCCGGTCCGGCCAGACACCGTCAGAGGCAGTAGGTATTACGCTGGGTAAACCATAATAAAAAGCCAATTCAGAGGATTTCGTGTCAATTTCTTCCCCTGCGCCCGTGTGGTAAATAGCGAACGGCTCAATAAGCTCAATCATGTCGCCGCAGTGCAGATCAAGATAGAAATCACAGCCGTCAATAATCTCGTTCAACAAAAAGTAGACCTGAGCTTCCGTATAGCTGCCGTCTTCTCTGCCAGGGAAAGTGCGATTAGGGTTTTTCTTGTCGGCCGGATTGACGAAGGGACTTTTTTCATAAAATGCTGCCACTGAAGCAACGGTAACGATGTCTATCTTCCCTTTAAGCTTGGCGGGATTGAGGTATTTATATAATTCAATTGCTGCTGCTATGCCGGAGTACTCACAGCCATGCAGCCCCGCTGTTATAACCAGATGCGGACCTGAGTTATCGCCTTCAACTGTAGAAACGGGGAATTGGATCTCAAATCCCTGTGATGAAGTAAAGCTGGCCCAGCGAGTGTTCTTACCCATAAGCGCCTCCATTTAAAATTCTGTATAGCTGCTATTAATGTAACATAATTATATTTGCTGCATTAGTCATGACTAAAGGTATATATTGGTTTAATATAATTACGATATAGTTAGACAAAGTGAAATGCTCAGCACCAACGGAAGAAAAGTGCACCATGAGTATCCTGGGAGCAATGCACTCAATGTCACGCTAAGAGAGCATGTGCTGAGTATCCTGGGAGCAATGCACTCAATGTCAAGCTATGAGAGCGTGTGCTGAGTATTCTGGGAGCAATGCACTCAATGTCACGCTAAGAGAGCATGTGCTGAGTTCCGGCAGTGTGCGGCTTAAGAAGGATTGATTCTGAAACGGACAGGGTTCTAAGTCCTGGAGATATTTTGAGGTGAAGGGTGATTTCTAAAACTGGTAAGACTCGGATAGTGTCTATTATTGCCCTGATCATGCTGTTGTTGCTGAGTTCACTGACATCATGCAGCAGTATTGAAAATTTGTTTTCCCGGGTTACAGTTAATGAAGTTAATACGGAAGTTTTGGTTCTGGCAGACGGCACGGTTCAGATGACGGAAATATTTGAGGTCTCAGCTCCTGCTGAGTCCTGGGATTTGAATCTGGAGCTGCCGGCATTGGCTAACGGCAGTGCGGAACTTCTGAATATCGGCATCGCGACCAGCGGCATTAATCCAATACCTATCTATACACAATTTGAAGAGGAAGCAGACGATAAAGGTGGCAATTCTCCTGCGTTCTATGTGAAGAAGGTTTCTGACGAGAGAACCACCGTCAGGATGTCCACCCGCTTTGGTATGGGAGAATGGCTGATTAAAGCAGAGTGGCTGGTGAGTGATGCTGTTGTGCAAAATGGCACCCAGGCGCTGCTGAGTCTCCCCATATTAACCCTGGATATGAAGGATAGTCCGGAAACATTTAATGCTTCCTTAATATTTCCGGAGAATATTACCGCTTCCGGTGCGACAATCGTTACTCAGAGCTCTGCTCAGATAAAACTGAGTCAGAATGAAAGAATCATATCTTTAGAGACAAGCGATCTGGAAACAGGTGACAATCTGCTTTTATTATTTACTACAGATGTAGATGTTTTTGCCTCCTTACCGGCAGATTCAAGTGATCTGGCTGTAGAACAGCAGCTGCGAGATGCCGGCATGAAGGCCCAATCTCTTCTGACTGACAGAAATCGCAGAGAATTTGTGCGCAACATCATTCCCCTGATTTCTTTTGTCGGCCTGGTCTTAGCCTTAGGTTTTTATTTTTATTACGAATTGGAAGGCAGGCGCAGACCGGTAGAGAAGGATTTTGCCCTCTGGCCAACTGCCGTTAAACCTTACAACTCTTCCATGCTGCTTAATAAAGACAGGCCTGAGCGCATTCTGCTCAGCTCACTTTTAAGCCTGGTCAACCAGAAAGAATTATGGATGGACGACTATGTTTTTACCTGGCCTCAATCAGGGCGGGTGGATTTTTCAGCCTTCCGTCCATCGGAAGCCTATCTTCTGCATTGGCTCTTTCAGGATGTCGCAAAAGACGGTCCGGCTTTATCTGTTTCGCAGATTAAGCAAGCCGCCCGCAACCCTGCCACGGCTGCAATGTTTGAGCAAAACTATCTGGAATATCAGCAGTTGGTTCACAGTGAACATCTGGAACTGGGATTGTTTGATCAGAACAAAACGAAGTTTAGCCGCCGCTTAACTTTAATATTCACTGTCTTTTTCCTGGTTATAGCTGCAGTTCTTACTTTGCTGGCACAAAGTCCTGTCGGCCTTCTGATCCTGCTGCCGGCTGCCGGTTTTTTGTTTTTGCGCTCGGGTGTCCGTCACCTGACTTTAGAAGGTCGAAACCGGCAGCACGAGTGCCGTGAATACAGGAAAAACCTTGACCTTTTGCCGCTGTTAACCAGTGCTGCCGCTTCTCAATACACTCTGATCGAGATGGCCATCTTAGCTCTGCCGCGGGCGATCTCTCTGGATAGTATCAACTTATATTTTGATGGTCTGGCTAAACTTAATGATGAAGATTTTGCCTCCTGCGCATATGCCATACTCCACATCTATCTGCGTGCGCCTTTGCCTGACAGCCTTAGAATTACGGCCGAAGAAAGGGATATGCTTTGGCAAAAGCTTGATGACCTGAGAAATATCCTGCAGACCTCAGTAACCATTCTCGCCTCAGCTCAACGATCAGCTCTGTTTTAGGTTCCGGTACTGCCGTTTGAGCGCTTTCACTGGTGCATCAGTCTTTACTGTCACACCTTATTGCGGCGATAAAAACATCGGTGGCGGTGCAACATTCTCTGGAGTGCATCAGTCTTTGCTGTCACATCGTATGGTGGCAATGAATACATCGGTGGCGGTGCGACATTCTCTGGAGTGCATCAGTCTTTACTGTCACACCACCAGACATTCTCCCACTCATCAAAATATAAAGGGACCTGCCGCTGCGCAATTAGACAGGTGTAGCGGATGCCGCTGCCGCCTGATTTGGAGGCTGCCCGGCGTACATCCAGTACTTTATCAATACCGTATTTTCTGCCGTCATGCCAGATTACCTGCAGCGGCCGTATCCTCCCGCTTTCGAAACGGGCTAAAACATCAATCATGATGCGCTGCGTCAAATCATACCACCTCCCGGTAGATCTTTGCCGGTCTCAGATGAGGTGAAGCACTGCTGCCCGGCAATGTACCGGTCGGCACATCCATCTGAGTATAGGATCTAAGTCCGGAGAGAGCCTTATCTGACAGCAGACGTCCCCTCAGCACAGCCTCTTCGCCGTAACGCTCTCTCAGATCATCCACGGTACGCTCTACTTCCAGCCAGCGCTCCTCATATTCCGCTTCCGGCAGGAAGGATATTTGCCGGCCTCCCTCCTCCCAGCTTAGATCAACGCCGCGAACGCCCAGTGAGCGCAGAGGCCGGTTTTTATACTGCTGATCGTTATATAAGGACATGGCGGCTTCCAGAATAACAAAGGCGCATTGAGTCGGCCGGGAAAGTTTACGCTGACGTTCAAAGGAGAAAAGCTCATTATCGCGCATGGAAATCTGGATCGTGCTGCAGAAAAGTCCTTGTTCACGCAGACGCATGGCCACCTCTTCAGACAGGCGCATAAAAACCAATTTAACCTCTGTTTCAGTGTGGAGATCTCTGATAGCGGTCATACTGTTGCCTACAGATTTGACCGGCGGATAATCGCCGGATCTGGCAACACTTTGCTGATCCAAACCCATGGCTGACTGCCAGAGCATAAGTCCCCACTTGCCCAGGCGCTTCTGGAGAAATTCCGGACCGCAGCGCGCCAGATCTCCGATCGTCCTGACATTCATCAAGGTAAGCTTGCGTTCCGTCTGCCGGCCCACAAAAAGCAGATCCCGCACCGGCAGCGGCCAGACGAGCTCGCGGAAGTTATCACTTCTGATCTCAGTTACTGCGTTCGGCTTCTTGAGGTCACTGCCTAATTTGGCAAAAATTTTATTAAAGCTGACACCGATGGAAACCGTAAGTCCTATTTCTCTGTGAATACGAAGACGCAATTCTTCAGCAACTTCGTACCCGTCACGGCCGCTGGCTGTTATATCAAGCCAGCACTCATCAATGCCGAACGATTCAACATAAGGAGTATATTCCTCATAAATGCTGCGCACCAGCTGCGAATAGCGCTGATACAATCTGCCTTGCGGAGCCACAAGCGTCAGACCGGGACATTTACTTTCCGCCTCCCAGATCGCCTCGCCCGTCTTCACTCCAATTTTCTTAGCCAGCTCGTTCTTGGCCAGAACAATACCGTGCCTCTTGAGAGGGTCACCGCAGACCGCCATCGGCACCTCTCTGAGCTCAGGGCGATATAGACATTCAACACTGGCGTAGAAAGCATTCAGATCAGAGTGTAATATCACGCGCATAGCCAATCTCCTCACATCTTCAATATAAACGTATGTTCGTATTAGCCATTATAATCCAGAACAAACGTTCCCGTCAAGATATTTATCAATCGTTCTCGTTCCCGTCAAGATGTTAGTCAGTATTATATTTTCCGGCTTTGATATACAATGCTCCTATGAGAAATCGATATCCTTTTTGTATCTTGTGTATTAAGGAAGATCAGCAAGCAAGCCTGGAGGAACATTAATGAAAGGCATAATCCCTATCGTAATAGGCACGGATCCAAGTTCCTATTCAATGACCAGAAGCATCAACGATGCCTATGGAGAGAAAGTAATTGTCTGCTGTTCCCGGATATTATCGCCTTTCTCACATACCAAGATAGCCGATATCTACATGGACTCCTATGCCGATGAAAACTATATTGCCAGACCGGAAGTGTTAATTGATTTAGTAAACAGGGCCTGCAAGGAGAATTCTGCCGGTCAGGAAAAAGTTATTTTCTTCATCCCTAACGAGATTTATATGGAAGTCATCTACGATAATCTGGAAAAATTTGCTTTTGAGCCCATAATACCCTACCCCGATAAGCAGCTGGGAGAAGCGTTAATGAAAAAAAGATACTTCTATGCCCGGATGGAGGAAATGGGTGTGTTAATTCCAAAAACGAGAATAGTATCTCAGGACAACTATAAAGACTTAGACCTGGAAGGCAGGCTGATACTCAAAGCAGATGATAATAACGCCTATAAAAGCAGCCGAATTAAGGAAAAAGAAAAAGTCTACTTCGTCGACAGTCAAGAAGATGCGATCAAAAAGGTTGATGAAATATTCGAATTGGAATACAAGAATAAATACCAGGGCAGCTGGATCGTCCAGGAATACATACCTGGCGGCCAAGGTACGGAATTCACACTCAATGGTTACCGATCAGGAGATGATAAGTTCTCCTTAAGCCAGGCCAGATGCCTGCTGACTGATCAGCGTCCTTTACAGATAGGGAATTATCTCGTCCTGATCGACAGCGATCTGGAGGAATTGTACGCACTGACTAAGAAAATCATACGCGGCCTGGACTATTACGGCTTCTTCAATATTGATATGAAAATACATCCTGAGACCGGTGATGTCTATGTTTTTGAAATCAATCCGCGGCTGGGCAGAAGCTCCTACTTCTCAAATTTGGGAGGTGTGAATCATACTTACGCGGCCATCGAGGACATGGCCAGGAACAATTCCCTGGAACAAAAACAGACCAAAGCTTTCAACTGGATTGCAGCCGGCAAAAAGGAATGTGAAAAACATATTCCGGCCGAACTGTTAAAAGAATTCAGGAGGCCGGACCGCTATGCAAATACCGGCCTCACTGTTGATAACCCTAACGACAGAGGTGCCCTCCGCAATATCATGATAAAAAAATATATTCAGCACCTCAACAAGAGTGTATTTGATTAATAGCCGAACAGAGCTGTGAACATTGTCTGACAAGTTCACGTCTTTGCAGTGGTAATAGTTTTCTGGCGAAGGCGCTTATAGTTCGGCGCGGATTCAGCAATAAGTCAGTTTGCGTCCAGGGAGCCGCGCATAAGCTAATCACGCTGTAAGACCGGCCGTCGGGCTGAGAGGCCAATAGCGCCGTCAGGCAGGACGCCGTGCATACGCCATTCAAAAGCAATCGAATTGGTCAGGAACGCCGGGCAGAGAGGTCAATCGCGCTGTCAGTCCGGCCGCCGCGCAGACGCCAGGCAAAAGGCCTGGATGCCTTCCCCACGGCCAAAAGCAGTCAAACCTTCGCCGCTGGTAGCAGTTATCGCTACAGAGCGAAGAGGAAGACCTGTAAGCTCCGCAATAGCCTGGCGCATTGCCGGGATATGCGGCAGAAGTTTAGGTTTGGCGGTTTCAACAGTAAAGGAAAGGTGCAAGAGTTCAATCTCTCCTAAAGTTTTAAGAGCTTCCTCTACATATGCCTTGCTGTCAGTGATACCTTCAGCGCACATGTCATTGGCGACCGCGCCCAGCACAATAACCGCAGACAGACCGCTGAGAGCATTAACCAGCGCGTGCAGGATCACATCGGCATCACTGTTGCCTTCCAGGCTTGCTTCATCAGGGATCAGGACACCGCCCAGATACAGAGGGCGCAGAGGATCAGAAGAAAACCTATGGCTGTCCTGTCCCAGAGCTTGAAAATACACATATTCAGTCTTCGACATCAGTCAATCCTCACTCTGTTGTCTCAGTCCGGCAGCTAAGCAGAAAATGGACGGAGTCCCTGATAGCATAACTCCCCAACTTAACAGCGGATAATTCGGTTAGCAGCCTTTGTTCTGTCACCATTCCAATGATTTTAACAGCGGATAATCCGGTCAGCAGCCTTTTTACCGGCATTACACCGCTGACTTCTCACAGCGGATAATCCAGTAACCGGATTTCTTCTTAATAACTTCAACTTCATCCCAATAGCTTTCCAGCTCAGACACAGTCGAGGGCGCGCCTTGCTTTTTGCGTACAACCAGATAGAATCTGCCGCCTGGTTTCAGCGCAGCATAGCTTTCCCGATACAGTCGATAGACTGTCTCCTTCCCTGTCCTGATAGGCGGATTAAGCAAGATCAGATCAAAGTCGCCGGAAATATCGGCAAGACCGTCAGATTCGACAACCTCGACAGCCGGCAGACTATTAAGTTTCAAGTTGTAGCTTACAAGCTCCAGAGCACGCCGATTGACATCAGAGGCGACAATTTCCAGTTCAGGTCTTAGTTTGCGAAAGACAACTGAAACGGCGCCGTAGCCGCTTCCCAAATCAAGCATCCTGCCCGGGGCGCACGGTTCTTCAGCCAGCACGATGTCAATCAAAAGAGCGGTACCGCGATCAATGTCAGTACCGGAGAAAACACCGCTATCGGTGCGGAAGCTAAAGTTTACGCCTTTAAACTCCGTCTCAATGAGCCGATAGCGATGCTCTGATTCCGGTTCCTGATCAAAATAATGTGTCATTCTTGTCTGTGATCCCCGTCTATTGGTCAAAAAGATTGACCAGGGTCTTAACGTGGACTCCGGTTGCTCCTAAGGGCAGATAGTGCTGCTCCTTGCTTAAAAAGGCAGTTCCGGCAATATCCAGATGCACCCAGGGTTTCTCTTCGTGCACGAAAGCGCCGACAAATTGTCCCGCTGAGATCGTGCCGCCCAAACGGCCGCCTGAGTTCATGATATCCGCGATCTTGGATTCATTGCGCTTGGCGAAATCCTTGTCATTTGGCAGTTCCCAGATTCTCTCACCTGCAGCGTCAGCAGCTTCCTTGATCTCAGCTAAAAATACGGCGTTATTGGTAACAGCGCCGGAATATTCTTCGCCCAGAGCGATCAGGCAGGCGCCTGTAAGCGTAGCCAGATCAATTACTCGCTCACAGCCGAGCTGATTAGTGGCGTAATGCACGGCATCCGCCAGTGTGAGACGCCCTTCCGCGTCAGCGTTGTCCACTTCAATTGTTTTCCCGGCCAGAGACTGGATAATATCGCCAGGCTTGTACGAGCTTCCGGAGATCAAGTTCTCACAGGCCGCGATCACACCGGTGACATTAGTCTGCGGCTTAATTTGGCCCAAAGTGAGCATCGTGCCGATAACCGTAGCAGCTCCGGCCATGTCGCTGTTCATTGTCTTCATGCCGTCAGATGGCTTGAGCGAATAACCGCCGGCATCATAAGTCAGACCCTTGCCGACCAGGCCGGTACATTTATCACTCTCGGGATCTCCCTTATATTCCATCACGATCAGACGCGGACGCTTATCCGATCCCTGACCGACACTGAGGAAAGCGTGCATGCCGATTTCGCGGATCTCATCTTCCTCATAGACAGTAACTTTAATCCCCAGAGGCTCCAGTGCCTCCTGAGCCCTCTTAGCCAAAGTCTCAGGATAAATAACATTCGAGGGCTCGTTAACAAGATCACGCGCCAAAAAGACACCGGTCATGAGCAGTTCTGCCCGTTTAACACCTGCTTCAGCATCCTCTGCCCTGCCCTCAACCAAAGACAGATTAACAGTAATCTCCGGATGCTCCTTTTTCTCGCTCTGGTATTTATCAAAGCGGTATGTCGACTGCAAAAAGCCCTCCGCGACCGCCTCTGAGCTTTTCAGATTGGTCAGGTCATAAAGCATCGGCAGTTTGACTTCCACCTCAGTCAAACGATGCTTACTCAAGAGCTGCCCGACATTATAAAAGCTTTCCCGCAGCTCGTTATAGCCAAGCTTGCCCAGCTCGCCCAGACCAACCAGAATATGTCCGGCGCCTTCCAGCGAGGGGAAGAAAAACACTTCGCCCATCTTGCCCTTGAAATCAACTTTTTCCTTAGCATACTCCAGGCTGGGGGTTGACTTTGTCTGATCTGAAAAAACTAACTCGGTGGTAACGCCACCGCTGCCGTTAACTACAAATTTCATCTGAAACTCTCCTGTAAATATTATTAAATCCAACATTGTAAATAGAATATATCAATTGTAGCAGAGTTTCCCCCGCTGTTGTTACGATTAAAAAGTGATTTATTGAAGACGATTATCTATTGGCTCCGGCACATAGAATGGGTACACGTTTGCTGAAGTTTTAGCTGAAATTTCAAGCAAAAGGCCAAACACTAAGTTTATGCGTTGCAATTCAGCCAGTCAGTTGGCAGACATCAATCCGGGCAGCATGTCCGGCCAGTCAGGAAGTCAGTTTGCAGACGTCAATCCAGGCAGTAGGCCGGGCGTGAAATTCCAGTTCAGTCAGAGAAAGTTCTATCGCGCTGCGATCATTCCCCGCTGCCGGATATAATATCTGATTGGCCTTGAGAGATTCATCAAAATATACAATAACGCCTTCTTTAACGGCAAAGGGGCATACCTCGCCAATGTTGTGGCCAATGTAATCTTCGACTTTGTCAGCCGGAATCATTTTAGCTTTTTCATTGAACTGAGCTTTATATTTAGGATTATCAATTCTGGCATTGCCGGCGCATAAAATAAGTATGGGTTTACCCTCCACCAGGAATGCCATAGTCTTGACAATTTGCTGTGCTGCGCAGCCCACAGCGGCGGCAGCAAGTTCGACAGTTGCGCTGGACTTATCAAATTCCAGAATTCTGTCTTCGAGGCCAGTGCCGGCAAAATAATTTTTCACATCAGAACACGACATTTATTTCCTCAGCTGGCCGGTGCGGCGCAGTGTTATTAAGAGCGGTAAGCCCAAGGCAAAGATCACCAGCGTTTGTGTCAGAGCAATCGATCCGACCGAACCTAAAACTAGCGGCAAGGTAATCTCATCCAAAAGCAGGCAAGGCAGATAAACTCCCACAGTAAAGGCATTAACAATAATCGGCGGCAGCAGCGCCGGGATATGACGCCAGCTCAATTTCAGTCTGCTTGTCTCCCCTGCAGATTGATCGGTTTGCCAGGGAGCTCCGAGCTTATAGCTGAGATAAGCAGCCAGAAGAGTGGCCAGGCTGCCGCCCAGTATATCTACGATGCCAAGACTTTGTGGATTAAGCAGATTTGCCAGCAGGCAGCCGACAAAGACTCCCGGGATCGCAGCGGCATTCAGTATCGGCAGCACAGTCAGAGCCTCCGCTAAACGAAACTGCAAGATGCCAAAGGAGATCTGAGCAAAAGGCAGGGTCAGCAGCACATACAGCGCTGCAATGATCCCTGCCAAGGTCAAATCATTAACTGAAAACTTTTTAGCTGCGGGTTTTTCCATGAAAGGGGTCTAAACAGGCACTCTTTCAACTAACAAGGTCACATCATGACCGTTAATATTCCACTTTGTGCCTTCGCGATTACCCAGCTCCAGAATTTCCAGCGCCAGAATATCTGTTGAGATCATCTCTTCGTGCTTAGCCAGCACAGCCTCTATCTCATCGTCAGCTTGATAATAAAGTCGAATTCTGTCCAAAACTTCAAAGCCGGCTTCCTTTCGCATATTCTGCACTTTGCTGACGATCTCGCGCATCAGGCCTTCTTCGATCAATTCAGCAGTCAGCTCAGTTGCTAAGGCAACGTTCAGATTCGCGTACGACTCAGCAGCGTAACCCGCAGCTGACTGCTCTTCGATCAGAAGGTCTTCTTCTTTCAGCTCATAGGCAGTGCCGCCTATCTCCAAAGTAATATACCCCTTATCTTTCAGCTCACTCATAGTCTCACGGCCGGGCAGCTCCGCCAGCATTTTCTGCGCTGCGGGTATATCCTTGCCCATTCTCTGACCCAGCGTTCTAAGCTGCGGCTTGAAGCTGTAATCGAGCAGTTCTCCCGCTCCCTCCAGCCATCTCAGCTTCTTAATATTTAGCTCATCCAAAACGATCTCAACATACTCATCAGAGAGCCTCTCATCGGATACAACCAGAATCTCACTTAAGGGCTGGCGGTTCTTTATCGCAGAAGCATTTCGCGCGGCGCGGCCCAGTACGACAATATCCAGCACCAGCTTCATCTGCTGCTCGAGATCCTTGTCGATCAGATCTTCTCTGTACCCGGGGAAGTCTGCCAGGTGAACACTCTCCGGCGCTCCTTTGATCCTCTTGCCGATCAGGTTCTGGTAGATGGTCTCAGTGGTAAACGGTATAAATGGCGCCGCCAGCAGGATCAGATTCTTCAGGACCGTAAACAGTGTCATATATGCATTGACCTTGTCCTGCGGCATTTCCGGACCCCAGAAGCGCTCTCTGTTGCGTCTGACATACCAGTTCGACAGCTCATCGGTAAAGTCCTGCAGAGCTCTGGCAGCGTAGAGAATATCGTATTTTTCCAGCCTGGTGTCAACTTCTTTGATCAGACTGTGCAGGCGTGAGAGGATCCAGCGATCCATAACACCCAGCAGGTCATAATCGAGCTGATACTCCTGCGGGTCAAAATTATCGATATTGGCGTAGAGCACGTAGAAGGCATAGGTATTCCAGATCGTGCCCATAAAGCGCCTTTTACTCTCATTTACCGCTTCTTCCGAGAAGCGCGAAGGCAGCCAGGGCTGGCTGTTGACATAGAAGTACCAGCGCACGGCATCGGCGCCTTCCTTTGCGAGAATATCCCAGGGATCGACAACATTGCCGATATGCTTGGACATTTTAATGCCGTCCTTGTCCTGCACATGCCCCATGACGATACAGTTTTTATAGGTCTCTTGCCCGAAGAGCAGATTGCTGATCGCATGCAGCGAGTAAAACCAGCCGCGCGTCTGATCAACAGCTTCAGAGATAAAATCGGCTGGGTAAGTGTAATTGAAGAGCTCCTGATTCTCAAAGGGATAATGATGCTGAGCAAAAGGCATGGCGCCGGAATCAAACCAGCAGTCAATAACTTCCGGCTCGCGCTGCATGGTTCCCTGACATTCAGGGCAGTTTATATGCACTTCGTCTACATACGGTTTATGCAGTTCTATATCGTCAGGACAGTTATCTGACAGCTCTTTCAGCTCTGCGATACTGCCGATAGCTATCTGGTGATTGCAATCCTTATTCTGACAGGTCCAGATCGGCAGCGGCGTGCCCCAGTAACGTTCGCGGCTGATAACCCAGTCCACGACCGACTCGAGAAAATTGCCGAAACGTCCCTTGCCGATAGATTCAGGAAACCAGTTGATGCGTTCGTTGGTCTCCATAAGCTGGTCTCTCAGCGCCGTCATGCGGATAAACCAGTTGGTTCTGGCGTAGTAGATCAGGGCGGTGTCGCAGCGCCAGCAGAAAGGATAACTATGCGTGAAATCAATACTGGAAATCAATTTGCCGTCTTGTTTCAGTTTCTCGATAATGCCTTTATCTGCATCTTTTACGAAGACGCCTGCGAAATCGGTCACATCCTCCGGGAAGGTGCCGTCCAGATTAACTAACTGCACAAAAGGCAGGTTGTATTCGCGTCCCAGGCGGGCGTCATCCTCACCAAAGGCCGGCGCGATATGAACTATACCGGTACCTTCAGTCAAAGTGACAAAAGGATCCGAGACGACATACCAGGCTTTCTTCTCCAGCTGGCCGACCGTTTTGTGGGCATAAGGCAGGATCGGCTCATAATCAAGCCCCACCAGCTCACTGCCCGGCATAATCTCGACAACCTCGGCCTCTTCGCCGAAGACCGTGTTCATAAGCGCCTTCGCGCAATAATAATAGATATCCTTTTTGGTGCCATCGACATCGTGCGGCATTTTGAGCAGGACATAGTCCTCATCGGCGTTGACGCAGAGGGCGACATTGGAGGGCAAGGTCCAGGGCGTAGTGGTCCAGGCGGAAAGATAGGTATCGTCTTTACCCGCCACCTTGAAACAGATATAGATGGATTCTTCCTCGACATCCTTGTAGCCCTGAGCAACTTCGTGACTGGAGAGCGCAGTACCGCAGCGCGGGCAATAAGGCACGATCTTGTGGCCCTTGTAGAGCAGATCCTTTTTCCAGATCTCCTTCAGCGCCCACCAGATTGATTCTATATAGTCATTCTCGTAAGTTATATAGGGATTCTCCATATCGGCCCAGAAGCCGACACGTTCAGAGAGCTCTTCCCACTCAGTTTTATAGGTCCAGACGCTTTTCTTGCATTCTTCAATGAACGGCTCAATGCCGTAGGCTTCGATCTCCTCTTTGCCGTTGATGCCAAGCTTCTTCTCAACCTCCAGCTCCACCGGCAGTCCATGAGTATCCCAGCCGGCTTTGCGCGGAACATGGTAACCTTTCATCGTACGATAGCGGGGAATCAAGTCTTTTATAACGCGGGTCAGGACATGCCCGATATGAGGCTTGCCGTTAGCAGTAGGCGGGCCCTCGTAAAAGGTGAATTCCGGGCTGCCTTCTCTCTCTGAGACTGATTTCTCAAAGATCTCCTGCTCGCGCCAGAACTCGAGAACTTTACGTTCACGATCCTGAAAGTCAAGATTGCTGTCAATTTTTTCGTACATTAAATGTCACCTCGTATTGTATAGTTGCGCAAAATAAGTTACATAGCAGTCGGTTCGAGTCCAACACAAGAGCAAAGATAAATCCCTTGAATATTTGTATCATTGTTTTATTGGATCGATCTCAACCCGAAACCAAAATATTGCCTAATCCGCAACATATTTCAAGTCCATGTTGGGAAATTATAGTTATCCAAGCTTCCAACTGTCAATTATAGCAGAGTTTTGCTGTTATTCACGCTTAGATTATCCCGGACAGCTGAGGATTCTCCCGCAGGATGGCCGCAGCCATGGCCATTCTTTAATCTTTCGGTGTTCCTTACCGTACTTTATTGTAATATTGAAGAAATGATGCTCCGGGATGCTGCGAAGCCTGGATGCTCTGATTGACGTCCAAGACCCTATAGATCAGCCGGTCTCTGCCGGCAAACAAGATTGTCGCTGCGGGATGCCGGCGGGAGGTTAAGATAATTTGGATATTGTTTTGTATGTTATTTACAATCTGATTGCTTTTGCCATTGTCTGTCTTCTATATGGCTTCCTGGTTGAGCCTTTCCGCTTAAAACAGACTGATTACAAGATAAAGCTTGCAGGCTTGCCTGAGCAATGGCAAGGCCGCAAGATCGCCTTTTTCTCAGATATTCACGCCGGATCATTCTACACCCCTTCCCTGTTTGGCAACGCGGTGACCAAGGTAATGGAAAACAGACCTGACCTTATTTTAATCGGCGGAGACTTCATTGAAGAGAGAACCAATATTAAAAATGAACGTTTCAGAAGCGATCTGTCAGATCAGCTGGCGAGACTGAAAGCCCCTCTGGGATGTTTCGCAGTTTTTGGCAATCACGACGCTGAGACAGCTGAAAACATAAGCTATGTCACAGAGCTGCTCAAGGATGCCGGTATTTCCCTTTTATCCAATGATGCGGTAACCATAGATGGCGTAATCCTGGCCGGTCTGGAAGAGTCCTACCATCAAAAACCGGATTTACAGGCAGCGATGCAGAAACTCGGGATCGAGGAACCAGGTAGCGATGATAACTCGATCAGTTCAGTAGGTGAAAATCAGGCCGGCGCACAAAATGACTCTCAAGACATTGCTTTAGAAATTACAGAAGAAAACAACCACCAAGATCTCTGTCGCATCATTATGGTTCATCAGCCGGATCATCTGCCGACACCGGAAGCGACATCAGATACGGATTTGATTTTGTCCGGTCACAGCCACAAGGGCCAGATAACTCTGTTCGGCTTGCCCATATATACTGTAGATGGCGGCAGAGAGCGTATCTACGGTCATTATGATCTTCCCGGCGGAGCTCAGCAGATCACCACTTCAGGTCTGGGGACAGTGCATATCTATGCCCGCTTCTTTGCGATGCCGGAAATCACGATTATTGAACTATCTTAACTAATGGCGGGCTGAAATAATTCCGATTAAATACACTTTCCGCACTTTTTTCAGAAACCTTAGGAAGTCAGAAGCTGCAGCTTCTTTTCCACATATTCAGTGACTCTGTTCATGTAATCCGCCAGGTCCTTGCTGTTGTGCTGCCTGACCAAACCTGCCGGCTGAATGAATTTGGAAGTGGCACCGCTGCCCAGCCCAATAACTGTGAAGCGGTCGCTCATCATCAGTACATTATAGACAGACTCACAGCCCGGCTTGCTGAAGCCCGTGTTCTCCAGAGCGCCGCGGCTCCTCTTTTGCTTATAGAGATAATAAGGTGAATAATTATTGCTGCGAAGGCGCTTATAGGCCTCGGCCAGCTCTTGTGCCAACAGAGGATCCGGATGTATCTTCTTTAGCTCTTCCATCAGTCTGGCTGACGGTTTTGCCAGCTCTGACTTGTCTTCCATCCGCCTGGAGGGTTCTTTCATCAGCTCCGACTTGTCTTCAATCAGCACGGCTAATGGTTTCACCGGCTCTGAGATACCTCCCATCGGCCTGGCTGATGCTTTTGCCAGCTCCTGCATATCTTCCATAAGCCTGGCTGACTGCTTCAACGCCAGACTGTGCAAAGTGATATTCTCCGGTTTCAGAGCCAGCACTTGTTCCAGAGATGAGAGAAAATCACCTGACCTCTCTCCCGGCAGTCCATAGATCAAATCCATATTGATAATAAAATCACCAATCTCTCTGGCCAGCCTGTAAGCAGCAAGAGTATCCGCAACTGTATGTCTGCGGCCAATAGCTGTCAAAGTGGAATCATGCATAGTCTGAGGATTGATGCAAAGTCTGGCAAAACCTGCAGCTCTGATTATTTCCAGCATTTTCGTGTCAAGAGTATCAGGGCGGCCTGCTTCCATGGTCAGCTCGGTCTTATCATCATGAGGAATCAGATCAAGCAGCCCCGTAGTGTAGCGGGCAAATAAATCAGCCGGAAGACTAGTTGGCGTACCGCCGCCAAAGTAAATCGCCGCAGCTTTCTTGGTTCGGCCGTGAAAGAACTGCCCGGCTTCTCTCAGCATCGCCTCGACATAAAGCTCAAGTTTATCAGCATAGCGGCCGGCGTCACGGGTGGTAAAGCTGCAGTAACTGCAGCGTGTAGGACAAAAGGGCAGTCCGCAGTAGACAACATAATCCTCTCCCTGATCATAACGGGATACGATCGCATCTTCAGCAGCAGCCACTTCAATTCCCAGCTCGGTCTTCTCCTTAGAAACGCCCCAGTCAGTCGTCAAAATTTTACCTGCTTCCTCCCTGCCGCAGCTCTCCAGCAGCTGAGAGAAAATCTGGGTCGGCCTCACTCCGGTCAAAGAACCCCATGGAAATTTAATCCCTGTCCAGAAGCTTAAAGCCAGATACAGTTCTCTTTTAAGATTGCGTCTGAAGTCAGGCAGATTTGTCTGACAGTAAAACTTATGCAAGTCTTCAGCCTGTAAAGATATTTCCAGTCGAACTGAAGGCCGCAGCCGGTCCTGAGGAAAATTCTTCACCTGCCTGAGACCGGTCAGCTCTTCTGAATCCACCTCAGTATCCGCGCTGACAGTAATTATGACGCCCTGAGGCGACTTAGTTATCTGCCCGGAATAAAATGGGAAAATCAGCTCGTCACCCTGCTGAGAGCTCCGGCCAAAAAATAACCTTAAGATCTGAGCACAGACAGCGTATTCGCTGTTGCTAATCAGCTGTAATTTACCGTAAGGATTCATCTTAAGAAGCCGGCTGCTCTTTCTCATACCAGGCCAGGACCAGATCCACCATGCGTCCATAGCTTTGGACGCCGTCCTCCTGCTTATGCGCCTTCAACATAGAATCATTGATAGTTGTAGAAACTTCGGTAATCCTGCCGCGATGCCGGTCCCAGTAGAGCGCCTGAGCATTGAGGTCTCTTTGCATGGCAGGGCTGGGGTCCATCCGCAGGCACTCTCTGTCATTTTCTCTGCATTGCAGTTGATTAGAGGCGTAGATCCAGGTTGTCAGCAGGGCTGAATAACGGAAAGCAGGATCAGGGTGGTTTTCAGCCATCAGGAAGGCCAGGAAATTCGCCTCGTCCTCGCGGGCAATGCCTTTGACGTGGGCGATCTCGTGCAGCGCAGAGAAGGGAATCGAATGATCGGGCTGATCAATATTGACATTAGCTTCCGCCAGAAGAGGCATGTACATGCCGGAAATGCCGGTATAAGACCAGTAGGAAGACAGGCGGACCGGCTTGGGGCGTACAGTCAGTCCCTGCCCGATGATGGGATACAAATCAGCGCTGTTCTCATAGGCCAGATAGGCTTCCCGCAGCGCCGCCTGATAGCCGTCTTCTCCCAGGGTGAAGACGCCATTTTCATCTTCGTGCAAATCCTCCCGCAGTATTGCAGCTTCCGCAGCCAGCCAGTTGGTCACCTCAGCCAGCTCATCCTGACTGCGCGGCTTGACTTCCAGCTCCAGGCTTTGCGCCAGAGGAAGCCGATTAAAATTTGCTGCATAGCTAAGAATATAATTTGCCGACAGAAAAGATATGCCAATGACAATGATAATAAGAAGGCGCAAAGATCTTAGTGCCCGCCAATCCTTAAAACGAATCAGGCGCACCAGCCAGACGATAAATAAAACTATCAGGGCAGCAGCGCCCACAACAATCAAGATTTCCGTAATTGAAGCAGGTATCCAGCCCCAAAGCAGAATGCCTGAGCCGGTAAGAAAGGGCAGCACCTTTGTAGCATATGACTCGGCCAGATCAGGATTACCGGATAAAACTTGCTGCAGGATCAGAGCTGCAGCAAGAAAGAACAAGGCGACAGCCATGATGATCAGTAAAGTTTTAAATTTCGGCTTCTGCAGCATTATTTATCTCATTCCTGTAGGTTGCCGGCTTGTCACAAGATGAAACCGGAGAGTTAAAGGCAATCGTTACGTAAAGATTTCTCTCGAATCGAAGCAACAGCCAAGTCATTGACTATAATTATAACAAAGGGGTCAATAGGTAGATAATATTCACGCCGTGATAAATAGGATCTAATAGTAGGGTAATATTCGAGCCGAAATTTTACGGAAAGACCAGAGCTCTAAGTCCCAGAATAAGAAGCAGCAAGACTGGCTGATGCAGAACATAAACCGCCAGCGAGTGTTCACCGATCCAAACCAGTGGTTTAAAGACTGTATTAATTTTAGGGCTGACCTTGGTAAATCTGCTCTTTTTTTCCTTATAAGCGACACGTCCGATGGCAGCTCCGATGAAAAAGATCCCCAGCCAGGGCAGTAAAGGCAGATAATCCATCATGGCTATATTGGTTGGCGGAAAGCCAAGGGGAAGCAAAAGCCAACTGGCCGGTCTGGTCGCAAAGGGGTAGGTAAAGAGGATCTGGCTCATTAAAGCTATATAGACTCCCAGGAGCAAGAGCAAAACCGTAAAACCCTCCTCAGCCTTCTCACCTGTTCTTTCTCTGCGCCGGGAAGTTAAAAGGTCCAGCAGAGCGTAGAACAGTGTACTGATACTGATAACATGCAGAATATTAAACCAGATCATACCGCTGCCGCTCCGGATATAACTGTCAATCACATAGGTTATCAAAGTCAGTACGGCCGAAAAGAAGAGCATACGCGTTCCCCTCTTCAGATTATTGCGCGAGAAGCTGCAGCTGATGCCGGAGAGCAAAATCAGTACTCCAATAAATGGTTTGCGCAGAAGCGCCTCAAACAGCGGGTGATTTATAAAAGAGAAAGCCCCAAGACCTAAAAAGATATAAAAGTCATAAGCCAGATGAAAGAGAATAACCAAAACTAAAACGAAGCCGCGAATAAGATCGATTTCAAAAACACGCTGCTGTTCCCTGGCCATCTCTTCCACCTCCAATTTAATAGTGTAATTCTACCATATGGTTCTTCGATATTATTCAGTAGAATGCCTGCCTCCGGATAAAGCCCTTATAGTTGGTGT
>DCDV01000005.1:0-200 GCA_002316595.1 Mageeibacillus sp. UBA1046
GATGCAGATTGCAAGCCGAAGCTGATGCGATTAAATCCCGCTTTGCGGTACGCTGCAAGCGGCGCGGCAACGCCGGGATTTGCTTCAAGAGTAATTTCAGCATCTTGAGCAATACCGAAGAGGTCATCGATGGATGCAAGCTGCTCAGCGAAAAAAGAAGGCGGCACCAATGAGGGTGTGCCGCCTCCATAATATATCGT
>DCDV01000005.1:283-7314 GCA_002316595.1 Mageeibacillus sp. UBA1046
AGGAAATTTGCTCCGCATATAATGAGGGCGGCACTGTAGATGGGGTGCCGCCTCCATAATATATCGTCTGTAAAGGACCATTCTTGAAATTGCCTGCCTGTGAGCTGAGATAATTCAATTTCAGCTCAGCCAGAATCGCCCTGTGCCAGGCTTCAAATTTACTGTCTGAGGCAATCTCAGAATAGAAATCACAATAATGACATTTGCTCAGACAAAACGGCACATGAATATAGAGTGAAGTAACTTCCTGTGCAGCAGCAAAGGTATTTTGCAATTACTTCTGCACCTCAGGGTCAGGTTCGCTCAAAATGGTCTGGAAAGCCTGAGCCATTCCTGCCAGCCCCTGCAGATTAGACGGAATAAGGATTTTTGTGGCTTTGCCGTCCGCTACCTTAGCCATGGTATCCAAAGCTCTGAGAGAGATTAATCCCTCGTCTGCCTGAACATCCTTGATCATTCTCAAGCCTCTTGCGGTAGCCTCCTGAACAGTAAGAATTGCTTGCGCTTCACCCTCAGCTTCTCTGATATCTTGTTCCTTTTTAGCCTCGGCTCTCAAAATGACAGCCTGCTTGTCACCTTCAGCCTCTCTGATGGTGGCTTCCTTAACACCTTCGGCAATCAGGATCTTTTCTCTCTTTTCACGCTCAGCCTTCATCTGTCTTTCCATAGCCTGCTGGATCTCGCGCGGCGGCATGATGTTTTTAAGTTCGACGCGATTGACTTTAATACCCCAGGGGTCTGTGGCTATGTCCAGAATATCACGCATATTGGTATTGATAACATCACGGGAAGTTAGTGTTTCGTCCAGCTCCAGATCACCGATCAGATTACGCAAGGTAGTCGCTGACAAATTCTCAATTGCCAAAATCGGATTTTCAATCCCGTAGGTGTAAAGCTTGGAGTCAACTACCTGATAGAAAATAACAGTGTCTATCTGCATGGTGACGTTGTCTTTGGTAATTACCGACTGTGGCTCAAAATCCGCTACTCTTTCCTTCAAGGTGATGATATTGGAAATTCTGTCCACAAAGGGAATCTTGGCATGAATGCCAGTCTGCCAGGTTGCATGGTAGGTGCCAAGACGCTCAATGACAAAAGTCGTTGCTTGCGGCACGATGCGGACATTGCGGATGATTAAGAAAAAGAATATTAATGCGACCACAATAACAATACCAAGATTGAGATAGTTTGTAGCTTGCATTAGAAGTGGAGGCATGGTTACCAGGTTTATTAAGTTAAACATAACTGTGTCCTTTCATAGTTAACTGCAGATGGAAGTTATTCCTCAGATTCAGTTAACGGCTTTACAATCGCGTGCACACCGGAGATGTCAACAACTTCGACTAAAGTATCAGTTTCGATCTCACTGCCATCTTCTGACCGGGCGCTCCATACCTGACCCAGCACATGGATTTGGCCAACATTTTCCAGGGGGATTATTTTATATATTACAACTGCTTTTTGTCCCAGGATCCTGTCTGCGTTGGTAGGTGTTTTTTCTTTGCCATCGCTGGAAAAGCGAGGCTTCACTAATAAGATGAAGATTACAAAACCCAGAATAGAAACGATAATAAAGGCAATAATTTGAATTGTCGGACTAATACCTAAAAGGTCCAGCAATAATGCGGCCAGAGCTCCAAAGGCAAACCAGATCGATACCATGTTGATAGTGCTGACTTCAATGACGCCTGCCAGGATAATTATGATAAGCCAAAATATCCAGGCAGGGATCGATGCGATGCCGGAGCTGTTTAGGAAAATAGACATTAAATCACCTACTTACTGATCTGGAACCGGATGGTTCCCTCTGCATTGCCTTTACAAGAATAAAGGCGGTATTGTTAATTCTCTGCTCCAGACGCGGAATATCTCTCATATCGGCCTCAGCTGTGCTTTCAGTCGCTTCGCTGTCAACGGCTGCCGTTTCGTCTGTTGCGGCGGGTTCGCTTTCGCTTGGTTGCGGTGTCGGTGTCAGATACAGTTGTTCCAGAGAGGAAGGCTCTGCCATATTCTTGAACAGCGTCTCAAGATAACTGGAGGAGTCAAATGGCGTGCCGGAAATCTTGCCGCCAGTGCTGCTGAAGCTGGGGTTTTTACTTTCAACGCCCAGTTCGTCAAGTGACTTGATATTATACTCACCTGATTCAAAATAGACTACAGGTATGCCTGTCTGATCAAAGGGAGTGTGATCAGATTGTCTGGAAGTCCATTCGGAGAAAATGCTGGATCCTCCCTTGCCTGCATTTACCAACAAGGCGGACTGGTTGGTATATAGTGAATAGTTGTTATTACTGTTGAGCCTATAATTATAAAAAACATCTGTTACTTCATACAGTTTGCGGCGCATCTCATAATCTTTCGCATTACCTGTCAGAACAGAGTTAGTGCCGGCATGCGCATACACTTTATCGCCGGCATAAATCCCCTCCAAATTGTACATTGCCTCGAGAGTAGCCATATCAGCTGCTGACAAGCTTTTAATATATGCTCTGGCACCAGCGAAATCATCTGTCCCTGCCCCGAATAATACAAATTCTACATCGTAGCCCGGTTGATCTGTCAGCATTTCTTTAGCAGCTGTCAGGACTGCAGCAACGCCGGAGGCATTGCTGTTGATTCCGTCATAGGTGCTGAAGTCTACCGGAACGGGAATTTCTCTTTCCATCTGCCAGGGAATTGTATCAAGATCATCCTTTGCGCCGATCCCGGTTTCAGTTGTTGTTTCTTCCTGTTCTGCCGGATCTGCGGCTTGCCCGCCGGAAGCATCTGCGCCTTCATCTTCCTCTTGTTCTTCAACATCGGTCTGTTCAGTCTGCGCAGGCTCAACAGCAGGCTGATAATCTCTGCCGGTTACAGGAACATCATAATGAGCGCCGATTACGTTCCAGCGGTCATCTATCCGTTCTTCAGTATCTTTGCCTTCAGCGTCCAGCTTAATAAAACCGCTGCCTTCAAGATTACAGATGATATTCTGAGAATTCTTCCGCACTCCCAGATTATCGGTATAGCTGAACTCTTGCACCCATACCAGATAACCCAGCTCCTGCAGTTCTGCAGCTATCAATACGGATGCCGCCTTTTCTTGCGCGGATCCCGGGCTTCGATAGGGAAAACTGTTTGCCAGAGTAGTGGCAATATCTGCGCCAAAACTGCCATAATTCGCAATGCTGTTTTCCTCTTTTTCGCCGTCGCAGCCGGCCAGAGGAATAGCGATAAGGAGGACCGCCAGTGCGGCAGTCAATGGCCGGAGCAATAATTTAAATGTATATAATTTAATAGTATGTAAAATTATTTTATAACCTCTGGTTTCTGTCCTAGTCATTTTAATGCAAGTTTATTTTACTTGTAAGACTTTCATACTGCAAATCAGTAGTCTTGAAATTATGAAAGCGTGATCAATATAACAATATATAATTTAGTAAAGGGAAAAATACTGTACTCTTTAACAATACGAGATACTATTACTACCTGAACATGTTTAATCAAGCTATAATATATTTGAATCTAAATCAATGCTCGACATTGAACCGGGAGTTGCTGAGTGAACAGGATTAATACTGCGGACAGAAACGGAAGAAAAAGAAAGATTATTTGCGCTGTCTTCCTGGCAGTTTTGCTTTTACTCCTTCCCTGCAGCTTCACTCTTTCGCTGTCTGCCAGCCAGTCCGGCTTAACTGATGCTGTAAATCCTGACCTTATCTACCGTAATTTAATAATTGACCATGACCTCAAGAGTGTCGGAGTATACGATACTGACGGCGAACAATTTCTTTATGGCGAGAATCTTGACCTAACACTGCAATTACCGGGCATTTCGAGGTTATTCCTGGTTGGTCTGTCAGCCGAAACTTTGGATCTGAATCAGAGAATTATGATCAGCAACAATGCAGCTGTGGCGGACCGGGAGCTTGCCACTGCTCCGCCGGATGAAATCAGACTTACTGCGGGGCAGGAGCTGCCGTTGGAGTATCTGATTTATCGTATGCTATTTTATCATTCTGATGGTGCTGCGGTGGCCATAGCGGAGGCTTTGGCCGGCAGTGAAGCGGACTGTATTGCCTTGATGAATAACACCGCTAAAGAAATAGGACTTAATGATACCAATATCTCTTCCATACGCGCCAATGATGAAAATATCATCTTTGCGGCGTTCCAATCTCAGAAGAATTCTACAACGGTTATAGATTTAGTCAGGATGATGCTGAATCTCCAGCGTTTACCGGCTGCGAAGCAGTGGTTTGGAACCTATGAAGCCTTTCTGACTGTTGATGACGGGGGCCAGCGTCTGGTTTCTATGCGCTCACCAATCAGCAGTCTTTGGACCCTGAGCGAAGGACAAGTTAAAGAAGCATACAATGTTCCCGCTGCTGCCAGTCTGACAATGACTGCAGGTCAGACAAAGGAAGGCATTCCCATCATTACTGTTGCTGTTGCAGAGGGAGAGAGCAATTTATTTCAGGACACTACCCGGCTTTACAGCGCTATTGATGAATATTATGAATCGTCTCCTCTGGTTACAGCGGGCGAGAAGATGGATGGAGTTAGAGAGCGGGCGGAAAACGGTGACATCTTTGAGCTGGTGTATTTAGAAACCATATACTTTTTACATCCAGAGGATGATCTCTTCTTAACTCAGGATATTCAATATCAGGGGAATCCTCCTTACCTGCTGCCCCTGACTAAGGGAACAATCACCGGTCAGGTAGTATTTACACTTAAGAATGGCTTCAAGATCTCTGCCAATGTAGGTCCTGACCGCGATATTCTGTCTTCAAGGTCTCAAGTAACCTCATTTCTGCAAAATCTGAATAATAATCCGAATCTTGCCCAGCTTCTATTTATTCTGGTAATTGCCCTGATAGTGATCTTAGCAGTATATCTGCTGCGAAATCTCTTGCATATATTCTATTACTGGCGCCACATCTGGCGGACACGCAGATAAGCTGCCACTACCCTGCTGCCATGCAAAAATACATGAAATCTTGTTCCGGTTGCTGGCGCCACATATGTCGGACACGCAGATAGGCTGCCTCTACCCTGCTGCCTTGCAAAAATACATGCGACTTTGTTTTGTTTACCGGCATCCTGTCTGGCGGACACGCAGATAAGCTTAAAACTGGCTGCGGCTCTTTATCCGCTCCAGCCAGAGTTGAGTAAAACGTCCCAGGAGATAATTGTAAACCAGCAGCACTGCTTGAATTATCAGAACCAGTGCCAGCCAGAGCGTCCAGCCTGTAAGACCCCGGGTATCGGTTATGAAATAATCAAGTCCAAGAACGGAAATTGCCGCCAGGATCAAGCCTGTCATCAACGGATGAACAATACTTATAGCAGGCCAGCGGTTCATTTTTTGCCGTAAGAATAAGAATAAAAGCGGATATAGTCCAAAAAAACCAAAGAATCCTAATGCTCTAAAAATCCCCGGCCAAATCAAAGATAAGAAAAATACTGCCAGATAGACCATAAAAGCTGTTCCCTTACCCCATTCGAGCCAAGCTATGACAATGCAAAGTGAAGATATTGACAAAATAAAAAAACGTCCTGTGGGTAAATAGGACGCGATGATAACTGTAGCCCAGGCAAGAGCAGTCAAAAGGCCGCTCATGGCTATTCTCTTTGTGTTTTGGCTGCGCGAATCAGGCATGACGACTTACATACAGGTGCAAAGATCGCCGCCCATACATTCACAACAGGAATCGGCACAACACAAACAGCACAAATCGTTCAAGCAACCATCCTGTCTTGAGCCATAATACGACTGACCGAAGGGGTTTTGATTCTGCCTTGATTGTTGTCCATACCAGGGATTGTAATTGCCCTGCTGCTGGGTCTGGCTGCCGGCTTGCTGATTGCCCGATGTCAATGAGTCGTAAGCCTCATTAATCTCTTGCATCTTCTCTTTAGCAAGATCTTCCAGCGGATGATCTTTATAATTATCCGGGTGGTATTTTTTGACCAAGTCGCGATAAGCGCGTTTGATCTCATCCTCACTCGCTCCGCGTCTTATTCCCAATACTTCATAGGGATTTTTCTTAGCTGCCATTAATTAACTCCATCTTTCAGTCATTTATATAAATTATAATTTTCCCGGTTTTTGGCCTTGCATAACGGTTTGCCGTACAGAAGGCAAGCCAAGTACGATCACATTATATATTATCGATCCATCTCTTTCATATGGCAACAGGGCAAAGGTGCGATCCAACTTAATCTCTTCTTCAATTAAAAGTGAATTAGCCTGTTCTCTAGCTTGTTCCAAGGTCAGACCCGTAAACGGATTCCATTCATTATTATGGGTATCAAGCTCGAAATCGTCAATCGCATCCATCAGATAGGCCCAGCGTCCCAGACTTCTGCCGCTGTCTGTTAACGCAGCGATAAATTCCGGTGTTAATCCGCTTAGTACTTCAGTCAGTGCGGCTGCAAAAATTTCGCTTAAAATACTGCCGAAAATATCTGCCGGAACAACTGAAGGTTCTCCCTTCTCAGCCAGGCTCAATTCCTGCATCAATACAACAATTTTCTCACTAAGCTCAGGATGAAGTTTCTTAGCCTTATGACCCGACCGGCTCAGAGCAGCAGATATAAGCGTTCCTCTGATTTTCTTCTCGTCACCGGCATCATCTTTGGCCTTCAGCCAGAAGAGCAGAACTGACATATCGGCGCTGAACTCAAGCGCTTTATGGTCTTTAAGTACAGGCTTCTTCTTCAGGGGGTTGAGAACACAAGACTCCAGCTCTGCCTGGGCATCGACAGGAGATAAAGAAAGAAGCAGTAAGGCAAGAAATGTCAAGTCGTACGATACGGAAATTCTGGGAATTTGTCCGTACCGTTGGGATATTTGTTTGCAAAGCCCGCAGTAAGTGGCTCGGAAACGGGTAAATTCCTTCATCAGCAGCTCTGCTTTATGGGGTCTGACATATCCGAACATGCTATTTAATCACCACTAGTTCCGAAGATTCCTTTTTCTGTCAATGCAGATAAATATAGATTACTGACCTGCCCGGACCTAAGGCTTGTATGTCTCCTTAAGG
>DCDV01000005.1:7410-13006 GCA_002316595.1 Mageeibacillus sp. UBA1046
AGGCTTGTATGTCTCCTTAAGGGTTACTACTCTGTTAAAAACAAGTTTTTCCGGCGTGCTGAGCTTGGAATCTTCCTTGAAATAGCCCAGCCGCATGAACTGGAAGCCGACAGATGACTCTAATGCCGGTACAGCAGACTCTAATTTCGCCTGAGGAATCACAACCAGAGACTCAGGGTTGATCAGTTCCCGATAATGAGCGTCTTCGGCGTCAGGATCTTCTACGCTGAATAATTTATCGTAGAGGTGGATCTCGGCGTCCAGACAATCTTCCTGATTCACCCAATGGATTGTGCCTTTTACTTTGCGTCCATCCGGTGAGACTCCGCCTCTGCTGTCCGGTAGATATTCTGCCAATACTTCAGTGACGTTGCCGTTCTCATCCTTTTTGCAGCCGGTACAGCGTACAATATATGCAGATCTCAGTCTGACTTCATTCCCCGGATAAAGCCGGAAATACTTTCTGGCAGGCTCTTCCATGAAATCATCTCTCTCGATCCAAAGGTTGCGGGAGAAGGTAATCTCGTGATTGCCGAACTCCGGATACTGAGGATGGTTATCAACGGTAAAAGTCTCTGTCTGATGTTCAGGGTAATTTTCGATCGTGAGCTTGACAGGGTCGAGGACACCCATGACGCGCATGGCTCTTTCATTTAAGTCTTCGCGCACGCAGAACTCCAGGAAATCAAATTCTACTGTTGAGGGCACCTTGGAAACGCCGTTTCTTTCATTGAATTTAATTATGGCTTCAGGGGTATATCCTCTGCGCCTCATGCCGCACAGGGTAGGAAGCCGCGGATCATCCCAGCCGTCCACGATGTCTTCTTCCACCATGACGCGCAGCTTGCGCTTACTCATGACAGTGTAATTTATTCCTAAAGGTGCAAATTCCAGCTGGCGGGGATTTGAGGGAACGCTGCAGTTATCGATTACCCACTCATAGAGTGGGCGATGGTCTTCAAATTCGATCGTGCAGAGTGAATGAGTAATATGCTCCATCGCATCCTCGATAGGATGAGCAAAATCATACATCGGATAAATCACCCAGTCATCGCCTGTGCGATGGTGCGTTGCCCTCATAATCCGGTAAATAACCGGATCACGCATATTCATATTGCCTGAAGTCATGTCGATTTTCGCACGCAGCGTCATGCTGCCATCAGCAAATTCACCGGCTCGCATACGGCGGAACAGGTCGAGGCTCTCCTCAGGGTCTCTGTCTCGCCAGGGAGAAGGGGTACCAGCTTGAGTGAGTGTTCCTCTGCTTTGGCGCACCTCATCAGGGGTTTGTTCGCAGACAAAAGCTAGATCCTTCAGAATCAGTTCTTCAGCGAAATAATACATATCCTCAAAAAAGTCGGAAGCATAATAAAAACGGTCTTCCCAGTCATAGCCAAGCCATTTCACATCTTCCTTGATCGCTTCGACATAGGTGGTTTCTTCCTTCGTGGGATTGGTGTCATCCATGCGCAGATTGCAGAGACCGCCGTATTTCCTGGCAGTGCCGAAGTCAATATAAATAGCTTTGGCATGCCCGATATGCAAATAGCCGTTAGGCTCCGGCGGAAATCTGGTATGAACTTGCAGACCATAGTGCCGGCCGCCTTCTTTCAGATCTTCATCGATAATATCGTGAATAAAATTTCCTGCCATAACTTCACTGTTATCTACTTCAATATCTTTAATACTATCTGACATGAGCTCCCCCTTATAATTACGAATAATCCGATTATATCTTATGCGTATCCGGATTGCCTTGTATCTTATGCGTATCCGGACTGCCTTACATCTTTATGCGTATCCGGATTGACTTGTATCTTATGCGTATCCGGATTGACTTAAATTTTATGTAGTATAGATTGCCTTATATCTGCTGAGATACTGACTGCCGCAAAAACTCTAGCGCTGATGCCAATCTTGCCAAAGACTCAATTTTGCCTAAAATTAACAGCATCTCAATTGCTCCTCCGGGTGTGACACTGCGTCCGGATAGACTTGGCCTCAATGCCCCCATCACCTGCCCGATTTTACGCTCAGTATCCTCAGCATATGAATTAAGGGCGTCTTTAAGCTCATCTGCAGTCCAGTCAGAGATATTCTCCAGAAGCAAAATCAGATCAGCCAGAAGTTCTATAGCTGTTTCAGGAGTGAGCTTTGAGCGTTTTTGCCTGAATAGCTCAGCATCGAGAGGGTCCGGCTCAATGAAAAAAGCGATCATCTCAGGGATATCTGACAACCTGGTAGTGCGTGACTGCAGAATTTGCGCCAGCAGATCCGGATCATACGGCCTGTCTGCAAAGACTTCATCAGTATACGGCTTTATCAAAAGGGCAAACTCTTCCGGACTCAGAGCCCTTAGATATTGTTCATTAAACCAGTCAAGCTTATCGTAAGAGAAGATCGCCGGGGATTTGCTGATCCCAGCAACTGAGAATGTCTCTTCCAGCTCAGCCAGAGAGAATATCTCTCTGGTGTCGCCGCCCGGAGCCCAGCCCAAGAAAGCGATATAGTTGACTATGGCTTCCGGTAAATATCCCAGCTTCACCAGATCATTAAAACTGGTTGCGCCATGACGCTTGGAGAGTTTGCTGCCATCTTCCCCCAGAATCAGGGGCAGATGGATATAAGCCGGAATTTCCCAGCCGAAAGCTTGATAGAGAAGATTGTATTTAGGCGTCGAAGACAAATACTCCGAGCCCCGCACCACATGAGTAATCTCCATTTCGTGGTCATCCACCACATTAGCAAAATTATAGGTGGGAAATCCATCAGACTTAATCAAAATCTGATCTTCAAGCTCCTCATTTTCAACTGTTATTTCGCCGAAGACTTCATCCTGGAAGCTGGTAGACCCGGTCAGGGGCATTTTCTGTCTGATCACGTATGAATCACCGGCATCCAGCCGTGCTTTAATTTCTGCTGCTGAGAGATCACGGCATCTGCGGTCATAGCTGTGAAAATCACCGGCTCTCTCACCTGCATCATCCTGAACAGGTCTGTCTTTGGCGCAGAAACAATAATAGGCCTTGCCTTCATCTACCAGGCGTTCTGCGAAAGGGAGATAATGCAGATGACGCTCAGATTGGACATAAGGAGCGTGAGGTCCGCCGATATCAGGACCTTCATCATATTTCAGCCCGCAAGTTTTTAATGTCTCATAAATGACTTCTACCGCGCCTTCAATCACTCTTTCCTGATCTGTATCTTCAATTCTCAGGATAAACTTGCCGTTTTGTGACTTAGCAACCAGATATTCGTATAACGCTGAGCGCAAGTTGCCTATATGCATCTGACCTGTCGGGCTGGGTGCGAAACGGGTGCGGACAATTTTCTCTGGCATCGATTACTCCTTGATTTAGAGGTAAAAACCTGATAGGAATGTCAAATCACTGCCTATCAGGTTTGACTGTTTACCTGTATTTATTAAATTTTCGCTCTCACTATCTTTTTAGATGTATTTTTCTCAAATTCTGTTTTGCGGATTTCTATTCTGCGAACTGCTTTATAGGTAACCAGATTCTTGTTTACAGTACTGATAATTTCCTCAAGCCGTTCTCTGACTTCGGGAGAATCCAGTTCTTTGCCTTTCAGCTGATCATCGTTGTCAATGAACTCCTGATCCGGGAAAATGACGGCGCTGAGCAGCATATTGTCATTTTCCTCGACAGCATGAACGATTACTTCTTTGACCAGATCGTGCTGCTGAATGAGAAACTCTATCTCCTCGGGGAAAATATTCTTACCATTCTTGGCGACTATGAGGTTGAGTTTGCGGCCAGTGATAATGACAAAAGAGTCCTCGTCAATATAGCCAAGGTCACCGGTGTGGTAAAACCCTTCCTTATCAATAGCTTTTGCAGTTCTCTCTTCATCTTCGTAATAACCCAGCATAACATTGGGTCCTCTGCCGATAATCTCGCCGATACCATCCTCGTCCTTGTCGATAATTTCAACATCTACTCCCGGCAGAGGCAGTCCGGCTGATTTATCGTTATAGTAAAATTCCCGATTGAGAGCCAGAATTGGAGCACATTCAGTCAGCCCATAACCTTGAAAGCAGTGGATGCCGATAGCGCGCAAGTTCTCAATCAGATCACTGGAGATGGCGGCGCCGCCGGCGATAAGGAAACGCAGATTAGTGCCTACTGCTGCATGTATATCCTTGAAAATCTTCTTGCGGACGTCAATGCCTATTTTGAGCAGGAAATTGGAAAGTTTAAGACCGAAATTAAACTTCTTCTTTACCTTCGGATCAGCGTTGATCTTACGCATGATGCCATCATATATTGCTTCAATCATGAGTGGCACCATCAGAACATATGAGGGCTCCACTTCTTTCATGCTGGAGACGATATAACGCAAGCCGGGACATACCGCCACAGTTGTGCCGCGGTAATATTCACACAAAAAGCCGCAAGTGCATTCATAAGTATGATGAATGGGCAGCACGGACAGACAGGTATCAACCTGGTCAATATTAACCATTGAACACATGCCCATCAGATTAGCGCAGATGTTGCGATGACTGAGCATCACAGCTTTAGACTTCGCAGTTGTGCCTGAAGTAAAGAGAATGATCCGCATTTCGTCAGGGTCAATTGACAGATCGTGATAGCTTGTATTGCCTTCTTCCCTGATCTTGTGGCCCGCGGCCAGTAAATCCCAGAAGTAATGGCTGGGAGCATTTTCACGCGGAGGATCCATTGCGATAGTTACCTGCGGCAGTGCCGCCTCGATTTCCTGCAATTTCGGATATACAATATCTGCGTAAACAAGCACATCCACTTTTGCTCTCTCTAACATAGTCTTAAGCTCTGAGGAAGGCAGTTCTTTATCTAAAGGAATAATTACGCCATTGCCGTTGACCGTTGCCAGGTATGTTACATACCATTCATATCTGGTTTCACCGACAACTGCTACTCGCGGTCCCTGCGGGAACTTCTCGTACAGCCAGCTGCCAAAAGCTTCGAAATCAGCTGCAGCCTGATCAAATTTGATCGGCAGAAAATCTTGCTGATCTTTTCTCTTTTGCTTTATGTCCGGATCGTGTGGGCTGATCTTTCCGGCTGCAACAGGATCTTTGATCAAATAGGCCACATTGTCTGAATAAAGCTCTTTGCTTTGTCGTACCATGTCTCTTAAATCATTAATCTGGCGCACTTCAATGAGTGGATACTTGTAAATTGAGTTTGTCTTAGTCATAGTCTCCTCTTAATCTAAAAAATATAAATTCTCTGTCTCGTCATTATTCAGTATCTGCTGATAAGCAATACCGCCGCAGTAATTAGAACATCATTTAAAACAATCAGTTCAACTCCGGCAGTCAACTAACTGCTGCAGATGATTAGAAAAGCTTTCGCACCATCAATAATCAGCAATGCTTTAGCTTTCTATTATAACCTTATTTTAAATAAAACAAATAATCAGAAACCGCTTCTGTCTCCGTCATGAGATGATCCTCTGGAACCGGTACGGGAGCTGAATCCGCCGCTTCTGCCGCTGCCGCCTGATCCGCCTGAGCAAATCAGAAACCTCTGCCGCCTCCGCCATGCGATGATCCGCTGGAACCGGAATGGGAGCTGAATCCGCCGCCGCC
>DCDV01000005.1:13086-14353 GCA_002316595.1 Mageeibacillus sp. UBA1046
GGGAGCTGAATCCGCCGCCGCCTCCTCCGCTGCCGCCCGATCCGCCTGAGCCACTGCTACCGGAAGAAATTCGTCTGGTGCTTGTTCGAGAGGTTATATACTTGTCTCGTAAATTCTGCTCACTGACAACAGCTCGTTCTCTGACATCATAAATTTCCGGCACTGCCCTGGAAGCATAGCGCAGTCTGATAAATACATATGCAAACAAACCTATCGCTGCAGATATTAATACCGCTGTTTTGGCTTCAGTGTCAGTTAAATACTTTTTAGTCAATAATTGGCTGGTCCCGCCGACTCCGCTTTCACTCCAGCCTTTCTCCAGATTGAGTTCGACTTGATCGAGGAAAATATATGGAGCCATTGCGTAGTCCTCATTAGATAAGTCTGCGTATTTAAAGATTTCATCCAGCATGTGTTCAATTCTTGCATCTGAGAAAAGAGGCATGGATGTGCCTGAGGTGGAAATCCAGACCTGACGGGGATCCAGTGATATCAGCATCAGGACGCCGTTTTCTCCATACTGGTTATAATCGAAGAAGTCATCAGCGTAGTCTCTGGCCCAGATACTTTCAGATTTATCTCTGCTGTCTTCAGATAACCTGGCTGAATCGGCGGTCACAACGACCAGACTGGTATTGTGTTTATCAGAAATTAAGGCAGCCTTCTGCTTTAGGATCTCCTCATCACGAGCTGAAAATAAATCCGCCTGATCGACTATCAGAGGGTCTCTCTCCCTGCCCGGAATATCTTGAGCTTCTTGCCTGCGGGCTTCAGCGCCCTCCTCATCATGGGATTTTGCTACAAAGGGGTCGGCGGCCTTAAATTCAGACTTTGACGTGTAATTCTTATCCTTGGGCCTGGATGTCAAAGGATGTCCGGAGGCAGGCAGGATAAACCACAGAGCGACCAAAACTACCAGACCGACAACCAGAATAGTAAACCATCTGGCTTTGTTAAACTCCGGTATTCGGTCTTTGAAGGTAGAGACAATATTTTTTTCCTGGTCGGCAGTACGAATACTGCCGCCTTCCCAATTTGTCTGTGTCATAGCAGATACCCCAGCAGCAGCAATATTATCAAAGCGGCAAACCCCAATAACAGGGCCGCCAGCAGCAGGCGTTTTTTACTGACAGGCAGTTCTCCGAAGGATTCTCCGGTTACCCCATTCATACAATATAGAAAGGTAGTGTCTTGCTGACGGTAGGTTAAGAGCCAGAAGGGGTGTAACAGCAGTCGCCAGTTCAAAAGTTGCAAAGGTAAAAATTCA
>DCDV01000005.1:14506-15002 GCA_002316595.1 Mageeibacillus sp. UBA1046
TAAAAATTCAACCTTGGTGGATGTGCTGTCATAATTTCCGTCGACATTGTCGGCAACGACCTTGGATGCGTCAGACTGAATTTTGCGGGCAAATTCTTCTGCCGCCTGTTCTCTGAGAATATTGTTCCTTTCGGCGAAAAATCCCTGAAGATAAGCCGGATTGAATGGCTTTACTTCTCCCCTGGAAAAAGGATCGGTGCCGATAACCAGCTGTTCGGCTGCTTTGTCATTAGCTAAGGAAGTAATGTTATTAGCCTCAAATATACCTTCGCGGTCAATATCATAAATTTCCCTGGTGGTGGTTATCATATCTCCCAGTCTGCTCTCGGAAGTATTAACCCCCTCACCCTTGACACGATATTTTGCGCTGCCGTCTGCACGCCAGAAAGGGAGATAAACTCCGTTCAGCTGCTCTAAATGTTCTTTAGTGCCAAAATCGCGGGGAGTAAAAAATCTTGATTTAGACCATTTGGTGAAGGCGCTTACTACTTCATCC
>DCDV01000005.1:15166-15583 GCA_002316595.1 Mageeibacillus sp. UBA1046
CTTCATCCTTATCGACCAGAAAAGGTATTAATCCGTCCGGTGCAAAGCCTTCGGCAACTCTGGGAGCTACAATCACAGGGCTGTGGCAGTAAAAGCAGTAAGTAGCCAAAGTAGTATCATCTGTCCAGATATTGGCACCGCAGTTGCTGCAGTTATAGCCATATAACGGCTCTTCAACCGTTGCCGGCTGTACCTCCGGACTGGCGAATACAGCTTGAGACTGTTTTAACAGTTCCTCAGGAAAAAATATGCTGTTACAGTAACTGCACTGTATTTGAGCTGCGCCCGGATCAAAGACAATCGGTGCGGCGCAATTTGGACATTTTAAAGTTTTTGTTTCCGCCATAACACTCGTCTCCCTTAAATTTTCTCAACATTTACGGGTGAAACAATTATCAAATTAAATTATACTATGAA
>DCDV01000005.1:15690-16611 GCA_002316595.1 Mageeibacillus sp. UBA1046
ATCAAATTAAATTATACTATGAAAATAAAAAAGAGTGCGCGGAAACCGGCACTCTTTAAGCAATTCTAATTCTGATATCTTGTATATCCGATCACAAGTTCATACGATCATAATTTAATAATTTTCCCGTGATAATTTGAAATTCCAAAACCTGACCATCATAATTTGAGAATTCCAAAACCTTACCATCATAATTTGAGAATCTCAAAACCTAATTTTGTCATCAGCTCTCTGGTTTGATTTTCATCCCGGTCAATCTGTTCTTTTACCTGATCAAGAGAGTCAAATTGTCTGGTAGGTCTGAGATAATGGTAAAGGTCAATTAAAATCTCTTCACCGTATATGTTATTGTCAAAATCTAAAATATGAGTCTCCACAGTTATAGTTTTCTCATCATCTACTGTAGGCCGATAGCCGATATTTGTGATTCCGATATATTTTTTCTTCGCTACAGTAATTACTGAGGCATACACCCCAAGCTTTGGCAGCTCACCGCAAGAGTAGGCATCGATATTTGCAGTGGGCATATCGTGCCGCCTGCCCTGGCCTTTACCGTGAACTACTATGCCATGAAGCGTACACAGAGGTTTTGCTTCTAAAATGTGGTCAGACTCAGTCACTCTTAGATAATTCCTTGTAATACCAAAATCACCAGCACACTGGTAGCAACCAAAAACAATCCTAATATTATCATGCCGGGATTGAATTTTCGTGCAGGCCTGGCAGGCTGCTCTAATAAGTTTGTTTTCCTCAGACTCATAACCACCGGTTTATACAGCAGCATAGTCAGTCCGGCATTTAAACTGGCCTTAATGACGTTAAAAGGAATCAGTGCCGGTACTATCAGATCAACTACTGCCTGACGGGGGATGCCCATGTAATAAGGAGTAATAATATAATTCCACAGCACCATCACGGCAG
>DCDV01000005.1:16731-17222 GCA_002316595.1 Mageeibacillus sp. UBA1046
CATTAAAACCACTCCTGTCAGCAAGCCGGCTATGGCTCCTGCCATTGTGCGTTTCTTTTTATAGATATAAGACGCTGTAACGGCAAAAGATACAGTTGCCAGCACATTCATCAGCATGCCAATAATGTGCGTACTGCTGACAGTAACCATCTCTACGAAGGAAACAACCAAGGACATGATAAAGGCGGACATCGGTCCATAGATCAATCCGCCGATCACAATAATGACATCTTTGGGATCGTACCATAAGAAAGGCATTGCAGGTACGACAGGGATGTGTATAAGCAACATGACAACATATGCAAGAGCAGACATCATCCCTAAAGTTGTAATCTTTTTTAGATTTGAATTCATAGAAGCCTCCAGAAATAATTTAGCACCTGAAACACGCTAATGTCTCAGGTGCTAAATCATCTGCATCTCCAATACAACAACATCTTGCTGATATTTTAAAGTTACATATAATTTAACAATCTTCTCCCATCCAGACT
>DCDV01000005.1:17360-18291 GCA_002316595.1 Mageeibacillus sp. UBA1046
TTTCACCAAATCCTGACTTGAACCAAATCAAGTCCTGCTTTACGCTCGCGGACTGTAACCGCCGATCGGGAATTTAACCCTGCCCCGAAGACATTAAAATATTCAGTTGTCGGAACCATATTAACGCAACAATTTCTTAAATTCAACCACTAATGAAGTCTTTTCTATCCGGTCTTTTCTGCCCAGACCGAGACTGATCTGACATTGATATAAAAATCAGCAGTGCCATCATGGTGTCTTTTCTGCCCAGACTGAGACTGATCTGCCATTGACCGGACAATCAGCAGCGCTATTATTCTGTCTTTTCTACCCAGACCGAAACTGATCTGTCATTGACCGGAAAATCAGCGGCGCCCTCATCATCGAGAGTCAGCTCTTCTCGGCGATTTCCTGTCAAATCAATCCATACCTGTCCGGCGCGATCCTCGCTGAGTTGTATATGGCAGGTGCTTTCCTCACCATTTGAGAGGATGCAAACAAGTCCGGAATGAGGAAACTTCATGTCCCCCTTGCGTACGAAGGCGATAGCGTTTTTGTCGAAGAAATAATCTTCCTGAGGCCCGTAAGCCCTATCTTTTCTCGCATGCAATAGCGGCTTTAATTCTTCGTTAAAGCCTTCTTCACAGTCAATTCCATAATAATCTCCGTAAAACAAACAGGGATAACCGTCATGTCTGAGGAGAATCAGAGCGTAGGCGAGCGGTTTAAACCAATCTTCGACAAAAGACTCCAGCGCCTGGCCAGGCTGAGAATCATGATTGTCGACAAAAGTGACTACATTTAAAGGATTTGCCTTAACCAGCGTATTGTCAAAGACAGTTCGCAAATCAAAATCTGCCCCTTCCTTGCCTGCCCGTTCAAAATTAAAATGGAGAGCAACGTCAAACAGCTGCATATGATATTGCAGCTTATCAAGATATGTGCGCATGCG
>DCDV01000005.1:18414-19442 GCA_002316595.1 Mageeibacillus sp. UBA1046
TTATCAAGATATGTGCGCATGCGCTCGATATCAGTGATCCAGTATTCGCCTACCACATAGATATCTTCATTAACTCGCTTGCGCATCTCTCCTATGAATTCAAGCATGAAGGGTTCATCAATGTGCTTGATCGCATCCAGACGCATGCCGTCATAGCCAAAGCGCTTTAAGTACCATTCACCCCAGTTAAACAGCTCTTCTTTGACATCAGGATGAGCCAGATCAAGATCTGCGTGCATCAGGTAGTCATAATTGCCATATTCATGATCAACAGCAAAGCCAAAGCCCTTGTTCTTGCCCAAGATGCGAAATATTCCCTTATCACCGGTTTTCTGGTCAAAATCAACTGCGGTGAAATGATCGAAAGTCCATTTAAAATCAGAGTACTTATTTCCTCTGCCCGGGAAAGTGAATCTGGTCCAGCCTTCAATCTCTCTGGGTTCGCCAATCTCTTTTGTTCTGTCCAGGGGGTCAACCGGGACAACCATGAATGTTTCCGTCTCATCCGCCCCGGCTTTATGATTCAAAACTACATCTGCATAAACTCTTATATCATTTTCATGCAGAGTTTTAATCAGCGTTTCCAAATCTGAAGCGGTGCCGTATTTGGTGGCAACGGTGCCTTTCTGATCAAATTCGCCAATATCATATAAATCATAAGCGCTATAACCGGTATCAAAACCTGATGTTCCTTTATAGGCAGGCGGATGCCAGATGCTGGTAACACCTAGGTCTTTTAAATCCGAAACATTTTTAGTCAGGCGCTGCCAATGTCGGCTGTCAGCAGGCAGATGCCAGCAAAACCCTTGAAATAACAATCCGTTAATCATTCTGTTATTGATTCTATACTATTGAGGCTTTAATTACTGCTGAAGAAGTGCTTCAGCTATATCAGCGGAGCTCTCGAGAGTTTTTGTATCCGGATTCCAGTTACAGCGGATTTCCGGCTCAACAACATCAAAACCGGCCTCACTCAATCTGCTTCTCAGTATTTTTGTACTCTCCCCGCTCCAGCCATAGCAGCCGAA
>DCDV01000005.1:19547-20080 GCA_002316595.1 Mageeibacillus sp. UBA1046
CCGCTCCAGCCATAGCAGCCGAAAACAGCAGCTTTTTTATTCTTAAACTTCAGTTCAGAGAGAAACTCAAGCCAGCCTCCTACTGAGGTCAAGATATTATTTCCCACTGTGGGCGACCCGACAGCAATCGCCTTCGATTTAAAAACCTCTGTCATAATGTCATTTTTATCAGTCTTCGCAACGTTAAATACTTTTACCCTCGTTTCCGGACTGAGGCGAGAAATATCTGCGGCGATCTGATGGGCGATCTTCATGGTGCCTTCCCACATCGAGTCATAAGCGATGGTAATCTGGTCTTCCTGATATTCCTGAGACCACTCGTAGTATTTCTCCACGATCTGCAAGGGGTTATCCCGCCAGATAGCGCCATGACTGGTGGCGATAATATCAATAGGCAGGTTCAGTGCGAGAATTTCATCAATCTTGTTTTTAACCAGAGGCGAGAACGGATTCAATATATTGGCATAGTATTTCATCGCTTCGCCCCAGAGCAGGCAATCGTCAGCCTTGTCGTTGAACAGCTCTTCTACCGC
>DCDV01000005.1:20260-21648 GCA_002316595.1 Mageeibacillus sp. UBA1046
ATGCTGTCCGGCCAATGCAGCATTCTCATTTCCACGAATACCAGTTGTTTGCCATTGCCAATGTCGACTGAATCGCCGGTCTTAACAACCTTGTAATTCCATTCCGGATGGTGAAATTGTCCGGTGAGTGATTTTACGCCGTTCGCCGTACAGTAAATCGGTGTTTCCGGGATGAGTTCCATTAAAGCAGGCAATGCACCACTGTGATCGACCTCGCCGTGATTTGCTACGATGAAGTCGATATCTTTAAGATCTATTTCACTGGCAAGATTATCTATGAATTCTTGTGAGTGAGGTTTCCATACTGTATCTATCAGCACAGTTTTATCTTCTTGAATTAGATACGCGTTTTGGCTGGAACCATTATTGACAGAATAGTCATCGCCATGAAACGACTCGAGTTCCCAATCAACTTTACCTACCCAGTAAACATTATTCTTTATCTGTCTTTTCATTATTTCCTCCGTTGATATCTCGATGATGTTGTTTATATGTGTATTTGACATTATACAAATATTATACTTCAGCAACAGTCTGCAAGATACAGTTTACGAGCAGCAGCCGGGATAATGGCACGCTTCCTGAGGCGGCATTCAGTATCAGTCTGCAGGATACAGCATTTGAGCAGCAGTTAATTCAGCGTCAATACACGCAACGATAATGCCACAGCTTAGAGAGAGGAAAATTCTATAATCAATTCCAGATCTGTATGTGCCGGAGAATTAATTTAACATAAATACATGAAACCATAAAAACACATATGTTACAGATTCTCATGAAAAGTAGTATTAAGTCAGATTTGCCGGGCCAAAATCAGATGTGCTAATTTTTTAAAATCACTGCAAATGGCTCAAAATTGTGCATATCACCCTATTAATCGAGGTAGAAATTTATTTAATTGTAGAAAGTTACAATAATACGCTTGACATTATCTTTAACACGTCTTATACTCTAACTAAGCTCCAGGGAATACCAGAAATGGAAAGTATCTTGAAAACTATCTACCGGAGATGAGAATTACGGTACGGCTGTCGCCACTATATTTGGATCTGCATTCTCAGTACCTGAAAACTACTGAGGAAGAAACGAAGGAAGTCCAAGCTTCCGGACACAAAAGCAGAATGAAAGAAGAGACGAGAGTTCGAACACAAAACTGCTAATTGGGTACATAAAATCTATCTGGATCTATTTAACCAGTAAAATGGAAGAAGAAAATTCTTATAGAATAATAAAAGCCTAAAGCGAAAGAGACAACTGATTGACTTTAGAAATAGAACGATTGGAAATCTCAATTAACTAACGGTTATGTGTAAGAATAAAAAGAAGTCGTTAAACGGATAGTGAGTAAAGGTAAAAGAAATTATGGGTTCGCTGGAGCCCCTTTTTGT
>DCDV01000002.1:0-275 GCA_002316595.1 Mageeibacillus sp. UBA1046
GCCATAAAACGTCCGGCCACGCGGACCTTTGTACCTTCGAGCTCTTCGAAGTTCTCAGCGATTTCCGCAGCATGCCTGGTGACATCGTAAGTCGTCTCTGCAAAGGGATCCATTCCCGCTGTCTGCAGGGCAGCCAGCTTATCTNNTCTAATACCTCTGTCATATCCTTTTTCCGCCCTCGTATAATTTATTTAGATATCCATTGATATCTCGTAGTTTACCCTAAATAAAACGACCCTATCCTGCCGGATGGGTCGCTTTGCGCGATAATTAAT
>DCDV01000002.1:403-6274 GCA_002316595.1 Mageeibacillus sp. UBA1046
ACGCTCTTCCGATCTGGTCGCTTTGCGCGATAATTAATGCATCCGGTTTAAGATTTATGAAGGTTTTTTGATCTCCAAAACTTTATACTTCAACAGCCCTGTTGGTGCCTTTACCGTTACAATGCTGCCTTTTTTCTTGCCCAAGATTGCGCTTCCTACCGGAGAATCGCTGGAAATCCTGTTTCTGAAGATGTCTTCTTCCTGAGAATTAACGACTACATACTCAAGATCTTCACCTGTTTCCATGTCACGAATTTTTACGTGTCCGCCCAGAGTGACCTCTTCTTGACTGATGTCATCATCACCGATGACTTTAGCATTTTTCAGGATGTTTACGATCTCCAGAATGCGTATTTCATTCTCGGCCTGAGCTGCCTTGGCGTCGTCGTACTCGGAATTCTCCGAAACATCTCCCAGGGCTCTCGCTTCCTTAAGGCGTCCGGCTATCTCGGCGGCAATTACCGTCTTTCTCTCTTCTAGCTCCTGCTGGAATTCTTTTATACCATTATAGGTTAGTCCAAATTCTTTCTCTGGCATCTCATTCCTCCTAAATATACTGGAAGATTATAACACAGATAGCTAGAAATAAAACGCCATTTTATTCGTGTATGCTTTTTTATGTGCAACATCCTCTGGCGTTGTTTGTTATTGTCCCACGATTACCTGATATCACTGTCCTTGGGGATTACGTCATGAGCTCCGCCTTCAATTATGCTGGTGGGTGATACCTTGACCAGTCTGGCTTTGCGCTGGAGCTCAGGGATGGACCGTGCGCCGCAGGAACACATGGTGGATTTTATTTTCGCTGTTGTCAAAAGCAGATTGTCCTTGAGTTTGCCGGCATAAGGCACATAAGAATCAACCCCTTCTTCAAAGTGGAGATGTTCACTTTCGCCACTGCCGTCATCATAGCGCTGCCAATTACGGGCACGATTGGAGCCTTCGCCCCAATACTCCTTGACATAATTGCCTTTGATCATGAGTCTTTTGCCCGGGCTCTCGTCAAAGCGAGCGAAGTAACGTCCCAGCATCAGGAAGTCTGATCCCATCGCCAGAGCGAGAGTCATATGATAATCGTAGACGATGCCGCCATCTGAACAAATAGGAATGTATACGCCGGTCTTCTGATAGTATTTATCCCTAGCCTCAGATACTTCAATGACAGCGGAAGCCTGACCGCGTCCTATCCCCTTCTGTTCACGGGTAATACAGATGGAGCCGCCGCCGATACCCACCTTTATGAATGAAGCTCCGGCATCAGCTAAAAAGCGGAAACCTTCTGCATCGACGACATTTCCTGCCCCGACCATGACATCTTCTCCATAATTTTCATGCACCCAGTTTAAAGCATTGCGCTGCCAGTCCGTAAATCCGTCAGAGGAGTCCAGGCAGAGAAGATCAGCGCCGGCCTCCAAGAGAGCAGGCACACGTTCCTTGTAATCACGTGTGTTGATGCCGGCACCGCAAAGGAGACTTTTGTGCTCATCGAGCATCTCAGAGGGATTTTCTTTATGTTGATCGTAGTCTTTACGGAAAACCAGAGAAACCAGATTACCTTCATCGTCCACTATGGGCAGCTGATTGAGCTTATTGTCCCATATTATGTCGTTTGCTTCGGAGAGTGTGATGCCTTCACGCCCGGTAATAAGACCCTCCATTTTGGTCATGAAATCTTTTACTAAAGTATCCGGAGAAAGCCTGCTGACGCGATAATCGCGGGAAGTAACTATGCCCAGCAGCTTGCCATTAGGTGATCCGTCATGCGTGACCGGTATCGTAGAGTGACCTGTCTTCTCCTTGATGCGCAAGATATCGCGCAAAGTCTGGTCCGGACTAATATTGCTGTCACTGCCAACGAAACCTGCTTTATACTTCTTTACCCTGCGCACCATCTCTACCTGCTCCTCAATAGTTTGGGAACCGAAAATAAAGGACAGACCTCCCTCTCGTGCCAGGGCTATAGCCATCCCGTCATCAGATACGGACTGCATAATTGCCGAGACAAAAGGCAGGTTGAGTTTGTAACGGGGTTTTTCACCTGCCCTGAAGCGAACCAAAGGAGCGGAAAGATCAACTCTATCCGGTGTGCAGGTTTCCTCAGTCTGATTGGGCAGTAATAAATACTCACTAAAGGTGCGTGATAATTCAGGAATAATTGTAGCCATGGCTTCCCCCTCTATTGATATGTGTCCAGAACTCTCCTCTTCAGCTTATCCGGAGGCAGTCTTTTTCTTTTCACGCTTTTTACGATATACAAGTGCCTGGTTTATAAACTCATCAAACAATGGATGCGATCGATAAGGTCTCGATTTAAATTGAGGATGAGAAATAATCCCTATATAGCATGGATGCCCCGGCAATTCAAAGGCTTCAATCAACAAACCGTCCGGTGAAGTTCCACTAAATCTTAATCCTGCGGAACTCAGTTCTGCCTGAAAGGCCGGATTGAGTTCCCTTCTATGATGATGCCGCTCACTGGTTTCCAGTGTTTTGTACAGAGATGCCAGCTTACTTCCTTCTGCCAGCTTCATAGGATATGAACCTATGCGCATGGGTTGCTCAGAATAGGGAATATTCTCGAGGTTTTCAGCCATCTCATTGGTCAGACGGGCATAATAGAAAATATCATTACATTCATGCTCACATTCATCTGTGTGGGCATCAGCAATTTTCGCAACATTGCGTGCATATTCGACAACAGCCATCTGCATGCCCAGTCCGATGCCCAGAAAAGGTATTTCTCCGACCCGGGCTGCAGTACAGGCAGTGATCATGCCTTCCATGCCCCGGGGGCCAAAACCTCCAGGTACAATAATTGCGTCTGATTCTGTGAATCTGGCAGCTACTTCTTCTTGAGTTAACCCTTCCAGGGCTTCTGCTGAAACCCAGTCAATTTTCAGCATAGCGCCATGAGCAATACCGGCATGGTCCATTGCTTCAGAAACAGAATAATAAGCATCAAATAATTCCGTATACTTTCCTACTAAAGAGATATTTAACGGTTTTCTTGCCGATTTGATGCGAACGACCAGCTGCTCCCAGCCGGACAGATCCGGCTCAACATACTGCGCTATCTCCAGACGATTGCAAACAACGCGCGCCAGTCCGTCTTTCTCCAGCATCAAGGGCAGTTCATATACTGAATCGCAGTCCAGATTAGGTATTACTGCTTCTTGTTTCACGTTGCAGTAGAGAGCCAGTTTCTGACGTATTCCCTCATCGATGGGAATTTCAGTTCGGACGACCAGAATATCCGGCTGAATGCCGAAAGATAACAATTTCTGGACGCTGTGCTGAGTTGGTTTTGTCTTAATTTCAGCTGTCATGCTGAGATAAGGTAATAATGTCACATGAATGAACAGACAGTTCTCTCTGCCAACCTGATAGCTGACTTGACGCATGGCCTCAATGAATGGCTGGCTTTCCATGTCGCCAACTGTGCCGCCAATCTCAGCGATAACCACATCCGGATTTCCCTCCCGGGAAAGTTGAAAAACGTGGTCTTTAATTTCATTGATAATATGAGGAACAACTTGAACTGTACCGCCATGATAGCCGCCAGCCCGTTCTCTGGTAATAACGTCGAGATAAATTCTGCCTGATGTTATATCGCTCTCTCCGGTTAAGTCTACATCGGTAAACCGCTCGTAATGCCCGATATCAAGATCGGTCTCGGCGCCGTCTTCAGTAATGAATATTTCTCCGTGCTGGGTGGGACTCATAAAAGCCGGGTCAACATTTATATACGGATCGTACTTTTGGATTCTTACGCTTAGCCCACGTGCAATTAAGAGTCTGCCTAAAGCTGCTGCGGTAATCCCCTTGCCCAATCCGGATACAACACCACCCGTAACGAATATATACTTGGTTGACATCAAACACCTCTTCTGAAATCAAACATTCTAAAAAACAGACTAACATAGAATGCCAAAAAACTCTGATCGGCTTCTCACCTTATAATTTGTAATTTTAACACGCCCGGGACACGCTTCCAACATCGGGATAATATTCTTTTCTTGCCATATGCTATAATTTTTACAATTATCAGGTTTTTTAGCTAATGATTTACTTGAAGCGTATGTGGAGGTTGTGACAACAGTTATGGGTTCATATGATATCGACACGATTATCAATTTCATTTTTATTTTAGCAATACCTATATTCCTTATCGTTTTATGCCTTTTTGCCTTGTGGCAGATTCTTAGAGCCGGGGGGCGGAGCGTCAAGCAAAATACTGACTTGACTAAACTGATTGAGCAAGCCCCTCATTCTGATTCCAATAACAAAAACGAAACAGCAGAGAGAATTGCTTATCTGGGCAGAGCTGCCTCTGAAACGGCTGACCCGTTATTAGGCTCAGCATTAGAAAATATATCTTCACAAAGTGAGACTCAACATAATAATTACTGGCTCTATAATCCTTCCTGTTATCTGAACTCCGATGAGTTATTGAGCCCATATGAAAATAAGGTACTAAACGGCCTCTACAGTAAGATCATTGTGATTATCGGCTTGCTGGCAGCCGCAGCTTCCGCTTCTTCTTTGTTCTTTGTGCCACGCTTAGATCTAAGTACGGTAGTTTCACTGTTGCTTGTTCCTCTCTTAGTCTCCATCGCCCTTTCCTATATGCTCAATGTCGTATCCCACATAAGCAAAGAAAAGTCGGAACGAGAGATTTCTCAGATGAATAAGACATTGATATTGCGGTACCCTGCGTTTACTGAACAGACCGGTCTGGCGAAACTTTCAGCCAGGATGTTTGAATACGAACAGACAATAAAGGACAACTTGACTGAGTTTGAGAAGACGGCCAGAAAATTAGTAGAAGGTGAATTTGCCGAAGGCATTAATTTGAGTGTCCGCTCAATTATGTCTGAAGAGATTTCACCTCCAATTATCAAAGCTGCCGACACCCTTTCCTTCTTGGCCAACGACTTGACCCGGAGGCAGGAGAACGGCATGGCAGATCTGTCTGCACAATTAGCAACTGCGATCGTTAGCTCACTGGAAGAACATTTAGAGCCACTTGACCGCCATCTGGGCAAACTCAACGAAATGGTAGGAGAAACTGAAGCTTACATGGGAGTATCAGTTCAGACTCTTGAAACATCCCGCGAACAAAATATCGTCCTGAATAAAGAAATATCCGAAGCCTTACGTCTGATGACTATTGCGAAAAATGATCTGGCCAATGAAATGCTGGAAATTAGAGATTATCTTGAGGAAATTGGTGACAGCACAAATAAATTGGCCCGACTCTATCAGGGAGAAGACCGCTCACTATCTCTTCATATCAGCAATCTCGCCAATCAGCTGACTGTCTTCAGCGAAAGACTAAACGCGGCGATCACCGAATCTTCTGCCGCTTTGGAACAGACGGCTAATTTGACCAAAAAACAAGAAGAATACAGTGCTCAACTGATGACGCAATTAGATAATCAGGTCAAAAACCTGACTGATATAAATAAAACTATTAATAACAACACAACTCACTTCACCAAGGAATCTTCGCAATTAGTGCATAAGACCTTGTCTGAATACGATGCCGGCTTAGGTGAAGTGATAGAACGCCTCAGTTTTGTAGTAGCAGAGATCAGGGATGCTATCGATGGATTGCCTGTCGCCCTGCGCCTGAGCAGTGACAGCTCAAACGAATGATGAGACGGATCTCCACAAATTTACCGGATAATTTCGTCCCTGATTCAGAAAGAGAGATTCAAGGGTCAGCTTCAGACAGTCTTGATTTAGCACAAATTGATGAAGACTCATTGTTAAATCCGGAAGAAAAAGATTTTGAGTCTGCAAGATCTGAAGCGCAGTTTTTGCCTCCGGAACACGAAGACAGGGGGCTCTCTTCTGCATCAGATGAGC
>DCDV01000002.1:6373-6635 GCA_002316595.1 Mageeibacillus sp. UBA1046
GATGAGCCTTCACTTCAGCTGGACGAAGACAGGGAGCTCTCTTCTGCATCAGACAAGACTTCACTTCAGCTGTACGAAGACCGGGTGCTCTCTTATGTATCAGACGTGAATTCGCTTCAGCTGGAAGAAGACCGGGAGCCCTCTTCTGTAGCAGACGAGACTTCACTTCGGCTAGAGGAAGAACAGGAGCTCTCTTCTGTATCAGATGAGCCTTCACTTCAGCTGGACGAAGACCGGAAGCTCTCTTCTGCATCAGATGAGC
>DCDV01000002.1:6782-14007 GCA_002316595.1 Mageeibacillus sp. UBA1046
GATGAGCCTTCACTTCAGCTGGAAAAAGACCGGGAGGTCGCTTCTGAGCCTTATGAGTTATCTTCTCTTCAACCGGATGAGAAACTGACGCAGGAAAATAATATTAAGGAAACAAAAAGCCAAGGGATTCGCCGAATTACCTTAACCCTCCCGAAAGCTGAAGAAGATGATTCTGCTCTGCAGCAAAAACGTGAGAATGCCGAATTAATGCTTACGGAGCTTGCAGATGATCAATCCGCTTTGGATACTGAGCAGGAATCTATGCCGGAATCAGAACATGATTCTTCGCAAAAAGTTGAACCCGCAGATTGGTCAGACACTGAGCATGCTTCTGTAATTCCCCGCATTCCCAGAGCACAATTGCTCTATCCCGGGTTTGATAATGCTATGGGGTTTTTACGGGAAAACTTTAAACTTCCTCGTGAGATTCAAATGAATCAACAAAAAAGTTCACGCACCTGGTTATTATCTAAAGTTAATAAAATTGAATCCGCTGAAGAAATTGCAGCCTTCGCATATTCTCTCTCTCGCAATGACCAGGCTTTGCTATTTCCTGTTTTGGCAACCTTGAAGAAGAAAGGTGATATTGAGAAGCTAGAGGAAATAATATTATTATTAAGTAACAAATCACTATATATTCATGGCTGGCTGACTCTGCAGTTCGCCTATCCTCGTTCAACAGTCGCTACTACCCTTACGAAGCTTTGTCTAAAGCTGGAAGATACTTCTTTTTACGGACATAATTATTCTTCACAAAAATTCCACCGCAATCAGAGATATGCTGACGGCGGGTCAAAAACAGAAATAATCTGGAGCAAAGTTCCTCTTATAACAGAAATATCCCAGCCAAACAGCCGCCATTTTATTAGTGAATTAGTCGATTATTATTTGGACTCAGGGCTCGATTATCAGGAATTTTGTCGGCGGTATGCGATTTACACCGATCTACGACTGGGCATTGCTATCTCGGAAAAAATCGAGGATAAAATCTCTAAGGAAGGAACGAACTTTCTGCTTGGAAAACGCTTCTTCAGCCAAAATTAATCAACAATCAGTCTCTATAATTCCATTCTTATACATCTTGACCTGGATCATCAGCGGACTGATCTTGATCATTTAACAGACAACCCAAATGAAAATTTTAACCATGCATATCAGGTAATTGATCACTCTTGCACAAAAACCGATTTTAAATTATTTGATAATTATTGTATTCTAACTATGTAATTAATAATAATTACAGAATTAGTTTTAATTGTCATAGCAATTCTTGCTGAACAATTAATGTTATGGTAAAATTACGAAATTAGTTTGACGCAAATGAGCACCAACATACTTGTATAAAAGAGCGTCAAACATAATTACAAGGAGGAAAGTAATGAAAGCAATCAAGAAGATTCTTATTCTTCTCGTGGTTTTAGCTATGGTAATGCCTCTAATCGCTTGCCGTAGTGAAGAGCCCGCAGAAACACAAGCTCCAGCTGAAACTGAAGCGCCGGAAGATACTGAAGCTCCGGAAGATACAGAAGCTCCGGAAGATACAGAAGCTCCAGAGGAAACTGAAGCTCCCGCAGAGGTCGAGCCTTATAAAATCGGTCTCGTAACCGGGACAGTTTCTCAGGGCGAAGAAGAATTCCAGGAAGCGCAAAATCAAATCGCCAAGCATGGTGCGGACAAGATTCTCCACACCACCTATCCTGATAACTTCGCGACAGAGACTGAAACAACAATCTCTCAGGTAGTTAACCTGGCGTCCGATCCTGAAGTCAAAGCTATTGTCTTCAGTCAGGCCGTTCCCGGTGCTGCAGCCTCTATTGACAGAGTCAGAGAGACTCACCCGGACATGCTTTTCATCACAGGCGTAGTTGCTGAAGATCCGGCAGTTATGTCAGAAAAAGCAGACGTCAATATGTTAACTGACGAAATCTCCATGGGCGTAACCGTACCAACTGAAGCCAAAAATATGGGCGCAACTACACTGATCCACTATTCATTCCCGCGTCACCTCGGTTATGCTACAATCGCAACTCGTCTCAACATTATGAAAGAGACATGTGCGGAATTAGGAATTGAACTAGTTGAAGTCACCGCACCGGATCCCACCAGTGATGCCGGTGTCTCCGGAGCTCAGCAGTTCATCATCGAAGATGTACCCCGCCAGATCCAAGAATTTGGTAAGGATACTGCCTTCTTCTCTACAAACTGCTCCATGCAAGAGCCTCTGATTCGTCAGGTTTATGAATTAGGCGCTATCATGCCGCAGCAGTGCTGCCCCAGCCCCTATCACGGTTATCCGGCCGCTCTGTCCATCGATGTTGAAGGACATGAGGGTGATGTTGATTACATGCTCGGACAAATCGCGGGCAAGCTGAGAGAAAAAGGACAAGACGGACGCATGTCCACATGGGGAGTTCCCATCAACATGCTCATGATCGATATTGGTGTTAATTACGCCATGAAGATCCTTGACGGCGAAATCGAGCGCGGTGATTTGGCAGCTTTCGAAGCTACCGCTCAAGAAACTGCAGTCGCTCGCGGTCTGGGAGAGCTCCAGCTGAGCAATTATGAGGATCCTGAAAAGGGCGTATTAGAGAATTTCTATCTATTGCTGGCCCCCTTCTGTGACTTCACTGAGATTGATTAGGACCGGTAAGCAAGTGATCTAATTCTTCAGGCACCGGGATCTGTTAGATACCGGTGCCTTTTAGAATTAAAAGGAGGCTATTTTGGAGACAGAATATTTGTTGTCAATGAACAACATTAGTAAAGAGTACTTTGGCAACAGAGTGCTCAAGAACGTTGACCTCCAAGTAAAGGCCGGTGAGATCCATGCGCTCATGGGGGAAAACGGAGCAGGCAAATCCACACTGATGAATATCTTATTCGGAATGCCTGTTATCCATCAGACTGGCGGCTATGAAGGTCAAGTACAACTTGCAGGTGAGGATATCAACATCACTGATCCTCATGATGCCATGAATTACGGCATAGGCATGGTACATCAGGAATTTATGCTTATTCCGGCATTCACAGTAACACAAAACATTAAACTAGGCCGTGAAACAGGAAAGCCTAATATGCTGCCTTTGATAGATAAAGTCTTCGGCCGTGATCTAGATACTCTGCAATGGGACGAGATGGCAAAAGACAGCAGGAAGGCGCTTGATTCTATCGGTATGATGAATATCGAAGAATATGCAAAAGTGGCAGGCATGCCCATTGGTTATCAGCAATTCGTTGAGATTGCACGCGAGATTGATAAAACGGGCATTAAGATTCTCGTATTCGATGAACCTACAGCAGTTCTGACCGAAAGTGAGGCGGATAGATTGCTGGAAATCATGCGTCTGCTTGCCTCTCGCGGTATCGCCATCATCTTTATTACTCACCGACTTGACGAAGTAGTGCAAGTAGCCGACAGCCTTACCGTGTTGCGTGACGGTGAATTTGTTGCGCGTAAAGAAGTAGCTGAAACCAGTTATGTGGAAATCGCTCAATTGATGATCGGCCGCACTGTTGAGAAACTTGTTGAGGATGAAGATACAGATAAAAGAGAATTGAGCGATGATAGAATAGCTTTAGAGCTTGAATATTATTGTGTAAATATGCCTGGTGAGCGTGTGCTCGATATGAATGTCAAGATTCGTGACGGAGAGATCTTCGGGTTCGGGGGTTTAGCCGGGCAGGGCAAGATTGGTATTCACAACGGCATTCAGGGATTATTTGAAACTGAAGGAAATGTCTATGTCCACGGAGAGTTACTGGATCTCGAAAAACGAGGTGAAGCTTTGCGCAATGATATCGCCTTTGTATCGGAAGATCGGCGTGGGGTAGGCTTACTGCTTAACGAATCAATTGAGAGAAATATCCTCTTCTCAGCAATGCAGGTCAAAAATGAATTTTTGAAGGGCGGGCTCTTAGACGGCAAAAAGTCACGTGAACATTCGCTGGAAATGATAAGGCTCCTGGATATTCGCTGCACCGGAACTCAGCAGACAGTAGGCAGCCTCTCGGGAGGAAATCAGCAGAAGGTTTGTCTTGCCCGGGCGATAACGCTTAATCCTGACATCCTGATGGTAGCTGAGCCGACCAGAGGAATTGATATCGGCGCTAAGAAGCTCGTTCTGGAACACCTGCGAAAAATGAATCGTGAAGAAGGCGTTACAATAGTTGTGATCAGCTCAGAGTTAGTTGAGCTTCGCTCTATCTGCGATCGGATCGGGATAGTTTCTGACGGAAAAATCGCGGACATTTTAGCTCCTGATTCACCCGATGCAGATTTTGGTTTGGCAATGTCCGGACTGAAGAGAGAGGATGTGGGAGAATGACAAAGCTGAAAAAGGCAATCGATATTATTGGAATTCCCCGGTTAATTATTGGCTTGTTCTTTATTGCCTTAGTAATAACCGCTTTAGCAGTAGGTTTAACTCCTTCTTCTCTATTTAGCGACATACTTCGTCGCTGGATGATGTATGCGATATTAGTTCTGGCAATGGTTCCCGGTGTTCAAAGCGGCATCGGCATGAATTTTGGTATTTCATTGGGTATTGTCAGCGGCTTATTAGGCTCTGTAATCTCTATGGAAGTTGCTTATGTGAAAGGCTGGTTCTTTCATTTTGGCGCAGGAGCTGCCTGGTTGACTTTATTGCTCGCCTTGCTGATTGGTATAGTTCTGGCTGCGTTTGTAGGCGCTGCCTATGGCCTGCTTCTCAATAGAGTTAAAGGGTCAGAAATGACAGTCTCTACTTATGTCGGTTTTTCCGCAATCGCCATGATGAATATTGTCTGGATCTTGCTGAGATTTCAAAACGGGCAGCTCAGATGGCCAATCGGCTCCGGGCTGAGGAATACTGCCAGCCTGCAAGAATCATTTGGCGGCTTGCTAAGCAACCCTGATGTTTATTCTCAATCTCGTTCCATAGCAATACCTGCCGGACTTAATGAAGCGGGAAGCGTTACAGTGCAACAGCCCAAGGCGCTTAGCTTTTTAGCAATTGACGTTGGCGGCAGCGGCTTTGTCCTGCCCCTGGGGCTCATTATGGTTTTTGCCTTGTGCTGCTTAATCATTTGGCTTTTTCTGCGCAGCAAGAAAGGTCTGGCCATGAGTGCCGCCGGAGAAAATGAATTGTTCGCAGTTTCAAACGGCATAAATGTTGACAGCATGAGGATTCTGGGCACTGCCGTATCTACTGTGCTGGGTGCAGTCGGCATCATCATGTACGCTCAGACTTACGGCTTTTTGCAGCTGTATAATGCGCCCTTGATGATGGGTTTCGCCGCAGTGGCATCGATCCTCATTGGCGGCGCCTCCATAGAACGGGCAAGCATTTCCAATGTAATCATAGGCACATTGCTGTTCCAAGGTATTCTGACAGTTGCCCTCCCTGTTGTTAATGCGGTTATCAATGTTTCAGCTTTGCCTGAAATCATACGTATTATCATCACTAACGGCATCATTCTTTATGCCTTGACTAAAGCGAGGGGGGGAAGAAGATGACTAATAATAATTTAGAAAACAGAGTTTTAAAGCCAAACATCAGTATTGGTGAACGCCTGAAAACATTCCTATTTGAAAACAAAGTAATGCTTGTCTTTGTCATCATCTGCTATCTCGGTTATTTAGCTTCAGGCAGCCGTGCGGATACAGTTTTAAATGAAGTTTTTACCCGTATTTCGCGTAACAGCTTTACAGTATTATCTCTGCTGATACCTGTCTTAGCCGGCATGGGGCTCAACTTCGGCATAGTTATTGGCGCTATCGCAGCCCAGATCGCTGTCTTCGCGGTAGTGTACTGGGGTCTTGCCGGATTATCCGGAATGGCTCTGGCTGTTTTAATCGCAACGCCGCTGGCAATCATATTCGGTTACCTTGTCGGCAAGCTGTTTAACATGACCAAAGGCGCTGAGATGATTACCGGTTTAATACTGGGCTACTTTGCTGATGGTCTTTATCAATTGCTTTTCCTGGTCTTGATTGGCAGAGTTATTCCCGCCACTAATCCACGTTTCATAATTGATGGAGGCGTAGGCGTAAAGAATGTTGTTGATCTTACGGGTACATTGAAATACTCTATTGACCGGGTTCGGATTATTGACTTGGCACTGGGATTGCTGGTTATAGTCGCAGTGATTACTGCTGTCAGACTATACTTGCATCTGAGCAAGAAACGAAAATTTACACTTAAAGATCTCGCACTGATGGTAGGTGTTGGAATACTATATGGCATCACCTACATTCCTGCTATTGAACGTCACTTGTATGTGGAGCGCATCAATCTGATTGTTGCCCTGTCTCTTGTACTGGCTCTATTCGCAATTAAGAGTGCTTATTCGATATACAAGAATCGCGATGGTCATGATCCGACCTACTCAAGAGGACGCAGCATCTCCATTATTGTTATTTCTGTTATAGCTTTTGCTCTGACATATGTCCCTTCGATTGAGACTTTAATAATGTCAGTTGAGCTGCCGGTTTTGCCTTATGTGCTTATCGGCGGTCTGATGGCCTTCAACAAAGGTATCCTCAATACCAGATTAGGTCATAACATGAGGACCGTCGGACAGAGTAATGCTGTGGCTGCGGCATCAGGAATTAATGTGGACCGCACTAGATTGATTGCAGTTATACTATCCACGGTTCTTGCTTGCTGGGGACAGCTGATATATCTGCAGAATCTGGGTACCTTCTCCACATATGGCGCCCATATGCAGGTTGGACAGTTCGCTGTAGCAGCCCTGTTGGTCGGTGGAGCTTCGGTCTCCAAGGCAACAAACAGTCAGGCTATAATCGGAGTAACACTATTCCATCTGCTCTTCATCATCGCTCCTCAGGCAGGAAACAACCTCTTTGGAGATGCACAGGTTGGAGAGTATTTCCGTGTCTTCGTATCATACGGGGTTATTGCCTTGTCACTTGCCATGCATGCCTGGCAGCGCAAGAAACCTGCAGGCAGTATGATGGCATCGCTGTCACAAGCCGGACCCGCTATTGCAGAAACTGAGAAGAAGGAATAATATTAGATTTCTTCTCGTGGAAGATCACATATTTGTCTAAACGGTCTGACTATCAGAAACAACCCGATTAACAAATATGCAAAATAGTTTATACTCAAGGGGGCTCAATTGAGCCCCCTTCAATATGATTTACGGAGACGTACCGAAGTGGCCGTAACGGGGTGCTCTCGAAAAGCATTTGCCGGGTGACCGGCACGTGGGTTCGAATCCC
>DCDV01000002.1:14117-15589 GCA_002316595.1 Mageeibacillus sp. UBA1046
TTCGAATCCCACCGTCTCCGCCAGAAAAAGCGGTTTTTCTCATGATAAGGAAAGCCGCTTTTAATATCTCAAATATATTCTCTAAAAATATTAACTGGCAATATTTGAAATTAGAACAACATCCGCACACTCGATTCGAAATAAATGGCTGTATAAATCTTGAATAGCTCTATTCTTCCCTGACACGACGATAATAGTTGATAAAGTTCTCACCGGCCAGTTTCCTGATGTCTGCAGCAGAATACCCTCTGCGTACCAGCTCTTTTAATAGATTAGACGCATCACTGATGCTTTTTAGCCCCTGCAGCCCATGGTCCGGAATGTCTGCAAGAGCCAAAAGATCCCGATCCAGGTAATCATCAAAATCAAAACCAAACCCTACGTGATCGATACCCATTCGCTCTACCAAATAGTCAATGTGATCTGTCAGTTTCTGCAGCGTGTGCTCTCTCTTGTCATGGCTGACAAAGCCGCTAAAAGTATTAATTCCTATCATTCCCTTTGTTTCCCGGATAGCGTCGATCTGTTCATCCCACAGATTCCTGGGAACATCACAGATTTTCCTTACATTAGAATGAGAGGCAAAAATGGGACTAGACGCTGTCTCTATGATATCCCAGAATGATTTTTCATTTGTATGCGAAACATCAATGATCATTCTCAGCTCTTCCATGATGCGAATCGCTGCGCGGCCATAATCTGTCAGTCCACGGCCAGGATCACCAAGCGGTCCGGTTGAGAGATTATTTTGCTCATTCCAGGTCAGCATCGCTAATCTAAAGCCCATCCGTTCCAATGCGTAGATCATTTCCACATTAGTACCGATGCCGCTTAAGCCTTCCAGGCCGAGCATTATTCCCAGTTTACCAGCCTTCTCTGCTGCAGCAAAATCATCCGGCTCAGTTACTAACCGAATTATGTCCTGGCTTTCCCACAATTCTGCTGACATCGCTCCCAGACTTTCCAGCAGCCGATCACGTGATCCACTTGATTTGGGATCATTGGGCTGATCGTTCCAGACGACGAAAATACCGCCTGTCATCCCCCCCTGGCGAAAGCGCGCCAGGTGACGTTCTTTGATGACAGATTTCATACCTTGTAATCTATTTACGGTTACATCAGTCCAGATATCGGCATGCAAGTCCAACAACATAATCACTTCTCCCTCTATACTTCAGTTATACATCAGTCAGTAACTCTTGTTTTTATCAGCCAGCAACTCTTAGTTTTATTCATTTAGCACATCAGGATGCTGCAAAATCAAAATCTTATCCTGCAGATCAACCTTCACCTGATACCCTTGAGCTATTGCAGCCATAATCCGGTCTTCAAAGGGCTGGCGTCTGTCGTATCTTTGATCAATGACTATATAATCAGCCTGCCAGGTTTCAGCATTATCCAGATCTTCAAAATCTAAATCAATGAGTTTCTCTCTTTGAGCCAGATAGGTAGTCAGCCATGTTGATGCTCTT
>DCDV01000002.1:15753-31491 GCA_002316595.1 Mageeibacillus sp. UBA1046
TGCTCTTTCCTTGACAATGTCCAGCGGCATATAATGTTCTGCAAAAAGGCTTGCGCCAAAGTAGAGGGACGTCACCAAAATGATGCCGGCAATCATGCTTTGCAACTGGTAAGATTTTGAAGCATATTGGCGCTGAAAAGGTACAATTTTGTATTCGTCAGGCTCTATTTGTCTGAGCCTGGCTTGTCTCGGCAAAGACGAAGCATAATAACCGGGGCTGTCTTTAAATATATCATCATAAGCCAGCATGGCGGTAAAAATCAGCAGCACGCCCGTGCCGTAATGATATTGAAAATTGATATTGTGCTGATAATAATAATCAGGTAACAGATTCATGATAAGCCAGGGTGCTATTAAAATATAATCAATATGAAGGCGCCTAAGCATCGGTAAGAATGCCAAAGGAGCCAGCATGGATAAAACATAAGCCATTTTATCGGTCGTGAATATCCTTGTAATCGCGTACGCAGGATGCAAGATGACAGTAAGAACAACTCCTGATAACCCGTATTCCGGCCAGGCCATCAGATTTGAATAGCGACTTTCCATCGCTCCGACTCCCCTGGTATTGAGCCAATACAAGGCCAGTGCAAACCAGATCAGGGCGACCAGAATCATAATTGCTCCGTGCTTTTTGTTCGCCCGTCGAGACAATAACATCCACAATGCAATAAATACTATATACAAAGAGGCATCTTCTTTTACCGCCAAAACAAGAAAAGTAAATATAAAGGTGCCGACTGCTTGTTTCTTAAGGACAAAATATAAAAGCCACAGCAACAAAGGGGCTAAAAAGCAATTCTCATGCAGATCATACTGGCTGCTGCCGATCAGGGCAGGATAGGTTAGATACAGCAAAGAAAATATTACAGATCTGCGCTGCGGCCAGCCTAATAGCCTGGTGATGAGAATTAGCGGAAACACTCCCGAAGCAACGATGACAACCTGAGCTATTTGCAGTGCAATAGTGCTTCTGGTCAGATAATAAAGAGGCAATAACAAATAATATATCGGTGAAATATGAACCGAAAAGTGGCTCATTTCATAGCTGCGTTCCAAGGTTGTTGTTGGCAGCCCGCTCGTAGACATGTTGTGAAACATTTGCGCAAAAATTCCGAAATCATAGGTAAAGGTTTCTAAGCAATAGGTTCTGACAAACATCAGGTATCCGACCAGGAAAATATGCAAAATAAAAGCTGTCAAAACAATAATGTACATCCTGTCAGCACTCTTTTGTAATCGCAGCGGCCTCTTCAATATGTTTACATCAGGAAAAAGCTGGGCAGCAATAACTCCTGCCAGAGCGCCCTGAACGGCTAATATCAAAACCAGTAGAATCTTTCTTAGTAAGTCTATGTCAGAACTTAGAGAAGCGAGAGAAAAATGCAGCAGACCTTCTATTAAGACCAGCAGCAAGAAGAGCAGGCCAACTGCATAGAGAAATAGGGATATATAATGAAAGACTTTCTGCTCAATTACCTCTAGCGAATAATATCTGGTTGATACAAGCGCCGGAAGTGAAAAAATTATTAATCCCAGAGAAAAAGCAATTGCAGATTGTCCCTGATTCATCAGAGTAGTAATGTACCAGAGGTGGAAAAGAAATATCCATAAGGATAAAAGAAAAAACAGTTTCGCCAAATTGAGTTTGGTCTTTGCTGCAGAAGGGATTAGGAGAATGAGCGCCATGGCCAGCAGAGCTGCTCCTAAGCCGATCAAATAATAGTAAGGAGATATAAGTCTTACGAAGTCCAAGGAGAGAATTTGAAGATCGCCGCGATTTAAGACCAGATTGTTGATTACACTCGTTATAAGCCAGACTGAGATAAAGATATATAAAAACAACTGCAGGCGCAGTCGGTTTTTACCTTTAGTCGTCTTCCCTGCCGGCGCAGCGCTATCTGACATTATTACTCCTTTTTATGGGCTTAAAAAACAGTTACTCCTTTTATGGAACCTGGTTAACAGTTACTCCGTTTTACAGGCTTGAAAAACAGTTACTCCGTTCTATGAGACTAGGTTAACAGTTACTCCTTATTATGGGACTTGGTAAACACCGTCTGCATATATGCTGTCCATCAGTTCTCCCCACAATGAAAACGCTGATTCGTTACCTTCCAGTCTTTGCATATCCTGCATCTGCGTAGCCAAAATCAAAGTCGGATTGTCATTATCAAAACCAACGAACCAAGTATCAATCACTTCCTTTTCTAACTCTTCATCCCAGCCACGCTGTACCGTACCGGACTTACCGGCAAAATTCGCATATGGACGGTTAACCCTGTTTGCATGGGTCGTCTCAACACTTGCGCGCATAGCCCTTCTCAATAAAAGCAGATTATCGGGGGCGCTGATGTTTTCTTTCCAGACTGTTCCCTCGTGACCTTTTACAATATGCGGTTCAAATATGATGCCCCCATTTACCAAAGCCGAATAGATCGCTGCCAGATGCACTTGAGTAATTAACAGTTCACCTTGGCCATAAGCTGTATCTGCCATCAAGACCTCGGTACCAAGTTCACCGCTGTTAGTAATCTGCGATCTGTAAAAAGGATATTCAGAGGGTACATTCTCATTCAAGCCAAGCTTTTGTAATTCATCGTAGAACACACTGATGCCCATATCCGTCACAAGCTGGGCAAAAAATATATTGTCCGAAATAGACAAGGCGCTGATAAGGTCCTGAGGTTCATCTTTCACAACCAGCCGCGACACATAATATCCGCCCCAGGATGAATTGTTTTGCCAGTTTTTACCGGTAATAGTCTTGATTGTGGATTCTGAAAGAACACCGCTGTTAAAGGCTGCAATAGAAGTTGCAATTTTAAATGTTGAACCCGGTGGATATCTTAATTGAAATCTATTCAGCAAGGGAATACGCGGATCATCAACCAGAGCCTGATATTCACTGTTGCTGATGCCGGCGGACATGGAATTCGGGCTGAAAGACGGCGTGCTGACCAAGGCAAGGATATCTCCGCTTGCCGGATCTATCGCTGTAGTGGCAGCAGTATGATCCTTAGCGACTTCATATATTTTCTGCTGCAGTCCTGCATCTAAGGTCAAATAAATATTTTCTCCCGGTATAGCAGGAGTCTCGAAGATAACTTCATTATCCCCTCCGGTAAAACTGATTCTCACCCCTCTGGTTGGATGCAATTTTTGCTCAAAATGAGCTTCTAAGCCTCTTTTCCCTTCAATATCCCCGGACCGATAAAGCTCATGTTTCGGATCATCATCACCCTCAAAAGATACTCCTGCCGCATAGCCAATAAGATGAGCAAAGGCGTCATCATAAGGATAAATCCGTGCTTTTGCCGTACGGACGGATAAGCCATATTCTGAAAAATGAGATATTTGATCCGGAGTGTATGAACTCTTAACCTGTAAAGGCACGAACATGTTGTCTTTGATCCAGGATTGACTCATATTTTTTTCAACTTCTTCTACCGGCATGTCAAGCAAAGCAGCCACTTCATCATGTTTAGTCAGATCATAGACTCCGGAAACCGCACCCACCTGCTGCTTCAGGCCGTCAACTGCTAATTCCCTGCCGCTGCGGTCATATATCGTGCCCCTGGGGGCCTGTAATGTTTCCACGACAATATCATTATTAGCGGTCAAACCGGGAAATATCGTTGACGGAGTCCATTCCAATTCCCAGCGATCAAGTTTTTCATTTAGTATGAAAGTCAAGGTCAGCGGACGCTCAATAGGACCATAATCAGTAACAAGACTCATTACCATTTCATAGACTTGAATTTTCTTGTCTGAGAGAATATCGAGAAGAACTATGCTACGAAAATTAATCTGCTGAACTCCAAGTCTCTTATCAATATCTTGTTGACGAGTGATGATTTGATCATCCCCGTAGCTGCTTAAGGATTCAGCGGTAATATAATTTTTCAGCAAGGTGTTTTCGCGATTGGAGACAAGTTTAAGTATTTGATCTATCTGGTCTTCCCGGGAAAGACTTTCTGTAGTCTCATTTACAGAATCCTGATTGTCCCAGCCTACATCAATTATCTCTGAGCTATTACATGATGAAATAAGCATCAAGCTGATTATCATAAAGATAATCAGCCGGGCAGTTCTCCTAGACATTTACTCAAGCTCTTCCCTATTCTTGGCGACAAAAGATTGAATCTGTGCCAATTGGTCCTGTAAATCCGTCAAAATATCACGTGTGTACTTAATTGCGCTGTTTCGGATATCTGTGCTTTGTCTGGTAGCGTCCTCAATTAGAATCGTAGCTTCTTCTCTCGCCTTGATTGTAATTTCATGTTCGTCAATCATGCGTGCCATTTGAGCCTGTGCATCACGCATTATGCTGTCTGCTTCTTTTCTGGCTTCAGCAATCATCTGTCTATTCTGGTCAAGCAGCCATTTGGCCTGCCTTAATTCATCAGGCAGCCCCTCTCGAACCATGCGCACTAAAAACAGCATTTCTTCTTTTTCAACCAGACATTTATCACTCAAAGGCATTATCCTGGCATGAGTTAAAGTGGCTTCCATTCGGTCAAGCAAAGTATCTACGCTTTGTTCTCCGGTGCGAGGCGCCGCAGCGCGTCGGGGTCTTATTTCATCGTGTTGTAGGTCGTTTTCGTTTGGATTCATTTCTTTTCCTCCGTTTTCAGCAATTTCTGAAAGGGAATATGATTATATTTATTGTCAATTTCTATATGTAAGCAAATTTGCGCTTAACAGCTGCAGCTACAGGGGGCGGGACCATCTTATCAATATCGCCTCTGTAGCCGGCAATTATTCTGACCGCAGAAGAACTGATATATGAATATTCCGGAGACGTTGTAATAAAAATAGTCTCACAGTCCGGAAGCAACATATTATTCGTCAGCGCCATCGTACTTTCATAACTATAATCCAATTCGTTTCGAAGTCCGCGTATGATGGTCTTCACATCATTATTTGCACAATAATCCACCAATAGACCGGACCAGCTGTCGACTCGAATTTTGTTCTGATCAGCAATTACAGTGCGAATCATTTTTTCTCGTTCTGCGATAGTAAACAGGGTTTTCTTGTCCTTGTTTTCCAAAACTAAAATAATCAGCTCTGCGCAAAGCTTTGATGCCCTCAAAGCAATATCAAGATGGCCGTAGGTAAACGGATCAAATGTTCCAGAAAATATAATTTTTTCCACTTAAGGCACCTTCGCGTCAGCGACAAAAAGCCGTAATAGCTGTTATTACGCTATTTTCTCTTATAAAATGATAACATCGCACTGCCATAGTTACAACTCTGCAAATGTTCCAATACTGTTACAGCGTCAGGGGCTTTGACTTTACTGTCATGCTCAAGAATTAGCAGTCCGTCCGACTTCATAATTTGGGCTAAAGGTACCTGTAATCTATAAAAGCTCTTCTCTGCCAGATCCCATGGCGGATCCATGTAGATAATGTCAAATTTTGCTCCTTCTTTTGAAAGTTTGGTTACCGCCCTCTCTGCAGACTGTCCTATTAAAGTCACATCCGCTGACATTTTCGTGCTGGCAATGTTTTGCCGGATGATATTTCTTGCCTTGCTTGACATCTCAACCAGAACTACAGGAGAAAACCCTCTGCTGGCCGCCTCTAATCCTATTTGACCGCTGCCGGAGAATAAGTCAAGAAAAGATCCGCAAATCTGTTTGCTGAAAATTATAGAGAACAAAGCCTCCTTAGTGCGACCGGAAGTTGGTCTGAGTTTATCTTCCTGAAAACTGGCAAGCTTGAATCCTTTTGCTTTACCGCTTATGATGCGTGCCATAAAAAAGCTCCATTCTAGAGAGTAGGCTCGAGATTCATCTTTAGTCTTTCCGTTATAAACGGTAAGAGCCTTCTATTCTCTACACTCTCCAGTTCAGGGTCCGAATTCAGAATCTTCTCAGCTGCCTCGTTTGTCTTGAGAATCAGATCTCTGTCTTCATACAAATTTACAATCTTGAACTCCGGCAGCCCATGCTGCTTAATGCCGAAGAAATCTCCCGGACCTCTTAGTTTTAGATCTTCTTCCGCAATGATAAATCCATCATTACTGGAGCAAAGAGCCGTTAACCTATGTCTGGCTTTTGGATCATCAGTTTCACTCATAAGAACACAAAGACTCTCTTTGCTGCCTCTGCCAATTCTGCCTCTCAGCTGGTGTAATTGTGCTAAACCAAACCTCTCAGCATTCTCAATCACCATCATCGTCACATTAGGATTATCCACGCCAACTTCTATGACAGTTGTGGTCACCAGTATATCTATTAAACCACTGTTAAAATCAGCCATAATTTTCGCTTTTGCCTTAGCACTCAGCTTGCCATGCAAAAGAGAAATATTTCTATCCGGAAATACTTTTTGTGACAAGTAATTATATACTCCGGTAGCAGATTCCAGGTCCTGCTGTGAACTATCCTCGATCATAGGACAAACAACGTATACCTGTTCATTATCATCTATCCTCTTCAGTAATAACTTCTCAACCCGGGGACGATCTTTCTCACGGGCAGTATAGGTAGCAACAGGAAGCCGGCCAGGCGGTTTTTCTTGAAGTAAAGTAATGTCCAGATCTCCGTAAATGATTAAAGCCAGTGTGCGGGGTATAGGCGTAGCAGACATGACAAGAGTATGAGGATAAAGTTCATTTCCGGAGAATTCTCCTAATCTTGCTCTTTGATCAACTCCAAAACGATGCTGTTCATCAGTAATACACAAACCAAGATTTTTAAATTTTACTGTCTCTTCCAAGACTGCATGGGTGCCAATTAATATATTGATATTCCCCTCAATGAGCCCTGTCATGATAAGGTCACGTTCGCTCTTCTTCGTCTCACCTGTAAGCAGCGCCAGCTTAATATCCGTATCAGTAAACAAATTGTTGAGAGTATGAAAATGTTGCCTGGCCAATATTGACGTTGGCGCCATAAATACTGTCTGATAGCCGGACCAGACAGCATAAGCCATTGCATATGCTGCTATAACAGTTTTTCCTGAGCCTACATCTCCCTGAATCAATCGATTCATAGATTTTTTTCGCTTGAAGTCATTGCGTATATCCGCAATTGCTTGTTTTTGCGCTCCGGTCAGTTCGTAGGGGAGAGCTTGCACCCATTTCTGTAATTTTTCATTGACACCTTTTTCTTCTTTCATAATTGGTGAGACTATTTGGTTTTCATGCCTTATCTTGATTAATCTCAGTCCCATCTGGAGAAGAAAAAGCTCATCAAAACCGAGCCGCTCTTTAGCAATAGAGATATCTCGCTTCGTCTTAGGATAATGAATATGCTCGAGCGCATATTCCAGTGTGCACAATTTATAATGCTTGCGCAGAGCACTTGGGAGCGGATCTGCCTGTGTATTCTTCAATGATTTCATGGCACGGGTAATAGCACGCCTCAAATCTAACTGCGACAATCCTTGTGTTAATGAATAAATCGGACGAAAAGAGAAATCGGCCGCCTCTTCTACCCTGACGTACATTGGATTTTGTAAGCTGGTCATTTTCCCTTTGCGGTTGACCTGTCCATGAAAAACATAGGATGATCCTGCTTTCAGTGAATCTTTTATCCAGGGTTGATTGAACCAGACAGCTGTAATGAAAGAGCCATTTTGCTCCAGATTGGCTCTAATAATAGTCAGTCTCCCTTTGCACTGAACTGAGGGTACTCCAGATACTACGGCCTCAATCGTACTCCATTGACTATCTGCCACCTCAGCTACAGAGTCCCTTCCGCTCCAATCTTCATAGTCCCGAGGGAAATAATAGAGCAAATCCTGCATTGTATTTAAGCCAAGCTTATGAAAAAGCTTGGCTTTCTTCTCTCCTACCCCTGGCAGAAGTTGAATCATGGAGTCGGGGCTAGTAACATTCTTTGTCATCGGTATCATCTTCGTTTTTGTAATCAAATTCTATTTGTATTCCGTAAGCACAAATATTATTTAAACTGCATTTGCCGCATTTTCTGCATCGTGCCTGACAGATGGTTCTGCCATGCGCAACCATAAGATGGCCCCAGGAGATCCATTCTTCTTTTGGGAGCAGCAACTGTAATTCTTCTTCTATTTTGACAGGGTCTTTACTGCCAGTAAGGCCCAAGAGTCTGCTGATACGTCCACAATGAGTATCAACAACAATTGCCGGCTGACCATAATAATCAGACAAAATCAGATTAGCAATTTTTCTGCCAACTCCAGGCAGCTTTAGTAAATCTTCTTCATTGTCCGGTACTTGCCCGTCAAATTTTTTCATTATCATGATAGCACTGCCCTTGATGGCTTTGGCCTTATTGCGATAAATTCCGCATCTCTTAATCAGAGTCTCAATTTCCTCAATCTCCGCCGTAGATACATCTGCGATAGCTGGAAACCGTTCAAGAAAAAGTGGCGTTATCATATTGACTCTTTCATCAGTACATTGAGCCCCGATAATACCGCCCAGCAAAAGGCCCCAGGCAGAATCAAAATTTAGTGTGCAATCCGCTGTTGGGTAGGTTTTGTGCAATATCGATATCATCTCAGAAATGAGATGAGGATCAGAATAAAGTTTGAAATTGCTCTTTGAGCTCATGGCATTCTGCCCAGATAAATCTGCAAGCTGATAAAACGCTGTTCACTAGTTCTGTAAATTCTGACATGCACAAGTGTGCCCACCGGTTTGCCCTGTATATATTCAGCGTAGGTATCATGGCTATGCATGTTTACTCCGTTAACCTGCATCAAGATATCACCGCTCTTGATACCTGCGATACTTGAAGGACTGCTATCTTCAACACCGGATATATATAACCCGGAAGGCCAATCCATCAGTTCTAGCAAATTTTCATTTTCATCATCCGGGAGAGTTATGATACCCAGCCAGCCAATCGGCTCTCTGGGACCAGGATCAGGATTCGTAATGATGTCCATTGCAGTCTTTAATACCGGTGTGGGTATTGCGTAGCCCATAATGTCAGAATAAGTACGATTAAGCTGACTGTTGTTCAATCCTATCACATCGCCTGCTAAATTTATCAGTGGGCCTCCGGAGGCTTGCTGTGAAATAAAGGCGCTGGTCTGAATCATCCCGATCTTAATATTATTCTCCAAAACCATAGGGTGATAAATCGCCGTAATCAAGCCCGGGAATAGCCCCCCCTTGGAAGTAAGGACATCATTTTGTCCTATCGCAATTACAGGATCACCAATGCTCAATTTGCTTTCAGAATCCAATGTAGCAAAGGTCAAATCAGAAATGTCTTCTATCTGGAATAACGCTAGATCAGTATCTCTTTGAATTCCTTCCAAAGTAGCCTCAAAGCTCTTTTGTCTTCCGGGAACAACTATGCGAACTTCTGCCCGTTCATATAAACGATGACCATATGAAAGTGCGAAGGAAAAATTACTGCCAAAGGTTATAACTTGTCCGTCAGCGGAAATTATCAAGCCTGAAAAAATGGCCATCTTATCGTTAGTTGAATCAGTGCCGGGAAGATAGACTTGAATAGAAGCCACCATCTGAGAATATTTCTGAAAAATCTCTTTGACTCGTTCGTCAGATAAATAGGAAACAGGCAAATCAGACACCGGATCGGTTGCCTCGGGATCTGTCTCAGATGGTTTCTGATCATTGCCGACATCTGAAATATCCTCCTCTGTGCCGGTAGGAGCTGAAGTATCAGATGAGGCAGTGTCAGCAGTATCTGTTTCTGTTTCGCTTTTGCTCATGGTTGGCGTTACTGCGGCAGTATGAGTTGGATTATTACTGGGTTCAACCGGATCCGTAATATTTTCTGACAAGGATGAACCTGAAGTCTGTTCTGTATTTCCCGCATTAGCAGTTGCACCCACAATTGAGGCAGGCTCTCCCATATTCAGCGGGTCCTTATCCTGGAGCAATCTGTCTGTCACTACAGGAATAATCAGCGCCATCAAGACAAATGCCGCTAAAGCCAGCGATGATATGGTCAGCAAAGCTTGTAAAGGTTTATTTTTTGCTTTTTTCATATTTTTAATTATACATTACAGGTCAGTTTATGGGGTATTCAGCGTGAATGTAAAGCGTGCACCGCCAAGTTTACTGTGGCCGGCTTCAATTGCTTGTCCGTGTGCATTTATAATATTGCGGGCGATATATAGACCCAAACCTGACCCTTCAGAGTTTCGCGCCTTATCTGCTTTGTAAAATCGATCGAATACATATGTGACATCTTCATCTGATAACCCCATGCCATTATCTTCAATGACAAGTTGATAAAGATCATTTTGAGTGATGTTGCTGCTGATCTTGATCAATCCGTCTTGGGGACAAAAACGTATAGCATTAGCAAGTATATTAACAAGCACTCTTTGAATAGACTCATCATTACCAATCACAAGAGAACGTTCATCAGAGGTCAACTCTAATTGTACAGAAATATTCTTTTCTTGAAGTTGAGTTTCATGACTGTCCAGAACATCTTCAATCAGCTCATTAATGTCAAAAACTCCCATTTTCATCTGACCTTTTCTGAGAATTGTTGTCATTTCGAATAATTCATTAACCAGCTTCTGTAATCTCTTACTTTCTTGCTGCACAATCTTTAGATAATGCTCTCTTTCTTCTTCAGGAATAGTTCCGTCAAGCATGCCCTCTACAAAGCCGCGAATAGAAGTAATCGGAGAGCGAAGATCATGGGATATGCTGCTCATAAAGTCGCTTCTGTCTTTCTCCTGGACTTCAAATTTAGCTATCAGCATGTTGAATGTCCGCATGAGCAAAACCAGATCGTCGTCTTGAATCTCTTGCGCAGGATCCAAAATATCATCATCGCCGGAATCGGTTAAGTTATCTGAAGGTATGGGAACCCTCGCAGAAAGGTCCCCCTTATATACTCGGTCTGCAGTATCAGCCAATACTGAAATGGGGCGAGTTATCTCTCTGGATAAGAGGAGAATAACAACTAAGGCTAAAAAGAAGGCAATCAGGAAAGAGATAGGCACCAAATAATTTTGCAGAAATTCTGTATTGTTTTCTGCTGTAACTGAACGCAACAACAGTATCTCTCCTGCGTAAGCACCGGTAAAAGATAATAGTGGCGCACTGGCAACCATCCAACTGTGATTTTGAGGTAATAACTGGCCAATTTCTGACTGTCGTGCTATTTGACTGTAGACTATCTGCATATGATTTTGCGCCTCAAACGGCAAACAATAAAATTGTCTGTCATTAATTGGTTCATCAAGTTTAGAAAAGGTTTCAACCGGTATTCCTGTATTATAAATAATTTCACCGTCAGCATTAACAAGCCATACCAGCGCGTCAGTTGAGCTTGCAGTTAAACTGATGTAGGAAGGAATTTCAGAACTATCTATGGCTGTTCTGGAAAAATTCATACCCCTGGAGACCATCAGGGAAATTTCTTCAGCATTGCGTCTGAGATAATTTGTCTCTTGGCTCCGAGAAGCCGAGATGAAAAGGGCAAAATAAATGGTTCCTAAAATTATAAATATTATTAGAATTGCAAATGCTACACGAAAAAGCGTGCGAGCATAGATAGATTTTAAAAATGACAGACGTTTCATTAACCCTCTTCTTGTTTAGAAGTCTCAAACTTATAACCCACTCCCCATACGGTTTTTATACGCCATTCTGGATGTGGAGAAACATCTAACTTCTCTCTGATACGCTTAATATGTACATCTACCGTACGAGTTCCACCGAAGAAGTCAAACCCCCAGATATTTTCCAAAAGCTGTTCCCGTGTAAATACTCTATCCGGATGACCGGCTAAAAAATAAAGAAGTTCCAGCTCCTTGGGCGGCATATCAATTTCTCGGGATCCGCAGGTTACTGTAAATCGCGTGCGATCCACTATCAAATCCGGCCAGGAAATTATATCCGGTTTTGATAAGTTATTATTTGCCGGCGCAGCTGCATTAGATCGGGGATGCGTTCTTCTTAGTACTGCTTTTACTCTGGCAATCAGCTCCTTGGGCTCAAAAGGCTTCTCTATATAATCATCTGCACCTAATTCTAAACCAACTACCTTATCCAGCGTATCTCCCCTGGCTGTTAGGATAAGTATCGGAACATCGGATTCTTTGCGTAAAGCCCGCAAAACATCAAACCCGCCCATACCGGGCAGCATCAAATCTAGAACAATTACATCCGGAGACGAAGTGTGAAACATATCAAGTACCTCATCGCCAGTGTAGCAAATCAACACATCGAAACCGTCTTTGGAAAAATAAAGTCGTAATAGTTCGCTGATATTGGGATCGTCGTCAACGATAAGAACAGTTTTATCCATCATTTTCTTCCTCGTCTTCCATACTTTCCTCAGGGCTTGATGATGTCAAGGAATTTATTTCAACGAAGAAAGAGCCGATATCACTGAATTCTCTATATACTGAAGCAAAGCGAATGTAAGCTACTTCATCAATATCTCTGAGCTGCTGCAAAACACGTTCACCCAGCTCACGAGTTGAAACTTCTCTTCTTAAGTTGTTTTCCTGCTGCCTCTCGATTGTGTCAACAATTTTTGTAATTTGCTGGATTGATATTGGCCTTTTTTCGCAGCTTTTTAAAATTCCGTTTATTAGCTTACTGCGATCAAACGGCTGCCTGCTCCCGTCTTTTTTAATAACCATCAATGGCATATTTTCATAACGCTCGTATGTGGTAAAACGTTCCTGACATAACATGCATTCACGACGACGGCGAATAGAAGTTCCGTCATCGGTTGGTCTTGAATCGATTACCTTATCCTCCAGATACCCACAATGCGGACATCTCATATTGCTACTCCATTTCCCGTAAAAAATGCCGGACTTATCCTGAGATTAGTCCGGCACAATAAGCAATTTATTCTAATTCCATCTGCGGCAACGCTTAGTCCAGATCATCTCCGTCACCGTCCTGAAGGAACCAAGGCAAAACTTTAGCGCTTTTACTTGATGCTTTCTTGCCGGATCCTCTGGATGTGTTACCGGAAACAGGCGCTTCATCTAAAATCTCCGGTTCCTTACCCTGACTCCACTTTGTACTCTCGGAAACTCGAGATATCAGATCCGCCATGGCTGAATCATTATTTTGCTGTTGATTCTGACTAAAACCTCTTGGTTCAACTGCTTCACTCTGAGCAGGCCGGGAAGATCTTTCGGCCGGTACACGCTTCGGATCCTGTCTGCGCGCAGGTCTTAAGAATTCCGGCAGATCATCGGTCTGTTGCGTACGTGTATCGGAAGCTGCGCCGGCAGGTCTGCTGCCGGAAAAAGAAGGTTGTGCCGCTATCGCAGTCTGCTGAGATCGGACCGATTGCTTCTGCAAACCATCCTGATCGAAACGGCTGGCGATAATGGTAATAATTATATCATCCTGCATGTTGTCATCTATTACAGCACCAAAGATGATATCCGCATCCGGCGATACCGCTTCCCTGACCTGTGAAGCAGATTCATTAATCTCTTTGATCTTCATATCGTGTCCGCCGGTGAAGTTAATAATAATGCTGTGGGCGCCGTCAATTGTGGTATCGAGAAGAGGACTGTTCATAGCCTGCTTAACGGCGGTTGCAGCTCTGCTCTCACCACTTCCCCGGCCAATACCCATATGGCAGACACCGGCATCAGTCATGACACGGCGGACGTCAGCCAAGTCCAGATTGATAAGACCGTTAACTGCCACCAGGTCAGAAATACTGGATACCCCATATTGAAGAATCCTGTCTGCCATGCCAAAAGCGTCATCTATGGAGGTGTCATCACTGGCAATTTCTAATAGTTTATCGTTCGGGACGATAATCAAAGAATCAACATATTGTTGCAGCTCCCTGATACCTCTCTCAGCATTTTGCCGTCTCTTTGCGCCTTCAAAACGGAAAGGCATAGTAACAACGCCTACTGTCAAGATGCCCATCTTACGCGCGATGGCGGCAACAACAGGAGAAGCACCTGTACCGGTACCACCGCCCATACCGGCAGTGATAAACAACATATCGGCTCCTTCAAGAACTTTGGATACTTCTTCGATATTTTCTTCGGCGGCCTTTTGACCTGTCTCAGGATGTGCGCCGGCTCCCAATCCTCTTGTTACTTTGTTTCCTATTTGGATTCTCTCAGAAGCCAAACTTTTTGCCAGGCTTTGGTGGTCAGTATTAATTGCAATGAACTCAATGCCTTGAACGCCGTCTGTGATCATGCGATCAACTGCATTACACCCTCCTCCGCCAACACCAACGACGCGGATATTTGCATATAGACTGTCGTCCATACTAAATCCTAATTGAAAATCAGCCATTTCAGTACTCCCTTCGAAAAAACGGCCGGATGCTGACTAATAAGCTCGGTTGTCATTACAATGTTACATCCCTTGCTGATATTACAATACATCCGGGGGCAATCAATTTTATATGAAAGTTATTCTACACTACTAAAAAAACAATTACAACACCTATTTCCCTCATCTTCTGTATTTGCTGAAGAGTTGTTGCGTTGTAATGACAACTTTTGTACTACTAATATTTGATTGCTTTATGCGACATCTGCTTTTAATCTGAGGTTGTAATAATCTGTTATTTGGAGCTCTGCCTGGCTTCCTGGGCTCTTCTTTGCATGCGCTGAACTATATAACGACGAATCAATCCTAAATTTTTGAAGATTCTGATTCCAAATGCAATTACGGCTACCAGACTCATGTCAAAATTAATTTGCTGCCCTAAAGCTGTCAGCGCCAAAGCTGCTCCGGTGTTTAGCAAGAATCCTGTGATAAAAAGCACATTACTGAAGCGTTTCCGCAAAGCAGCCTCTAATCCTCCAAGAAGGGAATCCAATCCTGAAAGTATTGTAATCGCTATGTAGACAGACCAGGCATCCGGAATCTGCACATTAAGCATCAAACCGATTACCAAGCCAATAATCAATCCTAATAAAGGTAACATCGTATCCTCCCGTTATTCCAATTACGGATTATCTCTTCTAAAAACAATCTTGTCGGTTGTCAGGTCGAGTTGGCCAGACCCTTTTTCCTGCAGCGCCTCACTAGTAATCAGTTCCTGCAATTTTCTGATATCTTCCGGCATGCTGCGGTCGTTAGAAAGCTTTACTCTCCAAGTAATTTCATTGTCAAATTCCAGCACCAGGAGAGCAAACCCGTGTTCTTGAGGCCTGATCGACTTCGTCAAAGCTACGAGAGATTTTTCATCCGGATACGCCTGATCAGTCAAAATCAGCTGAGCAGTAATTTCTGTAGCTGTTGTGAGCATATCCAGTTCATCTTCGTTCAGCTGACTGCCGGGTATCAATTCCTCAAATCTTGTCATTCCCTCAATTATCGGTAAGTAATCAGGTTCTTCCTCGACAAGCCTTATTATATATCCTTCACGATCAACGAGCGCGTATCTTAAACCATTTCGAATGCAGGCTGTCTCCACTCTTTCCTGTAAACTGATCAAAATTCCAGAAGGCCATGAAAAACTAGCTTTAGCAGTAGCCAGTTCCGGATAAGCCCGTAACAATTTGGTCTCAATATCACCATAGCGGAAACTGAAGATCTTCTTAAATTCAGGACCTAAGTCCAAAAAGGCATGCCGGCCTGTTTCCAGGCTTATTATATTTTTTATATCTTCCTCCGCCAAATCAGAAGTACCGGTAACTTCTATATGATCGAGCCTGAAAGCCGGCAGAAGTATGATGAGGGTCAGCAAAGCTAATGCGACGGCAAAAGAAGCGAACAATCTGGCAAACAGACTTAAACCGTTTTTCTGTGTTCGTCCTGATGCGCCCTTGTGTTTTTCTGTCG
>DCDV01000002.1:31588-46283 GCA_002316595.1 Mageeibacillus sp. UBA1046
GCCCTTGTGTTTTTCTGTCGGATAGTCTATGACACTTGCTGATTTTTCAGGTGTCCGTTTTTTTGAGCGTCGCTTTGCAGTTACTTGCTTGTCATAAATATTATTACCCGAAGGAAAATAGTTAACGTTTTTTTTATTTTTATTTGGCTTTTTTCTTGCGGTCATTCTCAATAACCTTTATCAGGGTCTCGTATATTTTTGTAGTTGCTTCGGGCAATCCTTTAGTTTTAGCCTGTCTGCTCATTTCCGCCAGCCTCTCTTTATCATTAATAAAGTGTTTGATAGTATCGTGCAGATACTCCGGTGTAAAATCCGCATCATCACATATCACAGCTGCACCGATATCAGCAAGAGCCAGGGCATTATAATATTGATGATTATCTGAAGCGTAGGGATAAGGAATCAGAATAGACGGCTTTCCTAAAGCTGAAAGCTCAGAACAAGTAGTAGCTCCTGACCTGCCAATAAACAGATCAGCAGATGCCATCCAGAGAGCACCATCAAAAATATACTCAGAAGCATTTATATGGGGCACTTTCGATAACTTTTTACAGATTTCCGAGCCCCTTCTCATGCCTGTGCTTATTGTTAAGTAAAGATTGGGGTAAGTGTCGATCAGCTGCAGCCATTTTTCTGATTCCGCCAGGCCCTGTACAGCTTCATTAAGAGTACTCGATCCTAAACTTCCTCCCATCATTACAATATGGAATATGTCCTGAGCTAAACTGATTTCATCTCTAGATCCTGATTTTGTGGCAGAAAAAAACATTGGCGAGATAGGATTACCTGTCAGTACAGTAGCGGTGCCTTCTCTGAAATATTGTCTGCTCTCTTCGAAACTAATACATACAGCCTGACAACGGTGTCCAAACAAACGATTTGAACGTCCGGGAAGAGCGTTTTGCTCATGCAGCAAGACGGGAATTTTCATCATCAGTCCTGCGAACACTAAGGGGCTGCCAACATAACTGCCTGTACTCACGACAATATCAGGTCTGATTTCCTTGATATATTTTATACACTGTCTGATGCCTGAAGTGTTTTCCAGTATCCAACGCAATTTTTTTCGATTTTTATTGGGCAAAACTTTTGCTCTGATATATTTAAATTCGTAGCCGGATCTTCTGACAATCTCTTCCTCTAAGCTTTCCCTTAATCCGCAAAAAACTATCTCTACATTTTCATTTTTTGCTTTTGAGTAGTCAGCAATTGTTATGGCTGGATTAATATGGCCGCTGGTTCCGCCAGCTCCCATCATGATTTTTAATCCTTTATTATTTACTTCATTTTGTTTCATCAGCCACCTGTTCCGGTTTTTTCTCTCCTGTGCTCTGCTTCACTGCCTGTAGTAACATATTCCGTCCTTTTAATGTCATACTCCCGGATAAATTCATTTTCTTTTTGATCCCATTTTGAAATTAATAATACCATTCCCGCCGCAAAAGAGAAAAAAGCATTTGCAGTGCCTCCTGAGCTAAAAAACGGGAGTGAAATCCCGGATGCGGGCAACAGATTAACGGCTACACCAAAATTTATCAATGCCTGCATGACAAGAAGGAACGTGTAACCTCCTGCAATCATGAATCCAGCCCGGCTATTCGAGCCCATAGCAATTCTAAACCCGAAAATCAAGAGGGCAATAAATAACAGAAGCACCGCAGAAGTGCCTGCAAAACCCAGTTCCTCGCCTATAATTGCCAGGACATAATCATTATGCGCCTCAGGCAGCCAATTCATTTTTTGAACACTTCTGCCAAGACCGACACCGGTCAATCCTCCGGATCCAAGTGCTATCTGGGCCTGTCTGATTTGACGTATGGAATCAGCTGAAGCTTCAGTTGGATTCTGATAGGTATCAATACGCCGAAATACATGGGCAAATCGTTTAGAGATAAACTCACTGTTACTCATTCCGGTTATAAAAGGCATTATTAATAAAAGCAAGACAGCGATAATCAGAAATATTGCTATCAACTGGATTATTCCTGCTATCCAGACTGATTTTTTTAACCCTGAAAGAAGCAGCATTGTAGATACAATAACTGCAAAAATAATTGCCGCTGAGAAGTGAGGCTGAATAATAATTAGAAAAAACCACAATAGCATTTTGCATGCGGGCACAGCCAGAAGATACCATCCCTGCTTCCAAAACCTTTGCACCGGATCACACAATTGTCCGCTGATCCCGGACATCTGCTTCTTCCTGTATTCCATCTCCAGAGTAAGCCACAGGATGGCACCGACCTTAGCAGCTTCGGATGGCTGAAAGGTAAATAGCCCTAGATCTAACCATCGTCTGGCGCCATTTACCGTTATCCCCTTAAAAGTGACCAGAACAAGCAGGGCGGTAATCAGCAAGTATAGTGAATGCCTGAACCATCTTGATCTCAGCCAGTCAAGTCTGATAAATTTGGCAATAAAAATTGATAGTACAAAAGCCAGGCCAGTAATCGAAATCTGTTTGCGTATCATCGCAGTAACGTCATCATCGTATTTTGCAAAGCTGACACTGAGGCTGGAGCTAAACATCATAATCAAACCGAAGGTAAGAAGAATTAGAAATACAATCAAAAAGGGCAGATTCATTTTTCGGTAGCCCGAAAGTTCTTCGGCAATACTCATGGGATTGTTGTCATTCACTTTTGAGCTGTAGTTTTTCATTCACTCTCCTGTGATTAAATGGATGTACTGTCAGTAAGCTTATAGTCTATATACAACAGCTGCTGCTCCAATGATTAAAAAGGATATACTGTCAGTAAGCCTAAAAGTCCGCATACCGCAGCAACTATACAAAAAACGGCCACTACCTTTGTTTCTTTCCATCCGCCTAACTCAAAATGATGATGAATTGGCGCCATGCGGAATATCCTTTTACCTTTGGTACGTCTGAAATACAAAAATTGTATTACTACTGACAGGCCTTCAAAGACAAAAACAAATCCGGTTATAAGCATAATCCAGGGCACTCCGAGCATTAAGGATATTCCTGCAAAGGCCGCTCCTAAAGCTTGTGAGCCCGTATCTCCCATAAAGACTTTTGCGGGATGTCTGTTAAAAACCAGGAAGCCTAAACAGCCGCCCGCCAGAGCAATGCTAAGCAACAGACTCGAGAAGTAACTGTTAACAAGGTCTTTGAGCAGCCAGGCGCTGAGAGCCAGAAAGAAACTTGTAATTACTGTAAGTCCTGATAAAAGTCCATCCAGTCCGTCAGTAATATTTACAGAATTACTGATGAAGAAGATAAAAAGAATCACAAAAAGGCCGTAAGGTAATTTCCACCAGCCATCAATTACAATCAATTTGCGCACGAAAGGTAAAATAATGATTGGCTCATCCGGCTTTATAAATAAATACCACAGGGTAAACAGGGTAGAAAAGATGCCGATCAAAATTGTTTTTTGTCGAACTGACAATCCACTTTTATCTATTCTGACTTTAACAAAATCATCAAGAAATCCTATTAAACCAAATAGCAGCATTAAGAGGACCACTACGCTGAAAGGCATAAGTTTTGGGTTAGCCACAGGGAGAATCGCAGCAATTATTGCCAATGGCAGCAAGAAAAATAAACCTCCAAACGTAGGGGTTCCGGATTTAGAATAATGAGATTTGGGGCCATCATCCCTGACTGTTTGAACCAGTTGGAATTTCCTTAGCAACGGCAAGCCGATCAGGCCAGTCAAGACTGTTGCAAAAAACATTACTATTAATAGAATAATCGCTTGTCCCAGTTGTGTCATACTACATTCCTACGATAATTTATTTTTTATAACTGCCGCAGTATGGTCAAGCCCATAAAAATGCGATCCCTTAACCATAATGGTATCACCTGCTTGAATGCTGTCCAAAACCGCTGCTTCAAGTTCATCTCTGGTGCAATACCACGTTGTCTTTATATCAGGAGCATAGGATGTCAAGTAGTCCTTAACTTTGTTCATTTCCTCCCCTATCAGAAAGATCTCCCGGAAACCTGCTGCAATTAATTGCTTTGCCACTTTTAAGTGTATTTCTTCGGAATATTGACCCAACTCTCTGATATCTCCAAACACACCGATTCGATCATTGGGCTTTGCTAAGTGCGATAAGGTTATCAATCCGCTCTCCATGGCTTCCGGAGAAGAATTATACGCATCGTCAAAAAGGCAAATACCATCTTTTAGGGATATTATTTGTTGCCTTGACCCTGTGTTGGAAAAATTGTATACAGATTCAGAAGCAATCTGCATATCAAGCCCTTGTATATAGGCGATGCCCATTCCAAACAGGACAGCCTCAATTAGATGAGGAGCAGCGAAAGGTAACTCGACAGCCCAAGATTCTTCCGGAGAAAAACTGCATTTAACAATGAATTTTGTGCTGTTTCCGGTAATCATAATATTTTCTGACCAGAAAACAGGAAAACCATGCTTGAGGATTTCATCTTTATGACCTGCGTCAGAAACAAACCAGATGGCATATTTGGTGTTGCCTTTGTTCTGTATCGCCCATGTCCTCAACATTTCATCTTTCCCGTTCAGGAGGACAAAGCTGTTTTCCTTCATGTCCCTTAACAAATCCATCTTTTCCTTAAAAATATTCTCAATTGAACCGAAGTGAAAAGCGTGGCTATAGCCAATACCGGTAATGATTGCTATGTCGGGACGAACTAAAGCAGACAGTTCTGCCATTTCGTTTACTCTGTCGATGGCAATTTCGACGACTAGAACTAGAGCATCCGGATTTGAGGTTAGAATTGTATTTGAGATGCCAATCTGGTTGTTTTGATTGGCATCTGATTGATCAGTGATTATTTGCGAGGTCAGCATCTGATGTATCATACGTCTGGCAGTAGTTTTTCCTACCGATCCTGTAACTCCTATGATACTGGTATCTAGAGTCTGACGATAACCGGCAGCTATTGACATATAAGCTCGCAAAGTGTCCGGAACCAAGAGGAGATCAGGAACTTCATCATCTTCAGAAATAGGTAATAACTTTTTGGCCGCCTCTGATTCTTCTTCAATAATCAGCATTCCAGCGCCCTTTTCTATCGCAGCATCGATGAAATCATGCCCGTCATAATTTTCTCCATGTAAAGCTAAGAAGACTTCTCCTCTTCTTAGCCTTCTGGTATCTGTAGATATACCAGGGTAAAATTTTTCCGTATTTTCTTTAGATTTTTGACTGCGAAGAAGTTTTCCGTCAGTCCATATTCTCAGTTGGTTAGGTAAAAAACGCGTCTTCATTCGCTGCCCCTCATTTACTCTCACTTGCTCAATATAAGATATTATTTTTCAAAAATAATATCTAGATAACTTGTTACTCTTTCGGTTCCGGATTCTCAAACCAAATATCTACTATGGATCCTTTGGCAACTTTCCCGGTATCATCTTTATCTTCTCCTGTTACAGGATCAGGCACTCCAACGTCGTCGTCTTCTTCACTGCCAATTTCCTGAATGGTAGGAAGAGGTGACTGAGTTACAACTCCTCCAGATGAAGGTACACCATTTATTCTCAAAACAACACCGGAATTTTCCGCCAGCCAGATACAGCTGTGAAATTCCAAATTGCTGAAATCCGGCACATGTACCATCTCTTGTTCTTGCTGATTGGTTAGCCATATTGTCGATCCTGCCGCTACTTCATCATCAGCTGATAATTTTAAGTAATTCACCTGATCATCATATTGCATTTCAGGATTCGAGCGACGAGCGAATATATCCATTCCTGACAAGACATAGGCAGCTTCACTGAATGTCAGGCCTGAAATGTCAGGCAAAGTTACATTTTGCCCCAATTTTGCGGCGGAATTCTGATTATAACTGCGTTTATAACCTCTTAGATCCATCACTTTACCAAGCAGTCGTTTAGTGTGCTTAGCTACAACTTCACTGCTGGAGAACTTTATAATCGGTTTTTCTACTACTATCATGCAAAGAATATCGGAGGATTCTTCCGGACCAACAGCAATAAAAGAATACGTATTCTGACCATCAATCTCGTCTGTAGATGTTCCGGTTTTGCCAATGATATCAAATCCTTCGCAGGAGAATGTCCAGGAATGATTCTGATTGGCTGCTCCTTTAAGCAACTTTTTTACGCGGTCGGATGTCTGCCGGGAGATAATCTGCACCGGTTCTGCCGGCAGCAAAGGTTCTACCAGGCCGTCAGGGTTTACAAACTCTTTAACCACCGCAGGAGTCACTAGATAGCCGCCATTTACCAGGGCGGCATATGCTCTTGCAACGTGCAGAGGCGTCACGGCCACGGATTCGCCAAAAGTAAGATTGGCATAATCCAAAACACTTGGCTGTTTGTGAAAAATGGTACTGCTTTCTGCAGGCAAATCTACTCCGGTTTTGTCAATGAAACCAAAAGTAGAAATATAGTCATAAAACAAGTCTATGTCAGTCCGCTGTCCGATCTGTACAAAAACAGGATTACATGAATTGATAAATCCTTCTTCAACTGTTTCTACTCCGTGTCCTGGCTTATAAACGCAGGAGATTTCATGGGTCATCACGTTTATCGGGTCGTCACTGAAAAGAGTTTGTTCAGATACCGTATCCTCTTCAAAGGCGATAGCGGAAGTTATGGCTTTCATTGTTGAACCCGGTTCGAAAACATTTGAAACATTTGCGTTACGCCATACCTGTAAACTTAGTTGATCTGTTGCTTCATCCAAGTCAGGATTCCAGTACTGAGGGTCAATTCTACCGGGCATATCAAAAGGGTTCTGGCTTCTCATTGTAGGAATCTGACCCATGGCGAGTATCGCACCTGTATTTACATCCATTACTAATCCGCTCACGCCAGAACTGAGGCCAGCTACTCCGGCAATTATCTCTAATTCTTGCTGCAGAGCTTCCTGAATTTCAAGATTTAGGTACAGATGCATATCAGAACCATCTACTGCCTGCTGGTCAGCAGGGATAGAAAATGGCACAGTGCCATGATTGCTATAGTTATCTCTTCTCGCATAACTATAGCCAGATACTCCATTTAATTTAGAATTGTAATAAGCTTCCAGTCCTAATACCCCTGAAAGCTTATTGTCATCAAAGCGAGTAAAACCAATGACCTGCCCTGCCAGATCGCCATTGGTATAAAGACGCTCTGTTTCTAAATCAAAGGTAAAGCCGCCAACCCGATTTTCACTTAACCAGGTTCTTAAAGTTTCTGCCGTTTCTTCAGGGGCTGACTTCAGCAATTGAATATAACTTTTATCCTTCTGCTCAAGAGCATCAGTGAGTTGAGTCAAGGGCAATCCTAAGGTGTTTGCAGTATGAACAGCAATTTCATGTTCAGTAACCTTCCGTGTCAAGGATCGAGCATCCCTGGGTGTAACACCAATTGTGTATTTAATTGAAGAGGTGGCAAGCAAAACACCATTACTATCGTAGATGTCGCCTCTCTTGGATAAGTTTTCTTGCATGATAAATTGCTGGCTTGCTCCGGCAAGTACATAAGTATCTGAATCATTGATCTGGATTTTATACAAATTGATAAGAATGACAATTGCTGCTGCAATAGATAAAACAGTCAAAATATTTATGAACTTCACACCGTTAAAACTACGGCGCTTATTGTCTTTTCGCTCTTTTTTTCCTTTATCATCAAAATGATTGTCAGAAAATGATGGAGTTGAGCCAATAGCATTATCCTGATAAGACTTAATGATGTCATTTTGTCTTGATGATTTCTTGTTATGCATTGACAAATGCTCCTATCGTAATTCGCGTTGTTCAGTCACCCACTCTTCTACAGTATTGACTGCAAAATCATACTCTAAATTATCTTGGGCAGCTTCAGCTGCGAACACGACTTTGTCAGCAACACTGAAATTCAGCTGGATCATCTGTTCCGGATTAGCTCTTTGCAGGCCAATTTCTTTAGAAGCATTTTCCCTTATTTCTTCCAGACTCATTGTATTTGATATTTGACTCTGGATTACTGAGTTCTCCTTCTTTAGTTCATTAATCTGGCGTGAAAGCCTGACATTAGAAAAGTTCAGCTCTACAATTTGAGCATACCTCCATACTGAGATACCAAGAAGAAGTGCTGCAATCAGTATTACCAGAACCAAACTTAACGTGTGTCTCGCTCTGGCACGTGTACTCTGTTTATATGCAGCATAGACATTATTTGCAAATTGTAATTCGCGGCGTTTCTCCTCTCGCTCTCGCCTTACAGTCTCATAGTCAGGATAAGGAAGAGGTTCAGTAACAGGGTTTGGATAACGCTGTGGAGCAGGATCCGCATTTAAAGCCAAATTGCCGTATTCATATTTACTCATGTAATCCTCCTCTCAAAAACCCTTAATCGAGCACTTCGTGAACGAATGTTTATTTTTTTCTCCAATGTACTGGCCGTTTCATGTTTACTTCGAATTACTTTCCCAAGTGGTTCTTTGTCACATGCACAAACCGGGAGATCAGGAGGGCAGACGCATGGTTTCTCCCATTCAGCAAAGCGTCTTTTCACCATCCGATCTTCTAAAGAATGAAAAGTTATGATTACGATCCTTCCTCGATCGGCTATCACCTCTGGCAGCAAGTCAAGTAGTTTTTCTAATTCACCCAGTTCATTGTTAACTGCAATTCTGATTGCATGAAAACTTCTTCTGGCAGGATGTTGTTGTTCTCTCCTGGATGCGGCAGGCATACTCTTGGCGATAATCGATGCTAATTCACCTGTAGTATTGATTACATGGTCATCTCTTGCTGATATGATCGCTCTTGAGATACGATCTGCGTATCTCTCTTCTCCGTATTCCCGCAGGACTCTGCTGAGCTCTTCTTGTGATATTCCCTGCAACCATCTGAAAGCTGTCAGATCAGATTCGGTATCCATACGCATATCCAAAGGACCATCTATATGATAAGAAAACCCTCGCTCTGATTGGTCCAGCTGAGCTGAAGATACTCCCAGATCTGCCAGTAACCCATCAACTGCTTGTATCTCCCTTTCTTGCAGCAAATCTTTCAGAGAAGAAAAATTTGCGTGTGCTACTTCCCAGCTGGCAGGAGAGGAGCTATTTTCTAGTTTTAGCCGGGCTGCATCAGTAGCTTTCAGGTCACGATCCAGCGCCAGCAAGCGTCCATTTTGGGTCAGGTTTTCTAGTATCATCGAGCTATGACCGCCCCCGCCGGCAGTACAATCTATATATATCCCCTCAGGATCTATCTTTAATGCCTCAATCGCCTCTTGAGCCAAAACCGGAATATGAGAATAATCAAAGTCCTTTGACATCAAACTTGCTCAGATCTAATCCCGCTATAGGATCTTCATGTGCTTTCTGCTTCTGGTAGAACTCTTCAGAGCAAATCTCGACTTTATCAATCATGTCAATGAAACAGATTTCTGCACCCGGCTCGACACCTATCATTTCCCACAAGTTGGAACTGACAGAAATTCTTCCTTGACTGTCTACTTCACAAGTAACAGCTTCACCAATAATAAATCTTTGGAATCTGCGAACATCCGGATCGGTGCCGGATAACTGCAGCAACTGAGAACGTACTGCATTAAATTGCTCATCTGTATACAGCGTCAGATACCCCGGATCTAAGTTTCCGGTAACATGAAGAGTTCCAGTGAGATTCTCACGTAAACGGGCAGGTACAATAACACGACCCTTCTTATCGATTGTATGGGTGTACCTGGCCACGAGATCCTCCGCATATTTCTAGTCAAAGTGTGATAATAATGTCCTAATTACTCCACATTCAATATCAAATAAACCACTTTGCTCCACCTTTCTGACTATTCTAACCTCTCTTAATATAAAATGCAAATAATATTTAAGGAAAAAACATTCTCTGTAAATGACTTTTGTGGATAATTGCGGTCAAAAAGTCAGCATCCTTGTGCTGATGATGGTCATTTAAGATTCTTGTGACAAGGGATTATGCAGTGTTATCGTTTTCCTGATATTACTGCAAAAGAATTTAAGCTTAAAAGCATAATAAAACTCTAAATCTTGAGAGCATCAATTGAAAAGTGACTATGGTTACAAAACATCAATGACTGGTTTGCATAGCAGTCAGTCTTTGATTCATGGAGATATTCAAAATGAACCCCAGTGAGATGAAGTTTGACACCATGGCAGAACCACCATGACTGATAAAAGGCAGAGGTATTCCCGTAATTGGCAAAAGTCCAACTGTCATGCCCATGTTCACAATATAGTGTATGGACATAACTGAGATCAGACCCATCATTAAATAACCTTGTGCCGGATTTTCTTTGGCAGCAGCAAAGGACACAAAGAGAGTACGTGTAATAAAAATAATTACCAGTACTATCAGGGCAATAATACCAATCAGCCCCATATATTCTGCAATTGCAGAGAATATAAAGTCGGATTCTTTAACGGGCACATATACCGGATTATCCGGATTGCCGACGATGCCTCCGGATGATACTGCAGACAAGGATTGAGAAATGTGATAGCTCGCTCTTCTATCATGTCCGGGAAAAAGAAATGTTAAAATACGACTTTGACCAACTGCAGACAGCCCGTAGTTCCAGATCAGCGGCAAAGCTATTATTGTTGCGCTTGCAACTATGAGGATGTAGCGCCATCTTATTCCCCATACAAAAATCATACACGTCAACATGAAAACAATTGTCATGGATGTACCGAAATCAGGTTCTGTCATGATCAACATCAGGGGAATGCCGGCAATCAGGGCTAAACGAATACTTCCTTCAAGATAATTTCTCTTCCCTTGCTTAATCTCAGCCAGCGTATTGGCAAAAACTACAGCAATCCCAATTTTGGCAAGCTCTGATGGCTGGAAAGACCCAATGACCGGTAAATTGATCCAACTGTCTGCACCGGTTATTGAACGCAATGAATAGCCGTCTATCTTCACATACATCAGCAACAATACAGCTACTACGTATATGCCGGTTCCGAACAAACGCAAAGTAGGAGGCTCCATCAGACAAATACCCATTGCTAAGGCTAACCCCAGCAAGACAGCTCCTACTTGTCTATTAAACCCCTGAGGATAGGACAATGTTGTGCCAACACCGTCAGCGGCAACATTATGCAGCACAAATAGTCCTATGATAACCATGATCAATACCGGAACCAGAATCCAATAGTCCATTGCGGAAAAAAACGAAGAGGCACGAGAAAAACCCGTACCTGAGCGTTTCATTGCTAAGTTATTATCTAAATTTGATTTTGAGTTCATAATTATATATTTCCGGCAGCAATTACTGTCAATAATTTCATCCATCAGACTTAATTATTTTAATTCTGTTCCGGCTTATCCTCAGGTGCTGAGACATGTATCACGCCTTCTTCGAATATTGTATCATTGGCGTTTTCAGAATTTGTTTTTTCTGCGGCATGTCCTTCTTCAGTTCCAATTTTTTCTGTAAGCGTATCTTCCGGTTTAGATTCTTCAGTCTCAGCATCTGCCTGACTGGAACCTTCCGCCCTGAAATCTTCTGTCTCAGCATCTACCTGACTGGAATCTTCGGTCTCAGCATCTTCCTTTTTAGAATCGTCTGTTTCTGTGTCTGTTGCGGATCCTTCTGTCACAGCTATTTCAGTTTCTGACAGTTCTGCTTCAGACAATATTGTTGCCGGGATTGCTACAGTTACCTCGCGCTCGGGGTGACGCTGCTTTATCATGCCGGAGATTATGAGATAGATAAGTGACGCAATTATCATCAAGGCTGAAAGCAATTGAGATACCCTGATATCCGTTCCGGTAAAATAGAGTGCGTCAGTCCTGAGTCCTTCAACCAAAAATCTGACAAGGCCATACATGAGAAAATAACCGGCAACAGTTGTAAAGGGACGTTTAGAACGCTTGCGGACTTGCAGCAAGATTATAAATATTATTATGTTAGCGATAAATTCGTATAAGAAGGTTGGGTGAACCGGTTTAGAAGGGTCAAGATTGGGCATCATTCTGCGTATACTCATACTGAGAGACGAAAGATATTCCTGAGTACCATTACTGTACATTCCCCAGGGCAAATCTGTATTCACACCGAAAGCTTCCTGATTGAAGAAGTTACCCCAGCGGCCGATTGCATGGCCTAAAGGAAGATACACGGCAATGAAATCAAAGATACGGCTCAGCTTATGCTTTTTAACAGCAGCCATAATTACTATGGCAAGTACACCTCCTATGACACCGCCATAAAAAGCCAATCCTCCGGTTCTCAGGTCAAGAATCCTCCCCAGGTTGCCTCTGAATGAATCCCATTCGAACGCAACATAATATAATCTTGCTCCGATCAGCGCCAAGGGGATTATCAGCAAGTAGTAATCAACTATCTGGTCTCTGGTCATTCCAAATTCAGGGGCGTGTCTCATACTTAGGAAAATACAGACCAAGAAAGCCAGGGCGATGATCACTCCATACCAATAAATGGAAAATTGACGTCCGAAAAGATCAAATTCCACAATTGTGCGATTAATCGGTATATCAAAAATCCCCAGACCGGGAAAATCAACTAAATAATCAGGCATAATCTCAAATCTCCTTTACAGAAGTATTATTTTACCACAAAGAATTCAGAGGCAAGTCTTACTCTGCCAAAGAGCGTCCTGTCCGTAAGGAACAGAGCCATAAACAATTATTACGTATTTCCCGACTATCCTTTTTATCTCTAACTCAGCCGGTACTGACGGTATTCCCTCGCGCTGGAAATAAACGTTCCCACTATACTTACCTTCAGGTAACGGCACTATGCCCTCCGGATATTCATATTGATATTGCCTATTATCTTTTGCCGCAGAAATATTAATGGTGCTTCGAGTCTGATCACGCTCCGTCTCACTCACACTTGAAATAAAATCCAGCTTATAGACCAGAGGCACGCACTCCGTTGCCCCCTTGGCTTTAAAACCGAATTTCCGCCCTGTCAGAAGATTGGCCTTTCCAACTTCTCCTTGTTTGAGAAGATTTCTAATGCACGTACTGGACACTTTTTCTTGAGCAATATTTATGTCTTCTATTACTGCCGTCTTGATATTGTTCTTCTTGCCCCAGGATAATAAATATTCGACATCTCCTGCCCTGCCGGAACCAAATCGTGCATCTTCTCCGACAGCGATAAAGCCGGCATTTAGTTTATCGATCATATAAGATTGCAGGAATTCTTCGGCAGTTTGTTTATACAATTCAGGAACCAACGGCATGAGAAAGACCTCTTCCACTCCCAGCGCGGCAAAAATCTCAAGCTTCTCTTCTACTGACATAATAAAGCCCTGAAAACTATTCTTGTCACGAAAAACAAGATCCGGATGATCTGAAAATGTGAAAATTGCAGGAACACGACCGGATACTTTAGCATCCTGTATTAATTCAGCAATTATTGCTTGATGCCCCAAATGCACCCCGTCAAAAGTACCCAGTGCCACCCCGCGCGGGTGACGGGGAACGTCAAAGTCTATGTCGCGATAAACTTTCATCCTCTTAAGAATCCTCGTTTCTCTTTTCACTTATCAGCTCTTCTCGAGTTATAAAAACCGTTTCCGGCTGTATCTTATCATCTTCAGTAAAACGTGCCAAGGCCAGCAAACGACCGCGCCAAAAGAGACTGATAACTTCCTTTCGCAGGCTGTTGCCGGCAGAACTTCGCATTGATTCTAATTGTGCCTTAACTGATGTATTGCAGAGGTCAATCTGCGTGCCGGATTGCTGAGTTTTTCTGTTGGTTTGTATGGCTATTATTTCCTGACCAGGAATCGTCATTCCGGATGATATCTGCAAAGCTTGAGAATAATCCAGATTTAGAGCCGGAAAATCTGTGACCGCTTGTTCAAGACTTATTATGTGGCCGGACTGCTTTAGCATGCTGATCCAGAGCCGGTTGTTCTGATCGATGTTACGGAAAAGGGATTCGGCCTGCTCCAACTCAATAGCTTGATCACAGGAGAGACTGCCGACCTTTGCTCGTTCGAGCTCAGAAGCATAAGCAAAACTTCCCAGACTGCGCCCCAATTCATCCGCTAATACACGGATATATGTACCTTTGCTGCAATGGATTATTATGTCCAGTATTAAAGTTTTATCTGACGGGAAATAAAAGGAATAATCTTGCTTTACTTCCAACAGTTCTGCGCTGTAAACTTCGATCTTACGGGCAGCTCTGACAACTTCTTCGCCGCGGCGCGCATAGTGATACAACGGCTTGCCTTCAACCTTGACAGCTGAATACATGGGCGGCTTTTGTTCCTGCTCACCTACGAGTGAATCAACAGTGAAACGGATTTCCTGACAGTCTTCTTCAGTTAATTCACGGATACGTTCTTCTGAAAGAACTGACTTGGCAACAACAGTTCCGTCCCTGTCCATGGTATCAGTAGCAATGCCCAGGGCAATCTTAACCCGGTAAGTTTTATCATGATCCATCAGGTATTGTGTCAAGCGGGTTCCACGGCCAAACACGATGGGCAAAATGCCAACGGCGAAAGGATCTAATGTTCCCAGATGCCCTACTTTTCTCATTCCCAGCATTTTTCTGGCACGCGCAACAACGCCAAAGGAAGAAATATCCTTTGGCTTATAAATAAGTAAGATTCCACTGTCAAGTGCTGGCTCTTTCACCGGATACCTTGTCAGAACACTGTTCGATAATCTTAGCGGCTTCGTTGAGAACTAATTTTTCCGCTTCAGCAAGGCTGGTGTTCGTCAAAGTCATTCCCGCTGCTCTGACATGCCCTCCGCCATTATACT
>DCDV01000002.1:46374-76294 GCA_002316595.1 Mageeibacillus sp. UBA1046
CCCTCCGCCATTATACTTAAGGGCAAAAGCTGCTGAATCAAAACAACTGTTTGATCTTATGTTAACTCTAATTTCATTAGGAACAGAGGTTTCGCGTAGAAGAAAAGCGGCATCGACTCCCTCTACCATGCGCATTTCCGAAGGCAAAATCTCCAGATCAGCATCTACTGCGCCGGTTTTGCGCAGAAGATCCCGGGAGACCGAAGATACTATTATTCTTCTTGCGGGGCTGCACTTAATTCTACTTAAAACCTCGCCTCGCACAAGCATTTGCGGCAGAGTAACCCGCTCATAAAGCTCGTAATATATTTTCGTGAGGTCGGGTTTGCAGCGCATAAGATAAGCCATCTGCTCAAAGGCTCTTGCAGTAGTGGTGGGAAAACTAAAGCGTCCGGTATCTGTCACCAGCCCTGTCACTATCAGAGTAGCGATTTCCTTATTAAATAATTCAATGTCCGTCTCTTTCTCCAGACCTTCAATTAGATCAAAAGCTAGTTCTGATGTAGAAGATGCATCTGTTTTTATCAGGGCAAGCCGACCCAAATCGCCTTCGAAAACATGGTGGTCCAGGATAATCTTGACAGGAGCTATCTCAAAAAGTCCGGCACGCATTCCCATACGTTCAGATTTGTGACAATCGACTGCAATGCCGATTTTCATTTTGTCGCTGTACTGCTCACAGTCATCAGGAGTATAAACTCGTAAAAGATCCTGTCTGGGTAAAAATTCAAGACGGTTTGTCGGTTCTTCATCTGCTAAAACTATCGCGTTGATGTTTAACGCATTGAGCGCCGCTGCCAGACTAAGCCCGGAACCCAAAGCATCTCCGTCAGCTCCGACATGAGGAAAAATCATTATCTTGTCGGCAGTATTCTGAAGCGGCAAGATTTCGTTCAAGATGCTCTCTAGGCGTTTATCCATCCAAATTCCTTAAGCTGAAATCAATCAGCAAAATCATCTTCCCCGGCGTCAGCGTCGGGAATATCTTCTTGTTTAGACCTGTTAATTTCATCATTTGAAATAACTTTATCAATCAAGGCGTCCATGGCAAAGCCGCGCTCTATAGAATCATCAGCAACCATATGGAGCTCGGGGACTTTTCTCAGGCGAATCCTTTTGCCTAATTCCCGGCGCAAAAAACCCTTTGACCGCTCAAGAACAAGCCTGCCATTTTCCTTTTCTTCCTCACTGCCATAAATGCTGAAGTAAACATTGGCATGGCTAAAATCTCTCGTTACTTTTACATCTGTAATAGATAGCATGCTCGGTTTGCGAGGATCCTTAATTTCTCTGACCAGCTCGGAGAGAATCCTCTTTACCTCCCAGCTAACTCGAACTTCTCTGTTTGACATAGACTTCTCCTACATATGATTCGGCAGCGGAACTGTCGGCAAAACCTGATAATCTATTCCAGGAAATTACCTGCAATGCTGCGAAGCTGAAGGCGACTAAACTGAGGGTGATAAAACCCAAAGATAAAATAGCCTGATTACAGCTAATCTCTTTGGATCTCCCGCATCTCAAAGCTTTCCAATTGGTCGTCAACTTTTATATCATTAAAGCGCTCAATGCCGATTCCACATTCGTAGCCGGCAGCAACTTCTTTCACATCGTCTTTGAAGCGCCGCAAGGAGTCAATTTTGCCTTCAAAAATGACGATACCGTCGCGCACTACGCGAATATCACTATTTCTTAAAATCTTACCGTCGGTTACATAACAACCGGCAATGGAGCCCGCTCCGCTGACCTTAAACACTTCGCGCACAGTCGCATGTCCCAGAACAACTTCTTTGTATACAGGCGCAAGCATGCCCTTCATGGCTTTTTCGATGTCTTCGATTGCATGATAGATAACACGATAAAGTCGAATATCCACGCCCGCTTCTTCCGCCATCTCCGGCACATTTGCCGCCGGTCTGACGCTAAAGCCGATTACAATGGCATTGGAAACTTCCGCCAGCCGGATGTCTGTTTCTGTAATAGCGCCGACTGCCCCGTGAATTACTTTAACCTGAACTTCATCGTTGGAAAGTCTTTCCAAAGAAGAGGTAAGAGCTTCTACTGAACCCTTAAGGTCAGCCTTGACGATAATATTGAGGTCTTTGACTTCTCCGGTGCCCATTTGTGAATAGAGGTTTTCCAGAGACATTTTTGATGAGGTGCGCAGAGAGGTCTCGCGCTCCTGTTCTCTTCGTCTATCAACTAAAGCGCGGGCTATACGTTCATCTACGACCTCATAAAATACTTCTCCGCCCTCAGGCACCTCAGACAGACCCATGATTTCTACAGGCATCGAAGGGCCGGCAGACTCAATAGGCTGACCCTTATCATTTTGCATAGCTCTTATGTGACCTATCTGTGAGCCAACCACAATTGTATCTCCGACATTCAGAGTACCCCGCTGGACCAGCAATGTAGCAACAGGTCCCCGCGCACGGTCAAGTTTTGCTTCTATGACCGTACCCTTTGCCTGTCGGTTAGGATTAGCTTTCAGCTCTAATACTTCCGCAGTAAGCAGTATCATGGATAACAGTTCGTCCATGTTTTCGCCGGTCTTGGCAGATACCTTAACTATGGTAGTTGAACCGCCCCATTCAGGACCAATCAAGTCATGCTGTGCCAGCTCATTCAATACACGTTCTATATTTATGTTGGGCTTATCGATCTTGTTAATCGCGACCAGTATTTCCGTATCGGCTGCCCGGGCATGGTGGATAGCTTCAATAGTCTGCGGCATGACTCCGTCATCAGCCGCAACGACAAGCACGGCCAGATCAGTAATCTTCGCTCCGCGAGCACGCATTGTAGTAAACGCTTCGTGTCCGGGTGTGTCAATAAAAGTGATCTGCTGACCATTGGCATCAACAGTATATGCACCAATTTTTTGCGTAATGCCGCCAGCCTCATCACTGACAACCGAAGCTTTGCGGATATAGTCCAGAATTGACGTCTTGCCGTGGTCAACATGGCCCATGACAACAATAACAGGCGGACGAGGCAGAAGATCTTCTTCCTTGTCCGGTGATTCATCAAACAGAATTTCTTCCTCTGTTACTTCAACAAGCTTTTCTGCCTTTATCTCGAACTCATTAGCAATAATCTCTGCCGTGTCATAATCAATTTCTTGATTAACAGTTGCCATGACGCCGTAACCCATCAGCTTCATTATTATTTCCGCAGTGGTTTTCTTCAACGCTTCCGCCAACTCTTTTACTGTCAGACTCTCAGGTAATTTCACATTCGTCAGCAACTGTGCCTGCTTCTGCTGTGCCGTGCTCGGCTGATTATGCTGAGAACGTTGTCTCATGCGAGTCGCCAGCATTTCTTCTCTGTCAATTTGAGCCTGATTCCGGCGCGGCTCATGACGGCGGCTTTGTTTGTTTCTTTGTGCGTATTGACTGCGAGTCGCTATCTTTTTATCCTCGACAAGAGCCGGCGTCTGCTGCTGCTTTGATGTTTGCTTAGGCGAGCGTGTCTGACGCGGAGAATCATTGCGGTCTTTATCTGCAAAGCTTGCACCTGGTTTGCGGTCAAAGCTGCGTTGGCGGCCCTGCCCGGAAGGTTTGGCCGGACTGCCGGTTTGGCCGCGCTCATCACGTGAACGTCGATCGCCTTGCGGACGCGCTGCCGCAGTATCTCTTTTGCTGACGGCAGGAGCATCAGCGTTCCGGCCTATATAGCTGCCGCTCTGAGGACGATAGGGTGTCTTCTCTGTCTTGGTGGCTTTAACACCTGTATCCCTTCTTACTTCATCCTTCTTTTCAGCAGCGCCGACTTCTCTCTTCTTTCTGTCGGTGTGCTCTTTACTGTCAGCGGCCTTAGCAGGCTGTCTGGCTTTGGCAATCTGAGCTGCAGTTTTCACGGCAGCTTCAGCGGCTGTAGCCTTATCCTTCGCCGCGGTTGCTGCCTCCGGTGCGGTTTTAACGCCAGCTGCTGCAGTGTCTTCAGCAGCGGCAACAGCTTGCTCGCCCTTATCCTGAACAGGAGTCTCTTTTGCTTTTGTCTCTGTAGCTTTCAGCTCTTTGACTTCCGGGGTTTCAACGGCAGCTGTCTTCTCTGCTTCTTTTGCAGGTTCAGCCGTCTCAGGCGTTACAGTTTCTTTCGCTGCCGGTGCTGCCGGCGCAGTTGTCACTGAGTCATCAGCTTTCTTGACCTGTGTATCTATAACAGTTGAGTCCTTTTCCTTTTCTGTCTTTTTGGGTTTTTTCTTAATAACTTTAATCACTGAGGGGATACTCTTACCTGAGATACCTTTCATCTCTACTGTAGTACTGTCATCTAGAGGATCAACTCGTTTTTCATCTTTTTCAGGCGCAGGCGGAATAACCGGCTCTGCTTTCTCTGCCGGTATTTCCTGTTGCTGATCTATGGCCTCCGCCTCTTTCATTTGACGCTTAGCTTCGTCTTCAGTGACAAAGCCTGCCATAAGACCTGAGTTAGCTTCTTCTCTTTTTGCCATATATAGAATTAGTCCTCCACTTGCTCTCTATTAAAAACGTTTTCAATTAATCTTACAAATCCTTCATCCAATACTGCCAGTGCACTGCAAGCTTTTATTCCGACAGCTTGACCGAATTCTTCTCTGGTCCCTATGATCAGGACAGGTATCGAGGCTGTTTTAGCCTTGCCCTTGATCTGCCGGGCAGCTGCTGTGCCACAGTCTTCACTGATAAGAACCAGTTTTGCCGTGCGGCTGAGCACTGCTTTTATAACATTATCCTGCCCTAAAGCCAACTTTTGTGCTCTCCGCGCCAGGCCTAGATAGCCTTTAAGCTTCGTCAGATCTTGTCTGCTATCCATTATGATGCCCAATTCACTGTTTATCTGCAACCAGAGCAGACTTCAGCTCCTCAAGTGTACCCGGAAGCCACTTCAACTGACCTTTTTTTCTAAGATCGAATTTCTGCAGACAATCTTCCTTGCGACAAATATAATACCCTCTTGCTTGCGCTTTGCCTGTACGATCCCAGATCAAACCTTCTTCCTCAGATTCGATCAGGCGGAACATTTCATCTTTACCGCCTCTTTGGCGGCAACACAGGCACATTCTTACAGGATTACTGCTCTTCAGTGGCATCTTCTTCATCTTTTATCGTTTCAGAGATAGCTACATCAAGTTCTTCAGTGTCATCTTCTTCATCTTGTATCGCTTCGGAGATATCGACATCAGGTTCTTCAGTGTCATCTTCCTCGACGCCTTCCGTATCTTCTGGAAAATCATCCTCGAACTCATCACTTAAATATTCTTCGTTTTCATCGAAGGCGCTTTCAGAGTCGTCTTGCCAAACCTCTTCGTCCTCTGCCAACGCTTGATCGAAGCGGCTCATAAGCTCACTTTCAATCATCTCCCGATACTGCGCTTCGCTCTTAATATCAATTTTCCAGCCAGTGAGTCTGGCAGCCAGGCGCGCATTTTGGCCTTCCCGGCCAATGGCCAGCGAAAGCTGATGATCCGGCACAACGACTGTCGCGGATTGATCATCTTCGTTAATCTCTACTCTAATAGCCTTGGCAGGGTTCAATGCATTACTGATATACATTACAGGATCCGGATCCCATTCAATAATATCAATCTTTTCGCCGTTAAGCTCATCAATAATAGCCTGTACTCTCAGACCTCTCTGGCCGACACAGGCGCCGACCGAGTCAACATTTGGGTCCGAGCTGGCTACAGCAATCTTGGTTCTGGAACCGGCTTCCCGGGAAATATTCACAATCTCCACCACGCCAGAAGAAATCTCAGGGATCTCCTGTTCAAACAACCTTCTTACCAGATTAGGATGGCTGCGCGATACGATAATTACCGGTCTGTTGCGACGCTCATCCACCTTCATGATATAGAACTTCATTCTCTGATTGAAGTTGTATCCGTCCAGACGGGATTGCTCATTATTAGGCAATACGGCTTCAGCCCGGCCGATATCCACTGTTACTTCGCGACGGTCCTTACGTTGAACTACACCGGCAGAGAGCTCGCCGACACGCCCGGAAAATTCATTGTGGATCCGCTCTTTCTCGGCCTGCGCCAGGCGTTGGTTAATAACGCTCTTGGCAGTCTGAGCTGCCAGCCTGCCGAAATCAGCAGGATCTACCTCTCGCATCAGCTGGTCTCCTAAATCCAATTCATCTGAAAGAGCTTTCGCATCTGCCAGGGACAGTTGACTATGAAGATCTGTAACCTCATCGACAACAGTCATCGTCTGATAGACACGCATTTCTCCGGTCTCCCGGTCAACAGAAGCTGTGATATCATCAGAATCTTCTTCTTCATCTTCTTCTCTTCTGTCAGCGGTTCTGATGTCAAATTCTCTTTTGTAGGCGGAAACCAGGGCTTCTTCAATGGATTCAAAAATAACCTCAACATCTAAACCGCGTTCCTTCTCCAGCAGTCTCAAAGCTTCAATTAATTCAAGGTTCATAATATCTCCTTTGCCCGGAACCGGTGATTTGCTGAAACAATATCTTCAATCGCCTGTCCGGCACTAAACTTAATGTGCACTTTATATGTTCTTTATCTCAAGCGTGCAATTTATATCGGTACATAGTTCCAGGATCCGGGGGATCCGGGAAACCATGTGTGTTAAAACACTACTTCTCTTTTAATCAAGGCGATGTTCTTGCGCGGGAAGGACATTATCCCGCCTTCAACCTCGATCCTGACCTCTGCGTCAACTCCGCCAAGCAATTTGCCCTGCCAGAGTTTTTTTCCGGCCACATCTTCATATGATTTGATGCTGACAATTTCACCGGCATAACGCAAGAAGTCGGAATTCTCACTTAACGGGCGATCTAATCCCGGAGAAGAGACCTCAAAATAATCATGTCTGTCAAGCTTCATCTCTTGATCGATGACAGGATCCGCCAGTTCACTCATTTTTGCACATTCTTCTATAGTGACGCCGCCTTTGCGGTCAACAAAGACTCGGAGGAATAACTTATCTCCCTCACGAACATATTTGACATCAATCAATTCCAACCCTAAAGAGACGGCCACATCTTGCAGGCGGTCAAAAATGCGTTGTTCTTCATTAGTCCTTTTGGCCATAAATTCTTCCTTACATAAATTGAGAGCGGTCCCCCGCTCTCAACAGTCCAGTGCAACATAGATATTGTAACAAATAACATCGCTCATGACAAGAGATCAGGCTCAATCCGGCTTATCTGCCGATTTCACTAAAATCCTCTGATCAGCTTCATTTTTTATACCTAATCAGTTACAATTATGCTTGAACACAATATTGTTTGGGCTTGTTCTGCCCTGATTGGATTGTCACAGCAAAACGACTGGTCCCACAGGCTTTGGCATGATCACCTGATTATAATCTGAAATCAGGTGCCTCTGCCAAAATCCGGCATCACAAACCAAATCGGCAAAATGCGAGCATCACAAGCCAAATCAGCGAATATGAGGGAGGACATTTTATTATGATTGATGCCATTGTTGGCGTTAAGGGTAGCGGCAAAACACCCCTGATGTTAGAGGAAATGAGCGAAGAATTAAAGGAAGAGGGCGCAAATATCGTCTTCATAGAATATGGCAAACGCCTGGAAAGTGTTGTACCGTATCACGTGCGGCTAATTGATATAACTGAATATCCCGTACGCGGATATGATGGCCTGCTCGCCTTTTTAGCCGGACTTAACGCCAAAGATTATGACATCTCACACATCTATATTGACAGTATCCATAAAGTAACCGGTGACTACAATAATGATCATCTGGCAGACTTCTTCCGTGAGCTGCAAAAGCTGGCCAAAGATGTAGACAATCGCATTACCATCACAATCAGTGCGGAACTCGACAGCTTGCCTGACTCAGTTAAAGCTTATGCCCGAAAAAACTGAGAGAGACTGCAGAAAGTAAAAGTCTCTATATGCAGAGTTGGGTATCTTCGCAATTAAAGATAGTTGTATAGAGCTAAAATTCGTGAGGAGACAAATTATGATTAAAGAGTTTAAAGAATTTATCGCTAACGGCAATGTAGTAGATATGGCAATAGGGCTGGTCATGGGTCTCGCCTTCAAGGCGATCATCGACAGTTTTGTTGCAGATATCCTTACGCCTGTAATCGGGCTTATCCTGGGAGGATTAGACCTCTCAAACATGAAAATCGTGCTTCGGGCAGCTCAAGGGGAAGCGGGCGAATTGGCGATTACTTATGGTAACTTAATTCAAGTCATCATCTCCTTCCTCCTGGTCGCCTTTTTCCTTTTCCTTTTGGTTAAGGCTGTCAATAAAATGAGAGCTGCATCTAAGAAGGAAGAGGCAGAGGAAGAAGCAGCAGAAGAACCTGACCCGGACATTGTTTTGCTGACCGAGATTCGCGATCTTCTTAAGGACAAAGAATAGTCATACTTGACAAACATTTTATTTGTCAGACTTGCTTCAGACAATGAGAAATATCTGCAAGAGCACACAAGGCAATATTTACCATACGACATAATATGGAGGGTAATATCCATGGGACTTATCAGAGTTTTTAAAGAAACTGCAGGAGGAGTGCTGGAAGATCAATGGCGCGACTTCTATACCAGTGATGCCTTGGGAGGAGACGTCTTGATGGCGCGCGGTGTACGCGCAGAATCTAAGCGTTCGAAAAACAAAGGCGATGAATCAGTCGTGACTGATGGCTCTATTATTACTGTAGCTGACGGCCAATTTATGATTCTTACAGATCAGGGAAAAATTGTTGAGTTCAGCGGCGAGCCGGGAGAGTTTCTCTACGACAGCAGCACTGAAGCCTCACTTTTCTACAACGAAGAAGGTCTGGGAGAGAGTATCAAAGCTTCCTTCAAGAACGCTATCAGACGTTTTGGCTTTGGCGGTCATCACGGCAAGGATGTACGAATCTACTATATCAACACCAAAGAAATTCCCGACAATAAATATGGCACGCCCAATCCGGTTCCTTTTAAAATTGAGGATCCAAATATCGGCTTGTCTATGGTCATGCCAATCAGAACTCACGGTATCTTCAGCTACTATATTGCCAATCCGATATTGTTCTACTCCTTTGTAGCAGGCAACGTCGGAGACGCTTATACCAGAGACGAGCTGGACAATAGATTAAGGGGTGAGTTTCTAACCGCTCTGCAGCCGGCTCTGGGCAAAATCTCCGCCCAAGGTATCGGTTATGACGAGCTGCCACTCCATACAAGAGAAATAGCAGATGCAATGAATAAGGAGCTGTCAGATGAATGGCTGGAAAAACGAGGCATTCAAATCTTCTCAGTAACTGTAGATTCTGTCTCAGCTTCTGAGGAGGATGTAGATCGTCTGCAGGACATGCAGTCACAGGCTATCTATCGTGATACCAGCATGGCGGCCGCAGGATTAACTGCAGCACAAATGGAGGCAATGAAAGAAGCCGCTAAAAACGAGGGTGGCGGCGGTGCATTTTTCGGTTTCGCAGGCATGAATATGGCGCAAATGGCCGGCGGCCAAAGCGCAGGAAATCTCCATCAGATGGCAGCGGAACAGGCACAGCAACAAGCTCAGCAGCCGCAGCAGGGTCAGCCGCCGCAACAAGGTCCCGCAGCAGGTGCTGTCGTTGGCAGCGTTCCCGCAGAAGAAACCTGGGGTTGTCCTAATTGCCAGAACGTTAATCCGGACAGCGCCAAGTTCTGCTCTAATTGCGGCAATCCTAAGCCAAATCCCCAGCCCGCTGACCAAAGCTGGCAATGCCAAGTTTGCCAACAGCAAGGCAACACCGGCAAGTTCTGCTCAGAATGCGGCTCACCAAGACCTGAAAACGCCGAATAGCTAATTAACGAAATACCCGGTTAACAGAATCCGGGCATCGAAATATCTAGTTATCAGAATAACCTGGCATCAGAACAGCAGATTAAAGAAATGCCCGGTTCGCAGAATCCGGGCAGCAAATATCAAAATTTTAGCTTTGCTTGACAGAAGAACAGCAAGCAGAAAAGACACCTACGTAAGCATATAGCTTAATTCAAAGGGGATGGCGGTTATCATACCGCCATCCCCTTTTCGCCGCCACTATCCTGCAAATATAATACTAATTGAATTGCCGGGAAATTGTTATCTGCCAAAGTGCCCATTTGCCAGTCTCAGAAATTTTTTCCTGCTATATGTCTATAGGCCTGCCTTAGAAATTGTTATCCGCCAAAAAGCTCTCTCACACGGTCCCAGAAATTTTCGTTTTCCTCCTTCGGCACCTCGATCACTTCGGTTCTTATTCTGGGGATCTCTTCAGTCATAAATACAAACTGAACAGCTGCAACATTCTTATTTCGAGCTGAAACGAATGACTGAGGAACAAAATCCTTGTTCAGGTATTCATCAATGATCCTGTTAATCTCATCTTGCATCTGCTGATCAAGGCCCCGGGTTTTTGTCTCAAACTGTTCGACCCCATCTGCCAGCCCGCTGACGCCCTCGCTGTATGCTATCAGACCTTCCTGGTATTTTCTCATGCCTGAACTCAGGCTTCTTAGCCCGCTGACATATTTCCCGGCCCCTTCTGAGAGTTCTGACAAGCCTGAACTGACTTTGGAACCGCCATCTTTGAGTTCGGTCCCCCCGGATATAAGTCTGTCTCCTGCCTGCCGCAGCTCTCTGCCACCTGAATTTAGCTCCTTTAACCCCGCCGCGATCTGATTAAAGCCTGAGAGCAGACCGGGCTGATTCGGATCAGCGCTCGACACTGCTCCGGCCAGCTGCGACACACCTGAGGAATATTGCTCTAATCCCAACTGGAAATTATCATATTCATCTGCGAGCTGCTGCAGGCCGCTGAGCAAATCAGCTGCGTCATTGCTTCCTTCCGCTGCCTCTATCAGACCATCCATCTGGCCGTTAAGAACTGTGAGCAGGACTGCGGCTTCAGGGTTTTGCGCAGAGTCGAGATAAGATGCGAAATCCGAGACTGATATCCCCGGAGCAATACTGTTCAAATATACAGCCCAGCCCTCCGGACTGACGGGGTTAACAGGAACAGGCACTTTCTCGCCGATTTCACCGTCCAACTGTCTGATTCCCCGCAAAGCTTCAGCAATTTGATTTGATCCTTGCAGAAGCTGTTCGTTTTCACCGGACAGCTTATTAAGTCCTGAGGACAGTTCGGCAATCCCTTGCTCCAGTTGAGATGCTCCCTCCGCCAGATCACCCGCCCCATTGGTATATGTTTTTACTCCGGCGACATAATCATTTACGCCTCCCAGATAAGATGAGACACCTTTTGCATATTTTTCAGCACCGTCAGCAGCCTTTGCGATACCTGAGGTCAGCTTGTCCCCTTCTGTCTCCAGTGTTTCAACACCCGCAACAATATCAGCCATACCCCGGGTCAGATCTGCAGCACCTTCCTTTAACTTATCCGTGCCTTCTTTTAGCTCTGAAATCGCATCAGTCAGATCAGACATATCACCGTCAAGAGCAAAATAATCCGGCATGGCAAAGCCGATATCCAGTTTTACGGCTGAGATGCTGATCGCCGGCATATAAAAGTCTTCGATCTGCGCACTTAACTCACAGCTGCCATTGCCGCCGTCTAAAAACACGAAGGTCACCAGCGTATTGTTGCCGGCTTCCGCGATTGTGGCGCCTTCGCCTGAGATCTTTGTCGCAGCATCACGCGGCAAAGAAAAGCCAATCTGCAGCGTGTAATTATCAATAATGTTTTTACCTGCGTTTTTGCCGGGCTCACTGGTCAACAGTATTTTTAGTTCACCGTCGGCTCCGGACAATGCCGAGGGATCAACTTGCTTGCCGTCCAAAAACCAGGAAAGACTAAAGTCCCAAGGCAGCTGTGCGTCCTTCAGTACTCCCTCGTAATAATAATTGCCTGCATCGGCAGTAATTTTTATCACATCGCCATTTTGCACCGGCTGATTGCCTGTTAACCAGACAATCTCATCATAAGGGCCATAATCTACAATTTCACCTCGCTCGGTCAGCTCGAAATGGTTAACTACATGTATATCTCCCGTCTGACCGTCAGCGCCCAAAACAGAGTAAACTACCTCTGTCTTGCCTGAATTTACCTCAGCCGCAGATGATTCAGAGGAGAAGGCGCTTATTTTTGCGGGCGGGATCTTATCAGATAAGGCTGCTGCCACTTCCCGGCCGGGAAGCATGGGAGGAGCTGCTGACTGATTCACGTCCTCCGTCTTGGCGATCGCTGCCTGACCTGCGAGCAGAGCACAGATAAGAAAGAGTACCGTACCGAGAGATAACGCCTTCGTATAAAATTTCTTGTTAAAATTCTTAAGGCTGTTATTCCGCCTGTTGGTTTTATCCTTGTTTTGGGAATTATTGATTTGTGGCCTTTCGTCTGAATGACTCCTGGCATTGTCGATTTGTCTTTTGTTGTCTGAATGGCTCTTGTACATGTCATTCACCTTTCTTTATTGTATCTGCCGCGGATCGGACAGGACTGCCGCGCAATTTTCTTCAGCTGTCTTTGCCCTGCTGCCGCGGATCGGACAGGACTGCCGCGCTATTTTCTTCAGCTGTCTTTGCCCTCTTGTCAGGCTTTGGCAGGAAATTTGTATTCATAGTGGTTTTCTCGATGATGCGATCCGCCAGAATCAATACGCCCGGCAAGAAGAAGAGCACCAACGCGAGCGAGATTAAAGCTCCTCGTCCCAATACCAGGCCAATCTCCTTCACTACGGAGATAGTTGATACTGCAGTCAGGGTGAAGCTTATCGACGCCAAAATCATGGCCGGCGAGACCAGGGAGCCGGCGGTATCTGTGATTGCTTGCCTGGCTGCGTCTTTAGGCAAGAGCTGCTGTCGGTGGTCAAGGTAATACTGCGTTAGTAGAATTCCGTAGTCGACAGTCGCTCCCAGCTGTACTGCACTGATCACCAGATAACCGATAAAATGGATATTGCCTCCCGTAAAGTAGGGAATCGATAAGTTGATCCAAATCGCTATTTCGATCGTGAGCAGCAGCAATAAGGGAATGCTGAGTGAACGGAAGACCAGTGCTATGACCAGCCCTACAGCTAAGATTGCCAGCCCATTGACGACAAGATTGTCTCTGCTCACCATATCATGCATGTCCACCAAAGTGACATTTTCCCCTGCCAAATGGTATTCATCATAATATTTCCCGGTCTTCTCACGGATAGTTTCAACTAGAGCGAAGGAAGTATCATTCTCTGCCGCAAGGTCAGATACAAGAATCAGACGGCTATAGTTCTCTGATAGCAGCTGTTCTCTGTGAAGGCTGGGAACCATGTCCGGCGGGACTGTAACTCCTGCTGTTGAAGAATATCCGATAACAGAGCGGATATGGTCAATCGATTCCAGCTCTTCCATCAGTCCTCTCTCATTGTCCCATTGTCCTCTTGGCACCATCAGAGCCATCTGAGTCGAATAGCCGTAGGTGTCTTCTATCCTTCTTGCATCAGTATGTTCACGTGAATCTGCAGGATAGCTGCCCATGCCATATATGAAATCCGTTTTACCCTGAGCGAGAAAAAGCGGTATCGCAGCCAGGATCACAGCGATCATAACAGGTACCCGTATCTTCACGACAAATTTACCTAAGCCTTTGAAGGACGGCAGGAAACTTCGGTGTCTGGTCTTGTCTATTGCCTTCCGGGTCAAAAGAATCAGTACCGGCAAGAGTACCATTACGCTGATCAGACTGAAAATTATGCCTTTAGCCAGAACAAGCCCAAGATCAAGGCCTATCTTGAAGCGCATAAAGACCAGAGCCAGGAAGCCAAAAAAAGTAGTCATGGCGGAGGCGACGATAGACTTCGCTAATTTAACCATCGCCTTAATCATTGCTTCTTTAGGATCAAGCCCCATCTCACGGTATTCATTAAATCGATGCAGCATAAATATGGCGTAGTCAATCGATACTGCCAGCTGCAAGATGGCTCCCACCGATTGCGTTATAAAGGAAATCCTGCCGAAGATCACATTGCTGCCCATATTCAGAAGTACACCCACACCCAGAACAACCAGAAACAATAGAGGTTCCAGCCAGGAATAGGTGGCGATGACTAAAATCAGGAGGGCGATCGGGACAGCGATAAGCGTAATTCTCACTACTTCTTCCTGAGTAGACCGCTGAGCGAGAGCCAGTGAGACAATCTGCCCCCTGACTGCACCATCTTCCCCGGCAAATTCCTGCAGATACTCAAGCATAGTAATATTGTTATAACCGTCAGCTGCAGTTACCGTGAACAGCGGCTGATTATCTTTATAGTAAGTATCAATCAAATCTTGATCTGCAATGGCCAGAGGTGCTGCAAGATCAGCCATATCATCCAGCCAGCTGACCTCGCTGACAAAGGACAACTGCTCCAGCTCCGCCTTCTTCGCTTTGGCCTCAGCCAGGGACATGGGGCGCAGCATTATTTCCGCACTGGGAATAGCGCTGCCAAACTCATCCTTCATTACTTTTACGGCTGCGGTGGAGTCTGCCGAATCAGGAAGATAGGAACTCAGATCGAAGTTTATCCCGACCATGGGGAGCAAGAGCGCGCTGATGGCCATAAGAACCAAAAATATGACTATCACAACTTTGCGGTGATCAAGAATATGTCGGGAAATTTTTTCCATAAAATAATTATAAATAACTAAAAAAACTTATGGAATAAGCAGCTCCTTAACGATTGTCTATTAAGCGACGATTATCTATAATGTGTATAGCAACAAATTTGAACGGAGAGTGAAACATTATGATAGACAGGCGTTCTCGCCGGACCAGAGAGCTGCTTACACGGTCACTGGTCAAGCTCTTACTGGTAAAGCCCTTAAGCAAAATTACCGTGACCGAACTGGTGAAAGAGGCCGATCTGAACCGCGCAACTTTCTATCTGCACTATGGGAATATTTATGATCTTTTTCAGTCAATTGAGGATGATTTATTTTTGCAGGTAAAGAGCTGGATCAGAAGTGCCTCTCCGGACGATGCCACAATTTTCCATGTCGAGATAGATCGTGATGATAAGCCATACTTGCCTGTATTGGAAGAAGTATTCAATTTTATCGCTTCCAATCGCAATACAGCGTCAGTCCTGCTGCGCAATCCGGAGAGCAAATTGCTCAATCGCGTATACGATGAAGGACGGGAAATGATTATTCGCCAGGTGAAATCTGAGCAAGATGTCTCAGATCCCGTTCGCCTGATATATTCGATTGACTATATAGTGAATGGCTGTATCGGTATCATCCAGTCCTGGATCAATAACGGCCTGGATGCTGACACCAAAACAATGTGCAAGATTACCTGCGATTTGGTAATGCAAAACAGAGCAGATCTGATTTTCTAGATAAACCAATTTCAGCTTTTCTTCTTTTCTTTCAGGCTGCTGCCTGTTAAAGCAATAACGATTACCAGTCCGCCTACAATAAGGAGTACGGCATTGGCTATCATCTTATTCCTGGCATCCCCTGATTCCGACATTTCAAGATAAGCCAGATGAACATCGTAGACAATATCCAGATTTTCCTGCAATTTATCCTTATCTCTGCCTTCAGGAAGTTCGTCAATCAGAGTCTGGGCGTGCGCAATACTCTCTTCGCTGAGGTCTTCTTCTGCCTTTTTTACGGCTGCTGCAGCAGCATCAACAAGTTGTGCCATACTTACAGTTGCTGCGTCCTCATCTCCTTTTGTGTCTGCAGATAAATTATTAAGGAGCATGATGGATGGTTTTTCCCTTTCAGATGCAAACAATCGGGCATCTGTAGATGCAGTCACTGCAAACGAGAAGAGCATAATAACCAAGAGGACCTTTACTGATAATTTTCTGCCGTGTTTCACGATGTCTCCAATAAACTTAACAATAATAAAGAACAGTACCAGACAATTTGTCAAAATAACGCCTGGCAGATCACTTCCCGGAATAACTCCCAAAAAAAGAGGTGCCTCTAAACACAAATGTTACAGGGGATAATATTTGCTCTTCTTAATTGACCCCAGGAAATAAAATGCTAATGAAATGCATCACAGTCTATGAGATACATCACAGTCGCAGGTATCGGAAAGCAAAGTCAATTCTTCTAGTAACCAGACACTGCCTATTCGGAAACAGACACTGCTTCCTTCTTTTGGGGAAACCAGTGCGACGTCTTATTCGCAATTTTACACAAGAGCAACATCAATGGCACTTCGGTCAAAACTCCAACAGTTGTTGCCAGCGCCGCAGCTGATTTGGCTCCGAACACAGCTACAGCAACAGCAAGAGCCAACTCAAAGAAGTTGGATGCTCCTATCATTCCTGCCGGAGCAGCAATATCATAAGATAGCTTTGCCCGTCTCGCCATAAAATAAGCGATGAAGAAGATCAGGAAAGTCTGGATCGAGAGCGGTATTGCGATCAGAACAATGTGCAGCGGATTTTCGATAATGACCCCGGCTTGCTGCGCGAAGATCAGGACGAGTGTAAGTAAGAGGCCAATCTCTGTTATACCATCGAACCTGGGCAGAAATGTATTCTCAAAATAATCTCTGCCTCGGCGCTTAGTCATCATGGAACGTGTCAGAATACCTGCTGTCAGTGGGATCACCACGAACAAAACTACGGACAAGATCAACGTGTCCCAGGGAACTTCAATGTTACTTACTCCCATCAAAAGCTTCACGAGCGGAACGTAGAGGAAAAGGATAATCAGGTCATTGGTCGCTACCTGTACCACTGTGTAGGCCGGATTGCCCTTTGTTAATGTGCTCCAGACAAAGACCATGGCCGTACATGGCGCAGCTCCGAGCAAAATGGCCCCGGCTAGATATTGTGAAGCAAGAGTCGGAGTGATCAGGTTTTTGAAAGCGACATTAAAGAAAAACCAGGCTATCCCGTACATAGTGAAGGGCTTTATCAGCCAGTTAACAATCCAGGTGATATACAAGCCCTTAGGATTTTTGCCGACATCCTTAACGCTCTGGAAATCCACCTTCATCATCATCGGATAGATCATGACCCAGATCAGGATGATCATCGGCAGCGATATATTTGCGTAGGTCAGGGTATCTACAAACGCGGTCACCTGGGGAATAAAATGTCCGATCAGGACACCTGCCGCCATACATAAAATTACCCAGACAGTCAGATATTTATGGAAAAAACTGATTCCATTGCTTTGGCTTTTTTCTTTACTCATAAAATCTCTCCTCCATTAATCATCAGCAATCGCAAGCAGCTGAATCATTAAAGGCCAGCCTGCTCTCATTAGCTCCTATTGTTAAAGTCTCATTCATCCATAAGAACCGGAACACCATCAACCAGCACTGCCTTCATTTAGCAAGACAGACCTTCTAAATAGCTGTTTATTTCATTCATGTCAAAAACATCATCAGGTATATGATCAATGATTGATTTTACGAAAGGGTAATAAATGCTTTCTATGTTGAGGGTGTACATGATCCATTGCCTGCGGGGTTCTTCATTGATCAGGCCAAACTTCTTGAGCCTTTGCATGTGCTGACTGATTGCCGATTGTGACATAGCAAAGAGCTCAGTAAAGTAACAGACGCAGCATTCAGTCTGATCAAGGATCTTCACCATAGACAAGCGGGTTTTATTTCCCAGAACTTTCAGAACGTCAGCGTATACACCGATATCAGGAGAGTTTTTTATGCTTTGAATAGGTCATCACCTCCATTGTAAAGAATATGTCTGTTAAGTATTTTCTTAATAAGCATTTGATTAATAAGTGAATGCTAATATATTAGCAGTGAAATTAGGAAAATGCAATAGCCACAAATGATGTATTTGTAACATTTTTAGGCACAAATAAGTAAAACAGTTATATGCTTTAGCTAAAGAAAAGTATGACCCACACTTGATTGACAGCACTTTTTACATGACATTTACACTGCAGTGATGAGTTGGAGTGTACGCTGTATATAAAGCAGATGACGAGAAGCAATCAGAAGGTAAAAATGCAAGATCGTTTTCAGGAGGGAATTTCTATATGTCTAAAAATATTTTAATAATCGGAGGCAGTGATGCCGGAGTCATGGCCGCTCTGAATCTGAAGGAGCTGGCGCCCGAGTTTGAAGTAACTGTCATTTTAGCAGACGAATACCCCAACCATTCCATTTGCGGCCTTCCCTATGCCGTCAGCGGCGAAGTTGAAAACTGGGAGGATCTGGCTCACCGGAAGCTGAAAGACTTAACTGCGACCGGGGTGAAATATAATTTCAATACGACAGCAGACAGAATTGATTCCGCAAAGCGTCAGGTCCACGCTCACACAGCTGAGGGGACGGAAGTGATTTACGATTATGACGAACTGGTAGTCGCGACAGGCGCAAGCCCCAGAACTTCCATGATTAAGGGACTTGAGCCGGAGGGAAGCGAACGGATTCACCTCATGCACACCATGCAGGATTTTTTCAAATTTCAAGAAAGTCTGGAAGATGAGTCCAGGCAGGATATTGCTATTGTCGGAGCAGGTTATATTGGTCTGGAAATGGCAGAAGCCTTGCGGATGCGTGGCCGTCAAGTCACTATGTTTCAAAAACCGGCAGAAGTATTGGGTACTGTTGACCCGGATCTGGGCGCGATGGTACGTCAGGAATTGGTCGATAATGGTGTCGAAGTGAGAGTTAATTCCACCATCTCAGAATTAGAAGAAACAAAGGACACCGTCAAAATATATGAAAAAGACTCCGATGTTCCTTTTACTTTTGATCTGGTCCTGGTTGTGACCGGTGTGCTGCCTAATTCCGCAATCCTCGATGCAGCCGGAGCGAAAACGGGTATTGCCGGAGCAATCGTAACCAATGATTACATGCAAACTTCTTTGCCACATATTTGGGCGGCCGGAGATGTTGTGGAAACGAAGCACCGTTTGCTGGGTCGCACGTACATCTCTCTGGGTACAACTTCCCACAAACAAGGGAGAATAGCAGCTCAAAATATTGCGGGAAATAAAATTTCCTTTGAAGGCTCCGTAGGTACTCAGGTTTTGACAGTATTTGATTTGGTGATTGCCAGAACCGGACTTCTGGAGAGAGAGGCTCTTAAAGCAGGATTCGATCCCTTCACTTCGACTGCTGTCGTAGATGATCATAAGGCATATTACCCCGGTGCCCAGAAAATCACCATTCGGATTACAGGTGACAAGGAAACAAAACTACTGCTGGGAGCGCAGCTGATCGGTTATTTTGGCAGTGAAATCCCGAAACGTACTGATATATATGCAACCGCTATTTACAATAAAATGACAATTCCCGAATTCAGTCATCTGGATTTGACTTATTCGCCCAAAGTTGGCGCGCCGTGGGACGCAGTTCAGGAAGCCACTCAGAGATGGGAAAGCGAATTCCGTAAAGCCGCCTTAGATTAAAAAAATTCAAGTTTAATTTTGGGGCTGGCAGTCAAAGTATTCTACTGAATACTTTGGAAATATTTAGATAATATTGAACAAAAAGAAATAGACAGCCGGAATGCCAAGATTCCGGCTGTCCACTTATATTGGAGCCTGAGAAGAGACTCGAACTCTTGACCTGCTGATTACAAATCAGCTGCTCTGCCAACTGAGCTACTCAGGCAAAAGACCACCTAATATTATCTAAGCTGTTCAAGAATGTCAAATTCCATACCGCCGCTTCCAAATCTTTTTTAATGACAATATTAAGGGTCAGTTTTTACCTTGGTAAACTTGCACCGGCTGCTGCAAATAAAAGTTTTATCCGGGTTCAATACTTCTGTATCTCAAAACGAAAGCAATTTGCGAATATCGTCTTCAGGTTTATTCCGGGTACAATTCTCCCCTGATCTCAAACCAGGCTAAGGTGTCGGGACGCGTAAGATCAGCCTGATATGACTCTGAATAAACATAAGAAATCATGCCTTCCGCCAAATAGTAAACGCGCAAACTGGCAGTGCCGCCATTAATTACAGGCGTCACATTTTTATATTCAGTTACACCCCCAACAGGTGACAGTTTATCAACCGAAAATTTGCCACTGTTTGACAGAGGGTAACTCTCACTTTCGAGCGATAATTTTCCACCTGCGAGACTGCCATAAAGATCCTGAACGTTTTCATGGCTTAGTGCGATTATGTGATCGACTCTTGCTTTTGTGTTACCACTCAGCGTCAATTTATCAAGGTTTTCCTGGTCATACCAGATCACACCCGAATAATCTCCCTCATAGGAGGCGTTTGTGGCAGTATCATTAATGAAAGGTGCACTCTCGGTATCGATATAGCCAAAAAAGTCCTCAGGCAGTTTAATCGGATCGATGATATTTTCAGGGGGGACGGCCGTCGGCTGAGTAGTCTGTGCCGGCAAGTTGCTGATTGTAGCCCCTCCTTCAGTTTCTGCAGTAGTTTGTGTTACGACGGTTGTCTCTGAGCTCACAGTCGTTGCCGGAGTAGTTTGGGAGTCAAAAGTCTCAGTTGTTTCGATTCCATTATCACTCGTGGTTTCACTTTCAGTGAACTCTTCCGTTGGAGGCATGGATTCTGTTGGTTCCGGTCTATTTTGGTTTACTCTGGTGACCAGGATAATTACTAGAATTAAAATCAGAACCAGTGCTGCACCGACTACTATCAAATATGTTTTATTTTGAGAGAGCTTCGAGCCAAAAGAGCTTTTAGATTTTTTGGGGCTCTTAGGGCTATCAGGGCTCCCGGGTCTATTGGGATTGTTGGGGCGCTCAGGGCGCATATTGGCTGCCATTAGTAGATCTCCTTTATACAAATATCGGGATAAAAACCCGTCCATAGCATAACATTTTTTATCTTAAACATCACTAAGGTAAAAGATTACACTAGAATACTCTGCAAAGCCGGCGTACAATTCACTGATTTACTTGAACGGCGGCTTCGGCGTCTGCTTAAACGCTGGCTTCAGAGTCTGCTTTAACGCCTGCTTGAGCGTCTGCTTGAGCGCCTGCTTGAACTTCTGCTTGAGCGCCTGCTTCGGCGTCTGCTTGAGCGTCTGCTTGAGCGTCAGCTTCAGCGTCTGTTATTGCACAGCCGGTAGTCAAATTCTTTACCCAGCCTTCCCGCCTGACCAGATACAAGGCAAGTCCCATCTTAATCACATCGACAAACTGCCCGATCAGAAATACTACAAAGATACTCCAGTCGGTCAAATATGCTGCTATGGCTACCATAGGAATATTGATCAGCCAGAAAAAGCCGGAATCCATGATCATGCTGCTCTTGGTATCTCCGCCCGATCTCAATGTGTAGAAGCATTGAACATTGGTAGTGTAGACAAGGTAAAACACTGAGTATATGCGCACAAATGTCGCCGCCATGCTCTTTATCTCGGGAGCTACCTGGTAGGATTCAGGAACGATAAAGGAAGAAACGAACATGAGAGATGCGAAAATGACTGACAGATAGCTGCTGAAGCGAATCATCCGATAGCCGTTCGCGCGAGCCTCCTCAAGTTTATTCGCTCCCAAAGGCTGTGACACTACGACAAAGGTTGCCGCCGCTAAACCACTGTAAATAATAAAGAACAAGTCAGAATTGGTGCCCAATATAGTCATTGCAGCCATTACATCTGTCCCGCGAGTGGCGTACAACTTGAAGATCATAGCCATGGCGCTGCCGTATAACAGTTCATTAATGGTTAAGGGCAAACTTTTATTGCTGACTTCCCTGACAATATCCCGAGGTATCTTAAACATGTCCCTGATACGAGTGGAAAAGCAATAACTGCCGCGGTAGACCACCCAGCCGGTCAGAGTCAGTTCTACAATACGTGCGATCAAAGTTCCGGCAGCGGCACCGGCGACACCCATACGCGGAAAGCCAAAATGTCCAAATATCAGAAGATAATTGAAGACGACATTTGTTAGAACTGTTACGACAGCGATTTTAAGAGGTGTTTTGGTATCCCCCACCGCCCGCATGGCGCTTTGCGTGCAAAAGCTTATGCCCTGCGGTATCAAAGCGATGCCGGCGATAGGAAGATATGCCCGGCCTGACGTCAGCAAGCCCGGATCCTTATTAAAGAAGCGGATAATTGTATCGGGAAACAAAATCGCTGCCAGCACCACGGGCACAATCAAAATAAGAGTAGCTATAATTGAGAGACGAAACGACTCTTGCACCTTACTCTGGCGTTTAGCTCCAAAAAATTGAGCGATAAAGATTGCCGTACCGTTGCTGACTCCCACGATTACTGCCAGACCAAGATAAAAATAACGGTTAGAAGCGGCGACTCCGCCAATTGCCAGTCCGCCTAATTGACCGACCATAATATTGTCAATCAGATTAACAGAGCTGGTGATCAGCTGTGCCAGCATCATGGGGATTGCGATATGGAAGACATACTTGACAAAGGCCCGATCAAGTTTATAGCCCTTATTGGCAAAAAACATACAATATCCTCAAATAAAAATTGAATTAATATTACTGCACAGGCAGTAAGACTTACACAATAACAATTTGATAATAATAGGTCAAAGCGAAAATATTTTATATGATTATAAACGAAGACGCTTAATGAACAGTAAGCTTCATTGGCCGGACAAAAGAGTCTGGTGAGCAACCTGCTTCGGAGTCGCCAGCTCCTCAATCAGCCGAGCGGAGCCGCCAGCTACTCAATTTGCAGAGTGCTGCCACCAGCTCCTCAATTAGCCGAGTGGAGTCGCCAGCTCCTCAATCAGCCGAGTGAAGCCACCGATGCCAAAATAGAGAAAAATTTGTCATCTGCCGACGCCCCTCTCGAGCTAACGACGACAGGAACTTTGGCTCCGACCACGAAACCGGCTACCTTTGCCTTGGCAGAACAATATAGAGCCTTAGCCAGAATATTGCCGGCATGAATGTCAGGAGCGACAAGAATATCCGCATCACCCTTTACAGGACCTTCATATCCTTTGTAAATGGCAATATCAGGATCCATGGCTACATCATAGGAGATGGGTCCGGCGACAATACAGCCCTTGATCTCTCCTTTGGCATACATGTCTGCTAATTCAGCAGCCTCAATCGTTTCCGGCATCTTTGGATTTACGCTCTCGATGCTGGCCAGAATACCTACTTTAGGTTCCGGATTACCGAATCCGTGGAATACAGCTACGGCATTCTCAATAATAGATTTCTTATCCTGCAGATCCGGATAAGGCACCATACCGCCGTCAGTAATCGCTATCAGTCTGCCCAGATCGGGTATTTCCACGATCGCACAATGGCTCATGAGCCGATTGTTACTCAGGCCATTCTCTTTATCCACAACCGCTTTGAGCAAAACAGCAGTAGGACAGCTGCCTTTCATGAGAAAATCCGCTTCCCCGCTGCGCACCAGACTTACAGCCAGTCGGGCAGCTGCGGTGTTGTCAGGAGCGTGATAAACTGTAAAATCAGCGGCTGAGAAGCCTAAATCAGCCAAAGCTGCTTCAATTTTGGGGCTGTCTCCCACCAGGACAGGAGTAACGATCTCATGCTTGTGCGCCTTCATCACAGCTTCCAGAGTATGCTCGTCATCTGCTGCGGCTACAGCCAGACGCGACTTCAAATTCATTTGTTTGCAGCGACCCAGCAAGTCGTTGAATGTTTGAATTCTGTCCATATAACTTCTCCTGATTTAATCGTTGTAATCGTAAATAGAGGACTGTTTTGGGATGGGAATCGGATATTCCCCCGTAAAGCAGGAAGTACAGATATTATTGCCTAGTATCTTTCGCAATGTTTCTAAAGGAAGGAATTTCAGACTGGTGGCGCCGATATATTGACGAATTTCCTCCTCGCTTCTGTTGCCTGCAATCAGTTCCTCGCTGGAATGCAGATCAATGCCGTAAAAACAAGGATAACGCAGAGGCGGTGAGGCGATTCGAACATGGACTTCTTTGGCGCCGGCAGAAAACAGATGATTGACAATGCGCTTAGATGTAGTTCCTCGCACGATAGAGTCATCAACCAGAACCACTCGTTTGCCGGCAAGAACACTCCTGACCGGAGAGAGCTTCATCTTTACGCCGCGCTCTCTGTCAGATTGCCGCGGCTTAATAAAGGAACGGCCGACATATCTGCTTTTAATCAACCCCATCTCGTTAGGCAGGCAGCTCTCTTCAGCATATCCCTGTGAGGCAGACAAAGATGAGTCGGGCACGCCGACCACGATGTCCGCTTCGACATCTTCCATTCTCGCGAGTTCCCTGCCGCAGGCTTTGCGGGAGGAATGAACATTTATGCCGTCAATGTCTGAGTCAGGACGAGAAAAGTAGATATACTCCATTGCGCAGATGGATGGTTCTCCGGGCGGTGAAAACTGAATAGACTCAAATTTCTCCTTACCCATCTTCAGCATCTCACCCGGTCTCAGATCACGGGAGAATTCAGCATTGATTATTGTGAAGGCGCAGCTCTCAGAACTAATTGCATAACCGCCGTTTACTTTGCCAAGACAAAGCGGGCGCAAGCCCAAAGGATCACGTACTGCATACATAGTGTTTTTGGTCATGATGACAATAGTATATGCGCCTCGCAATTGCTTGCAGGCTGCCAGAATCTTTTCAGCCATTGAGCCTTGCTCACGCTGGATCAAGTGGGCTATGACTTCGGTGTCTGATGTTCCTTGGAAAATACTGCCTTGCTGTTCAAGTTCATAACGCAGCTCGCCGGCATTGACTATTTCGCCATTATTGGCCAGCGCAAAAGCTCCTTGATGTGCTCTGACCATAATCGGCTGGATATTTTCCTGGATATTACCGCCTCTTTTCCCGTAGAGAACATGACCAAGAGCGTGTATGGCATTCTCACCAATTTCATCCAATTTAGCCTTATCAAAGACATCTGTCACCAGCCCTTTGTCTTTGCGTGTGAGAATCTTGCTGCCGTCGCTTGTTGCAATACCGCAGGCTTCCTGCCCGCGATGCTGAAGGCTGTGCAGTCCATAGTAGGTTAGAACACTGGCATCCTCAACATGATGTAAAGCGAAAATGCCACACTCTTCATTGAGGGAGCTGCCGGACAATTCAAATTCAATCATTTCTCTTACCATTATTAGGTTTGATGTTTCCGCGCATGGCTTCAAAAACGGATTTGTCATTGAGGCTGATATTGATAGAGGAGATAAACTGTTCATTGTCTCTTGTCTTCATCAACAAGCTGATGATTGTCTCGGTTACCGCTGCCGTATCAAGCGATCCGAAGGCTTTTCTAATTCCCCAGACGGCATCAAGCTCCTTGGGAGACAAGAGCAGTTCTTCCCGTCTGGTACTGGAACGAGTGATATCGATAGCCGGGAAGATTCTCTTCTCCGACAGTTTTCTGTCGAGCAGAACTTCCATATTGCCGGTGCCCTTGAACTCTTCAAAAATCACCTCGTCCATGCGGGATCCCGTTTCAATCAATGCGGTAGCAATGATTGTCAGACTGCCGCCGTTTTCAACATTGCGGGCAGCACCGAAAAATCTCTTCGGCCCGTATAAGGCTCCCGGATCCAGACCGCCGGAGAGGGTTCTGCCGGTCGGTGTGATCGTCAGGTTATAAGCTCTCCCCATTCGAGTTACACTGTCAAGGAGGATAACAACATCCTGACCCAGTTCAACCAGACGTTTAGCGCGTTCCAGGACCAGCTCAGTTACCTTAACATGATTTTCGGGTGTTTTATCAAAGGTGGAATAGACAACTTCGCCATCAATCGAACGCTGCATATCGGTAACTTCTTCAGGCCGCTCGTCGATCAGAAGAACGATCAGTTTAGCTTCGGGATTGTTTGTTGCGATTGCTTTGGCGATTTTTTGCAGAAGTATGGTTTTTCCGGCCTTGGGCGGAGATACGATCATGCCGCGCTGACCCTTCCCTATGGGCGCAACCAGGTCAATGATCCTGGTTGAGAGTTCCTGCCGTGTGGTTTCCAGCACATAACGCTCATTGGGATAAATTGGCGTCAGTCTGTCAAAATGCGGCCTCTTAACAACCTTATCCGGAGGCTGACCATTCACTTCCTTAACATAGTATAGCGCCTGATAACGGTCATCGCGCTGTTTTCTTACAGGGCCAACGACATAATCGCCGGTACGAAGATTGAACCTTCTTATGTATTGAGGGGGCACGTAAATATCGTTGTTGCTCTGAAGATAATTCTCCATTCTGAGAAAGCCGTAATTATCTTGCATGATCTCCAGTACTCCGCCGAATAACTCCTGAGGACTAACTTCAACATCCGGCTTGTCATTGCTGTTATCCGGGTCATGATCTAAATCCTGCTGTTCTTTGTTCTTTGCTTTCGTTTCAGATGAATCGGCTGTTTTCTTGCCTGCGCTTTTCATAGCACGAGAGCGTTTGGATCCTTTAGTTTCGGATGAAGATTTGCCTTTGCCTGACGAAGTTTTTTCCCTTTCAGACGAAGTCTTATCTTTATCAGAGGAGGTTTCTTCTGTACCTGAAGTCTTATCTTTGCTGTTGATATCCTTAGTCTTGCGAACAGATGGTTTCACTTTCTGCTTATCTGCAGCCTTAGTTTTTTCTGTCTCTTTTGCTTTCGGCTCATCTGCGGGAATATCTGCAGCAGGCAGATCCTCAGCCGGGACAATATCTCCGGTCGCAGCTTCCGCCGCAACTGGCTTACCCGCCGTTTGTCGGCCGGCAGTCTCCGCTGCTGATACTTTATCGGCAGGTATCTGACCTAATTTGCCCTCTTCCTGCAAAAGATAGTCCAGCAGCTCCTTCTTAGTCATTTTTCTAGCCTCAGTGGCAGTCAACATCCCTGCTACCTGAGCGATTACGGTAAGATCAGCTTTCGTCTTACCATGCAAATTATTTTGAGACATGTACGATTCTCCTCGAATTATCCGGCATATGCCGTTATTGATTAGGGATATAGCTTGTGCCAGAACAAAGCGCAATTATAGAAAGATCAACCCAATTATTCATTATTTAAGAATTTCTGGATTTAAGAATTTCTGGCTGGTTGGGGATGTGATGATATAAATAGTATAAATGTCGTGACAAAAAGCGTCAACTGTTAGAATTGGCAATACTGCTTTAATCTCAAGCTTTTCAGGGATACATCTCTACAAAGAGGGGGCAGTAAAGCTCAGGGTTAATTGGTCAAATCGCCGAATTTCTCCATGATGCCTAAAGCGAGACCTGTGCCGATGGCGACGCAGGATTCAGCATCTTCTGCTACCAAAACTTCAATACCGATTTTTGCAGCCAGCATAAGATCCAGTCCGTATAGCAGGGTACCGCCCCCTGTCATAACCAGACCGCGCTGACTTATGTCAGCCATCAATTCAGGCGGAGTTCGCTCCAACACTGAATGCACAGCTTCAAATATCTGGCTAACAGGCTCTTCCAATGCTTCCAGCATTTCAGTTGAGTTGAGGGCTAAAGTTGCAGGCATCCCAGTCACTAAATTGCGGCCGCGTACTTCCATGTTCAATTCTTCTTCCCGCGGATAGGCACAGCCGATGTTGATCTTCAGCTCTTCGGCAGTCTGTTCTCCGATCAGAACATTGTACTTTCTGCGCACATACTTGATTATGGCGTCATCAAACTTATCGCCGGCTATCTTGATAGAACTGGATACTACCGGCTGGCATAAGGAAATAACTGCAATATCAGTTGTGCCGCCGCCGATATCTACAACCATGCTGCCACTTGCCTGCGTAATATCGATTCCTGCTCCGATTGCGGCTGCAACAGGCTCACGGATCAGATATACTTCCTTGGCACCGGCATTTCTGCATGCATCCTCAACTGCCCTGGTCTCAACCTGAGTTATCACACTGGGTACGCAGACAATAATCGTCGGTTTAAAATATCGCGCCAGAAAACCTGTGTTCACACGGTTGATAAAACTCTTAAGCATTACCTCAGTGACCTGAAAATCAGAAATCACGCCGTCGCGCAGAGGGCGGACAGCCTGGACAATATCCGGAGTACGGCCCAGCATAAGATTGGCGCTCTCCCCTACGGCAAGTACCTTGCCTGTCTTGCTGTGCAATGCTACCACTGCCGGTTCGCGCAAGACAATTCCTTTACCTACAACATAAATTATTACTGTGGCTGTTCCGAGATCAATCCCGATATTTAAACCTAATCCCATTCTTATTCCTGCTATCTATAAAATAACATATCAATTGATATGTGAAACAGAGTACTTCGATTCCAATGTTCAAGCTAGATTATCAGTTTAATGCTGATTAATGTATGCCCAATTCTGGTCGCTCTACGGGTGTCATGATACAATAGTTTATCAGCCTAGGCAAGAAAGGTAAACTAATAATTCTTGCCGAGTTCTTGCCGAACCTGATGCTTATTATCATTGCCAGCCTTATTCTAGCTCAGAAAGATAAATTATGTCAGCGAGGTTCAGCAGATGCTTCTAAAAATTATAGCTGCCATAACTATGCTAATCGATCATGTTGGCTATTATTTTTACCCCTGGCTTCCTGACGAGGTATATATCACCTTCCGCTCTATTGGCAGACTGGCCTTTCCCATCTTTGCATATTTTATCGCTTTAGGTTACCGGCGCAGCGGCCATCTGGGACGTTATTTCCTGCGTCTGCTGAGCTCTGCAATAATCAGTGAAGTAATTATTCGCTGGGGTAATGAGTTAGCGGGGATAAATACCCCCGGCACAAACATTCTTTTCACTTTTGCGGCGGCACTGGGCTTCATCTCGGGCTGGACGCTGCTGACCAACAGCTGGCGTGACAGAGTGGCTAAACTGGAATTGCTGACCGACACAGGCTCTAAAAACGATGATCGAAATTTTTATCAGGTAAAGTTCAATCCCGGTGACGTGTCTTTGAACCCTTTGCTGGGTATATTGCTGGGTATTTCCTCCATGCTGGTTTCTTTGGTCGCAGTTGTATATCTAAAGTCGGATTACGGAATTTATGGTGTCTTGACTGTATTCACGTTTCATCTGATTCTGACCAGACATAAAGATGAATCAGATTTATCACGACTGCTTAACAGTGCGCTGGTCGCAGCAGTTCTTCTTAATGCCGCGACTCTGGTAACATATCACTATATCTTGAATATGCCGCAAGGATACAGCTATCTTCAATTACTGTCCATTTTGTCGGTATTCATCATTTTCAGTGAAAAGGCCGGCAGGCAAGCGCTTTTCGGCAGCAAGCCGGTAGCATGGAAACGATATTCTCTGTATGTCTTTTATCCCTTGCATATATTTATTTTGTGCCTGATTATCTATCTGATTCGCTAGTTATTACACTGTGCAGTCATTCCGGACGCTTTGACGATTATAATGACGCTATGGTGTCAGTCAGGACGCTTTGACACTTGTCATGGACTCTATGGTGTCTGTCAGGACGCTTTGTCAGTATTCAGCTTGTCTCTGGCATTTGAAAGCATCAGCTTTATGCGGTTTTCCTGATTAACTTTTGTGGCGCTGGGGTCATAATCAATCGCGACGATATTGATATCAGGGTTGCGAGCCTTAATCGGACGCATCATGCCCTTTCCTACGATCTGGTTGGGCAGGCAGCCGAAGGGCTGAACACAGACAATATTATTCACACCGCTGTCAGCAAGTTCCAGCATCTCCGCGGGCAAAAGCCAGCCTTCGCCCATCTTGACCCCAAAGCTGATGTAATCATCGTTAAGCGCCACAATATGCTCAAAGGGCGCCGGTGCCTTAAAGCTCCCCTCTTCTTCAATGAGATGGATGATTTCTCGTTTCTTATTGCAGAGAAAACGGTAAGCGATCTTACTTAAAAAGCCTTTCACGAAACTGCGCCCATACAGCTTGTAATCAGCTACGCTGCTATATACACAGTAAATAAAGAAATCCAGCAAGCCCGGAACTACAACTTCCGCCCCTTCATCAAGCAGGAACTGCTCCAGATTATTGTTCCCCAGCGGCGAGAATTTTACGTAAATCTCACCTACAATTCCGACTTTGACAATGTCCTTCTTAACCTTGGGGATAGCAGCGAAATCAGCGATTATCCTGCGATAATTCTTCTTACGCCTGCGAGACATTTTAATTGCGCCTTCATCACCCAGGGCTTGTCCGATATCTTCCAGC
>DCDV01000002.1:76400-94002 GCA_002316595.1 Mageeibacillus sp. UBA1046
GGGCTTGTCCGATATCTTCCAGCCAGCGATGTTGCAGAGCTTCTGCATCGCCTGAGTTTACTTCATATGGTTTAGTCTGATTGACCAGGTCGTAGAGCAGATCGCCATAAAGGATAGCATCAAAAAGTCCCAGATATTGTCTCAGGTTCAGGTCAAAGCCAGGATGCTCCTCCAGATTGGAAAGGCTAAGGGAGATAACCGGCACAAACTCAAGATCTGCCTTTTTCAAGGCTTTACGCAAAAGCGAAATATAGTTTGAAGCGCGGCAGCCCCCCCCCGTCTGAAAGTATATCAGGGCGGTTTTATGGGGATCGTATTTCCCGGATCGCAAAGCGTGCAGAAACTGACCGATGACCAGGAGTGCCGGGTAGCAGGTATCGTTATGGACATACCACAGTCCCAGATCCGTTATTTCGTTGCCTTGACTGGTAAGCAGCTCAACCGTGTAACCTTGTGTGCGCATATAGGCTATGATGAGCTCAAAATGACCATTAAGCATTGATGGGACCAGGATAGTGTAATCCTTTTTCATTTCTTCTGTAAATTTTACATAATAATCCGAAGTCATTAATATTTCCTTGATTTGTGTTTTAAGCTATAAATCTGATATTTATATCTTATTGCGGCTCCCTGCCTGCTATGAGGCATCTCTGTCTTTCAATACTCCAGCAGGCTGCGAGGCAATACTGTCTTTAAAAGCACCGGAAAACTTCGAAGTCTCTCTGATTTTTAACTTCGATGCGTACCCCGGACAATCTTCTGTTTCCACAGTTCCTGAAGCAAGCTGATCGTCACCACATTCTGCCAACGCTTCCTCAAGCTGCGAGCCGTCTCTGGCTTCCACCGCACCCAGCAGACTTCTCAGCCTGATGCGCAAGGCGCCAAGATTTGAGATGTCATCGATTTTTATCTCTGTATACAGTTTGTCCTGACTCTCCATAATTCTTCTTACTTCGTCAGTGGTAATTGCATCAATTCCGCAGCTGAAGGAGACCAGCTGAACCAGCTCAACATCATCATTATCGCAGGCGAACTGTGCAGCTTTATAAAGACGCGAGTGATATGTCCACTGGTTCAAGATCTTTACCTCCGGCGCATCCGCCAGATTGCAGACTGAATCTTCGGTGACGACAACAAAACCCAATGAAGTTGCAATCCGGTCAATGCCATGGCAGATTTCCGGATCGATATGATAGGGTCTTCCTGCCAAAACCAAGATGCGCTTATTGTTTTGCCTGGCAAACTCCACCGCTTCCCTGCCGGCCTGTTCAATGGCCTTACGTTCATTTTCTAAAGCCTCGAAACCGGCACTGACAGCTCTTCTCATTTCCAGACGTTTGATGGTCGGATCTATCTCCCTCAGGACACGATAGAGAGTCCTTGTCAGCGCGCTTTTACTGCCAATATCCAGATAAGGATAGATGAAGTTAACTTGGCCAAGGGATGACATATTGCCTTGCAGCACTTCACCGTAGTAGGCGACTATGGGGCAGTTGAAGTTATTAGCGGTGTCGTCTTCCTGCAGATTGTAAGTCAGACTGGGATAAAATATGAGTTTTACTCCTTGCTCAACCAGCTGTTCCATGTGTCCATGCATAATTTTTGCGGGATAACAGATAGTATCGGAGGGTATCGACAATTGTCCCTGTTCATATGTTTTTCTGGATGACAGGGGTGAAAATACCACCTTATAGCCAAGCTCTGTGAACAAGGCCTGCCAGAGCGGCGCCAGCTCATAGGTGGACAAGGTAGTGGGAATACCGATTTCACCACGCATCACCTTTCCGTCGCCTCCAAGGCAATCGGACTGCAGCGATGACTCTCGCAGAGCCTTTATGCGCTCGCGCTTCCAATGGTAGAGATTAGGAAGCACATGGCTCTCTTCCAGTCCCAGCCCTCTTTGACATTGATTGCCGGAGACAAAGCGATCGCCTTCGCCAAAACTGTTGATTGTCAGATGACAATGATTGGTACAGGCACGGCAGACAGTGGTAGTGGATTTATGTGTAAAAGCCTCCAGCTCCACGGCTGTCAGCAGATCACTTTTTTTAAATTGCATAGCATATTGAGCCGCACCGAAGGCGCCCATTAACCCGGATATGGTGGGTCTGACAACCTCTCTCTCCAGCTCCTGTTCCAGGGCTCGTAAAACAGCGTCATTCAATAAAGTGCCGCCCTGAACAACTATATGTCTTCCCAGCTCCTCGGGCGAGCTGACACGGATAACTTTGTAGAGGGCGTTCTTTACCACACTGATTGAGAGTCCGGCGGAAATATCCTCGATCTTTGAGCCATCTCTTTGCGCCTGCTTGATCGATGAGTTCATGAAGACAGTGCAGCGGGAGCCAAGATCCGTCGGAGCTGTCGCATCAACTCCCAGCAAAGCGAAGTCTTCCACCTCGTAGTCCATGGAGTGGGCATAAGTCTCCAGAAAGGAACCACATCCGGATGAACAGGCTTCATTCAGCTTAATGGAATCAATCGCGCCGTTCTTGATATAAAAACACTTGATATCCTGTCCGCCTATGTCAAGTATAAAATCCACATCCGGCTGAAAGTGTTGGGCCGCAGTATAATGGGCGATAGTCTCTACCAGCCCTGTGTCAGCTTTAAAGGCGTGTTGAATCAGGGCTTCGCCGTAGCCTGTAGTCGCACAGCCTGCAATTTCAATCCTGTCCCCGCACAGGGCACGAATCTTTTTCAGCTGCTCAAAGACAATATCCAGAGGAGCGCCGAGATTAGCGCAGTAATGGCTGTACAGCATCTGTTTGTCTTCAGACAGCAGCACCAGCTTGGTCGTTGTACTGCCGCTGTCAATCCCCAGCCAGGCTTTGCCATTGTAATCTTCGATCGGCAATTGCGGCACAGTGTATTGATCATGGCGTTCCCGGAACGTCTTGTATTCTTCTCTGTCATTAAAGAGAGGCGGCAGATTGCCACGCTCATATGTAGAAACAGTACTTGTCTTTTGCAAACCGGCTGTCAGCTCATCGTAAGTCATGGGTTTTGAGTCGCGGCTGTAATAAGCCGCTCCGCGTGCCACAGCAAAGAGAGCATAATCAGGACAGAAGCTGTTTTCTTCAGTCAGGTTCAAGGTTTCGCGGAAACGTTGCCTCAGTCCTGAACAGTAATAGAGCGGACCTCCCAGAAAGAGAACTTTGCCTTCCGGCTGTCTTCCCTGCATCAGACCAACAATCGTTTGGTTGACAACCGCCTGAAAAACAGAGGCTGCCACATCATCTTTGCTGGCCCCCTGATTAAACAGCGCCTGAACATCTGATTTAGCGAAAACACCGCATCTTGAAGCGATAGGGTAAATTCGTTCAGCGCGCAGCGAAGCTTCATTCAACTCCTGAATTGTCATATTAAGCAAGGCCGCCATCTGATCGATAAAGGCGCCGGTACCTCCGGCACAGCTGCCATTCATGCGCGCGTCAGTTCCGCCCTCAAAAAAAATAACCTTGGCGTCTTCTCCGCCCAGTTCCACGACCGCTCCGGTATCAGGAGCCAGCTGCTTAATTATTCCAGCTGTGGAATATACTTCTTGAACAAAGGTAAGCCCTGAAACCTCTGCCATTTCTATGCCGGCAGATCCCGATACAGCTACCGTAAAGGGAGCTTCAGACAGCAAGTCCCGCGCGGACCCGAGCATTTCCAGAGTTTTCTCCAAAACATGAGATAGGTGGCGCTCGTAGCGCTCAAATACGACGTGTCCGTCTTGAGAAAAAGAGACTTTGGCAGTTGTTGAGCCAATGTCAATTCCCAGTAATCTAGAGTTATTTATTATTTCAGTCATTTTCTACCAATTATTCACCTGTTAAATGGCACGAATTTTTCAATTCGCCGTTTTCTTTAACTGTTTTGCCATTGTCTTAGCCGATCATCGATAAATATAATAACTCACAATTGTGAATACATTGTAACAATTAGCTGCTAATATGGCCGTTACCGCAACTCCCCGGACACAATAAAAGACGTCTGTTTCAAGTTCAGACGTCTTTTTTGGTGGGTGGTAGTGGACTCGAACCACCGACTCCCTGCATGTCACGCAGGTACTCTAACCAGCTGAGCTAACCACCCATAAGCCAAGTCAGAATACCTTAACTCTAAGCTTTCTGTCAAGCTAATTGAGCTGTTGGGTTTGTTTCTGACGTGGGAGCTCTTCTTAGCCGCAGAAATCAGCGATCTTGCTCAAGAACGGTTCAAAGTTTACGCCTCTATTCTGCCAGCCCTCCTGGCTGAAAGAGAATTCTATGGCATCATATACCAGCTCGCCCGCGAAGCGTACTGTGTCTTCCAGCTCTTTGCCTGAGAAGATGCCGGCTGTCACGATACTGGCAAAGAGATCACCGGTTCCGTGCATGCTGGCATTAACACGCTTATGTCCATATTCAGTGTAGCTGCCGTCTTGTGAAGCGATGGCATTCCAGATCAAAGCAGCTTCATCACGCCTGATTCCTTTCAGGACTACGTGCTTGCAGCCAAGCTGCAGAAGTCTGTCACATATATCCTGTGTTTGCGACTTGTCCAGAAATTGACCCTGATAATTGGTTCCCAAGAGAACAGCAGCCTCAGTCAGATTTGGTGTTATCAGATCAGCGGCACTGGCCAGTTTCTTCATTTCAAGACACATTTCCTCTGTATAGGTATTGTAGATCACACCCAGATCTGCCATTACAGGATCAACGACGCGCAGCATCCCGGGGTTTTTGTTAAAGAAATCAATAATAATATGTATCTGTTCAACGGAGCCAAGAAAACCGGTATATGCACCGGCTAAAGGGACTTTGACTTCACACCAGTGATCCAGATAGGCCGGTAAATTTTCAGTAGTGTCAAAAAAGGTGTAGCTGCCGAAAGCTGTATGTGTAGAAAGATATGATGTTGGCACCGGACAAGCTTCCAGTCCTGCCGCTGACAGAACAGATATCGCCGTTGTTAATGAACAGCTCCCGTAGCCGCACAGATCATGAATTGCTGCAATCTTGGGTATCTGTATCTTGTCAGGAGTAAAGAGTTTTGTCATTATATTCCTTTCTGCCTTTGACAGGATCAGGAGAGCTGCCGCCGGCATAACAAAGCGCATCGGAAGCATTTTGCCTTACGTCGGTATTTTTATCAAGCTATTACCGTCAGCTCTTTTTGCTGAGCCAGTTTAAGAGGTCCGAATAAACTTCCTCGCGGTTGATCTCGTTAAAAATCTCATGTCTGGCATCAGGATATAACTTTATCTCCACATCCCGACAGCCAAGATCTTTATAAATTTTATAAGCTTTTCGAACATCCTTGCCCATCTTGCCGACAGGATCCCGCTCACCGGAGAGAAAAAGCAGGGGCAGCTCTTTATCAATCAGGTTCAAATTCGATTTTTTGTTAATTCCCTTCATCCCGGTAAAAAAGTCCAGAAACGCCTGAGCAGTAAAAACAAAATTATTACGCGTGTCGGCAATATATTTGTCTACGATCTCCTCATCTCTTGTCAGCCAATCGCTTACGGTTCTGCCGGGTTCAAAGGCATTATTGTTTTTCCCTAACGCCATCTTACTGAGAAAGGGGCTGCGATATCTGGGGCCTTTACTGGCAACCTGCCTTTTTGCGATAAAAATACCCGCTCTGATTACCGGACTGTAAATTTGGCCGGTACCTACAATTATTGCTCCGCTCAGTCCGTCATCAGGCCAGCGGAAAATATAATTTCTGACCAAAAATGACCCCATGCTGTGCCCTAACAAAAAGTAGGGCAATCCGGGGTATTTCTCTCCGGTCTTTGTCCTGAGCGTATGCATGTCGTCCAAGACTTTATTCCATCCATCCTCGGCTGCAAAAAAGCCCCAGTCCTCTTCACTTTTAATTGACGCGCCATGGCCGAGATGATCATTGGCTGCTACCACATATCCCTGTCTGGCAAACCATTGCCCCATCTCATCGTAACGGTCTATGAACTCTCTCATCCCATGAGATATCTGCAGAATGCCTATCGGATTTCCTTCCGGGAGCCAATACGATAGATTTATTTCTGTTTCCTTGTCGGCTGAGATAAAACTATCTTTTTCTCTTCTCATTTCCACACCTCAGACAAATTTTAATAATTTAATAATAGGATATAATCGCTGCTACAGCTCTCTGCCATTCTTCAATGCGAGCAGATCGCTCTTCTTCATCCATGTCGGGTTCGAATGTCTTGTCAATCGGACCATTGCTGTCTTTTAGATCATCATAATCCCACACTCCGGCCTCAATGCCCGCTAATAGTGCGACTCCCATGGCAGTAGCTTCATAGTCTACCGGCCTGTTGATGCGAATATTCAAGATATCACTGAGAAGAGACAAGAAAAAATCGCTCTTGACCATTCCGCCGTCAACCTTGATCTCCTTGAGCCCGATCTGGCTTTCTGCCTTCATAAGAGAAAATATCGTCTCCGCCTGATAAACTGAAGACTCTAAAACTGCCCGCGCCAATTCCGCTTTCCCGGTACTAAGTGTCAAGCCCATAAAGGCGCCTCTTACTCGTTCATTCCACCAGGGTGTGCCTAAACCGGATAATGCCGGTATAAACAATACTTTTTCATCGTTAGAAGCAGCCATGGCCAATTGATCAGCTTGCCGCGGATTGTCCAGCAGGCGAACACTGTCAACCAGCCAATTAACGCCTGCACCCGCAGTGAAGAAGCTTCCCTCTAATGCATAAACAGTTTCACCTTTTAAATGCCAGGCAATTGTCGTTAAGAGCCCCTGTTTAGATACTACCGGCTTAGAGCCTGCGTTCATGAGGAGAAAGCCGCCTGTACCGAAAGTGGCTTTAGCCGCTCCCTCTTCCAGGCAATTCTGCCCAAACAAGGCTGCTTGCTGATCTCCTAGTACAGAATTGACAGGGATCCAGTTTCCTTGCAAAAAGCGTGCTTCCGCTATACCAAAGTCGCCGGCGGAAGCTTGGACTTCAGGCAGCATTTTTGCAGGGATATTGAAGAGTTTCAGAAGTTCATCATCCCAGCGTTTCTCGATTATATTAAACAACATTGTCCTGCTGGCATTAGAATAATCCGTCCGATGTACCTTACCAGAGGTCAATTGCCAGATTAGCCAAGTGTCAATGGTGCCGAATAACAATTCACCCTGTTCCGCTCTGGACTGCGCACCAGGAACAGCATCGAGAATAAAACGAATCTTGCCGGCAGAAAAGTAGGGATCAATCGGCAAGCCCGTTTTGCTTCTGACAAGCTCTTCTTTACCTGCTTCCCTGAAATTTTCACATATACCTGCTGTCTGGCGAGACTGCCAGACTATGGCGTTGGCTATCGGTATCCCTGTGTTCTTGTCCCAGACAACGGTTGTCTCACGTTGATTAGTGATACCAATAGCTTTAATTTGCCCGGGATTAATTTCCGGATTCGTAATTACTTCATTGATTACAGCCAGGACTGACTGCCACAAAACACTGGCATCAACTTCAACCCAGCCGGGCTGCGGATAATAAAGCTTGAGCGGTCGCTGAGCTTTGCATACTATCTTCTTATTAAGATCATAAATGATAGCGCGAGAGCTGGTAGTGCCCTGGTCCACAGCCATAATATAAGTCATTGTCGTTCCTCCATAATTACATCTCCGCCTGCAGGGTATTCCGGCTCAGCAACGACTTCAGCCTCCGGCTCAGCAACGACTTCGGTCTCCGGCTCAGCAAAGACTTCGGCTTCCGGCTCAGCAATGACTTCGGCTGTGGTTTCAACTAAGGCTTCATCCGCAACCTTACCCTTTGAAGGAATGTCTTCAGCAGAACTAATCTTGGGTGCACGCAAAGTCACTTCCGCCGGTTGGATATCAAGATCATTATTATCATCCGCAGAGATAGTTATATCCTGCTCTTGAGCATCCCTGGTTAACCAATTTAAAAAGGACTTGCGAAACCGGTTCTGCCTGCGGCGATGGGATCTCTTGATCAGACTGCGGTCTAAAGGATAAAATAAGCGTCCGTATTTAGTATCAAGCAGCCATGGACATAAACTGCCTTCATCAATTCTTAGAAGGAAATTCACAACACCTGAAGCTGCCGAAGTCACTTCCTCCGGCTGCATCATATCAGTAATAATAAAGAGGTGGTTTATCGGGGCAAAATTGATTTCATTCCTATGGTCGATGTAGGCAATGCTTTCACGCAGAAGGCGATCAACGATCAAAACGTTAGGCATGGGAAGATAAATTAAGAAAATCCGCTCATATTTTTGTCCGGCGAAGGAGAAAACACTGTTAACCGGTCTTTCGTAGACTAATCCCATGGTCCGGCGGCCTGCCTCTTCATAACCTTCAGTAGTAAGCCAGTAAATCAATTCAGCCAGGGGATTCTCCATGTCTCTGGCTGCCTGACTCTGCTCGGTAGTCAGAATAAATTTCTTCATGCCTGCCAATCGCTTCAAGCTGTCTACATTGCCAGGATCAAAGCGTTCCATGGTATAACCGAAAAAGCTACCCTGGATGAATTGCGCCAATAGCAAAATAAAAGCTGCGAAAGCTCCCCAAAAAAGCACTTTAAGCCAGACAAGAGAGGCAAGTTCGGGTCTGCTGTCGATTGTGTCTTTAAGAAAATACAAACCTGCTGCAAAAAGAGACAGTATCAAAACCTGATGTATTAAATTTCTTATCCAGCCACGTCTAGACATTTATCCGGTAACCTCTATTCCACCGCATACACTCTAGCTACAAGCTTGTCCAGGCCGTGCTGAATAAGCTTAATCAAGATGAGAACTGCTAAAGGAATAGTAATCATTAACAACAGGAATAACAGTAACTTCAGTACTAGCCACAGACCGCCAATTATGATGCCCACAATCATAGAAAAGAGATAGCCCATAAAATCAAACCAGTTTATCGCAATCTCGATGTTTTGGTTGATCTCTTCAAAAAGCAGTTCCTGTAAACCGGATGAATCAATTGCCAATAATGGCAATGTCGCCTGTATCAGCACCCACGCTCCTAATAAAAACTTGATAACATAAGTTGATAACACCATTATCCTGGCATAAATAGAAAGCCGGTAGTAAAAACAACCGATAATCGGAGTAATAAGCATTAGAACAATAAAAATGACCAGAGAATACGGCCAGGGGATTATTGCCATTATTCTTTGGTTAGCAGGAAATACCTGGAGGAATATATACCAGACAGCAACCAGAAATGCCAACAAAACATGAATCGCAGTATGCCTTTTGGTCTCGTAATCTGTGTCAGTCCATACAGGTCCGATGAGAAATCCTTCCAGATAGTCCATATCACCCTCCAACCGGCAAAGCTTTCAACTATTATACCATCATGCTAAACAGAGCAGGTTACAAAGATGAGTTGGTTACGAAGGCGTTTTACCGCCTGTCTGCTCTTCAAGACGCAATTCTTCTGCAATCTCCTCAAGCTTTGTCAGCCTGTGGTTCATACCGGACTTCCCCAGGGGGGGCTCCATCTGCTCACCCAGTTCCTTGATTGAGAGCTCCGGAGCAGCCAGCCTTGCTTCCGCCGCCAATCTGAGATTGTCCGGCAATACGTTAAGCCCGCTTGAGGCAGCGATATAGCGGATGGCCTCCAGCTGACGCGCTGAAGCATCAACTTGACGATTGGTATTGGCTTCGTCACAGTTCATCAGACGATTGACTCTGGCTGAGACTTCACGTTTGACGTGGATGTCAATAAATTCCAGCAGCAGATCGGTTGCACCGCACATGATGAGAAAGTCAGCAATCTTTTCACCATTCTTTATATACAGCACATAAATGCGTTTTCTCGGGGTAATACCCGTTTCAAGTGACCAGCCGGCCAGCTTGCTCTTAAGCGCCTTCGCCGCTTTCTCAGTTGCTATTTGCCACTCTAGTGAAAATTGAATATTAGGATCAGCCAAAGAGCCGCAGGCGAGGTAAGAATGAGCGAGAAATAATTGTCTGGGCAGGGTTGATTTGCTGATAAAGTCAGTTCGCTGCAAAGCCGTCTTAAAATCATTACCCAGATTATTTAAATCAAAAACCAGACTCTCGCCCTTGGCATAAACTCTGCGTTCCGGAGCAGTAAAATTCGCCTTCTGCGCTGCCAATACAAGCATGTCCAGATACTCACCATGCTCAGAAATAATGCTGATGCCGGTCTCATCAAAACGTCCGGCCAAAGTCAGGGCTAAGCCCAGAATTGCCTGATATGAATCACTATCCAAGTCAGAAGATATTTCCAGAAGAATATTACGAAGACGCTTACTGAATGAAATATCTGTCATCTTCAGGGGCGCTTCCCGGTCCTGACCATGCGCTCACCGGACCAGTCACCTATGAACTGGATTTCCGGCTCCAGATCAACCCCGAACTTATCTTTAACCTCATCTTGAACCTTGATAAAAACAGACATAATTTCAGAAGCTTTGGCCTTGCCGTAATTGACAATAAAGCCGGCATGCTTGCCGGAGACACCGCAGGAGCCGAGCCTGTATCCTCGCAGACCTGCATCGGAGATAAGTTTACCGGCATAATAGCCGCTGGGTCGCTTAAAGGCGCTGCCGGCACTAGCCTCTTCCAAAGGCTGTGATTCACGGCGTTTACGTGCATACTCGGCCATCAGGGGGTAAATTTCTGAACGGTCTCCTTTTTTCAGCTGCAGAACAGTTTGGGTAACTGTCCAGCAGTTTTTGATAAAAACGCTCTCTCTGTATCCGTATTCATGTTCTGCGCCTTCGACCCAGCCTAATGTCCCCTCGCGATCGACATATTGGGTTCTGATGACTATGTTTTCAAAACAACCGTCATAAGCACCGGCGTTCATGCGCAGAGCACCGCCGATACTGCCGGGTATGCCACAGGCAAACTCCAGTCCGGTGAGAGAATTTCTGGCCGCCAGAGCACAAGCCTCTGAGATGCGCACCCCCGCCTCCAGAAATAATTGATCGCCGCAGGCTGCTGACTTTGCCATTTTGCCTCCGAACATCAGCGTAACGCCCGGTATGCCTTTATCGGCCACCAGCACATTGCTGCCTCGGCCCATTATCTCTAAGGGGATGTTCTGCTCGTGACAGATAGCAATGACATCAGCAGCCGCTTCAGCAGTATGAGGCTCAATCAGGATCTCCGTCGGACCTCCGGCTCTAAAATATGTATGCTCAGCCATGCTGTGATCGGTATGAATATCAATATCTTCAAGATGTTCAAACAGTTTAATCATTTTTTGCTTTTTTCTCTTTCTCACCGTTTTTGCTGAAGTTTTCGCTGCGGGCAGACCTGGTGGAATCTATGATCTCAGATGTCATTTCCGGAGAACCTTCCGCAATAAACTGTCCGATTTGTTCTCGTCTCACTTTAACATCCGGTTGAGCGCTTTCCCGGAAAACTCTTTCGATTAAAGACTCGGCGGCATTGTAGCCCATGGATTTCTGGCGAAAATTTATCGCAGCAACTTCAACTATAGCTGCCATATTCCTCCCCGGTCTGACAGGAATCGTAATCGAAGGAACTTTGACACCAAGAATATCTGTCATCTCCTCGTATAAGCCGGTGCGGTCATAATTTTTGGTGTCATCCCAGGTTTCCAGATTTATGACAAAATGTATCTGCTCTTCTATCTTGACCGAAGAGACTCCGTAAAGCTCACGAATATCCAGAATGCCCAGACCCCTTATTTCAATCAGGTGACGAATAATCTCGGGCGCCCTGCCTAACAAGATAGCATCGGCAACCTTCCTGATCTCAACCAGATCATCCGCTATCAGGCGGTGTCCTCGCTTGACAATATCCAGCGCAGTCTCAGATTTCCCTACGCCGCTCTCACCCAGAATAAGGATGCCTTCACCATGAACTTCTACTAAAACCCCATGTACTGAGACCCTCGGGGCCATTTCGTTCTTAAGATACTGAACAATAGAGCCAATCAAATCGGAAGTAGCCATACTGGAGCGCAGCAAGGGAACCCGATATTTCTCAGAGCCGGACAACATTTCACTTGTGGCTAAATGGTTACGCGATATTATCAGACAAGGAATCCCGGTAGAAAAGAGTTTGTCGAGGCTGGCCTGTCTGTCTTTAGCCTGCATGGAATCGAGGTAGGCAATTTCCATATTGCCGATGATTTGAATTCTATTGGGACCGAAGTCAATATAACTGCCAGCCAGCTGCAGGCCGGGACGTGTTGCGTCCGCCACTGTTATCTCAGTTGACTCGAGCTTGTCATAACTTCGTATGACCTCCAGGTCGAAAGCCCGGACAATTTCAATCAGTTTCACACAATCCACGCGAGGTTAAATCCTTTTCCATTACGGAAGCAAGTTACAAATATATCGACCGGTCAGGAGTCCCGGGGTATAGAATAATCAAACTCTGACTCCAGTACTGTACCCGCGATATTAGTATAAACCAGCTTGACCGTTAATTCATCCTGGGCATCTATCCCTGCAAAAGGAGATTGATAGTCGATGTAGAGAGTCTCCCATAAATATTTCGCCTGCAAAACTGCGCTGAGAATTTCCAAATCGCTTAAGTTGTCTGACCCTTCCTTCTTCTCGGTGGAACCGATAACTGAATAAGAGCCGTGGCTGCTAAGTCCGATTAATTCTAAATCATCGCATGGTTGAATGGTAATAATGTGAATGGGAATTCCGGAGTTATTAATTAAGCTTTTCAAGTCGGCTAAACTACTTTTGCTGCCAGCATCAGGTCCGCCGGCAAATAACATAATCGAACCATCATAGCCATCGGCACTTAACCTTGTAACCGCTTTCTGCAAAACATCATAGAGGGGACGTTCGCCTGTCGCCTTCGGCGAAACAGAGAGGGCATCAATCTGCTCCTCTGCAGCGGCCAGATCAGTTGCCATTATCGGCAAAGCGAGCGAATCGGAATTTCTGAATATTGATATTCCAAGTTTATTTTTCTCATTATCTTCCGGCAGCATTGTCTGGGCAAGATTGGCAAAAGCTGACTTAACTATGTCAATATTTTCTGCGGTTAAGGTCTGAGAGCCGCCATCGACAAGAACTGCAAACTCAGTTCTGTCTTTAAGTCTGGTTTCTGTTACGCTGCGAATATCTTCACCCAGTTTTTCAGTTATAGAAACTGCAGCTAAACTGCAGGGCTTAACAAAATTATTAGAGGTATCAGAGAGAGTAAAATACAATCTTACAGCGGGGTGGCTTTTAGCGTCTATGCGCTCAATCTTGAGATCCTGCACAGCAGACGTTTTGTTCTGAACCGATACCCTGATATTCTCTGCGGGTGGAGAATACCAATGTGAAGCCTCTGCTGTATTTCCGCCCGAACTGTCAGTATAGGCAATCTTGACAGATATCTTGTCAAGAGAACTTGCTTCCGTGAAGGGTGAGGTGTAGTCAAGATACATTTTCTCTCTATTGCCGGAATAACAGTTTAACAAATTGGAGCCCAGGCTTTGCCCATTCTCTAAATATGTATATGAGCCATAACTCTTGCTGCCGATTGCAGATAATTTTTCACTTTGTGTCAGCGACATTAAATTGATGGATATACCGGAGTCGTCTATCCGGCTGATCAACTCATTGTGGCTCTGAACGCTGCCATTATCATCACCTGCGGTATAAACCAGAATCTCCCCGCGATACCCACGGTTATGCAGCTGAATTACCGCCTCAGACAAAGTATCATATAGAGGACGCTCATCAGTTTCCACGCCAGAGGCAGTAAGCTTATTGATCTGTTCTGCGGCAGATGATTGATCTATGCAGAGGATCTGAGCAGGCAGCGTGAATTGCTCCGTGCTTCTGAACATCGCGATACCTAATTTATTTTTGTCATTTCCTTCAGGAAGCATTGTATCAGCAAGACTCCTGAGCGCAGTCTTAACGGCATTTATGTTCCCTTCATTCAGAGCAAGAGTACTGCCGTCGACCAGAACAATGAACTCTGTGCTGTCTTTCAGTCTGGCATTCTCCACCATCTGTTCGTCAGATTTTAAAGTCTCCGTAAGAGAAAATGAACTTGCATTTCCCGGCTTGAACATATTATCTGTCTCATCAGTAAGGCTGAAGTATAGTCTTATTCTTGGAAACATGCCGGCATCAATGCGATTTACAGCAAGTTGAAAAGTCTCACCGGTGGTTTCTGCAGTATAAGAAGGTCCTGTCGTTTGATTATTTTCACTGCCTGCAGGTTTTGTCGTTTGATTGTTCTCGCTTCCTGTGGGTCCTGGTGTTTGATTATTCTTGCTTCCTGCCGGATCTGCAGGCGCAGCTGACGAAGGTACCTGAGTATCAATAATAATCTCGATTTCTGATGTTGTCTCAGCTGCCCTGCCTGTTGTGGTAGATTGCGTCTCATGTGCAGGCTCTGAAGGCATAGTCCATATGAAACCGGTAGATTCCGTCTGATGCGCCTCCTGTTGATCCTGTTCAAATGCAGGCAAAGTCTGCCAATAGATCGGATTGCTCTTGTTACTGTCAGCAGGCGGGGTGAACCCTAACCTTTTATCGTCAGGATCATTGGTCTTAAGAAGAAGTATCAATATGCCGGCAATGAGAATGATCGCAGCACCGACGGTCAGGAAAACAGGCAACAGAGAATTTTTCTTAATTACTATCTGCTCATATTCATCTTCATAGAAAGCTTCATGATCGACAGCAGGCTCTCTTGTGCTCTCAGCGGCAGACATGCTGACGCCCGCAGCCAGGCTGGCTGCCATAGCTTCGGCGGTAGGGTTTTTAGTTCCACAAGTCGGACAAAATTGGTCGTCTTCATTCATTGGTTGTCCGCAATTATGGCAATCCATTTAAGTCACCTGTTTCTAAATCAATCACTCTCACATTAAATTGTAATTATCCGACATTATAAGGTCTTGAGTATTTTAACGCAATAATGGGCACTGAACGTCAAAACGGACAAGCAATAAATTCCTGAATGCAATATATTTGACGCAGTTTGATTATTAATATTACAACAATTTCTATGATTCAACTATTCACGGGTATTAAATTTCGTATCTAGAAAATTTTCAGCATGATTAATATCCATTTAAGAATAATTCGCATACTATACCAGTGGGATTAATGTGAAAGTATCATAAACAATATATCGTTTAATGTCATAACTAATACGAATTAGTTATGATATAATGGTGGAAATTTATGGTGCTTTTTTTTGTTACATACGTCTTAGCATTCATTATTATGCAGGTCTGACTGAAGAAAAAATGCAAGGGGGGGGAATACTAAGTGAAGACAGGCGATTTATTGAAGTCATTATTGGATATCGCCGATATTAATCAGAAAACTTTTGCTGAGAATATGATTACTTCCCAAAGCATGGTAAGTAAAATCATCAACGGAAAGACTTTGATTAATCCCAATGAGGAGCTTGCTTTCTCCAAGAGAGCTGCCAGGATTCTAGCTCAGGCCACATATGAATACAACTGTTACTTCAAATTCGTAGATGTTTTCCCTGTCATTCTGGATTTTACCTCCCAGGATGAGCTGGAAAGATTCTTATTGAACGCATTGAGATTCACTATAGATCAGGATCGGATGGCTGATGATAATTATCCCAGAGTGAATGATTCTACCAGACACTATTCACAAATGCAGCAAGTGCTGCACATGTATTGTATTATTTGCTCTGATTATCTGCGCAGCGGAGACAACACTGAAATTATGTTATATTCTTCTTTGCCTCTGATCTGCGACAGCGATGCGGAAGCCTTTGATAGAATAAGAGTAACAATTCCGAAACGCAGTCGTGACATTACCTTATATCAGCTGGCTGATCCGGAGATTTACGAGATAAGCTCCGGCATATATCGCGGCAATGTGCTGGACAAGCTGTTTCGCCTGGAAACTGTAACCGATTTTTATTTGCGTCATACTCAGCTGCAGGAGCATAATTACTTTTTCTTACTCAAAGATAAATTTATTATTCTTATTAATAAGCAATTGGACGGCACCCATCTGCTGACTTTTATAACTAATAAATCAGAACTGAACAATCTGTCAGAGCATGTTAAAAATATTGCTTTTAACGCCGCGCATATGAGCTACTCACGAGAAAACATCCAGAATTTCTTAAATAATCCTGATAACTTTCATCATTCGATCAACAGCAAGATCCGAGCCTTGCTGCAGCTGGCCCAGGAAGGTCCGGCAATCAGTGAATCCAAGGAACTGCTTGACCAATTCTTAAACAGTGTTTTGCAGGAAGAGTCATCTCTGTTTATATCGGCTGATGCTCTTAAGTCCTTCTTGTTCACAGATCAGATACTTAAAAATTTATTTGACACAGATGATTTGTCACTATCTGACCGCATAATCGGCTTAAAGAACCTCAAGGATTATATGCACAGGAATAAACCTGTTCGAATTTACGTTACCAGCACTCCCGGCAGCAATATGACAATTCTCTGCCAGGATGGGCTGAGTCTTGTCTGCCTGATAAATCCTTACAGCCAGGACATGAAATTTCACATGGTTGACAGTAATTTAATCAGACAAGATCTGATGAAAAAATTACTTTTTGAAACTGCGACTAACGCTACGGATTATATAGATGATCTTGTAAATCAGGCCGGCAGCGATTACCTGCAATTCAGATAAAGAGAGGCTATGCGGCCATGAACAGTGATAATTCTGAAAAGCTTAGAGACAATATTCCCCTATACCCTGAACACATAGAGCCCGAACAACTGTTAACCCGTCCGGGTAAAGAATTTGTCATGGAGACTAAGCCGATCTACGATGATGGCTCCTTCCGGGGTTTCAATCGACTGGAAGGAAAGGCAGCACTCATAACAGGAGGAGACAGCGGCATCGGACGCGCGGTTGCAGTCGCCTATGCTAAGGAAGGGGCCAAAGTCTTTATATCTCATAAGGAAGAATGTGAGGACGCCAGACAAACTATGGCAAATATCAAGAGCCTGGGAGGAGAAATTGCCTCTTTGGATGGCGAAGTCGGAGACCCTGCTTTTTGCGCGCGACTGATCGCAGAAGTTATTAATTGCTATGGTCAAATCGATATATTAGTGAACAACGCCGGCGAGCAGCACCCTCAAGAGAGCATTCTGGAAATAAGTGATGAGCAGTTAGAGCAAACTTTTAGAACCAATGTTTTCAGCATGTTTTATCTCGTTAAAGCTGCTTTACCCCATTTGAAGCCCGGCAGCAGCATCATCAATACCGGCTCTGTAACAGGATACCGAGGAAGCCCGAAATTGATAGATTATGCTGCCAGCAAAGCAGCTGTTACGGGTTTTACCCGCTCGCTGGCCATTGATTTAGCAGATAAGAAAATTCGGGTCAATCAGGTTTCTCCCGGTCCTATATGGACACCTCTCATCCCCTCAACGTTCGGCGAAGAGAGAGTGGCAACGTTCGGCGACAATACCTTATTTAAGAGAGCCGGTCAGCCTCTGGAACTTGCTGAGGCTTATATCTTTTTAGCCTGGGAAAGAGCTTCCAGTTACATCACCGGCCAGACTATCCATATTAATGGAGGCAACTTCATCAGCAGTTAGACGCCCAAGTCAGGTCAACCTGTATGGAGGCAGCCACGTTCAGGCGCCGCTGCCAAACGCAAGAATCCGGTAATGCAGTACCCCGGTTCGCCGCTGTCATCAGAAAGCAGAGCTTGCTGCCAAACGC
>DCDV01000002.1:94173-94637 GCA_002316595.1 Mageeibacillus sp. UBA1046
AAGCAGAGCTTGCTGCCAAACGCGAAATTCCTGTGATGTACAGGACTGTCTATTACAGCGGTACCCACTGCATGATTTGCCAGCTGATGCCATAAGGATCAATCAAAGATCCGAACAGCGGTGCAAAAAATGATTTATTAATAGGGACAGAAACCATAGATCCTGCATCCACAAAAGCCTGCCAGACTCGCATGACTTCCTCAGAATCCTCATGAGACCATGTCAGCGCAATATTATCTCCTGCAGTAACTTTTTCATTATCACTCGCCATGATTGTGGTATCAGCCAGTTTATAAGTTGCATGCAATATGGCCTCAGGAGACATCTCTCCCGGATCATCCTTGCGCGCTTCCTCTGGCAAATCCTTATAATACATAACCCCGGTAATCTCTCCGCCCAGTGAATCCCTGTAGAATTCCAAGGCATCCGCACAACTGCCATTAAAAAACAAATAGATTTCGATC
>DCDV01000002.1:94741-95423 GCA_002316595.1 Mageeibacillus sp. UBA1046
TAAAAAACAAATAGATTTCGATCTGTCCAGGTTCCGCCATAATATCCTCCAATATTTCCCTTGTTAATAAGTCCGCAAGATAAGCTCAACGGTGTACATAACCGGCTGATTATCTGACTTTCATACTATCTTTCCTTCATGGATATGTAGCGGCAATTGTTACAAATTTCGATTTTGCCGGACGGGATGACTATCTTGCTGAACTTAGATCTGCATTGTCTTAAAACTGCAAATTCTGATGAAATTATAATTTATAATTGACATTATGTCGTATTTACTAGATAATTCAAGCAAGGAGAGTAGTCCATGAGCAAAAACATAGCAATCAAAGTCGCCCGTGCCGAAAAAGATCTGACGCAGACAGCTCTTGCTGATGCGGTCGGAATTTCACGGCAGACTATGAATGCCATTGAGCAAGGGACGTACAATCCAACCTTGAAAATATGCCGAGCTATCAGCAAAAAGCTGGGCAAATCTCTTGATGAACTTTTCGGCGAGTAAGATTATGAGGAGTGGCGTAATGATTAAAACATATGTGCTCGATACGAACGTTCTTCTGCAAGATCCCCTTGCACTCTACCAATTCGAAGACAACGAAATTGTCCTCTCGATCGCGGTACTAGAGGAATTGGACCGCCTCAAGACCTCTGCCGGAGAAAGAGGCCAAAACGCTCGTCAGGCT
>DCDV01000002.1:95614-112516 GCA_002316595.1 Mageeibacillus sp. UBA1046
CTGCGTCAGAGAGGCAGCCTGACTGAAGGGGTTCCCTTGACTAAAAATGGCGGCAGCCTGAAACTCGAAACTAACTGCAGCCAGGTGAAACTGCCGGACGGATTCGCCCCGGGACAAAATGATAATCGCATATTGCAAGTGACGAAGGCGCTTTACGAGCAATCTCGCAGTAATCAGAAAAGTGAGCATCAGTCCAGAGAGAAACCGGAAAAAACCGGACAGGTAGTATTGGTAACACAGGATATCCTCCTGCGCATCAAGGCTCAGATTATAGGTATCCCTGCTGAAGAATACCAGACTGATCAGGTGACTCGGCTGGATGATCAGTATACCGGACGAACTGAAGTATTCGTTGCCTCAGCCAGGCTCAGGCAATTCCCTGGTCACAGCATTGATCCTCTTGAATGCTATGACTGTGACTCAGATGGCAATAGATATCCTGTGGATCTGGAGATAAATGAGTTCATTATTCTGCGTGATGATCAGAACCCATCCTCAACACAGCTCGGCCGCTTCAACGGTCAGGCCATCGTCGGACTCAGTACTCTGAACAGACAACCCTTCGGTGTCAAGCCCCGCAATGTCGGTCAGCGCTTTATTCAGGAAGCATTACTCGCTCCGGTAGAGCAGGCTCCACTGGTCATCATCAAGGGAGCTGCCGGAACTGCCAAAACCTTTTACGCTTTGGCCTGCGGTCTGGAACAGACCTTCGAAATAAGCCAGCGGCTCTTTCGCAAAATTCTGGTAGTCAGACCTAATTCACAATTTGATGATGATATCGGTTTTCTGCCCGGAACTGAGCAAGAGAAAATAGGTCCACTGATGAGACCTATCATTGACAATCTGGAAATCCTGATCGACCACAACGATAAAGATCGCTATCAGGATGAGGAGGAACTTAAGGGAAAAATCGATCTGCTCTTCGATCGGGGAATCATTCAAAATGAAGCAATGAACTTCATGCGTGGCCGTTCCGTTGCCCAGACTTATCTCATGGTGGATGAAGCCCAGAACCTCACACCCCACCAGGCTAAGGGCCTGCTAACACGCGCAGGGCGCGGAACAAAACTTATCCTCCTCGGAGATCCGCAGCAGATTGATAATCCTGCGCTGGACGATAAAACCAATGGCTTGTCTTATGCGGGTGAAAAGATGAAGGGCAGCAAGCTCTGCTGGCAGATCAGCCTCCATGCCGGCGAATGTGAGCGCAGTGAGCTGGCCGGCGATGCTGCGGTACGTTTCGAAAAGAAGTAGCTGAAAATCTCCGTCAGCTGACCTGCAAAATTACCGCCATTGACATGAACAGTATGGCCAGTGATATAACCGGAAGCTCTTTCCCCGGCCAAGAGAACGTATGCTTCGGTTAATTCGAGCCGTTGTCGTCCTCTTTACACTTAGGGTATCAGGGCCATACTTATTTCAGTCTCCGGGCCTGAACGCTCGCCCATTACATTTCCCGGGCCTTTTTTGTATCAGCACTAAACTTATTTCAGCATCTGGTCCTGTTGGAAGAAATCATCCCAACCCTTAAGCGTCTTCATATACTCGTTATAATTATGCATGGTCACATCATCAGGGAGGATCTTTGAGAGATCGGACCAGCGCAGCGGCCAGGAGACTGCAGCTCCCGGCCGGCTTCTCAAAGAGAAGTTTGCGACTGAAGTGGCACTGCGTCCGTTCCGCACCCAGTCGACATATACACGTCCTGCTCTCTTCTCTTTGCGCATGTTTGCCGTATAGCGATGCGGCCATTTTTCGGTCATTGTCTGGGCTATAAGCTTCGCAAAATCACGAACTTTCGCCCAGTCCGCAGCAGGCTGTAAAGGAACAACAATGTGATAACCTTTGCCACCGCTGGTTTTCAAAAAAGAGGTCAGATCAGTATCGTCCAGCAGCCCTTTCAGATCTCTGACTGCGCGCCTGATGTCATCTATGCCTAACCCCTTGTCAGGGTCCAGGTCAAAAACCATCATATCCGGCAGCTCCAGATGATCAATAACCGATCCCCAGCCATGAAACTCGACCGCTCCCATTTGAACTGAGCCCATCAATCCTTCCTCATCGCGAATAATCATCGCCTGAGAATCTTTGCCGCTATTACTCTTAAAAGGAAAAAGGTCCATACCCGGAATTGTCTGATACATATTCTTCTGGTAGAAGCATTCTTTCGCAATTCCGTCTGTACAGCGGATCAAAGTCAGGGGACGATTTATTATATATGGCAGCATTTTGTCCCGCAGAGCCCAGTAGTAGTCAGCAACGTCTCTTTTTGAGATACCGGCATCCGGAAACACCAGTCTGGCCGGTGAAGTTAAGATAACTTCACCATATCGGACTGCCTTCTCTTCAGCTTGATTCACTTCTTCCTTCATTTTTGCAACTTCAGCTGCAGGTGATTCCAGAACTACGGATTTTGATTCTTTGTCGCTGCGCAGACCTTTAAAAGATGCCTGGCGCAATAGTCCGTCCTTTGTCATCTCGGCATATTTGATTTCAGCAATAAGTTTAGGTGTGACATAGGTTAAGGATTCATCACTGCGTTCTTTTATATCTTTTGTAAAGGGGCTGGTCTTACGCTTGAGTTTATTGAGTGAGCTAAGAAGTTCTTTGGCTGTCCGGTCGGAAAAACCTGTACCTGCACGGCCTGCATAGACAAGCCCTTCGTCGTCATTTACACCGAGAAGCAGAGCCGATAATCCGGTAGTGCTTTTTTCAGTTGCAGTATAGCCGCCTATCACAAACTCCTGACGGTTATCACATTTAATCTTGAGCCAGCTGTCGCCGCGTCCGCCCTGATACTTGGAATCTGTCCGCTTTGAGACAATTCCTTCCTGCCTGTCAGCGCAGGCTTGCCGGAATATTTCTTGACCATGCCCGACTTGATGAAAACTGTAAAGGATATTTTCGGGAGCGGTCTCAATTAGTTCTGCCAGCAGCTCTTTTCTGGTCAGGAGAGGCTCATTTCTGAGATCGAGAGAACCAAGAGCCAATAAGTCAAAAACCACATAATAAATCTCCGCATTCTCCGGGTTCTTGATGGCGGACTGTAATCCTTGAAAATCACTATGTCCCGTCTCAGTTAAGACCACAATTTCCCCATCCAAAATCATATTGCCGGGATTCCAGTCAGTCAGTGACGAGGCAATCGACGGGAATTTCTCGGTCCAGTCCAGGCCGCTCCGAGTAATCAATCTGGGCGTGTTGTCTTCGCTGAAAGTCAAAATCCGATAGCCGTCAAACTTGATCTCGTGTATCCAGTTGCTGCCTGCCGGAGCTTTATCCGCCAACTTAGCCAGCATCATGTCCGTCTCATGGAAGGGCAGCCTTCCGGAGAGGAAATCTTTGTCTGACTTTATTTCCTCGATTAATGCTTGACCGCGTTCTGTGGTCTGTTGCTGAATATTTATATTAACGTTGTCTTGTTCGGATTCGACCTTAGCTTCACTGTCCTGCCCTGATTCGGCACTGTCTTCACTGTCTTGTTCTGATTCGGCACTGTCTTCACTGTCCTGCTCTAATTCGGCCGCAGCATCGCTCGTAATTTGAGCCATTGTGCGGTTGGTCACAACTGAAGTATCGTATTGCTTTATGCCACTGTCAGACTGAACATAGTCATCTTTTTCTTTGATCAGGAGCCAGTTTTTGTCTTCCTCACCCGGTCTCGGCTTCATGCGGACCAGAACCCAGTTTCCTTTGAGGCGCTCTCCCTGAAGGGTCATTTTCAGCATCCCGTTCTTCATTCCTGACCCGACATCTTCCAAAGGCTGCCATGTGCCTTGATCCCAAATCATAACTGTGCCGCCGCCATACTCACCTTCAGGTATCGTTCCCTCAAAGTTTCGATAATCCAAAGGATGATCTTCGACATGAACTGCCAGCCTCTTATCTCTGGGATTATAACTAGGACCCTTCGGTACTGCCCAGGATAAAAGAACACCCTCCCATTCCAGACGGAAATCATAATGCAGTCTGGAGGCAGCGTGCAGCTGAACGACAAACCGCAGTTGATCACCTGACGGCTTAACTTCTCCTGCAGGTTCGGATGTTTTTGCAAAATCACGTTTTTTATTATATTTTTCCAGTGCCATCGGATAGACCTCTTTTCAGGCTTCAGATGCCTGCAAATTGCTTCGGCAGCAAGGCTTCAATTAGCTTCAGGTGGCCTTTCTTTTTTGCTCTTTTGGTTGAACTGTCTCCTGCTGAGCAGACCTCTTAGTTTTCACCGATTTTTTTAAAAGCGCTACCAGATCTATTACTTTCGCTGGCTGGGGTTCTGTAATCTCTTCCTCAGACAGATCCTGATCCCCGGCCTTGGCCTTAGCTTCTATTCTGGCCATTAAAGCGTCTTCGTATTCATCTTTAAATTTTTCCGGCTGCCAATCTTCAGAGAGATTGTCTATAAGGGAAACTGCCAGTTCCAGTTCCTTTTTTGTCGTCCTGACATCTGCCGGGAGACTCAAATCTTCCATGCCGCGCAGTTCCGCGGCATAACGTAATAGAATCAGGGCAAGTCCTTCCGAGCAAGCCATGATCGCGCAAAGACTTTGACGTGTGCGAATAGTAACCCGGCCAATCCCGATTTTGTCTGTTTTGAGCATGGCGTCACGCAATAACACATATGCCTTCTCACCGCCCCTGCCGGGAACCAGATAATACGGTTTTTCCATGTAGAGAGGGCTCAGGTCGTCTGCTGCGATAAAGGACTCAATTTCAATTGTCTTGGCTGCCTTGGGATCGGCTTTCTCGAAGTCTTCATCAGTTACGGTTACGTATGATCCATCGGGGAATTCATAATACTTAACGATATCTTTCCAAGGAACTTCTTCACCGGTGTCAGCATTGATCCGTCTGTATTTGATCTTGGCATGGTCCTTGGAATCCATCAGACTAAATGATAATTCCTTTGGTTCTTCTGCGCCCATGAGGTCTACAGGTATGTTGACCAGGCCAAAAGAAATGCTGCCTTTCCAGATAGGTCTCATTTCAGCCTCCTAGTTTGAGTAAAAAATCTCCTCGGTGCCAAACAAAATATCCTAAGTGTGGCAGAAGCCGAGGAGATTATAACTGGATTTATGTAATTCCAGAGTAGCTTGTAAGTGATTACTCTTCAATAAAATCTAGAAAAGCATCAATTATGGATTGGAGGAATTTCCCGGTTCCCTCATTTTGAATCTCTCCATTATCGTCAAAGAGATCTGCGGAGCCTGAGATATAAGCTTCCGGCTGCGCCATAACCAGCACGTTCAGAAAGACAAAAGACTGGCGCAGGTGATGATTGGCGCCAAATCCGCCTAGACTCCCCGGTGAATTACTGACAACAGCAGCTTTCTTGCCATCCCAGACACTGTCTCCGTATGGCCGTGAGCCAACATCCAAGGCGTTTATCAAGGCTGCCGGCACTGAACGATTATACTCGGGTGTTACTATTAAGAAAGCGTCCATGGCATGCATTTTTTCCCGATACTTTACATATGATTCGGGCGGTGCTCCCCCTTCATCATATTCCTGATTATAGTGAGGGAGATTACCGATATCGATTAATTCTGTTTCATAACCTTCCGGGAATAATCCGATTAAATATTCGGCGAGCTTTTTGGAATAAGACTGTTTCCTGAGACTGCCTACCAAAACTCCGATTTTTTTCATTATATGCATAACCTCCTAGTTGAATATTACTCTGAGTTTAACGCTAATGACCTTCTGACATCGGGACAGGTGTTACGAAGGCTAATCCTCTTCAATTGTAATAACTTCAACCGGACAACTGTCTCTCGCTTCTAATGCGGTATCCTCTGCTTCTTCCGGAATCTCGTCTACGTAGACCTCTGCCAGCCCGTCATCGGCCATGCGAAAAACCTCCGGGCAGATCACTTCGCAAAGGTCACAGGATATGCATCCATCTCTGTCAATATATGCTTTCATATTCAATCCTCCTCGAATATTTTATAAACCAGCAAAATAATGCGAAGGCGCTTAATTACTCATATGGCAGCCTGATTATTGCTTTATGATCCAATTTTACCGTGAATTGGCAAATTGCAGATAGCGTGCGTTACGTTTGAGAACAGATACTATCTTCGCCAGACTTCAGTTTGATTCAGCAGATTTATCATTGGCAAAATCGTCAGCGCTGGCTTTTGTAAAACAGCAGCCAGTTCAGCCTGTCAGCGAAAGCCTCCACTTTCTGTTCCCAGCCTTCTTCCAGCGGCCCCTTGATATTGAAGACGTCAATCGTCTCTGTCGCAATAAGACTCAGTCCCTTTTCTGCCAAAATATCTGTCATAATCGGAGTCATGCGCTGCAATTTGGCAACTTCTTCCGCCGCAGGCATCTGTCCGTCCTTCCCGGGCGAGACAGCACCCTGAGTGTTCAGGAGAGCGAAGCGGGTACCTGCAGGCAGATTGACCCCATGAAGGAAGCGACGGACGTGCATTGGCGGCTTGCCCATGCAACCCGGTGAACTGAAAACATATAAATCAGCAGGGGGGATATCCTTTGGTCTGATATCTCTCATATGATGGATGTTTACTGTGATATCACGCTCAGACATGATACGTTTAAACTCAATGGCAATCTGCTCGCCGTTACCGAATCTTGAGGCATGAAAGTATTCTATCTTCATTAGCAGTCCTCCTTTATGCTTGACCCGGCTGACAGAGTCCTCCTTTATGCTTGACCCGCCTGATAAAGTCTTGCATAGGTACCGTTTTTCTCCAGCAGCTCTTCATGTGAGCCGCTTTCTACAATTGATCCCTTTTCCATAACCAAAATTCGATCAGCATCCTGTATGGTCGAAAGTCGGTGTGCAATAATAAAGCTGGTACGATTACTCGTCAGTGTAGCCATTGCATGCTGGATCAGCAGTTCGGTACGAGTGTCGACTGATGAGGTCGCCTCATCCAAAATAATGATCGGCGCTTGTCTGATAACAGCGCGGGCAATCGTGAGCAGCTGGCGCTGACCCTGCGAAATATTGTCAGCTCCTTCATTCAAAATTGTATCGTAACCTTCCGGGAGACGTTTAATAAAGGAATCAGCCCGCGTGATTTTCGCTGCCCTCTCGATTTTGTCCCAGGGAACATCTTCCAGTGTCTGCCCCGGCTCCAGATGCGCGCCATAAGCGATGTTGTCTTTGATAGTGCCTTCGAACAGCCAGGTATCCTGCAAGACCATGGCAAAGGCCTTTCTGAGCTCCTTCGTCCGGTAGTCTTTTGTATCGATACCGTCCAGCAGGATCTTTCCTCCCTGAATCTCATAAAAGCGCATCAGGAGATTGACAAGAGTGGTTTTGCCCGCTCCTGTCTCGCCGACAATGGCGATTTGTTGCCCCTGAGCAACGTCGAGACAGGTCCGGACAAAAAGCGGCTGCTCCGGAACGTAAGCGAAGTCAACCTGCTCAAAGATGATGGCACCCCTGACGTTCCCGGGATTAAGCGCTTCATCACCGATCTCTTCAATCTCCGGCTCATCTAAGAACTCGTAGATCCTTTCCGCTGATGCCAGAGCGCCCATAATTGTGTTCATGATGCCCAAAACCTGCTGGAAGGGTGAAGTAAACATTTTGGTATAGCTGATAAACGCCTGAAAGTCGCCCAGCGGGAATGTGCCGTTGATAACCATCCAGCCGCCCAGGATACTGACCAGGACATAATCAATATTCAGCATCAGGTCGCCCGCCGGCCGCGCCATATAAGAGACATAAGCAGATTTCCATTCGCTGTCGTAAAGATCTTCGTTCAAGATCCTGACATCCTCTGCCAGCGAATTATGTAAATGGTAAGAATTGACAACGTCCTTTCCCTGGAACGCCTCCTCGATCCGGCCATTGAGCTGGCCGGTCGTGTTGGCGTTTTTGCGAAAAACCGGTTTTGAGCGCTGAACAATGGTCCGGACAATCCAGGAACTTATCGGCACTACGATGACGGCGACCAGCGTAAGCAGAGGATCTATTGTCAGCATCATGACAAAGACGCCGATCATCATCACAACAGCGGTGATAGATGAAGTAAGGCCGCTTTGCAGGGTATTTGCAACATTGTCCAGATCATTCGACAGCAAGCTAGAGACATCCCCTGCGGAACTCGTATCAAAGTAATTCAAGGGCACGCGATTTAACTTTCGGTCTATATCCTTGCGCAAGGCAGCGACGATCTTTTGGGTAAGGCGAACCATCATTGTGCTCGAGCCATAGGAAGCAGCGAAGTTGATCAGATACAGCGCTGCCAGAATAATCACAGTGGTCACAATAGTCTCCCAGGGTATAGGGGCCTGCTTAATGATCGTACCGGTGATACTGGTGATTATGCTTCCTATCAGCCTCGGCGCAATGACCTGTGACAATGTGCCCAGCAATGTCAGAATAATCGCCAACACGAAAGCGGTGCGGAATGGTTTCAATGTTTGCAGCAGGCGCAGCAATGTTTCTTTGCTGTTTGCCGCCTTATCTTCTGACAGGAGACCTTGAACACGGCCGGCACCGCCTACGCCTTTTTCGATGGAAGGAAGTCCGCTTCCCTGTCTTTTATCCTGCTCTGACATTACGCAACCCCCTCACTTTTCATCTGAGATTTAACAATCTCCTGATAAACTGCCGAAGACGCACACAGTGAAGTGTGGGTTCCTCGATCGGCAATTACACCCTCGTCCATGACAAGAATGACATCCGCCTGCTCGACGGTTGCTACCCGTTGTGCCACCACGACAATGGTCTTTCCGGCTAAACGTTCTTGAATCGCTTTGCGGATCTTCCTCTCGGTACTGAAGTCAAGAGCAGAAAAACAATCATCAAATAAATAATAAGAGGTGTCGCGGATCAATCCCCGCGCCAGAGAAATACGCTGTTTTTGCCCTCCGGAGAGATTAACCGCCTTCTGAGCTATCCAAGTATCCAGACCTTCAGGAGACTTCCGGAAGAACTCTCCGATTTCACAGGCATCCAGAACCTCCCAGATTTCTTCGTCAGTCGCCTCCGGATTGCCGGATTTAATGTTGTCACGGATGGTGCCGCTGAAGAGAAAAGTCTCCTGCGGTATGAGTGTGAAAAGTTGATTAAAATCCTCGCGGCTTAGAGTTTTGAGATCATGTCCTTTGACGGTGATGCTGCCTTCATCAGCATCATAATTTCTCAGCAGAAGTCGCAGCAGGGTAGATTTTCCGCTGCCTGTTGAGCCGATTATCGCTGTAGTAGTTGCGTTCTCAATTGTAAGGTTCACCTGATCGATCGCCGGGAAGGATGCGCCTTTGTAGCTGAATGTCAGGTCTTTCATCTCAATTGTTTCATTGGTAGAAGCCGCACGTTTCAGAGCAGAGTCCTCCGGCAAAACCACAGTTTCATCAGTAGTCAGGACATCGGTAATACGCTTCAAGGAAACCATAGAACGTGGAATGATCGTAATAATCGAGGCAAAAGACTGCACATTGGCAAGTGCGAGGGTCACATACTCAATGATGGCGACAAGCACACCAATTTGAATTGTGCCGGATTCAGCTCTGACACCGCCAAACCAGAGAATCAACAGGATGAGAAAATTGGCGAAGAGCATGACCAGAGGAGACAGGAGCATCATTGTGCTTTCGGCTTTAACGTTAGAGCTGTAGGCATCATCGACAGCTTGTGCAAATTGTTGTTCTTCGTATGCAGTTTTTCCGAAGGCTTTAACCACCCGGATGCCACTCATATTTTGGCGGAACAGGCGGTTGATATTGTCTGTGGCTGCACGGATACGCCCGTATTGAGGCAGGGCGGCGGAAGTCAGCTTAGTGGTCACAAATAATACTGCCGGCAGTATGAGAAAAATCAGGAGTGCAAGCTGGCTGTCCAGCGTAAACGAAATTATTACCGAACCTATGATGGTTATGGAAAGTGTATATATTTTTCTCAGCGACATATCGATAAAATTTGAGACCTGTTTGACGTCATTTATGTTTCTGGTAATCAGTGTCGCGGTTGAAAATGTCCCTCTCACCTGCTCTGACCAATTGATGACCTTGTGGAAGAGGTCGCCGCGGAGGTCACGGGAAATGCCGGCATTGACACGTGTCAGGAACAAAAGATTTGCCAGCAGGCTGGCCACATTCAGAAGAGATACTCCGACCATGATCAAGCCAAGCCGGATAATATAGTTCATATTGCTTTGCATGATGCCGTTGTCGATAATGTCTGCCATCAGGCGAGGGATCATCAATTGGGTAACAACCCAGGCTGTCGCAAAGAATAATTGCAAAGCGATCCAGCCACTATACCTCTTTGCATAGCGCAGCAGTATTTTCATGAGAACAAACCTCCTCATTCGTCTTTATAAAAATACTCAGCACTGATATTATACCTGAGTCAAAACTTGTAGCCGGTACGATTTATAATTGTGTCAGCCTGCAAAGCACAAGAGTAAATAAAAAGTCAGCCCGGATGGAATCCGCCGGATAAGGTCACAGCAGTACCTGCCGGGGTAAATATTAAATTACTTTATTCAGATAGGGAATAATCTGCTTCTTCCTGGAAACGACGCCCTCGAGGAACATGCTGTTGTGAGTGGCACCGGTATTAAAAGCCTTATTGACAATGCCTTTCTCCCTTTCAGCAAAAAGTATCTCTGATCCTTCTCTCCTCGGGTCTGAAATTATCATCATCAAAACATGATAATCTTGTTGTTCCAGCGTCACCTTGAGATAATCAATCATATTGTCTTTAATCAAATTCAATTCTTTTTGGCTGGTGGAAGTGATTTGTCCTATGCCGACTTTATGCTTGTTAAGGAAAAATTCTTTGAAATCGTAATTGAGAATTTCATCGGGACTCATGCTGATAATTGCCGATGAACTGTCGAGCATCTGCTTAGAGAAGACATCAAGATCTATCTGTGCAATTTCTGCCATCTTAGCTGCCATGTACTCGTCTTTACCCGTGCTGGTAGGTGATTTAAAATACATCGTATCTGAAATTATCGCAGCACAGAGGATGCCGGCAATTTCTGCTGCCGGTCTGATTTTCATATCCAGATACAAACCTGCGACAATTGTAGCGGTACTCCCTACGGCTTCGTTCTTAAAGTAAATCGGAGATCCGGTAATGATGCCGCCAATGCGGTGATGATCGATGATTTCCAAAATCTGAGCTTGCTCCAGACCGTCGATTGATTGGGATACTTCATTGTGATCGACCAGAATTACTCTTTTATCATTTCTGGTAATCAAATGATATCTGGTGATAAATCCTTCAATTTTGTCATCATTATCCAAAACCGGATAGGCTCTGTGTCTGGACTGGAGCATTTCTCTCTGTATTTCATCAATATAGTCATTGATATGGAAGTGGGCAAAATCACCTTTAGTCATTACAAATTCAACCGGTATGCTCTGGTTCAGGAGCAGCGCTGCAGTATAGGTATCGTGCTTGGTCCTGATCATGACGCATTCATTTGCTTCTGCAGTTTGGATTACTTCCTCATCCACATGCCCGTTGCAGGTAACAATTATGCAGTTAGCGCCTTCGGCAATTGACTTCAATTGACTGTCTTTGCGGTTTCCGACCAGAACAATATCGTCTTTTTCGACAAATGGAGCCATGCCGTCAGGGGTCATGGCCGCAATAATGGCTCTGCCGCTTGGTCTAAACTGTTTTTCAGTGCCCGCCAGAAGATAGGCGTTCAGAGTATCCAGGATATTTTGCAGCGGTGTAATCTTTAAAGCTCCTGTATTACTGAGGATGTCCATAAAGCGGCTGGTAATATCTGAGAGCGTTACTATGCCGCGAATTTTCTCTTCCTTATCTACTACAGCCGCCATTTTGATATCGGTGCTCTTTATTTTTTCCCAAGCGATTTTTAGAGATAATTGAGGATGAAGGTGGTCAATGTGGTCAATATCCAGATCAGAGATTTGAGTTTTAATTGTAGGAAGATAATCCGGCACAGGCAGACCGAAGTAGTCCAAAACGAATTCAGTTTCTTTATTTATATTGCCCAGTCTGATAGGTAAGGCATTATGTCCCTGGGTCTTTTTCAATTCAGCATAGGCAATAGCAGAACAAATCGAATCCGTATCGGGGTTTTTGTGACCAAAAATATATATAGGTCTTTTCTTCATAAATAAATCCTCTCAACTCTATTCATTATTAACATCTTCCCTATCGTGCGTTTAAACCTTATCCCCTTCAGCTCCATGAGCGACCCAGACAGTTGACCGGTCAGGATCTAAAATTCCCTGATAGTCCTCATTATAAGCCACAATAGCTTCACGCGCCCTGAGGAGATTCGACCCACCGCCTGACCGGCGGCGGAGATTTGGCTCGTCGCCTGCCCGGCGGCGAAGATTTGGCTCACCGCCTGCCCGGCAGCGGAGATTTGGCTCATCGCCTGCCCGGCAGCGAAGATTGGACTCGTCGCCTGACCGGTATACCTCATCACTTCTGATTTCAGAGCCGGAGCAATCAAAATGCTGCCGGATGAGGCACAGCTGATCAAAAGCATCCGCGACTGGATCAAACACGCGGTGGATAGCTTGCACCCGGCCCTCGCTGCTGGTGATAAGTCCTTCCTTTTCGGCCGGACATGATCCCGGTAAGACCACATCCGCATGTTTTAAGGCGGGAATAACTTTTGTTGTTTGAACCGCGAGATAGGACAATTTTGCAGCATATTCTGCTGGCAGATCACTGTCCCCGAAGACCAGCAGACCTGTCACTGCTCCGTCATCAATATCACGCAGAAGTTCTTCACGTGTTCCTCTGATGCCAAGATCATAAAGGCCCTGCGAGTTGGCGTTAGCCTTCACTTGAATAATGCCGTTGCCCGGAGATCCATAGTGACCGCTTTGTTGAGCCAGTTCAATCAATTTTGTTTCTTCTTCGTAAGTTAACGCGTCCTTGTCATAGACTAAGAGTGCACGTTTGACATCCCGATAAAGCTTAGCCAGGTCAGACTCGGATGCAGCGAATTCCTGCAGCAGATCTAAAAGACTGGCGCCCTTAATATTGTCATTACCCCATCTGTCCATAAGGGTCTCGCGTGTATTGACAGTTCCGAAACGGACTCCACCCTTTATCGCCCGGCGTATCTTAGTTGCCAGCATCGGATGACTATGCAGCAGATCTCCGCCCACTGCTATGATGAGATCAGTTGTATTAACTTCATTGAACCTGTTAGGAGAACTGTCGCTGCCAGTTTTCTTGTCCAAGGCGCTTAGCTTATAGTCCAGACTATAGAGTTTTGTTTTTCCGGGCAATGAGTCAGCGAAAGAACGAATCAGGGCAATCTCTTCCAGGGTGTATGTGTCTGAGATGGTGATTGCCAGCTTATCTGCACCAAATTTTATTACATGAGATTGAGCACCCTCTGTGAAAGATTTAACAGCCTGATCTAAAGTCACCTCTTGCAAGTCACAATCGCAGCGTACCAGCGGGTGAATAATACGGTTTTCTCTGGCCGGCAGATATCGATCCAGATCAAAGCGTCCCTTCTCACAGAGTAAGCCGCCCGAGACATAATCGCCTTCAACCGGCAAAGCTCTAAGCAGCATATCGCCGGTGCTTTCCAGAATCTGAGCACAGCCAATCGAGCAGCCGCTACAGGTTGTCAGGGTTTGGCAGCTGTTGAGGGGCACCTGTTTATGCACAGGGCGCCTTTCCTGCAGGGCCCCTACCGGACAGATAGTGACACACTGACCGCAGGAGATACAGTCTGTATCCTGAAGACGGCGCCCGGCTGCGGGCATCATGCGTGTTTCAAAGCCGCGATCGGCCAGTCCTAAGGCATAAACGCCCATTACTTCATCACAGACGCGCACACACATGCCGCAGAGCACACACTTGTTGGGGTTAATAAGGATATAGGGATGGTCATTGTCGTGATCAAAGTCATTCATCGCCCCGGTGAAGCGCTCCGGCTCTATATTGTAGCGGTTGATTTGGTCGAAAAGGCTGCACTCAAAATAATCCATGCAGCCGCATTCAAGGCAGCGATTTCCTTCATATTGCGCCTGTTCTGCTGTATAGCCTGCCATGATTTCCCGGAAATTATCACTTCTTGCGACCGGGAACAAATGCTCCATTTTCGCGCTTTCTGCTATGGTATTAGTCGCGAGTAGTTCTTCTCTGGTCAAATCATCGCGAACAACATGGTAATCGGGTACATAACTGGCATTCATGCCGTTAAGATAATGTGAAATTACGTAAGCTGCGTGCTTGGCGTCGGCTATAGCCTGAATTGCGATTTTGTTGCCGTTATCTATTACATCACCGCCGGCAAATACGCCGGGTATGGATGTCTGATAAGTTCCCTCCGCGACGTCAATCAGACCCCACTGATCAGTGCGAATATCCTCCAGACCGGCAAGATCTGTTCCTTGACCGGTAGCAACAATCAGGCTGTCAAGTTCCAGCTCAGTGAAGGCGCCTTCAATAGGCTCTATTTTGCTGCGCTCGCCGGGTCTGGCCGGCGGGATAGCACACATATTCTGCAGTCTGATGCTCTTTAGACGTCCGTCTTTGCCGATCAACTCGGCCGGACTGACACAGAATTCAAACCGAATACCTTCTTCTTCAGCTTCAACTATTTCTATCTCTTCTGCCGGCATGTCTTTTCTGGTGCGGCGATAAAGCACGGTAACTTCTGCTCCCATGCGAAGGGCGGTACGTGCGGCATCCATGGCAGTATTTCCACCGCCGATCACAGCTGTTTTCTTGCCAATCCGGGGCTGGCGGCCGGTACAAAAATCGTAGAGGAAATCAATTCCGCCGTAAACACCTGACAACTCTTCTCCGGGAATGCCGAGCGCGATGCTCTTCCACATACCGACAGCTACATAAACTGCATCAAAAGTTTCGCGCAGATAATTCAGGGTGAGATCCCTGCCGATTCTGGTCTCCGGTATCAATTTAGCTCCCATATCTGCAATCAGCTGCACTTCCTGATAAATAATGTCATCAGGAAGACGATAAGCCGGTATGCCATAACGCAGCATACCGCCAAACTCCGGATTCTCATCATAGACAGTTACGTTATGACCATCACGCAAGAGGAAGTATGCTGCGGAAAGTCCGGAAGGACCGCCGCCGACAATGGCGACATGTTTTCCTGTGCGGGGCTTTTGCTTCGGCTTGTAAGGCTGTCCGGAATTTAAATCCCGATCGGCTACAAAACGCTTGATATAGTTGATTTCTATTTCCTCATCCAGTAACGTCCGGCGGCAGCCGGTCTGGCAGGGGTGAGGACAGATGCGCCCTATGCTGGCCGGCAGAGGCAGATCCTCTTTGATGAGCTGCAAGGCTGCATCATATTCTTCGTTGGCGCAAAGGCCGACATAACCCTGAATATCCAGATTGTCCGGGCAGATAAGACTGCAGGGAGCTTTGCAGTCACCGGTATGATTACTGATAAAAAGCTCCAAAGCGGTGGTTCTGGATTCGTTGACACGTTTACTGTCTGTGTGCACCACCATTTTATTCTTAGCCGGAGCAGAGCAGGAGCGTATGAGCTTTGGGTTTCCCTCTACTTCAACGATACACATGCCGCAGGCACCGTAGCTCTCTAATTTGTCATCCTGGCAAAGAGAGGGAATATATATATTATTATCCCGGGCTATTTGAAAAATAGTCAGACCTTGCTCAGCCTCGAGGTTTTGGCCATTTATGGAAATCCTTATTTTTGCCATAGATAAGCCCCTTCCTTCTTTTGCCCTAAATACGACCCTTCCTTGAGATCAATAGCGTCAAATTTGCATTTTTCGAAGCAAAGGCCGCATTTGGTGCAAAGGTCCTGATCGATGATGTGATCTTCTTTTAAAGCGCCTTCAATTGCTGATACCGGACATACTTTTGCACAAACAGTGCAGCCGGTGCATTTGTCGTTGATCTGATAATGAATCAGAGCCTGACATGTTTTAGCGGGGCATCTGCCATCCAGATGTGCCTCGTATTCCTCACGGAAATAGCGAATAGTTGTCAATACGGGATTAGGGGCTGTCTGCCCAAGTCCGCAGAGGGAGCCTTCCATCACCTTGGGACAGATTTCTTCCAAAAGCTCGATGTCATCCGGCCTGCCTGCACCTGAGGTTATACGTTCCAGGATCTCCAGAATACGCCTGGTCCCCAGACGGCAGTATGTACATTTGCCACAGGATTCCTCACAGGTGAAGTCCAGAAAAAATCGGGCCATTTCCACCATGCAGGTGCTGTCATCCAGGACGACCATTCCGCCTGAGCCGACAATCGCGCCGGTATTAGTGATATTTTCATAATCAACCGGAGTATCAACTAGTAATGCCGGAATACAACCGCCCGAAGGGCCGCCCATCTGGATCCCCTTCAACATTCGCCCATCACGCATGCCGCCGCCTATGTCGAAGATTATTTCACGCAGTGTTGTCCCCATTGGAATTTCCACCAAGCCGCCTTTATTAATTTTGCCTGTAAGCGCAAAAACTTTAGTGCCCGGACTGTTTTTTGTGCCATGTTTTGTAAAGGCCGCGGGGCCATTGGCAATGATAAAGGGCACGTTAGCCAGGGTTTCCACGTTATTGATATTTGTCGGTTTCTGGAAAAATCCCCGTTCAGCCGGATATGGCGGTTTTAGTCTGGGCATCCCCCGTTCGCCTTCAAGTGAAGCTATCAGAGCGGTTTCTTCTCCGCAGACAAAGGCACCGGCTCCGGCACGGATGATTATTTCGAAGTTCAGACCTTCAACTCCCAGCACATTCTCGCCTAGATAACCTCTGTCCCTTGCCTGCTCAATCGCAATCTGCAAACGCTTGATGGCCAGAGGATATTCGGCGCGCACGTAAATCATGCAAGTTCTTGCACCAATCGCGTAGGCACCGATTAACATGCCCTCCAGAACCGCATGAGGATCGCCTTCAAGAATACTACGATCCATGAACGCGCCGGGATTGCCTTCATCTGCGTTGCAGATC
>DCDV01000031.1:0-1725 GCA_002316595.1 Mageeibacillus sp. UBA1046
CCATCCAGCAAGTCACCGAATTCTTCTGTGAACTGCATTCTATGTTCTTTGACAGCAAAAAAAATGCTGCACAAAGACAAGCGATAGCAGAATATCACAACAGTCAGTCTTTGTCAATTTGATCAGATACTCTATAAACTCCGGCGATATCATCTGCCTCTATGCTAAAAGGCGGCCGAAACATGGGTAATGGCAAGAATTTAAACCTGCTTTGCCGGTGCATGCGGTCAATCTTTGTGCGGGTGTCCTCATCTGAGATTATGCCGGTTCGTATATACTTATTCAGCTGCCTGTAACTAAACCCGAATACTTCCTCATCACTCTTGCCGGTGAGGCCATCAGCAGGAGGAATATTCAGATAACGTTCGGATATTCCTAATTTCTTACCGAGTGCAACTACTTCTGCAGAAGTTAACATCCCCAATGGGGCGAAAGCGCCGGCTGAATCACCGTATAGAGTTACATAGCCTACCCAGTCTTCTGACAGATTGGAAGTATTGATAACACGTGACCCTGGAATAGACTGAGATACCGCATACAGCATTGTCATGCGCACTCTGGGCGGTATGTTCAGGCGCGTTTGCTCAGTTTCTTCTTTTATCATGCCTGATGCTATGGCTTCTGATAGTTGAGCGCGAATAGCTGATGTAATCTGCGATATGTCCAGAACCTGATAGTTTATTCCCAGTTCCTGAGCAATCCCGATCGCAGTATCAAGATCACTTTGTCCTTTGTCAGGCAGTATCAGCGCATATACTCGTTCTTTGCCGATTGCCTCTGCCATCAGAGCAGAAACTACAGTGGAATCTTTACCGCCGGAAAGTCCGATTACAGCACGATCTCCGCCTGATTTCGTCAACTGGCTTCTGCACCATTGTATGAGATCAGGCAGAAATTCAGCGATCATATTGTTGTTATTCATAGCAACCTCCGGACAGGCAGATAATCAAATTATAATTCGCTGATTGCAGAATTTAAATACTGCGTCTCTTAATTAATTCTTCAAATATTATCTCTGAATCAATATCAAAATAGGCAAAAGTTACTGTCAAGTGATAGAGCAGATCCGATATCTCGTGCACTAATTCATCCTGATTGCGATTTTTGAAGGCGATAATAGCCTCTGTGCATTCTTCTCCGACTTTTTTCAGAACATAGTCAGGACCTTTATTGATCAAATAATTGGTGTAAGAGCCTTCCACAGGATATTTTTCACGATGCTTAACCAAATCATAAATCGAATCCAAAATACCAAAAGGGTAATCAGCATATTTTTCGGCAAGCTCTGCACTGGAAAGTTTTTCTATATCTTGCATAACCGCTTTCTCCTTCAACATAAGAATTAATCCAATAGTAAGCGATAATCAGGAAATGAATCAAGACAATCGACACAAAAAAGGCAATGTCGGAACTCTTTCCGGTCATTGCCTTTTCTATTTTTAATTGCAGTTACTGATTATCAATCAGATAAGAGGCTTTACTTCTCGTCAATATATACTCTCATCACTCTGGGCGCAACAGCGCATAAAATTTCATAAGAGATTGTTTCCGCTTGGGCAGCCACCGTTTCAACCGGTATCGAGCCAGACTCATCTGCTCCGAATATCAACACTGTGTCTCCAACTTTAGTTTCAGGAATCCCCGTTATGTCTACCATGCATCGATCCATGCAGATGCTGCCGACAACAGGAGCCAGCTTGCCATTGATCAGGAAGGAAGCCCTGT
>DCDV01000031.1:1865-31797 GCA_002316595.1 Mageeibacillus sp. UBA1046
AAGCCCTGTTAGACAATAGTCTGTGAAGTCCGTCAGCATAGCCGATCGGAACTACCGCCAGCTTGCTTTGAACGGGCGCCTTCCAGCGCAAACCATAACTTACTCCTGTACCGGTTTCGATATCTCTAGTCTGCACAACGCGAGAATAGAGATTCATAACCGGGCGTAAAGGAAGAAGCTTCTTGAAGGCATCTGAAGGATAAGATCCATACTGGGTAATCCCCGGGCGCACTAAATCCAATTGCATCTCCGGATAGAGTATCATGCCGGCACTGTTGCAGACATGGCGATACCGGAAATCAACTCCTCGCTCGGCCAGCTCTCTGTCCAGCCTTTTATAAGATTGGAATTGAAAGGTAGCGTAGGCAGGATCACTTTCAGCAGTAGCCAAATGTGTGAACATTCCTTCCAGAATGAGAGATTCCTTGTTTTTCAGTTCTGCTATCTGCTCTGCGCTGGTTTTTAGATCCTGAGGAAGTGTGGAGAAGCCAATTCTGGTCATACCAGTATCTAATTTAATATGAACTGTCAGTTTCTTAGCTGTCTTGGCAGCTTGCTTTGCGTATTCAAGGCCGCTGTCAAAGTTAATAACCGTTTGTATCAAATCGTAAGCCAGAAGATATTCTGTCAAAGCCGGATCAGTATATCCAAGAACCAAGAGAGGAATATCCCTGATACCTGCTTCCCTTAAAATCACCGCTTCAGACAGCGCTGCTACAGCAAGCATAGCTGCGCCTTCCTCAATAGCAACCTGAGCACAGGGAACAGCGCCATGCCCATAGGCATCAGCTTTGATGACTGCGATAAATCCGGTTTCTGAACTCATATACGGTTTATAGGCGCGATAGTTATTCCGCAGAGCTGACAGATCGATTCTGGCATAGGTGCGCTGCTGCATCCAGGCCTGTGATGTAAAGTCCATTTTCTGATCCATTATTTAAACCTCTGATTATTACAGGTATTTAAACCTCTAGTTATTACAGGGCAGATTCCACAGTCGCATAATGCAGATTCTCCTGCCGTTTTTACAGTGATTAAAGCATTAGTTATTACAGGGCAGATTCCACTGTCGCTTAGCGCAGATTCTCCTGCCGTTTTTTCAGTGATTAAACCATTACTTTACGTACATAAGGAGATGTCATAGTGGCCAGCAAAGAGCCATAGTCAACGCTGAAGGGAATCATATCACCGGTTTTGATTTCTTTAACGGATTCGCTGACATCGAGGATCATGTGGTCAGAAGATGATCCCATATAATCAATACCCGACATCTTGGGAGTTAAAGATTCGCAGGGACAATCCTGCCTGCCAATGGCCAGTATAGCCCGCCTGATCACTCCTCGGTCTTCGTATACAGGATATTCACCGAAAGCGTTCGGCCCTTGCAAACCATACGGAAGAGAGGGCTTGCGGCGGCATTCTACTACTTCAGCTTCCAACGTAAAGACGTCACTGTACAAATCGGCGACCCTTTTCCCATAAGAAGTCTCAGCACCTAGAATCCATGATTCTCCTAAACGCAGATGATTAATTCCTTCCGGCAGTCTGCCTTCTTCAAGCAAATATACTGAGCCGGAATTTCCACCCGATACTATGGGCAGATCAATATTGAATCGATCTTCTATAGTTCTGGCAAGATCGACAAGCTCATTCAGCTTAGGCTCATCGGGAATAATCCCGCCGTAGCAGTTAAAATTGGCTCCTATCCCCATCAGATCAAGCCCTCTGAGGTTTAGTACTTGCCCTGCAGCGTCAGGCAGCTCTTCAGGCATAAAGCCTTCTCGCAAGTCTCCCATTTCTGTCATCAATATGACACCATGTCTTTTGCCCAGCGCTGATGCGGCATCAGATAAAGCCGCTAAGGTATCAAGGTCAGAGTTCAAACTAATCCGTGAAATTCGAACTACATCAGCTGCTTCCGAAATCATGGGCATTCTAAGTAATAGATGATCTTTTCCTAAATCTTCATATTTGGCAATATTCTCTAAACGGGAGTCTGCCAGCAATGTGGCTCCGGCCTCTACCATAGCTTCCACCATGGGTCTATAAGCGCAGAAGACTTTAGTGACGAAATGGATTTGGATATTATTCTTTTCAGCCAGCTTGAGCATGCTTTGGACATTATGCTTCAGTTTCTGGCGATCAATATATAATGTTGGGTTTTTCATGTTTCCTCCCGGCAGAATAAATTTTTCTCAGTCTTTAGCTTCCATTGATTGTTTCAGTAAGCGGATGGCAGCCTCCGGGAATTTTGTAGATAAAACTCCCAATGAAGCCATGATATAGTCATGATCTATTTTTACGACTGCTTCTGTCGTAGGATATAGTTCTTTAATGACCTCACGAACTCGCAAACTCTCCAAAATTTCTTTGCTGTGAGGAAGCCTGGTCAAGGCGCCGCCTGTGCCAATTATCGTTTTAACAGCAGTCAGATCTTTACCAACTGCCGTGACTTTGCGCCCATGTGCTGTATAGAGCTCTGTCATAATGCCGGCATGTCTCTTAAGTGCCAGCTTGCAACAGGCCTTAGTCAATCGTTCGACAAAATCAATTTCTCCTTCTTCCTCGGGAATCTCGGAAGAATGTTCCAGATAATACTCTCTGTCAGGGAAGGACTCTTCCAGCTCTCTTTCAGAAAGCTGTTCAAGAATATTCCTGCGACTGACAAAAACACCAAGGTCGCCTTCAACAGTTCTCTTAGCAAAGGGTTCCGGTGACATTAATATCATCTGAATCGCTGTACTTCCCTCTGTTACAGAGTGCAGGTCTGTAGTGGCTCCGCCCACATCAAATACAACTAAATCTTCAAATGTCTCGTATGCCATTTTTGCAGCTTGCATCACCGCTCCAGGCGTGGGCATTATGGTACTGTCGACCATTTCATGAATTTTTTCCATTCCGGGTGAATGGATGATATGTTTTTCGAAGACGTCTTGTATGATGATGCGGGTTGGCTCTATGTTGAGCTGGTCAATACAAGGATAGCAATTCTCAACATAGAAAACCTCAGTACCCAGTTCCTCCGCAATTAAGCGTATCTCATCGTGGTTCTCAATATTACCGGCGTAGATAATGGGAATACCGGGGACCTGACTGGCTATCATCTCAAAATTATACAGGGCTGTATCACGTTCTCCGTAATCTACGCCTCCGGCCACTAAGATGATTTTGGGAGCAATCTGCCGGATTTTTGCAATATCTGTGCGACGGAGTTTGCCGGCTGTTACATGCCGCAAGACCGCGCCGGAACCAAGGGCTGCCTCTTTGGCCGCTCTAACGGTCATATCATAAACCAGACCATGTACTGTCATGGACAGCCCACCGGCAGCAGAGCTGGAAGCAAACATGTGATCCCAGCTCAAGTCAGTAACATTCAGTTGAACCTTGAGATCTTCTATAGCCTCTTTCAGACCTGCAGTTACATCACCTGCTTCCACAGAAGTAGGCGCTACACCCTGCCCGATCAGGGCAGGGTTAGCGCTGTTTAGTCCTGTGAATGCGTTGACTGCTGTTGTGGTACTGCCTATTTCGGCTACCAGAACATCAACCTTCATTTTCCATTTCCCTACGTTTCTTCACAAGGAAGCTGGCCACATCAATACCGTGGCTTCCGCGACCAAAGCCGGCATCTACGCCCGCTTTAACCGCTTCTTCATTAGTTACTTGTGTACCGCCGCCCACTAGAATGATTTCATCTCTGATGCCCTTTTCAACACAGGTATCGTGGAGCTTCTTCATATTCTGATAGTGGATGTCGTTGTGAGAAATGATGGTAGAGCTCAAGATGGCGTCCGCATTTGTTTCGATAGCGGCGTCAACCAGTTTCTCAATAGGAACAGAAGTGCCCAGGTAATGGTACTTAATGCCAAAGCCTTCGATTCCGCCATGCTTAATATCGAGAATCTCCTTGAGGCCTACGGAGTGTTCATCTTCTCCTACTGTGCCTGCTACAATAGTCATCGGCTTGTCATGGATATCTGCACGGATCTCTTTTTCTGACAAAGTCTCGATCTTTTCAGGAATAACCAGAGTATCAAGATCAATATCAAAGTCTACTATGCCCTTCATCTCAATATACGTGCCTTCGGAAGGATGCATAACCTGCTTGTGGATAACCGTACAATCCTTGAGACCGAGCTTCTCACCAAGAGCGATAGCGGCATACTCAGCCCGGCGCTCATCAGTAGGAAGCAGGAGAGTAAGAACGATAACGCCATCTGAACGGAACTCAACTTCCGGACGGATCAGATTAGGATGCTCATCATATTTGGAGAGTTCATCCAGCCTGACATTGACATTATCGCTTTCATCCAGCTCGTCGATAAACTGAATCTTAGAAGGATCCGAGAAGGTATCGCCACCGATTGCATCTTCCGGCTTATCAAACTCAGCCGGTACATTATTGTAACCAAAGTGAGCGCTGACAGGAGCGAAGTAGTCCTCATCTCTCTTGTAGACTGCGCCAACACCGATACCGCCGTCCAGTTCACGTGCGATACCATCATTATTGCGTTCAGGATATTCAGCAGAGTCAACAAAGAATCCCTTTTCAACTGCATCATAATATCCGCCAACTTCGAGGATCTCTTCCATGAAGAGGATAGCTCTCTCTTTTAGCTCTCTGACAGTGTCGCCCAGAGGCCCTTCACGATTAATATCAACCATCGTACGCAGGCCGTCCATACCGTTCAGGGCTTGGCGTGCAGTATTTACAGCATTGACATTGAAGTAATGCCAAGGCACGTTACGGCCTTCATCCGGAGTGATTGTGGACTGAATGTCCGCAGAAGTAAGACGTGAGATCATCATATTCAGTGTATGCGTGACCGTCGCTTCGCGAGTTTCAGACTCCATGTACTTGGTATTCTGCTGAGCGCGGATCTTATAATCACGGAAGAAATCACGCAAAGCTACTGCATAAGGCAGGTCAAGGCGCATACAGGGTGCAGGCGGCGCTGTAGGAGGCACACTGGACAAGGCGATATTCTCAGCCAGGATTCCGCACTTTTCTGAGAATCTGGTATTAATCGCATGCTGAACCATCAGTTCAGGCATAACTTTCCATGCTTCCATAGCGGTCGCATTAGCGTTATGCGCACCATCAATCTGCACCATGCCGCCATAAGCCAAAATCTTCTTGCTCTCACATGCGTCAATGAAGCTGCGGCGCATATTGATATTGCGATAAAGCACGTTGTACTGAGGATCCTGGTGAACACCGGAGACTCCCTCTTCAACAAACATTACAGCAATATCAGGGCCAGCTACTCCTGATACGTAAGAGTGGAAATTAATGGGACGGCCGACTTCATCTTCGATGAGGTCCAAGGCTCTTCTGGTAGCGCGGCACTGTTTACGTGTTACTGCGATACCGCCGATGCCCTGGGTTGTTCCTTCGAGCAGAGAGTCAATATGGGACTGGCCGGCTGTTCTGATGACCATAATATGATCTGCGCCTTGCCATGCAGCCATACGCATACGTCTGATATCATCTTCAAAGCGGCCGGAAGCAATTTCAGTTGTGATTACGCAATCAGGCTGAGGGTCAATATAGCCAAAACCGCGGCTGCCCGGAAGAGGCACGGAATTCTTCAGAGGTTCGGATGTTTCCTGATAGACGAAATCGCCAATCTTCCGCTCAACATTTCTGTTTTCACGCCAATGCCAGGGACGGCGGGGAGTATGATAATTTTCCAATCCGTCGAGGATCTCTCTGAGGTCAATTTTCTTCTCCGGATCAAGTTTGATATTGGTCTCTCTTGCTGGCACTACTTTTCCTTTTTCGTTACTCATTGTGCCACCTCCGCAAACAAACCTGCTACTTCATCCCAGTACTTGCCCTCGGCCAGACCTACGCCTACTTCACGGTAGGGCATATCCAGCTTTTTGCTGAGACGCCAAATAATGTTACCGCATCCTTTACCCATCAGACCACGCTCCATAACTCCATTAACAATCGGGGCAGCTTCCAGACTGGAGAAGCCCATGCGCAACAGGATGCTGCGCTCAACTGCGGGGGTTGTGTTTTCGCGACCTTCCTGGACCATCGGCTCAACAACTTTGTCTGTCAGCTCCCAGAAATACTGGAAGAGATCTTCATCTGACATTTTGGCAAGATGTTGGCGACGTTCCTCAAAACTTTTTTTTTCTGCCATTTGTTCCTCCTTGTTTTCTTGTGAACAATTAGTCCTTAGATAGGAAGTTGCCCGGGGAATTCCCCAGGCAACTTCCCTTTTGCAAAAAATAACTATTTCAGTTCAGCGAGCAGTTCTTTTACCTGATCGACATTACGGTTTAATTCATCCGCCATGTACTGCAGCTCAACATCGGAATACTCTCTGTCCTCAGTGGCAATACGCTTGAGTGTAGACAGACGCAGACGCTTCATATCGCTGTAGCGCAGTTTGATCTTGGTCGGATCCGACGGCAGAATGATATTCTTGCCCGGAACTTCGTCTTCCGGATCGCCAAAGAAGATCTTAATGCCATTTTGTCTGGCAAAAGTCAACTGGGGCATCGGATGTTTGCCTGCGCCGGTGTACTCTGTTTCCTGTACAACGATAACATTGTCCTCAGGCAGTGTTGAAGCAAGTGCGATTGCTGCGGCCAGAGATGTGTTGCCGGCCGGTCCTCTCTCGAGGCCTTCGAGTGAAGCAAGCATTTCTGTAGCATAGAAGACTTCGCCCTGAGTGACGATTAGATATTCGTCAATATAACGCATAGGACGAGCAGCACTGCGAGGGACGTCAGTTCTGTCTGGCTGTGTCGCGTAAGGAATACCAAATCCGGTATGACCTGTGGTAAAGGACTTACGGTTGAAGTCTTTATCGGAGGCCATATGTAAACCGGAGAGATCAACAGAGGCGGCGTAGATTTTAGTGTCTTTAGCGCCGGCCTTCTTCAAACCTCTGGCTGTACCGGTCAGGTTTCCGCCGCCGGCATTGGTAATCAGAACATATTCGGGATCTTTGCCGAAACGCTCACGGCACTGGTGGGCAATCTCCCAGCCTAATGTCTCAACACCTGTTACTGCTTGCGGTACGTAGAGCGAAGCATTGTAGAACCCGGTTTTTTCCAGCAGACGCAAATGCTCGTAGAAAAGTTCGGGGCCGACTGTCAGCTGAACGACTTCTGCGCCTAAAGCTTCACAAGCACGCTGTTTCTCCAGAATCTCCGGTTGTCCGACCATGCGGCTGTCATAGCACTCCTGGACAATAATACACTTGAGTCCCAATTTGGCTGCCATACAAGCGACTGCCGCGCCAAAGTTTCCGCTGGTTGCAGCGATAACTCCTTTGTACCCCAATCTCTTCGCTTCATAAACTGCGAGAGCTGCACGGCGCGCTTTATAACTGCCTGACGGCTGTGAAGCTTCGTCCTTCACATAGATGCGTGCGCCCTTACCGGGGCCGCCGATCTTTGCTGCCAGCTTTGTAATATTCTTGAGCTCGATCAAAGGAGTGTTACCCACTTCCATATCGTTGAGAATTTTGCAGACATCTTCTATGGAATAATTAACATCAGCCATCAATTTTTTATAATCGAAGGCTACACCTTCCAGTTCATATTTATCGTAATCAATACCTACAGCGTTTAATACAATTTCGTCGCTGCGGCCCATTACGCCTTGATAGGACATATCTTTTGCTGTCATTTACTTATCTTCTCCTTCAAATACAAAATCGCGAACCATCTTATGAGTTTCCAACAGCTCCGGAACTACCTTGCCGTATGTGTGAGTGGGTGAAGTATCGCGAGTTGTCAATACACCTTCTACCTCACGGCCAATAGCTGTCTTGATTGTAACAACGTCACCTTCGTTTGCAGTTTCGTCCTGCAGATAGCCCTTGTAGAGAGCAATGAGTGATGTCTCCTTAGTGTCTTCCGGAATTTGAGGCGCTCTTTGCTCAGGTGTCAAAATCTCAACTTCGATTACTACATAATCACCCTTCTTAAAGCCATAGCCTGCAAAACGATCTGTAACCAGCTGATCACGGAAGTCGCCCATAATGCAGCGAGGTACTGGCAGATCCAGCATCGTCTTCAAGCCCGGAGTAGCGGTAATGACATGAGGGATCATATTTACGCACATGGCGATAGTACCGATTCCGCCGGGTGTCTCAGGCTTGATTCTCATATTCATGTCATAATCGCCTGTATGAATGGTGATATAGTCACCTGTATCAGTATTTGCCATCTCGGGCAAAATCTGCTGCGGGTGATCAAGATGGATAAAGGTCTTTCCATCAGCGTTACGGCCAAACACTTGCTGACGAATACCGGCGAGATTGCCCTTTTTAGCCTCACCATATTTTGATTTACGATCAACTTCAGTAATAATCGGATCTTTTGTGATCTCTGAGTCGGTAACTTCTACACCCATTCCTTCAGCGATCATTCCTACTGATTCCGGGAAGCCTACGTGACCGGCCAGATCGTCTGCTGCCATGCGGCGCTCGAACTCTTCAACTGAAATTCCGACGCCCTGTTCATGCATTACTGCAGTGCCAAAGGGGGCTAAGTCATTAATACGTGCTGCTTCGATAGAATCTACGTTCTCGCAGGTTCCTGTCAAAGCAAGAATGAGATAGTCGAGAACAAAACCGGGGATAATACCTGTGCCCAGAACGGACACGCCATGTTTTTTAGCCAGAACATCAAGTTCTTTAGCCAAATCAGGGTGCTGAGCCTGCGGCCAAGCCATCTCTTCAGCTGTAGAAATGACATTGATTCCGTTCTCTATACAGTGAACCAACTTGCTCATTTGAGCGGCAGTAAAGCTGTCTGTTGCCAGAATAGCCAAATCGCAGCTTCCCGGATAGAAAACTTCGTTCTCATCTGATGTAATCTTGACTTCAGGCCTGTCTCCTCTGTCCATTTCCAGCAGTTCGTAGATGTCTTTGCCTACGATCTCATCCCATTTGTCGCAGACGCCCGTAATTACGACGCCTTTTTTGGAAGCGATCATTTTGGCGATTCCGCTGCCCATGGCTCCGAAGCCCCAAAGTCCAATTCTGATTTCTTGCATAATTTTCCTCCTTATGATTTAGTTCAATTTAATATCTGCTAAATATTTCAGATATATATTCTCAATAGGCCAGACATCTCAGCGGTTATATCTTCAACCTGTGCTAATGTTGTCTAGCAATAGATCCTGGTACCGTTCTTACCCTTGACACCATCTGAGGCATTCGCCAAAGATGTGATCAGAGCTTCTCTGCCTGAGCCGGACTCGACAAAAGAAAGGCTGGCATTCACCTTAGGCAACATGCTACCCGCGGCAAAATGGCCAGCCTTGATATATTCCTTGATCTCCTCGACAGAGACATTATGTAAATCCTTTTGATCAGGTTGTCCGTAGTTTAGTGAGACATGATCTACCGCTGTTAAAATGATCAGCAAATCTGCGGAAACCAATTCCGCCAGTTTTGCACTGGCATAGTCTTTATCTATTACAGCTGCCACTCCTTTAAGTTCACTCCCATCAGCGATAACAGGTATTCCTCCGCCACCGGCCGCTATGACTAACTGACCGGCCTCAATCAACGTCCGGATTGTTTCTATTTCAATAATTTCCTGAGGTAAAGGTGAAGGCACATGACGCCGCCACCCTCTCCCTGCATCTTCTTTCATAACCCAGCCCTTCTCGCGGGCAATGACTTCAGCAGTATTCGGGTCATAAAAAGATCCGATAGGTTTAGTCGGATCATTAAAAGCCGGGTCATCAGAATCTACTCTCACTTGAGTCACAACTGTCGCAACCGGAATTGATAACTTTCTGCGCAGGATTTCGGCTTGCAGCGCATTCTGCAGATGATAACCGATATAACCCTGACTCATGGCACCGCATTCGGGGAAAGGCATCATTTCGCCGCTTCTTTCGAAAGCCAGATTGATCATGCCGACCTGAGGACCATTTCCATGTGTTAATAATAGTTGATTTCCGTCCTCTATTAGATCAATAAGTGGACGTATGGTAGCTTTGACGATTCGACTCTGTTCACTGGCGGTCTGACCTAGGGCGTTACCACCCAGTGCGACCACAATACGATGATTTCCCATACACTCTTATCTTAGCATATTGCTTCCCAAATATCCTGATTACTTGGCCGTGTTATTGCACAAATAATTTAATCCCGAACCAACATTTCAGAACAGGTTGATAGTCTGTTGACAGAAGATAATGCTCCGACTCTTTACATGTCAACAACATTCTTTAGAGCAAAAGCGAGCTAAGGTCATCCATCTCTAATTAGCTTATAACTAAAGTAAGATACCCTTATGATGATAACAAAGGTCAGGAAGTTTATAAAGTCTGATTTTTTATTCTCGCCAAATTGGCATTGACATACAGCGAGGACCGCCCCTGCCCCTGGACAATTCACTTGAAGGAACTCTCAACAGCTCAACTCCCGCTTCTTCCATGATGCGGTTGGTTACATGATTTCTGCTGTATACGACTACCTTCCCCGGTGCAACTGCCAAGGTATTGGAACCATCGCTCCATTGTTCACGCTGCGCGTCAATAGGATCTCCGCCTCCGCATGGTATCATCGAGACGCTGTCAAGCCCGAGATATTTGGCAAAAATCAAGGAGATATTTTCATCCATGTATTTGAGTTTAATTTCGCCATTCACTCTGGATAATTCAAAAATATTAATTTCATCTTCGATCTCGGGATGAATGGTGAAAATATCATAGTCGATCATAGTTAAGACTGTATCCAGATGCATGAAAGCTCTTTTTACCGGGATTTTAATTGCCAGAACATATTTAAATCCTGTTTCCTCGTTTAAGATATTCTCTGCCAGCAACTGAATAGCTTTGATATTAGTCCTTTCACTAATCCCGACAGCAATGACGTGTTCACTTAAGACTAAAATATCTCCGCCTTCTAAAGGATATGGCGCATTGCGATCATAATGACGGGGCAAATTATTGTATTCCGGATGATAACGGAAAATGTAGTCGCCTAATAAAGTTTCACGCTGTCTCACCTTGGTATACATCCTGCTCAAAGAAACACCTTTACCGATAAAGCTGAAAGCGTCACGAGAAAAATAGAGATTCGACAGGGGATTGAGGATCAATAGTTGATCGCGGGAAGGGGCAATCGGTAATTTAATCGGTATATCTTTATTATTGCGGATTCCGGCTATAAGAAGATCTGACAGTTCTTGGGAACTGGAGAAATCCATTAACCATTCTGACAACGGGGCGACATTTTTTGCATGAATCCCGCCTTCGACCAAAAAGTCTTGGATAAAGCTGGCACGCACGTCCATATTTGTCAGCAGATCTGCCAACAGGTTTTCAATATAAACCGTTTCGACTCCATGTGTGCGCAAGACTTCTGCAAAGGCATCATGCTCAATACCTGCCAGCAAAGCATCAGGCAGATCGTCAAATAACATTGCCTCTTTGTTGCCGGGCGTCAGATTATCTATCTCTTTACCGGGCCGATGAAGCAAGACCTTCTTCAGGTTTTTGATTTCCGAATATATATGAATACCTGTAGATTCACTCATGCTCCCCTCCTGTGGATGTGTTGATGATCGTGAAGGCCGCCTTGCAGCAAAATCCCGAAAAATTGCCATTGATTCTCACAAATATATTCCTCCGGATAATGCTCTGATCTTCATAAACAACGCCTTCAATCAAAGCAAGAACAAGAAAGCCCTGATCAGATTATGGGTGCGTCCGGGGATCGATGAGTCAATCAGATGTCTGTGTCTGGTATTTCTTTCCGGATTTGATTTTCGCCTCTATGATCATGTCCTTAACTTTCATCAGGCGAGTCAGATTCGCTCTCTCATTCTCTTCCATTTTCATGGTTATCGAGGAGATCAGCTCTATCAACTCCGGAATCAGAACATATTCGAGCGAATTAACGCGGCGTCTGGTTCTTTCGATTTCTGCCGCCATGAGTCTTGCTTGATTCTCTTTCTCAGCTAATTCCAACATCAGGGGGAAGACCTCGCGCAAGGCATCAATTGCCTGATCCAATTCTCCCGATACAGAAGTCATGCCGTAGGGTAAACTGCTGCTGCCCAGGGCAACACTGGAAGTGGCTTCGACCTGCTCTCCTGATTTGTCGTTATTAACCAAAGGAAGTATAAAGACAGGTGACACTACCCCCATCGTGTTAATTTCGGATACTTCGAGCTGCAGCGGAGGCAGACCGGTAAGCAATGCTGACTCAACAACTTCTGATTGCATTGTAGCCTTCGCCAATACCATTTCCTGATTTGCCATCTCCAATAACTCTTCGACCTTGATGCGCAAGTCTGCTGTTTCTCGGACAAGCACCAGAAACTGACGCATTAATTCATCTCTTTTATCTTTCAGGAGTTTATGGCCGCGGCGAGCCGTTTTAAGCTGACCCTTCAGCTTAAGCAGTTCCATTCTGTTGGGATTGGCTCGACGTTTAGCCATGCTCAGTCCTCCTGTTCTTCGATATAGTATTGATCAATAAAGCGGTCATGAACACGTTTCAGCTCATTCTTAGGTAATATGGATAATAGCTCCCATCCAATATTCAGAGTCTCTTCGATTGAACGATCAGTATCAAAGCCTTGCGAAACATATTCTTCTTCAAAACGATCTGAGAAATGGGCATAAATCCGATCAACAACCGACAATGCTTCAGAACCGAGAATTATTTCCAGTTCTTTGGCATCTTTGCCGCGAGAATAAGCAGCGAAAAGCTGATTCATCGTATCGGCATGATCCGCTCTTGTCTTTCCTTCGCCAATGCCCTTGTCCTTAAGACGTGAAAGTGAAGGCAGAACATCGATAGGGGGACGCAGTCCTTTACGGTAGAGGTCACGGCTGAGGATTACCTGACCTTCCGTAATGTAGCCGGTCAAGTCAGGGATCGGATGAGTTTTGTCTTCATCCGGCATAGTCAGGATCGGAACCAGTGTGATAGTTCCCTTGTTTCCTTTTATTCTGCCTGCTCTCTCATAAAGGCCTGCCAGGTCTGTATATAGATAGCCGGGATATCCTCGGCGGCCAGGCACTTCTTTCCGGGCGGCGGAAATTTCCCTGAGCGCTTCAGCATAATAGGTAATATCCGTCATCAGAACCAGCACGTGCATCTCCAGCTCAAAAGCAAGATACTCCGCAGCAGTGAGTGCCATACGAGGTGTTGCAATACGCTCGATAGCCGGATCGTCAGCCAAATTAATGAACATTACAGCGCGCTCAATTGCACCGGTATTTCTAAAGTCTCTGATAAAAAAATCAGATTCTTCAAAAGTAATTCCCATAGCAGCGAAAACAACGGCAAACTTATCATCGGTGTTTAATACCTTAGCCTGTCTGGCAATTTGCGCTGCCAGCATATTGTGAGGTAAGCCTGATGCTGAGAAAATTGGCAGTTTCTGACCGCGAACCAAAGTATTGAGACCGTCAATAGCTGATACTCCGGTCTGAATAAATTCATTAGGATAATCACGGGCAGCAGGATTGATCGGTGTGCCGTTGATATCAAGCATTGCCTCAGGTATTAAAGCAGCTCCTCCGTCAATCGGTTTACCCAGACCGTCAAACACTCTGCCCAGCATATCACGGGAAACCGCAAGCTCCTGGCCTTTGCCAAGAAAACGTACTTTGGTCTCTTCTACATTTATTCCGATTGAGCTTTCAAAGAGCTGCACTAAAGCGTCAGTTCCGTCGATTTCCAAAACTTTACAGTGTCTGATTTCGCCGCCGGGGAGCTCTATTTCAGCTAATTCATCATATTTAACGTTTTCAACGCCGCGCACCAGCATCAAGGGACCGGCTACTTCTTCGATAGTACGATATTCTCTAGCCATGCTTATCTTCCTCCAACATTAAGAGCGGCAAACTCATTGGTTAACTGCGCTGAGATCTGATTTGCTGAATCCTCGACTAAATTTTCAGGCACCATTTTCAGACGGGCGAGTTCATCACGAACCGGCATCTTTTCGATTTCCTTATAATTAACGCCGGTACCCAGTGCTTTCTGAGCTTCATAGTACCAAGTCATCAGAAGTTCTAACATTTTGTGCTGTTTGTGCAACGATGTAAAAGTATCAATCTCATCAAAGGAATTTTGATGCAGGAAATCCTCTCGTAAAGAACGCGCTGCCTCGAGCTTCAACCTGTCCCCGTCAGACAGAGCGTCATGTCCGATCAATCTAACTATCTCTTCTAATTCCGACTCATCCTGAAGAAGGCGCATTGAATCTTGCCGCAGGCTGCTCCATCTCGGAGTAACGTTGTCATTCATCCAGATGTCCATCTTGTCACCGTAAAGGGAATAACTTGTCAGCCAGTTAATTGCGGGGAAGTGACGCCTATATGCCAGGGCGGAATCGAGGCTCCAGAATACTTGAACTATTCTCAGAGTAGACTGAGCTACAGGGTCTGAAAGATCTCCTCCGGGAGGTGATACTGCACCGATCGCGGTCAATACTCCTACGCGATGATCGCTGCCTAAACATCTGACTATCCCGGCTCGCTCATAGAAATTTGCCAGACGGGAACCCAGGTAAGCAGGATATCCTTCTTCACCCGGCATTTCCTCCAGTCTGCCTGACATCTCACGCAGAGCTTCAGCCCATCTGGAAGTTGAGTCTGCCATGACTGAGACAGAATAACCCATGTCACGAAAATACTCAGCAATAGTTATGCCTGTATAAATGGATGCTTCACGTGCGGCCACAGGCATATTAGAAGTGTTGGCGATCAGAATCGTTCGCTTCATCAACGGTTCCCCGGTATTGGGGTCTTCAAGCTGAGGGAATTCATTGAGAACGTCAGTCATTTCGTTGCCGCGCTCACCGCATCCTATATAAACAACAACGTCAGCTTCAGCCCATTTTGCCAGCTGGTGCTGAATAACAGTCTTGCCGCTGCCAAATGGACCGGGCACAGCGGCTGTCCCGCCTTTAGCTACCGGGAAGAATGTATCAATGATCCTCTGTCCGGTTATGAGCGGCTCATCAGGGGCTACCTTTTCTTTATAAGGCCTGCCAATGCGGACCGGCCATTTTTGCATCAGTGACAGGTCATGGACTTTGCCGTTGTGGTCTTCCAGTTTCCCTATGACATCTGTTACTTTAAATTTGCCGCTATTTATTTCCAGAATTTTTCCGGATAATTCAGGAGGCACCATTATTCGATGCTCCAGCAGCTCTGTCTCCTGAACAACACCGAGTACGTCTCCGCTTATGAGCTTTGCGCCGACCTCAACTTTGGCTGTAAAATCCCATTCTTTGTCCCGATCAAGTGCAGGGGCATAGGCGCCTAGTGTAATGTTGGTTCCTTCTTTAGCAGCTAAGATATCTAAAGGTCTTTGAATGCCATCATAGATGCTGCTTATCAATCCGGGTCCCAACTCAACAGATAGAGGCGTACCGCGAGATACTACCTTTTCTCCCGGACCAAGTCCGGCTGTTTCTTCGTATACCTGGATAGAAGCTTCTTCACCATGCATCTCTATGATTTCGCCGATCAGTCTTTTATCTGAAACTTCAACAACGTCATACATATCTGCATCACGCATGCCCTTTGCGATAATCAAAGGACCGGAAACCTTAACGATTTCTCCTCGACTTCTTAACTCCATCGAATCCTCCTAGATCTCTTTTACAATTCGCCCAACAGGTCTATGCCCGTGGCTTTACGCACTGCTCCGCGCAGTTGTTCTTTTCCTGTGGTTGCTTTTTCTCTGACAGACGGGATCAAAATTATTGCCGGCATACGTATCTGGCGCTGTTCCTCAATAAAATTCCGTATAGACGGATTGTCAGCAACTGGTTCCGTGATGAATACTATGGAGTATTTCTCCTTTACCATAACCTGCAGCGCGGAAAGCACATCTGCCGTTTCAGTTGCCGGTTTTACTGTCATTCCCAGTGCGCGAAAACCAATAATACTATCCAGATCGCCGATAACGCCTACTTTATACATGCTCTACCTCCACGCGGGATAGCTTTTGCGGCGCAATAATTTCACACGTTCATCAGGCAGTCTGTTACGCAAAGCTGAAAGCGCTATACGGATATTTTTCATCTCCATCTCTCGGCCGAAAATATATGCAAGCGTGACTTCAGGTCCGTTCAGACTTTGTCCTCCCTTGTAGATATGCTGCATCAAAATGTCATCCCCGACTCTGCTGTACTCTGATGATATTCCAGGCCCGCCATAAGTCTTGGCGAATCCGGCAAGATCACGATAATAGCCTTTGCTCAGCTCTCTCTCAAGCTCAGCGGCATTAAGCTTCTGTGCTGACTTGAGCCAGTCAAGAGATAATCTTCCTTCCGGCAGCAGACTGTCATTAAAAAGCTTATCACCAAGCTTCCTCAGCCGAGTGCGAAACAGCGTCTCAAGATTGATCAAATCCCGTTTTATCGCCAGCCATTCTTCAAACCAGGGATTTGTCACTTGCCTGATCAGGTTTTTAGCTCTCTGATGCAGTCCCCGATCGATTGCCAAATCAATTCTGGCAGCATCATAACCAATAGAGTAGGCAGCTTCCGCCTTGTCTGCCAGCTCAGAAATCCAGTTCGGAAGGCCTCTGAAATCGTCTTCTTGCAAGGCACTGTTCAGCGCAGATGGCTCCACAAGCGACGGCTGCAGCATGAGATAACTAATGTCAGAGAATGATCTGGGCTGTTCAGCAACCAGTTTCTCTTTTAATAACGTCTTCAGGTTTTGACCATCAGTGAACGATAGAATTATTTCCAGATAACGCTGATCAGCCGCAATTTCGCCGAAGAGCCTGTGCAGTCTTTCTTTTTCAGCGACCAACGCAAGCTCAATATCACCGGCATTATAACCATACTCAGTCATAATATGGGACAGGGAATCTTCGTCTGGTGCCAGAAACAATCGGTCTTGTCCTTCTTTCCCCATCAAGCCTGCCTCCAGAGAACGGATCCGACCGGTAGCATATGACCAGGAAACTGATTTCTTGTAGTTTTTTGGCAAAGTAAACATCTTTTTGTTTAATTATCCTCTAACAATTCAGCGACACACTGAGTCAGCTCGTTGCGGGCATTGCGTACTGCCAGATCATAAGTTAAATTATCAATTATCTTGTCTTGCTTAACAATTAGCCCTGCGCGGAAATCTCCGGATGATGAAGACAGGCTGAAATCACCAGTCAGTTCAGCAAGCAAAGCAGGACCTATCTCCTTGTCAGCCGGGCTGAGAACAATCTCGCCGGCCTTGATGCCAGCAGCTTCTATCATTCGAACGTAACGTAATAATTTGGTCTCCGGGGAGTCAGCTGCCAGTTTGTTTAAGGCAGCGTCAATAATTCCTTCGATCTGATTTTGACGCTTTATTAATGTGTCTTTTCTTTTTTCTGAACGAACAAGGCTTTGACCTCTGGACAGCATAGATTCCGCATCATCCTCAGTCTGAGCCCACATCTCTTCAAGAAGCTGTTTGGCAGTAATCTCTGCTTCAGACAGCAACGCTTCTGCCTTGGTCCTGGCATCTGCTTCAATTTTCTCAGCATTTATTCTTGCTTCTTCAACAATGCGATCGGTAATTTTGTCTAGACCTTCCATAGATTGAACCATCAGCTAATGTTAAGAACTGCAAGCACAGTTGCCAGGAGTGCCAAAATAGCATATGTTTCGACCATAGCCGATAAAACAATACCTTTAGCTTGTTCATTTGGTCTTTGTGCTACCAGCGCGCAGCCTGCTTCAGAAACCTTGCCTTGATAAACAGCAGAGAAAAAACCGACGATCGCTATAGGCATAGATGCAAACAGGTACATGAGCCCCATTTGCCAAGTCTGATCCAATTGACCAGCGAACAGGCCGGAAGAATTCATAATCATAAACCAGCTCAAGAGGCCGTAAATTCCCTGGGTTCCGGGCAAAGCCTGTAAAATCAACAGTTTCCCGAATTTCTCAGGGTCTTCTGTAATGACACCGGCAGCTGCCTGACCAACAAAACCGACTGCCTTTGCTGATCCAATTCCAGGAAGCGTAGCAGCTAGTCCGCCTCCCAAAAGAGTAAGAACTGGCCCGATCAAATCTGCAAAACTCATAATTTCCTCCAATTTATTTCGATTGCGCTGACTCTCAGTTCGAAAATGTCAGCATTTTATCTAACTGCGGTTAACCGCTATAGAACAAATGATTTCCGCCTCTTAAAACGAAGCTGGTTTTATGCGACTTTTCTTTTTTGCTCTTGTCCTTTTTGATCCTCTATCTGATAGTACCTGGTATCTCTTTGCAAGGGTTTGAAGTAACGTCCGCCTCCCTCGAAAAACTTGCCAAACATCTCAACATATTGCAGACGGCTGGCATGGACATAGGCGGAAAGCGCTGATAAGGCAAGATTCAAGGTATGACCCAGTAAACCTATTACGACAAAGAGCAGATACCCGGCGAAGGTAGCCCCCAATAAAAATCCTAATTGATTGACCACCATGGCAATGACGCTGGTTGCCAAAACCAAAGCTAATATACGCGTATATGAGAGAATGTCGCTAAAGTATCCGGTCACATCATAAAGAGCTAAGATTCCTTTCAAGAAACGGACTATCGGATTCTTTGCATCGCGCCCGCCAAACAAGACAACAACGGCAGCGCCTGCCAGAGCAAGGTATGTGCCCGCTTGACGAATTATCTCTGATCCCGCTCCAAAAACTCCCGATGCTCCTCCGGCCAGCATCAGCAAACCGCCAATTATCATGTACCAGGGAACGACATCGAGGAGACCTCCGCTCAGATCGCCCTGTATCTTGGAATTCCTGATTTTTAGTGCCATGCCGGCAAATAGATGGATCACACCAAAGAGCATGCTGAATATCATTAACTTCATGGCGTCATCCATTGGATTAAACCATAGAGCTGGAAAATCATATCTGCCTTCGCTCAATACTGTCACCATATCACCGAAGAAACCCCCAAAAACAAAACCCCAGGCAACGGAAGAAACCCCGCTTATCAGAAGCATCTTCGCCAGTTGCTGCATTGTACCGCCGACTTTGAATTTGAAGAGCAGGAGAAGACAAAGGACAACCAGAGCCAGGCCGTATCCGACATCTGACAACATCATGCCAAACAACAGCATATAAAATAGCGCCATTACAGGCGTGGGATCGGACTCATCAGAACGCGGAGCACCGAACATAGTCAAAATAATCTCATAGGTTTGATTCAGCTTATTGTTTTTTAATTTTACTGGATAATTTTCATCCGGCTCGCCGGCTACCGATGAAATAGCAACATCATGCTTCTCCCGCAAATCAGATATCAGCTCAGGCGTGTTTTCAGCAGGCACCCAGCCGCTGAGCCAAAAGGTATGAGCCGAGCGAGACAGATCTGATGCTGCGCTGTCTCTGTCAAGCAATACTCTATAATTGTCTTCCAAAAGCCAAAAGGAAGTCCTGGATTCTGCCAGTAAGGCAAGGTTTGTCTCGATTTCTGACAGTCCGGCTTTTACCGTATTGATTTTCTCTTGAAGATCCGAAATGATTAAATTTGGTTTCCCTGCTCGTATCTGCGCAGGGACAGCATGAAAATCAGCCGCCTGAACAAGCAGCCGATTAGGGAGAGCTTTTCCCCTTAACATGATTACCGCTGCCAAGGTTCCTTCTTCAGTCTGCCGGAATTTAGTAATATGTACTTCAGGACTGTCCTGCGATAATTGCTGCTCAAGTTCTTGAATCGTTGTATCATCAGAGAAAATCCCGTACATTATTTCCGTGTGCTGCGTCTCAGTTACAGATAAATCAACATCCAGATCTTGCCAGGGAGAAATTTGAGACAATTCTTCCTTTAAAGTAATTAATTTTTGTTTCGCGGCAACTTCTTTGGCTAAGGAATCTTCCCAGGCAGCAAGATCTGTCAAAGTCTTACCCTCTGCTTCAGGGGATAGCAGGAATTCCTCTTCACTAACTTTTTCCTTGCTTTTAAAAAGGCTGCTGCCTTCTGGCGGGAAACGCCTGCTTATTTGCATGTTGGCAGTTTCTAAGCGGGACAGGTTCTGTTCAATTGTCATCCGATCATCAGAGGATATCTGCTCTGCATCATCCTCTCGTGATACAATCTCCATCACTCCGGAACGCATCAAAGTATCCAGAACTTTATCCCGGTCCGGGGCCAGACCTACTACCGTGACCTTGTTCATGTCAGCTATTGCCAAATAAGTTCACGATCCTTCCTGTTACAGCATTAACTGCTTTCTCTCTGACTTCAGGTGAAAGAGGAGTCACAGGAGTGTGCCGCTCAGTCTCCAATTCCTGCAGCATCGAACGGTAACTCTCTTCAGCCTGAGATAAGGTTATCTGCCTTTCCTCATCCGCCCGCAGACGGGCATCAGCAATAACCGCATCCGCTCTCTGAGCCGCGGCGTTTTGAATCTCAACAGCTTTAGTTTCGGCGGTAGCTAAAAGGTCGCAAGCTTCTGCCTCAGCTTTTTGGATAAAATCTAGAAACTGCTCTGAAGCCATTCCATTCCTCCCTTTTCACAATACTTTGAGAGATCAGAAAACAATTATGAGAATTTCAATATTCCAATAAATGGAAATTTGAATATCAAGTATTGTAACATACTTCTGGCTTAAATCCCCATTTTGCTCCAGTCATGAACAATGATTGGCCAGGATTTGATTTCAGGATAAAAATCCCATGTTCCGGAACTGTTATATTGTCTGAAGCTTTCTCCGTAGGTGGCAAAAAGGCCGCCTTGCTGTCCCGCGTGCAGGAAACACAATTCTCCCTGCTCGTTAGAGTTTTTGCCATCATCAGGCTGAAAACATAGCTTTGATTTGCTTATGCGAACGGTACCTTGTACAGAAGGTGATCCGAATTGTTTGTTATGCTCCCTGCAAGCAGCCGGAAATGAAAGCACTGTTTCCGGTTTCCCATCAAACAGTTTTTCCAGCTCAGCCAGCTGCCACTGATGCCACTTGGCAGGATTATCAAAAAATGGATCATCCTTGATTCTGACAAAGAATCCGTCCAGACCCAGCTTAATTTTCCAGTGACATTGCCGGCAGCGAAGTGTCTTTCCCGTGCTCTCAATAGCTTGCATCTTGCCGCAGGAAGGACAATGATGAAGCATATTTTCCAATCCGGCAGCCGGCGCAGGAGTAATATATTTCCCCGGCTTAGCCAGTGACAGTTGAAAGTCGTAATCAGAAATGTTGAGAGCATCTTTAATTATTTCGTGAATTTCATCTACTTCCAGCGTACTTATCTCATCTGCGGTTAGCAAAATATCACTTTCAGCCACAACTTTTCCAGGCCTGATGAAACCTTGCGTCCAGCGCGGCCAGGCCAAGTAGCAGCCCCGGCAGCGCACAATGCCGACAGCAACACCGCCTCGCTTGATCAGGCGGGCGAATTGAGGATCCAGATAGCCGGGCTCACCGTCTATAGAGCGCTGTGCCTCAGGATAAATGAAAACTTTTCTGCCTGACTGCAATGCTCTATATATTAAAAGCATAGTCCTTACATCAACTTGAAACTGTTTTTTAGGAATAACCTGCATCAATCTGAGAAACAGTCTTGTTTTCTTACTATAAAGAAAATCTCCGGCTACAAAATTTATTCTCTTGTGTCCCGCCGCTACAATTGCAAAAGGAATATCCAAGTAGCTGGCATGATTGCCGATCATGATAAGCGCGCCTTTATGTTTTCGAAAAGCAGCAGTTCTCTTATAGGATGCCCGAAACAATAATTTGGATAAGATCCAAAAGACAAAATAAACAAGGGCGTAGAAAATAAAATCAGGCGCCTTTAAAGAATATTTTTTCTCTTTGTCTTTGGCTTTTATATCCACTTCTGCCATGAGCATATCCTATCCAATATTCGGAATCTTGTCACAATTTATCCCAAAATTGCAGGTAATATGTTTTTTGACAGAAGGAAGGATGCTAATGGCAAGATACTGCTTCTATTGTGGAAAACAACTGGATGAGGGTGAGAAATGTAACTGCCGCTCGCAAAGTTACTATTCAGCTGCAGAACCTGCTGACTTTGCCTCTAAGCAAAAGCCTGAGTCTAAGAGAGAAAATACTGACAATTCTGCTAAAAGTGGAAGTTCTGCTTCCGGCAAAACATATTCAGGCAGTTCTCAGAACCAGTCAAATTCGTATCAGGAAAAATATCAAAATAGCCGTAAGCGACCTTTTTTTTATCGGGATAAAAGACAGAGAAGACCTGGAGGGACATACAGAGTCCCGGGGTTAAGTAGTTTAGCCGGTTTAACCGCCTGGGTCCGGAAACCCTCTGACAAGATCCGCGAGCAAGCCCTGAATTCTGCAAATAAAGTTCCGGCCGTGGCAATCACCATCAACCTTCTGATTCTGATGCTTTGGTTCTCTCTCTTCTATTACCGTATCTCCCTGCAATTTAAAGCACTGAACAATAGCGTTGTAAGCCCTGACGTTCTGAGCTTACTGCCATATTCTCTGGGAATCTCTGTGCTGTTTTGTTTTCTGGAGAGTTTTTTCATTTGGATTCTGCTCAAATTAATGGAGCGTCTTCCGGTCACCTTTATCGATGTCTTGCGCTTGAGCCGCTCCGCTTATATTTATCTGACTTTATTCGTTCTTCTCGCAATCGGCACAGTTGTAACCGTACCTCTTGCCAGCCTTGCTATGGTAATATGCGGTTTTATGATTGCCATCTATGTTCACATCCGCAGTCTCTGCCATGTCTATAAAATGAACGGCAACAACCAGATTCGTTTGATGGTTTTCACAATGATATTTTTTGCCGCCTCATTTACCTTTGCCGGCCAGCTGATACCGGTACTGATCAAAATATCCCCTTCAGTCCCGTCAAGTACCATAAGCTAAACAACAAACGCGGCTCCGTTTAGATGCCGCGTCTATTTTCTGTTATTATTCACCGATGTGACTGTGATCGAATGCTTTTTTACTTAGACGCACCTTCAGATGCGCTTTCATCTTCAGCCCCGCCTTCATCTGCGCGTTTACTTTCATCTTCGGACGTGCCTTCATCTTTCGGGGCAATATCTTCTGACGAGCTTTCCGCTGCGGATACACTTTCCGCCCTGACAGATTCCGCAGATGAGGTATCTTCAAACTCTTTGTTGAGACGGCGAACCACTATCTTATCGTCTTCGACATCTACCACTGCTGCTTCTCCGGCTTTTATTACACCGTCGAGAAGGGCTTCTGAGAAACCATCTTCGACCACGGATTGAATGAGACGGCGCAGCGGTCTGGCACCATATTCCGGCTTATAGCCGTTCTTGGCCAGCCACTGCCTGGCAGCAGGAGTAATCTCAGTATGGATACCAAGGTCAGCTATTCTGGCGACTAAATCTGTCAGCATAATGTCGACAATCTTTGCCAAAGCTTCTTCGTCAAGCATGTGGAAGAATACAATACTGTCCACTCTGTTGAGGAACTCGGGCTGGAAGGTCTTTCTCAACTCTTCCATGACGAGATCTTTTGCTTCCGCGTAGGTCTTGCCTCCGTACATAGGAGCCGATCTCTCTTCTTCATCATCAGCAGGAAGCCCGAAGCCTATTCTGCGGCCTTCAGCACCGGTAAGCATTCTGGCGCCGATATTGGAGGTCATGATAACAATTGTATTTCTGAAATTCACTGTGCGGCCCTGACTGTCAGTAAGGCGTCCATCTTCAAGAATCTGGAGCAAGGCGTTAAAGACATCGGGATGTGCTTTTTCAATCTCGTCAAAGAGCACCACTGAGTATGGCTGACGTCTGACTTTCTCAGTCAGCTGGCCGCCCTCATCATAGCCAACATAACCGGGGGGAGAGCCTATAAGCTTTGAAACATCGAATTTTTCCATATATTCGGACATATCCAGCCTGATCATATTGTCCTCTGAGCCAAACATCACTTCCGCCAGTGCTCTGGCCAGCTCAGTTTTTCCCACACCCGTAGTGCCCAGGAAAATAAAACTGCCGGTTGGGCGGTTGGGATCTTTAAGTCCAAGCCTGCCGCGTCTGATAGCTTTAGCTACAGCAGTCACCGCCTCAGGCTGTCCGATTACTCTTTTTTCAAGTTCCGCTTCCAGGTTTTTCAGCCTTTCCTGTTCACTTTCTGTCAATCTAGTCACTGGAATCCCTGTCCAGCTGGACACGATTCCCGCAATTAGATCGCCGTGAAGTACCGGCCATTCTCCGCGCTCCATTTTCTCCGGCAATTTCTTCAGACTGTCCATTTGTTCCTTGAGCTCATCTTCACGCTGCTTAAGCTCAGCAGCTTCTTCGAATTTCTCTTCTTCAACTGCCTTTTGTTTCCTGTCCAGTAATTGCAAGAGTTCAGTCTCAGCTTCCTTCAAATCAGAAAGATCCGGAGATTGACTAAGTCTCAGTTTTGCAGCTGCTTCGTCAATCAGATCTATCGCTTTGTCAGGCAAGAAACGATCCTGAATATAGCGGGTGGAAAGCTTTACTGCTTCTTCAATCGCTTCATCAGAAATTCTGACCTGGTGATGCTCCTCATAATGAGGCCGCAAGCCATAGAGAATTTGGACAGAATCTTCTTCACTAGGCTCTTCTACCATTATTGGCTGGAAACGCCTCTCCAAAGCGGAATCCTTCTCAATATATTTGCGATATTCATCAATCGTAGTTGCACCTATAACTTGCATCTCTCCTCTGGCCAAAAGCGGTTTAAGAATATTTGAAGCATCGATTGAACCCTCAGAAGCTCCTGCTCCCACAATAGTATGAAGCTCATCGAAAAAGAGTATTACATCGCCTTCACTGACGGCTTCGTCAATACCTTTCTTAAGCCTTTCCTCGAACTCTCCGCGATATTTTGCTCCCGCCAGCATTCCCGTCAGATCGACGGAAACCAGGCGCTTGCCCATAAGCGGCGCAGGTACGTCTCCGCTGACAATCTTTTGAGCAAGTCCTTCAGCGATCGCGGTCTTGCCAACACCCGGCTCGCCAATAAGAACAGGATTATTCTTTGTGCGCCGGCAGAGTATCTGCTGAGCGCGAATAATCTCTTCATTGCGGCCGATAATTGGGTCAAATTTGCCTTCTTTCGCCATTTCTGTCAGATCGCGACTGAATTTATCCAGTGTGGGAGTTTTGCTCCTTTGTTTAGCAGTGCCGGCCGCTGCTGCATCTGCGGTTCCGGATGACATTTCCGGCATTGCCCCGGGCATCGCTCTGCCAGCTTCTTCTGACTCCGGGGACAAGGATTCTTGTCTGGTCGCCAGGATCTGACTCATATTCTGGTATAACTCGCGGCTGGAAATACCCGCAGCCTGCAGAATACGCACTGCGACACTTCCCCCTTCTCGTAAAATAGCAAGCAGGAGATACTCAGGTTCAATTACATTTGAGCGCCTGGACTGAGCCTCGCGGGCGGCCAGATTAATCACCTGTCTGGTGCGAGGTGTCATCATATTGACCAGAGCATTTCCGTCCATGTTTTCCGGCAGATCTACATGTTCAGATGGTTCACGCTGAGCCAATTGGGAAAGATTCATCTCTAATTGCTCAGCGGAAAGGCCGGCCTCCTGCAGCACAGACGCTGCCAGACCATCCTCCTCAATTATTCCGGACAAAATATGTTCTGAACCTATATAATCAAGGCTATAGGATTTTGCTTTTTGCCAGGCGAAACCTAGCACAATTCCGGCTCTTCTAGAAAAACTAATCATCATATTTTTCACCTTCTCTTAGTTAAATTTATTTGCGAACAAGGAATTGGTAAGACCATCACCGTTCGCGATATATTTATTTTTTATAATCTATATATTTATCTGATGCGGCGGTTTGCGCCCTTTAGCTCATCTCGGATAAGCCTGGCGCGGCTCTCGTCTAATTCGCAGTCTATTAGTTCTTTGCCGCTGATTTGCTGCAGGCTGGCATTACCAATATTTGTATCCACGCGGTTCAATGAAACCAGTGATAATCCGTCATTGATAAGGCCAAGGCTGACGCCAAGTCTGAGATCGGCCAGCAGATTGACTGCTTCTTCATAATTAATACGCCGGGCATTTTCCAATATGCCGCGGGCACGCCAAACTTTATCTTCCATTCCCAGCTTATCCGCCTGCAGAAGTTTACTGCGTGATTCCTCTTCTTTCTCAATCAGGTTTTCCACTAAATGTTGAAGATCACGGAGAATTTCCTCTTCTGACAGCCCTAAAGTAAGCTGATTGGAAACCTGGACTTTGTAGCCCATAACTTTACTGCCCTCGCCGCTGCTGCCGCGCACGGCATACCCGGCTTTGCTAAGCATGTCAGACATATACCTCATCCGATCCGTGCGGATCAGCCCCGGCAAAAAAAGCATTACAGATGCTCTGAGACCGGTACCGGTATTGGTTGGGCAGGCGGTGAGAAAGCCATAATCATCATTCCAGGCCATAGGAATTTTATCTTCCAGGCCATAGGTCAGATCAGTTGCTTCTTTATATGCTTTTGCCAGATCAAGACCGGCGGACATAGCCTGAACTCTTATATGGTCTTCCTCCAGGATCATTATGCTAAGGTTTTCTTCCTTATTTATGATTAAGGTCTTGCCGCATCCCGGTTCCAGCATGCGCTTAGAAAGCAGATGTTTCTCAGCCAGAGCGAGTTTTTGCATTTTGCCCATCTCTTCCAGCCTGACAATGCTCCAGTTTGAGCGCGGTCTGCTGATATTAAGACTGAGAAAAGTATTCTCAATCAGTTTTTCCGTTTCTTTCTCCTGCTCAGGGTTCATGCGATTAGGAAAAGGCATATCTTCGAGGTTGCGGGCGATTCGTACCCGGGTGGATAGAACTGTTTCTTCTTTAGGTCCATTTTCAATATACCAGGCCATAACTTCCTCCTATGCTTCTTCCAGTCCTTGAATCTGATCTCTAAGCTTTGCCGCCCTGTTATAATCCTCTGCTTGTACAGCTTGTGACAGTTCCAGCTTTAAGGCAGTGAGTTTATCTTTAGGTTCAGCAGCCTTTACACCTGCATCTCCTGCACCTGCCGCAGGACTTTCACTCTGACTTGCCTCCTGAGAAGACTTGCGGAAGTCGGCTATTAAGCTCGGCCTGTGTCCCGTATGCCTTGTATCTCTCTGTACACGTTTCAGTACCTGTTCTATCCAGGGTCTAAAAGTCTCATAGCATGTGCTGCAGCCTAAAAGGCCGGTCTTCCTGAAATCCTCATAACGTTGACCGCAGACAGGACAAGCTTTTATCTGACGTTGCAGCTGACCTGGCTCTCTGCCGATATCTGAGCCAAACAGTGCCGGTGTTATAAGATCGTGGCTTGGCCAGCCCGGACTGAAGAAAGAATCAAACAGGGAAGGCATCATGCCGCCTTCTATTTGTAATTTTGCAGCGCAGCCGGGACAAAGATTGAGATCTATCGTTTCACCATTGCGGGTCAGACGCATTTGGATATTCGCATCATTCATGTTGCATTGATCACATATCATAACTAAACCCTCCTAGACTAATGTAGCCAGCACGGCTAGCATATTTTGCAGAACCTTACTGCGTATCCGGTCTGCCAGCAATCTGTCCAAATCTTTGTAAACCAGATCAGACATTGCTGCTTTAAAGATTTCCGCCAAAGGTTCATCAATCAATTCTGACCGCTGTAAGCTGGCTATTATCTGACAAGCCTGCTGTTGAGAAGTAGACTCAGGCATCTCCTTAACAAGATTTAGAATCGCGAGGGCAGGTGAAGATGTATTGATCCTTCTGATCGTAATCGAGCCGCCGCCTCCGCGTCTGCTTTCGACCACGTAGCCATGACTGCTGGTAAAGCGCGTACTGAGCACATAGCTTATCTGCGAAGGTACTACTCTGATCTCCTGAGCCAATCTGTTGCGAGAGATCTCTACTGTGCCATCATGCTGATCAAGCAAATCATCAATCATGCGTTCTATGCGGTCGCTAATATTTGACATTGTTTCACCTGCGTTCTTCTACAATACTATCTATTAATCTGTTATTTCGTATCCCTGTATACGCCGATGCCCATCATACTGTCTGAAATTTTTGTTTACGCAACAAATAACGGCCATCAACTCAGGAGAAAGTCAATTGTTTAGACTTTGACTATCTTTGTCTTTAATGATAACAGGAGGTACCTGTAAAGTCAAACCGAATCACAAAAAGCGCAACAAAAAGTCTTTTTAATAATAGCGGTCGATTGTAATGAAGCAGTTTAAATCGGGATCCCGGGCTTTTATTTGATCTAAGATGTCTTGTCTTATCTCTTCTTCCGTTTTTGGATACGTATCGGGCACTTCCAGATCAAAAAAGAGAGTTGTGCCGTCTTCACCGTGCATCAGGCGAAAGTCATGCAGCTTAAAGTCCGAGGATATAGAGATAATGGTGCTGTGCACTTTTTCTTTGTAAGCGTCCAGCTTCGGATCGTCAGTAACCACAGGATCCAGGTGTATTATCAGATGAACACCGCTGCTGACGAAAACATCTCTTTCAATCCGGTCTATCAGTTCGTGACTGTCCAGAGTCTCTGAAATAGCATCAACTTCAACATGCACTGAAGCGAAAGTCTTGCCGGGACCATAGTCATGTGTCAGAAGATCATGCATTCCCAAAACACCGGGATAAGACAAAATCTTCTCCTCCAGCTGTGCGACCAGATCGTCAGGCGGAGCGCCCCCCAACAGAGAAGTGGCAGTCTCGCGCAGGATATTGAATCCTGACCAGAAGATGAATAATGAGACGAGAATTCCAATCCAGCCGTCAAGCAGCAGCCCGCTAAAGTGAGCAATCAATGTGCCTGCCAGGACGGAGGCGGTAGTAATCGCGTCACCAAGGCTGTCCGCAGCAGTTGCGCGAAATACTTGCGAATTGATAAGCTTGCCTGTTTTCCTGTAACTTTGCCATTGCCACAGCTTAATCAGGATTGAGACGATTAAGATTCCGATAACAACATAGTCAAGTGCGATTTGCTTTGGATTAATTATTCTGGCAATGGAAGTTTTTAATAGCTCCCAGGCCACAAGAATGATGATCAAGGCGACCATTGAGGAGGCAATATACTCAAAGCGGGCATGACCATAGGGATGTTTTTTATCAGGGGGCTTGGCGGAAAGCCTAAAGGAGATGAGAGAGATTACCGAGGATATAGAATCTGTCGCATTGTTCCAGGCATCTGAAGTAATGGCAATACTGCCAGCGATAGTGCCGGCAGTAAACTTTATTGCTGCCAGGAACAAGTTGCTGAAAATGCCCAGACCGGACATTAGATTGCCGTAACCCCGCCTGACTTTTGGATCGTCGACTTGCTCATAATTCTTAATAAAAATTTTCGCTAATCTTTTTATCATATTATTCTCTGGAATTCAGACGATCCAGCAGGCGTGTGACACGCGATAAGGGAAGTCCCATGACATTATAATAATCGCCCTTGATGCCGGAAACAAAAACAGCGCCCTGGTCCTGAATCCCATATGCGCCTGCCTTATCCATAGGCTCTCCGCTCTTCACGTAGTCCATAATTCTCTCTTCGAGGTTTTTATCCAAGGGAAGAAAGACCACCTCAGTTGTTGTTACAAAGCTCTCCTCGTAGGTTAATACATTATCAGACGAAACCGTCAGAGCGACAACTCCTGTATGGACAAGGTGAGTTCTGCCCGCCAGCTTACGCAGCATAGTCTCTGCCTCTTTCGGATCGTGAGGTTTGCCGAGAATCTCATCTTCCAGGCAGACAATGGTGTCTGCTCCAAGGATGACGTACTCATTATCATCGCCTTCGACAAAAAATCCCGGCAAAGAACGTAGAGTCTGGACCGGATAGAGGTCTAAAGACGGGTGAGCCGGGAGAATTGCTTCGGCCTTGGCCAGTGCAAGATGCCTTACCAGTTCAGGATGCGCTGACACAGCAGGAGCAGAATCAAGCTCCTTTAACACTTGTTCCTGAATATGTTCTTCATCAACTTCCGCCGTATGGGTCCGGAAAGAATAACCACTGAGAGTCAGCAGTTATTCTTTCCGGACCCATACG
>DCDV01000004.1:0-10228 GCA_002316595.1 Mageeibacillus sp. UBA1046
CTCTGGATGAATTTTGTGTAGTAGTCAACCTGTGCTTCATAGCTTGTAAGCTGCTCGTCGCTGTCGGTGGAAACCCTTGCGTAAGCCGCCACGCGACGCTTGACAGCGTTCGACTTTGACTGCGCCGACAAAGCTGGAGCGGTGGCAGGGATAACTCGTATATTAGCCATTATCCGCACCTCCCAGCGCCCGTTCTCTTGCGGTTTGCCTCCTCACCTTTTAATAGTCCGTTATTGGGAACCACAATTTATCTTAGGTTTGCAGCGGCAATTATTGCTTCTATTGCTGGATTGATTGCTGTCAGGAAAGGCAATGAGCGTTCGATTTTAGTCTATATCTCAATACCGCTCGGAATAGTCTTTTTTATTGGTATTTTGATCCTGCTTATCGCTAGTATTATTGGGCCACCAACTCAGTAAGACCAGATGTATAGTTATGGTGATTTCTCATTAGTACATAGCTTATAGAAAGGGTGATCTTATTATGGAGAAATCATTTTACATTTTACCTAAGACTAAACTCGGCAAGTATGCGGCAGCACTGATACTTGTTGCCATTATTTTAGTAGCTGCAATAAATGTGTTATCAATGAATATCGATATACAAGCGGAGAGCACAGGCTTCTTTGGCAATATGCCTCTGGCGGTGATGGCTTTAGGAGCATTTTCTTGTGCGATTATTTCTACAATAACAGGTCTTGTAGCAGTAATCAAAAATAAGGAGCGATCAGTCCTGGTGTACGTATGCGTATTGATTGGTGCCATGGCAATATATTTTGGAATCGCACAGATTGTTGGAGAAATTACTGGGTCGCATTGATGTGCTGATAGATAGTGATGCGACGGAGACAAGTGGTTGATATTATTTTGTCACAAAGAGGTAATTGATATGGTGCGTAATATAATTTATGGAGTCATGGGCACAGTTGTATTCCTTGTTGCCGGACTTGCTTTGGGGCTGATTATTGGAGCATTCATTGGTGGTAACTATTTAACCGAATTTTAATCAGGTAACATCATTAACTTAAACGGTGGAAATGTAACTGCTACCGGAGGATCATATGCCGCAGGCATCGGTGGCGGTTTTAGCGGATCAGGCAACAACATTACCATTAGAGGCGGCAAAATCAATTCTGCCGGTGGCCTTGGAGCCACAAGCATTGGTGGCAGGACCGATACTGCGGTTCCTATAATGATTTCTCCTGCTGCAGGTAAAAAAATTACTGTCATGGTTGGCCCTGTAGAACCTCCGACAACAGTAGCAGGAATCTTCACTTCTCCGACATCATATACCGCTGTTGACAGGTATTTATACGCATTTGAGGGACCGATTCTTGGCATTTACCCGGCAACAGTAATCAACGGTACAGGCAGCGGCAATTATGCAGAAGGTACCACAGTAAATATCACTGCAGACACTACGCCTGCGGGCAAGGAATTTGATCAGTGGACTACAGCGGATGGTGTAAGCTTTGCCAACGCGGCTGAGTCCAGCACCAGCTTTACCATGCCGGCTAAGGCGGTGACGATCACAGCGACTTATAAGGACCTGCCGGTTTCAACCATATGGGTTGATCCTGTAAAGGCACCGAAAATTGTAGACATTATTCTGACAGAAGCTGGAGTGCCCTCAAATTACACTGTTGGTAAAGGTAAAAACAGTAAAAAGATAAACTTCACTAAAGAAGTAGCCATGAACATGACATCGAAAACGGAAATTATGTGGAATGGTGAACTTGTACCTCCAGGTATCTGGGTGGATGTAGACGGAATTCAACTGGAAGTCATGAATCCGGATTACTGGGAAGCAATTTTATGTTACATGAATGAACTGATTATCCAGAGTATTTCATGGTGCGGGCTTGAACCTTTCACCTATTGCTACGATGATTATTGTAATGACTTACAGTCGCCTTAATTATCGAAACGGAGCGCTACGTGCCCGATGACGGAACGCTCGGAATATAATCACCATGATATCGGAACGGCACCAAAGAAAAGCCAGATACGATGTCAATATCGAAAAGACAAGGACGGGGTGCAAACCCCGTCCTAATTATTTCTTCACGCATTGTAATAGCGCTTTAGTACAGACCAATGTCTGATACAATATTCGTATTCGCAGCCAAGTAATCTGTATGAACTAAGGGAGGTAATATTCATGAAGTATCGCATGGTTCACACTAATTTCAATGTCTTTGACTTGGACAAGTCACTGGCTTTTTATCAGGAGGCCTTGGGTCTTAAGGAAATGCACCGGATAGAAAATGAGGGAGGCGCATTTATTATTGTCTTTCTCAAAGATGAGCAATCTGATGCTGAGCTGGAGCTGACCTGGCTGGCTGATCGCAAAGAACCTTACGATCTGGGTGACAAAGAGTTCCACATCTGTTATCGGACAGATGATTATGAAGCAAGTTTGAAACATCATCAGGAAATGGGCTGCGTAGTTTATGTGAACGAGCAGATGGGCATATATTTTATCACCGACCCGGATGGCTATTGGGTTGAGATCACGCCGGAAAGATAAATGTCTAACTGAAAATGACATGAAGAGTGAAGCTTATTAAACTATTATCTGATTATCAATAATGCTGTTTACTGACATTGGTTTATTAATAATTATAAAAATTGATTGGGAATGTAAATATTTTAGTAGGGGAAAGAGATGAGCAAACAATATCCAAGTATTTTTAATGATGTTCTGGGTCCTGTCATGCGCGGTTCTTCCAGTTCGCACACTGCAGCCTCGGTTAGGATCGGTTTAATCTTAAATCAGCTGCGTAAACCGGGTAAAACCAAAGTGGATTTCTACTTTCAGAAAGGCAGTTCAATTGCAATGACCTATCACACTCAGCAGTCAGACATTGGTCTGGCAGCAGGATTATTAGGTTTTGAGGCAAAAGACGCCAGACTGCTTGATTCCCTGTCACTGCTAAAGATGGATAATGTTGACCTCAATTTTCACCAGGTTGACGAAAAAGCGGATCACCCGAACAACTACCGGGCATCTCTGCAAAATGAGGATGGATCTTCCTACTCTATAACCGCACTCTCTACAGGCGGAGGCATGATCGAGCTGATCGAATTTCAAGGCTTCCCCATCTCTGAGGACGGAGGATTTCATTTAGCCTTAATCAGAGATCCGCAATTACCGGCTGAAGATAGTGAGTATGACCTTCCCGCCCAGTCAGAAATTATTGAAGGAATAAGAGAAAGGCTGTTGCTGGCGCGTTCCAGTGATGAGTTTTCCGCGGCTGAGAAGGAAAAACTGCAGCGCTTTGCTGCTGAAGAGATAGTCTATCTGAAACCTGTCCTGCCTGTCCCTTCACAAGTCCGGCCTCAAGTGCCTTTCACCTCCGTCGACGAATTAATTGACTTTGCCGGGAAGAACTCTTACTCAGCCTGGGAGGCAGCCATGGCCTATGAAATGGCCAGAAGCGGAATGTCTGAACAAGAGCTGATGGAAATGATGGATAATATCCTCACTACGATGGAGTCTGCTATACAAAGTGGCCTCAAAGGCACTGTTTACTCTGACCGCATTCTTGGGCAGCAAAGCAACAAGCTTCTGGATCCCGCCTTTAAATTTGTAGGCGGAGATCTATTCCGCGATATCATCGTCAACACAACAGCCGTCATGGAGGTGAAGAGTTCCCTGGGCACTATCGTGGCAACTCCGACTGCAGGATCCTGCGGCGCAGTCCCGGGCACAGTCCTGTCAGTAGCTAAAGCATTGCAGGCGGAGCGTGAAACCGTACTTCGCTCCCTCTTTGTCGCGGGGCTGATCGGCATATTTATCGCCTTCGAATCCACATTTTCTGCAGAATTGGCGGGCTGCCAGGCAGAATGCGGCTCGGCCTCCGGCATGGCGGCAGGAGCGCTGGCATATTTGATGGGCGGCGATTTGCAGCAAACCCTAAGCAGCGCTTCTCTGGCGCTGCAGAGCGTGATTGGCCTGGTTTGTGATCCGGTGGCGGGCAGGGTGGAAGTGCCTTGTCTGGGCAAGAACATTTTGGCGGGTCATAATGCTTTAGCGTGTGCTAATATGGCTTTAGCGGGCTTTGATCCTGTCATCCCTCTGTCTGAGACTATAGAGGCCATGGATGAGGCGGGTCGGATGATGCCGGCAGCATTGCGCTGTACTACGGACGCCGGCCTGGCCAACACGGAGACCTCTAAACGAATAGGGGAGACGCTTTCAGAGAAGGGTTGCTGGTCTTGCCGGGCATAATTAATGATTGCTGACCTTGACATGGAATTGAGTAATTCGTAACGCTATGATGATTTGTCGAAGGCGCTGATTGATTAATCCCTCTGTCAAAGGTGACAATGCCGCAAGAAACAGCAGTACAGATAATGAGAAAAAGAATTGCCTTAGTTACAGGAGCATCGTCAGGTCTGGGACGCGAATTCGCGCTTCAGATTGATAAGCTGCCTGAAATTGATGAGATTTGGCTGGTTGCCAGACGTGAGGAGAGACAGATTGAACTCTCGGCCAGGTTGACTAAACCGGCAAGAATCTTCGCTCTGGATCGGGCAAACGAGGAGTCGCTGGCTGTCATTGAGGAAGAGCTCGAGGCTCAAAATCCTATCATGCGTCTGCTGGTCAACAATGCCGGCATGGGCTCGCCGGGACCATTTGAGAAAACAGATATTTCCTATAATGATCAGCTTCTTAAGCTGAATGTTCTGGCCTTAGTGAGGCTGACTCACATTTCATTGCCCTACTGTGAGGCCGGGTCCAGAATCTTGCAGATCAGTTCAGTCGCTGCCTTTATCCCGCAGCCGAACTTTTCCGTATATTCCGCCAGTAAAGCCTTCGTTATGTATTTCTCCCGCTCTCTGCACCAAGAGCTGAAACCGCGAAAGATCACAGTCACAAGCGTATGCCCCAACCCGATGGAGACGGAGTTCTTCAAGCATAAGGAAAACACCAGACTGATCGACCGGCTCAAATCTAAAGGTACGGAAAAAATTGAAAAAGTCGCAGCCCAGGCTTTACACCGCTCAGCGCGGGGCAAAGATATGTCAGTATCTTGTTTCAGCGCGAGACTAATCAGAATACTTGCTAAAATACTGCCGCAGCATCTGATAATCAAAATTATCGGCCGGATGGGATAATCTATGTCTCGTTGAGCCGGTTTATGTCCGTTTGTCAGTCGATGCTCTGCTGATAACCATGTCCCGATATGGATTATCTGCTAGAATTAAGACCATGATTAAAAAATATATTGAAAGGAGTGCCTCTAGCGTATTATGAATCCAACAATTAAAGACGTACGTTTAGCCGTCTTGATAGATGCAGATAATGTTTCACCCCATCATGTTCAGAATATGATGGAAGAAATTGCCCGCTACGGCAATCCGACCATAAAAAGAATATACGGTGATTGGACCAGGCCGCATCTGGCCAAGTGGAAAAGCCAATTGCTCGATTATGCCATCTCGCCTGTGCAGCAATTCGGCTACACTACCGGCAAGAACGCCACCGACTCCGCCATGATCATTGATGCGATGGATATACTCTACGCTGACAAAGTTGATGGCTTTGTTCTCGTTTCTTCCGACAGCGATTTTACGAAATTAGCGACAAGGCTTAGAGAAGCCGGGAAAATAGTCTATGGACTTGGTGAAATGAAAACTCCCAACGCCTTCATTGCAGCTTGTGACCGTTTCATCTTCCTGGAAGTCATCGAGCAAAGAAGCGCCGAAGACGCTGAAGGGATAAGCCATACTGACGATAACGGAGAAATGCTGTCAGCTACTGCAAGCAAAAACAAAGCAGCATCAGATGTCGCCAGCCGCGCTGACAGCAAGAAACCCGCTGCCAAAAAGGATGATCGAAAAAATGAAGTAAAGCCGGACAGCAAAGGTGTGCTCAAAATCAACCGTAAGGTTATCAATCTGATCACCAACTCAATCCGCGATGTCGAAGACGAAGACGGATGGGCCTTTTTAGCTGATGTCGGCAACATCATGGTGAAGAAACAGCCTTCATTTGATTCCCGGAATTATGGCTATGATAAATTGACTACTATGATACGTTCAATAGATAATTTTGAAGTGCAATTCCGAGAAACCAGCAATCCCAACATCAAGCTGGTTAATATTCGTGTTCGTCAAGGCAAGAAGTAACTGTTTCAGGAGGATTTTATGGTCAAGCCTTTATTAATTGTTATGGCAGCAGGCATGGGCTCCCGCTACGGCGGATTAAAACAAATTGAACCTGTAGGTCCCGGGGGCGAAATTATTCTGGAATATTCAGTGTTTGACGCAGTTCGAGCCGGCTTTGGCAAAGTAATCTTTATAATCAAAGAAGATATGCGCGAAGATTTCGGCAGTATCTGTGAGAAGATGCAAGAACATATTGAGATAGAATACGCCTTCCAGAAACTTCAAGATGTGCCTGATTCTTTTTCAATACCTGAGGGCAGGGAGAAGCCCTGGGGTACCGGTCAAGCCGTCTTGGCTGCCGGAAATCTTATTGACGCTCCTTTCGCTGTTATTAATGCTGATGATTATTATGGTCCGGAAGCTTTTGCTTTGATGTATGAGTATTTGCAAAATCTTGGTGATAAAAACAATGAGTACGCAATGTGCACCTGGCAGCTTGCCAATACTCTAAGCGATTATGGTCATGTCTCGCGGGGAGTGTGTTCTTTATCTGAGGACAATTATTTGCTGGATATTAAAGAGACTAAAAAAATATTCAAGAGCCCTGAGGGCGCCCGCTATAGTGAGGATGGAGAGAAAACCTGGAAAACATTGGCGCCTGACACACCTGTTTCCATGAATTTCTGGGGTTTGCCCGTCAGTTTCCTTAAGGAGCTGGAGCAGAGATTTCCCGATTTTCTCCTCAATGATACAAAGACAGATCCTTTGAAATCGGAGTTTCTTTTACCTGAAATTATTGACCAATGCATCAGGGAAGATATTGCCAGAGTTAAAGCGATGCCGGTCTCTGAACGGTGGTACGGAATTACCTATCGCGAGGACAAGCCAAAAGTAATGAAAGCACTGGAAAAACTTACTCTGGAAGGTCGTTATCCGGATAATTTATGGTCATAACCGGCCTGCCGTTTGCCTGTCTTCTCGAAGCGACGCCGACACCTAAGCAGGTTACGTCATAAAACATACTTCGTAATACCGCTTGGATAGAGGCACAAGTTTAAGAGGTCAGGCAGCACAAATATCGCATTAACCCGACACACTTATAACTAATAGAACATGCATTACAAGGAGACCTATGCATTACAAAGATGAATTGGCAGAAGCATTAGCCGCAGTATCAAGTCCTGAAAAAGCTGTTTTCCTCTCTCTGTTGGAAATTCCTCCGCAGGCGGACATGGGTGATCTGGCTCTTCCTTGCTTTCGTTTAGCAAAGGAGCTCAAGAAGGCTCCCAATCTGATCGCCGCAGAGCTTAAAGAAAAAATTGACGGTAAACTGCCCTGGCTGCAAAGAATTGAAGTTGTGGGCGGTTATCTGAATTTTTATTTTGACCCTGCTCAATACGCCGAATCTGTGCTGCAAAACAGCTTTTCCTCCGGCTCCGCTCCCGGATCGGGTTCAGAGGGGCAAGGGAAAACCGTTCTGGTGGAATACTCTTCTCCTAATATCGCCAAGCCTTTTCATGTAGGCCATGCTTTCACCACTCTGCTGGGTGAAGCAATCGCAAACCTATATGAATACCGCGGTTACGATGTCAAGAGGCTTAACCACTTAGGTGATTATGGCACCCAGTTCGGCAAACTCATCGCCGCCTGGAGACACTGGGGCAGTGAAGAAGCCCTGGCAAAAGATCCTATCACCGAGCTGAATCGTGTTTACGTAAAATTCTATCGTGAGCTGGTAGAGCACCCTGAACTGGAAGATGAAGGCAGACTCTACTTCAAGCGTCTGGAAGAGAAGGCACCGGAAGAATATGAGCTCTGGCAGCTGTTCCGTGACCTCAGTCTTAAAGCCTTCGATAAAATATATCGTCGCATGAATATTGAATTCGACAGCATGCTGGGAGAGAGTTTTTATTCTGATAAAATCCCGGCTGTAGTGGAAAAATTACGCTCTCTGTGCTTATTGGAAGAAAGCGAAGGCGCTCAAGTCGTAAATCTGGATTCCTATAATCTCAACCCTTGCCTGATCCTGAAGTCTGACGGCGCAACGATCTATGCTTCACGCGATATCGCCGCTGTCTATTACCGGCAAGAGAAATGGGATTTTTATCGTAATATTTATGTGGTGGGAGCGCCGCAGAAGAATCACTTCCAGCAAGTATTTGCCGTGCTGAAAGAAGCCGGCTTTCCCAAGGCTGATCAATGCATACATGTTGCCTTCGGCACTGTACGGTTTGCTGACGGTATTTTCTCGACCAGACAAGGCAATGTGGTTTTGCTGCATGACCTGCTGGAAGAAAGCGTTGCTAAGATCAGAGTGATCATTAAAAACAACAATCCTGATATGGCAGAGGAAGAAGTGAACAGTATCGCTGAAAGCGTTGGCGTAGGGGCTGTTCGCTACACTTTCCTGCGCAACGGGAGGGAGCGGGATATAATCTTTTCCTGGGATGATATGTTGGATTTTGAAGGAGATTCAGCGCCTTATCTTCAATATACATATGCACGCTGCTCCAGCATAATGCGCCTGGCAAAAGCCGGCGGTATATGGCCTTTCGACCCGAATGAAATTAATACTGAGCATCTTTCAGGTGATGAAGAACAGGCCATCATTAAGCTTCTGGACGGATTCGAGAGCTCTGTTCTGGAAGCTCTGGAAGCCCACGAACCCTCTATAATGCTGCGCAATATCAGCCAATTGGCCAGAGCATTCAACCGCTTTTATAACAGCCGCTCCATCTTGCACGCCGAGGATAAGGAGATTGTGAAAGCGCGTCTGGTCTTAACTGAGTCGACCAGAATTTATCTTGGGGCCGGATTGGCAATTGCGGGCATAGATGCCTTAGACAGAATGTAATTATGATTTTTTCTGATCTGAAATACAAAGCGCCAGACCCGGAAGAGGTTGCGGATGAACTGCGCAAGATCCGCCTTCGCATGCGTATGTCATTGTCAGAAGAGGGAGTGATTAAAGGACTTCAAGATCTGGATGATCTTTTGCGTAATCTGGAAGAAATGTATTATATTTGTCAGGTTAATTATGGCAAAGATCCCGCCAACCCGCATTGGCAGCATCAATATGAAAGTTTTCACTCCTGGTCACCACTTTTAAAAATAAGCTTGCAGGAGACCTTAGCTATTCTGGTTGAACATCGCAATGAAAGTGAAATCACCGGTGAGACCGGCAGCAGAATCTTCTCTCTGGCTTCTTCACTGTTATCTACCTACAGCTCTGACATCAAGGAAGAATTGCAGGAGCTGTCTCAGTGCCGATTCCGTTACAGGCAGCTTATAAGCAGCCTGGGGCTTATTCCCAAAGGATTTTTGCAGCCAAATTATCAACTGAAAAAAGCTTTGACGCATCCTGAACAAGAGAGAAGATGTATTTCTTACAAGAGATGGATGCTGTCCTTTAATAATGTGTTCAGTGAGTTGTTAGAGCTGTATTTGCGCATGCTGACTTTAATGCGTACTGTATCAGATAAAATGGGCTATAGCCGCATCAGCGATTATCTGGAAAGAGAGCCAGATTGCGGCTGTCCCGGAGGAGCCGAAAAAGAAAATAAACTGGCTCATTCCGTCAGGAGATATTTCTTGCCCATCCTGTACGAATTGAGAAGACAACAGGCCTTGCGGTTAGGAAGGGAATATTTGTCACCCTGGGATCAATGGATGCCTACAATGGCAGGGTACCCTGCTCCCAGCCCCGATAATAATAATATTGACACTCTCAAATCCTGTCTTAAAGCTTTATTTGATGATGAAGCCGCATTCCTGCTGGATGCTTTAGATCTCGCCGGGCCGGCTGTAAACGCAGATACCTATGAAACCATGGACAGTGTCGGCTTTCATCTGCCGGTCTCTGACTTGCCCTATATGGCACACAGTATCACTCCGGAAGGTTTTCATATATTTGATTTCTTCAGTGAAATAGGCGCCTTGTGCTCATATACGGCAGCCTTCCGTAATCGCACCAATCTGTTCTCCTGGACCCCTGACCGGGAAATAAGGGAAGTCTGCGCAGTCGCGGTTGAGACCCTCAGCTCAGCTTATTGCAAAGCCTTTTATGGAGATAATTCGGAAGCTGCCTTCGATATCCGCCTGACAGAATGCCT
>DCDV01000004.1:10352-26790 GCA_002316595.1 Mageeibacillus sp. UBA1046
CGCCTGACAGAATGCCTGCAGGAAATGATGGAAGCTGCTGCCATCACACTTTTCGAACAGGAAGCTCTTTCACTTTCCCACCCGGACGGACGCAAGCTGGCCGAAATCTGGACCAAAGAGGAGCTGCGTTCTGGCCTGGCAGGCTTTCCCTGGGATGATTCCGCCAATTTCCAGGCCGGATACGGCTTTTTGCTGCGCCCCAGTCTGTTTCTCCGGCCCTTGCAGCATTTGACCAAGGCCAGAGCATATACCAGAGTCTGGCTGTTTAAACCATTTTCCTGGAAAGGATCCGGCAAACTTGGCGGTGCTTTATCTCAGCTTTTGGCCGGCGATACTGCCACCGGTGATCAATTGTCACTGGCCGGCTTCTCAGATCCGATCACGGACCTTGATTTAAGGCTGGCATCCTTTAATTTATGCGATCGGCTGCAGTTGTAAATAAGATTGAAGAGGAATATGAAGAGAATTGTTCTAGCAACACATAATGAGGATAAGCTAAATGAGCTGAAAACAATATTGCTGCCGTACGGCTATGATCTCATCAGCATGTCTGAGGCCGGCTTTGTGGGCGATATTGCGGAAACCGGCAGCAGTTATCGTGAAAACGCGTATATCAAGGCCAAGACTGTCCACGATTTCTGTCATTGCCCCGTGCTTGCAGATGATACCGGTTTATCCATCGATCTTCTGGATGGCGCCCCGGGGCTGCACACAGCCAGATTTGCCGGTGTGGAGAGCGGATATGCGGACAAGATAGATGCTATTTGGATCTTGCTCAAACCCTATACAAAGGAACAATGGACTGCTACCTTTCACTGCACGCTGTGTTTCATCGATGATGATGTTTATTATTTCTCCGGACAGATAAAGGGATTAATTTCCGACAAAAAGATGGGAAGACACGGTTTTGGCTATGATCCGGTTTTTTATGTTCCGGAACTGGGCATGACAACGGCAGAGATGCTCCCGGAAGAAAAAAACAAAATCAGTCATCGGGGTCGTGCGATAGCTGAATTCGTCAAGTTTTTAGAGAACAGATCATGAGAATTGGAGCCGTATGATGAAAAAAGAGGAATATTTGATTGTCAAGGCTGATGTACTGCCGGAGGTCTTCCGCAAGGTGATTGCCGTCAAGAAACTCCTGGATTCAGGTGAAGTTTACTCAGTGAACAGAGCAGTGCAGAAGGTCAAGATCAGCCGCAGCGCTTTCTACAAATACAGAGACGCAGTCAGGCCCTTTGAGGAGACCACGGCCGGAAGCATATACTCTCTGGTAATACAGATTGAAAGCTTCCCCGGAGTTTTTCCTGCCACCATAGAGGTAATATCGCGCAGCGGCGCCCGGATTGTAAATTTGTACCAGAACGCTGCCATCAGAGGGTTATCTACAATACTAATAACACTGGAAGACGGTTCCAGAAAAGACTCTCCTGCTGAATTAGTTACCCGGCTGCGCCGGGTGCATGGAATACGAAATATCAGCATTTTAGACAAATGACCTTTCAGCAGGCTTATGATAGGCTAAATAATCAACTTAAATAATCATGTTGCACTGGAGATTAAATGAGATTCAGCATATTCAATGCCTATAAAATCCATGAGCTGGAGCCTGAACGACATGTTCAGGCATGGTTCCTTACGTTATTTGCCTGTCACTCTGCATTATTGCTTTCCTTACAGGGACAAGACCTCTTAACTCTGATTTTATCCGAGATATTGCATTTATTATTAGAACCGGCCGCTCCTTTACCGCAGTTAAACAGCAGTTACCTGGTCTATGCCGCCGCGTATTCATTAGTCGGGTTTATCGGCTTTATGCTGGCCATTACGTACTCTATTACTCATATAAACAATATGACGAAGAAAGAGTCTCGCTCCGCTTTGCCTGAAGTGCTGAAGAAATTTTTTCCGCTCCTGATTTTCGCAATCATCAGCGGCGGCATATATGTTATCTCTTCGTTCTTCTTAATGATTCCTTATTTTGTCTATATGTCAATGTTCTATTACGTTCCCGCTGAGATTGTAATTGGCAATAAGTCGCTGCCGGAAGCATTGGCAAAGAGCTGGCGTCTGACTAAAAGACGCAAAGTCTTCATTGCTGCCAGCGTTATAACCGTCACTTTTTTGCTCCGTTATATTTCTCAGTTCATTGCCGGAAGTTTCGCCTCTACAGCCTGGGCAGCCAGTTTGATCATGGGCTTTTCTTTCGCGCTTCGTGATTTGGTCTCAGGGAGGCTGAACGCCTTGTTGTATCTCTTACACACCGGAGTTATCCGGGAGAGAGAGCTCTGACCGGTTCGCGCATGATCATTTTTGAAAATAATGCATCGCCGGACTATCAGAAAGGACATCACAATGCTTGAATTCGAACATTTTAATATCGAAATAAATAATTACAAAGAAGAGCTCCAAAATCTGGAACGAGCCTTACATCTTGATGAAGAACAAGATGAACTTGAAGAGCTGACAAAAAGTACTGCCGATCCGGAGTTCTGGTCTGATACGGATAGAGCCCGCAATATTCAGCAGCGTATCAGCGCCATTAATAATAAGGCCGATGAATACCACAGGTTAACCGCAGCTCTGGATGATCTGCAAGTATTAAATGAGCTCGGGGAAGAAGAGGCAGACAGGAGTGTTATTCCGGAGATTTATTCTCTCTTGAAAAATTGGCAGCGGGATTTTGAGCATATGAAGCTGCGTACGCTGCTCACAGATGAACACGACAGCTCAAATGCTATTGTAACCTTGCACGCCGGAGCCGGAGGGACAGAATCTCAGGATTGGGTGGAAATGCTCTATCGTATGTACTCCCGCTGGGCAGAAAATAACAATTTTGAACTGAAACTGCTCGATCTTATAGATGGTGACGAAGCCGGCATAAAGAGTGTCACCTTCAAAGTATCAGGAACAAACGCCTATGGCTATCTGCGCTCCGAACACGGTGTGCATCGTCTGGTCCGGATATCACCATTTGACTCATCCGGACGCAGGCATACATCTTTTGCCTCAATGGAAGTCTTGCCGGAACTTGATGATTCAATTGAAATTGAAATTAATCCTGATGATCTGAAAGTAGATGTTTTCCGCTCCTCAGGAGCGGGCGGGCAGCACGTTAATAAAACATCGTCTGCTGTAAGAATGACTCACTTGCCTACCGGCATTGTCGTTTCCTGTCAGAACGAGCGCTCGCAGATGCAAAACAGAGAAACTGCCTTGAAAATGCTGAAAGCAAAACTTTATACTTTAGCTAAGCAAAAACATATGGACCGAATAGAAGACTTGAAAGGCGATATGCTGGATATTGCCTGGGGCAGCCAAATCAGATCGTATGTTTTCTGCCCATATACAATGGTCAAGGATCATCGCACCGGCTGTGAAACCTCTGATATCGATGCGGTGATGGATGGTGAAATTGATGATTTGATTTATTCATATCTGGCAGGTGATCAAATACAAAAATAGTGCAGGAGGAGAATAATGCAAAAAGTCCTTGTAATTATGGGCAGCGATTCTGATCTGCCCAAACTCAAACCTTGTCTGGACACACTGGAAGAATATGGAGTTTCTTATTCTGCCCGGGTTTGTTCAGCACACCGTACCCCCGATTTGGCCTCAAAATTGGCTTTGGAAGCAGAAGAAGAAGGGTTTGGCGTAATAATTGCTGCCGCAGGCCTGGCTGCTCATCTGGCCGGCGTACTGGCAGCGCATACGATTCTGCCGGTTATCGGTCTGCCCATAGCCGGAGGAGCTCTCAATGGGCTGGATGCTCTCTATGCAATGGTTCAGATGCCTCCCGGCGTTCCTGTTGCTACAGTAGCCATTGACGGAGCGAAGAATGCAGCATTGCTGGCAATCCAGATTTTGGCCCGATCATCCGCAGATTTGAAAGCAAAGCTCCACCAGGCAAAAAAAGACATGGCAGACGCTGTGCTGAAGAAAGACAACAAATTACAGGATACGTTAAATGCTTAGAATCGCAGTTTTTGTATCCGGCGGCGGCAGCAATCTGCAGAACATTATTGACAGCATCAACGACGGTGATCTGAAAGATGTCAAGATTGCACGGGTTGTTGCGTCCAAGGCCGGCACAAAAGCAGAGCAGCGTGCGCGGAAACATCAAATTCCGGTTTCGATTTATTCTTTAACTGACGATGCTAATACAGCAATTTTATTAGATCAGTTGACCGCGGACAGTGTAGATATGCTTGTACTTGCCGGATATCTGCAAAAGATAAGTCCTCAGCTCATACGTGCTTTCCCTGACAGAATAATAAATATTCATCCGGCACTGCTTCCAAAACACGGCGGCAAAGGCATGTATGGGATCAGGCCGCATGAAGCTGTTTTAGCCGCGGGAGAGAAATTCACCGGTGCCACAGTGCATACCGTTAATGAAGAATATGATCAAGGGCAAATACTTCTGCAAAGGGAAGTAAAAGTGCTTCCTGAGGATGATGCAGAGAGTTTACAGGCCAGAGTAATGTCAGAAGCAGAAAAAATCATTTTGCCGCAAGTAATTCAGAAATTTGCACTAGCTAAAAAAGCCGGGGCAGCACCGTTTGTTTCCGACATATAGATAAAATTTGGGAGGACTTTATGAAAAGAGCTTTGATTAGCGTATCAGACAAAGAAGGCAGCGATGTATTCGCACGCCAGCTGAAAGATCTGGGATACGAGATTATTTCTACCGGCGGAACTGCGGTGTTTCTGGAGAAAGCCGGCATTCCTGTCGTTCCGGTTGAAGATGTGACAAAATTTCCTGAATGTCTGGATGGAAGAGTTAAGACACTTCACCCGTTGATCTTTGGATCTATTCTTGGCCGCCGCGATTTGCCTGATCACGTTGAACAGATGAAAAAATTTGACATGCAGGCTATTGACATAATCGCAGTAAATCTCTATCCCTTCCTGGATACTATCTGTCAGCCGGATAAAAGCAAGCAGGATTGCATCGAGCAGATTGATATCGGCGGCCCCTCGATGCTGCGGGCAGCGGCCAAGAACTATCAGGATGTAACTGTTATCTGCGATCCTGCCGATTACGAACGCGTAATTTCTCAGCTAAAGGAAAAAGGTGATACCGATAAATCCCTGCGCTACGAGCTGGCTCTTAAAGTTTTTGAGCATACAGCGGCTTATGACTCTGTAATTGCAGAATGGTTGCGTGCTCAGGCTGATCCCGATGAACCTGCACTCGCAACAGGCAAGAATTTCACTTCCAGTTATGTACATATTGCCAAATTGAGGTATGGGGAAAATCCCCAGCAAGCCGCAGATTATTATAGTTCAGCCATTACTGTGCCCGGATCTTTAACCGGCGCAGAGCAGCTAGGCGGCAAGGAGCTGTCTTATAATAATATTGCAGATACTGACGCTGCAATGGCACTTTTAAGAGAGTTTGACCAGCCCTGTGTAGTAGCGGTCAAGCATGCCAACCCCTGCGGCGTCGGTCTCGGCGACCACCTTGCTGAAGCATGGGATAAAGCATATGCCAGCGATCCGGTATCAATATTCGGCGGCATAATCGCAACAAACAGGAAAGTAGAAGCAGATGTAGCCCGCAAGATGAATGCGATTTTTCTGGAAGTAGTGGTGGCTCCGGATTTCTCCGAGGAAGCTGTACAAATTCTGAGCCAAAAGCCTAATCTGCGTTTGCTGAAGCTCCGGGATATTTTGGCCGGCAGAAGCGAGCGTAAACTGAAGGATATTCTCGGCGGTCTGCTGGTCCAAGACGAGGATGCCGGTGATGACGAAAACTGGCAGATCCCGACCAGAACAAAACCGGATGATGCGCAAAGAGAAGATTTGCTCTTTGCCATGAAAGTTGTTAAGCATGTTAAATCCAATGCAATCGTGTTGGTTAAAAATAAAGCGACAGTCGGGATCGGCGCCGGCCAGATGAACAGGGTGCAGTCTGCAAAAATTGCCATAGCGCAGGCAGGTGAGAAGGCCGTGGGATCTGTGCTGGGATCAGACGCCTTCTTCCCATTTCCCGACACAGTCGAAGAAGCCTTTAATGCTGGTGTCGCAGCGATTATCCAGCCGGGAGGCTCCCTCAAGGATAGTGAAAGCGTCGCCTTCTGTGATGCGCATGATCTGCCCATGGTCATGACTGGCGTGAGACACTTCCGCCATTGAATGAACGGACGTAAAGTCTCAGATCCTCAACGAAAGAGGCCAACTGAGGCACACAATCGGTATTTTATTAAAGTCCGGGTGCGAAAGAACTGAGCGCTGCCGGACAGTCGATAATTGATATTAAGGTACGGAACTGACCGTCATGGCTCATCGGGGAGTTTTATTCAGATTAGATTAGCCGGATTAAATTATCAGGAGAGATATTATGTCTCAGTCTAAAGATATTGTATTAGTTGTTGGCGGCGGGGGACGAGAGCATGCGGTCATAAAAGCTCTGGCTAAGAGCAATGAAATAGCGGAACTGCACGCCGCCCCCGGTAATGGCGGCATTTCCGAACTGGCAACCTGCCATCCTGTTGCAGCGACAGATATTGCCGCTCAGGTCGATCTGGCTGAAATGCTGGACTGTGATTTTGTGATTGTGACACCTGATGACCCCCTGGCGCTGGGGCTTGTTGACAAGCTGGAAGACAAAGGGATTAAGGCTTTTGGTCCATCAGCCGCAGCAGCCCGCCTGGAATCCAGCAAAGTATTCGCCAAAGAGCTTATGAACAAATTGGCAATTCCGACAGCTGCCGCATCAATATATCATGATGAGCAAGAGGCTCTGTCCTCCTTAAAAAAGTGTGCTTTTCCACTTGTCATTAAAGCAGACGGGCTGGCTCAAGGTAAGGGAGTCATAATCTGCCAGAGCGAAGAATCCGCCCAACTGGCCATTGCTGAAATAATGCATGCCCGCAGATTCGGAAATGCCGGCGAGCGGATTTTAATCGAGGAGTATCTGACCGGACCGGAAGTTACCATAATGTGTTTTTGCGACGGAGAGTATTTGCTGGCATTACCCAGTTCCAGAGACCATAAAAGAATAGGCGAAGGCGATACAGGAGAGAATACCGGCGGTATGGGAGTAATTTCCCCTGTCCCTGAAATGACTGAAGCTCTGCAGCAACAGGTCATGGAAACAATCTTCAAGCCTGTTGTTCAAGAAATGGCGACAAATGGTACACCTTTTCGAGGCATTCTCTATTGCGGTTTGATGCTGACCAAAAAAGGTCCTTATGTCATTGAGTTCAATGCCCGCTTCGGCGATCCGGAGACTCAAGCTGTTCTGCCTTTGCTCCGTACCGATCTTTATAGACTCTTGAAAGCTTGTGTGGACGGTGATTTGCACAAGCACCGGCTGGATGTAAGTGACGAAGCCAGCTGTGTTGTAATCATGGCCTCCGCCGGATATCCGGGCAAGTACCGGACAGGCTGTGAAATCAGAGGACTTGAGCTGGTTGAGGATGCGTATGTTTATCACTCCGGCACTGTTAAGAAGGGGAATAAATTTTTCACCTCGGGAGGCCGGGTGCTCGCTGTCTCAGCTCAGGCTAAAACCCTGCCGCAAGCTATCAGGAAAGCCTATCTGGAAGTTGACAAAATCAGTTTTCAAAACTGTGTTTTCCGAAGAGATATCGGCAAGAATTGCGAAGTGACACCATGAGGATTGCTCTGTTCGGCGGTGCCTTTGATCCTTTTCATCTCGCTCATCTTGAGATGGTTGATTCCTGCTGGTCTCTGAACAAATACGATCAGTTGATAGTCATGCCCACCGGATTATCTCCGCACAAACATCAGCAAATGTCTTTGGCCGCTTACCGTTATGAAACCTGTCGTCTGGCCCTGCAAAAGCATGATAAGGGAATAATTCTCTCTGATGAAGAGATCGTTTATCCCGGGATCAGCTACACTGCGGATACTGTCAGGCGTATGAAGGCCGGCAGGGAAGAAGACGATCTGATGATTGATCTCCTGATTGGCTCCGATTCCTTGCTTTCAATCAACAAATGGTATCAGTATGAGCAATTAATGAGAGAGGTCGGGCTGGTTGTCGCGGTCAGAAATGATGCTCAACTCAAGGAAATTAATGATCTGGCAGGGAGTATAAGACGACGATATGGTACAGACATTGAAATCTTGCAGATGGATCCGGTCAAAATCTCCAGCACGGAGATCAGAGAAATTTTAATTGCAGGAAAGAACGCAGACCATCTGCTGACACCTTCAGTTGCCTCTTTTATTAACAGTAACAGGATTTATGCTTTCACTGATGACTTATCCGGCTTAAGCCCGGAGTGGCAATATTTACAGAGACTGGAGCAAAAGCAATGGCCGCTTCTGACTCAGAGCAGAAGAGTTCATGTGCTTAATGTGATGCAATATGCAGTTCATCTGGCAAAAATCCATCAAGTTGATCTGAAGAAGGCTGCCATAGCGGGCTTGCTGCATGATTATGCCAAGTCCTTGCCCCTGGAAGATCAATATATGGCTGCAACGGACGACTTCATCGATCTAAATGACAAAATTGTGCATGCTCCCGCCTGTCCATATTATATTAAATCTGAACTTGGGATTGATGATGCAGAAATCCTTGACGCCATCTGTTATCACACTACCAGCCACCCACGCATAAGCGACCTTGGCAAGATCATCTACCTGGCGGATAAAATTGAATACGGCCGCGAATACTCATCATTGCCGCCTATCCGGCAAATGGCTGAAGAAGATCTGAACCGAGCCATGCTGATGACTCTAAATGAGGTCTTTACGGCATTCGCCAGGGAGGGAAGGGAAATACATCCATTTACCAAAGAATCGTATGAAACTATATGCAAGGCCGTCCAGAGCGAGTAGACCGGATTGTTAAATTGCTTGAGGGCAGGGCAGGGATGGCTTAGAATATTAGAGATAGAATATCGCTAAACGTTCGCAAAGAAACAATCTTCAAGTTCTCTGGAAGATTGCGTTTCTGAAAGGCATGACAATAATAGCATAAATAAAATTCAACAAAACTGAAGGAGGTTAAGGTTGGAGCAACAAGAGAATCTAAAAAATAAGTCTCTGCAGCTGGCTCGGCAAATTGAAGCAGTTCTAGACAGTAAAAATGGTCAGGACATAGAAGTTCTAGGAGTCGATGCCAAGACTACGCTGGCTGATTATTTCGTCATTGTCACAGGAACTTCCACGATTCATGTGAAGACATTGGCAGATGAGGTAGTGTTTCAGATCAAGGAGAACCTGGGCATTTCTCCCGGTCATATTGAGGGAATCGAAGGCAGACGCTGGATTCTGCTTGATTACGGAGATGTGGTGGTACATATCTTTCATCAGGAAGAAAGAAGCTATTATGACCTTGAGCGCCTCTGGGCAGCAACAGACAGCCTGCGGGATCATAAAACTGCAAAAGGCAAGGCTACAGGTTAAAATATTTCCATGAGCCGCTAACCTTAGCGGCTTTATTTGTCTTTTGGTGACGTTTAAAGCGGCCCAATCAACTTTATTCTGATTACGCTGCCTTCTTTTTTCTGTGAGGATTAAGAAAAGGAGGCAGTTTAATGATGAAGAGAAATAAGACACAACCAAAGCGCTGGCTTATTGCCATAGTGTTAATCATCTTTTCCTTCTCTTGCGTATCTATTTTTACACGCATAATCAAAAATAAATCCGGAGCTGCTGACTCAGATGAAATTATTATTGAAGTGAACGAGAGCGGCGAAAAAGATATTGCCGAAAATAACAATTCTTTAAATGATATGCAAAGCTCTGAACTTTTCCCTGTTTACATCACCGGTCAAGTACGTATGCCCGGTGTATACCGGGTTGAAGCCGGTCAAATTTTAGATGACCTTGTCAAGATAGCCGGCGGATTGACTGAAGAAGCTGCCCCTGATGCTGTAAACCTGGCCTGCGAATTAAAATCCAATCAGTTATACCGTATTCCCTCCTGGACAGATTTAGAAGAGAACCCTGATCTTTATCTGGGAGAATCTGTAACGGAAGAAGAGCATACAGGCAAAGTCAATATAAATACCGCTGATCAGGGACAGCTGGAAACATTACCCGGAATTGGTCCTGCGACAGCGACGGCAATTATCAAATATCGTGAAAAGAACGGCAACTTCGAGACAATAGAAGACATTATGCTGATCTCAGGGATAAAAGAAGCCCGTTTCAGGAGTTTAGAGGACTTAATCACTGCTGATTAAATGTCAGAACATTTAAGAAATGAGAAGTACTGATATTTAAAATTTAATTTGAAATCGAGAGCAGGACTTCAATCATTTCCCTGTTGCATTAGCAGGGTGCTACTTGACTATTGCTGCTAAAAACAGTAGAATCGACAATGCTCCGGGGTGTGGCTCAGGTGGTAGAGCGCTTGGTTCGGGACCAAGAGGCCGGAAGTTCAAGTCTTCTCACTCCGACCAATATTATTCTCCGGATTTTACCGGAGTCAGAAAAGGAACGATGTGGACTGCCAATCGTTCCTTTTGTTATTGTAAACAGTTAATTATATTCTTCTATCCAATAGCGTGTATCCATAAGCCCTGCTGCATCTTTCAGGTGGATTGTATGCGTTTTGGGTCAGGAGCCAGGACCAAATGAGCTTATCGCGCTTTTTTGTTATATACTTCTCTTAATGTCTTATACTGTCTGAAAAGAGGTTAACATGCGATTGTTCATGCAAAAAACTGAGATTCATCTGTTCGCCGGCGCCGCAGATTTTTCGAAAGAAATGCAGATAGGCAATAAGGATTTCATCCTTGCTTCCCGCACTGCCTATGAAAAATATTTTTCTCCCTTAAATTTGTCAGCCCATGTTGTTTATAAATCGGACTATGGCAAGTCAGAGCCTACCGACTTAATGGTAAACGAACTTATTTCGGACTTTAAATCCAGCGGCTGCGGGCGTATCATTGCTATCGGCGGGGGTTCAGTTATTGATATGGCTAAGATCCTTGTAGTCAAAGACGCCACCAATGCCAAAGACATATTTCTGAGGAAAATTCCCACAATCAAAGCCCATGAATTAGTAGCTGTTCCTACTACTTGTGGAGCCGGCAGCGAAGTTTCTGCAGTTTCTATCATATCTGCTACCGAGAGAGGAACAAAATTAGGACTTGCTGATGAAGCCCTGATACCCGATTATGCCGCCTTAATTCCTGAGCTGCTGACTGAAATGCCTTATGAGGTGTTCGTTACCAGTGCAATTGATGCCCTGATCCATGCTTTGGAATCTTATGTTTGTCCAAAAGCAAATCGTTATACAGATCTGTTTTGTGTTGAGGCTGCCAGATTAATCGTTAATGGGTTTCAGAAAATTATTGCCAACGGAGAAAGCGCACGGCTGGATCTTTTGGAAGAATTTCTCTTAGCCAGCAATATGGCGGGCATCGCTTTTTCCAATGCGGGTACCGGCGCAGTACATGCCATGAGTTATCCTCTCAGCGGACAATATCATGTTACACATGGAGAAGCCTGCTATCAATTATTCACTTCTGTTTTCCAAGAGTATCACCGCGTAAATCCCGGAGGCAAAATCAGTCGTATTGAAGGATTATTGGCTGATATTCTCCATTGTAAAGTCGAAGAAGTCTTCTTTAAATTAGAAGAAGTACTCGATCAGGTTGTTCCCAGACACAGACTGCATGAATATGGCATGTGCGAAGAAGATATCGAGCCATTTGCGGACAATGTTATTGAAATGCAGCAGCGTTTGCTTGATCAAAGCTACGTAAAGCTTAGCAAAGAGGCCATGATACGGATATACCACAGCTTGTTATAAGGCATTTCAGAAAATAAACCTCTATCGATTGTAAAACTAATCCAAAAAATAAAAACTCCGCTGCGGATTGTTATCCGTAACGGAGTCCTTTTTTGGTGACCCACTGGGGATTCGAACCCCAGACCCCCTGATTAAAAGTCAGATGCTCTACCGACTGAGCTAGTGGGTCGTGCATGGCTGGGATGGAAGGGTTCGAACCTTCGAATGCGGGAGTCAAAGTCCCGTGCCTTACCTCTTGGCTACATCCCAATAAATGGGGTGGAATATGGGACTCGAACCCACGGCCTCCAGGGCCACAACCTGGCACTCTAACCACCTGAGCTAATTCCACCATATCTAGCGCATGCTGTGAAATTCTAGCAATTACATGGACTATTGTCAACCCAATCACCCCATGCGCCGCCAAATTCAAACTTACGATTATTAATCTTTGGCTTGTGACTTTACTACTTCATATCCAAGTGCTGTTATTGCCTTTACAACGTCTTCGAGTGACACCTTAGCAGGGTCAAAGTCGAACTTGACCTTGCTCGAGTTAAACAGTACCTTGACGCTTTCTTTATCAACCCCGTCAAGGGATTTGGTTGCGTTCTCAATTTTTTGCACGCAGGAAGGACATGTCAGGGGCTCGGTTTGTATAGTTGCTTTTTGCATGTTTATATCTCCTTTCCAGTAAACATAATGTCTATATATTTCTAGCTAACATGATGTAAATATATTTATGATACACCAATACTTTCTAATATTTTAACCTATAACGAAGCAGTCGCATCCCGTTCAATATGACAACCAGAATACTGCCTTCGTGCACCAGCATACCGATAGACATATTCATCCAGTCAGTGAAGAATACGAAAGACAGCAATGCTAAGACAACACCTACTGCGATGACAATATTCTGATGCATGTTCCTTGCTGTCGCTTTACATAGACCCAGTGCGTGAGGAAGCCGGCTAAAATCTGAATTCATCAATACTACATCAGAAGTTTCAATCGCGACATCTGTACCACCGCCCATGGCAATACCGATTTGCGCCAATGCCAGCGAGGGACTGTCATTAACGCCGTCACCTACAAAGGCTACAATCTGACCTTCATCTTGCAGCTTCTTGATATAAGACGCTTTATCCTCCGGCAGCATATGTCCGTGTGCCTCAGTCAAGCCAAGTTCGCGGGCAACCAAGTCTACTGTTCCTTGATTATCACCGGATAAAACGACTAGATTCTTTACACCCAGTTTCTTTAACCTTTGCAGGTCTTCCTTTACTCCCGGGCGTATCTGATCCCGAATACCCATCAGAGTTTTTAATTCACCATCTACTGCTGTCAGGACAAGAGAATTACCATTTTGCTCCATCCGTTCAATATCCGCCATAGCCTGATCATTGAGAGGGATATTTTCTTTTTCCATCAAAGCAATATTGCCAACTGCCACTTTATGGCCGTCAACTTGAGCGACAATTCCGCCGCCTTTTATAACTTCTGTATTTTCTACCGGGTACATTTTGGCAGTGCCGATGTATTCTACAATCGCATTAGCTAAGGGGTGGTCTGATTCATTTTCAACACTGGCCAGATAACTTAATGTTTCATCATCGCCATCTGTGTAGTAAACATTCTCAGCTACCTGGGGATTTCCTATTGTCAGGGTGCCTGTTTTGTCAAAGATAATAGCGTCAACTTTGCTAAAGTCATTAATGATTTCACTGCCTTTAAGAAGAACACCGTGACGTGCACCGTTGCCAATACCGGCAACATTGGAAACCGGTACGCCAATTACTAATGCGCCCGGACAGCCTAATACCAAAATCGTAATTGCCAGCTCGACATCGCGAGAAAATAACCAGACAATAAACGCCATTACCAAAACTGCCGGAGTATAATATTTTGCAAATCTGTCTATGAAGCGCTCTGCTTCTGATTTGGAATCTTGTGCTTCTTCTACCAGCTCAATGATCTTGCCAAAAGTTGTATCTTCACCAACCCGATTTGCCACAATCTGTAAAGTGCCATTATCCAGAATAGTACCAGCATATACTCCGGAATCAACCTCTTTGCTGACCGGAACAGATTCACCGGTGATGCTGGCTTCGTTTATGAAACCCTCCCCAACCAGCACCGTACCGTCTACCGGAACTCTGGCGCCGGTTTTTACGAGCAGTATATCTCCTACGTCAACGTCATCTACTTCAACCTCAACAAATTCACCGTTTTCCATCTGCTTCAAAGCACTTTCAGGAGCCATTTCGGTTAACTCCTTAATTGCTGAGCGGGTCTTGTTTAATGTGCGTTGTTCTAAATAAGCTCCAAAAAGGAACAGGAAGGTAACAATAGCAGACTCTTCCAGATTTTTAATTAAAAAAGCTCCTATTACAGCAATCGTAACCAGAAGATCGATACTGATGACTTTGACTTTTAAAGCTTGGAAAGCTTGGATAGCAATCGGTGCGGCGCCTATTACTGAGGCTATGCCGAAAGCCCAATTAGCAACTAATTCATTCTTAAAAGCCAGTGCACTGACAAACCCGATAACTATTAAAATCGCGCTGACTAATACTATTTGATTTTTCTTACCCAATATAAATCTTTGCAACTGTATACCCTCCGGCAATAAAACTCGATTAATCAATTTACGCTTGACAAATTTTCATCAACCGAAATAGGTCTGATAAGCCTCATCCATTTCTGAAAGCATGTTGTAAACAGCCTCATAACTCTCGCAAACATCATCAGGGATGGTGTAATCGTCTGTTATGCTGCTGAGCTGGGCAAACTCCTCATCCAAATCCGGCTTATCTGTCCCAGCATCAGCGATTTTAAAGTCGATGACTTCAAACAAGGATTTAACCACATGGAATTCCGGGTGAGTATCGCCGTGAACCCTCGCTACTACTGGCACATATTGCTGCAAGGTAGGCAAATATTTGCTGCTGACTTCGTGAAAATCTGATTTTTTTGTCATGATTTTTCCCTCATGTTTTTTAAAATAATTTTCTTATGATCTTGAGGCTGTCTTTTGATCTAAGCTGGTCTTGTGACTTTGCCTGAACTTCGCACATACAATGCTTTTGTGAATCATCCATATGGCTAATTGGCTTGACAATTGATCCCGATTAACTATACATAAGAGTTGATTTAGAAATCCGTAGCACTTGAAACATAAAATTCTCAATAATCGTCTTGGAACTTAAGCTGCGGTAACCAATTAGGTAAATATTATCTCAAATCTGCTCTTTCCGTCTTACGGTCTGGTCATATTGCATTTCTAGATTGAGCAGGTGATCTTTTATGTCTAATCCGCCTGTAAATCCAACCAGGCTCCTGTCTTTGCCAATTACTCTATGACAGGGAATAATTACCGGCAGAGGATTGGCGCCGCAAGCATTGCCGACCGCTCTTGCATAATTTCGATGGTTTTTACCGGCAGGCGCGACTTCTTCAGCAATTTCTCCGTATGTGGCTACCCGGCCATAAGGGATTTTAGCAATTTGCTGCCACACTTTTCTTTGGAAGTCAGTGGCCTGGGGGAACTCGTAATCCGCTTGAGGAGTACCGCCTTTTCCGTTCAGATAAGAGTTAATGTTCTCGGCAGCTTCTCTTAAATAATCCTGATCTTCTTTTTTGACATAGACAATATCATCCTTAACTACAGGGCGGCCACTGATATCTGTTAAGCCCAGTAACTCAGCAGCACCCTGCAATTCCGGATCAGACAACGTTTCATCTTCCCGCCAGAAATCCGCACCGCTTACTTTATTTTCCTGATGATTACCCTTTAAAGTTATATAACCGAAAGGTGAGAAGGGAATAAAGGCTATGTCAGGACCGGAGACCTCAGGACGATAGAATGTCTTGCGATAAGCAGAATACATTTCAGCAATCTCACCACCAAAGACAAACTTTTCTCTGACACCATCAGCCAGTACATCTGAAGACAAAACTTCCATACGCAAAATTGTTGGATTATTCTCCATGATTGCTTGAATTAATACTTCCGTATCATGAGATGTTAATGAATGAAATGTCTGCCAGCTAAAGTAAGCTAAGTTGCTGTTAAGAAGGGGATAGGCGAGTCTCGCAACGCCGATCAAGTCGTCTCCGTCATAGATTGCATGCATCTGAGAATTAAACTCTTTGCCTAAGGAGTTTAATTTTTCTCGCAGTTCTCTCAGCGTTCCTTTAAATCCAGGCAATCCCAACTTTCTTATCTCGGACGCATCATTTTGATAAAGCTTGCACAGTCTTAGGTTTCGGATTTTTTTGTAAGAGACATAGCGGAACCTCAACCCTTTTTCTTCCAACCAGGGAGTTTCTGAAGTCTTCGCCCAGTTCTGTTGCTTAGATAAGTCAGGAAAAAAGGCATCTGCCGGGAATTCTAAATCTATTTCGGTAACCATAACTTCGTTACAATAGGGGAGAAGCTGTTCATACACGCTGGCACCACCAATGATAAAAATCTCCTTCTGACTATGTTCGTCTTTCAGCTTCGTCAGAAAAGTGAAAAGATGTTCCAGATCATTTACGACATAGGCAGGATAAGCATAAAAATCAGGATTTGCAGTTAAGACGATATTAATTCGATTTGGCAAGGGTTTTGATTGCGGGAAAGTGGCCAGTGTTTTGCGGCCGTATACAACAATATTGTTGCTGGTGATTTCCTTAAACCGCTTTAAGTCTGTACTGATATGCGTC
>DCDV01000004.1:26896-33667 GCA_002316595.1 Mageeibacillus sp. UBA1046
ACTGATATGCGTCAGGAGTTTGCCCTCTGAGCCGATACCCCAGCGACGATCACAGGCTACGATAATCTTCATATTCCACCTCTATCAAATTGATTCCGTTTCAGGACTATCCTGGAGGTATTTTACTTCTAAAGAACCGCCCTCAATGAAATTGTTCCTCAACAAGACTATCTCGCTCATATCTGTCGTGCTGTCTAAATATCTCGTTCATATAACGGTCTGTCTAAACTAACATTCATACTGCCGGACCGGCTAAAATATCTCGCTCATGTCTGCCGGTCTCTCCAATTTATTCCGCAACCGGAAAAGCACCGATTTTTTCACCGTGCTGATAATTTTCGACTTCAAAGCTGTCAATCGTGAAGTCGTAGAAATCTTTGACATCAGGATCAATTCTAAAAGTTGGTGCAGGGAATGCCTGCCTGCTGATCAGATCCTCAATCGTCTCGATGTGACGGTCGTAAATATGAGCGTCTGCGATAACATGAATAAATTCACCAGGCTGTAAATCTGATACCTGAGCGAACATCATCAGTAAAGCCGAATACTGTACGACATTCCAGTTGTTGGCTGCCAGCATGTCTTGCGATCTTTGGTTCAAAATTGCATTAAGTCTGCCGTTTTCTACATTGAAAGTCATGCTCCAGGCGCAGGGGTAAAGCGCCATGTCCTGCAGGTCAGAAAAATTATACAAGCTGGTCAGCATGCGGCGGCTGGCAGGAGTATTGCGAAGCTCCCAGAGGATGCGGTCAACCTGATCGAATTCGCCCTCCGGGTAAATATGCTTTTGCGCCAATTGATAACCGTAAGCCTTGCCGATCGTGCCGTCAGCCATCTGCCACTGATCCCAGATCTTGCTGCCCAGCTCAACAATCACATTGGATTTTTTCTGCCAGATCCAAAGAATCTCTTTCAGGGCAGCTCGCCAGTTGATCGGGCGCAAGGTCAGGAGGGGGAACTCGCTGCTCAGGTCATAGCGGTTGATCAGGCCGAATTTCTTTATTGTGTAGGCAGGCGACCCGTCTTGCCAGCGCGGCCTGATAGTCTCACCAACATTGCTTTCACCTGAAGATAAAATCAGATTGCAGTTGTCAATAAATATCCTGTCGGCACTACTCATAAAATCCTCCCGCTCCTATAACCCTTTACAGCTTTTTCCATTTAATGATATGATTGGCACATTGAATTTATACTGGAGGGTATAAGATGACTTTTAGTTTACATTATAGTGTACTTCAAAGCCAAGGGGACACTGGCAGCATTTTGGGTATGCTTGCACCATTTGCTTTACTTTTCGTAGTGATGTATTTCCTGATGATCCGTCCGCAGAAAAAGAAGGAAAAAGCATTGAAAGAGCAGCTCTCGAGAATGAGAGTCGGAGATAAAGTCATGACTATTGGCGGTATTGTTGGCAGGATTGCCAGTATGACCGAAGACGAGGTTACTATTTACACCAGCGTGGCCAACACCATGATGACCTTCAAGAAAAACGCAATTTCAACAGCGAACCAGCCTGCGTCTGAAACATCAAGTGAGCCGGAGCTGCCGGATAATACCGAAGACAGTGATGAAGAAGCTGACGAATAATATTTAAAATCAGAGTGTCTAGCTAAGAAAACAGGTTAATTATGAAATTTATAAAAACTATACAAAAGAAAAATGTTTTGTCTCAGAAGGAAGGGAAGGCCTGCGGCGAATGTCAGACATCATGCCAGTCAGCCTGTAAGACTTCCTGCACTGTGGCTAATCAACCTTGTGAGAAACGAGATCGCGATTGACCCACACTTTCCGATTTAGAGGCGAATACTTTGCTTATGACAGCGAAAGCGGCGCACTGCATCAACTTGATGAAGCCGCTTTTTCTCTTGTGCGCGCCTATCAGAAAAACAATAGGTCCAGACCGCAAAATCCTGGCCTTTACGCACCTGATCTCGATGCAGCAAATGTAGAACTGCTTTGCCTTGAAATTGAAACATTGATTTCTAATGATGAATTATTTTGCGAAGGCGCAGATATAAGTACGGAGCAATTATATCCGGATGGCATTGTTCTCAAGGCCATGTGCCTGAACATCTGTCACACCTGCGATTTGCGCTGCAGATATTGCTTTGCCTCTAGCGGAACCTATGGTGACAGCAAGGGAAGCCTGATGAGTTTTGCTACTGGCAAAAAAGCTGTAGACTTCCTCATTAAATCCTCCGGGTCTAGAAAAAATCTGGATATTGATTTCTTCGGCGGCGAACCCCTGCTTAACTGGGACGTTGTAAAACAGCTGACAGAATACTGCCGTCAACAGGGCCTTATCCATGACAAGAATATTCGCCTGACCATTACGACCAATGCTACTCATCTGACCAAGGAGAAAATGGAGTATTTAAACAACAATTTTAAGAATGTTGTTTTATCCCTTGACGGCAGACCGGAAGTTAACGACAGAATGCGATTGAACTCCAAGGGAGAAGGCACATATGCTGATATCGCTCCAAAAATTGCGCAATTCGTGCAATTGCGAGGGGAACGCGAATACTATCTGCGCGGCACCTTCACAAAATACAATTTAGACTTCACTGAAGACGCTCTGCACTTGGCTGAATTCGGAAAAAACATTTCTCTGGAGCCCGTGCTGTCTGATTCAAGCTGCGACTATGGCATCACTTTGTCTGATCTGCCGAGAATTGAAGAAGAGTATGAGAGGCTGGCAGTATCCTTGAATGAATCAGAGAAAAATGGCAGTGATATCAATTTCTTTCATTTTTCTTTGGATCTTGAAGGCGGTCCTTGTCTGTTCAAAAGACTTAAGGGCTGCGGGACCGGATTAGAGTATTGTGCAGTTGCGCCAAGCGGTGAGATCTATCCTTGCCATCAGCTTGTAGGAGAAGATGAATATTTGCTCGGATCGGTAAATGATAACAATGTCAATTTAAGCCGTTCTGTCCAGAACAAGTTTAAGAGATTCCTCTTATCCGATCAGGAGCCCTGCCGGAATTGTTGGGCTCGTTACCATTGCGGCGGAGGCTGCGCAGCCGATATTTTACATGTTAATGACAGTTTGAGCGGAGTCAACGAAATTAGCTGCCGTCTTTTAAAGAAGAGATTGGAATGCGCCTTATGGCTGGCAGCTCAGCGTAAAGCCAGATCAGCTGCAAACTAGCCCTGCTATAACAATACATGCGGACCAGCCTGACAACACGTACTGATTAGCCCGACTGCACATGCGGACCAGTCCGACTATACCTACGGATTAGCCCAATAACACATGTAAACAAGCCCCGACTATACATAGGGATTGGCGTGACTACACATGCAGACTGGCCTGACTACAATTTTTGCCTGATACAAATCGCATCTCATTGAAATTCATGCTCCGTTTTTTTCATAAAGAAAATATTATAATGAGGTCCAAAACCCAAAAGAGGGAAAAGTCCTAACCTTAACGAATCTATTAAGTAGCTACATTTATAGATGGCAGGTGAAAAAGTTCTTGGCAGGTTTGATTCCGGAAAATATTATCAATGAAGTTTTGGCCAGAACCGATATTGTCGAACTGGTTTCTTCATATGTGCCTTTGGACAAAAAAAGTGCAGCTAATCTATTTGGTCTCTGTCCCTTCCATGAAGAAGATACACCTTCATTCAGCGTAGCTCCCCGGAAACAAATCTTCTATTGTTTTGGCTGCCATAAAGGCGGCAATGCGATTAAATTCATCCAGGAAATCGAGCATTTATCCTTCCCGGAAGCTGTCCGCTTGCTGGCAAAGCGCGTTAATGTGGACATACCCGAGACAGATGACCCGCAAATGCTGGAAATGATCAAATTGCGAAAGAGGCTGCTCGCAGTTATGCTGGATGCGGCCAGATTTTACCATCTGAAACTGCTCGATGAAGAAGGATTGAAAGCAAGATCTTATCTCAAAGGAAGGGCAGTCAGTAAAGGAATCGCACAAAGATTTGGACTTGGCTATGCTCCTGCTGCCTGGGATAAATTATGCCGGCACTTGCAATCGAAAGGATATAGTCAGGATGAGCTGCTAAAAGCAGGTCTGGCAACCCGCAGCAGACAAAATACATTAATTGACTTTTTCCGCAACAGAGTCATATTCCCGGTCTTTGACCGGCAGGGAAATCTGCTCGCTTTTGGCGGAAGAGCGTTGGAAGACTCGGGGCCAAAATTTTTGAACACTAACGACACTGCTATTTATCACAAAGGCAAACACCTGTACGGTCTCAACTTTGCCAAGAAGAGCAAGTCAGACAAGATAATAATTGTTGAAGGGTATTTTGATGTTATCCGCCTTTATCTGGCCGGGATAGACTATGCTGTAGCAACATTAGGAACAGCTCTGACATCATCGCAGGCCAATTTGCTTAAGCAGCAGTCAAACAATGTGATTACTTGCTTTGACGCTGACAGCGCCGGCCGCAAGGCAACGCTAAAATCGGCTCGCATACTGGAAAAAATCGGAGTAAATGTTCAAGTCTTGTTAATACCAGAAAATAAAGATCCGGACGATTATATAAGAGAATATGGAGCCAATCGTTTTTCGGCTCTCTTAAATGAGATCATGGAGCCGCTTGAATTTGAACTGGAGATGATTCGTCAGGACTCACTTGCGGAAGATGGCAGTCTTCAGATTTCTGCTTACCAGAACGCGGCTGCCAGTCTCCTGGCAAAAGAAAAAAATGCCATACTGCGTGAGTTATATGCGGCAAAGGTCGCTGAAGAAATCGGCACTACTACTGGTGCAGTTCTGGCGGAGATTGCCAGAAGACAAAATTCTCCAAAGGAGAATCAATCTGACTTTTTGACCGGAGATATTCCTCCTCGGTCCAGGATCCGTTCACAGTCTCCGGAGTCAATCAAGTCAGATGAGATTCAGATGATTCTGTTAATAAGCGAATACAGCGATATGCTCTCTGAGTTCGATTTTACTATCGAGCCTGATGATTTTGAGGATGGACCGCTGAGAGATATTGCCGAAAAGGTGTTAAGCCGCGGACAAAACGAAAGTTTTACAGCTGCTAATCTGCCGGCAATAGTGGAAGAAATAAGTGATGGCAATGAATCCCTTATGCGCTCCATCATGGAAGCCAGCATAAATACTGCCGAACTTAATAATCCGATGCAAAGAAAAGAGGCTATCCGGAGACTTTTTCATAAATTACGCTCTGAGCGCTTTGTCAGAGAGGCTCAAGAGCTGTTGGAAATGGCTAAGGCCAGCGATGACCCCCAATTAAAGGCTGAATATTTGGAAAAATATAAAGAGAAACAGTCTGAAGGAATCAGATGGAAACAAAATATTTATTAGCAGCGTGCTATCTTTCAAGCAAGATTATGAAAGTAACAGATGATATTTCAACACGAGTTCAGACCAAACCAAAAATCTGTATTGATCTTACACACAGCAAAATTTGAGTTAAAAATAATTGAGTTAAAGGAGAAATAATATGGCAATAAAAGATAAAGAATCCGTGACAGAGGAAGCCGCAATAAAGAAACCCAAGAGCGCCAAAACTAAAACCAAAGCAGCTGCTAAGGACAGTGATACCGCAAAAACAGCAGCAAAGTCTAAGTCAGGTGCTGCAAAAACTAAGGCTGACGAAGCCAAGTCTAAAGCTGCGGCTAAAAAAACTAAAACTGAAGTCAAAGAGACTGCGCCTGCCGCAAAGAAGACTAAAACAGCTGCTAAGCCCAAGGCAAAGGCAGCTTCTAAGGACAGTGATACCACAAAGGCAGCTGCTAAGGACAGTGAAACTGCAAAGGCAGCTGCTAAGGACAGTGACACCGCTAAGGCAGCAACAAAGCCTAAGGCCAGCACTGCAAAAACTAAGACTGGTGAAGCCAAGTCTAAAGCTGCGGCTAAATCTAAAACGGAAGCGAAATCTAAAGCAGCCGCGGAAGAACCGAAAGCTGACTCAGCAAAGCCTAAGACAGCAGCGAAAAAAGCCAAAGCCGAGGTAACTGAAACCGAACCTGCCGCAAAGAAGACTAAAACAACTAAGACCAAGACTGCAGAAGAAAAAACTAAGAGTTCCAAACCTAAGACCAAAGCAGCAGCAAGCACAAAGGCCAAATTGGACGATGCTGAATCGGAGCGGGAAGAAGACTTCGATGATTCAGATGATGAGGGACTGGATTCCGACAAGCAGCTTGACGAGTTTGAGGCTGTTGAGGATGAAGAAATCGACGTTGATATGTTTGATGACATCGACGAAGATGATGGCGATGATGACGATGTCGATATTGTTGCTGATATCGATGCTGACATTGATGAGGATGATCTGGATCTAGATGACGATGATGATATTGATGAAGATATCTCTATGGCTGATCTGGATATGGCAGTGCTTCGCCCTCTCATAACTAAAGGCCGGGCTAACAAGAAAATTCTCAGACAAGATGAAGTGCTCGATTATCTTGAACGCATAAAATTTGAGGAAGAACGTTTAGACGAAATTATTGAAGGTCTTGAGCGGGCCGGAATCGAAGTTGTAGATGAGAAAGAAGAGGCTGATCGCGAGCGTGACCGCAATAAGAAAGCTGAGGCCTTCAATGATTCCATGATGGTAGATGATCCTGTACGCATGTACTTGAAAGAAATCGGCAAGGTTGATCTTTTGACTGCGGAAGAAGAAAGAGAACTGGCAATCAGAATGGAAGCTGGAGATGAAGACGCTAAACAACATCTCACGGAGGCTAATCTGCGGCTTGTTGTCAGTATCGCCAAGCGTTACACAGGACGAGGAATGCAGTTTCTGGATCTGATTCAGGAAG
>DCDV01000004.1:33807-34358 GCA_002316595.1 Mageeibacillus sp. UBA1046
GATCTGATTCAGGAAGGCAATCTTGGTCTTATTAAAGCGGTAGATAAATTTGACTATACCAAAGGGTTTAAGTTCAGTACGTACGCCACATGGTGGATCAGACAGGCCATTACTCGCGCTATAGCAGACCAGGCCCGCACTATACGTATTCCGGTTCACATGGTTGAGACAATCAACAAGCTGATCCGGATTCAGCGTCAGCTGCTGCAAGAGCTGGGCAGAGAGCCGGAAGTAGAAGAAATTGCCAATGAAATGGAAATCACACCGGACAAAGTTCGTGAAATCATGAAAAAATCCCAAGAGCCTGTTTCGCTGGAAAAGCCTATAGGCGAAGAAGAAGACAGTCATTTAGGGGACTTTATACCTGATGATGACGCGCCTTCACCTGCTGATCAGGCAGCCTTCACTTTATTGAAGGAGCAATTGCTTGAAGTGCTGAAGGGACTGACCCCTCGAGAAGAGAAAGTTCTGCGGCTGCGTTTCGGTCTCGACGATGGCAGACAACGTACCCTGGAAGAAGTGGGCAGGGAATTCAATGTCACCCGCGAACG
>DCDV01000004.1:34535-34808 GCA_002316595.1 Mageeibacillus sp. UBA1046
AGCCGCAGTAAAAAACTGAAGGAATATCTTGATTAAGAAATTGTCGGAAAGCAAGAAACCTGATAAAAGACTCAGACGGCTGATTGAACTTGTTGGCAGCTGTCAACGAGTGATCGATATTGGTACAGATCACGCCCTCCTGCCGATAACAATAGCGCAGGAGGGCAGATGTGACTGTGTCATTGCGATCGACTCAAGCGAAAACGCCTTCAAAAAAGCACAAAGAAATATAGCTGAAGCCGAAGCAGGAGATAAGATCACTCCTATTCATGG
>DCDV01000004.1:34917-35197 GCA_002316595.1 Mageeibacillus sp. UBA1046
TATTCATGGACAGGGACTGGATAAGGTCGGGCTTAAACCCGGAGACACGCTGGTACTGGCTGGCCTGGGCGGGAAAGAAATCATTTCCATACTGACAAATAAATTGCCTTTGCCGGATAATGTCAGCGTGATAGCTCAGCCGCAAAGCGATCTGACTCTTGTGCGTGAGTTTTTTGACTCCAACCGCTGGGCTTTCCTGGCAGAAGAAGTTATTGAATCAAGAGGCCGTATATATATCATCATCAAAGTGTCCTCTAATTCATCCTCCGGTAAAGTGTCT
>DCDV01000004.1:35416-48010 GCA_002316595.1 Mageeibacillus sp. UBA1046
GTGTCTGATGATTCATCATCCGGCAAAGTGTCCACTGATTCATCATCCGGCAAAGTGACCGCTGATTCATCCTCCGGTAAAGTGCCCGCTGATTCATCATCCGGCGAAGTGACCGCTGATTCATCCTCCGATAAAGTGACCGCTGATTCATCATCCGGTAAAGTAACCGCTGATTCATCATCCGGCAAAGTGACCGCTGATTCATCAGTCAGTGCTCAGTCGCTTTCAGCGCACAGGAGTTTGTCGATTTTGGAGAAGATACTTGGGCCTCTTTTACTGCTGGAGTGGGGAAGTAGAGAGCTGACGCAGGCAGAATTACGATACCTGCGGCGAGAATATAGCTATCGCAAGTCGATAGTTGAACCTACAGAAGTCGATCGGGCAGTAAGTTCATATATTGAGTCGTTGCTGGACTAAACCGGGCTGTAAGTTCCTGCATTAAGCCGCTGCTGGACTAAATCTGACAGCAGCAGCTTTTGATCAGGTTCGGGCAGATGATGGCTTAACCAAGAAAGATAAACGGGGAGGCTGAAGCAGAAGACGGCTTGTAATTAGCTATTAACAGGCTTCAGCAGCCAATGGCTTTATTAACAAGGCTAATTCTAGTATAATATTAATGCTTTTGAGTGTACCGGACAGTCGCTGCATGCGGGCGAAAGCCATATGCGGAGGAAAGTCCGGGCTCCCAGGATCATGGCGCCGGGTAACTCCCGGTGAAGGTGACTTTAAGGAAAGTGCAACAGAAAGTATACCGCCTGAAAAGGTAAGGGTGAAATGGTGAGGTAAGAGCTCACCGGCAGTCTGGTGACAGATTGCTCTTGTAAACCCCGCCTGGAGCAACACCGTGAGAGGAGCAATGGAGATCCGCAGCTCCCAGAGGTGGCTAGAGCTCACTGGAGACAGTGAGCCAAGATAGATGACTGTCCCAGACAGAACCCGGCTTACAGGTACACTCGAAGCTTTTATTTGGAGGTAAGATGGCTGACGCATATTTATCGAGAGGCGTTTCCCCCACAAAGGATGAAGTAAAAGAAGCAGTATTCGGTCAGGATCAAGGCTTGTTCCCGGGCTCTTTCTGCAAGATAATTGCCGACCCTGCAGGAGATACGGATTGGTGCGCAGCTATACATGCTGACGGAGCAGGTACCAAATCCGCCATTGCTTATATGATGTACAAAGAAACCGGGGATGCTGAATGGTTCAGCGGCATCGCTCAGGATTCACTGGTGATGAATACAGATGATCTTTTAGCTATCGGGTCTACAGGCCCTTTTTATCTCTCCAATACAATCGGACGAAATGCCCATAGAATTCCCGGAGAAGTTTTGCGCAGCATTATCTCAGGTTATGACTCAGTCATCGCGAAGCTCAGGGGATTGGGAATTGATGTAATAATGACCGGAGGTGAAACTGCCGATGTAGGCGATCTGGTGCGTACAGTCATCTGTGACAGTACTGTCTTAACAAGGATGCTGAGAGAGAAAGTCATCAATGCTGCCAACATCACTCCCGGCTTAGATATTGTCGGTTTATCGTCCACCGGACAAACTACCTATGAAGACAAAGAGAACTCCGGGATTTCCTCAAATGGGTTGACTGCCGCCAGGCATTTATTATTGCACTATGATTACATCAAAAAATTCCCCGAAACTTTTTCCGAGACAATAGCCGAGGACAAAGTATATGTGGGACCTTATCATTTAGAAGACAAATTACCCGGCAGCAGTATGACAGTAGGTGAGGCGATCCTTTCGCCTACCAGAACATATCTGCCACCCGTAGCTGAAATGCTTGCCGGATATGACAAAGATATTCTTGGCATTATCCATTGTACCGGCGGAGGTCAGGTTAAATGTATTGATTTTTCCGGCGGAATACGATATATAAAAGATCGTCTTTTCGAAACTCCGCCTTTGTTTCAAGCTGTCCTGGACACCGGAGAAGTTACCGAAAGGGAAGTTTATCAGATTTTTAACATGGGGCATCGACTGGAAATATATTGCCGGCCGGAAATATCTGACCGCCTTATATCTATCGCAGGAAAATATAATTTAGCCGCTCAGATAATCGGCCACACTGAAGTCTGCGCTCCGGATTATAATGAAGTACAGATTAAAGATTTCTCCTGGCATAAGCACCTAAGTTACTAATCTGATGTTTTTCTCGGCTTAACAAGACATTCCAGCTTTAATTGTGTAAAATAACTCTTACAGCAATAATATTCTTGATTATCTTGATTATTAGAGGAGGATATTATTTGTTCTGATACTTGAGAACCTGTATTGGGATAAGACTGGTTTTGTTTAGAGGCTGTTGATCGGTATGCGCCCGACAAAAGCGCAAATACTTATAAAGCGAGGAAATTATCATGACAAGAGGACTGAAAGATTATTTTGGTGTGACAGACAAATCAAATGTACAAAAAGGATGCATTCTGGGACTGCTTAGCGGCGTTATCATTGGCGGCGTTACTGCTCTGATGCTGGCTCCTAAGTCCGGCAAAGAAACCAGAGCTGACATTAAAGCCGGAGTTGAAGTCGGAGTTGAAAAGGCGAAAGATCTGGGTGAGAAAGCTTCCAAAGCTGCACACAAAAAATATGAAGAGATGAAGACAAAGCTCTCCAAAGAAGCTGACGATATAGCGGAAGATCTCGCTGATGAGCTTAGCAGTTAGGCCAATTCGATTACGAGCATAGGTAACGGATCTATAGATTTGAAATATTAATATGAGATAACCAAAACGATTGTTTTGGAGAATGATTTAGGAGATTATTATGCAAACCCCTATATATTTAGCCGTCACGGTAGATCTGATGGACTTGCTCTTAGGGCTTTTAATTTTGAGCGGTGTGGCTGCTTTAATAGGTTTAACTGTTTTCTTGTTCAGAACAGCTCAAACTCTAAGGGAAACCAGTTCATTAATTAAAGAGAATAGACCCGCAATCAAGAGCACTCTTGATCAATTACCTGAACTGCTTGAAAAAGTGGATATTATTGTTGAGGATGTTTCTTTGATCACAGAACAAGCCGGTGAATCAGTCCCGGGAATTTTGGAAGATGTAGAAACTGTTACCGGCGCCACGGCTGATGTGGTGGAGACGATAGGCGCTGCAACTGTCAGTGTTGTAGATTCTGTGACATCTTTTTTCAGCGGGAAGGGGAAGCACAAGTCACCTAAGAATACGATCCAACAAATTATCGCTGCCATTAATACTATTAAGAGAGTAGCAGCAATAGTTCAGGACAAAACAAAAAAAAGTAAGAAGAAAAAAAGAAAAAACACTAAGAAGACTCTATTTTAAGAGTAGAATATCGGCACATTTAAAAAAGCGACTATAAAATGTAGTCGCTTTTTCATTAAAGTGCAATATCATAAGTGTTATACTGTACCAAATAACCTTGTGGAGGATTCCATGTCTGAACAAAGAATTGTCACTAACAATAGATTGTCCAGACAAGCTGATCGCAATTATGCCGTAATGGCCTTTTTTCTGCCTTTCCTCCTGCTCTCTATCGGATATGCCGCCCGTGGAATATTTCCCTTTGGTGATAAGCACCTCTTAACCGTTGACCTCTATCATCAATACGCTCCCTTTCTCGCAGAGCTCAGAACAAAGATCTTAAGTGGCGAGGGAATTTTTTACAGTTTCGCCGGAGGCCTGGGAGTAAATTTTTACGCCCTTTTCGCATATTATCTGGCCAGTCCCTTGAATTTACTGCTGCTGTTGTTTCCCGCGGCCTTCCTGACAGAAGGAATATTCGTATTAACGTTAATCAAGCTATCGCTCGCAGGTTTCACTTTCAATATATTCTTAAGAAAAACATTTAACAGGCATGGTCCTTTGGCAGTGGGTTTTTCGACCATGTATGCTTTATCTGCTTATGTGATAGCTTATGGCTGGAACATAATGTGGCTGGATTCTTTGTATATTGCCCCTTTAGTCATATTGGGCATGGTATATCTGATTCGCGACAAGAAGATCTGGCTTTACACCCTCAGCTTAGCCTATTTGCTGTTTGTAAATTTCTATATGGCCTGGTTTGTCTGTCTCATGACAGCAATGCTCTTTATACCTTTCTTGTTTCGCTTCACTCCGGAAAACAAACCACTGGTGAAATTGCTGACATCGCTGAAAATGCTGTTTTATTCTGCTCTGGGTGTTGGACTTTCCGCCATATTGATCTGGCCAACATATCAGGCTTTGCAGGTAACATCCGCGGCTAATGATTCTTTTCCTTCCGGGATAGAAAAAGTTGCCTCTCTGTTTGATTACTTCGGGCAGCATCTGCTTTTAGTTGAACCCACCGTTCGCAGTGGTTTCCCAAATTTATATGCAGGCGTATTTGTTTTGCTCCTGATGCCAATTGCTCTTCTAAATTCCAAGGTTAAATTGCGTGACCGGGTGCTGGGGTTTTTGACCATAGCCTTTATGGTCCTTAGTTTTCATACCAATATTTTGAATTTCATCTGGCATGGTTTTCATTACCCCAACCAGCTGCCCTACCGAAACTCTTTTGTCTATATTTTTATCTTGCTTACTTTTCTCTATGAAGGACTGCCCGGTATCAGACTGCTGCGACGAGAAACAATTGTCGGGTTTGCCTTTTCTCTTATTTTGCTGATGATAGTAGTTGAAAAAGTTGGCGAGAACAAAATTTCTGACTATACAATTTTGTTCAGCATTATCTTCCTGCTTCTTTATGCTTTGATTTTTATTCGTCTGACTGATGAAAGACAGTATAAGAGGCCTGTTACTTTGCTCTTGTTGGCTGTAATGATAATCGAGATTGGCTTATCAACCTCTGTAGGTTTATTTTATCTGGATAAAAACGAATATTTCGGCAACAGAGAAGGATATGCCGGCGGCTCCGTTCCGGAATCAATCCGGACCAGCGTAACTAAGCTGAAGTCGAACACCGATGACACACTTTTTTATCGAACTGAAGTTTATCCCAGCAAGACTTCCAATGATTCTTTTTTGTATGGGCTGGATGGACTGACTCTCTTTGCTTCAACTACCGCCGAAAAGCCCGTGAGCTTTTTTAAAGAATTAGGCCTTTACAGCAATGGCATCAATAGTTATAAGTATGATGGCTCTAATGTTTTAATTGACAGTCTGTTCGGTATCCGCTATTTAATTTTACGAGATAAGAGCCACTGGCAGGATAATACCCGGGAACTCGTCATGTCGAATGAAGATATCGACGTATATGAAAATCCTTTTGCTTTATCGATTGGCTTTGCTGCCTCACCTGACATAATGCATTACAGGAGCAGCAATATAAATCCGCTGGAAAATCAGAATCAGCTTTTGCAGGCTATTGATCCTGACTCCTCAGGCGTGTATATTCCGGTGCCGATAGAAGTTGATGATTCCAGCCAGGCTAATTTGTTTCCTTACAATGAATCTGATACGATATTCAGCTTTGATAAGAACTCAGATGATGGCACTGCGGAACTGGTTTTCAGCCTTACTGCTGAGGAAGAAGGCACTTACAATCTGGCCTATGACATGAGAGGTCATAAAACCTCCGGCGGCAAGATAACTATAGACGAAAAGTCATTCAGTTTCTCCGCCAGAGCTGTTGGTAATGCGGAAGTCGGTTATCTGGAAGCGGGGCAAACCGCTTTGATTAGTTTCACTCTCGGTTCAGAGTCTGAAAGAAGCGGTGAATTTGAGTTTTATGCGGCAAGATTAGAGAGAGACTCCTTCGTTTCCAGTATCAGCAGAATAAAGGCAACTCAGTTTCAGCTGGATCGTTTTTCTTCTGATTATTTCAGAGGTTCCATTGTGATGCCTGAGGGAGGCTATCTGCTGCTCACTGTTCCTTATGACAGAGGCTGGCATGCCACTGTCAACGGCCAAAAGCAATCAATCGAAACCGTTGACAATTCGCTGATGGCGCTTGAGCTTCCTGCCGGTGAGAACGTTGTGGCAATGAATTTCCAGCCTTACGGCTTCAGAGATGGTCTCATTGTCACTCTTGGTTCATTAACTGTCCTGGTAATTATTGCTTTCCTGCAATTATTGTTATTTTTTATCAGAAGGCGCAGGAAAAGTGAAGCAGATGTTCCGCTCGCCGACCCGCCTGCCAGAATGCTGAGACATGATCCTGATCAGGATAATAAGGATGAAGAGATCTATGGGAAAGATGAAATTTTACTCCCTGTGGTAAAGGAGGAATTTATGCATGATATAAAATTCTATTTCTGTAAAGAATGTGGCAATGTCGTAATTATGCTCAATGATGGCGGAGGGCAACTGGTCTGCTGCGATGTGCCCATGGTTTTACTGGAAGCCATTACCCATGACGAGAACGATTTTGAGCATGCTCCCAATATCGAGAGAACGGATCAGGGGATAAGAGTCAAGGTAGGTTTTATCGCCCATCCTATGACTGAAGAGCATTATGTTAACTGGATTGCGGCAGTGCAAGGAAACAGATATCAGATTCAATTCCTGCTTCCCGGTGAAGAACCGGAAGCAGAATTCAGAGTCGGCAACGGACCTGTTGATGTTTATGAATTCTGCAATATTCATGGCTTGTGGAAAACCAGCCTGAAATAAAATATTTGGCTGCTGCAAATTCACTTTGATCAAACTTGCTGTGTATTATCCATAAGGGAAGGGAAGCATATGACAAAAAGGACCGATTACATTTCATGGGACGACTACTTTCTGGGCATATCACTGCTGGCAGCCAGAAGAAGCAAGGATCCCGGCACTCAGGTTGGTGCCTGTATTGTCAGCCCCGAGAACAGGATTGTTAGTATTGGTTATAATGGCATGCCTTATGGCTGCAGCGATGATGAGTTTCCCTGGGGCAGAGAAGGAGAGGCCCTGGACGTTAAATATACATATGTCTGTCATGCGGAGCTGAACGCCATACTTAATGCCTCCGGGCGCGATCTCAAAGGATGCCGTATCTACGTGCCTTTGTTCCCCTGTAATGAATGCGCCAAAGCGATAATTCAATCCGGAATCAATAAGGTAATGTACCTTTCAGATAAATATAAAGATACTGATATAGTTGTCGCTTCTAAGCGGATGTTCCAGGCTGCAGGGGTGGAACTTGTTCAGCTGCAGCCGGAGATTGAGGAAATATGTCTTTCCTTCCGAGCAGAAGACGTATAAAGATTATTTGCCCGTAAGACGATGCAGTTCGGCTACTTCCTTTTTCGTCAAATACCGCCAGGCGCCGACAGGAAGATTCCCCAAATTAATGTGCATTATGCGGATTCTCTTTAAAGAGACGACTTCGAAACCGAGATATTGGCACATACGCCTGATCTGACGGTTTAGACCCTGTGTCAGAATAATATTGAACTCATCCTTGCCGCGTCTTTTCGTTTTGCTGAAATTGGTTATCTGCCCTAGAATCGGAACGCCGTTTTGTAAGGTGAGCAGCTCCTCATCGCTGATTGCTTTATCTACTTTGACTTCATATTCTTTTTCATTTTTATGTTCAGCGCGCAGAATCGGATTTACCATGGAACCGTCATTGGTCAACAGGATCAATCCTTCCGACATTCTGTCCAGACGACCGATAGGGAATATCCGTTCCGGATAACCGATGTAGTCAATGATATTGTCTTTCCTTCTGGAATCGGTAGTGCTTGTAATGCCCACAGGCTTATTGAAGGCGATATATACCAGCCTGTCATCCTTAAGCGGTCTTACTATTCGTCCGTTAACTTTGACAACGTCATTGGGACCGACTGTATCGCCTAGCTGGGCTGCCTGATCGTTTAGCGTCACCTGTTCGGCAGCGATCAGTCTGTCGGCTTCGCGCCTGCTGCAATAACCGGAGGACGCTATGTATCTGTTAATGCGTATTTTTTCCATTATGATCCGCTTTATTCAATATTGCTGTTAACTTCAGTATCAGAATTATCGTGTTTGTCCGCTGTCTTCTCTGGCGGAACGGCCTCTTCTGCGGTTTCACACCCGGTGATCTGTTCTGAAGCTTGAGCGCCTTCGTTTTCTTCATCGTTTTCATCTTCAATGTCGCTGGAGAATACTTCTTTGATATTTCCCTCAGGATTTAACACCACGTCGGCATGGGGGATGGTGAAGATAAAACTGGCGCCATGCCCATAATTACTTTGAACATCCAGTTTTTGACCCATATTATTAGCCAATTCTTTGGCTATGGAGAGTCCCAGCCCTGTGCCCGGATGGGTGTGAGAGCGGTCCGCCTTGAAGAAGCGGTCAAAGACGTGGTCAATATCTTCAGGTTTTATGCCAGTTCCGGAGTTATTGACGGTTATGCTGGTCGAACGGTCTTCGTTCACAACCTCAACCTCAATATTTCCTCCCGGATCAGAGTACTTTATGGCATTGTCAAACAAAATCACCAGTATTTGTTCCACGCGGTCGGGATTACCCCAGAGGAGAGGAATTTCATCCAAAGGATCTTCATTTTTAAGCTCCATTTTAATGTCATTTTCTTCAGCAGTTACCTGGAATCGGAAAACAAGGTCTGAGATCATGCGATCGATTGCAAAAGGCTTCTGCACAATAACCGCTTCTCCGGCCTGAATCCGGGAAAGCTCCAGCATGTCGTTAATCAGACGTGAAAGTCTGTGTGTCTCGCGCAGCAGGATATCGTAGTAGCGCTGGCGATCTTCTTCTGATTTGACCATTCCCTCGTTCAAGGGCTCAAGCAGTCCGCGCATGGCGGTGAGGGGAGTGCGCAGTTCGTGCGATATATTAGCAACATAATCTCTTCTGGTCATTTCCAGCCGTTCAGCTTCAGTGATATCGCGGAACAGACCTACTGCCCCGTCCATAATATGCTGATCGGTTTCCAGGGGAGTTATGATTACATTTATCTGCCTGTTATCTTTAGAAATTACAACATTTACTGTCTCATTCTTCTCCAATACCTGATTGAAAAAATTGTCCAGGCGAGAGGTGCGTAAAAATTCATCCGGGGATAACCCCTTTACGTCAGAGGCTTTGATTCCGAAAACATCCCAGACTGCAGTATTGGAATGGGTTACTATTCCGTCGCAGTTGATCGCGATTATCCCTTCTTGAATCCCGTCTAAAATCTGACGAAGACGATTACGCTCCACCCTCAGTTCAGAGAAGGCGAGTGAGAGCTGAGTTGCCAGCTGGTTCATTGCGCGACCTAAGTCTCCGATCTCACCCTCTTCGCTCTCGTCTGCTCTTTGGGTGAAATCCCCTGAGGATATTGCTATTGCAACTTTGCGTATAGATTGAAGCGGGCGAACTAAGCGGAAAGCAGCTATAAGCACCGGGATCGTCATAATGAGCAGCACTACCAGAGAGGAAATCAGAAGCGCAACATTCAAACTAAGAATACTGGCATTCATTTCTTCCATGGGCTGGACCGTTACAACAGATCCATATCTGGCTTCTTCAAATTCAATTGGGACGGATGCAAATATGAGTGAGCCATTAATCCCCTGAACTCGCATAATTTCTGAAGTTGTCTCAACAGTGGAGCTCATGAGTTCCAAATGAGAGTCGAGAACATATTTAAAAAGCAGATCTGTGGTCTCGGTCGATTCGAATTGAAGATTGGTATGCAGTTTTATTCCTTCGCCATCGACCAGAAAGGTCCAGCTGCCGTACATTGAATAAGACAAGGCGATGGTTTCGGTGACGAAATTATCGTAATCATCAGCTCCGGCAACGCGGTTAGAAATCACGCTGGAGCGAGTAGTTATTTGCCTGGTGATGATACGGGCAAAAACAGGCTGCGCAATAAAGGAATAAAATACAGTGGTCAGTACAGTCCATAGAATTACTGCCACTACAATCAGAATAAAAAATCTGCGAACTAAAAAACTATTTTTCAGCTTCAAATTTGTACCCAACTCCATAAACGGTGATCAGGCCATATTTAGCATCTTCTTGATCGATTTTCTGCCTGATGCGTTTAATATGCGTATCTACTGTTCTGGTGTCTCCGAAGTAGTCATATCCCCACACCTTGGACAGGATCTGCTCACGGTCCATAACCTGACCTGCGTGAGATGCCAGCAGATACAGAATTTCTACTTCTTTGGGTGTAAAGGCTACGTTTTCGCCTTTGACTTTGACTTGATAATTATCCAGATTTATCTCCAGACCTTCAAATCTAAGCACTGAAGAAGGACTGCTTTCGCCTTCGCGTAATCTGCGCAGGACAGCTTTGATTCTTGCAATAACTTCTCGAGGACTGAAGGGCTTGACAATATAATCATCAGCGCCTAATTCCAGACCGAGAACACGGTCAATTTCTTCACCGCGGGCTGTCAGCATGATCACGGGTACATTGGATGTCTTCCTTATTTCGCGGCATACATCAGTACCGGACATCTTAGGCATCATTAAATCCAGAATTATCAAGTCCGGTTTTTCTTCCTCCCAGAGCTTTAGCGACTCCAGGCCGTCAAATGCTGATGCATGAGTATAATTCTCTGCATCAAGATAAATTATCAGGGATTCGTGAACTACCGGATCGTCATCACAAATTAAAATATGTGGGATCATGGCTCGCCTCCTCATAAGTATGCCTATATTATACTGTATAATCATTGTCAGCAGGACTACTTCAAATTGCAAATATTTTTCCTGAAAGACTGTATATTAATATACTTCTGCTTCGCTCACACGTCTGCTTTTACATTTAGATTAAACTGACACCGAAAACCATAAGGATGAAGACTCGAGAGGATACATGAGACGCCGGGAGAGCTAAACATCTTCAGAAAAATCGGAAATGGGGACATATGTCTATTGGAAATCAACATCCCTTAATATTGTACGAAGACAATCATATACTGGCAGCTGTCAAAGAACCGGTAATTCTATCTCAGGAGGACATCAGCGGCAAAGCTGACATGGTTAATTTGATCAAAGATTATCTGGCAGTATCCCGCAGTAAGCCCGGAAACGTCTGGCTGGGTCTTTTGCACCGGCTGGATCAGCCGGCTAGCGGAGTTATGGTTTTTGCTCTTACTTCCAAAGCCGCGGGCAGGATGTCAAAGGCTTTCCGGGAAAATCTGATAGGAAAATACTATCTTGCTTTGGTTCACGGAATACCTGATCAGCCGGCAGCGACTTTGACAGACTACATATCCTATGAAAAGAGGGAAGGAAGGTACTTTATTACTTCAAAAGAAGAGGGTCGGCCGGCGACTCTGGAGTATCGTGTCGTCCTGACCTTTAAAACTGACAAAACAGTGCTCTCCCTGCTGTTGATTCGTCTGATTACGGGACGCCCGCATCAGATAAGGGTGCAGTTTTCCGGACGGCAGCATCCGTTGCTGGGGGACAGACGTTACGGACCGGACAGTCTATTGGACCAGAAAGTTCCCACGCTGGCATTGCATAGTTATATGCTGGATTTTCTTCATCCGGTAAAGAGGAACAGAATGGTTGTCAAAGCCCCGTTATTCTTAGATGGCAAAGCGATAAATCCATCCTTTGCCACGATCAGAGATGCCCTGGATTATGGCAAGATCGATAGTTATATTGATGAAATGAGCAGGGAAGTGAGCAAATTGACATAATGATTTTAATATGTCAGAATTGCTTTGTTTCGAGGTGTAGCGCAGCTGGTAGCGCGCTTGCTTTGGGAGCAAGATGTCGGGGGTTCGAGTCCCTTCACCTCGACCACGAACCCCATCGGCTTTAATCTGCCGGTGGGGTCTTAATATTTTCTGATGTGTTAGTCAGATGAGCTTTTAAATGATGAAGCTCAAAAATTAGATCATCTGGAGAAATTAATATGGATATTGAATTAACAATTGAGGCATTATTTCCACAAGGTTTAGGTTTAGCTGAAGCTTTGCTGACTGAAAACCTGTATCCGTGGGAAAGTCTCCCTTTTATCAGTGACTATGTAAAAGCTGTCGGTGCAAATCTGGATCTAAACGAGTACGAGAAACATGACAATAATGTCTGGATAGCCAAATCAGCGATAGTAGCGCCTTCAGCATTTCTCGGATATAACATCATTATAGGACCGGGTACTGTAGTCAGGCATTGTGCCTTTTTGCGAAATGATATTCTAATCGGGGAAGATTGTGTAATCGGCAATTCCAGCGAATTAAAAAATTCGATTCTGATCAGAAAAGTACAGGTTCCGCATTTCAATTATATTGGGGATTCTGTTCTCGGAACCGGTGTACACTTAGGCGCCGGAGCGATAACATCCAATATCAAGTCAGACAGGACAAATATTGAAATTCGCTGCTCTGAGAAAAAAATCGCAACGGGATTGCGAAAAATGGGCGCAATTATTGGAGACCAGGTAGAAATTGGCTGTAACTGCGTTATGAATCCCGGAACTGTCATAGGAACCGGCAGCAGAATATACCCTTTGTCTCTTGTCAGGGGATATGTACCGGCTCACTCTATTTATAAAAACACCGGGGAAGTAACAGAGATCTTAAACTTGACATAATCAATACTCTTTCTTATAATCCTTTTGTTGCTGTTTAAAGGGATGGGCCATTAGCTCAGTTGGTCAGAGCAGCCGGCTCATAACCGGTAGGTCCGGGGTTCGAGTCCCTGATGGCCCACCATTCAATTCAGCAAAATACGGGGGAATACCCAAGTGGCCAAAGGGGGC
>DCDV01000004.1:48144-55742 GCA_002316595.1 Mageeibacillus sp. UBA1046
GCAGACTGTAAATCTGTTGTCACCGACTTCGGTGGTTCAAATCCACCTTCCCCCACCAAAAAGACTGTCTCGGTATTTTGCCGCAGACAGTCTTTGCATTTTGTGTAAAGCCACACAGATTAGCAGGACAGATGATCTTTGCAATACCTAATTACACATTCCGGTTTGCAATCACTTTAGATGACCGAGTGTTCACTTCGGTTAGCAATTAACCAATAATGCAGTATGAAATGTTCTATTTGACAATAGTCTTGTGGTATTGCTAATATTCATTTACGATCATGCCGGTGTGATGGAATTGGCAGACGTGTCGCACTCAAAATGCGATGGAGGTATCTCCGTGCCGGTTCGAGTCCGGCCACCGGCACCATTGCGCCAGCTTACTAAGTATTCAAGACTTAGTAAGCTTTATTTATTTCCTGAAATTGCACCAAATCATATAATTATCTCGTTTAAGGTTGAAATAGCGTAGCCCACAACAAGAAATGCAAGGGTAAAGCAAGCTATTAAAGACGCATTTTGATTACGCTAGCGGACGGAAGGTAAAGTGCCGTTCCTTTCTTTCATCATGTTCACATACACTAACAATTCTTTGCGTGATGAGACATTGAGCTTCATGTAGATACGCTTATTATGTGTTTTTATTGTGTTAATGGAGAGATACAGTTTCTCCGCTATCTCCCTGGCGTTGTATCCTTCCATATAGAGGTTGAAGACAAGCCGTTCCGCAGGTGACAATGTTTTAATGTTTTCAACAAAGGTTTCGAAGAGGGTGAAGCTTCTATGACTGTCATCCAAGGCTGATTGGCTGAGAGCAGTGTTCGTTTCCTGCTCTGCCAGAAAATTAATCAGATCATCAATTTCCTGAATATTAGTTTTCTCATAATCTGTGCAGGTCTTATTGCGAATGTTTCCGATCGCATTCACTACCGGCCTGATATATTTACGGCTGAGGAGCAGCGCAATCAAGGCGCTGGTAATAAGAAGACCTACCAGCAGGAATAAAATGCGCAAGTTCTTTGCCATCATGTAATCGGATAAATCCTGCCAAGGCATTACCACGCCCAGTCTCCAGACCTGATCACTATGGATTGTGTCTTTAGGATACAGATTAACCGTCTGGCATAAGCCGGAATACGTTACATCTTCTTTGCCGGTTAAGTGTGTGAGACCGTTAATATCGTTGTTGATTTCCAGAGGACCGTCTATTCCCGCAGATGTTACGGTGTAGCTGCCAGCCAGCAGAGCTTTGGAAGCATCAAGCATTTCCTGCTCGACAGGAGCCAAGATAGAAAATATGCGTCCAAAAACTGTATTGTCTGGTGTATACAGCATTTTGAAAAGCATGTCGCTGACTTCAAAGCCGCATATTCCCATAATTGTGCCGTCAGAAGCTATAACGGGAAGAGAAAGCAACATGCCTTCCGATATATCTGCAGCTGATCTTGATTTTGGATGCCATAAATATAATTTTGTTAGATCGGTATCACCATGTTTGGCTGCATCCATGGTCAGATGGAATAAATCTCCCGGCAAAACTGTAAACTCCATTTGCCATTGGGGCGACAGGTAAATACTGTTTTCCCGCGCCAGAGATGCCGGTCCGCGCAGACAACGTACAGATGAGGGCGAAACATAACCGGTATTGGGAAGCATATTTTTTAGGAATAGTCCGGAGCGTGAAGATTCCGCTTGATCAAGCGCGGGATTTACTGTCGCATCCAGAATAACAAAGGCTGCGCTTGTCCTGTTATTCAAGGAGGCACTGAGAATTTTGAGGCAGTCGTCCAGTATGGGTTCCAAACTGGAGGGTGAATCTTGCAGGGAAGCAGGATTCAGATCAATTTCTGCCAGCTTTCTCTCAATTTCAGCTGTCAGCATATTGGATAATGAAACACCCTGCATGGAAATAGACCCAAACTCCCGTTCAACATTAGCCTCAATGTGATTAAGCTCATTTTTCAGAAATATCTGACTTTCGTTAAACCCAACTCTGAAGATGCCTGTCGCGAATAAAATAAGCAGCAGCCCCGACATGACAGTCACTAAAAACAGGAGAAAAAACAAAAATAAACGGCGCTGCAAGTTAAGCCCTTCATAGCTGTATTCTCTAATATCTTTTAGCAGTTTAAAAAAACCCGGCTTCTTCATTCTCAAGTCCGAACCTAAGTCATGCTAATCAGAAAAGTCATCAAACAAAGTCAAGCTAATATGTTGGACAGTATCTCCCGACTGCACTCTTTGCCGCCCTTCCAGCATGGCAGTTTTTAAATCTTCCTCGTATTCTTTAAATAAATCATCATATCCATCGAAATTAGGCGCTGTTATAAATGTGTATTCTGCTTTCATCAATTGCGCAGTTTCATGCATTTTGTGAATATTAGGATTTTCTTCCGTCTGAATCAGACTGGAAATATTCTCATAAGCCTCAATCGTCACCGGCAGATAGCCTGTTGAGGATATAAAGCGCAAGTTTTGCTCTGTAGCGCTGAGCCATTTCAAAAATAATGCAGCCGCATATTCCTTAGCCGGTTCAGATTTTGCGATTACCATCCCGGCTCCTCGTTGCAAAGCTACCTTCTCTGCGTTCCGGAAAACAGGATAGGGAAGGATATTGTATTCTACTTTTTCACTGGAATTGTCGGGATAAGTTATCGTGTCGCCATAAAATGTAACTCCGGCCGTAGATCCGGTTGAACAGACAATGTCCCCTGTGAGGGAAAGCTCAGAAGAGTAACCATCGATGACAGCATAGGAGCCTGAAAGTGCCTGCGGTATCAGAGCCTGCCAAATTCTTTCATACTGAGGCTTATCAGTCTTTAGACCTTCAGGCGTTACAAATGGCTCACCCATCTGTGTCATCCCGACCAAAGAAATGTTGCCCCATGAATCAGCCATAAAAAAAGTCTTACCGTCATTTTCAATTTTAGGAGTCAAGCTGTCAGTCCAGTCATAATATAAATTGGCAGTTTCCGCTATGCCTTCAAAGGTAGACAACTTTTCAACTGATGCTCCTGTGGCGGCTGAGAAACGATCAAAAAGTGTTTGATTAACAAACAGCATTTCCGTAGATTTTGCAATAGGGAATACATAAAGCTTGCCGTCTGAGAGACGGCCTTCCTCAACAAATTGAGGCACATAAGCCGCAAGCTCCTCATTGCTGAAAAGATCATCCAAACTTACTATCAGTCCTTCTTCAGCAAGGCGCGCAGCAGTTCTTGGATAGACGGTAACGATGTCAGGTATGCGTCCTGCCCCCGGAACACCATCAGCTATCATCGCCAGCTGCTCTTCTTGATCCTTCATTGCTGAAACAGCTGTTACGCTTATTATCACGCCTTCCTCTCTGCCGACAGTCAAATTGAATTCATCAATGAGCTCATCCATCTGGCTTTGCATCTGGCTGCCATAATTATGCCAGAGTGTGATCGTGAGAGGTTTTGTAGGATCAAGCTGCATTGACTTTTGGCTGCAGGAGGTGAGCACTCCCAGAAAAATTACTATACATGCCGCTGCAACCAGATGCTTCTTGCTCATAATTAAATCCTCCAGCCTGAATCAAGAATATTTTGTACGGTTTCCTGTCTTTTACCGCAAAATCACCCTTGGGATGATTACATTGATTTGAATGATTTGTACAGTAATCATAAGATTGATGGCATTTGTTGTCGTTAACGCAATTATACAAGTCCGGCCGCAACAATCCAAGATGCGGCAAGTTCTTTTTCACATACGCAGCCGAAAGGGCAGGTGATGAAGTGAACCAGGCGAAGTTTACTTCCAAAAGCACAATGACTGAAGAGAATGGCAGTTACCGTTTTACTTTCTGCTGCGACTTATGTAATGAAGGCTATACAACTCAGTTAATCAGAGCTGAAAGTGTGAAAGAAGCTTTCGAACTGGCGCAAAGAGAGTCAAGAAAACATTTTAGCCGCTGCCACAGATGTTATAGGTGGGTATGCGATGGTCATTACAACGAGGCCTATCTGCTGTGCACAGAATGTGCCCCCCGCCGCCACAAAGAAGAGGTTTGAGATGTCTTCATACAAGCAGCCCTGCCTTCATTGCAACTCTTTCATCGAACGTGATTCCAGATTCTGCCCGGTCTGCGGCAATCCTAATCCTTTTACCTTTAATTGTCCTGCTTGCCTTAAAGAAATTCATAAGAAGCAGTTAATCTGTTCCGGCTGCGGCAGACATCTATACATTGCCTGTCCCATCTGCGGCAAACAGACCTTTGTACAAGAAAAGTGTGAGCAGTGCGGGGCCGGGCTGATGGTCAAATGCCAGAACCGACGCTGTGAAGTTATGCAATTCTTCGAGAATACGAAATGTACTGCCTGTGGTAAAAAAATCAAAAAATAAAGGGGGAAAATATGCTTCGAGCATTCACTCGCAATTATCAGGATAATTCAACCGATGCAGGATTTGAGTTTACCTTTTTCTGCGATAACTGTCAGGATGGATACAAATCAAGCTTCATAGAAAGCGAAACTTATAAGAGGGGCAAAGGCATCCGCAATCTGGCAGAAGGCGCCAGTATATTTGGCAGCCTGCTGGGCGGCAGGCTGTCAAATATCGGCTATGCTACCTCCAGAGGTGGAGATGTTCTGTCCGAACGCTTTACCGGCATGAGCCCTGAATGGCACAAAGAACATGAAAAAGCCTTTGAAATATCGCAGAATGAGGCAGCGCAGCACTTTCACCGCTGTCATTCCTGTCACACTTATGTCTGCGATTCCTGTCTGAATGAGGACGAAGGCTTGTGTGTATCCTGCGCTCCCAGACAGGAGGTTTTTGTCGCCAAAGCGCGAGCCGAGGCAATGCAGCGCAATATCGAAGAAGCAGGAGACAGCGCCACTGTCTGGCAGGGAAAAATTGAAAGCAAAACTACTGTCTGTCCTTCTTGCGGCAAGCCAGCAGGAACCGGTGCTTTTTGTAACAACTGCGGTGCCTCCATGGCACTTGTCGTCTGTCAACGCTGCGGAGCCAAGAACGCTCAGCGCGTGCGCTTCTGTAATAACTGCGGCGAATCTATGTCCGCTTCAACGAGCAGCAATTGCCCGGACTGTGGTGAGATGAATCCGCTCGGCACCAGGTTCTGCGGCGGCTGCGGCAGGAAACTGGGATAGCGACATATGTCTATTGAGTATACCTGTGAGATCGCATCAGAGCCGATTCAAGGCGAAGTGACACTTAAGCCGGAGATTGACGGGTTAGCAATTTCGGCATTATTTGATTCTTTTTACATGCCGTTCAGCGATATCAAATCTTTCAGCTGGCAAGATTATTCTGTCCGGATTCTGACAGAAGATAAGATATTCACGATATCGCGTCTTGGCAACCTTGGCGAAGCGTTCTTTATGGAACTTTATAGTTTGTACAATCAAAAGGTGCGGCAAGCACTGTTTATCAGCGCCACCCCCTCCTTCAAGACAGAAGCAAATTATCATTATGAAGAAAACGGCAAGGATGCTCAGGGGAAAGCAGTATTAGAAGTCTACGAAAACTGTGTTCTTATACTGCCTCCGGATGAGAAAGCCCGACGCATACCTCTTTGCTTTGTCAGCAGTCTTGAAAAAGCCGATTTTGGGCTGACATTAACGCTGAATACGGGGGAACGCTATAGTTTTGGCCGCCTCGGTCTGGATACCGAAGCTTTTGGCCAACATATTGAAAGAAGTCTTCACACTCTGCGCGAGAAGGCACTGAACGCGACCAGAGAAATCGACCAGACTCTCAACATGAAGCAAATTGCTGACATTGCCAGAATTATGCCCGAGGGCGCTGCAGTCCCTTTAATCCGCCTTCATGAAATTGCGCCTTCATTTATTCAAGCATTAGAAGCAAAAATTGCTGATAGCAGGGTCGCAGCTGAATATCAGATTTTCAAACAGAACTTTAATGTCGGACAGATCTGCGTCGGAGTGAAGCAAGGCCTGTATGGTGAAGATAATGAAAACATAATCTGGTTGATTTCCCCGGGTAAAAATGCTGATACAGCAGCCGTAGAATTCGCTACCGGCCAAGAAACTGCCGCAGCTACTTTCCTCTATGGAAACTTCGCAGATTGGGAAGTTTTCTGGCGAAGGCTCAATCAAGCAATGGAGGCCATTGAGTTTAACCGTGAAGTAATCCGTCTGAGCAAAGACGAGCTGCTTAAAGCTGAATATGCTCAATATGCGATGGCGATTAAGCGCAATCCCGCGCTGCAGTTTATTCGTCATTATTTCACAGGACGCTTAATTCATTCTTCTCCGGAGCACTGGCAACAGGAACTTATCTCCAATATGACATAACATAACGACTTATATGGACAAGAATAAGAGAAGAACATATCTACCATTTTACTTCTGAAGCAAGGAGGACGAAAAATGAAAAAAAGAATCGCTATTATGTTGCTTGCAGTCCTGATGGCTGTCACGATGTTCTCTGGTATTGCGGCAGCAGCGCCGATTGATGCACGGACGCTGGCAACAATAAATAAACCCGGTGTTGTTCTGGTTCAGACAACCTGGACAGCTGATGTAACATGGTATGAATTTGCCTTTGACAGCAGCCTGGAAGATGACCTCGCTTATGAGGTCACACGCATGATTGAAAATGGGGAAATAGGTTCCAGTGATGAGGAAATCTATCAGGCCATGGTCTGGCTGATGATAAATTATCTGGAATACTATGCTTTCTCCACAGGAAATGTTGAATCCGAGAACACAAGCACTGCTGCTGTGGGTACAGGATTCATAGTTACTCCGGATGGCTGTATGGTGACGAACGCGCACGTAGTCCACACTGATGAAGAAGGGCTTTACGAATCATTTGCCATGTCTTTACTGGAGCAAAACGCAGTAGACTCTGCTGATGCTTTTATGGAGGAGATGCGGCGGGCAGGTTATCAGATGACGCAAGAGGAATGGGATGGCATTGCAACAGCCTGGTTTAGTCTCTTGTCGCAAAGCATGGAAATTGACAATCTCCAAACTTCATATCAGTGCTTTATCGGCAATGTAGCTCCTGGAAGTGATGTCTCCGCCAAAGGAGAACGGCTGGAACTGCTTAAGATTGGCGAGCCGATTCCTGGCAAGGATATCGCAATCATGAAACTTGAAGGCAAAAATCTGCCTACAGTGACACTTGGAGATGATTCGACACTCAAAACCGGAGATAGTGTATATGCCATGGGCTATCCTGCAGTAGCGACTTTGTCGGAGGCGCTTAATGTTGCGCAGGCGATCCAGGAACCGACTTTGACGCAGGGTATAATAAGCGCTAAAAAGGAAATGAGTGACGGCTGGAGCATCCTGCAGACAGATGCGGATATTCATGGCGGCAACTCTGGCGGTCCTTTGTTCAATGAAGCCGGCGAAGTAGTCGGAATAAATACATTCGGCATGGCTGATGAAGACGGCAGTATATCGGGCATGAATTTTGCCATACCCATTAACATAGCGAAACAATTCCTGCATGAAATCAATGTAACTCCGGCGGAGAGCGAATTTACTGCGGACTTTAAAAATGCTTTGAATCTGTATAACAGTGGCGATTATAATACTGCCATTGAGCAACTTCGCAGCATAAATGATACTAATCCCGGATTT
>DCDV01000004.1:55862-56217 GCA_002316595.1 Mageeibacillus sp. UBA1046
CCCCGGATTTCCTGTAGTACAGGAATTGCTTGCTGAAGCGCGCGAAGCTGCAGACGCAAATCCGACTGCTTCCACTGAAGACCCGCTTCAGACAGAAAACACAAGTGACGAGACTGACGCAGCTCCGGGCGCAGTGGTGAATCCTGAAGATGATAATAAAATCCTGGGTCTGCCTGCTCTTGCTGTATATATCGGCGGCGCAATTCTGGCACTTATTTTAATTGGGCTTCTAGTCTTATTGCTTACCCGTAAAAACCGCAAATCGGCTGTGTCTGCTTACAATCAACAAGGACCTCCAGGACAGCAATATCCAGGACCACAGCCGACAGGCAGCCAATATCAGACAAATTATGCA
>DCDV01000004.1:56356-66354 GCA_002316595.1 Mageeibacillus sp. UBA1046
CCAATATCAGACAAATTATGCAGCAACTCAATCAGGCGCTCCAAATCAACATAATGCTCAAGTGCAGCAGCCATATAACATTACTGTTCAGCCCGGTATAGGCAGCGCGCCGGTTCAGCCAGATATGGCGTATCAGCCGCCTGTTCAAACTCAGCAGCCTGATATGACGTATCAAGCTCCTGTCCAAGCTCAGCAGCCTGATATGACGTATCAAGCTCCTGTCCAAGCTCAGCAGCCCTATGAAGCGCAGGCACAGACTGATATGTCATATCAATCTGACACTAAAGAACAGCACGCTGAGGGCACTGTTAATTCCAACAAATTCTGTTACCAGTGCGGCTCTAAGCTTAATCCGGACTCAAAATTCTGTAATCAATGCGGCGCTTCAGTATAGAAGTTTTTCTCTTAAAGATGTGCATTGAAGGCAAAAATCGATCTTGGTTCTACTCCCTGCAGGAATGCAGAGCGAAGCAATATAAAAATTAAAAGTGAGGATTTATTATGAAGAATTGTACAAATTGCGGAACACAAATGACAGATGATACTCAATTCTGCCCAAACTGCGGAACCCCTGCCAACTTTGCTGCTGCGCCTCCTGCAGGCGATCAGCCTTATTATCAGGACCCGGCGGGCGGCCAGCAACACCAGTATCAAAACCCTGTCGGCGGGCAGCAACCGCCTTATCAAAACCCTTACACACAACTTTCAGCAGATGAAAAAGATATCCAGGACAACAAGATGATGGCTGTCTTAGCCTATCTGGGAATCTTGGTATTGGTGCCCATATTCGCTGCTAAGGAATCGAAATTCGCTCGTTATCACGCAAATCAGGGGCTTGTGCTCGCTTTGGCTGAAGTCGCCTTTGCAATTGTTTATTCGATTCTCGTGGGCATTTTGACCAGTATTTTGTTTGCTACAGGAGCCTGGGCACTCTGGAGCATTTTGTCCACTCTTCTGGGACTATTGTGGCTGGGGTTTGTAGTGCTGGCCATAATCGGCATTGTTAACGCGGTCAATGGCCGAATGAAACCACTGCCTCTCATTGGCAAGATCACGATTCTTAAATAAAGCAATATAACACTGTCCGAGTGTTACCGGCAGAAGTCCAAAGGAGAAGAGTAATGAAAAGATTCATATCGGTCTTAATCTCAATTTGTATGATACTGCTCGTTTTTTCCGGATGTTCAGGTCCTGAGAAAGCCGAACCAACTGAGCAGCAGCAGGAGGAAACAGAGGCGGGCGGAGAGGTACCTGAGATTACAACTCCTGAAGCAGAAACACCTGATCCGACTGAGCCTGACGAAATAACCGGTCCTCCCGCTATTCCCGCCGAAGGCTACGGCAAATATATAGAAATGAAATCTGCTGCTTATGATCGTATCAGTGCAAAAATCGAAGAAAACGACGAATTGGCCTTATCGGTAGGATTAGGCCTCTTGCCGGTAGCTATGATCGATCTTTCCCTGATTCCCGTCTCAGTTCTGGGGATGGAAGGAGGCGAAGCCGCTCTGCGCATGATGACTTCCGATGATGTCGTTATCGAGCAAAACGGACAAGTCTATTCCGTCACATATACAGACAGTGAAGGAGCTGAGTATAAGCAGACGGCTGAGTTTGATCCGGCCGCTGATACTCTTAAATCAACTGTCATGATGGACGGTAAAGAAGCAATCTTCTTTGAGTATACGAAAGCCGGGAATGGCTATGCTTCGCATTATTACACGGCAAACGAAGAGAGTAATGATTTTACGTTGATAACAACTTTCTTCGATGAAAGCAATATTACTGCTTTCGGCGTTGAAACCGTGAGCAGTTCTCCGGAGTCAATACTGGGCAAGACAGATTTGACTTCAGAATTTGTGGTCAATGACGAAATGTATGTCATATTGCAGGATGGGGTATTGACCGTTATGAATGAAGGCGAGCTGAAGACTTATTAGGCCTTGCCAATCAACACCAATCAAAATATAGGAAACTCAAATAAATAACCCCCGCAAGCTGGATCAAATAGAATCCAATCTTGCGGGGGTTATTAAAATACATATACTGACAGGGCATCTGTTTGGAACACCTTACAATGGGGTGTTTATTATATGTAAAATCAGACCATTATTGGATCAGATTAGTGATATTAGTTTCTGCAAAATGGCCGCAACAGGGAAGATGAGCCAGCCGGGGTGCCAAAGATCACCTAAAAAACCCATCAGCAGATAGACTACAACAGTGACCGGCCACAGGATCGTACTTAAGACAGTTTTTAATCGCTGGTTCTTTTCTTCTTTTTCAGGTACGTATTCGTGGCTTTGTCCTTCTGCAGTATATCTGCTCCTGATTTCATCCGGGTCCAGTTCGCTGATTACTGTGCCCAGCGCCTCTTCCTCACTCTTTCCCTCAGACAGCAGAATATTGTGGCGATCATAGCACTATTGCAGAACCTTATTGTGCAGATAGTCCCTGTTTTTACCATGCGGCAGTTCAGCCAATATATTGTCAATATACCAATTCAGATTATCCATCTTTTTTCACCTTGCCTTCTGTTAGCGACTACATAGATAGGGTGTGCAAATTACTCGCTTAGCGTCTTCGATAAAAATATTATTCGCCGCGGAATTGAACTTCAAGATTTCCTACACTTGAGTCAATTGTCATGTTTTTGTCAGCATTGTTGTTAATGGAGTCACTGCCGGAAATCCCGGAGTATTCGCGTTCACCAATGCGGACACTGCCAACAGCGTAGTCAACCTCATAATTGAAATCAGACTCCTTGCCATCGAGAAGAACAAGGGTCTCGCCTACGCTGTGATCTATATCGAGTTTCTCGGTTACATTGCCTGTGAACTCGATTTTGCCGGCACCGCACTCAAGCTGTAAATCTCTTGCTGTTATCTCCGAGGCCGTAATAGCGCCGCCGCCAACCGAAAGTTTCATTTTATCAGCGCTGAGATCACGCAAACCAAGTGTTCCACCGCCAATACTGATTTTTACATCTTCGAATGTTTTATCTGCGGGCAAAGTCAGAACAATATCATTATTATGACGCCATCTGTCAACGTCCAATACAAAGGTATCTCCCTGGACGGAAGCCCTGTATGGTCTGTTGTGCATATCCCGCACAGAGAAAGTCTCGCCGGGCTCAATTTGCAAAGAGCCGCGCTGCAGGTCAATATCAAGGTTTACGACGCTTCTGCCGTCAATCGCTTCCGGAGCTGACGGGCTGCCTTCGGCTTGCCCTCGCAAATCAATAACTTCGAGATACAGCAAGAAAACGCCAATTCCCAAAATTACTATAATCAGAAGCAAAATTATAAAGCCGATAATTGTGCCGGTTCTCATATTTTCCTCTACCTCCTTGAACGTTGTGTCTTTCAGTTAGTGTTAAACTGTGAGCATTTATAGCTCTTTAACTCATATTAAACATTACCATATGAAAATCCGTAACGTTGCACGCGAATTGTAACATGCTGCACCCGAATACCTGATCATCGAAATGGAAGCAATAATCCGGAGCGTCGCGCATTAATTGTAATGATGCTGCACCCGCAGATTGGATCATCAAAATAAAAGCAATAATCGGGAGCGTCGCGCGTGAATTGTTAGGATGCTGAATGCTGTTTTATGGAGAGGTCACTTCTACTGTAATTTTCGCAGTCCTATGCTAAAATATCAGAATGACTTGGCTAATTCTGGTCGTCTTAATATTAACAGTCTTAATGCTTGTGATCGGTACTTTGAGCCCCCTGTTGGGCTTGATATTGATTTCTCTTAGCGTTGGAGCTTTGATTTATATTGTTTTTAGAACCCTGCATATTCACTATTATGCCTTTAAGAAACTCCAGCGTTCGGGCGGAACCTGGGCAGGCTTTCTTCGTCATGTCAGCGGAATCTCACCCAGAACAGGGGATTCCTACTTTATTTTTCTTAACAAGGATAAGAATCTGGTATTAGATGACAGGCAGAAGCAAATTATTATCGAAAACTACAAAATTACCCGTATTGCCGTAATGGAGGCAGCTTTAATAACAAAAATCAACGACCGGGAAATTGCTGACTTGATGGGCATGGAAGCTCATCCCGCCCTGCATGCCGTGCGCAGCTGGCTTGCTCGTAATCCAAGCGCCAAGAGGCAATTTATGATGTTAATATATGTAGATGACTATAATAACGAAGACGCTCAGCTTAATAATGAGCTTATTTTCTTTAGTGATATTGAAGGGAAGGGACACATCAAAGAATTGCTGCGACAGCCTGCAATTGCTGTCAAGGCCCTCTATATCCCCAAAGGAACCAAGATAGAGGAATTGTATCCGGGTGAGGGGCATAAACCCAGAAGACGGAAAATACGGACTTCTTCCGAAGCTGACAAGATGCTGGAGAGCAAAGAGAGGGCGGCCGATAACAGCACGGAACCCTTTTCCCCTTTGTAATAATCATAATTTTGTTGCAGAATATAGAACGAAAATTTTTTACTCAAGGTGATTTATGAATATTGAACCACGCAGGGCCGGAGAGCTCTGTCAATTAATCGAAGATAATATTTCCCGTGTCATCATCGGGAAAGAAGATGTAATACGCAAACTTTTGATTGCGTTATCTGCAGGCGGACATATCCTGCTGGAGGATGTCCCCGGAATTGGAAAAACTACTCTGGTTTCGGCTTTAGCAAGATCGCTGACCTTGGATTTTAACAGAATTCAGTTTACTCCGGATGTTATGCCCTCGGATGTAACCGGATACAATATGTACAACCCGGCTACAGCTGCCTTTGAATTTCATCCCGGCGTCATCATGACTCAATTGTTGCTGGCAGATGAGATTAACAGAACGTCGCCAAAAACTCAGTCTGCGCTTCTGGAAGCCATGCAGGAAAACCAGGTGACTGTAGACGGAAAAACTTATGAGCTGATGCAGCCTTTCATGGTCCTGGCAACTCAGAATCCGATCGAGCAAGTAGGCACATATACTCTGCCTGAAGCTCAGCTGGATCGCTTTATGCTAAAAGTCACTCTGGGTTATCCCGATCTAAGTGAAGAAATGGCAATTTTGGATCGTTATTCAGAAGATAACCCTCTGGCAGATCTGCAGCCTGTGGCCTCCGGAAATGACATCCTCTGGCTTAAAGAACAAGCCCGCTATGTTTACGTCAGTGACGCTATCAAGAGATACATCTCTATCTTGTCGGCAAAAACCAGAGAACATCCCGAATTAGAACTGGGCATCAGTCCCAGAGCTTCTTTGATGCTGATGCAAGTCGCTAAATCAGAGGCTTTATTAAGCGGACGCGATTATGTATTGCCGGATGATGTGCAAAAAATGATCATACCTTGTTGGAGTCACCGCCTGATTGTAAAACCTGAGGGCAGACTGAAACAACAGGAACCGGATACTATCCTCGGACAAATTATGCGAGAAGTCAGGGTACCGGAGCGCTAGAAGTGACGCGAAGATTCTTCTGGATTATACTTCTCTTGCTTCTGCTCTGGGCAGGTGCAAGTTACTATGGTTATGCTGTTTTTCGTATTAGCATGATTTTGCTCTTCGCGGTACTCTTTTTCAGTTTGTTCAGTGTTCTTTATCTGCGGACCAGAGTGAAGCTGGACCCTATGCGTTACAGCGAGGAAATCACGCGTCTGGAATCAGCCAGGTACACGCTGGAGCTGAGTTTAAGATCTTTGCTCCTGCCGGCGCAGCTGCGCATGACAGCCTGGTCCAGTCAATCTCACGAGACCGTTCTTTCAGAGAGCAGGCTTTTAAACCTGACCGTCAGACCAGGGGAAGCCAGAAGACTGGTAGCAACTCTGGAAGGCATTCATTGCGGCACTCTGGAACTTGGAGAAATAGACCTGCAGGTGCGGGATATGTTCAATATATTCTGGATGCGCATCCCGGGCGTTGAAAAACATCTTCGTTTCAGCACTCTTGTTCTGCCGCGCTTGTACTATAAACGAGAGAGCACCTCTCTGATTAAAGAGCTGATTGATGAGGGTGAACTTGCCCGCATCTCAACCCTTGATACTTCAGATGAGATAGACACGCTGAGGGAATTGCAGCCGGGGGACACCATGAGGCGTATCCACTGGAAGGTCAGCGCCCGTGTGCAGAAATTCATGATCAAGCAATATGAGGATCCGCGGGAAATCCGCTATTATGTATTGTTGGATCCTGCTTACAACGAAAATGATCTAAAAGATATCAGGGCCAGAGAAAAAGAGAATTTCGCCCGCGATGACATGCTTGAGTTTACTGCCAGTATTATCTCGGTCTTGCTGGATAAGAAACAATGGGTAGAGTTGGAAACCTGGCATCCCGCCAGAATGTTCCAGGCCTCTAATGAGTCCGGTCACCTTAATTATTTCCGCAGACAGCTGGCTTTGCTGCCGCGAACATCAGAGCGCAGCATGGAAACTCAAATTGAAAGGCTCAATATCGGCAGCGGTATGTCTTACTATATTTTTGTCGTGAGATCTCTGACTGCGGATCTGGCCAGAAGAATTGCCGCCTTCCGCAAGCATTCTTTAGGTTTAATGCTCTGTTTGATGGAAACAAGCGCGGATCCTGATATGAATAATCTATACGAAGAATTGGTTAACAGCGATATAAAGATAGTCGAGGCAAAAGACTTAATTTCCGCCGATAATCTGCTTGATAATCACGAGGTGACAGCGTGAACGGCATACCTCAGCAAGGCTATAACTTCACCCTTACTTCTGTTGTTTCAGGAGAGGATAAAGAGCAGCTCAGCAATCGCAGTCAGATAGACCGTCTGCTTCATTTCGCCTTAAGACTGATCTCCACTTTGATCTTCTCTCTTTTACTGACGCGGATCACTCTTTCGTTGAATAATATCGAGATGAACTGGACGCAGCAGATAATTGCGCAAACGATCTTCATGCTTATTCTGCTGCTGGCCTGCAGATTATATAAGGTCTTTTTCCTCTTGCTGTTAGGAAGCGCGATTATTACCCTGATAACGGTGGTGATGAATCTGGCCGGACAGTTGACCGGCCTCTACAACGCAATCATACAGCCTGTAATTGACTTGTTCTCATCCGGGTACGCATATTTTTTCGGAGATTATGCCGCCAGCGCAGAACAAATATCATCTTATTCGCTGGTAATCGGTATCTTCATAATGCTCGTCTGTTTCTTTACTGTTTATCTGACTTCGCACCCCTGGCTAATGCTGACAGCATTGGGGATTCTCTTAACTTTAAGTTTTGAAGAATGGGCAAGCGGTGACTATGTTCTCTTCTTTATCGGAACAGTTTGCATACTCATAATGTTATCGATGCAAAAGCACGTAATAGGGCAAGACACCCAACAGAGCGATCTCTTCGCCCCGCGCCGCTGGTCTTTTAAAGAAAGCTCAAAGAGGATTGTTGTCGCTCTGGTCGTTACAGCAACAGTTGTAGGCGCTCATGCTGTAATCCCGCGTGATTTTTTCCATAACAACGCTCTAGACCGTTTTATCAGCCGCCTTACCGGCACCAGCAATCTGGAAGATTCCATCGGCTATATTGAGTTTAGTATTGCTGAAGCCGGGTTTTATCCTTTAGATTCTCGTTTAGGAGGCCCGGTTGATCCCTCTGATGAGTTATTTCTGAACGTTAATACCGGTTCTCAGTCCTTTTATCTGCGCGGCTCAGTATTCAGAGAATATAATGGTGCTCGCTGGATCCAGGACAGTATGGATCAAAATTGGCTCTTGAATCATCCCCGAAACGGTAATATCCAGGCCCGGATTTTAGGGTTGACTGTAGACGGATTAGATGAAGCTGATGATTTCCGTGAACCTGTGATGCCGCTTTTGAATCAGGATTACACCCTGATTCCGGTCGCGGAACAACAGGTCATATTTAACGGAGGCCGTATTGACTCCATCACACAGGCAGAGAGCAACGATGAAATATTTGCCTATTTCAATCCGTCAGGGACACTTTACGCTGACAGAAAGATTCCGGCAGAAGGCTATTTCGTAGATGGACAGATCTTCCAGGCCAGGGCAATTCATGACGGAGATAAGCTGGGTAATTTCCTTGCCGGCCTGGGACAGATGCCCGAAGAACTGATGCTGGACCCGACTGATCGACAAAGCTGGACCAGTCTTTATAATCAGGATTCCCTGTTAGATTTCATCCGCTCCAATGAGCCGGAGCTATATGGCATTATCAGCGATAACGGCCTTGCTGACGCTGAAAAGGCACTGCTCCTGAGGGAGTGGACAGCAGATAATATGACTTATCGGCTGGATGTTGATGTTCCGCCGGCTGATGTAGATTTTGTGCAGCATGTGCTCGAGACAAAAGAAGGTTATTGCACTTATTCCGGAACTCTTCTGACAGCTCTTTGTCGTTTAGCCGGCATTCCTGCAAGATATGTTGAGGGCTTTGTTGTTCCTGCCGACCCGGCGGCTGAATTTATGCCGACTACCAGAGCTATTGACGGCAACAGCGCTCATGCCTGGACAGAGATCTATCTTGATGAAATCGGCTGGCTGCCTGTTGACGGCACTCCGTCGTCTGCTTTGGACCGCATTACCGGTCAGGATCAGCTCCCCGAGCCAACGCCTTCGCCAATTCCTGAAGAGCCCGAAGAAACCGAACCATTGCCTGACGAACCTGAACCGACTGAACCTGAAGAAGAGCCCGGAGATACACCTCCTGAGGAAGACGGCTCTGGCGGTTTCAGCCAGTTTTTGCAGGCGTTATGGAAAATTTTGCTGTTTGTCTTGAAGTTGCTGCTGGCACTGTTGCCTGTCGGCTTATATCTCTTCTGGCGAATCAGAGTTTATAAGCAAAGACATGACCCCGAATGGCTGCAGAACCGTTTCGCAGGTAAACACGCTGAGATGTTAATGGCGATCCGCCAGGATCTGGAGCAGATTTGGGGCTTGCAGGGGGCTGTGCAAAAACCTGGACAAACTCTTTATCATTGGTTTACAAGCTCCGCTCAAGAGTCAGCCGAGTCTGAGCGTGCGGTTGCTCTGATCGAGGAAGCAATCTATTCTCATGATATGGACGAACTTAGCGAGGAAGACCGTCACAGTCTTCTGAAGTTTTACAGCAGGGAAGAGGAGCACCTGAAAAACAGTATCCCCAAGATGAGATGGCTGTTCAGACGCTTCTTATGGTCAAATAAACATCCACTCTGATCCGGGATCAGGCTCGATCCGGATTTTGTGTGCTGATCCGGCACGATCAGACCTTTGTGCTATGATCCGGTTCGATTAGGCTATTTTACTCTAATCCCGCTCTATCAGGCCTCTGCACTCTGATTCGGATCGATATGGGCCTCCGGAATCTGTATTGACTAAACTTGCTTCTCTGAAAATTCAATCGGAGAATATAACTGACGGTTCAGGTATCAACAAAATATTAGGATTATTTATGATATGGAAATGAAAGACAAAAACAACACATCTAAAATTTACGACAAAACATCAATTGATAACTATCCGCTGCTCAAGTCCTGGATACATGACTATCGTGCACGTAATGGAGTACAGCCAAAATACTATATCCGCACTTTTGGCTGTCAGCAAAATGAAGCCGACAGCGAAATAATGGCCGGAATTGTTGAAAAGATCGGCTTTGAGCCGGTTGACTCTTACGCCTCGGCTGATTTGGTTTTGATTAATACTTGCAGCGTAAGAGAGAATGCTGATGAGCGTTTCTATGGCCATCTGGGCAGTATTAAGCGTTATGCGGGCGCCAAGGGAGAGTTGATTTTAGGTGTTTGCGGCTGCATGACCGCACAGGATTTTCATGTTGAGCGTATAAAGCGTTCATTTCGTTATGTAGACTTTCTTCTGCAGCCTGATCAGATTTCCTTTTTGCTGGATTTCATTGAGGAAGGTCTTAAAGGGAAAGATACCTATTACAATCAGGAAAAAAGCGCGCGTTTTCATGAAGACATGCCGATTGCCAGACAAAGACGCTATCGGGCTCTCGTTTCAATCATGTACGGCTGCAATAATTTCTGCTCCTACTGTATTGTGCCCT
>DCDV01000004.1:66463-66905 GCA_002316595.1 Mageeibacillus sp. UBA1046
GCTCCTACTGTATTGTGCCCTATGCCAGAGGCAGGGAGCGCAGCCGCCTTGCCGAAGATATTCTTCTGGAAATAAGAGATATTGCCGAAAGCGGCACTCCGGAAATAATGCTGCTGGGACAAAATGTAAATGCCTGGGGAAAAGATCTCGAACCCAAAGCAGAAGGTCAGCCTACTTTCGCTCAGCTCCTGGAACAAGCAGCCGGTATTGAAGGAATTCACCGCATCCGCTTCATGACTTCTCATCCCAAAGACCTTTCTGCTGAGCTGATAGACACTATTGGCAGAATTGAAAAGATTGAGCCGCATGTACATCTGCCTTTGCAGTCCGGCAGCAACCGGATTCTGACCAGGATGAATCGTAAATACACGCGCGAAGATTATCTGGAAATCGTCAGACAGCTGCGACTGGCCAGGCCGGATATAACCATTTCTACAGATAT
>DCDV01000004.1:67027-67492 GCA_002316595.1 Mageeibacillus sp. UBA1046
AACCATTTCTACAGATATCATTGTGGGTTTCCCTGGTGAAGAAGAGGAAGATTTCAATGACACAATTGATATAATGGAGCAGGTAAGATTTGACAGCGCTTTTACCTTTATTTACAGTCCCAGAGTCGGCACGCCGGCAGCTGCATGGTATGACCCTGAGGGCAGGGAAGCAGTACAGGAAAGATTTGAGCGTCTGGTAGATCTGCAAAATGAACACAGCCTGGATTCCAACCTGAAGATGGTCGGCAAAGTGCTGGAGGTTTTGTGTGAGGGAGAAAGCTCCGCTGACAGCAAGATACTCTCAGGGCGTACTGCAGACAACCGTCTGGTTAATTTTTCGCCATTGAAAGTCCCTGAGACTGATGATGAGGCTGAAGAAAGTATGAGATTATCCCGGGAAGGTGAATTCATTTCCGTACGTATTACTAACGCCAAGACATTTTCTCTGGAGGGAGAAGAAGTTGT
>DCDV01000004.1:67633-91037 GCA_002316595.1 Mageeibacillus sp. UBA1046
AAAGGACATTGAAGGCCAACAGCTGTCTCCCATGATGGAGCATTATGCGGCGGAAAAGAAGAAGAGACCGGACTGTATTCTCTTTTATCGTCTGGGAGACTTCTTTGAGCTGTTCTTTGATGATGCCTTATTAGCGGCTCGCGAACTTGAGATTACACTGACCAGCAGAGATTGCGGTTTAGCTGAGAGAGCACCGATGTGCGGTGTACCTCATCATGCCGCTGATCATTATATCAACAGACTGGTTGCTAAAGGTTATAAGGTTGCGATTTGTGATCAGGTAGAAGACGCCGGCCAGGCCAAAGGACTGGTCAAAAGAGAGGTTATCCGGATTGTTACCCCGGGAACGGTCACGGACGCAGCTGCTCTGGATGAGAAGAAATACGCCTATATCGCCTCCATCTATCAGGCGGGCAATGTTTTCGGTCTGGCAGCCTGCGATGTCACCTCCGGGCACTTTGAGACAACTGCCCTGATGAGTGAAGCTGCTAATAAAAGATTGGTCGATGAATTAGCACGGCTCAGGCCGCAGGAACTGCTGGTTAATGCCGGCTGCGATGAAAACCTGGCCTTTCAGTCCTGGCTGGATGAGAATGACATTGTCGTTACCGTGCGGGAGGACTCATATTTTAATCCGAAGGATTTCCCCGGTGATCTTCTTGATTTCAGCGAAAATGATTACCTGTGGCCGTATGCCTCCGCGGGACTGCTGCGCTATATTGCGGAAAATCATTTACAGCTGCCGCAGAATATCAGCAAAATATATCCTTATAAACAGCAGGATTATATGCTCTTGGATCAGGCGGCGCGCCGTAATCTTGAGCTGACCGAAACGATCCGTGACCGCTCTCATAAAGGCAGTCTGTTTGAAGTTATTGATCGCACAAAAACCAGCATGGGCAGCCGGCTGCTGCGCAGCTGGCTGGAGCAGCCCTTGCTCAATCGCTCTGAAATCGAGGCCAGATATGACGCTGTTGAGAATTTAATTGATCAGTTCATGATCAGAGAGAACTGTCGTGAAATGCTGACAGGGCTTTATGATCTGGAAAGACTATCAGGCAGGATAGGTCTGGGTACGATTAACGCCCGTGACCTGACCTCCTTGAAGACAGTCTTGACGAAGATACCAAAGCTGAAAGTTGGCCTGAGCGGGTTGAAAGCGGACAACCTTATCAACATTATTTCTGCACTGGATCCTCACGAAGAGTTATGCAGACTATTAGAGGAAGCTATAGTCGAAGATCCTCCTGTCTCAATTAAAGAAGGCGGGATCATCAGGGATGGCTTCAATGCGGAGATAGACAACTATAGAGATATCTCCGAGCGCGGGCAGGACTGGCTGCTGGAATATGAGCAAAAAGAGCGTGAGGAGACCGGCATCAAAAATCTGCGCGTACGCTATAACAGGGTCTTTGGCTATTTTATTGAAGTGACAAAATCAAATTTATCTCTGGTGCCGGATCGGTACATTCGGAAACAGACTTTGACCAATGCTGAAAGGTACATAACTGAAGAACTGAAGGAGCGCGAGGACAAATTACTGGGCGCCAAGCAAAAACTGATTGATTTGGAATATGAGTTATTTCTGGAAATCAGAGTGCAGGTACAGCAGGAGCTGCCCACCTTACAAGGCACCGCCAGAGCTTTAGCCAGATTGGATGTTTATTCTGCGCTGGCAGATCTTGCTGAAAGGGAAAATTATTGCCGTCCTGAGTTAAGAGATGACGACAGCCTGATTATATCGCAGGGCAAACATCCTGTGATCGCAAAATTGCTGCCTGACGGCGCATTTGTGCCCAACGACCTGACCCTTAATACTGATGAACGGCGCTGCATGGTTTTGACCGGTCCTAATATGTCGGGCAAATCAACTTATATGCGCCAAAATGCTTTAATTGTGCTGATGGCTCAGATGGGAAGTTATGTGCCGGCTCAATCGGCCGGCATAGGTCTGGTTGACCGCATTTTCACCAGAGTCGGAGCCTCTGACGATATCGGCGCAGGCAAATCTACTTTTATGGTGGAAATGACTGAAGTCGCCAATATCATGAGCCAGGCTACTCCTTCCAGTCTGCTGCTCTTAGATGAGGTCGGCAGAGGTACCAGTACCTACGACGGCCTGGCGATTGCCTGGGCTGTACTGGAGCATATTGCAGATAAATCTTTTTTGGGCAGCAGAACTTTGTTTGCCACTCATTATCATGAACTGACGGATCTGGCAGACATTAAAGACGGCATTTTCAATTCCCATATTGCTGTCAGTGAGCAGGATAACGAAATAGTTTTTTTGCATCAGATTTTCCCGGGAGGCACGGATGACAGCTACGGGATTGATGTCGCCAAATTGGCCGGCGTGCCGGTATCTGTCGTCAATAGAGCCCGGGAACTGGTGATGCAGCTGGAGGCAGACAACAAAGGCAAGAGACTGGTGATGCGCAAAGGCTCCAAAACTCAGAAAGACCAGATCGATATTTTCAGCACTGCCCGGAGTGTGCAGGAAGCAGACAAGCTGATTGATGAAATTGATAAAATAGATGTAGATCACCTGCGTCCGATTGACGCTTTGAGTAAAATTATCGATCTCAAAGAACTGGCTGGAAAAATGAGGAATAAAAATAAATAGGAAAGCTCTGACTTCGCACGCGGGCGGCAGAGGATAGTCAGCGTATCGCACGAGGCAGAAGAGAATCAGCGTATCGCACGCGGCAGAAGAGAATCAGCGGCAGCAGGGAAGATGTGTTATCACGGTAAACAGGAGGATCAGATGGCAATCATAAGACAATTGGATCCGGTTACAATCAATCATATTGCTGCGGGCGAAGTTGTCGAGCGGCCTGCCTCAGTAGTTAAAGAATTAGTCGATAATGCCCTGGACTCAGGGTCTTCACAGATATATGTGACAATCAGAAATGGCGGTATCAGCGAGGTCACTGTCAAGGATAACGGCGGCGGCATGAACGAAACTGACGCTAAAAACAGCCTGCTTAGTCACTACACCAGTAAAATCTCCCGCATAGACGATCTGGAAAATATTGAAACTATGGGGTTTAGAGGTGAAGCACTGCCCAGCATCGCATCAGTCTCCAGGCTGCATTTGCGTACCCGGGAACCCGGAACGGAAATGGGCTATGAAGTAAAAGCAGAAGCAGGCAAAATCACCAATGCCGGTATCTGTTCCTGCCCTGAAGGAACAACTGTTACCGTCAAAGATCTCTTCTACAACACACCTGCCCGCTACAAATTCCTCAAGAAAGATAATCTGGAGGCCGGCTATATCTCAGATATGCTGAGAAAACTGGCTCTGACCAGACCTGATGTCTCCTTCCGACTGACAGGAGATGATGGTAAGACAATCCTTTATACTCCAGGCAATAATGACCTTTTGAGCACGATTTATGCGGTCTTTGACAGAAAAACCGCCGAGGGCATGATTCCTGTCGACAGCAGGCATAATCCCGTTCACGTCACCGGTTATATGTCCAAACCGGAAAACGCACGCGGTAATCGTTCGCGCCAGGTTTTTATAGTCAATGGCAGAAATATTATCTCCAAGACTTTGACAGCCGCTGTTGATGAAGCCACCCGTACCTGGTTTGTTAAAGGCCGCTTTCCTGCTCTCGTCCTGCAGATCACTGTCCCGCAGGAGCTGGTGGACATTAATGTCCATCCGCAAAAAAGCGAAGTGCGCTTTTGGAATGACCGGGAGGTCTTCCGGGCTGTCTACCACGCCATTCAAAATACTTTGACAGCCGAATCAGGAATTCCCAGTGTGCTGCCATCAGAAAAAGAAACAGACGCAGGAAAGCAGATTGAACCCTGCGCTTTACCGGCACAAACAACTATAGACGGTCTGGAAGGCCCTCCAAGCCAGTTTGCCGTCTCATTTGATGATGGTGGCCGTCAAGACTATAAAACGCCGTCAAAACGTGCTTACGAAGGCGGAGACCGAGGTTTTGCATCTGCTGTCCGGCAAGAGGGCGATGCTATGCCGCAAGAAGCCGCTCTCAGAGGAGATGCAGGTTCATCTGATACCGACAGCGACAGGGATTATGAAAGTTTGCCCGCATCTGATCCCGTCAGAGACAGTATTGCAGATCAGGTAACTTTGACTGAGCAGGCAAAAGCTGTTGCCGGCACATCCATGGAACCGCATCGGACACCGGCTGCTGCCCTGAGGATCAATGTTCTGGAGAATGCCCGATTAATAGGCGTCTTCTCAAATATATATATTCTGCTGGAAGCTGATGAAGATCTAATAATAGTTGATCAGCATGCTGCTCATGAACGTATTCTTTATGAAGAGCTGATTGCCAAAAGAGAACAAGCAGGGAAAAATAGTATACCCAGTCAGCTATTGCTGGTGCCGCATAAAATGAAAGTATCTGAACTTGAATCTGCAGCCTTAAGTGAACACAGCGAAAAGATACCGCCCCTGGGTTTTGAGTTCGAGTTCTTCGGCCCTGATTCGATTGTGCTTAGAGCAGTGCCGGAAGTGCGCTCTGAGCTTAATCCGGAATTAGCTTTCAGCGCAGTAATCGATGCCTGTCTCAATGAGAACATTGAACAGCAGGAGCGGGATAATGACGAATTGCTGCATGACATCGCCTGTAAAGCCGCAGTAAAGGCTAAAGATCGTCTTGACGATTTGGAAATCGAACGTTTATTGGCTGATCTGACCAAGTTGGACAACCCCTATCATTGTCCGCATGGCAGACCGGTGCTTATCCGCTTCTCGCGAAGAGATCTCGATAAGATGTTCCGGCGCATAGTAAATTAGAGCTTCGATAAATAATTATGGATAATCTTGAAGAATACACAGATAAAAGCTGGCAAGCAAAACTACATGAATATCGCCGGAAGATAAGCCGTGCTGCCAGAGCTAATCCCGGTCATGTAACTTTGATCTGCGGGCCGACCGCCTCCGGCAAATCAAATCTGGCTCTATGTGTCGCACAGGCAATTGACGGAGTTATCCTGTCCGCCGATTCTATGCAGATCTATCGCGGTTTTGACATAGGCACCGCCAAAGCATCTCCGCAAGAACAGCTTCTGGTTCCTCACTATATGATTGACATAGTTGATCCTGATCAGAAATACAGTGTTGCCAAATTTTCCCAGGATGCCGGAAGAGTACTGAAAGAGAGGGCAGAGGAGGGCAGGGCTGTTGTTGTATGCGGCGGCACCGGCCAGTATATTCAAGCTTTGCTGGATGGAATAATCTTTACTGCACACGAAAAGGATGCCAATTTGCGCGCCCAAATCACAGAGGAAGCGGAAAAGGGCGGGCTGGATAAACTATGGCAGGAAATTGAAAGGCTTGATCCGGATACAGCCAAAATTATGGATCCTGCCGATAAAAGGCGCATAATACGTTTTCATGAACTATATCAATTGACAGGAAAAACACGCAGTGAAATTGATCTGGAATCACGAGAACATGGCAACAAATTTAATTTCCTGCCCTATTATCTCGATCCCGGCAGATCATACTTAAACACCAGAATTGCAGCAAGATGCAATGACATGTTAAATAAGGGACTAATAGATGAGACTGCCTCTCTGCTGACCCAATACCCGGATACGACATTGCAGCCTTATTATGGCATCGGTTATCGTGAAGCAGTCGCCTATCTGAACGGCGATTATACTTATGATGAAATGAGAGAATGGATTATAATCCACACCAGACAATATGCAAAAAGACAGCGAACCTGGTTTAGGCCACGTACTGATCTGATTCGTCTTTAAATCTGAATAACTTTCGAACAGCGAAATAATATGCGTAATAGTTATTATTAGTAATATATACTAACATTTTTAGTCATATTGTGGTATTATATTAAATGATCTTATGCATTTTGCATAAGCGACGCTGTACTAAAAGACAATGAAGATGAGGAGGAGGTGCTTTGAGGAAGCACTGTAAACTTGTATGAAGGGGAGAAAACTTGAGCACTTACGATCATTAAAACAGAAAGCAATTATTTACAGCGCAAGGGTAGAGGAACATTTCCTAAATCAATGTATACGTCTATGTACGCTGGTTGAGTTGCTGCTGATCAATGGTGAACGGCACAAGGCTGTAATCGCAGATCATGATCACAAATCAATAATTATAAGAAAAGAAAACGGCTGCCAGACCTTAGTCTACAAAAACGCTCTCAGTTATATCCGACCCCAGGTCAGCGAAAACTATTTGCAGATCGAAGATGCTCTTGAGGGGCTGTTTTCAAAGGGAGGGGCGAAATACTCCTCTTACTATTCCTAGTATTCTATAAGATTCATCCTCAAAAGGGATAAGAGAATAGGCGGGATTTTCCGGTTTAAGGAAAATATGGTTTTTTTCGCGAACTAAACGCTTTACTGTGGCCTCAGAATCAATGAGTGCGACCACAATCTGACCAAGATCAGCTGTAGGCTGTTTGCGAACAAACACTATATCTCCATCCAATATTGCCGCATTCTTCATGCTGTCGCCTCTGACGCTCAAAGCGAACATTTCATCTGAATCAGAGAAATATCCGGAGGGAACCGGCAGCTCGCATTCAATATTCTGCACAGCCAGAATTGGCAGGCCGGCAGTAACTTTGCCGAGCAATGGAATCATGCGTTCTCTGCTCATCTCCAGCGCAGGAACACTTATAGCCCGGCGTTTCCCGGACTTCATTTCAATCTTGCCGCTTTCGGCAAGTCTTTTAAGGTGGTTATGAACTGTCGATGTCGATTTGACTCCAACTCCTTTGCAAATATCGCGAACTGAAGGAGGGAAGCCGTTCTCATTAATATAATCAACTATGTATTTATAGACAACTTCCGTGGTTTGATCAACAGTAGCTCTCGTAAAAGGGTATTTTTCATTCATACTAATGTCTCCCGCCTGCAGCATGCAATTTATTTGCCTTATATTGTATTATTGTTATATATTTATTGTCAAACACTTGTTCTGTATCTTTTCTAAATTATTTCATTATGTAATAGTTATGTGTTATATTCTCCTGAGAGGCTGTTATCAATTGATTATCTCAGGTATAATATATAGAAGAAATCAGGGAGGACGCTAAGTGTCAAACATTCGCAAGCCGCAATTCGGACCTTTAGACGAAGATACCGCCTTTTATGATGTAGATGGTTCAGAAACGGATCTTAATCAAACAGATCAGACTGAAAGAACCAGGCAGCTTCCTAAGCAGGAGAATTCCGGCATCAGAAGTCCGTTGCCATCATCCGGTATCCGGACTCCGGCTTTGCAGGTTGACTTAGAGAGCGGAGATACTCAAAAAGTATTTGAGCGTGAAGATCCTCGAATAATAGAGGACTCCAGCGCCGGTTTTTCAGAAGACACCACCGTTTTTGATCCCGAAGGCGATTTGGACTCCGGGATTGAACAAGGTGAACTGGAGAGGCAAGAATATTACTCCAGAGAGAATGTCACAGAAAGATACGGACTGACGCAGCAGTCTCAGCAAACTAAGAGAAACCATCTCTTGCAGACAAGTCATAATTTTCTCAGAACCGGTCTCGGTAACGGCAATCTGGATTTAGACTCACAAATAATGACTGGTGCGAGAACTTACCATTTAAAAGGCTATACAACTGTTGACAAAATTAAAAGAGAATTCCGGCGGGAAAATCGTGAGAAGAAAATCAGAAATATTTTAACCATTCTGGTAATCATAATTTTTGTAGCTATCATGCTGGTAATATATAATCCGATCAAAGATATTTCGGAATGGAGAAAAATTTTGGGACTGGACAGCATTTACGCAGAACAGACGACAGCGGATAACGGGATTGAAAATACGATAGCTTATGTCGAGGGAAATATTTTACCTGCCGAAACCGTCACGCCGGCTAAGTAACGGATCTTATAAGACCGCTTCTAAATATCCCGTATTTTATCTATAAGGGCACCTTCTTGATATTACCGGCTGTATTCCCTCTCAACTTCGCAAAACTTTTATTTTGCGAAGTTCGTCCCGGATCAAAATGTGCCTTCACTTCATTAATCAGTCGGCAGGATCGGCTGAAACTTTTAACGTCAGCCTTCTCACCTGCTGATAATATTCTCTTTATCTGCTCTTTTGCTGTTGTACAGAAGTTTGGGAATTGACGACACCAGCATTATTCCCAGTGCAAGTGTTCCCGTAATCATCAGTGTACGCATGAAGCTGCTGATGAATTCAGCATGCTGTCCGTCTATGAACATGTGCATGGTACGGTAAATGTCGTATCCCGGAACCAGAGGATATAATCCGGCAGTCAGATAGACTGTAGCCGGCTTCTTTGTCACTCTGGCCATTATCTCCGCATAGGAAGCCAGGAATATGATCGCCATCAAGATGGGCAGCGCATAATTGAATTTGCCCTGCTCTCTCATAAGGGCATAAATAAGCCAGGAGATCCCCCCTCCTGCACTGCCCACCAGAAGAGGGAGTTTACGCACATCGAAGACAACCATAAAAGCAAAGACTGCCGCGATGGCAATAAAAATTGATAACGGATCCTTCGGATCGATATATTCCAGCGCTTGCATGCTGGCCTGACCGACGTTAAAGAGATAGCTAATAATTGCAGAGGCAATACCTGTACCGACTGCCAGTGCAGATGCAGCTAATACGGTTTCGATTATTTTAACTAAGCCTGCCAAATAGTCACTGGCTATTAAATCACGAATACTGTTTACGAGCAAAATGCCCGGAAATAAATACATGAAAGAGCCGGCTATCATAAGATGGATCTGGTCAGAGTACTCTGTGAACATTACCGGGAAAATCATAATATATATCAATATTCCACGGATAATATTTATGAAGATTCTGTTACCTCCCAGCCTCTGTAAGGGTTTGATCAGATACATGAGTAAAATGGAAGCGGCAGCAGCCCATAAAGCAGGTACCAGACTTGCCCCCAGCAGCAAGGTAAAGGAAAAACCGGTCAGAGCAACCGCTCCGGCATAAATCGGCGCCGGATATCTGGATGCCTCAAGAATCTCATTCACTTCTTCTCTGGCCCGGGCAGGGTCAGGTGACTCTTCACATATTCTTCTGGTAATATCGTTCAGCAGATCTACCCTGTGCAGATTTGTTTCTGCACTTCTGATGTTCCTGGTTAAGACGACAGTATCTCCTTCCCTGTCGTCAGCAGAGATAGTCAGGTAATGGGTTATAGCAAAAACTTGTACATTGGAGACACAGTCATCGTAGCTGGCTAAGATACTTTCCATACTGTCCTCTGCCCGGTATGTCTCAGCGCCGTTAATCAGCAGACCGGTGCCGACCAGTGCGGCCAGCTGGATAACTTCATTAGCCTGGTTTTGCTTCGTCACCATCGAATCACGCCCACCCCTTCTCCCCTGTTTAAAGCTCTTTTGTTTTGTAACAAATATGTAAGATAAAGACTATTATAATGTGTTTAAGGATGTTTTAAATACGTTTTATGCTTTCCTATAAACTTTACTTGAGAGAATTGCATAATTCAAGCTTAATAAATGGAGTGATTCGCAAAATATGACCGATCAGGATAAACGCAAAAAATGCCGCCGCCTGGAAGATTTCCTTGGATACTTTCAGTCGATTCGCGAGAGATCCCCTGCGACTATTAAAGAGTATCGCTACGATCTGACTCTCTTCCTGCGTTTCCTTTTGAGCAGAAAACAAAACATTTCTCCTGAAACTGAATGGGAAGACATCGATCTTTCCCTGGCAGATGATAATTTTTTACAAGAGGTCACATTGTCAGATCTGTATTTGTATATTACCTGGCTGAGCACTGAGCGTAAAAACTCTGCTCCTACACGCTCCAGACATATCTCCGCAATCCGTTCGTTTTTTCATTATCTGACAACTAAAGTTAATGTGCTGGAGGAGAATCCGGCTGCCAATCTGGAAATGCCCAAACAATTGAGGCGTCTGCCGCGCTATTTATCGCTGGAGGACAGTCGAAATCTGCTCTCTGCCGCGGAAAAAACGGATGAACGATACCGCAGCCGCGATTATTGCATAATAACTTTGTTTTTAAACTGCGGCTTGCGCTTGTCTGAGCTGTGCAGCATAAACATATCGGATATCCGTGAGAATACCATAGTTGTCATGGGCAAAGGCGGCAAGGAAAGAACAATCTACCTTAACGGCGCCTGCTTAGCGGCTTTGGACGATTACTATCCGGACAATCGCATCAAGCCTAAAGACAGTGATAAAGATGCCCTGTTCACAAGCCGCTTAGGTAAAAGGATCGGAGCGCGCGCAGTGCAAAATATTATCCGCAAGAACATGGTCGCTGCAGGGATTGATCCCAAACGCTATTCAACGCACAAATTACGTCATACGGCAGCTACTCTGATGTATCAATACGGCCAGGTAGATATCCGCAATCTGCAAATGATATTAGGTCACGAAAGCATCGCCACAACGGAAATATATACCCACACAAACGAAGATGCCTTGCACGATGCTGTTGAGAAAAACCCTTTAAGCAGCGTGCGCAGGCATCCTGATGATGGTGAAGACGATTAAGCCCGTCAGAAGCTTTTAATAGTGAAGACGATTAAGCCCGGGCAGGAGTTTCATATGCTCAAAGAAAACTTTGTTCGCCCGATAAGTCTCATAGATATCTAATTTAGATGTGACTTCATAGCAGGAGTGCATCGATAAGACAGGTACGCCGCAGTCAATGACTTCCATGCCCTTAGCAGCCTGCAGCATGGCAACTGTACCGCCGCCCCCCTCATCAACAATACCCATCTCCCCTGCCTGCCAGGCGATCTTATGCTCATCCATCAGGCGGATAACCGCCGCATAGTATTCGCTGCTGGCGTCAGATGTATCCCCCTTGCCACGCACTCCGCCGTACTTGGAAAAGGCAATGCCACGGCCGGCGTGAGCATTATTTTGAATGTCAGAGACGAACTCAAAGGTTGGATCATGGGCATTAGTGACATCCGAGGAGAGAACATAACTATTAGCCAGATTCATCTGATACTCCCTGTAAGTCGGCTCCGAATCAGCTTGTTTGGCAAAAATCTCATTTTGGATATTGAAGTAGAGATCAGATTCTGCGCCGGTATTGCCCATGCTGCCGACTTCTTCTTTATCGTAGAGAATCATCAGAGCCGTACGGTTGACAGTATCCAGATCAATTATTGCTCTCAGGGCTGTGTAGGCGGAAACTCTGTCGTCTTGCCCGTAGCCGCCGACAAATGATCTGTCGAAACCGATATCTCTGGCGGCAAAGGCCGGCACAGCCTCTATTTCAGCAGTGATGAAATCCTTTTCAACAATCTGATACTTATCATGGAGAAGCTGCATGACACCCAGCTTAAAACGATTTTCAGTATCTTTGTCCGGGAAAGGTATTCCTCCGACCAGAATATTCAGCTCTTCACCCTTAATGATATCCTGTGATTTTCGTTCCATCTGCTGCTTGTCAAGGTGAGGCAGAAGATCTGTGACGCAGAAAACCGGGTCATCAGCGTCTTCGCCAATGCAAATTTTAACTGCTGAGCTATCTGCCCTGTGCAGCACGCCATGCAAAGACAAAGGTATGGCCGTCCACTGATACTTCTTAATCCCGCCGTAGTAATGGGTTTTTAGCAGTGCCAGATCGGCTTTTTCGTACAAAGGATTTTGCTTCAGATCTAGTCTCGGTGAATCAATGTGAGCGCCGATGAGGTTAAAACCTTCGACAGGGTCTGACCTGCCGATTACGGCAGCTACCAGACCGCGGCCGCGCACATTAGAATAGACTCTATCGCCAGGCTGCAATTTTTCTTTGCTGTCTAGAGGTACAAATCCTGCCTGTGTCAGTGCAGCGATAGATGTATCAACGAATTCGCGCTCCGTCTTCCCTTCATCCAGGGCAATCTTATATCCCTCACTAAAGTCCATAATCTCCTGCCTGCGGGCATCATCAGCTTCATGCCAGCGGTTCTCAAAAGAAAACAGCAATTCTTTCCCGGCCTGATTCGATTGTTTCTCAGTTTGATTCGTTTGTGCCATACACGTCTCCTCTCATCCTTCCACAAAAAAATTGTCCGCTGTTGCGGACAATTATCTATTGTAAATTTATTGATTTTTCAATCCGGGCAAATCTTCGTCTTCACTTTCGTCATGGGCGTCCTCATCCAGATCGCCGAATTTTTCTCTGATTTCATCTGTGAGAAGATCGTTATCCTGATAGTATTGCAGCAGCGCTTTTTTTACAGCCTGTTCCGCCAGAACCGAACAGTGCATTTTCACTGCCGGCAGACCATCCAGAGCTTCAGCAACGGCCTTATTTGTCAATTCAAGAGCTTCATCGACACTCTTGCCTTTTATCATCTCTGTGGCCATGCTGCTGGTAGCAACAGCAGAGCCGCAGCCGAAAGTCATGAATTTCGCGTCTTCAATGATGCCGTCAACAATCTTCAAATCTATACGCATAATATCTCCGCAGGTAGGGTTGCCAACTGTGCCGCTGGCCGTAGCGTCTTCGATCTCACCTACATTGCGGGGATGCAAAAAATGATCCATTACTTTGTCACTGTATTTCATACTTAAGGGCTCCTTTCAATATATCGGTACCTTCCTCAGGTATTATATTCTTAATTTTGCCGCTTTTGAAGTCTGCGTATAACGGAGACATGAGACGAAGGCGCTCGATAATCCCTGGCAGGTCCTTAGCTATTCTATCTATGTCATCTTTGGTATTCTCTCTGCCCAGAGAAAGGCGCAGTGAGCCATGGGCAACTTCATGAGACAGCCCGATCGCCAGAAGCACATGCGACGGATCCAGTGATCCGGATGTGCAGGCTGAGCCGCTGGAAGCCTGATACCCCAGTTGATTCAGGAATAAGAGAATTGACTCGCCTTCAATAAACTCAAAGGCCAGGTTGATATTATTGGGCAGTCTCTTACTCGGATGTCCGTTCAATTTAGTATAGGGAATATTGCTCCGGATTTGATTTATCAGATCGTCTCGCAGAGCGATCTGTCTTTTAGACTCCTCCGGCATATCGGCGAGGGCCAGCTCCAAAGCTTTGGCAATACCTGCTATATAGGGTGTATTCTCGGTCCCTGCCCTTTTGCGCCTCTCTTGCGCTCCGCCATCCATGAAGTTGGCTATTCTCACGCCCTGCTTAATATACATAAGACCGATGCCTTTAGGGGCGTAAAATTTATGTCCTGAAAATGCCATCATATCTGCGCCCAGATCATGCGGAGAAACCGGAATCGCTCCTAAAGCCTGCACAGCGTCAGTATGGAACAGAACCCCTTTAGCATGACAGATTTCCGCGATCTCAGCTATCGGCTGGATTGTCCCGATTTCATTATTCGCCATCATGATTGAAACCAGAATGGTATCCGGACGAATCGCCTTTTCCACATCCTGAGGATCTACAAAGCCGTAGCCGTCAACATCAAGATAAGTTACTTCATATCCCAGTTTCTCTAAAGCCTGCATGCTGTGCAGCACCGCATGATGCTCAATCGTGCTGGTAATCAGGTGCTTGCCTTTTTTATGTTTGGAAAAGGCTGTTCCCTTGATAGCCCAGTTGTCAGACTCCGTGCCGCAGGAGGTGAAAAAAATCTCTTTTGGCGAGACATTGAGCAATTCAGCGATTTTGTCCCGTGACTGCTCAATATAGTCATGAGCTTCATATCCCTCATTATAAAAGGAGGAAGGATTGCCATAGACATTCTCAAAAATCGGCAGAATGGCCGAAAGCACTTCTGGCCTGACTGCCGTTGTTGCAGCGTGATCAAAGTATATACGTTTATTTTCCATCCGGAACCCTCCTCAAAATTAGGCAAATAATGTCTTTTTCAGTCCTCTCAAACAATACTCCAACTGACTCTGAGTTCAAGTAACTCTAGTTACTTGTCTTGCTCTTTAGTATCGGCCTCCTGCCGGCCTTGCTCTCTCAATTTCCGTACTTCCGCCAGCCAGGATTTCACCTTCGCTTCATAACCGCTCTCGCTTGGCTTATAGTATCGGCCTTCTTCATAAACATCCGGCAAAAAGCGCTGATAAGATATGCCCTGAGGGTAGTCATGATCATACTGATAACCAATGCTGTAACCCAGATCTGACATTCCCTTTACCGGAGCATTGCGCAAATGATAAGGAATCTCCGGCACATTGCCTTTCCTGATATCGCTTAAGGCCTTGTCTATGCCGACATATGTACTGTTGGATTTGGGGCTTGAAGCTATGGCGACTGCAGCCTGGGCCAGAATAATCCTCGCCTCAGGCATGCCGACTGATTCAACAGCCTGGTACGCAGACATCGCTATTGAAAGCATTTGCGGATTTGCCATACCTACATCTTCCGCTGCGCAAATCACAATCCTCCTGGCCAGAAAACTGCTGTCCTCTCCGGCCTCTATAGCTCTGGCTAAATAGTGCAAAGTTGCGTCAGGATCGCTGCCTCTCATTGATTTGATGAAGGCGCTTATCGTGTCGTAATGTCCCTCGCCCGACTTATCATACTGCGGGGCTCTCTTCTGCATGCAGTCCTGCATGATTTCCAGATCAATTTTGATCTTTTCGTCTATAGGTTCCGTGGTTAAAATCGCCAGCTCTAAAGCATTTAAGGCAACTCTGGCATCTCCGCTGGCCAAGGCGGAAGCAAACTCCAAAGCCTCATCCGTAATATCGATATCCAAAAAGCCAAAGCCGCGATCAGGATCATTTAGCGCTCTTTTAAGCAAAATCAGGATGTCTTCTTGTGTCAATGGGTACAGTTGGAAAACTGTGGACCTAGATATCAGCGCCTTGTTAACTTCAAAAAAAGGATTTTCGGTCGTCGCGCCGATCAGAGTCAGGACGCCGCTCTCTACATGGGGCAGCAAGGCATCCTGCTGCGACTTGTTAAAGCGATGGATTTCATCAATAAAGAGAATAGTTCTGCCCTCAGGAGTCAGGATTGGGTTCTCTGCATCAGCGACAACCCTCTTGATATCTGCGACTCCGGAGGTTACGGCATTCAATTTCACGAATTTGTATTTGGTAGTCTGCGCTATGACGCGCGCTAAAGAGGTTTTGCCTGTCCCGGGCGGACCAAAGAGAATGATCGTGGATAAACGGTCGGCATCAACCATGCGATGCAGCATATGCCCCTTGGCCAGCAAATGAGATTGTCCGACTATCTCATCCAGGGTGCGGGGAGCCATGCGGTACGCTAAGGGTTCACGACGGGTCAGATTAATCTTGTCTTCTTCTTCAGTCAAAATCGGCATAGAGTGGGTATCGTTCGCACATCAAGGCAACTTCACTTATAATTTTATCTTTACTGTCTTCATAGTTGAATATGGCGTCACTTAGTAAGTCGGCTATCGTATCCATGTCCTCTTCCTTGAAGCCTCTGGTTGTCAAAGCGGGAGTCCCCAGACGAACCCCAGATGTAATTGTCGGCTTCTCAGGATCAAAGGGAATCGTGTTTTTATTGCAGGTGATGTTTACAGCATCCAGCTTCTCCTGCAATTCACGGCCGGAAACTCCTGACTTGCTTAAATCTACCAGAATAAGATGTGTATCAGTACCTCCGGAAACAAGGCCTACTCCCCTTCTCATTAAGCCATCAGCCAGAGCAGCGGCATTAGCCAGTACCTGCTTTTGATAATCGACAAAGGCCGGCGCCATCGCTTCCTTTAAAGCTATTGCCTTGGCGGCAATAATATGCATTAGCGGCCCTCCCTGGATACCCGGGAAAATCGCAGAATCAATCTTCTTGGCATACTTCTCTTTACAAAGGATCAGGCCGCCTCTGGGTCCGCGCAAAGTCTTATGGGTTGTCGAAGTGACAAAATCCGCATAAGGCACAGGGTTCATATGCAGACCGGCGGCTATAAGCCCGGCAATATGAGCCATATCCACCAAAAGATAGGCTCCGGCTTCGTCCGCAATCTCACGGAAAGCTGCAAAATCAAGCTTACGCGGATAAGCACTGCCGCCGGCAATAATCATCTTGGGTTTGACGGTTTTAGCTGTCTTTAATAACTGATCATAATCTACTTGACAGGTATCAGGATCGACTTGATAGCTGTGTGCCTGGAAATATTTGCCGCTGATGTTGATCTTCATGCCATGGGTCAAATGCCCGCCATGTGATAAATCCATACCCAGAATGGTGTCACCGGGATGCAGCATGGCAAAATAAACAGCCGTATTAGCTGATGCACCGGAATGCGCCTGAACATTAGCATGTTCTGCCTGAAAAATTGCTTTAGCTCTGTCGATTGCCAGCTGCTCAGCAACATCTACAAACTCGCAGCCCCCGTAATACCGCCTGCCAGGGTATCCTTCTGCATATTTATTAGTCAAAACCGAGCCACAGGCTTCTAAGACAGCCTGACTGACAAAATTTTCAGAAGCGATCAGTTCCAATTTAGTCTGCTGGCGACCTAATTCACCCTGGATAGCGGAAAATATCTCCGGGTCTGTTTTTTGAATTTGAGAACAAGTCATTTAAGCCCTCCTGAATAGGATGATTAATTTTTAAATACCGTCATATAATATCACAGTAAAGTCTTATTTTAGACCGTCGCGCAGAAAAATTTCTCTTGACTCGGTATTGGCGACAGCATTCGCTGTCAACGCTTCAATATCCAGATTTTTTTCCGCACGAACTGCGTCTTCCGGACTGGGATGAGTTTTAGGATGTTTGGAAACAAAAACTGTGCAGCAGTCCTCAAAGGGCTCTATACTGGTCTCATAGGTACCGATCTTTCTGGCCAGCGAGACAATTTCATCCTTATCCATCCCAATCAAAGGACGGAACACCAGCAGATCAGTGACAGCGTTAGTCGCAGCCAGAGCTTCCAGCGTCTGGCTGGCTACCTGACCCAGGCTCTCTCCGGTAATCAGCGCTTTGGCACTGTCCTTCAACGCCAGTTCGGAAGCAACCCTCATCATCATTCTCCGCATGACAATAGTCAGCATTTCTGGCGGGCATTTTTCATTAAGCTCAAGCTGAACAGCAGTGAAGTTGACAATATGCAGCGTATGATTACCGACATAACCGGCTAAGACAGCAGCTAAAGAAGCCACCTTGTCCAGCGCTTTTTCACTGGTATAAGGAGGCGTATGGAAATACACCATATCAAGCTTCATGCCGCGGGAGGCCATCATCCAGGCTGCAACAGGACTATCGAGACCCCCTGACAGCAGTACCATCCCCTTGCCGCTCATTCCTACCGGCAGTCCTTTGGGAGCATCAGTTTTATCCGAGAACAGATATATATTATCTCGTATTTCTATGTAAATCGTTATATCAGGATCGTGCACATCAACTGACAAGACATCTCTAAAGCGATCCAGCAGAATACTGCCGGCTTTGCTGGAGACTTCATAGCTGGTAAGCGGAAAACGCTTGTTTACTCTTCTGGTCTCAACTTTAAAGGTCTTCTTCTCTTTGCCGGCAAAGATTAGCTCTCCGTATTGATTAAGCTGCTGCCAAAGCATTTCTTCTTCAGCGGGAAAAGATCTTACCAGGCTGGCAGAGACAATGCCGAAGACGCTTGTCAGACGTTCCAGAATTTTTTGCCCGGGGAATTTGCCTTGCCGGGCGCTTATCCAAATGCGGGTATGACTCTGGACTATCGAGAAACTGCCCAGATCACGCAAGCGATAGCGGATATTTCTGATTAATTGCTGGTAAAACTTGGCACGATTACTCCCCTTCAGAGCAATTTCGCCGATTCTCACCAGTATTATTTCTTCATATTCAAGTTTTCCGGTTTCTATATTCACTCTGATTACCTCTTATAAACTATTCCTGCTCTAAGTCTATCGCAAACCGCTGCCAAAGCAGCTGTCCGAAAAAATATAATATTCACTTCAATCTTGCCGGATCTGACTTCATGGACACGGCTTAAGCTATGCTGCTTCAAGTGAAAAACAAACCGAATGTCACAAACACCACCACCCCGGCTGTCACTAACACCACTGAACCGGAAGTCACAAACACCACCAAACCGAATGTCACAAGCGCCACTTAAGATACTCTTCCCCGATTATCTCTGCTGCCAGAACTGCCTCTTCGTCAGTTAGATCTTCTGAGAGACTGATCCTAACGGCACCAAGAACTTCCGCTTCAGAGATTCCCAAAGCGCTTAAAGCAGGGTTTTCAGTCTTACTCATCCCTGAACAGGCTGAACCATGCGATATATAAACCCCTCTGGAACTTACCGCATTGACCAGAGTTTCGCCGCGCAGATGCGGGAATGTCATAGATATTATGTGGGGTACAGCATTCTCCGGTGACAATAATCTATACTCATTTGTAACCTTATTAAGAGTCGAAAGGAACAGATCTTTCAACTGCCTGCATTTCTGATTATTTGCTGACATATTGTTAACCGAGTCTTCTGCAGCTCTTGCTATCGCCATGTACAAGGGAGCGTTTTCTGTACCGGAGCGCAGACCGCACTGATGACCCCCGCCATGAATCAAAGGCTCCAGCAAGACCTTCTTTTTTCTTAGCAGAAGTCCGATGCCTTTTGGAGCGCCAATCTTATGACCGGAAATTGACATCAGATCACAATGTAAACGGGAAAAATTCAGTTCAATTTTCCCTGCAGCCTGGACGGCATCCAGATGGATTTTTGTTCTGGGGCTTATTTCGCGAATCGCAGCAGTCAGGTCTTCAACTGAATTTACTGCTCCGGTTTCATTGCTTACAACGATGAGACTGACAATGCCAATGCTGTTTTTCGAGATCGCCTGCATCAGCTCATCTATGTCTACAGCTGCAGTGGCAGGGTCTAATTTAATCGCCAGAGTCTTCCATTGCAAGGCTTTTGCGGTTTCGCGAACTGCTTCATGTTCTCCCTGAGAAATGATAATGCCGGCGGGAAGTCTCGGATATGCTCTTTTAAGTCCCTTTAAGGCAAAATTTATTGATTCTGTCCCGCCTGAAGTAAAAAGAATCTCTTCCGGCAAGGCAGAAAAAGTCTCGGCTAAAATATCTTTCGATTTAGCAATAATCTCTGAAGCAAAATGTCCGGCTTCATGATTTGAAGCCGGATTGGCGTAAATCTCTTTCAGATTAGTGACGTATTCCTGGAGTACCTTGGGCTTTATTCGTCTGCTGGCAGCATTATCCAGATAAATCTTTTGCTCTGACATCACTAGTTGATTTCTAGCTGAATCAATTCCGGCTTCAGGGCTGTCCTGACTACTTCACAGACGCTGCCGTTACGGGCATATAAGGGCCCCTCCACTGACAGGACATAAGAACGGCGCGGAATTTCCAACATTACAGCCTCTTTATTGCGGGCAGGACGCGCCACAATATAAACGCTGCCCTTATTGGGCAAGAAAGCGTATTTATTTGATTTAATATCCACCATTCTCTTCCCTGAGCTGATACTTTGACCCAGGTCGGGGAAAATAGATACGGGGATATATGAAGAACACCAGCCATGAATCTGATTATCGTAATGTATCGGCCATTGAGCCAGCCAATATCCGGAATGTTTGCCGGTGAAACCGAATAATTCATCAAGCTCATTGTCCGGCTCCACCAAAGTAACCGGACGAAGTTCAATGTCTTCATAGGAATTAAGGTTCAGGAAAGAAAAGCTTAAAGAATTAAAATGAGGAATTGACAGTCTTTCCGGTTCAGTTGCTACATAGGTTCCTCGTCCCTTATGTATCTCCAGTATGCCGTCAGACACTAATTCAGAAATTGCCTGTCTGACAGTCGGTCTGGATAAATCCAGTTCTTTGCAAAGCTGCATCTCCGAAGGGATTCTGTCCCCTTGTGCGTATTCACCGTTTTGAATTCTTTCAATAATAAGTTCACGCAGCTGCGCATACAGCGGCACGCTACTGTGTTTATCCAACTTCATACTGCTCCCCCCATATATCTCACTACTAGAAAGATGTCTTTACATCATATCATAGAGCGAATCTAAATCAAATGGAAATTTTTGGTAATGACAACCAAACCACCCGGATTTATTAATAAATCGGAAGGTATTTGATATGCTCCACTTCTTGCCTGTTATCAATGCTTACCAAGGCAGCCAGCAGGACCGCTGTTTTATCTGACAAATTATTGTCTCTGAGGAAAATCGCAGCTGTGGCACGAATGCGTTTAATCTTCTCCTTTGTGATGGCAGCAGCGGGGCCGCCGTACTTTGTACTTCCCGATCTGGCCTTGACCTCTACAAAGTAAACAGTCTCATCTCTGAGGCATATCAAGTCAATTTCACCAACATTATGGACTCTGAATCTATGAGCAATAATGGCAAAGCCCTGTTTGGATAAATGACTGGCCACTTTTCTTTCACATTTTTCTCCCAGCTCATTGTCCTTTGAAGAACATTCACCTTTATGTTCCGCTTTGAGGAAGCTCTGTCGATGTATGGCACAAGGTCCGATCTTGTCTAAGGCCTGATAATGGTCCCTGGTCCCATAACCCTTATGCTGAGAGAAACCATAACCGGGGAAAGCGCCATCATACTCCCTCATCAATCTGTCACGAGAAACCTTAGCCAAAACGGAAGCCGCAGCTATGCAGTTGACCTTGCTGTCCCCCTTGACAATCGCTTGAACCGGCATGGTAAATCCCCGCAAGGCCATCGCATCAGTTAAAACAATATCAGGCGCCACTTTAAGGCTTCTGACTGCGGCTGCCATCCCTTGTAAAGCAGCATTGCGAATATTTATCAAGTCTATGATCTCGGCAGATATGGGGATTATGCTGTAAGCAACTGCATTTTCGATGATTTCCTCATAGAGAGATTCTCTGCGCCGGACTGTCATTTTTTTTGAATCATTTAGTCCAAGAAATTCTCTGTGCGGCGGCAGAATACAAGCTGCAGCGACTACAGGGCCTGCCAACGGGCCTCTGCCGGCTTCATCCACTCCCGCTATAGCCTGATATCCCAGACCGGCCAGCTCCTCCGTATAAGCCTGCATTTCTTGCCAGCGTTCTCTGTCGCCGTCACTGATCCGCATCTTATAGCTGTCTTTTGTTCTGTCTTCTCTATCTGCCATAACTATTACTATACAATATTCAGTTATCGTTTAAATTGAATTATTTATTTGGCGGTGATTCCAGGCTGATCCTGCCAATCCGGCCGCTGCGAAATTCCCGGATGAGCAGCTTGTTAAAGCGGTCAATATCCGGCTTGCCGCCTTTAGCCAGGCAGTTGCGATTGATTGCTGCCTCCTGAAAAAGCTCCCAATAATAGCTGTTATCTGCATATTCTGCCCGGGAGCCAACTTGATATCTGTCTTCCATAAATTCAGGGTAAGTCTTGATTAAAATAATAAATAATGCGAAGGCGACTTCTTCGAGGGGCAGAATATCGTCCGGGATGGCCCCGGTCGCCGCCAGATTCACCTTCGACTCCCGGGTATCCAGTTTAGGCGCGAGAATGCCGGGAGTGTCGAGTACTTCAAAATCCGTTCCGCCTCTGATCCAGCGAAGCTTACGAGTCACCCCCGGTTTATTGGAAGTCGCAGTTGTCTTCTTGCCAACTAAGCGATTAATAAGTGTTGATTTGCCGGTGTTGGGGATTCCCGCCACAATAATTCTCAGAGGGGCGATTCTTTTGCCCTTGCTTATCGCGGTCTGCAGAGATTTAGCATTAAATTCCTGCAGCATGCCCCTCAGTACCCTGAGATCAGGCTCAGAAAATATATCCATGGCCAGCCAGGTTTGCTCTCTTTCAGCTGCTCTGTCCAGCCATAGTTTTGTACAAAGAGGATCCGCCAAATCTGCTTTGCCTAAAATAGTCCAGACCGGCTTCTTTTGTAAGATGTTGACCAAATCAGGATGGCGGGATGATTTAGGCAATCTGGCATCACAGATTTCCAAAACCAGATCTGCCCGCTTTAAATTGTCCAGTAATTCTCTCCGGGATTTGGCCATATGCCCCGGGAACCAGTTTATCTCCATGAAGCGTGCCTCCCCGTGAAAGGTGAAAAAAAGCTCCGCTGTGCGGAGCTTAATATTTAATCTTGTTTGCGAGCCGGTAATTTCTCTTTAACTTTGGCTGCTTTACCGACGCGTTCACGCAGATAATTGAGCTTAGCACGACGTACACGTCCTTTGCGTACTATTTCAATGTGATCGATCTTCGGTGAATGAACCGGAAGTATACGTTCAACTCCGACGCCGTAAGATATGCGGCGAATCGTGATAGTCTCATTAACACCATGACCGCGGCGGCCAATTACCGTTCCTTCAAAAACCTGAATACGCTCGCGGGCGCCTTCCTTGATTTTCAAATGGACACGGACAAAATCTCCGATATCAACATTATCATAAGCTTCACGAAGATATTCATTTTCAACTGCCTTAACAATACTCATATTGCGTTCCTCCTTTTCCGTCGGATGTTCATACACGCAATGGCAGCGGACCATCCTATTAATAAGCCAAAAGTGATTTTATCAGATAGTTTCAATCTGTGCAAGCTTTCAGGTTTTCTGCCTGCTGTGAGCGAAACTCTAATAACTCTTCCCATTCCTCTGTCGTCAACGTGAGCGCAGCAAGCAAATCCGGTCTGCGCTCCAAGGTAGCATTCAGAGCTGACAGGTGCCGCCAGCGATTTATTTTAGCTTCATGTCCGGATAAAAGCACTTCCGGCACCTCTTGTCCTCGCCAGTTAGCCGGTCTGGTATACTGCGGCTCTGCCAATAAGCCTGAGGCGTGAGATTCTTCCTGCCATACTTCAACTGAGGAAAAAACCCCCGGGATTAGTCTGCTTACCGTGTCAATAACAGTCAAAGCTCCTAATTCCCCGCCGGTCAGCACATAATCGCCCATAGATACTTCCATTGCGCCGATTCTGTCAATTACCCGGGAATCAACGCCTTCGTAATGACCGCAGATGATAATCAACTCATCAATTTCTGAGAGCGACAGTGCCAGCTCCTGATCGAAGAGCCGGCCACGCGGCGACATAAACAGAGTTTGAGTGTTTGCTTCTTCTGCTGTTGCTGTCGTTTGGTCCGTCGCAGCCGGGGGCTTGATATCCGGGTCGAGACCCCGGCAATGACACCAGCCCCGCCAGATGGGTTCAGCCATCATCAACATACCCGTGCCGCCGCCATAAAGTTGATCATCGACCTTGCCATAAGCATTGATGGCGTAATCTCTTATCTGGCACAATTCCACTTGCAAAAATCCTTTATCCTGAGCACGCCCCAGAATAGAGGACTCCAGATAAGGAGATATGACCTCCGGAAATAATGTCAAAACCTTAAAGATCATTTTTCTGCTTTCGGCTTTGCCCCTTCTTTTGATCTTGCTCTGGCTTTGGGCTGAGCCCCTGCTTCCGATCATGCTCTTGCTTTCGGTGTCATGCCCCTGGCACAGAGTCATCTTCACGGTAGATCTCGTAGAGGCCGGGCGGGAGCTTTACCATAATTAATTTTTTCTCCTGATCGATTGAAACAATAATCGTTT
>DCDV01000004.1:91220-103992 GCA_002316595.1 Mageeibacillus sp. UBA1046
ATAATCGTTTTCAGCGCAGGAAGGAGCAAGTCCTTCTCACCCTTGTTTTGGACGATGTACACGTCATGATGGGGCTGCGGCAAAATATCTTTTAGCTTGCCCAGATAACCCCTCTCCTCGTCATGCACTTCGCTGCCAATCAGGTCAGGGATAAACCAGCTGTCAGGGCCCAGCTCTATTGCATTGCTGCGGTCGACCGCTATCTCCATGCCATGAAGCTTTTGTGCCTCTTCTCTGCTGTCCACTCCTGATAATTGCAGCAGAATTTGCCTGCCGTGAATCTGTGCGTTGACAACGTCAAATTCTTTGACAAATCGACCGGCCTCTAAAATCTGGCATTGACTGAGCCGAAGAAATCTTTCCGGCTCGTCAGTCAGGGGCTTTACTCTAAGCCTTCCCTCTATGCCATGTGTGCCAGTAATCAATCCGATAATCAAACGGTTGTTAATAGTTTTGGACCTCAATCTACAATTTCTACCAGAATACGTCCGCCGTCCTGCGAAGCTCTGGCTTTCATAATCGTCCTGATTGCATTGGCACGCCTGCCGCCCTTGCCGATAACCCGCCCCATGTCTTCCGGATCCACGTGTATTTCAAGAACCTGCTGGCGGTTCTTTTGTGTACTGACAATAGAAATCTCTTCCGGGTAACGGACTAAGGGAGTAATTAATGCGCGTAAAAAATCTTTCATTGCTCGATATCCTCTGCAGCTTCGGATTTCGCATCTTTCTTATCCTCAGCCTCTTTAGCCGGCTCTTCTTCTGCCTTCTCTTCTGCAGCAGCGGCTTCTGCCTTGGCTTCTTCTACTGCTTCAGCTGCTTCCACCGCCTTGACTGCTTCAGCTGCCTTGATTTCTTCGGCCTCTGCCTTGACTTCTTCTACTGCTTCCACTGCCTCTACTGCTTCAGCTGCTTCTTCTGCTGCCTTAGTTTCTTCAGCTGCTGCCACTGTCTCTGCTTTTGCAGGCTCAGCTGCTTCATCTGCTTTGCGGACATCATATTTCTTAGAATTATCCTCAATCACACCAACTTTTTTCAGGATGCTGCGAACAGTGTCAGTTGGCTGAGCTCCCTTGGCCAGCCAGTCTCTGGCTGCCTCTTCATCAACCTGAAGCTGCTTGGGGTTAGTCTGGGGATTGTAATAACCAATCTCCTGAATAAATCTGCCGTCACGCGGTGATCTGGAATCTGCTACTACAATCCTGTAACTGGGCTGTTTCTTAGCTCCGGTACGTTTTAAACGAATTTTTACTGCCATCTTTACCTCCAAAGATATAAATAATTTTTATTTGGTAACAGTATCTGGCTTAGAAATTCATGCCAAACATACTGGACAAACCTCTCTTGCCGCCTTTTTTGCCAAAGCCGGAGAATTGTTTCATCAGTTTTTGTGTCTGCTCGTACTGACGAATTAATTTATTTACTTCCTGGATAGAAGTACCCGACCCTTCAGCGATGCGCCTTCTGCGACTGGCGTTCAAAATTTTATGATTTTCGCGCTCTTTCATAGTCATAGAGCGGATAATAGCTGCGAGACGATCGAATTCCTTCTCATCTATGTCGGTATCTTTAAGTTTTCCCCCGGCTCCGGGCAGCATGGAAACCATCTCCTGGATTGAGCCCATATCGTTTACTTGCTCGAGCTGCTCCAACATATCCTGCAGGGTAAATCTATTCTTTTGCAGTCGGTCCAGCGTTTTCTGGGCTTTTTCCTCATCGAGCTTTTTCGACGCTTTCTCCACCAGGGTAAGCACGTCACCCATGCCGAGTATACGCGATGCCATTCGCTCCGGATGGAAAACCTCCAGCTGATCAATCTTTTCGCCCATGCCGACCAGTTTAATAGGCTTTCCGGTTATTCGTCTTATCGACAAGGCAGCGCCGCCTCGTGCATCGCCGTCCAGTTTTGTCATTATAAAGCCGTCAAGGCCAATTTCACGGTCAAATTCCAAGGCTATGTTGACCGCTTCCTGACCGATCATTGCGTCTAAGATTAATAATTTTTCATCAGGGTTTACAACGGAGGCGATTGCTTTGAGTTCAGTCATCATTTCCCCATCGATCGTCATACGTCCGGCTGTATCCACAATCAGAGTGTCAGAGAGCAGGTAGCGCCCTCTGTCCATAGCTTCCTGGGCAATGACCTCAGCCCTCTTCTCTTCTTTATTGATATAACAGGGGACGTCAATGCTCTGGGCCAGGATATTCAGCTGATCCGCAGCAGCAGGACGATGCACGTCAACTGAAGTCAGGATTGGCTTCTTGCCCTGTTCCTTCAAGTGATAGGCAAGCTTTGCCGCTGTTGTCGTCTTCCCGGCGCCTTGCAAGCCATAAAGCATATATACTGTAAAACCTTTAGGGTTAATGGCTAATTTGCTCTCTGATCCCCCCAGGATTTCCGTTAAAGAATCATGAACAATCTTGACGATCTGCTGTCCGGGAGTAATGCTCTGCATAACTTCTGAGCCAGCGGCTTTTGCGGATATTTCATTAGTGAGATCTTTTACCACCTGATAGTGTACGTCAGCCTCAAGCAGAGCAAGTCTTATTTCACGCATCATATCTTTCAGATCACGCTCAGTGATTCTGCTTTTCCCGCGCATCTTATCGGTGATCGCTTGTAGTTTTTCGGATAATCCTTGGAAAACTGCCATGTTCTCTCCTGTCAGTTAATATGTTTCCTGCCGTAGTATCTGCTTTCAGTATCTATCCTTCTTGCCGGGGTCCTCAATTTCCTGCCACTCAGCCAGCACTTGCTTGACTTCAGGCCAGCTGGTCAACTTAATCGCCTTCTTTAATCTGTCTTTGAGAACTCCGCTGCGGGAAAATATCTCCACCAGATTAAGCGTCTGATCAAATTCTTCCAGTTTCAGCACAGCGCGATGAACAATGGAATTTACCGCCTGACGAGAGATGCCTTTGATCTGACTGATCTCAAACAAAGACAGATCTTCGTAGTAAAACAAGATCATCATCTCTCTTTGCCTGTCATTCAGCAGGCTGTTGTAGAAATCCATCAGCGTGCAAATGCGCATATGTCTGTTTTCCGGATCAATCAGCTCGGACATAATGAAAGGATATAGGGGAATTCAACTGCTGTCAAGATAAAATATTGACACTAGATAAGTAAGTCGCTCTGAAATGATTATTATTATTCAATATTTTGCAACAATTACTTTTATTCACTATATTTATTACCGGTGATCATCTGCCATCTACAGCATCAATCCGGCAAGAGAGAATCAACGAACAGTTCGGCATCAAAGGGGGCTAAGTCGTCAATGCCTTCGCCTAAGCCCGCATAAACCAGCGGAATACCTGTATCGTCAACTACCGCCAGAGCTATGCCGCCTTTAGCATTGCCGTCCAGCTTGGTAATAATCAGGCCATCCAGTGAGGTTACTTCATTGAAAGCCCTGGCCTGTATAACCGCATTTTGTCCGGTAGTTGCGTCTAAAACGAGAAAATTATGGATGACCGCCCCTGCCTCTTCACCTTCACGGGCCGCGACCCGGTGCATCTTCTCCATTTCGTTCATCAAGTTCGGTTTGTTATGCAGTCTGCCGGCAGTATCAATTATCAGGAGCTTGACGTTTCTGGCTTTGGCGGATTGCATGGCGTCAAAAACTACTGCGGCAGGATCAGATCCCAGAGTATTGGAGATGACAGGAACATTAGTCCTCTCCCCCCAGGTCTGCAATTGCTCTATGGCTGCCGCTCTGAAAGTGTCTGCCGCTGCAAGCATTGTTTTTATACCCTGACGTTGATAGAGGGCTGCGATTTTCGCGGCAGTAGTTGTCTTGCCGGTTCCATTAACACCAAGTACAAAGACGACATTCAGTTGCTTGAAATCCGGCTGAAAAGGTTTGGTCTCAAGTATTTCCAGCATATCCCTTTTTAGAGTTTCCAGAACATACCCGCGATCGACCTTACCCTCCCTGCGAACTCTCTCCCGGATTGAATCTGTCAATTTGGTTGCAACCTGGACCCCTGCGTCAGCCTGAATAAGGATCATTTCCAGTTCATCGAGGAAATCCTCATCATATACTCCTAAGCTGGCCGCTACGCGGTTAAAGCCTTCTGTCACGGCTAGCCTGGTCTTGGACAGACCTTCTTTAAATTTGTCAAATAAGCTCACTGATGAATCTCCTGTGAATAATCAGATAATTTCATTGAATAAATGCTGGAGACACCACGCTCCTGCATTGTCACTCCGTATAAACGCGCAGCTGCTTCCATGGTGCCTTTGCGGTGAGTAACCAGAATGAACTGTGTCTCATCAGCGTAACGGGCAATATAGTCCGTAAATCTGAGGACATTGGCATCATCAAGTGTTGATTCGACCTCGTCAAAGACACAGAAAGGCGCAGGTTTGAGCTTGAAGATAGCAAATAGAAGAGCGATAGCGGTAAGACTGCGCTCACCACCGGAAAGCAGATTCAAGTTCTGCAGGCGTTTACCCGGCGGCTGCGCCTTGATAATTATGTCAGTGCACAAAATATCATCCGGATCCTCTAAGAGCAGTTCGGCGTAACCTCCGCCGAACAGTTCGCGAAATACAGTATCAAAATTTAGACTGATGTCGGCAAAGTACAGATTGAACTGTTTTTCCATTTCTTTATCCAGGTCACGTATCAGGTCAGACAGCTCACTTCTAGATCGCTCAATATCATCTCGCTGCCGTTCCATGAAACTATAGCGGTCAATAACTGACTCATACTCAGTGATAGCGTCTACGTTCACCGGTCCCAGATCCCTGATCTTTGTCTTTAGCTGATTTAGCTCTCTTTGACTCTTATTGGGACTTGTTATTTCCTGACGCCAGTCATCCGCGGTGGCATAAGTCAATTCGTAATCTTCCCAGAGACGGTTTCTCAGCAAATCATTATTCTGCTGCAATCTGAGATGAGCTTCTTCCGTTTTTCCCAACTCACCCTTTACGGCGGCCATGCTCTCAGCCTGAGCTTCCAGATTCTGGAAAAGTCTTTGTCTTTCCGCCTCCAGCAATTCCTTTTCCTTATTATTTTCCGTCACTTCGCCAATCAAATCAGAAACTTCCCGGCGTGAGGCTTCAATATCTGATTCAAGCCGGAGCAGTTTAGCGTTATTATCTGTCTGAGCCTTCTCAGAATCGCTGATTGTTTTCTCCAGCTGACTGCGCCTGGCTGTGTCAGCAGCTGATTGTTCGGCCAAGTGGGAAACGAAATCCAAAATACCTGACAGTGATTGCTCTATTGAGCCTAATGATACTTTTAGATCTGTAACTCGTTCACGCAGCGAATTTCGCTTCGACCTGTCAACTTCGCGCTGTGAACTCTCCTGATCAATTTCACCGGATAGTCGGACCAGACTTTCTTCAGCTGCGCTCTTTTCTGTTTGCTTTGTCTGCAAGGCAGAAATATTTTTTTCTCGTTCAGTTTCCAGGCTGACAAGCCTTTCCTGATTCTGGCGGATTTCGCTCTCAAGCTTTTCAATTCCACGTTCAGTATTTTCTGTCTGTATCTTCTTAGAGCTGCTTTCAGCTTCAATTTCCTGCAATTTTTGCAGCAATTCTTCGTTTAGCTCCTCCGCCTTTCTCAGCTCTTCCTGGGCAGAAGTGATTTTCTCAGTCAGATCTGAATTTTTGCTTTTCAACTTTTCGATCTCGAGACCAAGCTCAGTGATACGGCCGCTGCGGCCAATAATCCCAGCCGAATTGCTGTTGATGGATCCACCTGTTATGGAGCCTCCCGGATTTATTATCTCACCGCTGAGTGTGACGATTCTGCTGCTGTGCTGTAATTTCTTTGCCAGACTCAAAGCCTGAGGCAGGTCTTCGACTACCAGAGTTTTACCCAGGATATTGCCAATAATTCCTTTAATCTCTGCGGAACATTTAACAATCTCAGCGGCGACACCTAAATAACCCCTATGCTCAGCAGCAATATCCAATGTCTGTCTGTCAAGCTTGCGAGCTTTAATCGTATCGATGGGCAAAAAGGTAGCGCGGCCGTTTTTCGAATTCTTTAACCATTCGATCAAGTTTTTTGCACTGTCTTCGGTCGCAGTAACTATATGGTTGGCACTGGCTCCTAAAGCAATTTCTATGGCAGTGGCATATTCTTGTTCCACTTCCAGAAGCGAAGCCAAAGGTCCTTTGACTTCCGGAGCGAATGCCGGATCGTTTTGGACCTTTTGCATGATTCTTTTAACAGGAATCTGGTAGCCTTCCAGACTATCTTCCAGTTTTTGCAAGGTTGACTGCTGGTATTCCAAATCTCTGATACTCTGATCTGATTCCTGTTTCTTTTCTTTCAGCGAAGCAAGCTGGTCTTTTTTTGTTTGCAGTAATTGAACGTTGTTTTTATTTTCCGACTCAATCAGGTTAATTTTTTCCAAATCAGCTGCCAGATCCTTTTGCCTGTTCTCTTTCTCCTGCGAAAGGGCGGCTATCTCTTGAGTCAATTTTGTCTGCTGCGAATCCAGGCCGTCAATCTGTCTTTTAAGCAGCTCCGCTTCACTCTCCAATCGGGCTATAGCAGTGTCTGCGGCAAATATCTTCTCTCTTGTCTCAGCCAATGTCTGCCGGCGCAGCTCCTGTTCTCTGGCCTGCTCGTCCATCTTGGTCAGGATAGCATCATACTGGGATTCAACTTCCGATAATTGACTGCTGAAGGCTTCCTTCTGCCGTTCCAGAACTGATCTCTTGTGTTCTCTGGTTTCCTTTTCCGCTGCCAGCAATTCCTGACTGCGGTCAAGCCTTTCTAGTTCAGCGACAGCCTCGTTTTTTTCCTTCTCCAGATGCTTGTTTTGTTCCTTAAGCAAACCGATATTATTTATTAGCAAGGATTGCTGATCCAGCTTATCTCCATGCTCAGTGCGAAGCTTTTCGATGTGAGCTTCCTTTTCTTTGATGATCTGCCCTATCCCCTCATTTCTTTGTCTGATCTTGAGGATATTGGCTTCTGCATCAGCCAGATCTGCCGCTAATTGCTGTTTTGACTCTTCCAGCTTTTCTGCCTCTTGTTCTTTAATGCTAAGCTGATGCAGGAGCAGCGCAATATCCAGTTTCTTGATCTCAGCTGAAATCTCCAGATAGGCCCTGGCCTTTTCAGATTGCCCCTTAAGAGGTTCTATGCGGGTTGAAAGTTCTCCGATTATATCGTTAATACGTATAAGATTTGCGTCAGTTTTGGCTAATTTCCGTTCCGTTTCCGATTTGCGTGTCTTATATTTCACTATGCCGGAGGCTTCATCAAAAATTCGTCTGCGGTCTTCAGATTTAGAGCTCAGTATTTCATCAACTTTACCCTGACTGACTAAAGAATAGCCGTCTCTCCCTATGCCTGTATCCATTAACAAAGCTGTGATGTCCTTCAGCCGGCAGGGTGTCTGATTGATCATATATTCGCTCTCACCTGAACGGTAATAGCGTCTGACGATGCGGACATGATTGTATTCAACGGGCAAGGTATTGTCGCTGTTATCTAAATTTATTGCTACCTCGGCAAAGCCCATTGCGCGTCTGTTCGCAGTGCCGCTAAAGACAATATCTTCCATTTTGTCACCGCGCAGTGACTTAGCGCTTTGCTCACCCAGAACCCAGCGAATCGCATCAGTGACGTTGGATTTTCCCGAACCGTTGGGACCCACAATGGCGGTAATGCCTTCGTGGAATTCAATGATCGTACGTTCAGGGAAAGATTTAAAACCCTGCATTTCCAGAGAGGTTAAATGCATCAGCTTTCCTCTCCATCATTATTATTAGTCGGAATCCCGGAATTATTATTGTTCAGATAAATTATGGATCCATCATCAGCGAGAGAATTTGACATAATTGACAATGCTCTTTCAGCAGCCATCTGTTCTGCTTCTTTCTTGCTGGTGCCACAGCCATATGCAATTTCAAGATCATCTAAAATAGCCGCGGCAGTGAATTTCCTGTTATGTACCGGACCTTCTTCATCAACAATTGCAAAGCTCAAAGTGCTCTGTCCCTTTGTTGTCTGGACTAATTCCAGCAGCCGGCTCTTAAAGTCGTATTGGATTTTCCCGCTTAAAGCCAGCTCCAGATATGGACTGAGCAGTGATGTAATTACACTTCTGGCAGCCTCTATGCCGCCGTCAAGATAAATTGCTCCAAAAACAGCTTCCAGCGAATTGGAAAGATTAGAGGGTTTTTCAGCTCCTCCGGTCTGCAGCTCGCCTTTCCCCAAGCGAAGATATCTATCCAGAGAGATATCTTTTGCCGCCCGGGCAAGAGTTTGCTCACAGACGACTAAAGAGCGGGTTTTTGTCATCTCGCCTTCTTTCAGTTTGTCCTGCAAAAGGAAAAGCTGCTCGCTGATCACGAGCTGCAAAACCGCGTCACCTAAAAATTCTATACGTTCATTATTTTCGCTGTCGCGATTTTCATAAGCGTATGTTGAGTGTGTTAATGCTGTCTCCAGAAGGAGTGGGTCTCGGAATGAATAGGAAAGGATATCCATAAATGCTTGCAGATCTTCTTTTTTCATTTACTTTATCCTTTCTAAAAAAGAGCCCCCTAAAATTACCAGGGGCTCTTAGCTATTTTCAGAACTTCTACATATTTTCCTTGATAAAAGCTACGGCGTCTCCTACTGTCTTAATTCTTTCTGCTTCTTCATCCGGAATAGAAATGTCGAACTCTTGCTCCATGCTCATTACCATCTCTACGATATCTAAGGAGTCAGCATTCATATCATCAATGAAGTTATCCTCCATCTTGATATCTTTAGCATCAATACGCAATTGCTCTGACAGCATATCGCGAACCCGTTCAAAAATCTGTTCTGTGGTCATATCTTATTCCTCCTGATTTATCTGTATTAATGTATATATAATGCAGTTAATACCCACAATAATATAATACTATTAGTTATCTTGCCAAAAAATGTCAAGTAATGACAGTTGAGCGGCACAAAAAATTACTGAATCTTCTCATCAAGGAAGAATCTCCGATTCTTCCACAGATAATCGGCTCCTGACAATAATGTCATTATTACTGTAATCCAGACAAGGACTGTCTTAATTATCTCTAGCGGCTGAGACGGATAGGCTGCACCGGTCAATTGATAGAATATCGGCTCTGCCAGCAGGAAGATGATAAAAATCAGCTGTGCGACCATTTTTGCTTTGCCAAACATACTGGCAGCGATAACCACACCTTTCTCTGCGGCCATCAGGCGCAGACCGGTAACTAAGAATTCTCTGGCAATAATAATAATCAAGACAACCACACTGGCACGATCCATTGCGACCAGACAGGCTAAGGTGGAAATAACCAGCAATTTATCCGCTATAGGATCCAGAAACTTCCCGAAATTGGAAACCATATCGTTTTTGCGAGCAAAGTGCCCATCCAGGAAATCAGTGAATGAGGCTAAGGAAAATATTACCAGGGCAATAATATGGCCGCCGATTCCAGTGACAAAATTATTCCAGCCGGCGGCCCCCTCAACCGGAATCGGTAAAATAAACAGAATAATAAAAGGAATCATTAACATTCTGCTGATAGTGAGCTTATTGGCTATATTCATACTCAGTAACCCCCACAAGTGAATAATGTTCTGCATCTATTATACGTACCGGATGTCTTTTGCTCAGGTCCAGATCCGGGACAGTGGCAGCAACCCAGATAAGCGGGTCAACCTCAGGAGCTTCACCATAGCTGCGCCCCTGATAAAAAATATCATCTTCAGTATAACCGCTTAAAATAACTTCAGTTACCGTACCGATTCGCGCCTTACTCTTTTCCAGTTCAATATCCCTTTGCAGAGACATTACCTCATTATAGCGATCCGCTGCTGTTTGCGAAGCAACTTTACCTTTTAGCTTTAATGCCGCCGTACCCTCTTCCGGAGAGAATATAAAACAACCGAGACGGTCAAATTTGACCTCTTTGATAAACTCCAGCAGTTCGGCGAAATCTTCATCAGTTTCTCCAGGGAAGCCAACCATGACTGTAGTACGCAAAATAAGACCGGGCAGATTTTCTCTGAGCTTAACAATACGTTCTCTGATCATAGCCTTATTCTCAGACCTGCCCATCAGTTTCAATATCTTGTCTGAAGCATGCTGGACAGGCATATCAATATAATTGAGAATCCGGGGCGAGGAAGCGATGACTTCTATCAGTTCATCTGTGATTGCATCTGCATAAAAATACATAATCCGAATCCAGATGTCATCTGGCAGTCTGGCATCCAGTTCACGCAGCAATCTGGCCAGAGCCGGACGACGCCAGATGTCCTCACCATACCTTGTGGTGTCCTGAGATACAAGGATAATCTCCTTTATGCCGCGCTCCGCTAAAAACATCGCCTCATTGACTAAATCATCCAAAGGTCTGGATATCAGAGGACCGCGTATGGAAGGAATCGTACAATATGTACAGCGATTAGAACAGCCTTCTCCGATTTTCAGCCAGGCATATTGCTGATCAGCGGGGATTCGAAGACCGTGCAAATGCGAAATGCCTCCCACTCCTGCAAGCACCCTGCGCTCAGGCCAATTTCCCTTTGCCAATCCTTTAAGAGCATCGGTAATCAAGCCATATTCAGCTGTACCGAGGACAGTGTCAACTTCCGGCAGGGCATCATAGATTTCGGAACCGATCATTTGCGGCAGACAGCCGGTGATTACAAGGAAAGAAGCCGTACCTTGAGGTTTCTTAAAGGGAATAAGGTCTAATATTTGTTCCGCCGCCTCTTCCCTGCTGTCTTCTATAAAAGAGCAGGTGTTGACGATCAAAGCTTCGGCTTCGCCCGGGGTGGCAGTTGCCACATGGCCTGCAGCGCTAAGCTGAGCACTCATATATTCGGCATCCACCTGATTCTTGGGACAGCCAAGGGATAATAAGAAAAATTTCATACAGCTATTCTATTTCTCCGCGGTCCATTTGGCAATTACCTCGGATATTATCGAATAACTGTATCCCCTTCTGTTCAAGAGCCCGGACATGCTCTGATAAGAATAGTCTGCCTGACCGGAATAATATGCAGTCAGAAGTTCCGCTGCGGTATCAAAGTCAGAAGGGCGCTGCGAGGCTATTTCTTCGGCAATTATCTTTTTAACCCCTTTTTGTTCCAGATTGTACCGGACAGCAAACTTGGAGCGGGTTTTTTTGCCGGCATACTGTCTGGCTATCATTTCACCCGCTCGCCGGTCGTTTACGTAATCAATTTCTTCCAGATAGGCGATTACAGATTGGATCAGATCTTCATCAGACGTTTCCCTTAAGAGGCGTTGTCTCACCTGTCCGCTGGATTTACCCCGTCTGAGACCAATAAATCTTACCGCCTTTTCTCGTAAAAAATCAAAGTCTGCTGTGGCCATTTTTTATCCTTGGCTTAGTCCAGACCCAGAAGATCATCTACGTCCTCAATGTCAGCGGCCTCAGCTTCATCTTCAGAATTTGAAGATTCTGTCTGACCTTTGGATTCCAGACTCACATAGTAATCTCTTATTTGTTCTTCAATTTCATCTGCAATTTCCGGGTTTTCAATCAAGTACTGTCTGGTATTATCGCGTCCCTGAGCCAGCTGCTCGCCTTTATAGGAGAACCAGGAGCCGCTCTTATCAACAATATCCAGATCTACACCAATGTCTATCAGACAGCCTTCCTGAGAGATGCCTAAGCCATAGAGGATATCGAACTCCGCTTCTTTGAAGGGAGGTGCTACCTTGTTTTTGACTACTTTCGCTCTGGTGCGGGATCCGATTATGTCGGTGCCGCTGCGCAGGGTTTCAATTCTTCTCACGTCAATCCGCACAGAGGCATAAAATTTCAAAGCCCTGCCGCCTGTGGTAGTCTCAGGACTGCCAAACATGACGCCGATTTTCTCACGCAGCTGGTTGATAAAGATTACCAGGGTCTGTGACTTGTTCAGGACCGCTGCCAGCTTACGCAAGGCTTGCGACATGAGCCTGGCCTGTAGTCCCATTGATGAGTCCCCCATCTCTCCGTCTATTTCAGCTCGCGGTACTAATGCGGCGACGGAGTCTATGACAATAATGTCTACAGCGCCGCTGCGGGCAAGCTCCTCAGTAATTTCTAAAGCCTGCTCACCATAATCCGGCTGTGATACGATCAGATTATCGATATCTACGCCCAGTTTGCTGGCATAGTGTGGATCCAGAGCATGTTCAGCGTCAACAAAAGCAGCAATACCACCCATTTTCTGCGCCTCGGCAATGCAATGTAAAGCTACAGTTGTCTTGCCTGAGGACTCCGGACCAAAAATCTCTACTACCCGCCCTCGGGGCAGTCCCCCTATACCCAGGGCAATATCAAGTGAAAGCGCACCTGTCGGAATTGAAGCCATCTCATAATCGGCTTCATCGCCCAGCTTCAAGATTGCGCCTTTGCCATATTGCTTTTCTATCTGACTAAGCGCGACTGACAATGCTTTCTTTCTAGCCTCATCTGCTTTCGGCTCGATATTCTGGTTATGTTTTGATGATTTTTTTGCTCTGGCCATATTGACTCCTTTGTCACTGTATTAATATTCCTGAAATTATCCTTTTTCACCTATGAGAACGTATGTTCTTAATTGAGCATACCTTATGAAATGTCGGCTGTCAATTACTTTAATCATGCTGAACGTCTGCCGTTTCGTCAAGATTTACTCAAGTTTCGCTAACTGTTTTGCCTTCCTTTGAACTGAAATGACCATTCTGACAGCTCTCTGCAAAAATTTCTCCGGTTGCACCTAATTTTAGGCGTCATCATCTGTCACAGAGCTAAAATAATCCTATTCTGACACAGGGGA
>DCDV01000004.1:104113-105663 GCA_002316595.1 Mageeibacillus sp. UBA1046
AAAAACCAAGTATTCGTCTTACTTCTGTCTGCACAAACACCGCTTCACGTAAATTGATGGCCAGACCGGCAAAATACCAGGTTAAAAGTCCAATGATAACTTTGACACCGTACCAGATCAGCTGCAGCACTTTACCGGCAGGATCAATGGGAATAGTGTTCATCCCCATGAGGACTATGACCGTTACAGCCGAAATCGCCAGTGTACGTAAGTAGAACGGCAGCAAGCGATAAGGTCTGGCTTCGGGTATATGTCGTCTATATATAAAGCTAAGAATCATAGCCCGGATCACTTCATTGAGAACATTGGCCATAGGTATGCCGTAGAGACCAAATCCTAAGGTATTGGCAAACAATACACAAAAGATCGGATTCAATACCAGGGATACGAGAGAGGTCAGGATGGAGATACGCGTTACTTTGCGCGCATAAAATGCAGTTGTAGTTATATTTATGTAAGCGGAGATTGCCATCGATAGGCAGTGAATCTGCAGTAAACCGCCTTCAACTGCCAGACGATTTTCAGGAATAGCGCCTCCCCACTGAAATATTGCCTGGATCGTTTCCTGCGATAAGACGAAGAAAATTAAGGTGAAAGGGATGATCAAAAAAAGTGTGCGGCGCAGAGAATTAGTATAGATGCGCCGCATTGATTTGTAATCTCTCCTGGCATGAGCTGCAGACAGAAGCGGCAGCATCATGTTTGTTATCGCCACGACAATTATTCCCAGAGGCAGATTGCGGGTAACCTGAACATGCCTCAGCGCCGTAACCGCTCCCGGAAACTGATGTGCGAAATGCGTCTGTACAATAGCGTTTACCTGCATGACAGAGCCTGATAACAAAGTAGGAATAGCCAGATGTACAATCCTCTTGAAACCCGGGTCCTGAACATCCAGATTGGGTCTGAAGAACCTTACTTCCTTACGTCCCCTTATTAATACGTACATGAACTGAATGAAAGCGGCTATGACAACACCAAATGCCACCCTCACAGGTCCTGCACTGGTTTTATCTCCCCAAAAGATAATAAAGAAAATACAGACTGCGTTATATAAAAACGCATGAAACAAACTCTTATGGAAGGCTTTGTTGGCATGCATCACGCCTACTACAACACCACTCAACATCATAAAGACGGTTTGCGGGAACAATGCTCTTGAGACCTTAGCCGCCAGATCAATTACTTCCTGGGGCTGATTGGTATTATAGGCACCTATCAATTGAGGCGCGAGCAGAATGCCAAGAAGACTGGCGGCGACCATAATCAGAGTCAGTACTGTAATAAAGGTGCTGAGACTCTTCCAAAAACGCCTGGTTCTATCCTTGGCTATGGCAGAACTCAGCAAAGGAATTATCGCAGCACCGATCGCCCCGCCGACCAGCATCTGGTAAAACAGATCAGGAATTTGAAAGCCGATTGTATATGCGTCTGAGTTGACGCCATAACCCAGTGAAGGAGCGATCAGGATCTCTCTGATAAAGCCGGCGACTTTTGTTGCCGCCAGGCTTACCATCATTGCTATTGTCATTACTGACAGGTCTTTAGAT
>DCDV01000004.1:105778-109184 GCA_002316595.1 Mageeibacillus sp. UBA1046
ATTACTGACAGGTCTTTAGATAGTTTCTTTTTTGCCATTTTTCGCCAATCTAAATAATTTTTAATAATCTCTTGCGCAGAAAATCCAGCGCTGTCAGCGTTGCGATCTTACGGATATGGCTGCGGTCCCCTCCAATAAGGAAGTGTTCTGCCAAAGTACCTGCCGCGTCCGCCAGCCCTATCCAGACGGTACCAACCGGTTTTTCCTTGCTGCTGCCGTCCGGTCCCGCTATGCCTGTAATCGAAACAGCGTAGTCCACTCCCAGCAGAGATCTGGCGCCGGCTGCCATGGCCAGGGCACTGGCCTCACTCACAGCGCCTTCGCTTTTAATAATTTCAGAAGATACTCCCAGGAGTGACTCTTTAAGCTCATTTGAGTAGCTGACAATGCTGCCGGCAAAAGCTTGGGATGCGCCCGGGGATTTAGTAATTTCCGCTGACACCAGTCCGGCTGTACATGATTCCGCAAAGCCAACTGTCGCCTGCTTTTCCACCAGGAGATCCAGGACCACCCCGGATAATGTTCGATTATCCCGGGAATAGATATATTCTCCCACTCGTGACTCAATCTGCTCAATTACAGGCCGGAAGCGCTGCTCTACCTCCTTCGGGGAGAGCTGCTGCGGGGCCATCAGGCTTAAACGCAGCATTACTTCGCCGACCGAGGCATATGGAGCGATGGATATTTCACTTTGTGTATGGATAATATCAGTTAACTTCGCAGTGAGGCCGCTTTCACCCAGACCGATCGTGCGCAGATAAACATGGTAAAGGCTCTCATCCGTGCAGATTTTCAGCCATGGCTTCAGCTGCTGTTTAAACATCTGGTTCATCTCGGCCGGAGGACCGGGCAAAACAGCCAGATACTTTTTTGTTCCCTCCTGATTAAGCTGATATAGCGCGCCGGGGGCTGTGCCTACTGAGTTATATAGTATCTTCGCCATGACAGGCAGATGAGCCTGTTTCCAATTATTATCGGCGGGTTCTCTGCCGCGCAAGGCAAAGAAGTCACGGATCCAGCCTTCCGCCTCTTTACTGTGCGTCAGTTCAGTGCCGGCGATTCTGGCCGATATCTCCATCGTAATATCGTCTTCGGTAGGACCCAATCCACCAGTAGTTATTACCAGATCAGCCCGGTCGAGCGACTGCCTTAATACTTCTTCCAGACGCTCGTGATTGTCACCGACAACCGCTTGATAAAAACAGCTGATCCCCAGATCGGACAGCTCAAGCGATAAATCCCGGGCGTTCGTATTGAGGGTCTGCCCCAGTAACAGTTCAGTGCCCACAGAGATTATCTCAGCAGAATTAATTTTGCGCCCTGTGACAGGCAATTCGGCTGTGAATTCTTTCACTGAGCGCCCATCCGTCTGTTATATGAAGTAACTGTATTCTTCAGCAGCATAGCGATAGTCATGGGGCCTACACCGCCGGGAACAGGAGAGATAGCGCGGACAATGGGCTCTACGGCCTGGAAGTCGACATCTCCTACTACCTTTCCTTCTTCAGTGCGATTTATGCCTACATCAATAATGACCTGACCCGGATTAACGAAGTCGGGCGTGACGAAATTGGCTCTGCCGATCGCCACTACGAGGATATCCGCCCGGCTGCATATCTTCGGCAAATCTCTGGTCCGGGAATGAGTGATCGTAACTGTGCAGTTTTCTTTCAGCAAGAGCTGTGCGACGGGTTTGCCGACAATATTGCTGCGTCCCAGCACCACCGCATTCTTGCCCTCCAGTTCAATTCCCGAAGCTTTTAGCATCTCCAGAATACCTAAAGGCGTGCAGGCAACAAGCGCCCTTTTGCCTAGAGAAAGGAGGCCGACATTAACAGGGTGAAAACCATCAACATCCTTTTCAGGATTGATCGCGAATGTTACCTTGCCTTCATCAATCTGGGACGGTAAAGGCAGCTGGCACAGTATGCCGTCTACGAGCGGATCAGCATTCAGCTCTGTTATGAGATTCAATAAATATGCTTCGCTGATATCCTTTTTTAATATATGGCCAAAAGACTCTATGCCCGCTTCCTTGCAGGCTTTAATCTTATTATTCACGTAAATTGTCGAAGCCGGATCCTCGCCGACCTGAACAACTGCTAAACCGGGAGAGCGTCCATACCTGGCTGCCAATTCTTTTACTTCCGTCTTCAGCTCTGCTCTGATCTGCTCTGCCAGTTTTTTGCCATCAATGATGAGTGTCATAATAAATCCTCCCAGATTATTAAATTTACCTGCCTTAAGGGCTGCTAGCTCTCCTCTGACTGCCGGGCGAGGTATTGATCCATGGAGATCAAAACTTTACGCGGCTTGCTGCCTTCAAAGGGTCCAATATAACCTAAATCATGTAATCGGTCTACCAGACGGGCGGCTCTCGGATAGCCAATGGTAAGACGTCTTTGCAGCAGTGATATCGAGGCGTAGCCTGTCTCGACTACCAGTCTTAAGGCCTCTTCAAACAATTCGTCCTCTTCACCGGCTCCGTTAGCGCCGCCTGCAGCTGACTGACCAACGGATTCCGGATTGGCTATAGCCTCCGCCACGCTTTGATCATAGTTCTCACCATAAAGGCTTCTGATGTAATTCAAAACATTCTCCACTTCAGAATCCGTCACGAAGGCTCCCTGCCCGCGCATAGCCTTGGGAGCGCTTTGCGGGAAATATAATAAGTCTCCTTTGCCCAGCAGCTTCTCGGCTCCGCCGGTGTCAAGAATCGTCCTGGAGTCTACTTGCGAGGCCACACTAAAGGCGATACGCGAGGGAATGTTTGCTTTGATTACGCCGGTAATGACATCAACAGAAGGTCTTTGCGTAGCAATAATCAAATGGATGCCTGCCGCTCTCGCTTTAGCCATCAGACGCTGGATTGCGTCTTCAACTTCTTTGGAGGTAGTAGCCATCAGATCAGCCAGCTCGTCAATGACAATCAAAATAAGAGGCAAATGCTCCGGATCTTCGTCTGAGAAATGTTTGATGACATCATTATAGGAACGGACTTCTCTCACTTGACGCTCTGCAAAAAGATTATAACGGCGATCCATTTCTACTACTGCCCAATTAAGCACACCAAAGGCTTTCTTGGGATCCGTAACTACCGGCTGCAGCAGATGAGGAATGCCATTGTAAACACTCAGTTCGACAACTTTCGGGTCAATCAGCAGCAGACGCAGATCTTCGGGCGAAGAGTGATACAAAAGGCTGATCAAAATAGAATTGATACATACTGACTTGCCTGCACCGGTAGCGCCGGCGATCAGAACGTGCGGCATTTTTGATATGTCACAATAGATAGGCTGTCCGGAAATATCGCGGCCAATCACCGACAGCAGCGGATTGTTCTCGCATTGCTGTTTAAAAGATGGTTCCTCGAGAATTCCTCGCAGCAAAACCGGCTGTGTATGCT
>DCDV01000004.1:109274-144478 GCA_002316595.1 Mageeibacillus sp. UBA1046
AAACCGGCTGTGTATGCTTGTTGGGAATCTCTATGCCGATGGCTGATTTGCCCGGTATCGGCGCTTCAATCCTGACGCCGTACGCAGCCAGATTCAAGGCGATGTCATCGCTAAGATTCACGATCTTGCTGACTTTCACCCCCAAGCCCGGGGTCAGCTCAAAGCGTGTCAGTGTGGGACCTGTAGTATAGTTTGTTACTTTCGCCTCTACCCCAAAACTTTGCAGCGTTTCTTCCAGTTTCCTGCTCATCTCCTGAATATTGCGGATATTCTCGCGGGATGGCTGGCGAAACTTGTCTGCTTTCAATAAATTAAGCGGGAAAGGTTTATATTCGGCGAATAAGGAAAGCTGTTCACCTTTGTGGTTAATTTTTATTTTCCTGACACCGTTGGTTTCATGGCTGCGATCGACCCAATCTTCACGGCTGAATTTATCCTCCACTCTTTGCGGTCCGGCTTTCACGGCAGAACCGGCATCGACTCCGCCTGTACCCTGACGTCCATTAACTCCGGACTGACTGAATCCTCCGTCCTGCTTAGCGCCGGTACCGTCAACATCTGCCCCCTGCACCGACCTTTCTCTATCAGTCAGCTGAGCATTTGGAGACAGTTCTCCCTTATACATAGGGTAGTCTATATCGCTGCCCGGATACTCGTTTGCCTGAGCGCGCAAATCACCCTCAGGCAGTTGATACCTGACCCGGTCATTTCCCCCGGGCAGATCAGTTTCAAAATTATCCGGCTCTTCACCGTCAGGAGCATGCTCTCTATTGAGATAATTAATATCACCGAACTCGTCATAGAGATTCGTATCAAGATTGATAATATTTCTGTTTTGAATTTTATTCTTGATGCTGCTGCCTACTTTAGTCTGCGTATCCTTAAAAACTTGTGCTGATCTGCGCACATAGGCAGAATAGGAAACATTGAAAATAAGTACCGACAAGGCAAGAATCATTGCAATCATTATGATAATCGCGCCTGTATGTCCGGCTACCGCTCTCAGACCAAGACCGATCAGCCCGCCAATCAGTCCGCCGCTCCAGATGCCTGCCTCAGCAGCGTTTCCGACAGCAATGCCCTGTTGCCACAAGGTGTCAATCAATTGAAAGGCGCTGAGCTCTCCGCCGGCAGGAGAAAGAGATTCGAGCGACACCCCGGCCAAAAGGCTGATAATGCCGCCAGCCATCAACAAGATCAGACCGACACTGATCAAGCGGAATCGGGTCGTCTGCGGCTCATCTTCAAGAAAATACTCTACTGCCAGATAGATCAGGAAAGCAGGAATAACATAAGCTGCAGTTCCCATAATGCCTAAACCAATGTTTCTGGCGAAGGCGCCTATGGGCCCGGTCCAGCGCTGCGGTGCGTAGAAGGCCAGAGCAAGCAGCAGCGCTGCCGCCGCATAAAATACGCCGTAGATCTCTTTACGTGCAGTGTTCTTATTGTCTTCAGCTGCCCAAATCATCATGTTTTCTCACTTAAGCTAATCTGGCCGCGAGCAAAATACCAATACATGTTTTTGCATCCATGATGCTGCCGTTCAGAACCATCTGCATAGCATCATGCAACGGCAGCCTGACGAGAGAGACAAACTCTCCGTCATCACAATTCTTCTCACCTCTGGTAAGATCCTCCGCCAGAAAAATACTGATCAATTCATCCGAGTACCCCGGAGTAGGCATGATAGTGGCCAGCTCGCGCCAATCTTCAGCTGCAATACCGGTTTCTTCATAAAGCTCACGCTTGGCGCAGCTTAGCGGGTCTTCGCCGGTATCCAGCTTGCCGGCAGGCAGTTCCAAAGTTATGCGGTCAAAGGCCAGGCGAAATTGCCTGACCATAAATATATTTTGATTGTTATCCATTGCCAGCACACAAGCCCCGCCCGGATGACGTACAATTTCTCGCCGGGAATGTCTGCCATCAGATAAGAGTACTTTGTTCTGCTCCACCGAAAATATGCGGCCGACAAATTTGATATCAGTTTCTATAAGGCTCTCTTTTAATTCTATGTCAGGATCCAGAGGGGCTGCTTCTTCAATTGCTTCACCGGGAGCATACATAAAATTATTTTTATCCCGGAAAAGACCCTCTCTTTGATCTTGAGGAAAATTTTTGCTCTGTGCCTGAGAGAGATCCCTGATCTGATCCCGGAGCAGATCCTCGTCATGGTCCTGAGGGTGACCCTCAGCTTGATCAGGATATTTTTCAATCGAGTCAATCTTGTCAGCCTGTTCAGATGCTTTTACCCGGGCAGGTCTGAGATCAAATTGTTTTTCCTTCTCACCATCCATTGGTTACTGTCTCCTCTTTATCTCTTCAACAGCCATCTTATCACATCGGATATTATCTTCATCGTCGGCATGTCCCTTTACTTTGACCCATTCGATGTCATGGCGTTCACTCTCCTTCAGCAGCGCCTTCCAGAGATCTTGATTGATGACATCATTGCCGGCAGAGTTCTTCCAATCATTCTTTTGCCATTTGTCCAGCCATTTGTGCCGGAAAGCATTAACCAGATATGCGCTGTCGCTGTGCAGCAGCACACGACATGGCTGATTGAGCTCGCGCAAGGCCATCAGGGCGGCAGTCATCTCCATTCGGTTATTGGTAGTGTTCGGATCATAACCACTGATCTCCTTCACGTAATCTCCATACCTGAGGACCGCAGCCCAGCCGCCAGGTCCGGGGTTGCCCGAGCATGCGCCGTCTGTATAAATCACTACTGTAGGTTTTGCATTTTCTTGCTTTCGCGTCATTAAATCGCTCCTCAAAGATAAGTACACCTGTTCCGCTGACTTATAAGAAGCAGATCTTGCTCTGCGCCATCGGATCACACTTAGCATTGCCGCTGCAGAAAGACATTCAATCAGATCTTGCTTTTCGCCATCGGATCACACCTTAATAGCACATTTTATCAAATGAAGCACAATCTTAACAGCGAGAAGACAAAGGATTACGCCATTTAACAGTTGAGAGTATGTGTAACTAAGACCGTGACAATTTATTTTAAACATAGCATAATGTTGATTAATAGCCCCAAGTCACTCAGGAATCAAATCTAGAGGAAGACAAAGAGGTGGATGAAATGGACTTAATTTACCTTAATATCAATGCCGTAACTGAGCACTTGCCTGATACCAAAAAAGAAGAGGCCGCATTAGATTTGCGGACAAAAATAGATGCCCGGCTGCCGTCTGATCCTTCCGCAGAAGACATTAAGAAGGTTTTGCAGGAAATGGGCAATCCGCATCAACAGGCTAAAAACTACGATACACGTCAGCGTTACCTGATCGGCCCTGATTATTACGACGGCTATCTTGCCATGCTGAAGCTGGTGGTGGGCATTCTGATTACAGTAATGGCTATAATAACGGTCCTGATCTGGATCATTAATCCTCCCGGCGGCGGAATCGTACAATTCATCATAGACCTGATTACAGGCATTGTCGGCGGCGCAGTACAAGCTGCTGCCTGGGTCACAGTAATATTTGTCATTTTGGAACGCACGGGAACTGCTGTGCCGCCCCTGCATCAGAACTGGACAATAGTTGAGCTGACAAAAGCAAAACCTGATCGCTTGCTGATTAAGCGCAGTGATTCGTTTATATCTGTCTTCTTTACCATAATATTTGCTGCCATACTCTATTTCAGACCCGAACTGTTCTCTTTTTTCTATAAAAGCGGCGACGCCTGGGTTACGATTCCATTCTTAAATCTCGAGCGGCTGCAGGACTTCATGCCTTTCATACTGATAATCGCGCTGCTGGAGCTGACCGTTGCAATTTGGCAGCTGATTACCAGACGCTGGAACCTGAGTCTCGCCATCGCAAATGCGGTGAAAACTATAACTTCAATGGGTTTGTCGCTGGTCATGCTGTGGAACCGCGCCATCATTAATCCGGCTTTTAGCACAGAAGTGTCGCAGCGCGTGTCTTTCAGCGCAGCCTCTATTGAACGCTCGATCGAGATTGGTGTCTGGGTCATCATAGGAATCATTATAGTTGCTTCGCTGATAGATTTGATCACGCCCTTTGTGAAAATAAGCCGCAAATAAACTTTTACAACTCGTTAACGCTATTATTCTTGCTGCCCACGGTGTTTAAGTAGATTATGCCCAGGACTACCAGCATTAAACCCAATATAATATACGGTGTGAAGGATTCTTCCGGTATGAATAATGCTGATAATATCGAGCCGAAGATAGGGATGAAGAGCCGATAAATGGCCAGCTCGCCGGCATCATTGACCTTGAGCAGCTCATACCAAAGGATAAAGGCAACGGCTGAAATGATAGCTGAGTAGATAAGCAAAACAACTGCAGTAACATTCCAGTTCAGTTTATGTTCGAGTCCGATATAACCAATCACCATCAGCGGAATTGAGCCGAAGAGCAGCTGTCCCCATGTTATGATCGGAGCAGCTATTCTCTTACCTTTCGGCTTAATCAGAGTCTCCACCAGCGCTGTAAAAGTACCGGATATTAACATAAAGCCCTCACCCCGTAAAGTGAAATCGAGATCGAACCCCTTATCAATATTAGCCATAATGATTCCTGAAAACCCCAAAATAAGTGCAAATAGTTTGCTGCGGTTAAACTTGTCCTCTTTAACAACAAATGGAGCTATCAACACTGTAATAAAGGTAGAAGAAGAGACAAGCACAGCCCCCTTTACTCCGCTGATATAAGCCAGTGCGTTATAGTAAAAGAAGTAACAAAGGGTTATGCGCAAGAGACCTATAATCACGAGAAAACGCCAGTCTCTTTTCTTCAGTCTGTTCAGACGCAATTCCGCGTTTTTCCTGCTTTTGACAAACAGATAAGCAAAAACCATCAGCGAAGCCAGAAAAAAGCGCATTCCGGCATAATAAATGCGAGTAAAGATTTCGCTGGGCGCCATATTCAGTGCTGCAAACGAAAGCTTCGTTACAGGAACAGCGCTGCCCCACAAAAACATGGCAATCAGTGCAAAAACGAATACCACTCTCTTATTCTGAAATTTACTGATCTGTTTCATATATCAAGCAGTCTATCCTAAAGCCGGCACAAAAGCATCGTTTGCTTCATCCAGGATTTCTCAGCTGTCAGTTAAAGATCTCAGGCGATAATTAGCTGAAATATTTATAGTACGACATGCGTTGTAGACATTAAATAAGCCCGGAAACTACTGAGTTTCCGGGCTTATTTTGGCAGGGGAGACAGGATTTGAACCCGCAACCCACGGTTTTGGAGACCGTTGCTCTACCGTTGAGCCACTCCCCTAAGTAATGCTGGCTCATCATATCATCAGGTTTTCAGCATTGTCAAATTAATTGGCATCAGACCTTGCGATAAGCAGGTCTCTGATTACTCCATTACAGGAGTAACAGAAACACCTGATCCTTGACATAGTAGACGAATAACAGTAGAATCGACAATGTTTCGGGGTGTAGCTCAGGTGGCTAGAGTGCGTGCTTGGGGTGCACGAGGTCGCAAGTTCAAGTCTTGTCACTCCGACCAAAAAATGGGACTGTCTCATGATTGAGGCAGTCCCATTTTTATTGTTCTTACTACTTTAACTTCTAGAAGTCACGCTGACTTCTGGGATCCTTATTATCCTGACCTTGATCGGAGCCGCCGGCAGGCCTGTTATCATTATTGTTTTCGTTTCTGCGATCTCTTCTGCCGCCGGAACGTCTGTCCTCTCCCTGCGGTCTGGAATCGCGCCCTCCGGAACGTCTGTCCTCTCCCTGCGGTCTGGAATCGCGTCCGGAACGCCTGTCGTCTCCCTGCGGTCTGGAATCGCGCCCGCCCGAACGTCTGTCGTCATTACGAGGTCTGGAATCACGGCCGCCGGAACGACGGTCTGATTCGCCGCGTGGCTTATAATCTCTGTTGCCGCGGCTTGATCTGTCTACATCCCGGCGATCCCGGCGTCCGCCGCCATCAGAAGAATCGCCTCTAAAACCTTCGGGTTTTTCCATCAGGTCGCGCATAGATAAATTTAGCCTGCCTTGCGCGTCGACTTCTGATACTACAACTTTTACAGTTTGTCCCGGCTCAACTACATCTTCAACTTTCTCAGTGCGCTCCCAGGACATCTTGGAAATATGCACCAGACCTTCTTTGCCGGGAGCGATTTCTACAAAGGCTCCGAACGGCATCAGTCTGGTCACAACGCCTTCAAATACAGTGCCCGGTTCAGGATCCAAGGCAATGGCCTTAATTTGCTTGATCGCTTCTGCCGCCGCCTTCACATTAGGCGAGGCAATATATACATGTCCTATCGGACCATCTTCCTCGATATCTATCTCTGCTCCCGTTTCCTCTTGGATGCGTCGGATTACTTTGCCGCCGGATCCTATTATTTCGCGGATCTTGTCAGCAGGAACATCAATCATCTCGATCTTGGGGGCCCATTCAGAGAGCTCTTCTCTTGGCTGTGGAATTGTCGGCAGAATTACTTCGTCGATAATCTGAATACGCCCTTTGCGTGTAAGTTCCAGAGCGTCCTTGATTATGTCATAGCTCAGACCGTCAACTTTAATGTCTACCTGGATGGCGGTAATTCCATCACTTGTGCCGGCAACTTTAAAGTCCATGTCTCCGAAGAAATCTTCTATACCCTGAATGTCCATAAAGACCAGATAATCAGAGTCATCTTCCGGATTAACAATCAGACCGCTGGAAATACCGGCGACGGGCTTAGAAATAGGCACTCCGGAGGCCATCAGTGCTAAAGTTGAAGAACAGACGGCTCCTTGCGATGTCGACCCGTTGGACATTGTGATTTCTGATACGTTACGAATAGCGTATGGGAAATCCTCTTCTGAGGGTAATACAGGCAGCAGTGCTCGTTCTGCCAATGCACCGTGACCTAGCTCACGCCTGCCGGGAGAACGGGCTGATCTTGCTTCTCCGACACTGTAAGAGGGGAAGTTATAGTGGTGAATATAACGCTTGCGCTCTTGTTCGGTGATACCATCCAGACGCTGACAATCAGACAAAGTGCCCAGAGTTGTGACAGTCAAAACTTGAGTCTGCCCGCGCTGGAAGAGACCTGATCCATGCACTCTGGGGAGAACATCTACTGCCCCGCTTAGTGGACGAATTTCGTCTAAAGATCTTCCGTCTACTCTCTTTTTCTCATTAAAGAGATAATCTCTGACAACTGCTTTCTGCACCATGTCCAGGACTTGAGAAGTCCAAGATTCCCATTCTTCATTTATGCCGGTAAGGTGTGCTGAAAGCTCTTCTTGTAATTCGGCCAAGTTTTTATCGCGCACCGCCTTGTCCTCAGACAGCACTGCGGCTCGCATCTTGTCCCATAAGAATTCTTTAGCTGCCTCAAAAACCTCTGCCGGGGCTGAAGTTGATTCAAAGGTGAACTTTTCTTTACCTATCTCATCTTGCATCTTCTGCAGTAAATGACAGACGTTGGTTATTTCTTTGTGACCGGCAATAATAGCGGCCATCATGTCTTCTTCATTAACTTCATTGGCGCCTGCTTCAATCATGCAGACCTTTTCTGCACTTCCGGCTACAAAAAGATCCAAATCGCTGGCTTGCGTCTGCTGATTATCAGGATTGACAATTATCTCGCCGTCTACAATTCCTACTTGCATCCCGGCAAGAGGACCATTCCAGGGAATGTCGGATATCATCAGTGCGGCAGCTGAACCGATTAGCGCCGCCACCTGGGGTGAATTATCCTGATCTACTGATAAGACAAGATTAGAGATGACTACTTCATTACGCAGGCCAACAGGAAACAGCGGTCTTAAAGGCCTGTCGATCGAGCGGCCAATCAGGACCGCATTTTCTGAAGGTCTTCCTTCTCGTTTCAGATAGCCGCCTGGAATTTTCCCGACACTATACATTTTTTCTTCATAATCTACTGAAAGCGGGAAGAAATCTAATCCCTCCCGCGGCTGAGCAGATGCCGTTACCGTAGAGAGTACAGTTGTATCTCCATAACGTACTAACACTGATCCATTGGCGAATTGAGCAATCTCACCTGTTTCCAACTGCAATTTACGACCGGACAGGTCGTATTCATAAATTTTCTTTGTCATCAAATATTTCCTCTCAATTTGATAGTTTGAGAAAGTATTTGCCAACAGATGTAGTAGGTAGATTCTGCCTCGGTGCCCTTAGCATGACCAATGACGGTCCTCTTTGTTTGAAATAAGAACCGATGCACAATCTACGTCCCACATTCTGTTGTTCTCAACTTGCTTATCCAGAAAACCGGCGGGTAAACCGCCGGTTGCCTTTACTTTCTGATGTTCAATTTTGCAATAAGCTGACGGTAACGTTCAATATCTTTACTGGCCAGATAGTCGAGCAATCCGCGGCGTTTACCAACCATCATCAATAGCCCGCGGCGTGAATGGTGGTCATTCTCATGCTCTTTTAAATGTCCAGTCAGATGATTGATACGATATGTCAGTATCGCGATTTGAACTTCCGGAGAACCAGTATCACCTTCATGAGTGGCGTAGGTCTCCATAATTTCTTTTTTTACTTCTTTGTCCATTTTTCCTCCTAATTATCCTTGAACCCAGTATGCGGCCGGACAACCGGCACCCGAGAACAGGAAACATCAAGTATTATATCATAACTATATATATGCAAAACAATATATATGATAGCAACTCATACATTACCATTTCTGCTTTTACCATAATTTTCAAGCCATGTTATCTGCCCCGATCTGTTATTTGCCACTCGCTGAGAAATTACCTGCTGCCGAAGATCTTCAAGAATGTCACCGATAATCTCGCCTTCGCCATGACCGGTCCGAATTATGACGTCGGAACCATTAACGCAAAGATCTTTAATTGTCACCGGAAGGCCGGCGGCGGTAAAGTCAGAAACAATCTCCTTGAAGCGTAGAAATTTTTCATTGTCCTGGGCAGAAAAACAAGGTGCAAAACTTATAAAGAAATTTACATTGTCATAGCCATATTTTTCCAGAATCCGCCATACTTCGGTTGATAGATTATCATTTGACCAGCCCGAATTCTCAAGTGATAATAACCCCTTTACATCCAAAACCAGTGAATATACTGTTAAGATCTGATCTTGAAGCTTATTGCTATATCTTAATTTACTCAGGACGTATCTAAGCTCTTCTACGTCGGCATTACAGAGATATGCACAGACAACATGACGTATTATCATATTTTTGTCATTATCATTTATTTCTCCTGTCGTTATCACCTTACATCTCAGATATATCTCGTCATTTTTGCTGATTTCATCCTCATTAATGCGCCCGATATAAGGTATGAATTCAGCAATAATAATTTTGTGTTTCGCGATGACTTTCAGCCAATTTTTACCGGCCAATAATTGATCCCATTCGTGGGCAAGTCGCTCGGGAGAGACAAGCTTCAGCTTGCCTCTCAATTCACAGGCAGCTTCTTTGGTGAATTTTTCCAATCTAAATCCCAATGTTGATGAAAATCTGAGCGCGCGCAAAATGCGTAAGGGATCCTCGGCAAATCTCTCACTCGCCTCCCCTACTGTTTTTATGATTCCGAGATGAAGATCAGAGGTGCCATTGAATTCATCCAGCAGGCCGCGGTCAGGATGCCAGGCAATTGCATTGATGGTAAAATCACGTCTGCTCAAATCTTCTTTAATATTTGTAACATACTTGACTCTATCCGGATGACGCGCGTCACTATAACCATGCTCGCTGCGATACGTAGTGACTTCGACATTAATGTGGTGATTGATGATTATCGTAACAGTTCCGTATTTGAGGCCGGTCGGAATAATCTTATATTTATCGGAAAGTGAAACTAGAATTTGTTCCGGCTCAGCCTTGGTAGTGATATCGTAATCAGCAGAGATCTGACCCAGCAGTGCGTTTCTGACAGCCCCGCCTACGAGCCAGGATTCATAGCCCAGCTCTTCCAGCTCCTGAATCAAGACCAGAACATCCTTGGGAATAAACTGCTTTATTTTTTTCATGTAATGCTCCTGCGGGTCGAGCCAGATACAAATGCCTGTCGTCCACATTTAAAACCAGAAACTGATTCTCATGCAATAGTCCTTACAGTTCGGACAAGATACTAAAGACTCTCGTCCGCATTCAAAGATCAATCGCAGTGTCTCACACAATATTTCTGCACTTCGAACGAGCTGCGAAATTCACTCGTGCGCCAAAGTTCAGAAGCAGTATATCTGACAATGCTCCTTACAGCTCGAGTACGAGATGACGGAAAGTCTCTCCCCTCTCCTCAAAATTAAAGAAACGATCAAAACTTGTCCCGGTTGGTGACAGCAGTACTGAATAACCGGGACGAGCAATATCTGCGGCCAACTTCACAGCCTCTTCATAAGTAGAGGCATCATGCATCTCTATGCTTTCTGTCTCAATGTTTTTTTCCTGAGCTGCAGAAGCGATAGACTTCTTTATCAGAGGGGTATTCTCGCCGCAAAAAATAATCTTCTTCACATTATCCAAAATAACAGAACCTAATTCTGTGTAATCGAGATTCTTATCACGGCCGCCGCAAATCAGGATTATCGGTCTCCCCTGCTGGTACAGAGTTTTCAATGTCGTGATTGTGCGTTCCGGTGTGCTGTCGATAGAACTGTTGTACCAGCGGATGTCATTTAATTCTCTGACCAGCTCCATGCGATGAGGGACACCTTTGAAAGATACAGCCACTTCTCTTAAATTATGCGGCTCTATACGGCCGGCAACGGCACCCCAGGCTGCCATATAGTTATCAACATTGAAGCGTCCCGGCAGAACTATGTCCCGCGTCTCGAGTAAAGAGACAGCTTCATCGGCCCCGCTTCTAAACCAAATCTTATCGTCTTCGCAAAAAATTGATTTGCCTCTATAGGTGTCTTTGTGATTGAACCAGACAATCTCTCCTTTGGCCTCAGCAGCGATGCCCCTCGAGATTGAGTCTTCGTAATTCAGCACCAGACGATCAAATGGGCGCTGTTCCTTGATAATATTCTTCTTTACCGCAATATATTCATCAAAGTCCTTGTGTATATCCAGATGATTGGGAAGAGTATTAGTTATTACAGCTGTGTCCAGCTGAGCGACAAGATCAAAGAGCTGAAAACTTGAGAGTTCAACTACAACCTCATCATCTTCCTTCATCAGAAAGACTTGATCCAGCAAAGGTCTGCCAATATTGCCGCCGGTCCACACTTCCCCGCCGGCAGATTCATAAAGCTCGCTGATCAATGTCGTAGTAGTAGTCTTGCCGTTGCTGCCCGTGATCCCGGTTGTATGAGCGGGACACAGAGACAGAAATAAGGACATCTCTGAAGTTATGACCGCTCCTTCTGCCCCGGCTCTCTGCAAAGCGGGATGATCCGGTCTCATAATAGGTGTACGGAAGATCAGATCAAAGCCTGTCAGTCTGTCGAGATAATCTTGGCCGACTGACCATTCCAGGCGGATATCTTCAGCCTCGAAGTCAGAAATTATTGACTTCAGACGCTGATTGTCTTTTTCCATTTGGTCGAAGACGCTTATGTTCCGGTTATATCGGTATAACCAGCGAATCAGCGGACGATTGCTGATCCCGGCTCCCACGACAGCTATTTTCTTCTTCTCAATCCAGGACTGGAAAGCGCTTGCATCTAAACGTCTCACAGAACACCCTCTTCTTAGTTACTATAGAAAAAGTATATGCTACAGCTTGCATTTTTGCTACCCATGGGCTATCATAACTCTTGCTAATGCGGAAATGGCGGAATTGGCAGACGCGCTAGTTTCAGGTACTAGTGATCAACCGATCATGCAGGTTCAAGTCCTGTTTTCCGCACCAGATCAAATACCATCTATTGATAAAAGATATTTTGTCGACAGGTGGTATTTTTTTATTTGGAAGTGCCCGGAACAGATAAGTTTGAGGTTAATAAGAGATTTGAGCTGAATCCAAAAATACCTTTAGTTTGAGGGTAATAAGAGATTTGTGCTGAATCCAATAATACCTGTTGAGACTCTTTGATATAATTAATTCAATGTCTATACAGGAGAATTATTTGGATACTAAAGATGCAGTTCTGATCAATAAGTTATCGGTACGTCAGCTGGTTGCAGGGGCCAGGCAAAGCGGCCGACTTACTAACCCGAGCTATGGGTCAGTAAGGGGAATAGAAGGAATTCGCGCCCACCAGAAATTTATCAATCTTCTCGACGACCAACTTGGCGGAGCTGAGCTTTTCTCCGAGTATACCCTTAACACATCCTATGCTAAAAAAATTGGCGGCTATCACTACAGACTGGACATATCCGGGCGCTGTGACGCCTGGTATCAGGACGATGACGGTATTTCTCTGATCGAAATAAAAAGTTATCGCGGTCAAGAAAAGGAAGACAGCTCTTACGAGAATCCTCTGCACTGGGCTCAGGCAGTTACCTACGCCTATATCCTGATAAATGAACAATTTGCACCGGATCGCCACACTGAGGAAGATATAATTGCGGTTGGCCATGATGAGCAAGCCGCTGCTGCGGTTAGCCGTGACGAGGAAGCCTCAACTGTGCTTAGCCGCGACGAGGAATCCGCAACTGCGATTGGCCGCGACGGGGAGGCCACAGCTGCGATTGGTAAGTCATATGACAGAATTCGCGTCTGCCTGGCTTATGTCGCAGTTGACAGCAAAGATTACAGAATCGTCGAACGCGTCATGGATAAGAACAGTTTGCAGAAATCTTTTTTTGAACTGTGCGACAGCTGGCTTAGTCATACGGTAAGCCTTATCGATTACCGCCGCACGAGAAATGAAGTCAACGCTCTGGCAGAATTCCCCTATCCGAACCTGCGGGAGGGCCAGCGCTTTTTCATGCGCCAGGTGATTGCCGCTATCCGTGTCCGGGGCACATTATTCGCACAGGCAGCCACAGGCAGCGGCAAGACGATGGCTACCATATATCCCGCACTCAAAGCACAGGCAGCAGATCTGGGCAGAGTAATCTTCTATCTGACTAATATGTCCTCTACCAAGCAGATCGCTGAACAGGCTGTGAGTGATCTGCATAAATCCGGATTCCTTATCCGCAGTCTGACACTGACAGCCAAAGAGAAGCTTTGTCCGGAACCGGACATCTATTGTGAGCAACAGATCTGTCCCTATGCCCAGAATTATTATGAGCGGCTGCCGGCAGGATTAAGAGAACTGGCGCAGCAAAAGCAGGCTGACCGGCAAACGATCCTCCAGCTGGCCAAAAAGCATCAGCTTTGTCCTTTTGAATTGCAGCTGGATTATTCTGAGTGGTGCGATATTGTCATCGGCGACTACAACTATCTCTTTGATCCGCGCGTCTCTTTGATCAGATTCTTCCATCCGGACAATAAGGACAAGCATATACTTTTGATCGATGAGGCGCATAACTTGCCGGCCAGATCGCGCCAGATGTACAGCACTTTCCTCGAGCTGGCAGACCTGCGCAAAGCTGAGCGTCTGCTGGCTGCACCGGAGATTGTTGATCTGGCGCCCACCGTACATGTGCTTAATCGCCTTCGCAATATCAGTGAGAATTTAAGCAGTCTGTTCCCGTTCCTTTGCGCCGGCGAAACAGAATTCACCGGCACTGATCTCCTGGGAACACCTGTGGGCGAGCGGGATTTGCTCCGTGCGCCGCACTTCATCGGCACTCGCAAAGTACTGGACAGATTTCTGGCCAATGTCGGCTCCCTGATCTTCTCACTGGGGCAGTTTCTGGATATTTTTCTGCAGTGGGAGCACCGCAGCGAACTGAAGAAACTGTGGTTTGAGCTGAATTTCTATCAGCGGGTGGCAGAGTGTTTTTACGACAGGAACTATATCACGATGGTCCGTCAGGTCTCGGAAGATAATCTCATCATCGGGCAGCTCTGTCTGGATGCCGCCGTAAACATTTCAGAGAAATACTACCAGCGTTATCCAACAATTTTCTTTTCTGCGACACTAAATCCGATCGATTATTATCAGCGGATTCTCTATGCTAAAACCCAGGAGGAGCCGGCTGATTATATGCTGCTCCCCTCCCCCTTCGAGCCGGAAAACAGATTGGTCCTGGCTGTAGACACTTATTCAGTGCGCTATAAAGACAGGGCGGAGACGATATTCCCGCTGCTAAGTCTGATTTTGAAGGCAGCAGCCATACATCCGGGAAATTATCTGGTCTTCTGTCCCTCCTTCGCCTATCTGAGACAGGTTGTAACTGTCCTGAAGAGCCTTGGGGTGCCGGAGGACTGGCAGATTATGGTGCAAAAGCCTAATCTGAATGAATTGGAAAAACAGCAATGGCTGGCACGTTTTCGCGACAAATCTGCCAGACCTTTGCTTGCTTTCGCATGTATGGGCAGCATTTTCAGCGAAGGAATCGATTTGACAGGAGAACAGCTGATAGGTGTTTTTGTCATCGGCACCGGCCTGCCCCGCCCCTCCCCTGAGCGCGAATTAATGCGCCAGTATTATGAGCTGGAATTCGGTAACGGTTTTCACTTCGCTTACACTTTCCCCGGCTTTAACCGGGTGATGCAGGCGGCCGGCCGCTTGATCAGGGATGAATCAGATCGCGGGATTGTCGTCTTGCTGGATGATCGTTATTCAAGAGATGATTACAGAGAGCTTTTGCCGGCGGATTGGCTCGCAGTGCATACACATGATGATGAGGAAACACTCAATTATATCGAGGAGTTCTGGCAAGGATTTTAGTTGGTGAAGACGCTTATGTCTGAGGTACGTATGCCGTGTCTTGGCCCGTCACTCTGCTGATTCCAGAAAACTATTGGATTGAGGGGTTCCGGCTGAGTGCCGCCTGAGTCTGCCAGGCTACTCCTGCGCTTCGTCTGTAATCATGGTTTCTGAGTCGGCTGCGGCGTCTTTTTCCTTGCTTTCTGCATCGGCTTCCCGGTCGGGGCAAAGCTTCTTCTCCAGAATATTATCCAGGCTTTCAAGCAGCTTGAGGCGGCTGTAACTCTTTTCCATCTTCTCTTCCAGATATCTCTCGATAAAGGTCAGCAGCTCTGAGCGCACTCTCTCACTTACTGTAAAATTGAACAACATTGCGTACTCTGCCTGGACAATGTAAAGCAAGGCTGAGATGGCAGCATAGGAGAGGCAGATACTGTTTTCTTCCCTGTGCCTGGGGCAGATCAGTCCGGAATCCCGGAAGCTGAAATAAGCGCCTTCGTCAATATCTTCATGACAAAGAACACAGTCATTCAGCCAGGGTGCATAACCCAGGTCGGAAAGTAAACGCAGAGCGGCGATTTGCGCTGTCAGCATCGGGTCAGCGCCGCTGCATAATTTATACAGACTATATCCCCACAGTTTATAGACGTTATTTTCGCTGACTCCTTGATATAAAGCGTCAAGCGTCACCTCGCTCAAATGTGCGGCAGAGGTAAGCTTGTCAATATCCTGAGAAATCGGCAGAAAGGGTTCAATCAGCTCACCGCGGTCTATCGTGGTGCGTTCACGGTAGGCGAAAATCTCATACTCTCCCAGGACAAAAGGCATTGTAACTGCCTGAAGCTGGCTTTTACCGCTGGCGGCACCATAGGCCATGGCCACTATTAGCCCCTGCTTCTCGGTAAGCAGGTGCAACAATCTGTCCTTTTGGCCGAAGGCTTTAGCTTGCAGTACAAAGGCTTTGATCCGCTGATGACTCATTTTAAGTCGCGGTTCTCAAAGTCCAGCTCCCTCAGATGCTGAGGCTTATTGCGCCAGTCAGCGCGTACTTTGACAAACAGGGAAAGATCGACCGGACAGCCTACCATCTTTTCAATATTTTCTCTGGAATTAATGCCGATATTCTTGATCATATTACCGCCTTTGCCCAGCAATATCCTTTTGTGGCTTTCTCTCTCAGTCAGCACTGTCGCGCTGATTTGCACTCTTGTGCGCTTACCTTCGCTATTGTATTCCTCATCGATTGACTCTATCATCACTGCAATGCCGTAGGGCAGCTCCTCCTGCAGGCGATAGAGAATGGATTCGCGAATCAGCTCGGCTGCGAGCATTCTCTCGGTCTGATCTGAGTAATTCTCCTCGGAGAACAACGGTTCCGACAAGGGCAGAACTTTCTTTATCTCGTCGATCAGAATGTCCACACCCTCACCGCTGCGGGCTGAGATGGGTACAAAGGAAGTGATTTTATAATTTTGGTTGAAGATATCAATAAGGGGCAGCATGCCCTCTTTTGCTGCAATATCCGTCTTGTTCAAGATGATGATCACCGGTTTGTTTAGTTCTTCAGCCTTCTGCAGCAAGCGGTGCTCTATGGTGTCCACAAAAGGTTTGAATCCGGCCTCGATCATCAGACAGACAACATCGGCCTCCAGCAAAGCCTGTTCTGCGGCCTGGAGCATAAAGTGTCCCAGCCTGTTCGAGGGCTGATGTATTCCGGGCGTATCTAGCAGAACAATTTGCGCTTCCTCGTCGGTATAGACGCCGCGGATCATTTTCTGTGTTGTCTGAGGTTTGGGAGATATGATGGCGATCTTGGTGCCGATCAGATAGTTCATGAGTGTGGATTTGCCCACGTTGGGACGGCCGATAATCGCGACATAACCCGCCCTGAAATTTTCGGGCGCAGCGTGTTCCAGCTCCTGAATTATGCTTTCCTGGAGTGAGAACATTCTTGTCTCTTCTGCCTTCTCACCATGATCAAAGCCCAGCAGATGCAGACAGCCGTGTACAGTAAGCAAAACCATTTCCTCTTGCAGTGATCGCCCCAGTCTTGACGCCTGCTCAGCTGCCCTCTCAGGACAAATAGCAATGTCTCCCAGATGAACGAACTCTTGATCATCTACTATTTCCACGTCCCAGGCATTGAGCCCTCCGCTCAAGACGCCCTCTTCAATGGGCAGAGACGGGAATGAAAGCACATCAGTAACATCGTCACTGTTCATGTATTCGCGGTTAAGCGCCTGCATCGACTCACAATCTGATAAAAGAATTGAGATCTGAGCGGTCACGCCTTCAGCAGCCAGTTCTTCAAGCAGGGGGAAGCCGGCAAAGGTTTTCTTCGCAGCCGCAATAAGCTGAGTCTCTATGGCCTGATTGGCCAGCTCAGCGACATTATTTTCAATTTGAACAATCATAGGTGAATTCATGTAGTCCACGCCTCCTGAGCAATTCCCGGCATGCCGGCTGAATCTCCTGAGAACTCACAGACTTGCTCATGTTGTCGCTGTCTCAAGCTTCTTCTCCGGATAGGCAATCCGCTGGTGTAAGTGACCGGAGTAAACGTGCAGAAAGGAGAGAATTATGGTTTCAACCTGAGCGAAAGACAATCCCGACTTAATCAGTTGATTCTGATCTGTCTTGGTCTTGACTATGCGCCTGATCAGTTTCTCTGCCCCGGCGATATCTTCAGGATTGACCGAACGCATGGCAGCTTCCACAGAATCCGCTAACATCACGACAGCAGATTCCTGACTGTCAGGCAATGGCGTCTGGTAGCTGTAGGATGATGGCGGCGGAACGGGCTTGCCGTCTGCTTCCGCAGCTTCACTCGCCTTATGATAAAAGTATTCCAAGACAGTCGAACCGTGATGCTGATTAATGATGTTCAATACCGGTTGCGGCAGTCTGTATTTCCTGCCCAGCCGGACACCATCGGCAGGATGCTTTGTAATCGTTTTGCTGCTCTCTTGAGGCAGCATATAGTCATGAGGGTTATCTCCGTCCTGATTCTCAGTGAAGGCCATGGGATTTTCCAGCTTGCCGATATCGTGGAAGTATGATCCTACCCTGACGATCATGGTGTTAGCGCCGATAGCTTCAGCGGCAGCCTCTGCCAGATTGGCCACCATCATGGAATGCTGTGAAGTCCCCGGCGCTTCAATGAACAGGCGCCTCAAAAGCGGATGACTGGTTTGCGACAGCTCAATCAGGCGCAAGGGGGATACAGTATTAAAGATCATTTCAAACACAGGCATGCTGCCGATGGCGACAATTACCGAAAATATGCCGCTCAGGAATGCCTGCAGCATGTGCGAGAGCATAATATCCAAAGTCTCATGTGCGAGCAGGCCGAAAACAACACTCATGCTCAAGCACACAAAAGAGGTGGCAAGAATTATCTTTGCGTAGTTGTCATGTTTGCCTATGCCTTTAGTGTACAGTGCTGCCGTCATACAGCCTGCCAAAGCAGTCATTGGGAAAGCAACTTCGAATCCGGTCATGGGGATTATCATGATAATGAGCAAAGTCGATACTACAGCTGCTGTACGGAAGCCAAAATATGCAGCCAGGACTACCGCTGCAAAATAAACCGGCGGAGCCAGCGGATTGTTCTGGGCCAGATAAACTGAGGCTGCCAGGGGCAGCAGTACAGCCAGTACTAAAGCAAGAAGGTTGCGCGGCGAATCCCCCATTTGCAGATGATATCGTCTAAAGTAAGCTATGCCGATGCCGGAAAGGAGAACCACCAGCATTAAAGTTCCTAGCATGCGAATCCAGTCAATTCTTTGATTTCCTGTCAAGTCCAGATCCAGCAGCATCTGCCAGGTGGCCTCTGTGATCAGATCTCCTCTCGAGACAATTCTGGCACCTCTGTTAACCATCACCGGGTTGTTGATTACGCGGTCATAAGCTGCCTGGCGTGCGTTGATGGTAGCCTCGTCATTAGGAATGACATTGGGACGGAGGATCAGCTGCAGCGTTTCACCTGCCAAAGTCACATCATCGCTGTAAAATTCACTATTTTCTCTCAGAGTTCTGACCGCCTGACTGATAGACAGACCAAGCTGTGACTGGTCGAGAGAATCAGCCATAATTGCTTGTGACTGAGTCTCCAGAATATCGGCGAAATTGTTGAAGCGAATCTCAGACATCTTCATCAGTTCCTGCGCGTCAGCGGCAGGCAGAGTAATCCCCAGACTCTGATCCAGCTCTGAAATCAAGGTGGAAGCTGAGATCTGAATTTCAGTTTCTGTAGGCTGTCTCAGGCCTGTGCCGGAGGTAGGCTCAGCAGCTTCATCTCCCGGCCTGCCCTGTGCGTCTTCTCCTTCTGAGTCAGGATTTTCAGCCTGCGGCTGCTGCACCATGTAGATCGCATCTCTTCTGGCGCCGACCATGTCGATAAAGTGTTTAATATCGGCTATGGCGGCAGCGCTTGCCTGTTCTGACCTCATCATCACAGTCTGAATCTCGGCCTGTGCCTGCACTGCCCTTCTTTGTGTCTCGATATTATCTGCAATAGCTCGCGGAGCGTTAATATCGTAGTCGCTGATGTCACCGACATTGAGATCATAATTTTCCGGCATTGAGCCGACATAAATAGATAAGGTGAAGACGACTATCATCAGCAGAAGGATTGCCCAGGTAAGTGCCGTATTTCTCGCCATCTTCATCGCTTACATTCCCCGCTTTCTGTTTTGCTTCTTAATATGATCTGCCTCATACGCCTGTATTATACGTTGGACCAGAGGGTTACGCACTATGTCCCGCTGAGTCAGCCTGATCGTACCTATGCCTTCAACTTTGCTCAAGAGCTTGGCAGCTTCTTCCAGGCCGCTCCTGCGGTCAGGCGGCAGGTCAATCTGGGTAATATCTCCGGTTACCACGGCTTTGGCATGAAAGCCGATCCTGGTCAGAAACATTTTCATTTGCTCTCTGGTTGTATTCTGGGCCTCATCGAGGATGATGAAAGCGTCATCCAGCGTCCTGCCCCGCATATACGCTAAAGGCGAGACTTCAATTAAGCCTTTATCCATGTTCTTGAGGTAAGAATCAGTTCCCATCAAGTCATTAAGAGCGTCATAGAGAGGACGCATATAAGGATCGACCTTATCCTGGAGTGCGCCGGGCAGGAAACCCAGCTTCTCACCGGCCTCAACAGCAGGACGGGTGAGAATAATTCTGGAGACATTATGCTCGCGGAAGGCCTTCACCGCCATCGCGACGGCCAGATAGGTCTTGCCTGTGCCGGCAGGGCCAATGGCGAAAGTCAGTTCATTCTTCTCAATCGACTCGACATATTTCTTCTGCCCGAAGGTTTTGCTCAGAATGGGTCTGCCTTTGGCATTCACACAGATGATGTCCGGGGAGAACTCTTTAAAGACAACTTCCTGATCGCCGCTCCTGACAGCGTCAATCAGATACCGCACCAATTGCTCGGTAAGCGGGTGTCCCGCCTGATGCAGCACTTCCATTTTGGCGTATAGTTGTATGGCGGAGTCAATATCCGCCTCGTTTTCGCCGCGAACAACCAGTCCGTCTATTGTTGTATCCGTTTCGACCTTAAACAGTTCGTCTACCAGTCTGGCATGCCCGTTGAAGGCTCCCATCACCGCCATGCCGGCGCCTGTATGGTCAAATGTAATTCTTTTTTCCATATAAAAGCAGTATATCTTTACTCAACAGGCAACAGCAAATCTTTTTGGTAAGATATTCTGTCCTCACTGAGAGCGGGAATTACAACCTTATCCTCATGCTTGATAGTTATCGTCCAGTTTTCACCGGTCAGTTCCTGTAAAATTACAGATTTTACATTCTCCAGATAAGGAATAATGTAACCGTTAATATCATCCGGATCGACAATAGCCTTTATTTCAAATATTCCGCTCCTGTCAAAACGCACACCATTGATCAGGATCTGATCATCAATCGCTCTTATTTCAGTTGTCGATGCCTTGCGCTCACCATTAATAGATACAGCCTGAGCTCCAAGTGACGCCAGTTCATTAGTAAACTGGCGCAAGACAGAGTCGCGCATCTTGGCCGGCGGTTTGCAGGACAAGGAGATAACTACCCCCTCATTCTCCACTCTGCGCAGCCCGGCAAAAATAGCGTAATTTTCTTTTTCTTCAATAATCTTGGCAATGGCGCCTGCCTCAGAGCCGCTCAGCTCATTTTCCAAAGTACGGATATAGTTATAGAGCTCATTGTTGCGCTGATCCAGCTCCTGGTTCTTCCTTTGATATTCAATCACGGAATTCTGTAATTCCTGCAAGCTGTCTCTCGATCTGGATCTCCTGTTGAGATTTGTCATTTGCAACGCCAGCAAAACCCCCAGAACGACACAGACGACAATGACAAAAATGCTGCGGCCATATTTAATCTTCACTGCGTGTTACCTCCAGTTGAGTAATATATTTTCTATAATCATCATACTCCGAGAATGACGGTACAATGATCTGCCCTTCTTCTATAGTCAATCTGACTCCAACATCAATACTTGTAATTCTTTGTAAATATCTGTCCGTTTCCAATGCTTCTCTCATTTCTTCCGGCGGTCCTATGGCCAAAATAACATACGGCGGAGTCATTCGTCTTGTAAAACAGCGTATGGTAGGACCTATGCAATAAATCTGCGGCAAGGCAGTTATCCGGATATCGTTAAAAGACATCGCTCTGGCACCTGATCCTGCCAGCAGGTTTAACACATGAGTTATGGTCCCGTCATGAATCAGCGCGTCTGCACTGTCTGTCAGAGGGTTAAATTCCTCTTTGTCTTGCAAAGTAATAATAAGCCCTTGCCCGGTGACAGCTTCCTGGCCTGCCAGCAGTCTCGCTTCGTCAAGCTCGGCCAGCAATTCCGGTCCGACATCATCTAAGTCTAAGGAATTAAGCAGATCACGCCGGTTATTCTCAAGACTTTTTTGTTGCCGCAGCAAAGCTTCATTATTTAGAATGAGAGCGTTCAGCTCGTCTTCAACTTCTTCATACTGCCTGGTAATCTCGTCTGCCTCGCTCTCCTCACCAATACTATTAATGAATGAGGCTAAAGCGACCCCGACGATTATGAGCAAAACAAACAAAAGCCAGTAGACCGGATTGTCAAAAATGGTCCTGACTTTGTTATCTTTATTCTCCGTATTATCTTTAAGCGTCTTCGTATTCTGCTCTATTTCTTTATCCTTCATTTCGCATATATTCCATCGCGGATTCAAACTCCGGGGGCAGTTCTGAAGTCAGGGCAATCGTCTCACCGGACCGGGGGTGAACAAATTCCAGACGGGAGGCGTGCAATAACTGCCCTTTGGAAAAAATACCGGGCCACTTCATCCCGTACAAGGTGTCACCCACTATCGGGTGTCCAATATAGGCCAGATGAACTCTAATCTGATGAGTCCTGCCGCTGACCAGCTCACAGCTGAGATGAGCCCCTCGCAAAGCCTGCTCAATCACATCGATCTTTGTTATTGCAGGCTTGCCTGAGCTGATTACTGACATACGCTGCCGGTGATTAGGATCACGGCCGATAGGTGCATCAATTACAGCTGATACTGCATCCAGTTTACCCCAGACAATAGCATTATAAAATCTTCTGAGCGTGCGCTTCTCCAGCTGAGAAGCGATAGCCAGGTGTGCTTCATTATTCTTGGCCACGATCATAATTCCTGTAGTGTCCTTATCCAGCCGGTGCACAATCCCCGGGCGGGACACCCCCTGAATATCGGACAGATCATCCTCGCAATAAGACAGCAGAGCATTAACCAAAGTGCCGTCCCGGATCCCGGCTGCCGGATGAACGACCATACCTCTGGGTTTGTTCAAAACCAAGAGGTCATCGTCTTCTAATACAATATCGAGAGGAATATCCTCAGGCAGTGGGAATGGATCTACTATCTCTTCTCTGATTAAAAATACATCTCCGGCTGAAACCGGCTGCGATGCTTTGACAGGCAGATCATTTAAAGTCACATCACCGTCTTCGATCAGCCGCTGGATGGAAGTGCGAGACATGTCGCTTTGTTTTGCCAGCCAGGCATCCAGCCGAGGCGCATCCTCAGACGCCTGAATAGAGTGGATCTTCATGCCTGATCACCCTTTTTCAGGAGGGCAGCGGCCTGCCAGCTCATAGGAAAATTCCCGGTCACTCAATAAGAAGATTATCCCCAGTATTACTCCGACCGTCACAAACATGTCAGCCAGATTAAACACCGGGAAGCGATATGACCCAAAGATCAAAGAGAGGAAGTCTGTTACTCTTCCCAATCTGACCCTGTCAATAAGATTGCCTATACCTCCGGCAGCAATCAAAACCAGAACCAGCTTGGACTTGAAGCCGCGGCAGAGCTGCAAATAATATAGAACTACAGCGCTGATGGCAAGTGAGACAATGGCCAGCAATGTTGTTCCCCAGCTATATTCAGCCAGAAGATTCCAGGCCGCCCCGGAATTATAGGCTAATTCTAAATTAAAAAAGCCCGGTATTATCTGGATTATCCCGTCAGCCAGATATCTTTCCGCCATGGTTTTAGAAAACATGTCTAAGGCTAATAAGATTAAGACTGTTACTGTGGCCATATAATCAGATCCTCCAATCCCTCATAAGGGCTGTCACTCTTCGTTCCGACAACGCCCTCGATGTGAGCGCCGAAACAAATCACATCACTGGGCAATGCCAAGCCTAGTATGCTGCCGGCATCAGCCAATTCAACCAGCGCCATAGTTGCGGCTAACAAGGAGACAGATTCAGTCTCCGGATTAGCCTTTATTGTAGCAGAAGAATCAAGGCGCAGCCGTTTCCAATATGACTCTTTTAAAATTGCCAGCGCTTCATCATCAGCGTCCGCACCCGGCAAATATTTGTAAAACAGGTATGGTTCCGGATAATCAGCTGACGAGATGGCGAGCTCCAGATCGGAACTTGTGGGAATTTCCCCGGAATAATAAGTCTCTGTTGAAGACGCCTGGGTCTCGGGACTTGTGGTCTCATCGGGGAGAACGATCAGGTTAGGGTCAAGTGTTGGCGTCGGAGTCGCCGCTTCAGTTGCCACTGGTTCCGCTTCCGTCTCTGTTGTCTCCTCCGGCATCAGACTCTCCCCTTCTCTGACGACAGGAATATTTTGCGTCCTGAGCTGGAGTCTGACTTCTTCACCGACGATTTTCAGATAACTTTGTTCAGGCCAGGTAAGAAGCAAGGATTTTATCGGTTCTGCTCTGAGAAGATCCAGATCGGCTTCCGCGGTCAGCTCTTGCATCTTCGCTTTAACAACAGAGACCATTGGTAAATAAGGATGAATATCCTTTTCCGGCTGCGGCGAGTAAAGCCAGGAACCGGCAGGCATGTCAGTAGTCAGATTGGAACGCAAGAAAGCCTTTTGCATCGCCTCGTAATACTCATTGTCACTTAAAGCTCCCTTGTCAGTATTGACCTGCAGGTAGGCGAATTGGCCGTTAGGCATCTTTCTGCTGCGGATATCTCTGGCTCCGCCATAGCGCGGCCAGGATGAGGCGGACAGCAGCAAGAGATCCAGGTCTCCATTGATAAAAGCGAGCATTGCCGACTTGGCTGAGTCATAGACATTTACCATAACTGTCAGCTCCTGCCTCCCGTCTGTTTGAGCAAGCTTCAATTCGCCTGTTATGAAAAAATCCTGACAATACCAGCTGCCCGTACCCGGCGGCAGCTCCCACTGCACCCCTTGTGTATACTCTGCCGGTATTATGGGCGTATTCAGAAAATCGGGCAGATTATCACATCTCCCGGATAGCCGAATCTCAATGCTGTCATCAACAGTCACGATTTCCCTGATGGATTGAATCGCTTCCTTACGGGGCAAAAAAACTAATTCACTCAGATCGGAAGCCTCATTCTTGTCCCAGGAAGGCACCGGCACTCCTGCCGCATCGGAGTCGCTTTCTACTGCATCTGCATCGGAGTCGCTTTCTCCTGCGTTTGCATCGTAGTCGCTTTCTTCCGCTTCAGCGCCTTCGCCTATTCCGCTATCTGCAGTGGTTTGAGCAGTACCATCAATATCTTCTTCAGAATTTCCCTCATTAGTCTGTGATTCTGTAAAGCTGGTTCCTTCAGAGGTTTCATCTGCAAATGTCGGGGCAGTTTCTTTGTCGCTGCCATTATTATCACCGGGTGTTGATGCTGAAGTATCATTGATTCCGGTCTGGACGTCTTCCGGATCTGTATTGAGCCAGCCTTCATTGTTTTTCCAGCTGAGGACAGATGAGCGAACGTCTTCAGCCTCCAGAACCGTCCCATCAGAAAAGAGTATGTCCTCTCTGATGTTCACTTTGAGAGTAAGACGATCTTCAGACCAGAGATAGTCCTCAGCAATTACTCCCTCGAGATAGCCATTGTCACTAACCGTGAACAAAGGCTGGTAAAGCAGACTGTAGATTCCCTTCTGGGGAACCGTCGCCGGCAGCAGCGGACTGTATGATTCCGGTTTTTGCCACCATAGTCTCAGAGTACCTCTCCCTGGTTCAATATTTCCTGCCGGGGACGGCAGTTCTTTATAGGTATTAGTGGGGGTGTTTGCAGTGGGATTTTGCTCCTCGCCGGGTGCCGCCGGTGAACAGGCTGTCAGCATACTGAGCAGCATGACAACTGCAAGCATTAAAGCCAGTGCAAAACTGCCGGTGCGAATTCCTGAACTGCTACTCGCGCGAACTCCTGAACAGTTGCCATTTCGAATTTCTGAGCGTCTTCGTTTATTTTTTATATTTTTATTTACTAATTTCTTTATCATCTGCATAAAATTTTATCATTAAAGTCCCTTAACGGAACTATAAATATCATAAGTAACACTCATTGATCTCTAAAGATCTTTAAGTCGCATTATCGATCCCTTTGGACTCAAGATTAGGATACCAGTGTCAAGTTTTGATGACTGCGAGATTGGGTTGCCGGTGTCAAGCTTTGATGGCCGCGAGATTGGAATACCAGTGTCAAGCTTTGATGGCCGCGAGATTGGGGTATTGGGGGTATAGTGTCAAATTTTAAGTATTTCCATAATAGAACCTCATAATAGAACCTGGAGAATCTTATATGAATATCCGGGGGATTTCTTCTTCAGTCTTCGATTTTAATATTAATTCTTTCGATTGATCTCGCCTGACCGCAAGATGTGTCTACCTTGATAAGCGCTCCCTGGATATTGACATTGCCTCGCTGAAGCTGAAAAGGAGTCGGCAGATGCGTATAAAAACGCTGGACGGATTTTTCCCGGTCCATGCCAATCACGCCGTCCATGCTGCCTGTCATGCCCAGGTCAGTGATATAGGCCGTGCCAGAGTCCAAAATCCTCTCATCAGCGGTCTGAACATGAGTGTGGGTGCCGCAGACAGCTGTCACCTTCCCCGCCATAAACCAGGCAAAGGCACATTTCTCCGCGGTAGCCTCGGCATGGAAATCTATCACAATTATTTTAGCTTTTGCCTGCTCAACCAGAGGCTGAAAACAGTTATCCATAAAGTAAAAGGGGTTATCCACTCCCTGCATGAAAACCTGACCCAAAAGATTAATTACTAAAATATTGCCGAATTTACTGCTTTGACAGTAATAGCCGTAACCCGGCCAGGCCGGCGATCCATTCCAGGGTCTGATCACCTCAGGGAAATCATCCGCCTCCTGTATCCAGGCTTTTTGCTCCCAGGCATGATTTCCCAGAGTAATAACGTCAACTCCCGCGTCAAGCAAACTGCGCACAATCTTGGCAGTGGTGCCTTTGCCTCCTGCAGAATTCTCAGCATTGGCAATGCAAAAGTCGATATTGTTTTCTTCCCTGTAGGTTGGGAGCCAGTTTATTACAGCTTCCCTGCCATCGCGACCGACAATGTCGCCAATCATCAGAATATTCACAGCGCCCTCCCCAGTGAACTAATTGTATCACATGCCTTTGCCCGATTGTTCTCTCTAATTCTGCTGCCGTTCTGAATCGCCAAGGAAAGATATTTGGTATGTGACATGATTGGTTTTTGATTAATCCTTGTATTTTCTTTTAATGTTAGAATTTATTGTAGTGATACAGTTTTAGCATTTCATAAGCCTGCATTACCAGCAGCTTGCATTGCATAGGAGGAAACCGATGGCTGACATGCTATTTACAACAGTTCCACGTATTCTAAAGGATTTGATCGCTGAAATTGAGAATGGAAAACTGGCTCTACCTGAGCTGCAACGTGGGTATGTTTGGAAAGCGACCAAAGTTCGTGATTTGCTTGACTCCATGATGAAGGGTTATCCAATCGGCTATCTGATGATTTGGGATCCAGCTTACAATTCAGAGAATTACGACAAAGCCAAACAAATAGGTTCTGATAACAAGTCTTTTTCATCTCCCAAGAGTTTAATTATTGATGGACAACAGAGAATGACTTCACTTTATGCCGTGATGGGGCACAAAGAAATAATGGACAACAAATTTAACCAGAAGTACATCATTATTTCATTCAATCCGCTCACACGAGAATTTGAAGTTGGTGATAACGCCAAAAAACGTGCCGCTGAGTGGATTTACGATATCAGTGACGTCTACCAAAATTATACAAAGAGCTTCGCTTATATTAACAATGTTGTTAATTTAATATCAGGAGCCAGAGAAAAGTCAGGTACGACATTGACTGAAGAGGAAACTCAGACTATTCAGCAAAATATTACCGATTTATTGTCTTTACTTAATTACAGTATTCCTACGCTACAAATCAACGGGAAAGCTGATGAAGAGAGTGTTGCAGATATCTTCGTCAGAGTGAACTCAGGTGGCCAAAGCCTCAAGGAAGATGATTTCATCTTGACGTTAATCTCTGTTTACTGGCAAGAAGGCCGACGAAAAATCGAAGATTTCTGCAAGAATGCAAAGATTCCGAAAAGTGGAACGGTTTACAATTATGTTTGGGAACCGTCTCCAACAAACATTATCCGGACAACGATGGCCTATGGTTTTAAGAGAGCACGGCTTAGATACGCTTACAGATTATTGCGCGGCCGGGATTTTGATTCTGAAGTGTATTCGGACGCTCTCCGTGAAGAGAGATTCGAGGCACTGAAAGAAGTCATTGATCAAGTTCTAGACACGAACGTTTGGCATGAATTTATTAAATGTGTTGAAGCTGCAGGTTTCGTGTCGAGTTCTATCATTTCTTCGCAAAACGCTTTGGTATACACCTATGCAATGTTCCTAATTGGCAAATTCGATTATGAAATTAAGCCATATGATCTACGTCAAATTATATCCAAATGGTTCTTTGTTACCTTCATTTCCAGCTATTACACAGGATCAGTCGAAACTCGAGTTGAACGAGACTTAGCCGATATCCGAAATGTGGATAACGGTGAAGAATATATCGCAATTCTAAATAACAAAATCAATGACATCTTTACTGACGATTATTTCACCACCACTTTACCCAATGCCTTGGCAACTTCGTCTTCGCGAAACCCCGCATGGTATGGCTACTGCGCATCACTGAATATCCTCGATGCAAAAGTTCTTTTCTCTCAACTGCATACTCGTGAACTTTTCTTGCCAGGCAGCTCTGGATCGAAGAATGCTCTGGAAAGACATCATTTATTTCCTAAAGCATATCTTGCTCAGATCGGCATCACCGATGATCGAGAACGCAACCAGAATGCCAACTTTGCATTCATCGAATGGCAAACAAACATCGAAATTCTGGATACAAGTCCTGCCGAGTACATAACAGAGCAATTAGAAAGAATCCCAGCTGGAGATAAAGAATTGACTTATAGGCAGCATGCTCTTCCCGATAACTGGCAGAATATGGATTATTTTGACTTCCTGGAAGAACGACGTCTCTTAATGGCTGATGTAATTCGCCATGCGTTTAAGAAATTATCCCATGGGCAACTAGATAATGGTTCGTCATTGGCGGAGTCTACCGATGATGAATCAAACACTTCAGAGGAAGGAACTCCAGTATTGCAGCCATCCAAATCTACTGATGACCTTATCATCGAATTTCATAACGAGATGGTCACTACCTACCATGAATCCAAAAAGCTGGGTTACAATCCATCATATTTTTGGCAAATGATTAGTGAAGATGGTGGTTATAAGACGGCCAAAAAATTAGTGAATACTTCTTCACCTAGGGCTGGGCTTGCATCCTTGTGGGAAATTCACCGCTTAGATTTGTCAGTAGAAGCCAATGTCTTAAAACCTAAATATTATGAACTGTTCACAAATGAAGAACGCGAGATCTGTGCAACACGGCTTGCAGATTACGGTTATCAAGTGGACGAAGAAATTGGAGAGAGCGTAAGCATACAAAGCAGATAGTTGCCGACCCAGCGACCTAAGAGTAAGGTATCGAGCTCTATGTTTTTTAATCATCTTTGTCATCAAGTTCAGCGTTGGCAGCAGGTACAGAGACAACGCAATGGCGTCCAGGCGAGCTGTCGCCGACTGTCGCCGTAGCACAAAAAACCGGGAGAGAAGTTACACTTCCCTCCCGGTTATGCCAATTTCTTGTTTTGTTTGATCCAAGTCTTGGCAGTCATTGCTAATTGACAGTATCTGGCTCTTGTTTAGTATGCGTGTGCAATATGCCGGACTTGCCAATATTCCTTATTTGGCGTAATCTGCGACTCTGCTTTCCCTGATCATATTTACTTTGATCTGACCCGGAAAGTTCAGTTCCGCTTCGATCTGCTTCGCTATGCGGTGAGCGATCAAGGGCATTTCCTCATCTCGCACCTGGTCGGGCAGGACAATAACACGGATTTCTCTTCCCGCCTGGACGGCATAGGATTTCTCCACCCCGTCCATCGAGTTCGCAATCTCTTCCAGCTTCTCAATCCTCTTGACATAGGTTTCCACGTTTTCCCTGCGTGCACCGGGCCTGGCTGCTGAAATTGCATCTGCAGCTGCTACCAGAGACGAGATCAAAGTGGTGGGCTCCTCATCGCCATGATGCGAGGCGATCGCGTTGGTCGTAATTTCATCCAGCTTGAGCCGTTTTGCGATATCGACACCGAGAGAAATATGGGATCCTTCCATCTCGAAGTCTACCGCCTTGCCTATGTCGTGGAGCAAACCGGCCCTTTTAGCCGCCATAACATCAAGATCCAGCTCTGAAGCCATGATGCCGGCAATTCCGCTGACTTCAACGGAATGCTGTAAGACATTTTGTCCGTAGCTGGTACGATACTTCAAGCGTCCAAGTATCTTTATAGCTTCCGGATGAACACCGACGACGCCGGCTTTAAATACCGCTTCCTCGCCTGCTTCCTTGATCGATTGATCCAGCTCTTTCCTGGCCTTCTCGACCATTTCCTCGATTCTCGCCGGATGGATACGTCCGTCCTGGACAAGTTTTTCGATGGCGATGCGGGCGACTTCCCGCCTGATGGGATCAAAACTGGAAAGTATGACCGCCTCAGGGGTATCATCAATAATCAGGTCGACTCCCGTCATGGTCTCTATTGTTCTGATATTGCGTCCTTCTCTGCCGATAATTCTGCCCTTCATTTCTTCATTGGGCAAAGATACCACAGTCACGGTCGCCTCAGATACAAAGTCAGAGGCATATCTCTGGATCGCGCCAACGACAATCTCTTTTGCGAGTACGTCGGCGTTCTCCTTCGTTTCCTCTTCAATCTGGCGAAACAAGATTGCCATGTCATGTTCGTACTCTTGTCTTGCTTCATCTAAAATCTGTTGTTGAGCTGCCTGCACTGTCAGTCCGGAGATACGTTCGAGTTCTTCCAGCTTGCGGTTCTCAATTTCAATTAAACGGTCTTCATTAGCCTGCAAATCGGAGTTTCTGCGTTCTATATCCCGTTCTTTTTCCTCCAGTGCGGTTATTTTACGATCTAAAGATTCTTCCTTTTGGTCGATCCGGTTTCTTTCTCTGGACAGCTCACTTCTTTTCATGCGGGCATCTTTTTCCAGCTCTGCCTTGACCTTGTGTACTTCTTCCTTCGCTTCCAGCAAGTACTCTCTTTTCTTGTCCTCGCCTTCCTTACGTGCTTCCAGAATCAATTTCTTTATGTCTTCAGCAGTTTTGTCCTTCTGCTCTTGTAGTGCCACGCTTTCTTTGCTCAAGCCGCGCTTATACCAGTTAACTATCAACACAGCTACCAGCAAAGCGCCTATAATTAAGCCAATTACTAAATATAGCCACTCTATGACAAATCACCTCCATGATTAAATTTTCAAGATACATCTTAATTTTTCGTTTCAAAAACAGGCGCCCCGAAAGGCGTCTTGCATACTTAGACTACATTCTATTAAATATAGTCTATTAATGTCAATTGAAAAGGAGCCAAAGCTAAAGCTTTTCCCTGCCATCGCAATAATACTTACTGCAGCAAGTATGTTGCCGTATCAATGTGCTCCCTCTGCAAGTGTTATAATCCAGTAAAGCAGATACAAAGATGATTTATAAATATAAATGCAAAGATGAAGACGCTGAAAAATCAGTCCGGCAGATCCTGACCAGGGCGGGTTTCTCTACCCGCCTGCTAAAACGCGTCCGCCGACAAGGCAGCGTCATGGCAGCCGGCAAAAACCTGCGTCTGATAGACAGAATCAAAGCGGGAGACACCATCGTAGTCACTCTGCCAGAACCTCAAGATACTGTAGATATCAGACAAGATCCCGACCTCGATATCATCTTTCTCGACGACTGGTATGTCGCTGTCAACAAGAAACCAGGCCAGGTCGTGCACCCAACTATCACTCACAGCGTTGGCACCGTCACCGATAAGCTGGCTAGTACGCCATTACATCCTGTCATCAGGCTAGATCGTGAAACCAGCGGCGTACTCTTGATTGCCAGGCTTTCGCTGGCACATTACTATGCCGTATCCAACCCTATGCAAAAGATTTATCTGGGAATCGTGCATGGGCGCTTTCAACCCTCAGACGGTGTTTTGACCGGAGCGATTATGCGCAGCGAAGATACCTTCATGCGTCGCTGCATTAACCCTGAAGGCAAGGAAGCAATAACAATCTATCAGGAAATAGCTGCCTCGCCTGATAATGCCTATTCGCTGGTGGCCTTTAGATTGGTGACCGGACGAACTCATCAGATCAGACTGCATTGTTTATGGCATGGTCATCCCCTGCTGGGCGACGGCATGTACGGTCTGCATCAACTGGAGAACATTAAAGAGGATCAAGACTATGTGCGGCCCGATCTCCTTAGCCGGACCAAAGAGCTGTTCACCTCCGAGAGAATAGAAAAGGACAGCCTCATATCCCGTCAGGCGCTGCATGCTGTTTATCTGGAATTTAGACATGCCAGGTCTTCGCAATACGTAAGTCTTAATGCTGAACTTGCTGAGGATATGAGAAATTTACTGATTGAGCTGGAGATACCTGCAGACCTGCCGGTAACACTGCCGGAATCCTTGTTGAATCAGAATCCGCAGCAGATTTGAGATTCCTCCCGGCAGTAAGCTGATTGCCCGATAAGACACAGCACGTTTGTAAAGTCATCATTGCTTTCTTGCCGGTTGGCCCTTAACTGGAAACACTATCTTAAGCTCTTGTTTAGAAACCCCATCTCCAGTTCTTGTTTGAAAAAACTATCTTAAGCTCTTGTTTAGAAACCCCATCTCAGGCTCTTGATTGGAAGCACCATCGTTAAACCTGCTCAATGCCCGTATAAAGCAGCCGGCGGATCAAACTGCGCAGCTCTGTGCTCTCGCGGTCTGTGACTATAACCGGTGGGTGCAGACTGGCCGGGTGATGCGGTGCCAGTACGTGAATGGTATCTGTCAGAGCAATCGCTTCATCAATGTCATGCGTTATAAGGAGGATCGTCAGCCGGAACTGTTCTTTAATCTCCTTTAGCCAGGTTTGCATGTTCTCGCGCGTGATAGCGTCAAGCCCAGAAAAAGGCTCATCCAGTAAAAGGATATTCCCGGCGTAGAGATAGGTGCGCAAAAGCGCGGCGCGCTGCCTTTCACCGCCGGAAAGCTGCGACGGCCATCTTCTCTCCAGACCCTCCAGACCAAAGTCAGCCAGATGCTTCTGAACTTCCGCCTGCGCTTCCCTTTTGGTCATGCCGCGCATCGTCAGGGGCAGGGCGATATTGCTGATGACCCGCTTCCAGGGCAGCAGCAAATCCTTTTGCATCATATAGCCGATTTCTTCTGTGACTTCAACACAGCCTTCGTCCGGCTTATCCAGACCGGCGAGAATGTTGAAAAGCGTCGTCTTGCCGCTGCCCGACAGCCCCAATATTGCAGCGAACTCACCACGTTCCAGTTCCAGGTTTAAGTGCCTCAAGGTCCAAATACCGGGATCAAAAGTCCGTCCCAGATCTTTTGCCTGCAGGACGATATTGTCAGCCTGCACCGCAGTCTTGCACTCACCCTGATCACTCATTTTATTTTCAGCTTGTTTGTTCACGTTAATACCTGCTGCTCCGGTTTTCTGTTTTTGCTGTGCATTTTTCAATAATTATCGCCACTTAGTTTCGTCCGCCTACGCCTCTGGCTGCTAAGTTACCCGCTTAGCGCCTTCGTCTCAGCTTTACAAACGTGCTTTCTATGGCAGGTAGTCATTAGTAAAAGCCTGGCTGGTATCGGGATCACTCTCCAGCGTATCGTGCTCCAGCATCCAGTCTTTAAAGGATGACCAGATTTCAGGATCCATCTCACCCCAACGCACAGCATCATCAATGTATTTATCATTGAGCCAGATCTGACTTGCCAGCAAAAGCTCAGCATCCAATTCCGGCGCCGCCTCCATGATGGCCCCGACAGCAAGTTCAGGCTCTTCAATAGCCAGTTCATATCCTTTGGCTGTAGCCCGCAGGAAACGCTCGATCAGCTCAGGATTCTCGTTTATTACGGTCTCATTGGTAATGATCACCGGAGAATAAAAGTCCAGTCTGGGGTCGATATCCTGCAGAAGGATAAAGTCGATCGGATAATCCTGCAGCTCAGTATTCACACCGTCCCAGCCCCAGTAGATCCAGGCAAAATCCGCCTCCATCTCCATGCTGGCGATAAAATTGCTGGCGGACTGATTGATTATTTCAACCTTGGAATAATCTGCGTTCACTTTGTCCATCAGGGTTTCAATAAAAGCCAGCTCCAATTCAGTGCCCCAGCCGCTGTATGTCATTCCTTCAAAGTCTGCCGGAGACTTAATGCTGCGGTCGACTGGAGAGGCAAAACCGGAGGTGTTGTGCTGAATTATCGCAGCTACGGCAACAATCGGTATCTGAGCCGAAGAAGCTCTGGCCTGAAGAACTTGTTCCTGACTGGCGATACCAAAGGGCGCACTCTCAGTTGCCACCATTTCAATGAAGTTCATGTCTGATTCCTGAAACTCAACTTCAAGTCCTTCTTCAGCGTAAAACCCCTGCTGCGCGGCAAGATACAGTCCTGAGTGATTGGTGTTGGGGGTCCAGTCCAGAGCAAAGGAGATTTTCTCCAACTGCCCGGGGGCCTGGTCCGTCTCTTCAGCTTCCTTGTCCGTCTCTTCAGCTTCCCTGCCAGTCTCTTCAGATTCCTGGCCAGTATCTGTGCCCGGCTCCCCTTCAGTAACTTCAGGCTGATCTGCATCAGTCCCTGCAGGCTCCTCTTTGCTCTGACAGGCAGCTGCCATAATCGTCATGGCTAAAATTAGCAGGAGCGCCATAATGGATTTTCCGATTTTTTTCACCTTATTTCCTCCAGTGATTCTTTAGGTTTTGCTCTCAGCCACGGTGTGGCCAGACGCTCAATAACAAGCACGAAATAGTAAAGTAATAAGCTTAAAGCAATGATCAGGATGATAGCGGCAAACATGCGGTCAAAAGCGAAAGATCTTTTGGTACGCAGCATGTAAATGCCAAGACCTGAGCCGCCGCCTGACCATTCCGCCAGAACCGCTGCCATCACACAATAGGTGGCGGCTATGCGAATGCCCGAGAAGAGATGAAGCAGGCTGGAAGGAAACTTGACATGCCAGAGTATCTTGGCACGATTCGCTCCCAGCGTGCGCATCAGGCGGATCTGATCCTGATCAACCGCAGTAAACCCTTGCAGCAGGTTGATAGATACCGGGAAAAAACAGACCAGCACAACGACTACCAGCCGCGGCACCAGACCATAGCCGAACATCAGCACAATGACAGGCGTAATGATCATCGTCGGTATTGTCTGCGAAATTACCAGCAGCGGGTAAAGCGCCCTGTAAATCAAATCGAAAGTGTCCATCAGCAAAGCGACGAATATCCCCAGGAAAATGCTCAAGAAGAAGCCCAGCAAGGATACATTCATCGTTTCCTTGAGATGCCCCCACAGCAGATCAGTATCTGTAATGAGAGCGCGCCACACAGAAGAGGGAGCCGGCAAGACGAATTCTTGTATAACGCCCGTGACTGAGAGGACCTGAATTAAGCCGATAAACGCGGCCAGCACCAGCAGCGGCGGCAAAATATTTTTTAGCTTATCTCTCATCTGGTTACCAAAATCTCTCCTGCTGTCAATGTAACGGCTGCAATTATCGACATAAAAAAACCTCCAACAAAGCGGAGGCTAAAAACAATACTATATGTTCTCCCTCCGCCGGTATTATCCGGA
>DCDV01000004.1:144657-147174 GCA_002316595.1 Mageeibacillus sp. UBA1046
GAAGTCATCCCAATATTGCAAGCATGAAGATATTCAGCGTTATGCCGGATGGGATTTTGCACCTAAGATTACTGCAGCTCTTATATTCCCGGGTATGTTTCTATTGAGATATTTTCGCTGTCAAAGTAAATTACATCGCCTTCATCATAATGCCAGACGGCCTGAAGCTTAGTCGGTTTTCTGATGCCGTCTGTCACTTTGTATTCGCCGCAGACAGCGCTCCATTTGACTTGCTTGCTTTCGCCGTTTGCCGCAATCGCTTCCCTGTCATTTGTCTCGAATGAGTGCATTTCACCATTTTTATTTAAAGAGAAGATACTGCTCGCACTCTCCCCATGACAAGAGATTGTAGCTTTAACATGCCTGTCATCAATATCCTGCCAAGTTATAAAATCCTGCAAAGCGGTATTGGGATTAAGGAAGCATTCGGCTAAATATGTGAATAATGCTGCCTTATTCATAGCCTGTGAACGCTGATTAAAAATCGTCAGACGCCCTGCCAAAATGCCTTTCATGGAAGCCTTTCCATCAACAAAGGAATCCAAGCCTTCGAAAGGTATTCCGTAGATTGAACTGCCAATGTAGGCTAAGCGGGCAGGTTTATTGACGACGTTGTATTGTACATAATCAATTGAGATACGTCTCTTATTCGTAAACAGGAACTCTACATCAGTAAACACTGCTTTCATCGAGTTCGCTTTGGGTGTGCTTATATAGCCGCATGAGTATAAATACTGTTTAACCGGATATGGCAGACCTGCTGCCTCCCTTTCGCTGTAATGCTCAATTCCCTGTGCCGCTGAGTCAATTATTTTGTTCCTGGCTGCGATGAAGTCCCTGTATGTCTTTGAGTTGGTATGAATATAATTTTTTCTCTTTTTCATGGCTTTTCTTCAAATAAATTCATTCCTCAGTTAACTCTCAGTGCGTCGCTTACTGCACTTTTTATGACCAGACTTGATGCTGTAGCGCCGCTTATAGCGTCTACGTCATATGTGTTCTGGCTTATCATATCCTCAACGATTATTTCTGCTTTTCTGCCTAATCCATTTTCGTGTTTCAGCAGATCAATTTCTGATATTTCATGGTTGCTTATTTCAACTGCTACCTCAACTGTTACGAGAGTAGTTTCTGCCTTTCCCTGATATGTTTCATCCTCCAGATCCTTTAAGTCAATTTCGTGATATTCCAAGTTCATCAGTTCTCTCTCCATCTTGGCAGTCATTGAAAAACCAATAATCAGCAAGATCCCGCCGATAACTGCAGGCACAGATAAAATTATTAATATCTTTTTCTTTGGTCTTTTTTTCATCACATTCATTCTTCAGGATTTGCTGTTCGCAGCCGGTCTATCGCCTTAATTATTCTTTCAATGCTGTCGGGGATGCAGCCGTTTAATTTAACATCCCATTTAGCAGTTAAATCCGCAGATGTTGTATAATCAATAATTACTTAACTGCCAAGTTTACCTGGCAGCATTCACTATCGTTCTTTCTGGCTCTCCTTCGTTTAGTTATAAACTTTTGGGGCAGCGTGCCGGAAAATAATTGGCTTATTTTTCTCAGCAGGGATCTTTCTTCCCTGATGGAAACTCGCAAAAGCTCTTCATTAACCTGTTCACATGTGCAATATTCATGCACGCGGTCATACTGGGCTGAATTTTTTTGAGCTACCTCAAAAAATCCTTGATCCATCACTTTATCCTCCGATATTTATACGATTTTGCAAAGCCTGTTTGATATCTTTATGTTCTTTGCCAATTCTCGTCTCATATTTAATCACTCTCAATATTTGAGTTTTCTGCCATCATTAACTTTTTAAGATTGGACTCAAGGCGGACTATTCCTTCGTACAACCCATTTGTCAGATCACTATCAAATCCTTTAAAGATACTTTCCAAAAATTCTATTTCCCGTTTATCACGTTCTTTGAAATAAGCTGCACTCTTAGGCGTAAGCTCTACCCGCAATACTCTGGCATCGTTTTGATCTCTGGATAACTTGATGAAGCCGCTTTTTTGCAGATCAGAAGCTATACGCTTGGCATTCTGGCGTGAATATCCAAGGAAAGCGGCTATTTCACTTATCATTGGCGGGTCGCTGAAATTAGCAGCTCCCAAAACAAAAAGCCATTGTTTCGTAGTAATATTCTTGTCAAATTCGTAGCCAGCCATCTGCAGCTTATTAGCCAAGGTAAAGATCGTTGCGAATATGTAAGCCTTCTGTTTAAGTTCATCCATTTTATTGCTCCTTGCGTAATACGGTTTTCATTATAGGTAACATGTTACCTATTTTCAATAGGATTCTATAAATATTTTTCAGCACCGGTTTCGGACGTAAAAAAAGCTGCGAAATTGTGTTTTCGCAGCCTGATCGAGTAACAGGAATCTAGCTTTACAGCTGATAGGCCATCCTCTCATCAACTGAGGCTGAGATCTCGGTCAAAAGCTGCTTTTTCTCAACCATTATGTCGGCGGCTCGCTTCAGAGTTACACTTACCTTCTCCTCATCAGCAATG
>DCDV01000004.1:147344-166921 GCA_002316595.1 Mageeibacillus sp. UBA1046
CCTTCTCCTCATCAGCAATGCCCGGCAGGTTGATTCTGACATTCAAGACTGCACCTTCGATGCAGGTTCCTGCCATCCGGGCAGCGGTGCCGATATCGGACATAGCATTTATATTGCCGTAGCGTGCCAGCGTGCCCAGGTGATTTAGAACAGATAAACCTTTGACTGCAATTTGCAGCGGAATCTCCATCGAGGTGAGACTTGCCTCCTGCATCGCCTTTCTGCGGACCGTTTTTTCTTCTTCATTATCTTTGGGCAGTTTAAGTGCAGCGATGAAAGAGTTATATGCTTCAGAATCTTTATCAACGAGGCTTTCCAGCTCTCCGGCCAGCTCTGACAAAGCCAGATAGTCTAAAGACAAGGCTGCCTGCACTTTACTGTCTAACTCGTGCCAGCACTTCTTGCCTTCGGTCAGGTGATAAACCATTCTGCCCAGCTGAGCGCCTATAGCCCCGGCCAGTGCGGACATGCTGCCGCCTCCCGGTGTCGGAGCATCACTTCCTGTCAGCTCCAGCAGACTTTTAACATCCATATCAATAAGCTTACTCATAGCATACTCTCCCCTGCCTGGCGGCCAGGCGTCCCTTCTTATAGACTTTTACAATATGATTGACGCCAAACCTATATATCAGTTCGGCAGGTGATTTCACGTCAGTGATCAAAATATCCGCGTTTTTGCCGGGAGTGATTGATCCTGCCACATCCTCCCGCTTTACAGCCTTAGCCGCATTCAGCGTCACTGACAGCAGTATTTCCCCCGGACGCATTCCCATGCCAAAGCAGGCATGAGACATCGCGGTCTGAATATTTTCAGTCGGGCTGCTGCCCGGATTATAGTCGGTAGCCAATGCTACCTGCACACCGGCAGAAAGCATTTTTCTGGCCGGTGCATACTGATCAGCCATCAGGAAAAAGGTTGTAGCGGGCAGCAGGACTGCGACTGTACCGGACTCAGCGAGCATTTCAATACCCCGGTCGGAAATCGCCATCAGATGTTCTGCAGACACAGCGCCTAGCTCAGCGGCCAGTTCCGCTCCGCCCAGGGGCACAATCTCATCAGCATGCGCTTTCAACAAAAAACCCATATCTTTAGCCTGTTGCAGATAATTGCGGGAGGTCTCGATATCAAAGATGCCTTCCTCGCAGAATATGTCGCAAAACTCGGCCAAATTGCGCTCTTTGATTTCCGGCATGACCTCCGTCAGCATGAAATTGATATAACCTTTGCTGTCACTTTCGAATTCGGGAGGCAGAGCGTGCGCACCCATGTAGGTGCTGACAACGTCTGCAGGATGCTCAAGGTTCAGGCGCTGAGCGACTTCGAGGCAGCGGATCTCTGTCTTCTTATCCAGGCCGTAGCCGCTCTTAGCTTCAACAGTAGTCGTACCGTAAGTCAGCATGCGGTCGAGGCTGGCCTGTGCCTTATCATAAAGTTCCTGCTCCGTCAGGCTTCGTGTCGCCTGCACGGTGCTTCTGATGCCGCCAATCTTGTGAATTTCCATATAGGACTTGCCGGCCAGCTTCATGTCCAGCTCCAGCTCCCGCGAGCCTCCGTGCACCAGATGCGTATGGGGATCGATAAAGCCGGGCAAAACAAGATCCTCGCCAGCATCTACAACCTCAAAGTCCGAAGCGCTGAATTCTTGCGGCAGATCACCATGTCTGACATCTGTGATCTTGCCGTCTTCGATCACGATATAGCCATCCAGCAGAGCGGGATAATTCTCATCAGCACTGTAAATTGCCTTAGAACGAATAACTAATTTGTCTGTTTCCATTTACTTCCTCAGATCGGTTTCCTCAGGTTGCTGTTTCTTTGGTTGCTGTTTCCTCAGGTTGTTGTTTCTCGGATCGTTTTATTAGCGTTGCTGTGCCTGATCGCATCCCTCAGGTTGCTGTTTCTCCGGGGCGCTTCTTAGGGTTGCTGTTCCTCGGGTCGCATTATCCGGGTTTACTTATCCTCCGGATGAGCGGGAATTATTCCTCCGGCTCAAGCAGCCTGGCTTCAATAACTTGATTGAGACTGAAGTTTTCGAGCTGCAGATAATCTGCAGCAGCATCTATCAGAGCTGCCATGGGAGCCAGTCCCACGATCTCACTGCCGATAACGTTGACGCCAAAGCGTCTGGCCTCAGCCTTTACCATTTCCATTATCTGATAGAGAGAACTGCCGGTGTAATCGGTCATATTCATCGAGACCTGAACAATACTTCTCTCCTGCAAGGCTACCCCCATCGCTTTGATATAACGCAGGCCGCCGCCTGAATGTCTGACTTTGCGGGCGATCTGATTGGCGATCTCAAGTACAGGCGTGCCGATGTTTATGTTATAAGCTATCAGGGGCATACGCGCGCCTACGGCAGTTGCACCCGCTGACTCATGCGGCTGATCAGGACCAAAGTCCGGTTTCCATTCCGGCTGGAGCATTTTTTCTTTCATGCCCTCAAACTCGCCTTTGCGAACAACAGCCAGATTCTCTCTTAGAGGTGAACTGGCTGATTTCTCGTAGAGGAAGACCGGAATTTTGTAGTCGGACGCAATTATCTCACCCACTTCACTTGCCAGCCGGATGCAGATGTCCATGTCAGCATTCATAATAGGTACGAAAGGACAGACATCCATAGCCCCCATGCGCGGATGGGCGCCCTCATGTTTTCTCAGATCGATTTCATCTCTGGCTTTGCCCGCCGCCAAAGGTACGGTACGCTTCAGGCCCTCATAGGTTCCGATCACTGTGACAACTGCTCTGTTGTGATCAGCGTCCTGGCTGAAATCTAAAACCTTTACCTCTTTATCTTCATAAAACGGGGCGATTATTCTCTGAAGTTTCTCAGGGTCTCTCCCCTCACTGAAATTCGGTATACATTCAATAACTTGTGCAAACACTATTCGACCTCCCAATCATAATTCAAGTGATTCTTCATAACGGATAATCTCATGTTCAGGCAAGCAAACACTATTTGACCTCCCGATTATTATTCAGGTGATTATTTATATCTGATTAATCTCACTCCGGGCAAGTTCTTCTGCGTAGGATTATTAGGAAGATCGCTCGCCCGCAAGGATATTCGATCCCTTTGTGCTGATTAATCCAATTGTTAATTGAGCCAAACGTGCAGCTCAGTTGCACTGTTCCAGCGAGGCTCTCATATCGTCATAAAAATCTTGCTGCGTCAGCATCTCATCAACAGCCATAATATCTGTCGCCAGTATTCTATCCTGAGATAGAACGGGCACCACAGATCTGACTTTTTCGTACAGAACAGCGGTAGATCTGCCGAGCTTCTGGCGGGGCTGAACGTCCAGAGCCTGGGCGGCAGTCATCATTTCGATGGCGATAACTTTACGCACATTCTCTATTATCTTGCCGGCTTTACGTGCAGCTACAGCTCCCATGCTGACATGGTCTTCTTTGTTGGCGGAGGAAGGAATTGAGTCCACGCTGGCAGGATGTGCCAGCACTTTATTCTCTGACACTATGGAAGCAGCTACATATTGAGGGATCATCAAGCCGGAATTAACACCGCCGTCAACAATAAGAAAAGCAGGCAGGCCATAATTCAGCTGGGGATTAACCAGGCGTTCAATACGTCTCTCTGAGATATTGGCCAGTTCCGAAATCGTAATGCCCAGGAAATCCAGAGCCAAAGCCAGCGGCTCACCATGGAAGTTACCGCTGGAGATGACTTCGCCGGTAGCGGAGAAGACTATGGGGTTATCAGTAACAGAGTTTATCTCAATCTCCAGAACCTGTTCGACATAAGATAGAGCGTCCCGAACAGCGCCGTGAACCTGAGGGATACAGCGCAGAGTATATGGATCTTGCACATCTCCCGGCCTGCTGTTGACGTATTGACTGCCGGACAGGGCATTAAGCATAAGCTTCGCCGTTTCTATCTGGCCTTGATGCGGCCTCAGTTCATGAATGCGGGGATCATAAGCTGCCGTTATGCCGTGTAACGCTTCAAAAGACAGAGCTGAGGCAAGATTGGCCGCCAGGTAAAGATTTTTAGCCTCATAAAGCGCTAAAGATCCCAGCCCGGCCATGATCTGAGTGCCGTTAATGATTGCCAGCCCATCCTTGCCGGACAGGACTACAGGCTGTAACCCGCTTCTGGCCAGAGCCTCCTCTCCGCTCAAGAGTTCCCCCTGCCAGAAGGCTTGCCCTTCACCGATCAGAACCAGCGCCATATGCGCCAGATTGGCCAGATCGCCGCTGGCGCCCAATGATCCTTGTTCCGGAATCAGAGGAACGACATTGCGGTTTAACATCTCCTGCAGCAAATCGGTAACTGCCGGAGACACACCGGAAAACCCCTTACATAAAGTGTTCAGCCGTAAAAGCATGATAGCCCGGACTGCTTCAGCAGAGAAAGGATCACCCACTGCGCAGGCGTGGCTGAGGATCAGGTTTCTTTGCAAGATCTCATTTTTGTCCTTACCGATATATACTTTGCTTAACTCGCCGAATCCGGTGGAAATTCCATAGACAGCCTGGCCGGAATTTGCAATCTCCTTAACCAGGTTGTTGGATGCGATGATCTTGTCTTTTGCTTCTGCAGACAGCGAAATCTTTCGTTGATTCAACGCTACTTCGACTACGTTTTCAACAGTCAAATCGTTACCGGTCAAGACCAGCTCATTCATAGCAGTTCAGCTCCCTCATGCTTTTTACATTTGTTATGGCAGCAGATAATCTGCAAATGCCGATCTGGCAACAGCATTATCTGCCGGCCGGCATGTAAATCATAGAAGTGACAGCGCAATCTCCATCATTTTGGCAAAGCCTACTTCTCTTTCTTTGGATGTGGTTGTTTTGCCGGTAGCGATGTTGTCTGACACCGTAAGGATTGTCAGTGCTTCGGCGTTGCCGTAAGCGGCATTGCAATACAAGGCATGGCTTTCCATTTCTACTGCGATGACCTTCATGCCGGCCCAGCGTTTCCAGGCAGTTTCATCCAGATTATAGAAGACATCTGAACTGAATACATTGCCGACAGTTACCTCAATTTTATTTTCCAGACAATAGTTGTACGCTCTGTATATTAAATCCCAGCTGGCGGTGGCTGAATAAGTTCCGGGTAAATCAAAGTTATCTGCATAATTGGAATCGGTGCTCGCACCCTGGGCAAGTATAATATCGTAGAGATCAAGTTCCGGCAGGTAGGCTCCGCATGATCCAACCCTGATCAGCCGTTTCACGTCATAGACATGAATTAATTCATGTGTATAGATGGCATGGGAAGGAATGCCCATCCCTGTGCCCATTACAGACACCCTCTTTCCCTGGTACTCGCCTGTATAGCCGAACATATTCCTGACTCGATTGAAGCACTTGGCATTATCAAGATACTTGTCAGCAATGAATTTTGCCCGCAAAGGATCCCCCGGCAGCAATATAGTTTCAGCTATCTCGCCTTTTTTTGCTTCGATGTGTGGTGTTGGTGTTCCCATTGTTTCCCCTCCTGAGGTGTGCCGTTCGTAACGATAAGCGTCTTCAGCTTGTCTTCAGCATAATAATACTAATAACTATCGCGTGCAAAATTAATAGCATGCAAAATTATATGTACATTCACAAAGATACCGCCTTCAGCTTAACCCCCGGACAGCAATTGCCGGGCCAGTTCCCGGGTTACCTTGTCTTCCGGCTGTCCGGAAAGCAGGCGCGCTATCTCATCTACTCTGCGCTCGCCTTCTAACAATACCAGATCAGTACTGGTGCGGCCTGACTGAACTTTTTTGCTGATGAGATAATGTTTTCCGGCGCTGGCAGCAATCTGGGCGCTGTGCGTGACACATAAAACCTGGCATGACTCTGCGATTGATCGGAGCTTGCGCGCAATGCTGCCGGTAGTTTTGCCGGAGATTCCCGCGTCGATTTCGTCAAAGATCAGCACCGGTATCTTATCTACCGCTGCCAGAACAGTTTTGATAGCCAGCAAAACCCGGGAAGCCTCTCCGCTGGAAGCAATCTGCGCCAGTGGCTTCAGAGGTTCGCCGATATTGGGCGATATCATGAAGGCGACAGTATCGGTGCCGTTTTTGGGCCAGTCGGACTGCTGCGACCCTTTTTTTCGCTGCTGAAGCATTGTTTCTGACTGTGCTCCGTCGTTCGGCTGAGCTCCTGCGTCAGAGGGCCGGAATCCTGCGTCAGAGGGTCGAAATCCTGCGTCAGAGGGTCGAAATCCTGCGTCAGAGGGCCGGAATCCTGCGTCAGAGAGGCGGGATTCTGCGTCAGAGGACAGGAGCCCTGCATCCGACTGCTGCGGCTTCTCAGCGAACGGCTGTAATCCTGCCACAGTTTGGGTTTTTACTATTGTTTCAAACTTAACATTGGGCATATCAAGATCTATCAGCTCAGCGCTGATGTCTTTATCGAGCTTTTTAGCCAATTCTGACCTTTTAGCATGGATCTTCGCTGCAGCATCCGCTAACTTTTCGTTCAGTTCCAAGAGTTCACGGCTAAGTACCCGGAAATCAGCTTCGCCGGACTCCAGCCTTTTTATTTCCTGCCCGGTCTCAGCCTGAAAGGCTAAAATCTCTTCCTCGCCGGAACCGTATTTGCGTTTGAGCTCATTAATCAGATCAAGTCTCTCCTGGACTAATGGCAATTCACTGGCATCAATATCCAAACGTCGGGAAAAATCCTGCAAGTCGGATCTGATCCCGGCAAGATTTGCTGTCAGCTGCTGCAGAGATTCCTGAGAAGCTCTGATTTTCTGACTGTAACGGGAAGAAAATTCCAGGATCTCCAGAGTCTTTTCCAGCAGGGTGCCGACGGAATCCTCATCATCTTGTCCCAGAATCTGATGAGCTGCATCCAGGTCACGCAAGATTCTCTCTCTGGCACCCAGGACCTTCGCTCTCTGTTTGAGCTCCTCTTCCTCGCCTTTGTGGAGGCCGGCAGCTTCAATTTCATCATAATGGAAGCGCAGTATTTCCAAGCGTCTCTCCCGCTCCTGAGGATCTTTTCCCAGGCCGGCCAAGGATTTTTTGACGGTTTTCCATCGGGCGCGCAAATCTTCGTAAGCGGACAACAGAGGACTGATTTCCTCGCGGCCATAGGCATCAAGCAGATCCAGATGTTCCTTCTCCCTGAATATGATCTGACTGTCCTGCTGTCCATGAATAGAGACCAGCTGCTCACCGGTCTGCTTCAGTTCAAAGAGTCTTACCAGATGTCCATCAAGTCGGCACTCAGTTCCGCCTTGTGCATTAATAACACGCTCCAGGAAAACACCCTCAGAATCGTCACCCTCTGCTTTTGGATCAAGAAACACGGCTTCCAGAACAGCCTTATCAGCCCCAGTTCGGACAAAATCTTTACTGGTTCTTTCGCCTGTCAGAGCACCGATCGCATCAATCAGAATCGATTTTCCTGCACCGGTCTCACCGCTTATGACTGTAAGCCCGGAGCCGGGATAAAAAGAGGCATGCTCGATCAGGGCAAAGTCAGAAATCTCCACCCGTGACAATATCATTTAGTTTTCCTTATATGAAGCCTGGCCCATATTGGGGTCAGATTGTGAAAGAGTAATCAGTTTGTCACGCATGTTGATCGCCTGTTCCGTAGAGCCGGTAGCTATGAACACCGTATCGTCACCGGCTAAAGATCCCAGCATATCTGACAGGTGCATGGAATCCAGGGCGGAAGCTGCAGCCTGCGCCATACCTGGCAGCGTTTTCACTATGACGAAGTTCACGGCCACTTCTATGAGGATGACAGCTTCGGAGAAGATCTTCATCAATCTGCCGGATGCCACTTCACCGCTGCGGTCCATAGGAACATATTTTTGTCTTCCTTCGCCTGTTGAAACCTTGATAATTCCCAATTCCTTAATGTCTCTTGAGATGGTCGCCTGGGTAACTTCCATGCCGGTCTTGCGCAAAACATCAACCAGCTCCTCTTGTGTTTCGATGGAACGCTCGCGGACAATTTGCAGGATTCGCGATTGTCTTTGACTTTTTGAAGGTTTCATTGACTAATTCCCCTTTGCTGTATTTTGATAGGCAGAGTCTCATAGAATTTATCGTCACCAAATTGAACATACTTTAAGGAATTCCTGGAACGGGAGACATCAACATAGCCTCCCTCCTGAATCTGGATCTCTATTCTCCCGTCAATGGACAGCGTCGCCGGAGTAGCGCCCTCTATCAATTCCAAACGCACAACGCTGGAGCTGTCAGTGATGTAGGAACGGTTATGCAGCGAATGAGGACAAATTGGCGTAATCACCATCATGTCTAATCCGGGATGTACGATAGGTCCGCCGCAGGAAAGCGAATATGCTGTTGAGCCTGTTGGAGTAGCAACAATCAAGCCGTCTCCTGGTACTGTTTCCACGATGGCGCCATTTATGGATAATCTGATTTTTAAGATACTGGAGGATACGCCGCGCGTTAAGATAACATCATTTAATGCTTCAGCTTTAGCATAACAATTATCCACCGGGTCATAACAGTCAGCCTGAAACATGGCGCGCAGCTGAATGCGGTAATTGCCTTTATACAGATCATCTATTCTCTGATCAAGGTCCGCGGGTAAGATCTCCTGTAAGAAACCAACCGAGCCGAGATTCACACCAACCCGGGGAACCAGTTCCATTCCGGTCAGACTGAGAGAGCTCAAAAAGGTGCCATCACCGCCCAGACTGATTACGAAGTCCGCCTCCGGCGGCACTCCCCTCTTAAGCTTAGGGTGATGATACTCCTCTGCCAGTTCTGCAGGTATGTATGCTGTGCCGCCACGACTGGCAATAGACTCGATCAGCTGATCTGTCCACACAAATCCCGGGTCACGTTTAACATTTGGATAGAGAGCAAAGCGCATCCTTACTCCTCATTAATACTGCCTAGTAATTCTTCAGCCTTTTTTATAATTCCCGCCGCATCGAGTCCTGACTTGTTCAGCAAGCTGGAACGTTCAGCCTGACCGGCCAGAGGGAATATTATTCCCATATTGTCACTATTAATACAATTCTCATTGCTTGCCAGCCGGGCGAGAATTCTCTCCCCCCATCCTGACTCTTTGATGCCGTCTTCGACCAGCAAAAGACGTTTATAATTTTTAACTATACATATAATATCATGAATATTTGTCGGTTTGGCGCTTATAGTTGAAAATATACCAATATTTATACCTTTTCTGGATAAATAATCAGCAGCATCCAAAGCAGAAAATACCATTGGCCCCAGTGCAATGACAGCAAGATCCTCGCCTGAAAGGACTTCTCTGACTGCATAAGGATCCAGTTCAGCTTTCTGTATAAATACAGTTTCCGGAAATTCCCGGGCTTTTTCTTTGGGGTAGCGGATTAGAACCGGGCAATCCATATTTTGAGACTTTCTCAACAATGTGCGCAAGTCTGTCTCGGTAGCAGGAGCAAAGATCTCCAGATTTGGGAGCGCTGACGTTAAAGCCAGATCATAAATTCCCTGATGCGTATCACCATCACCGCCGACTGCTCCGGCCCGGTCAAGTGTTATTGTGACTGGCAGGTTCTGCAGGCAGATATCATGCAGCAGCTGGTCTATTCCACGCTGCAAGAAGGTGCTGTACAGGGCTACATAAGGGCGCATCCCCCCCTTAGCCAGGCCGGCTGCCAGAGTCAGGGCATGCTGTTCCGCAATGCCGACATCAAAAAAGCGCTCAGGATAGCACGATTCAAATTTCAATAATCCTGTTCCGGAAGTCATAGCCGCGGAGATAGCGCAAATGAGCGGATTGTCTTTAGCCATAGCGACCATTTCACTGCCGAATACATCAGACCAGGTGATGGAATGATTGCCGTTGGAATGATTCAGGCCGAGATCAATTTCAAAGGGAGCTACGCCGTGGTATTCAGAAGGGCTTGCTTCAGCGAACGAATAGCCTTTGCCTTTCTGCGTAATAACGTGCAGCAATACAGGCCCGTCAATCTTCCGGGCAGAACGCAGATATGCTTCCAGTTGACTTATATCGTGCCCGTCAACCGGACCATAGTATCTGAAACCCAAACGTTCAAACATCGAGCTGTAGCCGCGGTAACTATGAATAATTTTTCTGCCTGCCCGCTTGAAAGCCTCAATAATTTTCACGATCGGCTTCCCCAGCAGCGGCACACGATTGAGTCTGTCCAGCCAGCGGCTCTTCAAAGAAAGGTAGCCGGGTGTGACACGCAGATATTCCAAGTGTCTGGACAGGCCGCCGACAGCCTGTTCGATCGACATCTGATTGTCATTTAAGATGACAACAATGTCGTCATCCTCCTGACAAATATCGTTAATCGCTTCATAGGCCATGCCTCCGGACATGGCTCCGTCTCCGATAACCGCCACCACTTTGCCGGGCTCACCTCTTAATTTTCGGGCGCGATGCAAGCCGCAGGCAGCTGAAAGCGAAGTGCTGCTGTGACCTGTGTTAAAGCTGTCATATTCACTTTCCTCAGTCTTAGGAAAGCCAGATAAGCCGCCTTCCTGCCGCAGCTGCTTGAATTCCTCAGCGCGTCCGGTCAGGATTTTCCAGCTATAGCTCTGATGGCCAACGTCAAATATCACCGCATCCGTGGGAAAATCATAAGTAGACAACAGCGCAATCGTCAGCTCAACCACACCGAGATTTGAAGAGAGGTGCCCTCCGTTTTTGGCAGTATACTTGATAATATAATTGCGCAGGCGGGCAGCCAGCTCCTCCTTTTCCTGCAGAGTCAAGCTCCCAACCTCAGAGCCCACAGGCCATCCGGATGAATCTATCTTAATCATTCTTATTTTACGCGTCCGGGCAGGTAGGCATTCAAAGACTCAAAAAAGTCCATCTCCAGCCCTTCCCTTCTAAGTGTCTCAATAATCGACGTGACTTCTTCAGTTTTTTTCTTGATCAGCACTCTGGTCATTTCAGAGCCAAACACAGTCACATACGTTCTTTTCCCGTCGCGTTCATCCTTGCCGACCGACTTGCCCAATATTGCTTCCTCCGAAGTGACATCCAGCATATCATCCGTCATCTGGAAGATCTGTCCCAAAGCCAGACCCAGTTCACGCCAATTTTCAAGAGTATTTGCATCCGCACCTCCAAGGCCCGCCCCGGCCACAACCGCAGCAGACAAAAGCTCACCGGTCTTCTTGCGCTGCATGCCGGTCAGCTGCAAAGGCGTAATCTCCTCTTGCGTATAATGCAAGTCCAGACATTGTCCGGCAATCATCCCCCGACCTCCGGCAGATTCCGCAATTGCCAGAGCGGCCTCTATCTGATTTTTATTTGTCGAAGGCGCTTGGGAGAGGAACCGCAGCATTATCTCAAAGGCGGTATTGAGCAGCAGGTCACCGGCCAGTATGGCGACAGCCTCATCAAACTGTTTATGACAGGAAGGCCGGCCACGCCTTAAATCATCATCATCCATGGCAGGCAGGTCATCGTGTATCAGAGAATAAGTATGAATCATCTCCAAAGCCACAGCGAAAGGTTTATAGACCAGCTCGGGTACCTTATATAGCGAGGCGCTCTGGACCAGCATAATCGGCCGAATACGCTTGCCCCCGCCTAAGAGACTGTATCGCGCGGCTTTAGTCGCTGAACCGCCCTCCTCAAGAGGCAGATCCGGCAGATACTGATCCAGCCAGCCCTCGATAGCGGCTGCCTGCGCAGTAAGTAAATTTTCAAAATCTGATTTATTCATTTGGAAATTCGACCGCCTCTTCTTCAAGTTTTCCCTCAGCATTTATCTGCAGCCTGGTAATCTCTTCTTCCATTTCAGCGAGCTGTTGCTCACAAACCTTCGCCAAAGCCATGCCCTCTTTAAAAAGATCCAGTGACTGCTCTAAGGATGCCTCTCCCTTTTCGAGCAGATTAACAATCTCCTCAAGGCGCTTAACGGCATCTTCATAGCTGAGATCAGCTTTCTTTCCCTCGTTTGCACTCATAATTTTATCCTCACATTTATTGACTCTTAACAAATTAAGATTACTTAGCCTCATCTTGATCAAAATCAAGAGCTGAAGTAACCCTTATAACTAATACTATATCTTTTAATCCGGGTTAACCTGTTACTCCGGTACCTTTTCTGCTGCCGGCAGAAGCCTGGTTATCTTAGCATCCGCTTTGCCGTCTGATAGATGAATTCTGACAGCCGTATCCGGATCAAGCTGGCTGATCGAGCTGACAGTCACAGCGCTGTCGGCAAGGCTGATTCTGGCATAGCCTCTCTTTATGACAGCATGAGGATTGTAGGCTTCAAGCTTGATACTTAGTTTTTCCAAAGCGGTTTTACCCTCTTTGTACTCCTGGAGAATAACCGCATTGAGTCTAATCTGCAGGCTGCTCACTTTTGCACTGCAGTTTTGCCAGTAATTGCTGAAGGCCGGATAAAATCTTTGCTTTAACTTGTCGAAGTGATTAGAGGCATTGACAACCTGCATCTTCAGACAATTTCTCAGGCGCACATTGAGCAGATCCAATTTCTGCGCTTTTGCGTAGAGCATAGAGGCAGGTTGCTTCATGATCGGTCTGTTTAATAAATTATTCAGTCCGGCTCTGGCTAAACACAGCCGGTAAGACAGAATTGTCTGCATCTTATTCTGACAGCCGGTCAGCCGGCTGAGAAGATCTGCTTTGAGCGGCAGAACCAGCTCAGCCGCAGCGGAAGGTGTTGGCGCTCTCAGATCAGCTGTGAAATCGCAGATCGTGTAATCAGTTTCATGGCCGACGGCGGAAATAACAGGAATCTTTGAAGCAGCCACTGCCATAGCTACCTCCTCACTGTTGAAAGACATCAAGTCCTCAAGTGAGCCTCCGCCGCGGCAAATGATCAAGACATCGCAGTCTGCCTGACAGTTGGCAGTCTCCAAAGCTCTGACAATATCCGTTACTGAATTCGGACCCTGCACTGCGGCAGGATAGATTCTGAGCTTAAAACCGGGATGTCTGCGACGCAGTACATGCACTATATCTCTGATAACAGCGCCCTCCGGAGAAGTAATAACCCCGATTCGTCCGGGCAGAAAGGGCAGCGCTTTTTTTCTCTCCTCAGAGAACAGCCCCTGCTTTTGCAGCCGATCTCTAAGCTCAATAAATTTGACGTACAGAAGTCCTTCTCCGGCCTCCTCCATTTTCCTGACAATAATCTGGAAACGCCCGCCTGCCTCATAGATGCAGGCGCTGCCGGAGATTATAACGTGCTGGCCGTCAGCGGGTTGAAAGTTCAAGCCGGTCATTGAGCCACGGAAGAAAACACAACTAATTTGCGCCTTGCTGTCTTTGAGGGTGAAGTAATAATGACCTGAGGAGTATATTTTTCCGCCCGAGATCTCTCCTTCTACCGTGAGGGAGCTCAGGACAGGGTCGGCTGTTAATAACCGCGAGGCATACTGATTAACCTGGCTAACACTTAATATCTGCATCAGAATTGGCTTTCTGTATCCGGTGTCCCAACATCAACGTCAGTAGCGGGCGCCGGTGTTACATCCTCATCGTCAGGCGCAAACGCCGGTATTTCATCATCATCGTCAGGCGCAAACGCCGGTGTTTCATCCTCATCGTCAGGAGCATCCCCCGGCCCCGGCTCTATCTTCAGTGCGGATAGATTCCCTTCACGCTCCAGATTGCCCAGAACAGCATTGATATACGAGCGGGATTTTTCCTCACTATACTTGCCTGCCAGAATTACAGCTTCAGAGATTGACACCGAGGTGGGTACATCTTCCAGGTATTTCATTTCGAATAAAGCCAGACGCAAGATAGTCAGATCAATCCGCGGCACACGAGAAATAACCCAGCCAACCAGGCGGGGTCCTATCTCTTCGTCAAGTTCATCCTTATGCTTTATTACGCCGTTGACGACCAGATCAAAAAAATCAGTATCTGCCCGGGAAAGCCGCCACTCTTTAAGAAATAACTCTCTTTGCAAAGCATAGTCTTCAGTCTGGATTTCCAGACTGTATAAAAACATGAACGCTCTCTCGCGTGCTAATTTACGACTCAAGCCGGAACACTCCCTCTTGACGCCTAGCGAAATTTTCCTGGTGGAAACAATCTGTCAAACAAAGACCTTATCGCATCTGGCTGACTAAAATATTTTGCTCCGACATAATACCCTATCGCGCCCAAGATGAGAATGAAGAGCATTTTGAAAAAACCGAAAGTGACCCATAACAGCCCAATGCTAAGACCGATTACCGCGCCGGTAAAGCCTGATCCGCGCCGGGACATGCCCTCTCTTAAAGTCTGCCAAACCTGTTTGGGTGCCATGTCTGACCTCAGCGCTCTACTCTGGCTGTGATCGCTTCGACACGATTCACTTTGACCTGTACATCGGACACTTCAATTCCTGTGTACTTTTCTACGTCCTTTTTAACTCTCTCCTGCAGCCTGGACATCATCAGAGGCAGTTCAACGTCAGAGTAAGTCATTACAGTCATCGAAATCGCTATCTTGCCGCCTTTATAGGGGGACACCCAGGCCTTGGCCGATTTGACTCCGGATTGAGAAGCCTTGGCAGCGTTGAGCGCAATATTTTCAATCGCATCAACACCTATGTCGATTGCACCGATGTCATTGGATCTGACTCTTTGTTTGCGCATCCTGCTCGTCAGAATAGTCACAATCATTGTAGCCAGAGCCACCAGCGCCATGACAAAACAAACTATCATTATGATTGTTCTGTAGGGCTGTTTTTGCGCCACATCGATAGTAGTCTCAATCATTCCCTTCAGTATGACTTCACTGGACATCATCAGGAGAAGGACTATAAAAATTACTGCCAGAATAAAGGAGAAGGCAATGATAATAAAACGGTTTACTCTATTCATTCTCTACTTGTTCTCCTATCTCATATATGTCGGATTCAATGGCTGCTACCCCCATAACATGGACATTAACAGCTTCAACATTTAATCCGGTATAGAGTTCAACATCTTCCTTGACATGTTCCTGGATAGACCAGGCAACATCAGGCATAACATAGCTGAATTCGATGATCGGATAAACTGTAATCGCTACTGCGTCAGAGCTGTCGCTGCGGAAGGATACCCTGACTCCTTTGCCTTCATGGTTTACTCCGATAGATTCCTTGATAGTCACTATGGTTCCCGGATCAAGGCTATATACGCCTTCAGTAGCGAGGGCCGCTTCTGCAGCGTACTGAGCCACGAAGCCCTGAGACATCGTGCGCTCACCCTTGATCGAATAGCGACTTGTTTCTTCTGCCATAAATTATGCGCGTTCCATATACTCGCCGGTTCTGGTATCGATACGAATAATATCACCCCTGTTAATAAACAGAGGCACCTTAATAACAGCACCGGTCTCAACAGTGGCATTCTTCGAAGCCGTAGTTGCAGTATCTCCGCGGACCGCCGGCTCACATTCCGTCACTTCCAGCTCAACGAAAGTCGGCGGTTCAATGTCCAGTATTTCACTGCCCCAGAAAACCACCCGCGCAACCATGCCTTCCTTGAGAAAATTCAATTTCTCTCCCAGCATATCCTTGTTGATCGGGATTTGTTCATAAGATTCCGTATCCATAAAATAATAGAGATTACCATCAGAATACAGGTAAGACATGTCCCTGCGATTTAACTGAGCCTGCTCAAATTTCTCCGACGGGTTAAAGGTTTTCTGCACAACGCTGCCCGTTCTTAAATTCTTATATGTGGTGCGCACAAAGGCGGATCCCTTCCCTGGTTTTACATGCTGAAAATCAACAACTTGATAGATCTGATCATCCATTACAAAAATCACACCATTGCGGAAATCGCCTGCACTTATCATAAAATAACCTCCAAAAAACGCCGGCACAGCGTTTATTCATATATTTGATATTCTATTCTATATCTATTCACTCCGCAAACAATGCAGACAAATACTAAACGTAACCGTTTTACTCAAAACAGACGGCAGACTTAAGAATTTTTCTTTGTTTGCGCCAATCCGGCAGATAACCATCAAGTAAAGCATAAAATCTCTTGTTATGACCTCGCTCTAAGAGATGAGTGAATTCGTGGACAATAATATACTCCAGACAGGACAGCGGCCATTTCACCAGCTGCAGATTAAGCCAGATTCTGCGCTCCCGGCAATTGCAGGTACCCCACTTGGTCTTCATATTCCTGGTCCTGATTTCCCGAACCTCAACTTGCATCCTCTGCATCCATCCGGACGCAATCTCAGAAGCTTTGAGCTCCAGCTGTTCTCTGCACCAGGCAAGATAATGCGCCTTTCTTTGCTCAAAGGTGCTCCCCTCCCTGACCTGATAAATAATTTCATCTGCTCGCAGATCTATCTGATAGCGGCTGCCTTTATCTACTATAACCAGTCTGTATGCTTGTCCCCAGAGATAATGAATCTCTCCTGTGACCATCTGATACGGCTCGTGTCTTTTCCGGCTTCTGATCTGCTGCTGTTTCTTTCTGATCCAGGGAAGCTTTTGCTGCACAAATTGTCTGATGACTTTCTCGGACATATTTCGTGGTGCCGAGACTTTAACACTGCCGTCCGGAGGCTGCACGCGCAAATACATATTTTTTATCTTCTTGCGGACGACTGAAATTTCCAGACCTTCAATATTCATCAGACCACTCCGAACTCCATTCCGTAAGGAATAATACTCTTACAAGACTTACAACACTCCGCCATTAACAATCCGGCAACTCCTCAGCGGAACATTACTCTTCAGCAATTAGCCGCCGGAAAGCCAACTGCAGCCTAAACTCTATTATTCCGCAGAAATCTGAAGGGAAATATCTTCTAAGTCATCATATTGAGATTTATCGACAATAATTTTCTCTAACAGTCGTTTCAGCTTGACATAAAAAACTTCCTGACGGAAACGCTGTTCTACCAGCAGGGTTTTTACTCCCGCCTTCTTGCCGGCCCAGACGTCCGTAAATAGCTGATCGCCAACCATAACTGTTTCGTCCGCCGAAACTTTCCAACGATCCAATACTCTCAAAATCCCTTTGGTGCCGGGTTTACCCGCATTGCCTTCTACACAGATACCGGCAGATGCGGCGAACTCATCACATTTTTTGTCAGGGGCATTGGATAAAAGAACAGGTTCGATACCCGCCGCTTTCACAGAGGCGACTACCGTACGGGTATAATCATCACAACTGGTCTCACCATGACAAACCAGGGTATTATCTTTGTCCAGCATCGCAACTCTGATGCCCTGAGCATAAAGCCTGGGCCAGTCAATATTTCTTAGATCTTTTATATACCAGTCAGGCAGAAAATAAGAACGTAATTTCTTTATCAGCATATTAAATTATTTTAGCATGTATTAAGCGCTTTTGATACGTTAAGGAATCATCCGATTAAACTTATGGCCTTGAGTCGCTGAGAACCTGACCGGCGCTGAAAAAGCGGTCAAGATTTTGTCTCTCTGGCCGGCGCAGCTCATCGCCGCCAAGATATACTTTATCTGTGTGTACATAACCTTTCCCGCCCAGCATATACACCCTGTCGCCGTAGCCTGAGAGGATTTGAAAACCAGCCTCCGTCAGCAGTTTCAACCTTTGTGGGTCCCTCTGGGCATGATCACCGTCGGGATAGTGCAGAATTCTTGTTTTCCCCAGCAGAGGCTCTATTTCCTCACGCCAGATCTGCAAGTCACGTGTGATTGCGTCAAGCCCGGAATTTACAATATTTATTCCACCCCAGGTAAAACTGGCCAGAGTATAACCCTGCTTGCGCAGCTGCTCTGCGATCTCTCTGATCTTGATGCGATTTTCCTCCAGCTGCTCAGCACTCATTTCCAGCGTCGACAAGCCAAGAGTCTCCCTTTCCTCATTCCAGGAGTTCAGTGTCTCCTGCGAGTACACATGACCAAAGAGTCCTCTGTAACCGGTCATAGCCAGCGTTGCTTTAGCACCGTCATATGAAAATTCCGGATTATCCCGGCAAAACTCATTGAGAATACCGATTTCTGATGAAGACGCTGACAGGGTAGTCCGGCCGCTCACAGGATCTGTCAGCTGTCCCGCGATAACGCCTTCGTCAATGCTTTCTAATGATTCTGCTGTGCCGCTTTCAGCACGCAGCGGAGAAAAGGAAAAATTCTCTATCACCAGCACGAGTGGCTTTTTGCCTTCGGGCACTGAAATTGCAGTATGCTTGCCGTCCTCGTCAATAAAGCTGTCGCCGGACACCAGGATGTAGTCATTCTCAAGCAGCTGCTGCAGGATAGCTTTAAATTCGTCTGAAGTGATCATCAGCGAGTCAGCCTGGCTTGCAAAGCGGTCGCCGTCAAAGGCGCGCTCCGGACTGACAATCAGCGGGCGCATGGTGATATGCTCCACGGCCTGTGACCAGTTGACGTGATTTTGGGGAATGAAATCTCTGCTTTCGTTTAACCAGTTCAGAAGATCAGGATCATCCGGGAACAAAGGCAAGACTTCTGTCAAGGCATCATAGGCTGAATAATATTTGTCATATTTTAAATATTCTGTGATTTTATCATGATAGTCCTTGTAGACAATAGGATCGAATTCTTCTTTGCGTCCTTCCACAAAGGTCACCAGAGGTGCAGGCACCTTATCTTCATCCAGCAGATCGGCCCACAGATCATAGGCCTCGATCCAGGCGCCCTCTGCCAGGTGTTCTTCAGCTGCGGCTATCATGGGACGGGCCCCTTCCAGCTCAGAGATGGAGTCACCGTAGGTCTTGATGATCGGCTGCAGCCTTTCGATGGGCTGCAGCATATTTAATTGTTTTATGAAGCTGTCAGAGGAGATGTCCCCTCTGAGATAGTCTGAGGCCTGTTCTGTAATATAAGCGGTCAGTATTTCCGTGCTGACAGCGCCGGTTACGGATAGTATCTCTTCCTCTGCAGCGGTTATGGCTGCACCCCGCTCAATTTTAGAGGTGATTTCGTTGATTTTTTCTGCAATTGCCAGCTCAATTTCCTGCATCAGCGCCAGATTTTCCTGGCGGTCAGTCTCAGATCGGGAAGAGTCAAAGGCAAAATCTCTGACCTCGTTATACCGGCGCATAACTTCCTCATAGTCATTATCCGCCACAGCTTTCAGATAATCTGTTTCCAGTGGCTTATCAAGTCCTCTGACCAAAAGGAAAATGGCAACAGCCGAGATAATAACAGCCACCAGAATTACCGGCAGAAGCCAGGGTCTTTTTTTCTTATAGTGCCCGCTGAATGGTCCGCCGGGGGGTATCCACTCCTTGATCACGATAAGCTCTCCAGACTAATCTGTTCGCCGGAGGAATCGCGAATATAGCGGCCGGCGCCAGGCAGGTTTTTAACTTTGTAGTATTCGATGTCTTCCAGCTTGTCCAGTTGTTCCGGCCTCAGAAAGCGCTCGAGCGTCTGAGCCTTCTTGCCGCCGGACATGATCAGACTGCCTTGAGCGGTTCGGGTAGCCTTTTTTGTGACCTGAGAAGCAGAGAATACCAGCAATTTGCCCTGACTATTGATAACGCCCAACTCCGGATCCGCATCTTCCGAAATGTAGACGGCACCCAGCAAGGGTGCGTGATCAGAATAGGCGCTGACTATCTTCTTGCGTCTATTCTTGGTGGCAAATGATGAGACATCAATGCGGACAGCCCTGCGATCACGGAAAACCAGGAGAAATTCTCCCATGAATTT
>DCDV01000004.1:167066-167309 GCA_002316595.1 Mageeibacillus sp. UBA1046
GAATTTCTCCTCTGCCGCGTACATCTGGACTACCTTTTCACCCTCGTCCAGGTCCAGCAGGTTAGGCGTATAGTTGCCGATAAAGGAAGGCTTATGATCTTCAATTTCATGGGCGAATATCTTATACAGCTGAGCCTTATCTGTCAGGAAGATGAGTTCAGCTTTATTTGTGGTATCAAACTCCTGCATCAGACTGTCGCCTTCTTTAAGCCTGAGGTCGAAGTTACCGCGCAGTGATGTCAG
>DCDV01000004.1:167442-181951 GCA_002316595.1 Mageeibacillus sp. UBA1046
GAAGTGATGTCAGGGCAAGTTTCTTGAAGTAACCCTCCTCGGTGAGGAAGATACGAATATTGTAATCTTCGATCAGATCTTCTTCATCCAGCATGGGCGCATCCTCAGGCTCAATAAGCGTAGTAAGCCTCTCCCGGCCGTAGGTCTTAGCGATGTCTTTCAGCTGCTTGCTGATCTTACTGTTAATCAGCCTGGTGCTTTCGGCCAGACTCTTGAGTTCATAAATCTCTTCTTCCAGCGAGGCAATCTCATCAATCCTGCGCAAGATATATTCCCGGTTAAGGTGACGCAGTTTAATTTCCGCCACATATTCCGCCTGCACTTTATCGATGTTAAAGCTGGACATTAAGTTCTCGACTACTTCGCTTTCCTTTTTGGTCAAGCGAATCACTGCGATCGCTTTATCGATATCCAGAAGGATTAACTCCAGAGCCTTGAGAAGGTGCAGTTTTTCTTCCTTCTTGCGGCGCTCGAATTCAGCCTCGCGTCTGACACAGCCCTGACGCCAGCTCAGCCAGCTGTCCAGAATCTCAGCCACTCCCATTGTCCTTGGTCTGCCATCAATAAGAATATTGAAATTACAGGAAAAACTGGTCTCCATTGAGGTCAGATCAAAGAGTTTTAAGATAAGCATCTGCGTATCGGTATTTTTCCTGTAATTGATGGTGATCTTCAGACCGTTTAAGTCAGTTTCGTCTCTGACATCCAGAACTTCCCGCAGCTTGCCCCTGCGCGCCTGTGCGGCTATATCGTCAATAATTGCCTCTGCGGTGGTATTATAAGGAATTTCAAATACCTCAATCAGATTTTCCTTCTTGTTTATCCTGTACTTGCCTCTCAGTTTAAAGGAACCGCGCCCGGTCTCATAAATCTTTTGCATCTGGTCTCTGTCATAGATCAGCTGACCGGCTGTAGAAAAATCAGGAGCAGGCATTGTCTCCAGCAAATCGTGATTTCTGTTTGCTATGAAGGCGGAAGTCGTAAGACAGACTTCCTTAAGGTTAAAAGAACAGATATTGCTGGCCATGCCAACTGCTATGCCCTGATTGGAGTTGACCAGTATGGTCGGAAAGGAGGCCGGCAAAAGCGTCGGCTCCTTCATGGTTCCGGAATAGTTATCTACAAAGTCGACGGCATCTTTCTCCAGACCATCGAAAATCAAAACTGCACTGTCGTCAAGGCGGGCTTCAGTATAACGGGCGGCAGCGTACTGCATGTCCCGGGAATAAACCCGGCCAAAGTTACCTTTGGAGTCAATCCAGGGATGAATCAGAGAACCGTTCCCTCTGGTCAGTCGCACCATCGTCTCATAAATTGTCTGATCTCCGTGAGGATTCAATGCCATGGTCTGGCCTACAATATCAGCCGATTTCGCTCGCGCAGAATTCAGCAGTTTCATCCGGTACATGGTATAGAGCAACTTGCGGTGGGCAGGCTTAAACCCGTCGATCTCCGGGATCGCACGCGATACTATCACACTCATGGCGTAGGGCATGTAGTTATTGAGAAGGGTATCGGTTATCGGCTGCCTGAGAGGGCCATTGTCTGACTGCATCTGCTCGTTATCAAGTCGCACTTGCTGACAATCTGATGTTATCTCCGGCTCATCTACAATCTGCTCAATGTCATCCTCGGTCGCTAAAGACTTATCTTTATCGTCCTGTCCAATGTCATCGATCTTGGTTTTCAAAGATTTCTCATCATCCGCCTGACCGATATCATCGCCGCCGGCTTGTTGAGTCTGCTGATTATCGGGCTGACCGTTATCATCGCCGCCGACTTGTATATTCTGCTCATCTGCCGGCACGCTGTCGCCGCCGGCTTGCAAAGTGTGCCTTATCTCCGGCTGCCTGATTTTTTTCTTTTCAGGCTTTTTTTGCCCGTTATCTGATTCTATTTTCCGCTCTTTGTCGCGAGAGTCCATCTTTCCTCCGATATCAGGCTAAGTCCAACATATCCATGTAGGATTCGCCATAATCTTCAATATACTGTTTTCTGCCAGACAGGTTGTCGCCCAGCAAAAGGTCAAACATTTCCGCTGATTCCTCATAACCGCAGGGCACGATTTCAATCAACTTTCTGGTTTCAGGATTCATCGTGGTAAGCCACATCATGTCCGGCTCATTCTCACCTAATCCTTTTGATCTTTGAATGTGTACGCTGCCTCCGTTCAACTGGTCGAGAATTTCATTTTTCTCCCGGTCACTATAGGCAAATAAGGTGCGCTCAACTTTTTTCACCACATGGGTTATCTCAAATAATGGTGACTCAGCGATAAAAATTTTGCTTTCAGTTATTAAGGTAGGCATCAGACGATAGAACATGGTAAGGATCAGAGTGCGGATCTGAAAGCCGTCGACGTCAGCATCTGTACAAATTATTATCTTGTTCCAGCGCAAGCTGTCAAGATCAAAACTGGCTATTTTGCTGCTATGCTTCGATTTAATCTCCACACCACAGCCCAGTACTTTAATCAGATCAGTAATGATTTCGCTGTTGAAAATCGTTTTATAATCGGCTTTGAGACAGTTCAATATCTTGCCGCGAATAGGAATCACGGCCTGATATTCAGCATCACGGGCCATTTTTACTGAGCCAAGAGCGGAGTTGCCTTCAACGATATAGAGTTCTCGCTTGCTGATATCTTTAGTTCGGCAATCGACGAAGTTTTTAATTCGATTTTGGAAATCCAGATTGCCCATCAGTTTTTTCTTGACATCAAGTCTGGTCTTTTCTGCATTCTCACGGCTGCGTTTATTGATCAGCACCTGATCTAAAATCCTCAACGTCTCCGCTTTGTGCTCAATAAACCATATTTCCAGCTGTGAACGTATCAGGTCAGTCATATATTCTTGAATAAACTTGTTGCTGATAGACTTTTTGGTCTGATTTTCATAACTTGTCAGCGTAGAGAAAGAGCTGGAAATCCAGATGAGACTATCCTCGATATCTGAGAAGGAAATCTTGCTTTCATTGGCTTTGTACTTATTTTCATGCTTGAGTAGACGGTCAAGCTCAGCTACCAGAGCCGAGCGCATGGCACGCTCCGGAGATCCGCCGTGTTCCAGCCAGCTGGAATTATGGAAAAACTCAATTTTGCCGCCTTCGTTATTGAAACAGAAGGCAACTTGGGCCAGTACCTTATAATCGGGTTTATCCGCGCGATCCTTACCCAATCCTTCACCTTCGAAAAAGAATGGTTCTGAGATCCCTTTGCCCCCGTCCAGCTCCTGGACAAAGCCAAGTATGCCCTCCGGATAATAAAATTCTGTAGTCTCATCGGCCAGCTTATCGATAAAGATAAAACGTACACCGGCATTAACAATAGCCTGCCGCTTCAAAATAATATGGAAATTTGCGGCAGGGATCTCAATCTCTGTGAACACCTCACGGTCAGGTTTCCAGTGCTGGATGGTTCCTGTGCGTCTGCTGCCGGTCTCGGTCTTGGAGAGGCCGCCAATGTTCTCACCTTTTTCAAAGTGCAGTTCATATTTATAGCCATCGCGCATAGATATCACATCGAAAAACTCGGAAGCATACTGCGTCGCGCAGGCACCCAGGCCGTTGAGTCCTAAGCTGTATTCATAATGAAAGCCTTCGTTTGTTCTGTATTTACCGCCGGCATAAAGCTCACAGTAAACGAGCTCCCAGTTGTAGCGTTTTTCTCTCTGGTTGTAGTCAACCGGAATGCCGCGTCCGTCATCCTCAACTTTAATACTGTGATCGGCGTATCTGGTCACAGTGATCCTGCTGCCATAACCTTCGCGCGCCTCATCAATGGAATTGGATAATATTTCAAAGAAAGACTGTTCCGTGCCGCTCAGATCATCAGAACCAAAAATTACCGATGGTCTTTTGCGGACACGATCGGCACCCTTGAGTGCGCTGATACTCTCATTGTCATACTCTCTTGCATTGTTCATTAAATAGCTCCTCCCGGATAACAGCTGCCCTCAGCCTCGATAGAAATATTAACTCAAAAAAAGATAATTTACCAAAATCCAAAAAATACCTGCTTAATCCCCGGCCAGCTCGCGTGCGGTCTTAATTTCACGCAAACGGGGTATGTAGAAGATGCGGAAGCAGTTGAGAATCACCAGCAAGGTCACCCCAACATCAGCAAACACTGCCAGCCACATGGGCATGTAGCCAAAGGTGGCCAGGAGCAGGAACAGGAACTTGACCCCCAGAGCGAAAGCGACATTCTGACGGACAATCCTCCGCGTCTTCCTGGCAATAATTAAGCCTTTCAGCAGGGCGGACAGATCGTCCTTCATTAATACGACATCCGCAGCTTCTATGGCAGCGTCACTGCCAACACCGCCCATTGCGATACCGACATCTGCGGCAATAAGAACCGGAGCATCATTTAGCCCGTCGCCTACAAAACCAATGGTGCCGTTTTGATTAGCGGCTTTAGTTTTTTCCATCCAGGCGACTTTATCTTGTGGCAAGAGTGAAGCATACACCTCATCTATACCTGCTTCGCCTGCTATCTCACGAGCGAAGACTTCGTTGTCACCTGTGAGGAGAGCCATACGCTCAACGCCCTCTTTGCGCAAAGCGGAAATTGTCTCTGCCGCCTCCGCCTTCAGCTCATCACGGATGACAATATGTCCCAGATAACGAGTATTTTCAACCGGTTCAGCCTGCTTGACCTCCTCATAACTGCGCCCCTCTCTGAAGCCCGGAATTATAGCAACGTGGCTCATAGCCCAGGCTTGCCCTTCACAACCATCAAAGAGAGCGTATTCATGCAGCTCCAACATTTTCATCAGCGCCGCGTTGCCGATGTAAACAGTAGCCGGATACTTTATCTCAAGAGATAGGTTATTGTTTTCTTCGATTACGCCACGCATACCTTGACCGGGCAAGGCAATAATATCTGTCAGGCCGCTGCCGGAAAGGCTGATACCAAGGCCTGAAGCATAATTGACAATGCTTTCTGCTATCGGGTGCGTTGATCCTTGCTCCATAGTGGCGGCCAAGGCGATAAACTTTCGTTCGTTCACATCTTCTTCAGCATGGCTGAACAGGACACTGAATTTGCCCTTAGTCAGAGTGCCTGTCTTATCAAAGGCAAGTTCGCGCAGCTCAGCGAGATTCTCCAAGTCATTGCCCCCCCTTATTAAAACACCGTTTCGAGAAGACATGCCCAGGCCTGCAACGAAAGAGAGCGGAACTGAGATTACAAAAGCGCAGGGACAGGATACAACGAGGAAAGTCAATCCACGGTAAATCCAGGTCGCAAAACTTTGATCTGCGAAGAGCAGGGGCGGAACAATAGACACCAGTGCCGCCAGCCCGACTACAATAGGCGTATAAACACGGGCAAAGCGTGTGACGAATGATTCGGAGCGGGCTTTGCGCGAGGAGGCCTCTTCAACCAATACCATCACCCGGCTGGCTGTTGAGTTTTGGTAGGTAGTTTGGGCCCTGAGGCGCAGAAGGCCGTCGCCATTGATACTGCCGCTTAAAACACTGCTGTTTTCCTGCACCTCGAGTGGCATGGATTCTCCGGTAATAGCTGCGGTGTTTAAACTGCTTTGTCCGCTTATGATTACACCATCTGTGGGGATAAGTTCTCCGGGCTTGACTTCCAGGACATCTCCGACCTGAATAAGAGCGGGATCAATGCGGCGGACATCGTCTGCGCTAACCAGATTCGCATAAGGCGCGGTAATATCCAGCAAATCTGAAATCGACTGACGCGACCTCCCTACTGCAAAATCCTCCAGAAGCTCACCGACTTGATAAAGGATCATGACTAATGCGGCCTCAAAGTATTCTCCCAGTATCACTGCTCCTATAGTGGCAACAGACATGAGAAAATCCTGGTCGAGCACAAAGCCGGCAAGCAATTTGCGTCCGGCGTTAAGCATTACTTTGTAGCCGCTGAGCAGCCAGGCAGCAAGAATAAGTACTATAGCGAGCTCATTTTGCTGCCAGAGAAACCTGGCCATCAAACCTAAGACAAGGCAAATTATGGCAATGGAAAATATAACTATTCTCCCCCGACTGCCGGAACCGCTTTCGTCGTTTTTCTGACAGCAGTCTGCCGGACAATTGCTAATCTTATCGTAATTCATTTCCGGTGTCTTCTCGCTCATCTTATTATCAGATCTCCCTATACGTGTTTTCTCTTGATTCCAAATAATAAACAATTACATCTGGTGCGTTTTTTCACTGCGAGCTGAATTTTCATCTCTGGCGCCAGTAATATCTCTAGATTTGTTATCATCTCAAGCTCTAGTCACATCCTGAGCTTTATTTTCACCTTGTGTTCTATTCACATCCTGAGCTTCATTTTCTTCTCATACTCTATTCGCAGCTCAAGCTCTCTTCAAAGCACGGCTCTCATCGATATGCGTCTTCACCACATCGTAAATATCAATGACATGCTCGTCGGACAGGCTGTAATAAATATACTTTCCCTCTCGCCGGCTCTTGACGATATTATTTTGTCTCATGAGACGGAGCTGATGTGATACCGCTGAATCAGACAGACCGAGCAATTCTGCTAAATGACTGACACAGAGCTCTCCATGCCGCAGAGCAGATACAATCAGAACACGCGTGCCGTCACTGAGCACAGAGAAAAAGTCCGCCAGTTGCGTAATTTCTCCTGACTGGGGCATTTGCTTTTTGATTTTCTTCAGTTCTGAATGCCTGGCGCCGTTCTCAGCAGACATGCATTTCCTCCCATAATTTAATGCATTCATTCCTACATTTGAGCAAGTGTTCAATTGATTATACGGGAAATTATGAATTTCTGTCAATCATGAGATCAGCATCGCCTTCATACGATGAAGAGTGTGCATTGATGTTAAGAAATATGAAAATACCTTTTTGGCGCAGAGCAAGAATTTACCAATAGAGATCTTCATCGATCGTGGATAAAATTCGTTGTGAAAGATTTGTAACCTGTATATTATTCATATATTTCCTTCTCGTCTTTTCAAAACTGCCAACATTACACTAAAGATTATTTAATTGGTATTACGGTTCATTATTGAATTAGACAAAATATAGATATTTTTCCGTCCGGTTCGTTCTTGAACTGTATAACCTTACAAATCTGATATATATTCATATTTATGCTTGATTATACGTATAAGAGGCGTATAATTGTAAAAACCAAGAAAATATGCAATCAAAGGAGCGTGTCTCTTATGTCTGACAACATCAAAAAAATTGTTCTGGCCTATTCGGGTGGTTTGGATACCTCTGTAATCATTCATTGGCTCAAAGATAACTATCCCGGCTGTGAAATTATCGCCGTCTCCGGCAATGTAGGTCAGGGTGATGAATTGGACGGATTGGAGGAAAGAGCGCTGCAAACCGGCGCCTCCAAGTTGTATGTGGAAGATCTTAAGGAAGAGTTTGTCACCGGGTACATCTACCCTACACTTAAAGCCGGTGCCAAATACGAGAACGAATACCTGCTTGGCACCTCCTTTGCGCGCCCTGTAATTGCCAAACGTCTTGCAGAGATAGCAATACGAGAGGGAGCCGACGCAATCTGTCACGGCTGCACAGGCAAGGGCAACGATCAGGTACGCTTTGAGCTGAGCATCAAAGCCTTCGCTCCGGACATAAAAATTATTGCCCCCTGGCGCGTTTGGGATATTAAATCGCGTGAGGATGCCATCGACTACGCAGATGCTCACAATATCCCCCTCAAAATCAACAGGGAAACAAACTATTCAAAAGACAAGAACCTCTGGCATCTCTCCCACGAAGGAATGGATTTGGAGGATCCTGCTAACGAACCAACCTATAACAAAGCCGGTTTCTTGGAAATGTGCGTCTCCCCTGAGCAGGCTCCCGACCAACCCACTTATTTCACCCTTTCATTTGAAGAGGGTGTGCCGGTAGCCATCGACGGTCAGAAGCTAAATCCGGTTGAGCTCATCGAAAAGCTCAACCACTTGGGCGGTCAAAACGGGATCGGCCTGCTCGACCTGGTGGAAAATCGGCTTGTGGGCATGAAATCACGCGGAGTGTATGAAACGCCGGGCGGCACCATCCTGTACAAAGCACACGAAATACTGGAAAGCATAACTCTGGATCGTGAAACCCAGCACTACAAACAGCTGGTGGCTCAACGCTATGCTCAGCTGGTCTATTTCGGCCAGTGGTTTACCCCGCTGCGCGAAGCCTTGGATGCTTTTGTCGACCAGACCCAAAAAACAGTAACAGGAGAGGTAAAATTAAAGCTTTATAAGGGTAATATTATCAGTGCCGGCGTGAGCTCGCCTTACTCGCAGTATAACCCGGAGCTGGCCACCTTTAACGAGGACGATATTTATGACCAGAACGACTCCAAGGGATTTATCAATTTGTTTGGATTGCCCATCGAAGTGCATGCCCGCATGTTAGCCAATAGCCGGGCCCAAGAGGCTTAGGGCGGGCGCTATGAAAAAGCTTTGGATGGGGCGAACCGACGCCGACGTATTCCCGGCTGCGAGTGCCTTTAACTCATCAATAGCCACGGACAGTCGCATGTACCGTCAGGATATAGACGGCTCGATCGCTCATGCTGCCATGCTGGGTCATACCGGCATCATTTCCTCCGGCGACGCAGATGCCATCATCACCGGCCTGCTGCAGATTAAGCAGGATATCGACAGCGGTGCTCTGGCCATTGACCCTGACAGCGAAGACATTCATACCTTTATCGAGCTTACCTTAACCGACCGTATCGGCGAAGCGGGCAAGCGCCTCCATACCGGCCGCAGCCGCAACGACCAGGTAGCTCTGGACCTTAGATTGTATCTGAACGAACAATATAACATACAAAAGGAGCTGCTGGCAGGGCTGATACAAATCCTGACCGACCTTGCTGAGGAGCATGACGAAACCATCATGCCCGGCTATACCCATCTGCAGCGGGCACAGCCTGTGACCTTTGGACATTATCTGCTCGCTTACGCAGCAATGTTTCTTAGGGACATCGGCCGCCTTGAGGACGCCCGCGTTCGGCTCTTACACTCACCTTTGGGTGCAGGCGCATTGGCAGGTACCAGTTACCCTGTCGATCGCCAAATGCCTGCCGCAGCTCTGGCTTTTCCCGAGGTCTGTATCAATTCCATCGATGCAGTTTCCGATCGGGATTTTGTGCTGGAAACTGCTTTTTGGCTCAGTATGGTTATGACCCATCTGTCCCGCTTATGTGAAGAGATAATTATGTTCTCTTCCCGGGAATTTGACTTCATTGAGCTAAGTGAAGCATATTCCACCGGGTCGAGCATAATGCCGCAAAAGAAAAACCCCGACATCGCTGAGCTGATCCGGGGCAAAACAGGCAGAGTCTTCGGTGCATTAACCGCGCTGCTTACTATGATTAAGGGGCTTCCGCTGGCCTACAACAAGGATATGCAGGAGGACAAGGAGCTGATATTTGACGCCCTGGATACAGTTGCCTGCTGTCTGCCGCTGATGCAGGGTATGCTCGCCACTATGAACCCCAACAAGGAATCCATGCGCCGCGCCGCAGCCGAAGGATTTCTCAACGCCACTGATTGCGCCGATTACCTGACTAAAAAGGGGCTGCCCTTCCGGGAGGCTTATAAAATCGTAGGTGAGCTGGTCTCTCATGCTCAGCAGGCCGAAAAGACCCTTGAAGATCTGTCCTTAACTGAACTTAAGACCTTTTGCTCGCTCTTTGAAGATGATGTGTACACCTCAATCTCTCTTGAACAATGTGTACGGGCACGAAACTCTCAGGGCGGTACCTCGCCCGAGTCGGTACGAAAGCAAATTATTAAAATAAGGGATGAACTTTATGATGAATAATATTTTTTCAGCGGCAGTAATGGAACCGCCTGCCCTCACATCTATTACCCCGGAAATTATTTCGATTACCAAGGTACCGGGCGCAGGCCCCATGAAGCATCTGCTTAAGCTTCAGGACCTGAGTGAAGCCAAGCTGTCAGCCCTGCTGGATTCAGCGGATCGGCTGAAGAAGGAGAAACAACAGGGCATTAACTACCCTTACTTAAAGGGCAAAACGCTGGGCATGATATTTGAAAAGGCCTCTACCCGCACCCGTATTTCCTTCGAGGCAGGTATGTATCAGCTGGGAGGTTCGGCTCTCTTCCTGAGCTCGAACGACCTGCAAATCGGCCGCGGCGAGCCTATTGAGGACACAGCCAGAGTTCTTTCCCGCTATCTGGACGGAGTGATGATTCGTACTTTCTCTCAGCAAATGGTGGAAACTCTGGCCGCTTACAGCAGTATTCCGGTGATTAACGGCCTGACCGATTACGCCCATCCCTGCCAGGTGCTGGCAGACCTGATGACTATCCGGGAATACAAGGGACGGCTGAACGGACTGAAAATGGCCTATATCGGCGACGGCAACAACATGGCTAATTCTCTGATGGCAGGTGCTGCTCTGACAGGGATTGAGCTGACCATTGCCTGCCCTGAGGGCTACCATCCTGATCCGGAGCTAACCAAATGGGCTCAAGCCCGTTCCCAGCTTCTGATTACCGACTCTCCGGAACAGGCAGTCTGTGGCGCTGACATTGTTTATACCGATGTATGGTCTTCCATGGGTCAGGAGAGCGAAGTCGAAAAGCGTAGAATAGACTTTGCCGGTTATCAGGTTAACCAGGCACTGATGGAAAAAGCTCAGCCCGGCGCCATGGTGATGCATTGCCTGCCCGCCCACCGCGGAGAGGAAATTAGCGCCGAGACGCTTGAGAGCCATGCCAATGAGATTTTTGATCAGGTTGAAAACCGTCTCCATGCCCAAAAGGCCGTGCTGCTGGAACTCCTGGGCTAGTCTGATCAGGCAGGGTATTGTCCTGCCGCTGCTGCTATAGGAACGAATCAGTCCGGTAATTGAGTCTTCCTGATTTCCGGTTCAGTCTTCTTTTGCATTTTTGTATCCGGTTGACGAAAATCAACAATCAGATTAAGCTCGACATATCGGTTATGAAATATTCCACTAAATAATTTTGCGGAAATAGTCTATATCATAAGCACTGAACGCAGTGAAGCAAACCTGCATCAGGCAGGCTATCGTCAGGCAGGCTAGATCCATATTTAGTCAGGCGGAGAAACTATGGTTATCTGGAATACAAGCAAAGAATGCATGTCGACTGAAGATCGGCGCCTGCTGCACGATGCGCGGCTGCGCAAATTAGTCGACCGCCTCTATCATCATGTGCCTTTTTATCGGCAGCTCATGCAAGAGCGAAACCTTACTCCCGTTGATATTTCAGGCATTTCTGATATCGTTCTGCTGCCTTTCACTGTCAAGGATGACCTGCGGGACAACTATCCTTACGACCTCTTCGCTGCTGCGGAGACTGAGATCGTGCGTCTGCACGCTTCCTCGGGAACGACCGGCAAACCTACGGTGGTGGGCTATACCCGCCGTGACATTGAGGTTTGGCAGGAGTGTGTTGCCCGCTGTCTGACCATGGCCGGTATCGGTATCGGAGACAAGATTCAGGTAGCCTACGGCTACGGTCTGTTTACCGGCGGTCTCGGCATTCATTACGGCGCTGAGAACCTGGGCGCTACAGTAATTCCTATCTCGGCAGGCAATACCCGCCGACAGCTGGACTTCATGGTCGATCTGGGCACCACTGCCATCGCCTGCACACCCTCCTATCTGGCCCATGTCATGGAAAACATTATTGAAAACAATCTGAAAGACCGGCTCAAGCTGCGCGTGGCCATCTGCGGCGGCGAGCCCTGGACCGTGGAACTGCGCCGCAAGATAGAAGACGGACTGGGCATCGAACTCTTTGACATCTACGGCTTGAGCGAAATTATGGGACCCGGAGTCGCTCAGGACTGTCATCTGCACCAAGGCAGCCATATCATGGACGATCATTTTTATGCCGAAGTGGTAGATCCGGACACCCTGGAAACTCTGCCGAACGGAGAAACAGGCGAGCTGGTCCTCACCACTCTGACCAAAGAGGGCATCCCCTTGCTGCGTTATCGCACCAAGGACCTTACTTCGATCACTCACGAACCTTGTGCCTGCGGCCGTACCTCCGCCCGAATCTCCCGCTTCAAAGGCCGCTCCGATGACATGCTCATCATCCGCGGTGTCAACGTCTTCCCTTCGCAGATCGAAGCAGCTCTCTTCGAAATCAGTGAGACGAGACCTCAGTATCAGGTTGTGGTCGACAGGGTAAACGACTACGACACCTTTGAGATCGCAGTGGAGATTGACGCCTGCCTGTTCTCCGATGAAGTCAGTACGCTGGAGAACCTCTCCCGCCGCATCAGCGAAACGCTGCAAAACACCATTGGCCTCCACCCTACGGTGAAGCTGGTAGAACCTAATACACTGGACCGTTCCGACGGCAAAGCAAAACGAGTCATCGACAAACGCAGGCTTTTCTAAACGCCCTTTGCAGAGACAATTCAAGGAGTATATTATGGCAAAACAATTATCCGTCTTTCTGGAAAACCGCAGCGGCCGTCTGCGTCAATTGGCCGGCCTGCTGAAAGAAGCCGGCATTAATATCTTATCCTTCAATCTGGCTGAAACATCCGACTACGGCATGCTCAGGCTGATGGTGGATGAGCCTGAACAGGGAGTCGCCGCTCTGGCCGCCGGAGGATTCGCAGCCGATCTGACCGATGTCCTGATCGTCCATATTCCGGCCCGCATGGGCAGCCTGTCCGAGCTGCTGGACCTGCTGGGTGACACGTTTAATATAAAATATATGTATCCTTATCAAACGCAGGAGCCTAACGCGGGCATGGTGATGAAAATCAGTGATATGGCCGCGGCGAAGCAGCTCATTAAAGACGCAGGTTATACAGTTGAATAAAAAGCACATTGACACATTAATTCTTTTAAGATGATGCTGACTCGCAGCCTCGCTAAACTTCCCGGCCTTGACTGGCCTTGCTGGCGTTATCCGACAGTGGCTTCGAGCAACAGCGAAGCAATGAGACTGATCGATGAGAATCAGTTCGACCGCGCTCTGATTTGGGCTGATCAACAGACTGCCGGCCGTGGTCAGCACGGGAAAAGTTTCTTTTCCCCTCCGGACAAAGGGCTTTATCTCAGTTTTATCTGGAATGACTCTTATGAGCTGCCGGATATGCAGGCTGCGACTTTGCGGGCTGGACTCCTGCTGGCGCAAACTGTAGATTCATGGCTGAGTAAAGCTGATTACGAAAACTCCGCTCTCGCAGGCAAATATTGCAGCCGCATCAAATGGATAAATGACCTCATTTTGCGCGAGCGCAAAGTAGCCGGCATTCTCTGGGAACATTATAAATCACATAATATTCTAGGCATCGGGATAAATCTGTTTCCGGCTGAACTGCCTGAAGATATTGCCTCGACAGCAGGAAGTGTCTTCCCCGCTCAAACGGATTTAGATCAGGATAAAATGGTTGCCGGCCTGTGGCGGAAACTAGACCATGGTCTATTTTTCAGTGATTGGTCACTGGATGAGACAGAACTGAGATCTCGCCTGCTGCCGAACGGGCTCCCTGATCCTCTTCCGCCAATCCGTTAGACGATCTTCTGCCTTGACTACAAAGAAATAATTTCTCCACGCATCTATCCACAAACCTCTCGCGCATCTCCACCGCAGGAATGTATTTATAATTATTCCTTATAGCAGATATTCATAGATTCTCATTTACGAAAAATTCATATTTACAAGCTTGACAAGCAAAGATTGTAATCTCATAATGGCAGAAAGTTAAAATCATTTATATAATTATTTTAACTAATTTATTGAAGCATTTGCTTGCAACTAGCTGCTTGGAGGTTAAGCATGATTACAGAAGAAGTAGTAAAGATAATAACCGATCTTTTGGGTGTAGATGAATCAAAAGTTACTTTCGACGCACGCCTTATTGAAGATCTTAATGCTGATTCACTGGATGCTGTAGAACTGGCTATGACTTTGGAAGAGCATTTCAAGATCCAGGTCTCGGATGAAGAAGTCGAGCACATGTCAACAGTAGGCGAAATCGCTGAAACCATCAAGCTCCGCAGACCTGACCTTGAGATTTAAGTAATGGACAGTAAAGAGCTGAAAGAGATCATTGCAGTTTTTCGCGCAAGCGGACTGGAAAAGATGACTCTGGAAACTGCTGACTGCAAATTAACACTGGAAGCTGCCGGACCGGCCACTGCGCTGAATGCTCCCGCTCAGCCGACTCCGCTGATAAATGGAGAAAACGATCCGCCGGAGATTTCTGTCGCAGCACATAAGGATCAGCCGCAGGCCGTCCAATTAAAGGAAGTGCGCGCGCCTCTGGTGGGAATTTTTTACCGCGCTCCCGGGGAAGACGCCGAGCCCTACGTGAATGTCGGCGATAAGGTCAAAAAGGGACAGACCCTCTTTATTCTGGAAGCTATGAAGATGTTGAACTATATTGAAGCTCCCTGTGACGGAATAATCCGCAGCATTAAAGCGGAGAACGCAGTCATGGCGGAATTCGATCAAGTCCTGATGGAAATCCAGCCGGACAATCCGGCGGATGATCAGTCAGATACTCGTTAGGT
>DCDV01000004.1:182188-182629 GCA_002316595.1 Mageeibacillus sp. UBA1046
CCGCGAGATGGGCATCGCTACAGTCATGGTGCATTCAACCGCTGACAGGGAAGCACTGCACACACAGCTGGCTGCAGAAACAGTCTGCATCGGCGGCCCTCGTCCGGAAGACTCTTATCTAAACATTCCCGGCATTTTGCAGGCAGCGCTGTCTACAGGCTGTGACGCCATTCATCCCGGATATGGGTTTCTGGCAGAGAGTGCGGAATTCGCCGAGCTGGCGGAGGCTGCCGGGATCTGCTTTATCGGGCCCAAAGCGGAAACTATCCGCCGGCTGGGAGATAAGGCCAACGCCCGCCGGTTGATGGAAGAGGCAGGGCTGCCCACAATCCCCGGCTCCACAGGATTACTGAGTTCTGCCGATGAAGCGCTCAGAATAGCGGCTGAAACAGGATATCCCGTGCTGCTGAAAGCTACAGCCGGCGGCGGCGGGCGCGGCAT
>DCDV01000004.1:182771-193662 GCA_002316595.1 Mageeibacillus sp. UBA1046
CGGCGGCGGGCGCGGCATGCGCCGCATAGATAAGCCGGAACAAATGGAAGAGGGCTTGCAATCAGCCAGACGCGAAGCAAAACTTAGCTTTGATGACGAAGGCGTTTATCTGGAAAAACTGATCCTGAATCCTAAGCATCTGGAAATCCAGATCCTGGCTGACAGTCACGGAAATATTATTCAGCTGGGCGAACGCGACTGCTCACTGCAGCGCAAGCGACAAAAAATGATTGAAGAGTCACCCTGCTCTGTGCTCTCAGACGATATTCGCCAAAAACTGGGTGAAGCTGCCGTTAAGGCAGGCAGAGCGGCAGATTATCTGGGCGCCGGCACAGTAGAATTTATTCTCTCTCCGGAAGGGGAATTCTATTTCATGGAAGTAAACACCCGCATCCAGGTTGAGCATCCGGTTACCGAAGTCTTGACGGGACTTGATTTAGTGCGCGAGCAGATCCGCATTGCCAGCGGAGCCAAGCTGGCTCTGACTCAAAATGAAGTCGAGCTGCGAGGACACGCCATCGAATGCCGCATCAATGCTGAATCGCCCATTAACGGATTTCGTCCTTCACCCGGCCGGATCGAGCAGTTCAATCTGCCCGGCGGTTTCTCGGTCAGGGTTGACTCGGCCATGTATTCCGGCTGTGAGATTCCGCCCCACTATGATTCTCTGATTGCCAAACTGATCGTGCATGGCAACTCACGCAGAGACGCCATCAGACGCATGCGCCGCTGCCTGGAAGAACTGATAATCGACGGAGTGGATACCAATGTCGGACTCTTATATGTACTGCTCTTTGAAAACGATGTCATCCGCGGTGATTACAACACCGGCTATGTGGAGGACAATATGAAACAGCTGCTTAATTATGCCAGCTTAATGGAGTCAGAATGATACAAAATTCTTTTGGACGACGCAGAATGCAGTTGCTAAGAATGGATCAACTCACCCGGCGCAGACAGCCAACTCCGGCGAGAGAGGTTGAGACGGATCTTTTCACACATTGCCAGGCTTGCGGAAAATCCTCCGCCAAAAAGCAATGGCAGGAAGGACTGGAATGCTGTCCCTCCTGCGGCAGACACACCCGCATATCCGCAGCGCTGCGAATTTCACAAATAATGGACGAGGGCGCTGTCTCGATTGATCAGGCAGCGGAATTTGTCGATCCCCTCACCTTTCCCGGTTATGAGGAAAAATGGCTGGCTGCGGCTGAAAACAGCGGCGCAGATGAAGCAATTCACTTTGTCCGGGGCAGTATTGAAGGCAGCCCTGTTATCTTTGGTGCCATGGATCCTCAATTCTTGATGGGATCAATGGGGAAAATCGTCGGAGACCGGGTTGTAAGCGCCTTCGACAAAGCAGCAGAATATAATCTGCCGGTGGTGATTGTTGCCTGCAGCGGCGGCGCACGCATGCAGGAAGGCATCATCAGCCTGATGCAGATGCGCAGGACAGCGGAAGCCGTGACCCGGCACCGGCAGGCCGGCAGACTGTTCGTCTCTGTTTTATCCGATCCGACTACAGGCGGAGTAACCGCCAGTTTTGCCATGCTGGGAGATATTATCCTGGCCGAGCCTGACGCGCTGATCGGGTTTGCCGGACCGCGGGTGATTAAAGAGACGATCCAATGCGATCTGCCCGTGGGCTTTCAGTCGGCTGAATTCCAGGTCAGACACGGCTTCGTTGACCGCATTGTGGAGCGGCGGAATCTGAGGTCTGAACTGGCGCAGATTCTTCGTTTGCACGAGAAACAGCCGGAGGGCCGGCAAGGACCAGCTTCTGCTGAGGATTCCGCTGTAAATTTTGTCGCTGAATCTGCATCCATGAACTTTGCTGAAACCGGAGCGACCGAAATTGTTGCCATACCAGACGCAAATTTTTCTGACGACGGAGCATCAGATTTGTCGGTATCGGCAATCTCCGACTCAGCCGCGGAGGGCCCAGTCCTTGCTGAAGAAACAGACAGAAAGCCGACACCCTATGAAAGAGTCATGCTGGCGCGCGACCCGAAGCGCAAGAAGCCCGCTGCCATTTTGCAGGAACTTTGCACCGACATCGTTGAGCTCAAAGGTGATCGCTGCTACGGTGATGATCCCGCGCTGCGCGGGGGGCTGGCACGGCTGAACGGTAAGCCGATCACATATATCTATATAGAGAAAGGCAGCAATCTTAATAGCCAGATCTACCATAATTTTGGTATGCCCGAGCCTGAAGGCTATCGCAAAGCAGCGCGCCTGATGAAGCAGGCAGAACGCTTTAACCGCCCCATTCTGACAATTATCGACACACCGGGTGCTTATCCCGGAGTCGGAGCGGAAGAGCGCGGACAAGGCGAAGCGATTGCCTCAAACTTGTCCCTGATGTCTTGCTTAAGTGTGCCTTTGATATCTGTCATCACCGGAGAGGCCGGCAGCGGCGGCGCCCTGGCAATCGCCTGCTCGGACAGGCTGTATATGCTGGAGAATGCTGTTTATACAATCCTCTCTCCGGAAGGGTTCGCTACCATACTTTGGAAAGACGGCAAACGAGCTGAGGAAGCTGCGGAAGTTATGAAGCTTACCGCTGCAGATATGCTGGAATACGGAGTTTGCGACCGTGTCTTCCCTGACGACTTGTCCGGCTTAAAGGAACAGCTGGCTGCTGATCTGGATATTCCCGACTTTGCCGCTGATCCGGAAAATCCCGCCATCGTACGCCGGGGAGAATATGAATTGAGGAAGTCTTTATGAAATTATCGCTGCTAAGCTGTGGCAAAGCGCTGGGCAAACGTGTGGTGGATAACAACTATTTTGCCTCTTATCTGGACACCTCTGATCAGTGGATCCGCGAACGATCAGGAATAGTCACGCGCCATTGGGTAAAAGACGAAAGTACACTTGATCTGGCGGCGGCTGCTGCGACAGACTGTCTGGACAAGCTGCCTGATTTCGACCGCTCGCGAATCAGTGTCGTAATCTGTGCCAGCGTGACCACAGACGAAGCAGTGCCTGCCATCTCCGCCATGCTGCAAAAGGAACTGGCTCTCGACACCGACATCATGACCTTTGATCTCAATGCGGCCTGCAGCGGTTTCGTTTACTCTCTGGAAGTAGCACGTAATCTGCTCAAAGTCAGGACTCCGGGGAGTGCGGCTCTGGTAGTAGGAGCGGAAAGACTCTCGCGCACAATTGATCCTGAAGACCGTTCCTCCTGCTTTCTGTTTGGCGACGGGGCAGGCGCATCATTATGGACCTTAAACGAAGGCGAAGAGGATTATTTTGCAGCCAAGACTGTAGGCATGCGCGACATACTGTCACTTAGCCACACGGAACCGATTATGATGGACGGACGCGCAGTATTCCGCTTCGCAGTCAGCGAGATGTCCGAGGTAATCCGTAAAGTACTGGCGCAAGCCTCCCTGTCCCCCGAAGATGTCGACCTTTATCTCTTGCATCAGGCGAATCAGCGCATTATTGATGCGATTATGCGCGAATTACAGCTTCCTGCCGAGCGTTTCCCTACAAATATTGACCGCTGCGGCAATACCTCTTCAGCCAGTATCGGCATTCTCATGGAAGAATTATTCAGCTCCGGACAACTGGACGGCCAGAAGACACTTTGCCTGGCAGGCTTTGGCGGCGGCATGGCCTGCGGAGCTATTTTACTGAAAGGACACGAAAATTATGTGGTTAGATGAGACTTTCAATCTGAAATATCCCCTCCTGGAAGGTGGCATGGCTTACGTCGGCACGGCGGAATTTGCCGCTGCCGTCAGTGAAGTAGGGGCTCTGGGTCAAATCGGATCCGGCTCAATGCCTGCGGCAATGGTCCGCGCGGCGATTCATCGCGTACGTGAATTAACAGACCGTCCCTTCGGCGTAAATGTCATGCTTATGAATCCCGCGGCCGATGAGATTGCCGGGATTCTGGCAGAAGAGGAGGTCCCTCTGATAACCACCGGTGCCGGCAGTCCGGGCAAATACATGTCGATGTGGAAGGATGCCGGCTGCAAGGTTATACCTGTAGTGCCTTCGCTGGCTCTGGCACAGCGTATGGAGCGTCAGGGCGCTGACGCGGTTGTCGCTGAAGGACAGGAAGCCGGCGGCCATATTGGCGAGCAGACCTCAATGGTTCTCTGGCCGTTAATCGCTGACAACATCTCTATACCCATGATCGCCGCCGGCGGCATCGCTGCCCCCAGACAAGTCAGAGCGGCGATTGAACTGGGAGCGGAGGGCTTTCAGCTGGGCACTCTCTTCCTGTCAGCTGAGGAAGCTCCTATCCACCCCGCTTATAAAGAGGCTGTGCTGAAGGCGACAGATACTAAGATCACAGTGATGGGCCGCACGGGCGGAGTTCCCTGCCGTGTCCTGAAGAATAAATTCTCCCGCGACTATATGGTGAAAGAACGCGAAGGCGCTGACATTCAAGAACTGGAAGAGCTGCTGATCGGTTCACTGAGGAGCGCTGTGGAGCATGGCGATGATGAAAAAGGCGCCTTTATGATGGGACTGGCGGCCGCACAAATAACAGAGATAAAACCTTTAAGCAGGCTCCTGGAGGATCTCTTCCGGGGAGTAAATATTCCTCCGTCGGGAAAACCGCCGGTGAGACATCATTCTGAGGATATTTCTGAGGATACTATTGTCAGGTGAGCAGTGAAATTATGACAAATAAATGGGTTTTTCTTTATGGCGGGCAAGGATCACAACAGCCCGGCATGGGTTTAGATTTTGCCCTGGAGTTCCCTGACGACAGCTTCTATCGCAGCCCTTATTGCAGTGAAGAAGAATTGACCTGTCTGCTGGATCCATCTTTCACAAGGATTCACGAAACCCGTTACGCTCAGGTAGCTTTGACGTTATTTGCTCTGACAGTGACGAGGCTTTTGCAAAAAGAAAACATCAATCCGGGTGCCGCCTTAGGACTGAGTGCGGGTGAATTTCCCGCTCTGGCCGCAGCTAATGTTTACTCGCCTGAAGAGGCCCTGGAGATTATAAAACGAAGAGCCAGGCTGATGTCACTTCGTCTGGAAAAAAGGCGCAAGGAAGGCCATGATGACGGCATGCTGGTTGTCCTCGGGTTAAAAAGGGAAGCCCTTGAAGCTGTCCTGCCGCTCTTCCCTGCTGTGTCCCTGGCTAATATTAATGCCGAAACTCAGCTGACAGCAGCCGGTCCCAAAGATGATCTGGAGCTTTTGCGTCAACATCTGCCGGAGGCAGGAGCAAAGAGAGCTTTATTGCTCGAAGTGGAAGGCGCTTTTCACAGCAAGGTCTTCAACCCGGATGTTGAAGAACTGCGCAAAGTATTGCTCGCTGCCGGCAGCGCCGGAAAACCTCAGGCAGAATTGCCCCTCAACATCCTCGGCAGGCCTGTAACTGAGCCTGATGATTCAAAGCAGCAAAGAGATGCTGATCAACCAAGTGACATATATCAACAAGGTGATACCGATCACCCCTCTGATTCGGAGAATCCTTATACTCCGGAGCGGCGGACAGAAATCTATGCCGACCTCATGTCCAGACAGATGTCAAGCGTAACCCGGCTGGATGACTGTTTCAGCTATCTTTTAGATCATGGGTATACGAATTTTGTCGAGATCGCGCCTCAGGCAGTACTGACACCACTCCTGCGTCGTCGCTCCAGGGACTTGAATTTACGCCACATCAGCAGTGTGGAGACATTTAATAATTTTGTAGCTGAGATAAAAGGATCACAGAGATAAAAGTACACTTAAGGAGATCTGAATGGCCAAAGATAACGCGGAAAACAAACAGGTAGTTCTAGTCACAGGCGGAGGTCGAGGAATTGGCAGCGCGATTGTTCGCGCTCTGGCAACGCCGCAACGATTAGTCTATGTGCATTATGGAACATCCAAAGACGACGCTGAAGCTTTGGCTTCAGAACTAAACTCCGGCGGCAAACCCGCCCGCACCATCAGTGCCGATCTTTCGGACTCTGCCTCCTGCCAAAAATTAATCGGCGGCATCGTGGCTGAGACCGGCAGGCTGGATATTGTAGTAAATAACGCCGGCATAACTCGAGATCAGCTGGCTGTTCGCATGAGTGATGCGGATTACGATGAAGTAATTCAAGTAAATCAGAAGGCCATCTTCATTATCATGCGCGAGGCCGCCAAGAGCATGATACGTCAACGCTGGGGCCGGATAATAAATATCAGCAGTGTTGTCGGCTTAAAAGGCAATGCCGGGCAAATAAATTATGCTGCCAGCAAAGCGGCTGTAATTGCCATGACTAAGTCGCTGGCTCTGGAGCTGGCTGCCCGCAATATAACGGTCAACTGCATCGCCCCCGGCTTTATTGAGACAGATATGACAGCAGAGCTATCTGACGAAATTCATCAAGTCTATCAGCAGACAATTCCTCTGCATCGCTTCGGCCGGCCGGAAGACATAGCTGCGATGGCAGCTTTCCTCGCCAGCGAAGAGGCTAATTATATTACTGCACAGACAATTTCCGTAGACGGCGGCCTGAACCGCTGACTCGATTGCCAAGGAGTGACTGAAAAATGAAAAGACGTGTTGTAGTAACAGGAATCGGACTTTTGACACCTTTAGGCCATGATACCGACAGTACCTGGCAGGCTATACGCCAAGCCAAAACCGGGTTCGCCGGGCTCACCAAGTTTGATCGCGGTGAAATTGACGTTACCCTGGCAGCAGAATTAAAGGACTTTGAAGTGACAGACTATATCGACGGCAGAGCAGCCCGCCGTATGGATGAGGTCACCCAATACGGTCTGATAGCAGCGCGCGAGGCCTTCCGACAAAGTGGTCTGGAGCAAGGATCTTTTGACAGCGGTCGCGCCGGAGTAATTATCTCCACAGGGATAGGCGGCTTCAAGACTATTGAAAAAGAGGCTGCTGTGGGAATTGAAAAGGGTTTCCATCGCATATCACCCTTCTTCATCCCTCTGGCTATCTCCAACATGACATCCGGCAGTGTAGCCATGGATCTTGGTTTACATGGTATCAGTTCATGCGTCATTACTGCCTGCGCCGCTTCAACTAATGGTATCGGTGAAGCCTTTCACAAGATACGTGACGGCTATCTGGATATCGTTGTCAGCGGCGGCTCTGAAGCAGCCATAACTCCAATGGCGGTGGGCGGCTTCGCCTCTATGCGCGCCCTCTCCAAATCCGCGGATCCCTTGAGGGCATCAATCCCCTTTGATGCAGATCGGGATGGCTTTGTAATCGGTGAAGGCGCAGGCATTCTGGTACTGGAAGAATATGAGCACGCAAAGCGGCGCGGAGCCGTCATACTGGGTGAAATTGCCGGCTACGGAGCCACCTGTGACGCTTATCATATGACCGCACCGGATCCTGAAGCCACAGAGGCTTCCCGCTGTCTGGCTCTGGCCATAGCAGACGCCGGTATAAAGAAGGAAGACATCAGCTATCTCAACGCACACGGAACTTCGACTCCCCTGAATGACGCTTGTGAGACACTGGCTATACGCAAGGCTTTCGGCGATCATGCCGATTCACTTAAAGTATCGTCCACTAAATCCATGACCGGTCACCTGCTGGGCGCCAGCGGAGCCGTAGAAGCTGCTGCCACTTTACTGGCGCTTAGAGATCAATGGGTGCCGCCGACAGTAGGACTTCTAAATCCCGACCCTGAATGCGACTTGGATTATGTGCCGCTTCAAGGAGAGGAGCTTGAATTTGAATACGCTCTCAGCAACTCACTGGGCTTCGGCGGACACAATGCCTGTCTGGCTTTCAAACGCTATCACGAAGGAGTCTAGCAAATGAGTAATAAATTGCCTATAAACCATTCCGACATGCAAATACCTATGAACCATTCCGAAATTCAAATGCCTATGAACTATTCCGACATTCAAAAGATCCTGCCCCACCGGTATCCCTTTCTTTTGATCGACCGCGTTCTGGAACTGGTCCCGGGCGAAAGCGCCGAGGGCATTAAGCAGCTTAGCGGCAACGAGATCTTCTTTCAGGGTCACTTCCCTGATGAACCTATTTTCCCCGGTGTGCTGCAGATTGAAGCTTTAGCGCAGCTGGGCGGAGTAGCTCTGCTGGTGATGCCGGAAAACCAGGGAAAGCTTCCTCTCTTCACCGGAGTTGAAAAGGCACGCTTTCGCGGTGTTGTCAGACCGGGCGACACTTTGCATTTATCAACTCAGATCACCAAAATTAGAGGAGACTTCGGTTTCGGCTCCGCAGTGGCAAAAGTCAACGACCAAATTGTTTGCCAGGCGGAATTGATGTTTGCTTTAATATATCGCAAGGATTAATATTTAGATGAATTTGAATTTACTTAATATGAAGGCGGCGGCACTTATGTTAGAAGACAATCTCCATGAAATTTACCTGAAGTTAAAGCTGTATTATTATCGCCGGATTTTCCGCAAAATATCAACTAACGAAGAAGATGCTTTGACTGCGCTGGAAGCCTTTTGCGCTGAAGCTATTTTCGGACTGGGACACCCCACCGTAACAGAATTCGCCAATTTCATAAATGCTTCCCAGCCTAACGCTGCCTATAAGATCGCAAATCTTGAGAAAAGGGGGTATATCACTAAAACCAAATCTCCTGAGGACGGACGCATCATCCATCTGAGTGTCACTGACAAATTCCTGCAGATATACGGCACCAGCGAACGCTACGTCTCAATTCTTGCTAAGCGTATTGAGAAGAACTTTACTCCTGAAGAAGTAGAGAAATTCTCAGACATGATGAAGATAATCTCTGACGAGATGATGAGTGAGGTTAATAATTACCTGCGCCGCAAGGCAGACCTGCCTAAGGGTGTAATGCCGGAATAGAATCAAACTTAACCGGTCTCACCTGTCTCAGTGATTCTCTGACTCAGAACTCCGGTCCTTGACTAGCAATTTTTCTCACCCTATAATCTGAATATAGTCAATTGCCTCAGAGCTGGGCGATTGACCTCATAAAGCGCAGATATAGTGAAAGCTATTGGGAAACAGGTGAGATTCCTGTGCGGTGCCGCCGCTGTAAGCGATTGTGACTATGGGATTGGCCGACCACTGACGAAAGTTGGGAAGGTGGCTTATCGAGGACAACCCGAATCGCAAGCCAGAAGACCGATCTGTGACTTAAAGGAGAAGGATGCAACGAGCGATTGCTTCCCCTGAAATATTGTCGATAATGCGCAAAACGGCTGCGAATCCAGAATTCGCAGCCGTTTTTTTTTGAATATATTTGGGAGCAAGGCTCAGAACAAAAGGAGGATCTATGAAAACAAAAGGAAAGCTTATCACCACACTTATCAGTATCCTGCTGATCTGTACCATGTTCTCTCTAATCGCCTGCTCAGCAGATGATGCAGAGCCGACCGAGGCAGAGACCACTGCGGCTGAGGCCGCAGTAACTACAACTGCCGAAAGCACAGAAAGTACTATGCCGGAGGACGATTCAGCAATTAAGGGCAGGTTTATCCTGGCCGGGGTCGCTGCCGATTCAGAACAAGGCAATCCCTATCAGATCTGGCTTGACATTGATTTTACAGCAGAAGAAGGAACTGATGCCTGGACCAAGACCACTGAAATCCTGACTGAAGCAGGTTATGCCTATGTAGAGTCAGAATGGGGAAATCACCTGCAAAAACTTACCCCTCCGGCTGATTTAGCCGGGCAGACCGAACTGGAAAGCGGCGTCACTAATGGCGAGAATTCTGCCTGGATGTGGTCATACAATGACAATATTGACAAATCCGCACATGAACATCTGCTGGAAGACGGTGACGTAATTCGCTGGTATTTCACTAACGACTGGTCGCAGAACTACAATGGTCATCCGGAGAAATTCATACCTGAAGAAGGCAATTCGATAGAAGAAAATGCCAATGCAAAAAGACCCGTCGACTTAGACAGCTGGTGGCCGGCCTTTGGCGGTTCCATGGCACACAACAGCACTAAGCAATTGGACTACCCCCTCAAGGGCTTCGCAGCCAAAGAAGTCTTCGCTTTGCAAAAGGAAGGCGACTGGTTAGATGCTTACTCTGATCCTATCCAGGTAGATGACTTTATCTATATCGTCTTTTCTGACACTCTCATGAAGCTGAACCGTGATGGCTCTCTGGCAGCCGAGGCAAAATTGCAGTTTCCGATAGACTCGACTTCTCGCATAGCTTATGCTGACGGTTTGATTCTCGTTCCTATGAAGTACGGAAAAATCCAGGCCCTCACCGCTGACAGTTTAACCACAGTCTGGGCAGCTGAAGCGCCCGGCCAGATCCTGATCGATGATCCGGACATGGGAGTGACTATTCCTTACAGCCAGCAGTCTTTGACATCTCTGACAATAAGCGAGGGAGTAATTTATCAAGGCCTCTGCAACGCCGGCTGGAGCGAACGCTCTCTCGGCGGGGTATACCGGGCTCTCAGCATTGAAGACGGCAGCACTATCTGGGAATATCGCTCAAATGAGAGCGGCTTCTATTGGAGCGGCGCAGCCTTGAATAAGGGAGTACTGATAGTTGGCAATGATGCAGGTGAGATCTTAGCCTTAGACCCGGCTGACGGCGCTGTTATTGATAATATTGCACTGCCCGCCTCCGAAGCCGATGGACTGCCGCCGGTTATCCGCACCAATATGATCGTCTGGGATGATTATGTTTATTTTGTGTCGCAGGATGGTAACCTGAACCGTCTGGAAGTTGACGATAACGGTGCTCTGGGCGAATTGACCAGGGTACAGTTCTGCGAAGGCAGCAGCACTGCCTCTCCCACCATTGTCGATGGCAAAGTATATGTAGGCGGTCTGGACGCTTTCGCCATTATTGACGCTGACAGCATGGCCATCGACAAGAGCTACGCTCTCGAAGGAGTTTCTCAATCTACTCCGCTGGTTGTGAAAGACGGGGCAGACAACATCTTCGTTTATTTCACCATCAATAAAGAA
>DCDV01000004.1:193833-195278 GCA_002316595.1 Mageeibacillus sp. UBA1046
AATAAAGAACCGGGAGCAATCTATGGCCTTACCCCGGATGAAGATACTGTGCAGACAGTATATACGCCCTCAGAAGGACAGCAGAATTTCTGCATGGCCTCAGTATCCATATCTCCTGACGGTACGCTCTATTACACTAATGATTCTCATACGTTTTTTGCTGTTCAGCTGGAAAAAGGAGAATAGCCTGAAGCTGCCCGAAAGAGGATTAAACTAAGTCGTCTGACAGCAAAATGGAGCAAGGTCAGGAATATTGCATGAAGAATATTCGCAAATGAATTGCGAAATGAAAGAATGATAATGACCAACGTTTTGAAAAACATACTGACCCGGTTGATTTTGGTCTTGCTGCTCTTGAGCGTAAGCGTCTTCAGCGCCTGCTCTTCTGCCGGCGAAGAAGACGGCCAAAGCACTGCTGACACAACTAATACCGCTGCTTCGACGGACACGGCAGCAACGGCAGATTCCACATCTGACACAGCCGAGGCTGATGAAGCTGACGAGTCTGCTGATCCGGCGGATATAGCGCCAGACACCTCAGACACCACAGCTGCCGCGACAGAATCCACGGAGGCGGCAAATGGCGACAATGATCAGATCACTGTCAAGCTGACTGTTAATTGTCTCAATGCGGTAAGCGGCAAAGTCCCCGGCGCTGAAGCCTTCGCGCCCGACGGAGAAATTCTGGCTGAAACAACCTTTAGGCTGGCCGGGGGCAGTACAGTTTACGACGCTCTCAAAGAGAGCGGTTTGATTATCAATGCCAGCAATATTGCCGGTTCTCTGTATGTTGAGAGCATACAGGGAATACGGCAGGGCGCTGCAGGCGGAGGAGCCGGCGGTTGGATTTACTCGGTCAACGGAAAGTTTCCGCCTGTTTCGTCCTCCAGATTTGACATAAATGACGGCGACGAGATTGTTTTCCACTATACAGTGAAGACCGGCGATGTGCCGGGATCACCGTATTAGACTGAGGAGAGACGGCCTGCGATGTACCGGGGCCGCTTGATTGTCCTGAAGAGAGAGAAGACCGGCGATGTGCCGGGGTCACCTTATTAGACTTAAGAGAGAGACAGATTGACAAACAAGGAAACAAAATTCATTAACTTGCGGGCAACGCATCCGACGTTGCTGCTTTTGTATTTTTTCTCAGCAGTGCTGTTTGCCATGCTGACTTTGAATCCTGCCTACTTGCTTGTATCTTTCTTAGCGGCTTTAATGCTGAATTTTTATTTACAGGGAGCCGGCAGAACGCTCCGGTCTCTGCGCTATTTCCTGCCGATGCTGCTTATGATAGTTGCTGCTAACGCACTCTTCAGCGGCAACGGACTGACAGTTCTCTTTTATCTGGGCAGCCGCCCTGTCACCTGGGAGAGCGTTGTCTACGGCTTCTCTGCCGGACTGATGCTGATCACCATACTGCTCTGGTTTCGCGCCTATCAGGA
>DCDV01000004.1:195376-195987 GCA_002316595.1 Mageeibacillus sp. UBA1046
CTCTGGTTTCGCGCCTATCAGGAAGTGGCTACCTCGGATCAGCTGCTGGCCGCGGGCGGTGATCGCTTCCCTGTCACAACACTGATGCTGGGCATGGTGATGCGCTATGTTCCCGACACAATAAAGCACGGGCAGACAGTGAATATGAACCAAAAGGCCCTCCTGGGTGAGGAAAAGCTGCCGCGCAAGGAAAAGATTTCTCTTTTTGTGCGCATGTCCTCCGTCCTGATGAGCTGGAGCATGGAGAACGCACTGGAAACCAGCATCGCCATGCGCGCCAAAGGCTATCCCTCAGCCCGCCGAAAAGCTTATAAAAGAGACAGGTTCAGCAATTTTGACGCCGCCGGCATTGCCTTTCTGCTCCTGATGATCACAATCCAGGCAGCAGGATTCCTAACCGGCGCACACTCGTTCCTTTACTATCCATATCTGATGGTGCCGGCAGACGTGCCGTCCTTATCCTGGCGCATTTTGCTGCTTGCTCTGTATTCCCTCTATTTATTATTTCCCTTCTACCTGGAATTATCCGAGATTTGGGCGAGGCGGAAAATCCGCAAATCAGAAGAGCAATTCTCCGGCCGGCAATACTTCGGTTTGCTGCCGGATCCGGC
>DCDV01000004.1:196086-196561 GCA_002316595.1 Mageeibacillus sp. UBA1046
TTCGGTTTGCTGCCGGATCCGGCGAATAATACAAGTCACAATAAAGAGAGAACACAAACTAAGATGGAGCAATTCCTTAAAACTGAAAATATGAGCGCCTCAACGAAGCCGGCTCAAGACGGCCAACCGACGTTTGACCTGCAGGATCGAAATCATGAGAATTCTGCACAGCAGGATCAGCCGGAGCAGCCGCAGAAAGGCCAGCACCGTGCTCCTGAAACCACTTCTCAGCAGTTATACGATCCTCAGGTCGCAGCGGAACTAAAAGACGTCTCCTTTGCTTATCCCGGCGCAGAGACGAAGGCGCTTAACTCCTTATCCCTGAGCTTTGAACGCGGAAGTCTCACCCTCATGACAGGAGCTTCCGGCAGCGGGAAAACTACACTCTTGTATCTGCTCTCCCCTGCCCTGACCCCAGCTGGAGAAATATCCGGAGACAGAATTATTTACGGCGAAGCCGATACAGTCTATCAAG
>DCDV01000004.1:196686-197121 GCA_002316595.1 Mageeibacillus sp. UBA1046
AAGCCGATACAGTCTATCAAGACACGGAACGGGCGGTACAGATCGGATTTGTGCAGCAAAACCCGGATAACCAGATTATCCTCGACAGTGTCTGGCATGAATTGGCCTTCGGATTAGAAAATCAAGGTCTCTCCAACAAAGAAATTGAACGCCGTCTGGCAGAAACCTCAATCTTCTTTGGCATCAACGACTGGATGGACCGCAAAGTAGCAGAATTATCCGGAGGTGAAAAACAAATCCTAAATCTTGCTTCCAGCCTGGTCATGCAGCCAGATCTGCTCCTGCTGGATGAGCCGATGGCTCAGTTGGATCCCATTTCCCGCAAGCGCTTTCTCTCCATGCTGGGACGAGTTCATGATGAGACCGGCACAACTATTGTGATTTCGGAACACCTCATAGATGACGTCTTGCCGCATGCGGACAGAGTCCTGATGC
>DCDV01000004.1:197248-198358 GCA_002316595.1 Mageeibacillus sp. UBA1046
CCTGATGCTGGATGAGGGTGCCGTCTCTTTCGACGGAACACCTCTTGAATATGTCACAGAATTAATAGATAGAAATGCTGAATTCAGGGTATCCTTGCCCCTTTCTGCCAGAATGGCGGCTGCTTATTCAAAACAAGCAGCCGCCATCACAGATTCTGCACTTCCGGCAGATAATACCCCGCCGCTTACTTCTGCACTTCAGGCAGATACAAACCCGCCGCTGACAGTACGTGACGGCAGACAGTTTCTGCTTGATCACAGAGATCTGCTGCCTGCAGCAGTTGAGTCTCGCACGGATAAGCTCGCCCCGGATGCAGTCCGGACGTCAGCTGTCCCGGCAGATCCAAAAAGCCTCGGCACACCGGACAAACCTGATGACCCCGGCCGCCGGATCAGCCAAGCTGATAATATCTTGACCGCTAAGGATATCTGGTTTCGTTACGAGAAGAACGCTCCCTTTGTACTGCGCGGAGCTTCGCTGACGATCAAAAAAGGTGAACTGCACGCCCTTCTGGGCGGCAACGGATCCGGTAAAAGCACCATGATGTATATCCTCAGCCGCAGCCTCCCTGCCCTGCGCGGCAAAATAACCAGACCTGACGGACAGCAGGTGGCCATGTTGAGCCAAAACCCCATGGCGGTTTTCTCTCAGGATAGTGTCCGGGCTGAGCTGAAGGAGTTTCAGAAGCGTTTTGCATACGACGATGACAGCGTCACTGAGATTATGGAACGCTTCTCTCTCACTCACCTCGCTCAGCGTCACCCCTACGATCTCTCCGGCGGGGAAATGCAAAAAACCGCTTTGGCGAAGGCGCTATTGACCCGTCCGGACCTCCTGCTCCTGGACGAGCCGGTCAAGGGACTGGATCCTGTAGCCCGTCGTGAAGTAGCAGAAATCCTGTCCGAATTAAAGCAAAGCGACATGACCATGATACTTGTCACCCATGATCTTGATTTCATCTCTATTGTGGCGGACCGCTGTTCCCTGCTATTCGACGGACATATTGAGGGCACTGCTGAAACGAAAGAATTCTTTGCCGGCAACGCCTATTTCACAACAACCGCGCACCGTTTGACCCGCGGTATATTGCCTGATGTAGTGACAGAAAA
>DCDV01000004.1:198490-233378 GCA_002316595.1 Mageeibacillus sp. UBA1046
AAAAGCAGCTTTTGTCACTCATGGGAGAATCCTGACAAAGATAATCTCAGCCGGGTGAAACAGACAGGAAAATGACTAAGAGAGAAAATGAAAAAATTAATAGCGGTTTATTGAGCAGGCATCTGCCGGCTATATTCTCCTTGCTCTTTTTGCCTGTCGTCCTTTTGCTGCTCGCTTATTTCGAGGTAGAACAGACAGCCCTTTTATCCCTGGCGGCAGTGATTTTATCTATATTGCCCTTCTTCGTCAGCTTTGAAAGGCAAGGACTTAAGATCCGCAATCTGCTTCCTATAGTTGTTATGGCGACTTTGGCCACAGCGGGACGGATAATCTTCGCCGCCGCACCCAACTTCAAGCCGGTTCTGGCCATAATTATTATCACGGCCATTACCTTTGGCCCCGAGAGCGGGTTTATGACCGGAGCTTTAACTGCTCTGGCTTCAAACATCTTCTTTGGCCAGGGTCCCTGGACTCCATGGCAGATGTACGCTTTTGGACTTTTAGGATATATTGCCGGAGTGCTGCAAGAGCGCGGAGCTTTTAAGCGCCCTGTCTTTGTATATATCTACGGCGTCATAGCTGCCATTATATATGGCATCATTCTTGACACCTGGCATGTCATCAGCTTCCTGCGTCCGGTTACCTGGGAAGGCGCACTCATTATCTACAGTCAGGGTTTTATCTTCAGTGTAATCCTGGCAGTGTCGACAGTAGTATTTCTCCTGCCCATCCACCTGCCCTGGACCAGACAGCTCAACCGCATCAGGGAAAAATTCGGTTTGACTGCAAGTACTGACTTTTAAGTTCCCGCAGAACTTTGTTGTCTAATAGAATAATACGATAGGAAATTCCCGGATATGTCCTATCAGGTAAATATGTCCTTTATCTTACTTTAAACAAATTCTGCTGGAGTGACTGCCGGTTCTGCCTTATAAGACACCCCACATTGATTATCATTCGGCGCTTAATACCGGATCACGTCCTCAGTCTCAGGGTCGAACATGTGGATCTTGCCCGGTTTGGGCATAACTGTGACGATATCTCCGGTTTTTATTTTGGCTGTCGCATCAGTTATAACAGTATGAATATCTCCTTGTACTTTTATATGGACGTTGACTTCACTTCCCAGCAATTCAATTACAAACACTTCAGCTTTCAAGCCTTCTCCATCGGTGAAGATCAAATGTTCCGGCCTGACGCCGAATATTATTTCCTTTTTCAGATAAGGAGCAACACTATCCTTGTCAGAAATCTCAATCGGATATCTGAAGGTCCCGAAATCATCATTTCCGACCATCAGGTGATACTCACCCATTTCCTCTACTAATTCGCCCTTGTAAAAGTTCATCTGAGGCGAACCGATAAAGCCGGCCACAAACAAGTTATCCGGCTTATTATAGATATCCTCCGGGGTGGCAACCTGCTTTATTCTGCCCAGATCCATGACGCAGATCCTGCTGCCCATAGTCATGGCCTCAGTCTGGTCATGAGTGACATAGACAAAGGTTGTCTTCAATGATTCGTGGAGCTTGATCAATTCGGCCCGCATCTGCACTCTCAGCTTGGCGTCCAGGTTGGAGAGAGGTTCATCCATAAGAAAGACTTGAGGATGCCTGACAATGGCTCTGCCCAGTGCAACTCTCTGTCTCTGACCACCGGATAAAGCCTTCGGCTTTTTTGTCAGCTGTTCAGTAATGTCCAGGATCTCTGCGGCTTCATCAATACGGACTTTGATATCTTCTTTATCCAATTTCTGCAGTTTGAGGCCAAAAGCCATATTGTCATAGACAGTCATATGCGGATAGAGGGCATAATTTTGAAATACCATGGCTATATTTCTATCGCGGGGATCAACTTTGTTCATCAATTTGTCGCCGATATAAAGCTCGCCCCCCGATATCTCTTCCAGGCCGGCAATCATTCTCAGTGTAGTGGTCTTGCCGCAGCCGGAAGGCCCGACCAGCACCATAAATTCTCCATCTTCGATTTCTAAATTTATGGATTTTACCGCCTCGAAGTTATTGTCGTAAATCTTCGTCAAGTTTTTCAAAGTAATTCCTGCCATGATTAAACCTCCAACCAATCTAGTAGATATGAAGAAGCATCTTTAATTGTAGCAAATACAGCATCCGCTTCAGCCAAGTCATCCGTACCGATACTAACCGCAGTCATCCCCGCGGCATTAATGCTTTCAATTCCTGCTTGAGCGTCTTCAACGCCTATACAGTCTGACGGCGGCATCGCCAGCATTTCCGCTGCTTTCAGGAAAGGATCCGGATATGGTTTACCGCGTTCTGTCTCATCCGGATGGTAAATATAATCGAAGTAATCCCTGATTCCCAGACTGTCGATTAACTGTCCGGCGTTTTTGCTCGCAGACACCAGTCCAATTTTGGCGCCCTTCTCCTTTAAAGCTTCCAAAAGCTCAAGCGCTCCTGGATATAAATTTGCAGGGGTGAAGGCGCTTATGGATTCAATATAGTAGTTATTCTTGCGGTTTGCCAATTCCAGCTTTTCTTCCTCAGAGTACTCAAGCCCGAAATGATCGAGGATTTCCTGCAGTGCCGCCAGCCGGGAAATCCCGCGCAGTCGGTCGCGGAATTCCTCCGGCAGATCATATCCCAGCTCTTTGCTCAGTCGCTTCCAGCCTTGATAATGATTATTCGCAGTCCCGGTCAACACCCCGTCGAGATCAAACAATACTGCCTTTTGCCCGACAATAATGTTTTCTCCTCGCAGGACAAGCTCCACAGGCGGCCCGGATATCCGCTTAATATCCACATCTTGCCCTGCAAGGAGAATTTCCAGAACCGAATCGTACCAGGTAAATCTGTATCTTATCCTCCCCAGCTGTCTGGGTACAAACGGATCGATATGAAGTCCGAATTCATTTACCCTGATGCCGCCAAAACCGCTTAACACAGACAGCAGAGTTCCGCCGATATTGGCCATATGAAGTCCGTTCGCCGTATTGTTGTTGCGGTCTTTAATATCGATATGAACACTTTCAATAAAGTATTTGTAAGCAAGAGTCTCGTTTCGCAGGCGGCAGGACAAGAGAACTGTTGCCGAAGGAGAGAGCGAGGAATCGTGAGTATTGATTTTCTCGTAATAATAGAAGGTGCGCCTCATCACCTCCTCATCCACATCCGGCACCAGATAAAAGGCCAGAGCGGTATCGGCCTGCTTCAGGATCTGATACCTGTAGATAGTGAGTGGATGATAATGTAGCAATAGCGGTCTCTTATCGTTTTCCTCCGGCCAGAGGGACTTGCTGAGGAAACTGGAGTCCTGACCTAATATCCCCTTCTCCTCATCATAGACATAGACCATTTCCCGGGCGGCTTTGCTCATATTATCCAGCTCATAATCCTTTATCTGGAGTATCTCAATAAGGCGCAGCCAGTCGCTGGGCCGCTCATCTTCAAGTATTTTCAACAATTTAACGGCCCACTCAAGGTTGTGTTGAGCCATCTTGTTGGTATAGTAGTTGTCCGAAACCATAGTTGTGTATTCATCAGGTCCCGTTACGCAATGAATATGGAAGCCGTCGCTTTGGAAAGAACCTATCTCTATGGCCGTTCTGGCCGTCTCAAATACCACTTCCATGCCATAATCGGCCAGAAAATCCAGATCCTTGGTTGCCAGCCAGTATTGGATGAATGAATACGCTATGTCGAAGTTAATATGGTACTGGGCGGTGCCGGCGGGGAAATAACCTGATGACTCAGTCCCGGATATTGTCCGCCAGGGAAAGCAGGCCCCATGTTTATGACCGAGTTCAATCGCTCTGAATCTGGCCGCAGGCAAAGTATTGTATCTGAAGAGCAGCAAATTCCGGGCCCGCTCTCTTGCCCACAAGAGCAGGACAGGAAACATAAAGATCTCCGTATCCCAGAAGTAATGACCTTCATAACCCTCTCCGGAAAGACCCTTAGCTGCGATATTGCCATGCACATCCTGAGTCGTAGCCTGCAGCAGATGAAATTTATTGAACTGCATGGCAGCAGTTAATTCTTCATTATCCGGGAATTCTATGAAAGACCTTTGATTGGGGCTGTGCAAAAACTCTCTTTGTTTTTTGTATAATTCCTTTTTGGGAATGAATTCACTTTCATTATTGCGGATACTGTCATGGCATTTTACCAGCCGTTCCAGCTTAAGGAAGCCAGTGGAAGTATAGGCGATCTTCATAGATTCATCGTCAGTGACCGACGTGGAGTTAAATTCGCCTTCATCAATAAAATCCAAAGTAACCTGGATTTTTGTTTTCAGCGTCTCCATGACGATTTGTCCCTGACCTGATTCATACCGGGCTTTAATAACCTCAGCCAGAGTGTAATCGTGATAAGCCAGACGAGGATCTTCCTTGCTGGAGACATTGGTAAACTCGAAGTCTATATTGTTTCTGACTTCGATTTTCCCGCCATATGTGATATTTAAGGTCCAGACCCGCAGCTCTTTGTGCGGGAAGGACAGCAGCTCCTCAAAGCTGATTTTGGCCGCCTTGCCTTCTGTGGTCAGATATTTGTAGCTTCTCCTGGAAAGGCCAGCTTCATAGTCCAGCTCCCTGACGAAATCTTCAATGCTGCCTTCAATAACAACTTCTTCCTCATCCAGAAAGATCGTGACAGCGAAAAGATCCACCAGATTAGGCATGCGGTCAGAATTCAGGGGAAAGCCCCAGGCCCATTCAGCGTGTATCATGGGAATGCGCTCATAGACGCCGTTGATATAATTACCACGCACTGAATTTGGGTAGGTGAACTCCTCTAAATACCCTCTGGTGCCGATATAGCCATTGCCAAGAGACATTAAACTCTCCAGCAGCGGTAATCTCTCAATATTCAGATCCTTGTCTCTAAACGTCTTCAATGCTTCAATCCTTTAATGCGCCGGAAGTAAGTCCGGATACTATCTGCCTTTGGAAGAGAATGACGATAATCAAAGTAGGAATGGTCACTATGATAGTCGCCGCAGTCACCTGCCCCCAGAAAATCTCAAACTGTCCTCGCAAAAAGGAGATGTTTACGGTTGCTGTCCTCCAGGCCTCGTTGGTATTCAAGGTCAGAGACAGCAGGAACTCATTCCAGGCTCCGATGAAAACAATAATAGCCGCCGTGAAGATACCCGGTGCTGCCAGAGGCAAGACAATCTTGAAGAAAGTGTTGATTTTGGAAGAACCGTCCATTGTGGCCGATTCCTCCATTTCTTTGGGAATCTGGGCGAAATGGGTAATCAGGATAAAGGTTGCTACAGGTAAAGTTATATTTGAATACGGCAAAGAGATGTAATAGCTGTTAGTCCAGCCCAATTGGACAAATATTCTGTAGATCGGACCTATTACTATCATTTGCGGGAACATCGAGACGGCCAGGACTACCACCATTAAGAGCTTTTTGAATTTGAAATCAAGTCTGGCAATAGCATACGCTCCCAAAGAAGCTATAAAAGTGACGTAAAGAGTAGTGATGCCGGAAATAATAAAAGAATTCTTCAGAGAATTCAGAATCGGAGTTTGAAACACCAGTCTGTAATTTTCCAGCGTGAAAGTCGCTTTACTGAGGTCAAGCGCATTGCGGCCCCAGATCTCAGACTCCGGCCGTAAGGAAGTTATCGCCACCCAGATGAATGGAAATAGAATAATAAATAGATACAGGATAATCACTATCTTAAATAACGTTGATGTTTTTACTCTATTCATGACTCCCCCTATACATTCTTACCCAGTACATCTACATCGAGAGCTTTGATGTAGGCAAAAGTAATTAATCCTACTACTATAGCCATAACTAAGACAATGGCTGAGCCATAACCGAATCTGGTCTGGGAGAACATGACCCTGTAGGCATAAAGGGATATTGACTCTGTAGTTCCTCCAGGTCCGCCTCCGGTCAGAACAAGGATCAAATCAAGTATTCTGAAGGCGTCCAGTGTCCGGAACAGGAGAGCCACGAAAATTGAAGGCTTTAATAGCGGCAGAGTAATGTGTCTGAATTGCTGCCACCTGGTGGCTCCGTCCAGAGAAGATGACTCATAAAGGGCGTTAGGTATGGTCTGCAGTCCTCCCAGCAGAAGCAAGGCCATATACGGCGTTGTCTTCCAGACATCCGCGATAATAATGCCCATAAGAGCATTTCCGGAAGAGTTAAGCATGGCCGCCGGTGATTGGATCAGACCTATATAAGAAAATACATGGGAGATAATCCCGCTGGAGCCATTATAGAGATAAGACCAGATCAAAGCGGCAACTGCTGTCGGGATTGCCCAGGGAATCAGGGACATCGTTCTGATCAGTCCGCGACCTTTGAAGGCCTGATTCATTATAATAGCCAGAGTCAGACCCAGCACCAATTCCAGAAAAACAGAGATAACTGTGAAGATCAAAGTAAAGAGCAAAGTGGAATGCACTCTGCGGTCCTGAACAACACGGCTGAAATTATCCGCACCGGAGAAGTTCGGCTCAATAATCGCCGTATCAAACTCTCCTGCGACAGCCATAGTATCCACAGGTGAGTAAAATTCATCATCCATAGCGTACAGTTCTTCCAGCTGAATAATGATGGCGTCATGCCTGGCAGCCAGATCGAGCTGTTCGGCTTCGCTGACCTCGACAATAGCCCTTAAGTCACTGGCAGCAAGCTCATCATGCATATAATTCTCAAGCTCGGTCAAAGACGCTTGTATTTCGTTTATCTTAGAAATTGTCGCTTCATTTTTCGTATATCCTAAATCAAAACCAAGATACATCTGCAGATAATCTACATTTTCCTGGTTTAGAGCAAGATTGACCTGCGGACTCAAGTATGTATCATTCTTTGAGCGGTCGTTTAGCTGCATATCGAAGAACGAATATTGCAGCGTGAAAATGATGGGCAGAATTGAGAACAGCACTATGATTAAAACAAGGGGAAAGGTAAGTATATAGCCTGATTGACGGTCAATCCATCTGGATAATTTACTCATGTGAACCTCTTCTGATTCCCGTTAGTATCTCCAAAGACAAAAAAATGTTAGCTTTGGCTTAAAGCCAAAGCTAACAGTAAGGCTAATTATTTATTCATCCGGAAGTGCTGCTTCAATAGCCGCGACAGCATCTTCCAGAGTGCTGTTTCCGGACAGATATTGGTGAGTTGCAATCTGAATCTGGTCACTCACTTCTGAGTAATTCGGCACAACCGGTCTGGAAATTGTGTTGGCCAAAGCGTTTTGGAATCCTGTACTGGAAAGCAGAGCATTGGAGGCCAGTACTTCTTCATCTTCCAGAAGTGCGTCAAATCCTGGCAGATAACTGCCTTCAACAGCATTAATCTTCTGTCCTTCCGGCCCTGCTACAAAGGCTATGAATTCTCTGGCGCCTTCTTTGTTAGCAGAATTGGCATTGACTCCCAGGAGCCAGCCGCCTACAGAACCGCCTTCAGGCAGCGGTGCATACTCAACTTGATCAATCGTAACTTCATATTCTTCGTCAGACTGCAGCATTCCATTTACATAAGGCCAGTTTCTGGCAAAGACCGTCTCTCCGTTGAGAAGAGCGTTAGCTGTTTCACCCTCGGTATAGTTGAGAATATCCGGCGGGGTTAATCCATTATCAATTGTGGCCTTCATTGTTTCAAGACCACCGGAAATATCAGTCCAATTGCCGCTGAATTCATTGATGTTAACGGTTAGACCTTCATATTGCATGGCCTGATAAGCAAAGGCATAGTCTGTGCCGCCTTCACCCTGATAGGACTGACCCATTGCGAGGAGTTCATCCCAGGTATATTCGCCTGATTCAAGCTTCGTCGCGTCTTCTTCAGATACGATATCTGACCTGTAGTAAATGAATCCCAGGTCAGGGAAATATGGCAGAACATAGTTTCTGCCGGCATATCTTCCGGACGCCATAGAGCCGGCGTTAAAGTCTGCCGGTGTCCAGCCTTTTTCTGTGAGCAGATCATCGAGAGGCTCGATAAATCCTGCTGCTGCAAATTCACCGGCCCAGACAACGTCCATTGAGATGACATCATACTCAGAACTTTGTGCTGACAGTGAGTTGAGCAGCTGGTCATGCATTTGGCCGGAGTCATTTGACATGATAGTAGCTTCCGCCTCATACATGTCACTTTGTTCGTTAAATGCTGCGATAATGGCATCCAGCGCAGGCGTTGAGTCGGCCTGAACCGCAAAACTTACCTTTGTCTTTTCAGCGGGGGCCTCTGTTTCATCTGTTTCATCCGGCGCATCGGTCTCGTCCGGAGCGTCTGTCTCTGCCGGGGCTGTAGTCTCTTCCGGTACTGTGGTTCCTTCAGGTTCTTCGGTAGAACAGGCTCCAAGTACAAGGGCCAAAGACAGCAGAATAGCCAGCATTGTGATCATTCTTTTTCTCATTTTGTTCCTCCTTTAATGTGGTACTGTAATTCGGTGCTTTGCTGCCAATCAAAACACGAATGATTTGATTGCCTCCGTTTTTGAATCTAGTTAGTTCAGTACAAAGCACATTGTTAGATAAATTATTCACTCTTGTATAAAATGCGTATCAATTTACGCTATATACTTTAGTATAGAATTGACCCCTTCAACTGTCAAGTTTGCCCAATATAAGAGGGTTTACGGTGATCATCTTTGTTTAAATTATCCAGTTTGCCGCCAGGTCTTCCTGCATAAAATTTCTTCATGTTATTGAAACAGCTATTTAGTTGATCCCTTGTTTACAGTCAATCTAATACTCTTGATGAGTTCTTGCCGATTCATAAGATACATAAGTCTCATGCATCTTATTCATGATCGATGCATAATTTGTTGAAACTGTTTGCCAATATCTGTAACGTCAGTGACTTTGTTTCATTTGCTTGACGGCCTCTTCAGCTTTTTCTTCTAGCATTATCTGTGCGGATCAGAACACAAGCTGAACAGCAGCTAACTCATACTGTACCTCAGCTAAAGAGTCTGGATGATCCGTATACATTCTGAACAGCAGCAACCAAACAGAGGCTGAACTTGCAGGTTCGCTCTGAAGCTTAAGAGACCGGCTTAAGTTGATGATTCTATTAAGTTTATTTTTTCTTCTTTGGATAATTTTTTGATAGCGAATTCTCTTTTCAGAGCTTCTTCTTTGGAATCGAACTCCTCCAGGTACCTTAGATAAACAGGATGCCTGCCGCGTGTATATTTGGCTCCGCTGCCGGAATTATGCTCTTCTAGCCTTCTTTCAATATCTGTTGTCCAGCCGGTATAAAGTGTGCCGTCTCTACATTCCAGAATGTAAACATAATTCACAGACATCAGTCCTCTTTAACGATCTCAAAACCATCTTTAAATTCTTTATTGATATGCTGAGCGTCGCAAAAAGGCATAATCTTCGACTGCCCGCAGCGACATAAGGTTATCCTGTTCCTTACTTCATAAGTATCTCCATCACTTGAAATAATTGGGATAGAGCCCTTTACGGACAAAGGTCCGCTTACTCCCATCTGAGGGTCTTGCAGTACTTCTATAGCAGGCTCATACTCAGGTTCAATTATTTCACCATCCTCATCCTTGATAACAAGCCTGCCGGCAGGACATTCGCAGGCAGCAATAATTGCTTCTTTCTTAGTGTATTCATCCTTTGCTGTTCCTGCTAATTCCCAGGCATCACCTGCATCACGATGACAGAACCTGGCATATGCGCAGCGCCCGTCATCCAGTAATTCTAAAGCCGGTCCCTTAACTCTATACACAATTCTATCAAGATAATCCGCCTTGGACGCCGTCTCAGTTCCGTCAAATCCTGCTTTGACATGCATGCCATCACAGAACGGAGGATTATTGGACTTGCCGCAGCGACAGAGGGTATAGGAGCTTAACTGAGGCAGTTCACGACCATCTTCATATACATAGTGTTTGCCTTCAGGTTTAATAATTTTCTCAGCTAAGGGCACAGCTCCGGTAACAACATAGGGACCGTCTTTAATTATTATGATTTGTGGGTTATTCTCACTATTGCTCACTGCATCGCCTCAAGTATCTTACTTCTCCGAACTTATAATATGCATATTTTAACAGAATTACCGTAATCTATTCAGCGCATAGGGCTCATTATTTTTATGACCTGCGATAGAATATCCATAGGAGGACTATGATGAACCCCAAACTATACTATCTAAATCACAGCGGCTTCCTGCTGGAGCTGGAGAAAGCGCTTCTGGTTTTTGATTTCTATACTGACCCGGCAGGCGTTCTCGCCAGCTATAATCTGAGCAATAAACCGGCCGTTTTTTCGTATCGCACGATCACCTTGATCATTGGAATCCGGATATTTTAAAGTTCAAAAATAAAGCCCCGTCATTTTATGTTCTGGACAGTTCCTGCGACAGTGAACCTGTGCGTGAAGCAGCCGCCGAAAAAAATAGAAAAGTCATTCTTGTTAATCCGAGAGATGTGCTGCAAAAAGAGCTTTCCGCCCTTCCTTCCCTGCTCAGAATTTATACCTTTGATTCCACGGATGAAGGAGTGGTCTTTTTGGTCGTGACTGATGAAGGGAGCTTCATTCACATGGGGGATCTGAACGACTGGGACTGGCAGGATGAAGACTCTATAAGAATGGAAGTCGCCTACAAAGAAGCGCTGGGGCATATGGCTGATGCCTGGTCGCAAGTAACTAAAGATGAAAATTTGCCCGCGAAAGCCGGACAACTTATATTGGGCTGCGTTCCGGTTGATAAGCGTCTTCAACAAATGGCATTGAAAGGCGCCCTCACCTTCCTTGAGTATCTGCAGCCGCGTTATATAGCGCCAATGCATCTTCAGGGCGGAGAAAAACTGCCACACGAGCTGGCTGCTGCACTGTCGCAGCAAGGGCATGGAAACTTGACGAAAGTGCTGGATTTAACTGTTCCGGGGCAGATGACATCCTTAGCCTGAGATTGATTGGGTCTCAAATAGTTCGATTGACCAGGGGGCTCAATGGTTCGATTGTTCCGATGGTCTCAATGGCCAGATTGTTTTCTTTTGGCCTTGTTTATGTACATTATTATCTCAGCTTCATTAAACAGGTCGATTTCTTGTTCAGACGCTTCTTTTGTAGCCCAGCCGATCGAAATGCTGACCGGGTATTCGACTACCGACTTGCTCTCTGCAAGTTTTTCTATCCGGCGGGCAATTTTTCGGCATCTGCGTTTGATGCATTAGGCAATAAGACCACAAATTCATCACCACCGACGCGGGCGATGATATCCCCTTGACGGCAGGCAGATTGTATGACGTCTGCCGCCTTCACTAATAGCTCATCTCCCTTTTCATGACCCAAAGTATCGTTGATGATTTTTAGATTATTGACATCTCCACGATAATGGAGATTGGGAAATTGTCTTCTTTATCGATATCGATTACGGCTTGCTCATAGTATCTGCGATAGTATAGGCCGGTTAATTCATCGTGGTAGCTTATATAAGTTATGTACTCTTCCTTTTTAGTTCGTTCATGAATTTCTTTTTCCAGTAAACGATTGAAGATTCTAAGCTCTTCAGTAGCTTGCTCAAGTTTTCGTTCCAGCTCTTCGATCTTGATGTGCAATTGCAAATTCTCTTCTGTTAGCTGAGAGTTTTCGCTGATAGTTGTAGTTTTTTCGGCGGCATTATTCTGAATATCCTGATCTTGAATGGCAATACACTGAAAGTTATGATCCGGAACGACGTTGTCCGAAACGATCTGATCCTGAATGGCATTGTCCGGAACGACCTGTTCTTGAACGACATTGCTCTGAACAACCTGATCCGGAAAGGTATCTGCCTGGACAACTTGGTCTTTATCCAAATTCTCATATTTCAAAATCAACATGGTAGAAGTCTGATTCATAAATCCGATATTGGCCTCGCCATATGAACACAGTCCCAGCGAAGGAATGTCTTTGAAAATCTCTCCATACTCCTCAGTGAGCTCTTTATCAGCCAGTTCCAAGCGGCGGTAGATGCAGTCAAAGCTGATGATACCAACCAAAGTTTGCTCGAATTTTAAATAGTCACCGGCTGAACCGCCGACAAAGCTGACATTTGTCGCATTGCCGATTTCATCTATGACCCTTTCTTCTTTTCGGCTCAGACCATCAATCAGTACAATGCCGACATATTTATCAACATCCATTGTGAAGGCGCTATCATTAAAGTACCGGGAAAAAGATTTAAAGGCCGGTTTGACATCGATGCCCTTATCTAAATTCTCCAAAACCTCGACTTTGGCATCGGCTGCGATTTTTGAGCTTAGCCCTAACGCAACTACCGAGTCTGTCATAAGCTTGTCGTCTGCTTTTTCACCGGCTGAAGAACAGCCGAATACGATACTGCCGGCAAAGGCTTTGTCCATGAGACGGCTTAATTTGTCCTGATCATAGCTGGGAGCTGCAAAGTAAATCAATACTTTAATATCACTCCTGCTCATTGCTTTATGGATATCCAGGATAACCTCAGCAGGTGTCTCCTTGTGCGAAAAAGCAGTAATAAAGGGCAAAGAGTCTTCCTGAAATATTTCATAATTCCAGTCGTCTTTGAATTCTATTAATTTTTCAACAATTTCCGGCTCGTCACAACATTTAAGTTCATATTTGTTGGAATCAAATCCTTTTAAGATCAACTTCGCTCTAGTCATTTCTGCGATAGCCGGATTGCCGCGCGCCCTGTCTGCGATCAACTTATCGATCAATTCACCGATCTTCATGGACATAATATTCCTCTTTTACACGCCTATTTATCCCAGGATTTCAAAAACTCGATGGCCATATCTTCGTCCAGCGGCCGGCTTAATAAGTAGCCCTGGATCTTATCGCAGTCATGAGATCTCAAATAATTCATTTGCTTTTGATCCTCGACACCCTCGGCAACCACAAGAAGCCCCATTTTATGGGACATCGAGATAATGTCATTTGTTATTGCCAAATCTTCAGAGATATTACTTAATTTAGAGATGAAAGACCTGTCGATTTTTATATAGTTGACGTATAGCTCCTGGAGTCTGGAGAGTGATGAGTAAGCTATACCGAAGTCATCAATTGCATGTTTTATGCCGTGTGCATTCAGCTGCCCGATGACAGCGTTTATGCGATCAAAATCCGATGAGAATTTAGATTCAGTCAGCTCAAAAAGTATATGTTCCGGATTAATATCCATCTTTGAGAGAATCTCTAAAGTGTTATTAACAAAACCTTCAGATAATATCTGTATAGGTGAAATATTGATAGAAATACCAATGTCATGCCCGTCGGCTTGCAGCTTTTTTAAAAACTCGCCTGCTTTGCGAATGATAATATTGCCGAGCGGAACAATATCCTTAGTCTCTTCTGCAATCGGGATAAACTCTGAAGGGGGCACCAGACCCAGTTCATTGCTGTTAAATCTTGCCAATGCTTCAAACTCAGATATGCGATCATCATTGAGATCAATTACAGGCTGAAACTGGAGGAATAAGCGATCTCTATCTATACCCTCAACTACAGATGCCAGCTCTTGCCGGATTACATTGCGGCGGCAGGATCTTTCATCCAGTTCATCATCGCAAAAGTAGATGTTGCTTTCATCATAATTTGAGCTCAGACCTTCTTCTGATGCAATCAGAAGATTCTTGAACGTCTCTTCCATGTCGTCTTCATTCATCTCTTCTATTTCAATCACGCCGATGCCAAAACCAATCCTCTCCACATCCCGAAGTGACTTTAATAAATCTGATATCTGATTGCAGAATTTAACAAGCTCATTCTCATCATCATATGGTCTTACGTAGAATAAAAAGCGGAACGAAGCAGAAGAAAACAGCATTCTTTGCTCACTTGCCAACTCCTCCAGGGCGCCGGATACTTTTTTTATCAGCTGCTGAACATACTGATTTCCATATTGCAAGCTTAATGCATATATGGGATTTAAGTTAACGTTTATCAGAGCGCTATTTTTTATAGCACCGGTTTTAATATCTTTTATCAGGATAGCTTCTAAGTAATTAAGATTGAATAATCCCGTCCATTCGTCATGTTCGCTGAGATATCGGATTTTATCTTCAACATTTTTACGGTCAGAAATATCAGTTATTATCCCTTCCAGAGCTTCTACTTCCCCGTCACTGTTAAAAACCCCTTCGCCTAACTCCAGAACCCACTTCCGTTTGCCCTTGGCATCTATAATTTCATATTCAGACTGGAACTGGGTTTTGTTGGCCAGAGCCTTCCCCCAGTCTTGCCAGAGCTGGTCACGATACTCGGGTGCTATAAGATCATTGTATGAGAAGTCTTTATTATTAATCAGGCTGTTCGGATGACATCCACACAATTCCTTACAGGCAGAAGAAACAAACTCCATTGTCCAGTCGCGATCATAAGTACATCTGTAAGCCATACCGTGAAGATTTGAGAGAAGAACGGATTTGCTGCGTTCGCTCTCCCCAAGCTCTGTAATGATTTTCTTTTCTTCGTCAATATCCGAAATCAGCGTAATGTAATTAAAACCACGATCCTCAGATAAATAAAGTCCTGCAACAGTTATATATACCCATTTCAGCGAGCCGTCCGGCATGATAATTCGCTTTTCCAGCGAATAGCTTTCGATTTCACCTTTCTTGAGTTTTTCTAACTGATCTAAGTCCTCCTGCAAATCATCGGGGTAAGTTAATTCCTTCCAGCCCAAATCTCTCAGCTCTGCTTCTGATCTGCCTAAAATCTTTTCATATGCCGGATTAAAATTGTATTGTGCATCTATTCCTGCCAAATTAGAATAAACAGAGATATAGATTGATACTCCTGCAGGCATCTGCTTATAAATCGTCTCAAAAATTATTGCAGTATCCCTGTACTTCTTCTGCAATATTTCCTGGGATTTGAATATTTCAGCGCGAGTATCCATTTTGGCTTTCAGGATTTCCATATTGACAGGTTTTTTGAAATATTCAACTACACCTAGCTTGACACCTAAAATCTCATTCTCCGGGTCTTGACGCTCACTCATAATGATCGCGCGCAGATTCTCATGAGCCTTGGCGTTCCTTAATGTTTCCATAAGCCCAACCCAGTTGAAGCCGGGCATATCGATATCGAGGATCATTAAATAGATCCTCTTATGCTCTGCCAGCACCTGCAGGGCTTCCGCCTCATCGGCCGCTGTTAATATGTTATATTCGTTTAAGGTTGCGGAAAAGTTCTGACGATCGGATATAGAATCACTGACTAGTAAAATATTAATAGGCATCAATTGTTCTCCTCGTTCTCGCCATTATCAATTTCATCAATAACGGTAATGCAAGTCATCGGTAAAGCAAGCGATCTTAAACAATAGTGTTCATTGGCTTCATTTTGAATAGCGGTACCTTATACAAGAAACCTTATGAAATATACTGTCATTCAAAGTCGCCTCGCTGTTCATGCGCCCAAAATCTGTTCCTCTTCATAATTATTCAGACTAGCTAAAATTCATTATAGTATATTTTGTCCGGACTATATTTCAGTATTGTTTCGATTCTCTTCCAGTCATAAAACTAAATTGCATAAAATTCGAAGACGCTAAAATAGCCGGCCTGATAACAGGCCTCACCATGCAAGTAAATCTGGAAAGATTTTAGTTATGGTTACTCACCCGGGTGTGCAGAATGCCACTCCAGGCCGGCCGCACTCAGCTATTTTCTTCTTCTCTTGACCCTTCTGACTATAAACCTGACAAGGAGCACAATCACCACGATAATCAATACAATTACGAGAATAATTATGATGCTGATCGTGTTAAGCTGCCTGAATATTCTAACCGGATTCCAGCTGTCATCCAGCACTTTGCGATTCTGGGCACTCTCATATTCAGCAGGGATTACGGGCACTTTGTCAACTTGCTCAAATGACTGCAGATAAGAGGCAAAGGCATGCCATTCCTTTATTTCAGCGCCTTCGCTATCATACAAAATTAGATCGTTATAGACCTCAACTTTGTTGCCTTGGGCGTCCTTCAGAGTAAGTGACAGTATCCCCTTGGAGAGGTCGGTAACAGCTCCCAGCATCTGAGCAGAATACAAGTCGGCCACTACCCTGTAGAGTTTGTCGTTATCTATCTCTGTCAGTTCACCGTCTTCGCCGACAAGCTTTACATCGGTTGCCCTGTTGAAAATAATTCTGTGGGGGTTAAATGTATAAGAAAGGCCGGCAGTATATAACTGTGCTGATTCAAAGATCGGCGTGATAGAAGCATCAATCTCGGCAACCGTTTTAAGTTCTTTGCCTGTCAGATAGACACTGGCAAGAGGATATCCCGGGATCCCATCCGGACCGATTCCCAGAGACATTACCTCATAAGCATCAGATATTGTTACAGGTCCCCGGTTAAAGACAGCCCTGATTATCCCCACAGGAACAACTGCCACGTCTATCGCAACGTGATCATCCACTTCGGCTTGCTTCGCACCGTACATTATCGCATCGGAAACAAGATTACCCATGGCCTGGTCAATGTGAGTTGCATTCATCTCCCGCAGACCGGTGAAGTTATATGGACTGAAGGCTATTATCTGATCATAAGATTCGAAGCCATATCCGGCCAAAAACTCATTAACATATTCTCTGTATTCATCGATCTTCTTTAAAGTCGCTGAGTCTGATTCGATCTTTTCATCTGCCGGAATTAATTCGTAGTCCTTTACAGCCCAGCCGCCTTCATCGTCTTGCACGAGATCAATTCTGCCGACATTCTGACCATATTCACCGCAGCTGACGATATAAGTGTCAGTGACGATTATTGGTTCCTCTAAGTATGAATGCGTATGACCGCTGACAATAAGATCTATCTCCGGCACAGCTTTTGCCAAAATCTCATCTTCAGATTTGTCAGTATCAGCCCAGGTGCCGGCATGGGACAGACAAATGATAATATCCGGCTCGTCTTTTTCTTCGATTTCCTTTACCGTATTTTTTGCCTGATCAACTATATCCTTGAACACAAGTTCGCTTTCAGGGGCGCTTTTGTAAGCATCTTCGCCAATCAGCCCGAAGACGGCAACCTTTACATCTCCCCTGTCAAGAATCAGGTAATCCTCTGCGCCATAATCTCTCATGGTCTTCTCCAGCAGTCTGGCATTATCACTGGGAGAATTAGCAAAATCGATATTTGACATCACTATTTCAGGAAGCCTCTCGCCGCTTTTCATGGCTGCTTCAAGCATCTCGGCAAGACCGTCACTGCCGTAATCGAATTCATGATTGCCCAAAGTAACGGCATCATAGCCTAAGAATCCCAACATCCTAAGTTCGACAGCCTGCCTGGCAAAAACAGTTTGATACAAGGTCCCCATCGAAAAGTCGCCGGCATCAACAACGAGAGTATTATGCTCAGCTCTTATGTTGTCGAGTATTGTTTTTAGTTTAGCGAAGCCGCCGATCTCAGCCGTTTCACCATTTACCTCATATCTCTTAGTATCCAGATATGAATGCAAATCATGGGTAAAGGCGACAGTCAGCTCCTTACCCGCGACATTGCCCTCTGCGGCAACAGGAACAGCAAACAGCAGCAACAAAATCATTAATGACAGCAGTAACGATATCTTTCTTTTCATTTTAAGCTCTCCTCAAACAGGAATTATATGCAAAGTCCTAAGACTCTATTATTATATTCTGATAATTTCATCTGGATATCTATGACCCATTCCTTTGATACGGGTTACTTCGTAATCCATGTTTCTTCCGGAAGCAGCCCGGCTGAACTTCTCAACAAGCGGCGCGCAGTCCTCATCTTCCCGCCCGCACACGATTCTTACACTGATTTGTTGGCTTTCGATAACATCCAGCAACTCATCCATCCGTTCTTTGATCACAGGTATCCATGGAGCAACCAGCAGAATTGCTTCGCAGGTTTTTCGATTTGTCTGATAACCTGAGAGAGATTTTATTTCAGGTTTTTGATGGATTAATGTGCGCAAGATCTCGTTGCAGCCGGCCGAGAAGCCACAGAGAAGACGCTCTTCATATGTTTCCCAGGGTATGACCGATAATACCGAATTCAACTGCAGCTCTGAATCGTCTTCCCAGCGATAAAGACCGGCCGAATCCGGTATCGCGGATTGGACATACTCCACCTGATAGCCACTTGATGCCAGCTGATCCCAATACGGCCTGCCATGGCAATAATTCTGCTGGTTGCCGTGCAAGACCAAAGCAATTTTCTCACTATCCTTTAAATCCCAGGTGCAAAGCGTACGCGCAGCCTTTAAAACCTCCCGGTAACGTTCTTCAGATACTCGTACATACTCCTTAAAGGCGGCATCGTCGCGCAGGCTCGTCAAATCCCCATCTTCAAAACCCTCAGGCCGATACCAATACTTGCGATCGATGACAGCTTCCCGTACCCAGTCGAGAGCTTCTTCCTTGCGGCCTGACAGCGCACTGAGGCAGTAGAGAAAATTATAGAATTGCGCACCGGGGTTCTCATCGGACTCGAGTAGTGCATAGTTTGAAACCAGATAACAATATGCTTCATCTGCTCCCTTTTTATCAAGAATTTCCAGTGTTATATCCAGAATCTGATCTTCCTTCACAGCGACCTGCCTCCAACTTCCAATACGCACACTGCATTTAATTACGATTGATAACTCTTCCGAATCTTCATCAAAATGATTTGATAATGGATATAATTATCCACTCCCTCACTGCTTCGCTTGCCTTTTCTTGCGCGCACTCTGCACATACTCATTTAAGATATTGAAACCGACAGCGGCAGCGACGATAAGACCGCCATAGAAGGTTGCGGGTGAGAAATCATGTTCCATTATCAGGTCGAGGGCAATTCCAATGAAGACCTGTCCGACAAAGGCCAGCAGCGTCACTTGCAGAGCCGAAATCTTGGGCACTGTCATGTTCATAGTGAAGACGATCAGGACTCCGAAGAGTCCGCCCAGATAAATCCAAAACCGGGGGGACGGCCGCTGAGCTATAAGCGCAATATTATTGCCCGGCATCAGCAGAACCAAGGCCAGTGTAAAAGGCAGGCCGACCAGATGGTTAATAAAGGACCCCGGCATAGCACCTACATGCTCAGATAATCTGGCGTTTATAGAGCGCGTAAAAACTGTGTTGAGCCCGGTAACGAACGACAGAATTATCGCGATCAGCGCGGCAAGGTCTACCCCTGCGACGTCATCCAGCATTACCACCACACCGGCCAGAGAAAAAATCAGACCAATAAGTGATGATCTTTTAAAGGGATGCTTTTCCATCCCGAAGAGGCCAAAGTTGTCGATCAGGAGCGAAAACACAGTCTGACCAAAGAGATTCAGCGCCAGAATGCTGGTTAAACTAATTTTCCCGAATGAATAATTACTGAAGAGGACTGAAAAAATACCGAAAGCTCCGGCCAGGTAAAACCACACTGGCAGCTTCTTCTTGGGAAAGAGTTTCTTCTTCCCTATCTTGCTGAAGGTAAATGCAAACACAACGGCAATTACATGAACTATGAAGGTCGCGTTGTAATTGCCATACATGGCAGTCAGGTCGCCGTTTACGGCAACCATCAAGGCAATGAATACCCCACTGAGCAAGGCCAGAAAATTATACATAAACGCTCCTTCTTGAGATTCGTTAAATTATATCATCAGAGTAATATAACCGCTGGTCCTAAATCTTAACAGACATCTAAAATGTTACGAATTTTAACTAAGCCAAATAAATTAGGTAAAATATATACTACTGAATGGATCAAACAGCCTAAAAAGGCAGAAGGAGAAAATCAAATGCTTAAGAAAGGCGATAAGGCGCCGGAATTCAATTTGAAGGATCAATTCGGCGAAGAGGTAGTTCTTAGTAAATTGAAGGGAAAAAAGGTATTGCTTTCCTGGCATCCCTTGGCGTTCACGGCCACATGCACAGATCAAATGCGTTCATTGGAAAGGAATTATGATCGTTTAAAAGAGGCCGGAATTGATGTTGTCCTGGGGATCTCGGTAGACGCACGGCCATCCAAGGCTGTCTGGGCAAAAGCGATCAGTCTTAAAAACGTTTTAATCCTGGCGGACTTCGAACCAAAAGGCGAAATGTCAAAAGCCTATGGTATTTACATTGAAAATAAGGGCACAAGCGGTCGGGCTAATATAATCGTCGCTGAAGACGGTCTTATCTCGTTTGCTAAAGAGTATGGATTAAGTGAGCTTCCGGACGTTGAAGAAGTTATCAAGAACGCCTGAATTATAATCTCATAATTCGCTCACGATCATCACAGGACAATTCAAAATCAAAAATGTCCAGACTCTGGGCCTGGCGCTCCTTATTATGAGACTTCGGGATCACGATGACGCCGCGTTCAATTTGATAACGCAAGATTACCTGAGCAAAGGTTTTACCATGCTTATCCCCTATCTCATCCACAACCAAGCCGGAGTACTCTGTCAGCCCCTTTAAAGGAGACCAGGCAGTTGTCCTGATATCGTTATCAGTATTGTATGAAATTAGATCGTCATTCCAAAGACCGGCATGAGATTCGATCTGGCTTACAGCCGGTTTGACTGTACAGCTGTCAAATATAACTCTTAGATCTTCTGCTGCAAAATTTGAAACTCCAATAGCCTTAAAAATACCATCGTTATAAAACTCTTCCAGCAAGGACCAGGCCTCTGTCATCTCCTCCGGATTATCCCAAGGCCTATGGATCAGAAATAAATCCACATAATCTGTTTTCAGCTTATCCAGACTTTTTTCTATCTCCGTTTGAACCCAGTCCTTGCCGTAATAACCTGCAATAGTATTTAATTTCGTAGTAATAAAGAAGTCTTCCCGGGCTATTCCCGACTTCTTTATACCTTCTCCTAAGATCTCTTCATTCCTATAAAGCTGAGCTGTGTCAAAGTGTCTGTAACCATTATTTATGGCCATGTCTACTTCGGCAGTATCGCCTCTCAGCGCCTCATTATAATTATTGTTTATTTTCCCAAAAGTATTGGTGCCACAACCTACTATGGGAATTTCCACTCCGTTATTTAACTTGACATAAATCATAATAATCTCACCTTTATTTAAGCTGGAATTTCATTCACATAATTATCGCGAATAATTATTAACAACCTAAAGTCATGCAGCACAATTATTTTTCCTTAACTACGAAGAATACCTGCTCCATAATCGGCGGCATTTCCGGAAAGTCGCTTCTATCGGTATCGAGGCTGGCAATGCGATCAACTTCGTCCATGCCGGAGATAACTTTGCCAAAAGCAGCATACTCACCGTCGAGGAATTGGCTGTCTCCATGACAGATAAAGAACTGCGAGCTGGCTGAATCCGGCACTTGTGTTCTGGCCATGGATACGACACCGCGTTTATGAGATAAGCGGTTATCGACACCGTTGGATAAAAATTCTCCCTTTATTTTAGCAGCGGATCCTCCTCTGCCGGTTCCTGTCGGATCGCCGCCCTGTATCATGAATCCGGGGATAATGCGATGAAAGATAAGACCATCATAAAATGACTCTGAAACAAGTTTCTGAAAATTCGCCACTGTGATTGGTGCTGCCTCCGGGTCCAGCTCTATCAGTATATGATCGCCGCTATCCATCACGATATCGATAATATTCGAGACATCCTCCGACTTGGTGTAACCTTTTGCTATTTGTAAATCCATAATCATTTCCTTTCTTTTTATCTGCTGATAATTCTACACTAAAGAAAAGATCTTAGATGCATGGTCTTCCACTTTGTCTGCAATGGTATGTCACTTTGTCTGCCTATGTACGGTCATCAACATTTTATGTCACGTTGAAAAATACAGTTTCATTTACCATCGCTAACCTAAGCCAGCGACAAATCGGAAGTGTGGATCGAAGACAGGTTTCGTTGAGTCTTTATCTGAGTTACGAATCAAATATTACTGCTTCGCACGACAAAAGCAGATAGAATTGTATACGAAAAAGACGACAGGAGCGATATCATGCCTAAAATAACTTCGGATATGCAAGATCTGCTCTCAGTGATCGCGGAACGCTTCGCAGACAATAAGAAACGTCACCCTGATGTGGACTGGGCACAGGTTGAGAAAAAATTGATGACTAAACCGGATAAGTTAAAGTCTCTTCAAGCGATGGAGCAGAGCGGCGGTGAGCCGGATGTCGTTCAACTGCCGGACGAAAAGGGTATCATCTTCGTAGACTGTTCTCCGGAAACGCCGGACGGGCACCGCAACACCTGCTACGATCAGGAGGCACTAGAGAAACGCAAGAAAAACAAGCCCAAAACCAGTGTCGAGGCCATGACTTCTGAGATGGGTATCGATCTGCTGACTGCAGAGCAATACTGTTCTCTGCAGGAATTCGGCGAATTTGACCTCAAGACCTCCAGCTGGGTAAAGACACCGGCTAAAATCAGAGAATTGGGCGGGGCTTTGTTCTGCGACCGCCGCTATGACACGGTCTTTGTTTATCACAATGGCGCCGAATCCTATTACTCATCCAGGGGATTTCGCGGCCTGCTGCGCTTATAAGATCATTTTTTCCGTGGAGAAAGTCCCTGTTCCTGATAGTTAGAAATATCTATCAGATCGATCAAGTTTCTGGGAAATTTGAGCTTTGATCTTTTGTAGCTAAGCAATGTCTCCCTTACTTAATGGAGCATATAATATAGACAGTACAAATCAAAGCAGAGGTATGGATATGGCAATTGAATTTTCAATCAGAGAAGCTACAGCGGATGATGCCGCGGAACTGCTGAATTATTTGAAACAGATTGGATCTGAAACTCATAACCTAACTTTTGGATCGGAAGGTGTACCATTCAGCGTGGAAGAAGAGAGGCGCTTTTTGGAATCCATGCAGACTGCGGTCAGATCAAGAATGTATCTTGCCTTTTCTTCTGAGGGGGAAATAATTGGAAACGCAACATTTCAAGGTTTTGAGAGAAAACGAATGCGGCATCGTTCGAATATTGCGATAAGTGTGAAAAAGAAGTACTGGGGACTGGGCATAGGATCAGGCCTGATGAAGCATATGATAGATTTTGCCAAGTCGATTGATGTGGAAGTGATCACGCTGGAAGTCCTGTCGGAAAACCAGCGTGCCATCTCCCTTTATGAGAAATTTAACTTTATTAAATTCGGCACACTGGAGAACTTCTTTAAATTAGATGACAAGTATTATGCTGCTGACTTTATGATGCTCCAACTCAAGTCCGGTTAGCATTGCTAAGGGCATTTAATAATTTTTCTAAATAGATTTGTTTCCGGCACTAAAACTATCTTTTCCACGAGAAAAACCCAACATTTATAATAATGCAATTTGAATTGAGAGCTGTTTGCTCTCTCTCCTTCCCCTCTGGAAATCTGTCGTCTTGAAGCATGCGTTTGACAATATACCAATTCACTTCTTTAATAAGGTTATGTCCAGTTGGGAGGCCACCTATGCTTAATCCGGGGCTGTACGAACAAATTATAAATCGAAGGATAAACCAGGAGCTTGCTCGACAGACTGACCTTGCTGCTGACATTGGACCTATTGATCAAGCTGAGGCGAGTAAAATCCTTGCGAAATATGTAGGTCAAATCATAGAGCATGGCCTTACTGATATTGCAGAAGACAGTGATAATCTCGACCAACTAATTGCCTTAGCCAATCTTATTATTAGTCTGGTACAAAAGGAGACCGGCCAGACATTTTATGCAGATAGCCAGATAGATGAAGCAGGTAAACAGCTCCTAGCCCTTATACCCAAAAAAGATAGTACCTACGCCGTAAAGGGTAAGATTGATATCCCGCGGCCAGAAACTTCCATTTCCAGAAGTACCATACTAACTAGCGCAGAACATGAACCAAATTTATTCCAAGAACTCGCCAAGGAGATAAAGACCAGCGATCGAATTGACCTGCTAGTCTCGTTCATAAAATGGAGTGGCTTGCGCCTAATCATTGAGGAGCTTCGGGAATACACCCAAAATGGCGGACAATTACGTGTCATTACAACGACCTACATGGGAGCTACTGATTATCGTACAGTTACAGCCCTTAACGAATTACCGAATACTGAAATACGGATCTCATACAACACACAAGCTACTAGGCTTCATGCAAAGTCGTATATTTTTCACCGTAATAGTGGATTCAGTGTCGCTTATGTGGGCTCCTCGAATTTATCAAAGGCAGCTATGTCAGATGGATTGGAGTGGAACGTCAAAGTCACTGCGCAAGATCTACCGTCAGTCATGAAGAAAATTGAAGGAACATTTGAAAGCTATTGGAATTCTCCTGAATTTGAACCATTCTCAAAAGAACAGCTGCCGAAACTGAAGGAAGCTCTCAAAATTGAACAATCTACAACTGACGACAATTCATCATACTTCTTCGACATTAAACCATATGAATTCCAAAAGGCTATTCTTGAAAAACTCGCAGCTGAACGAGAAGTGCATAACCACTACCGAAACTTAGTGGTGGCGGCTACGGGTACCGGCAAGACGGTCATTGCAGCCTTTGACTATAAATGCTTTAGAGAGCAGAATCCTGAAAAAATTAATCGGCTGTTGTTCGTCGCTCATCGCGAAGAAATCCTTAAGCAAAGTATGGCTTGTTTTCGCGGTGTGCTGCGGGATCCAAACTTCGGAGAATTATTTGTCGGCGGTGCAAAACCAGATGAGATTGACCATTTATTCATGTCGATTCAGACATTTAATGCCCGAGATTGGACAGAACAAACCTCCTCCGACTTTTATGATTTTATTGTAGTGGATGAGTTCCATCACGCAGCAGCGCCATCTTATCAAAAATTATTAACCCACTACACTCCAACAATTTTACTAGGATTAACAGCGACTCCGGAACGAATGGACGGAAAAGATGTCACGGATTATTTCGACAATCGCATTGCTGCAGAGATACGCTTGCCGGAGGCAATCGATCGCCGGTTATTGTGTCCCTTCCAATATTTTGGTGTCAGCGATACTATAAACCTTTCGTCCCTTAAATGGACTCGCGGTGGGTACGATCGCACCGAATTATCAAATGTATATACCTTGGATCGTTTCACAGCTAAAAAACGTGCTAACTTGATAATCTCGTCAATCTATAAGTACGTGACTGAACTAAATGACGTGATTGGTCTGGGTTTTTGTGTTTCAGTAGAACATGCGAAGTTCATGGCTGAACACTTTAACGATAGCAACATACCGTCTCTAGCTTTGACAGGCGAATCATCCAGAGAAGAGCGCAATACGGCTCAAGGGCTCTTAACGAGTAAGCAAATTAAGTTTATTTTTGTTGTTGATCTCTATAATGAGGGTATAGACATACCCGAGGTAAACACTATACTCTTCCTACGGCCAACAGAGAGCTTGACGGTTTTTCTTCAGCAATTAGGGCGAGGACTGCGAATTGCACCGGATAAAGAAGGTTTAACCGTATTGGATTTCATCGGTCAGTCCAACCAGAAATATAATTTTGAAGAGAAATTCGCTGCTCTTTTGTCGAATACGCGTCGTGGTGTCGAACGAGAAATTCGGGATGGATTTATCTCCCTTCCTCGTGGCAGTTATGTCAAGCTTGAGAAGGTCGCTCAAGAACACATCTTAAATAACATTCGAGTTAGCTATGATACTCGCGCAGGATTGATTCGCAAGATTCAGTTTTTCAAGGAAGATAGTGGTCTAGACTTAACCTTGTCCAATTTCCTTACCCATTATCATCTGAAACCAAAGAGGTTGTATCAACGTGACAGTCTCACTAGACTTGCCTACGAAGCCGGATACGGTGAGGACTTTCAAGAGCCTTTAGAAAAAGAGATCACTAACGGGTTCTGTCGAGTAAGTGATATTGATTCACGGGATTGGCTTACATTTATTAAATCTCTGTTTACCAATGTTGAAACTCTCGAATTTGATAAGTTGACCGTCGCCGAACAGCGTATGATTGGTATGTTGGAATACACATTTTGGCCAAATGGTTTTGAGCAATATGGTCACAGCAGTCGTTTCGACGCACTAATCTATTTGAAAGAATCACCTCTTTTCCCCGAGCTTATAGACTTGATTGACTATACTTTCGACAAGATCGACTTCGTAGATAAACCGCTTAACATAAGTCCTGACTCACCACTTTCCCTGCATTGCCGGTACACAATGAAACAATTACAGATGGGCCTCGGTTATAAGAAGCCGCAGACACAGCAGGCAGGCGTTAAGTACTTCGCGGACAAAAAGACCGACGTGTTCTTCATTACGCTCAACAAATCGGACAAGGATTATTCCCCTGATACGATGTACGACGACTACTCGATCAACGAGAATCTATTCCACTGGCAGAGCCAGAACAGCACTTCCCCGGAATCGAAAGTTGGTCAGCGTTACATCAATCATAAGCGAACCGGAAATCGCATTCTGCTGTTCGTACGTGAATATAAGTCTGAATATGGTATGGCCAGTCCGTATACCTGCTTAGGTTTCGCAGACTATGTAACTCATGAAGGCTCCCGACCCATGAGCATTGTCCTAAAAATGCACGACCCGATACCCGCAAAGTTCCTCGCCAAGAGCAACAAGTTAGCTGTCAGCTAGCAGTAAGTTGAAGACGCTTACCTATCCGTCCCGGCTCCCGGCTATTAGAGCGAGGTCTCCATTTTGTATCAATTTGCCGGATTTCGAATTATACTAAGGGTGAAATACAGAAAATTATTTCATATTGAGACGGGTAATTCCGGCTATGCGAAAAATACTCTACAAAATATACTTTTCAGCGCTTCTGTTAGTTTTGCTCTTAAGTTCATGTAGTCCGGCACCAAAAGTCATATCTGGCACAACAGATACTCTTCTGACCATTTCGGGTTCAACTGGAGAAAGCGAGCTGACACAGGGGAGTTCAGCCACCAAAGCAACAACAAAAGCCCCTGTTGAAACAAGCAAAACACCTGAGATTAAGCCGATTAAGCTGCCGACACTTGAGCAGTATCAGCTGGAAGATCTATTGGATTTTAAGAACGAAACGCTTTACCCCACACTGGAGGCTTTGACTGACATAGTCAATCAGAATCAGGATATTGAGTTTATAGTTCAGGAATCTGTTAATTATCTGGATCTCAATTTTGACTCTCCGGAGATGGCGCTTTTATTCTCTCAGTTCAGTGCAAAATACAATGAAATCCTGCCTAGGGAAGAAGCGATTGCAGATATCGAGTATCTTGGCGAGCTCTTAGTTCACGCTTACGGTGGCATCAATCAATTTGGAGGCGAAACCAGGGTACAAAAATTTGTCCAAAACATGTCAGAAAAAATTCCTGCTGAAGGAATACCGTATTATGTTTTTTACGATCAGCTGATTCTGGAAACTTCTTTTGTTCACGATGGCCATTACTGGCTGGGGTATAATACCCCGGCAAGTTACGCTCCCTATATCTATTTCGATGACTATCTGCTGGAGCACTATGAACCCGAAGATTATATTGTCAGGACTCCTGCCTTTGCACAAAATCTGAAACTCATTAAGACCGAAGCAGGTACTTACTTTGACAGTGAGAATGGCTGGGAAGTCGTTGTTAATGAACAGTGGATTAAAGCGGTTCTGGGCAGCAAGGGCGAGCTGTTTTACACATATATGGATGTGAATAATTTTGAGAAGGCGGCCTTGCCGGAGACAATCTCTTATAAGAATGGTGAAATCAAAGAACTGGTTAATAATTCAATCCAAATTGATGAGCAGCACATGTTCTCTGGAAATCAGAATCAAGTGTTTGATAATGTCTACTATATTGATTTTCGCGGATTTATGTTTCGTGGCGAGGAGATTCCGGATTTAGACTTGATGTCGGAAGAGGCTCTCCGCTATCCATATCTGATAATCGATCTGCGCGGCAATCAGGGCGGAGCATCAGATATTGTCAATCCACTTTTAAACAGTTTATTTGCTGTTGATTGGGATTTTGATGTAGCTCGCTACTCTGCTAATCCCATTACAGAAGAGAATGCGCAAAATATAAATAATCCGGATTTCAAAGTCGGTACGACACACTTTATCTTGCCAACAAATCCGGTCAGGCATACTGTCGTACAGAATAAGCTGGTCATAGTCCTGATTGATAACAACACAGCCTCAGCAGGTGAATTTTTTACAAGTAGTATCAAGTCCGGCGACAAAGTCCTTCTTATCGGCTCAAATACCAGAGGCTTGGCTAGTTCTATGCTTGGTCTTTTTTATAAATTGCCTAATTCAGGTCTGCCTTTGCGGCTTCCTGAGGAGTTTTACTATCACAATCCATTAGAATTCACACCCGAGCGCGGCTTTCAACCAGATATCTATGCAGATGATTTGGATCTCGACAAGCTGGTCGCATATTTAAGCGGTTTGGAAGATGGAGAATGATGAAAACTGCTAGCTGCCAATAAGTCCTTGTATAAGTCGTCATTGAAGATAATGTCCATTTGGCCGATGTATCTTGTGGGTTCATCACTACAGAAGTGGTATTTAAAAGCTTCGAAGGAATCTGTTTTGTCAAAGGAGAGGATGGGACAACAACTCTCCGTGAGCGCGATTCTCATATTGATTTTGCTACGAAGAGCGTATGGCTACCATCTAAAACTGCAGAGCTCTCAAACATGTAAAATGCACAATGCACGTTACCAACGGGTATGGCTACCATCTAAAACTGCAGAGCTCTCAAACTTGAGGTAGCTGCTAATGACTGAACGTGAAGTATGGCTACCATCTAAAACTGCATAGCTCTCAAACAACAAATCCCTACTACAAAGGCGGTTTCACGTATGGCTACCATCTAAAACTGCAGACGAGTTCAAACAACAAATTTTGGACACCGCCGATTCGTCGGCTCCCTAATGAGGGAAACAAAAAAGCTCCTAACGGAGCTTTTTTGTTGTTGTTTTCATAAACTTGACAATCAGTTGAAAAAACCAAATGCGCTGTGTACTTATCGATAAGCGTCTTCGCCGCTTAATCTTCAAATAGTTGCTTTTAATGTAAATGCAGATAGAATAGACATGGATATTCAGAAATATTCAGAGATGTTCAGAAAATGATTGTTCAATGATAGAAATTCACATTGAACATATCCTAGGTTTATAAAAAAATACATAAATAAATAAAGTGAGGATGTTGTTTATGAGTGCAAGTTCGGGCTCAAAGGTTTTGACTGACTATATCTTGGATTCAAGCAAGGGGAAGGCCGGTAAACGATTAATCGTTTTGTTAGTAAAAGGAATCCTTGCAGGAATTTATATTGCCATCGGAGCAATAGCGAGTTTGAAGCTATCTGCCAATATTGCAATCCCCGGTCTGGGCGATTTTCTGGGCGCAGTGGTTTTCCCCATCGGAGTTATTGCCGTCCTGATAATGCAGGCAGAACTGTTTACCAGTGACTGTATGGTGATGACTTCCGTCTATGCGCGTAAGACCAAGGTAAGAAATGTTTTTAAATTCTTATTCCTTATCTTAATTGCCAATCTGATCGGCGCCATTTTCATGGCACTTCTTACCCGATTCTCCGGCATCTTTAATGAAGCAACAGCGCAACTGGTAATTGATAAAGCGATTCATAAAGTAAACATGCCCCTGGGAACGCTGCTTACCAGTGCAATCTTGTGTAATATCATCGTTTGCACCGGTATTTGCCTTGGCTATACCTGCAAAGAAGAAATCGCCAAAATTGCTGTCTTATGGCTTTCAATTGCCGTCTTTGTCCTCAGCGGCACAGAGCACGTGGTCGCAAATATGTATTACTTGTTTGCGGCCCTGTTAATGGGCGGAGCGCTGCCCGCAACAGGCATACTTTATAATCTGGCTATAGCTGCAATCGGAAACTTTATTGGCGGCGGCGTGATTATTGCGGGACTGAATTATCTTCTGGCCTGTAAGGATGTTCCCAAAGACATAGCAGAAAGAGCTGTTTAAAGATTTAAGATTCTTTGCGCATTTTTATAAAATATGCCCTCTTTTTCGCCGGCGGTAAGAGGCAGGGCTTGCAAATGCTCTATCTCGGTTTTGGCGTTGCTCCAGGGTGAATCGGAACCGAACAGTATCTTGTCTGCTCCGTGGGCTTTGGCAATCCTTAAAAACTGATCATGCGGAAAAAACTCAAAGCCCATTGAGGTATCGAGATATATGTTTTTGCCTGTTAAATATTTCTCCACCTCATCCCATTGAGATTGTCCGCCCAGATGCGCAGCAACAATAACACCGCCCTGCATAGCATCGGAGATAGCTGCGAATTGCTTGGGACTGCTCTTATATGGCGCTGGATATGCCGGATCAAAACCTGCGTGATGGAATATGATTAAGCCTTTGCTTAAGGCATAATCGTAAATCTTGAGCATCCTTTTATCATCGATGGAAAAGTTCTGATACTCAGCATGAAATTTTAGACCTTTGAGTCCCAGGCTGACTACAAAATCAATTTGGCTCTTGTAATCGTCAGCATGGGGATCAATAGCGCCAAAGGAAATTATTCTCTCTGAACAAATAATTCTTGCCCGCTCGTTTATTTTTTGCATTTGAGATGGCTTTGTCAATACAGGCTGAACGATTGAAATATCTATGTTCCAGTCATCCATATTCTTTAACAATCCGGCCAGTGTGCCGTCATGCACCGGGGTATATATTTCTTTGCCTTCTTCCAAAAGAGATGTCATTGCCCTTGCGGCAATAGCTTGAGGAAATGCATGTGTATGAAAATCAATTACCATCTGTTTTAACCTCGGTCAACAAAATAATCTGCACATTATTAGCGAATTTGCCGATTCCCGATGGGCAAGCAGCGAGTATAAAGTCGGTGCACCATGGGTTGCAGTACAAACAGCAACACAGGAGCCGGAAAACGGAATGCCGGCAGAAGCCGGGAGATTATTTCTTGCTCATATTTCTTTCTATTGCAACTACACCTCCGGGTCTATGGGCTAACCAGAGCATCATACACGGCAGCTTTGATCATCTCGCTGGACATTGTCGCTCCGCTTATGACATCAACATCGGTAGAGTTTTCTGCGATCATATCAGCAGTGATATCCTCCGCCGCCTCGCCCATACCTTCACGGTGGCTGATAATCTTGATCTCAGTCAGTTTATGATCAGAAACAGTTACAGAAACATCGACCGCAACAAGACCGTTATCAGCATTACCCAGATAGGTTCCGTCTTCTACCTGCGCAAGGTCGACTTCTCCTCTCGGAAGGCTGTCGCCTTTTTTAATTACTGAATTCATGAATATAAAGAGTGCGATTGCCATAACCAGCACCGTTTTATGTCCGGGCAGCTTGTGTCATAGGCGGCAACAGATTTTAGACCTACATGGTGCAACTGCAAAAAGCCTCCTCGAAAAAAACCGGGATGATACTCCCCTGTAATATCAAATAGAAGGATACTCTACTAAATATTAAATAGATCGTTAAAATTTTCTGTCATTGAAGGATGAATAAATATCTGATCTCTGATGTAGGTATAGGGGATGTCATTGTCCATGGCCATCTTGATGTAGTTGATTAATTCGCCAGAGGCCGCGCCCAATAAACTTGCACCTAAGATAAGGTTATTTTCCTTGTTGATGATAAGTTTGAATCTGCCTCGTAGATCATTGTCAACATGGGCTTTGGGCATATTTGCAACATCTAATATATTCACCTTTATATCGTAGCCCTCTTTCCTGGCTTTTGCTTCCGTCAGGCCGACTCTGGCAAAGGGCGGATTGAGGAAATGAGTGAAGGGAATATTCTTGCGGCCATTAAGGTTGTAATATGCCTTTCCTTCCAGGTGATTTCTGATAATCCTGTAATCATCCAGAGAAATGTAGGTAAACTGCGGTCCGCCATTTATATCCCCTGCCGCATAAATCCCGGCTACGGAAGTTTCGAGGTTTTCATCAACTTTAATAAAGCCCTTGTCAGTCACTTGGATGTTAGTGTTTTCCAGACCCAGACTAACTGTGTTTGGTCTTCTGCCGGTGGCAACAAGCACAGCATCGACAATATAATTGACAGTTTCCGACTCCACTACAACCTGGCCGTCTTCATTATTGGATAATTTTGTGGTATTAAAGTTTGATACAAAAACCACGCCATCTTCTTGCAGATACTTTTCTGCCAACTCCACTAGTTCGGGTTCTTCTGAAGTCATGATCTCTTCTTCTAAATTGAACAGATAAACCTTAGATCCCATCTGCGCGTAAAGGCTGGCAAACTCCAGGCCGATATTTCCGGCGCCGATGATGCCTAAAGTCTCCGGCTGATACCTCAGACTCTGAAGGCTGATGCTGTCATAGACGTTATCTGTGGCATCGATTCCTTCAATCGGAGGCATGAAGGGCAAGGTGCCGGTATTGATGATAATCGTCTTCGCCGTCAAATCTATTTCATTATTTGCTGTGGTGACTCTTACTGTATAATTGTCGAAAAATTCTCCCTTGCCGTCATATATATCGATGGTGGCTTCGTCGGCCAGCTTCTTATAGTTCTTAGCGCGCAGTTTAGCTGTGACCTCATCTCTGTAGGCGTAGGCATGATCAAAGCTGCTGCCGGCTTCTACCGCATGAATTAGTGTCTTGGTGGGAATGCAGGCAGTATTAATACAGGCGCCGCCGTACATGTTCTTATCCTTTTCAACCATGGCGATGGTTTTGCCTTGCCCGGCAAAGTGTGCGGCCAGCGTCTTGCCGGCTTTGCCAAAGCCGATGATTATCATGTCATATTGTTTCATTCTTTCCCCCTTCTGTGACCAATTGCTGTTATGAGCGTATGCCCAACAGCCATGTAGCAAGATTGAAATAAATAATCAAAGCTACTGTGTCGACAATAGTTGTAATCAGCGGGCCGGCCATAATTGCCGGGTCTAATTTGAGCTTTTTCGCCGCTATGGGCAATGTGCCACCGACTATCTTCGCTACCACGACCGTGATATACAGGGTAACAGATACAGTTATGGCTATTAGCAGCCCGGCATTTTCAATAAAGTAAATTCTGAGAAAATTGACAAGAGCAAGTACTATGCCCGCAATACTGCTAACACAGAATTCTTTTCCCATGACCCTGAGAGTATCGGAAGTTTTTATCTCTCCCAGGGCTAACCCCCGAATAATCAAAGTTGAGGACTGTGAGCCGGCATTTCCTCCTGTGTCCATAAGCATAGGAATGAATGCCGCCAGAATTATTACCGACTGTAACGCACTTTCATATCGCAGAATTATCCCGCCGGTAAAAGTCGCGGAAATCATCAGAATTAAGAGCCATGGGATTCGATTTAATGCAAGTCTCCAATTACTAGTCTTCAGATATTCTGTTTCTGATGGCATTGTAGCTGCCATCTTCTGGAGGTCTTCTGTGGCCTCCTGATCAATAACATCCAGTACATCATCTACTGTTATGATGCCGACAAGCCTGTACTCCTTATCTACAACCGGCATAACGTAATAATTGTATTTTCTAAACAAAGCGGCTACATCTTCCTGATCATCGTGAGTGTTGATCGACATCACGTCTGTTTCCATTATGTCTTTTACAATTACTGACTCATCACTCAGTATCAGTTTTCTCAGCGATATTACACCCTCCAGAATTCTGCTGTTATCCATGACATAACAAGTATTAATTGTTCTTTTATCAATGCCGATTTCTTTGATGTACTGAAGTGCCTGCTTGACTGTCATTTCTTTTTTTAAGTCGACATACTCGATCGTCATAAGACTGCCTGCGGAATCCGCAGGGTAATTCAGAAACTGATTTATAAGCACTCGCATGTCTTCATCAGTGTTTTTCAGTATCCTCTTAACGACATTCGCAGGCATTTCTTCCAAAAGATCAACAGCATCGTCGAGGAAGAGATCGTCAAAAATATTAATTGCCTCTTCATCTGTCATAGAGTCAATAACATGTTTTTGCAGATCAAATGACATGTGCGAGAAGATTTCCGAAGAAAAGTCTTTAGGCAGAATCCTAAAAACCAATAGAATATGCTTTTGGTCTATTTCTTCGAATAAGTTAGCAGCGTCAACTACGTTCAAGCTGCAAATTTCATTTCTTGCTTCGAGATATTTGCCTTGTTCAATAAGGCTGAGAATTTTCTCTTTCATAAATGGCCCTCCTTAAGGCAGAGCCAAATATTAAACCTAGACGGCTTCTATGGCTCTGCATCCACTATTTTTCATCGCGTACCTACAACTGCCAGGTTCTGGATGAGAATCCATAATTCCTCCTAAGCTATGTAAAATAAATTTGGAAATAGGTTATTTCCAAATTACATTATGAGACAGAAAAATTTTGTTGTCCAGCTACCCGCGGTCCGGGGGGCCGATCTCCACGAGCTCGTCATCGTCTCCCAGATGAATCAGGACTACCTTGTCATTAGCCAGAAGCAGAGTCTCGCCGTCCGGGACGATCAGATCACTGCCTTTTCTTTGTACTATGATAATAAGCCGGTCATCAGGGATATTCAGGTCCTTGATATATGCCCCTGCCCATTCATGGTGCTCCGGAATCGTAAACTCGATCAGATCCTGACCGCTCTTATCAAAGTGTGTCTCGCCGCCCAGCACGATAGTATCGCCTTCTTCCATGATAACTTCGCCGTGCGGTACGATGGTTTTATCACCGCGCTCTATCTTGGCGACGATAAAGTCAAACTCCAGATTCAGATCTTTGACCTTGGTGCCGACATGCTTGGTGCCCGCCCTGATTTTAGTCTCCAGGAAACCTAGATTCGCCTTATCCAGATAATAATTGAAGGTCTTCAGGACTGTATCGCTCGGATCCAACATGTCCCAGCGCCGGGCGCCGACCGGCATCAGCGAGCCCTGAATCAAAGATGAGAGCACACAGATGCCGAAGACAATATGGTAGACATCCACGGCGAAGGCTGTGTTGCTGTTTACCGCCATAATGGCGAAGGCGATTGCAGCCGCGCCCCTGATTCCGGCCAGCGAGATCATCTTAAGCTGGTTCCCCTTCAGCCGGAAAGGCAGCATCAAGCCATAGACTGC
>DCDV01000004.1:233494-242338 GCA_002316595.1 Mageeibacillus sp. UBA1046
CAAGCCATAGACTGCTGCCGGACGTGCAAAAATCGTCATGAAAGCCATTATCGCGGCAGCGTACGGCAGTGCGCGCAGGAAGGACGGCAGGTTGGACAGGAGACCGAGCAGGAAGAACAGACTGATCTGCATAATCTTTGTTAAGCCGTCGAAGAAGAAAACAACATCTCTTTTGCCCTGGAATTCTTTGTTGCCGAGGTAGATCCCCAGAATATAGAGGGCCAGATAACCATTGCCGCCAAACAAGTCACAGGCAGCATAGGTAATCAGCATCACCGCGGCCATAAACACCGAATAGAGACCGTCAGCCTGAAGGTTCAAGCGTATCAGCAGCTTGCCGATCAGGAAGGCTGCGAAAAACCCCACTGCCACACCGATAACAATCTGAGAGAGTATCAGGATCGGAACAGATACACTCGAGCCCATGATGACAGAGAGGAAAACCATAGTCATGGTAAAAGCCGTCGGGTCGTTGGACCCGCTCTCCAGCTCCAGCAAAGGAGCGGTATTGTTCTTGAGATTCAAATTCTTGGAGCGCAGGATATTAGAGACACTGGCATAATCGGTTGAGCCCACGATAGATCCGATCAGCATGCCTTCCAGCATGCCAAAGCCCAGTACATAATGGCAAAACAATCCTGTTAGAAGGGCCATAGCCACAACCCCCAAAGAGCTTAAGACGATCGCTTCTTTGGCTACCGGCTTGACCATATTCCACTTTGTGCCAAAGCCTCCGTAGAACATGATAACCATCAAAGCAACCGTGGCGAAGCCGTCTGCGAACACATAGTCATTGAATTCCAGGCCGATGGCGCCGAACCCCATGCCCAGAACGATGAACAATAGAAGTGAAGGTATGCCATGACGGCTGGAAATACTGATGGCCAGCAAAGCCAGTATCAAGATGATGTCAATAATTGAAAACTGCAAAGTATCTGCCTCCTCCGCATCATGAAATTAAAATTAAACAAGACTTTGATCTGTCTCGACTGGCCGCCGCAGTTCACAGGTTTTGTGTCTTACCAGCCTGGAGAAATCACAATACACCTCGTTGCGTTACGAACAGTTTGGATTCTAACATGATAAACTAAATCCAGTCCGGATGTCAGCTCGCTTGCTCGATCACGTGGTCCGGATATCAGCTAGCTTGCTCGATGCACGTGGTCCGGATGTCAGCTTGCTTGTTCGATGCACAGGGTCCGGATGTCAGCTGGCTTGCTCGATGCACAGGGTCCGGATATCAGACCGTTTGCTCGATGCACAGGGTCCGGATGCCAGCTCGTTTGTTCGATGCACAAGAAGTTAAAAGGAGACTTGAGATGAGAATTTTAATAATCGGAGCAGTTGCAGCAGGAACGTCAGCAGCCACCAAGGCGCGGCGCAACGATGAGGAAGCCGAGATTGTAATTTACGAGAAGGGTCAGCATATATCTTATGCCGGCTGTGACACGCCCTATTTCATCGGCGGCTTGATAGCAGATGCAAAGTCACTTACTCCCCGCAGTGTGAGATATTTTAGAATGAAATACCATTTCGATATCAAAATCCGCCACGAAGTGATCGATATTGATTTGGCGGCGAAGACGCTTACTGTCAAGGACCTGGATCAAGATGAAACCTTTGTTGATCACTACGACAAGCTGATAATCGCTACCGGAGCCAGGTCGGTCATTCCGCCTATTCCCGGCGTCGAAAAGGAGCATGTTTTCAGTCTCAGAAACATCGAGGATACTCTGGCTATTGATTCATTCATTACGGAAAAGAAGCCTCAGGCTGCTGCTATCATCGGCAGCGGCAGCATCGGCATGGAGCTGTGCGATAATCTTACCCGGCGAGGTCTTAAGATCCATCTGATAGAAATGGCAAGTCACATCAATCCGGCTCTGGATCCTGACATGTCAGTTCACATCGAAGAAGAATTTATGTCTCACAATGTCAAACTCTACAAGAACACTCAAGCAGCAAAAATCGAGGACGATCACGTCTTGACCTCAGATCAAGAAAAAATCCCCGGCGATCTGGTCATAGTCGCTGCAGGCGTCAGACCGGAAGTCACGCTGGCCCGGGAGGCCGGCATCAAGCTGGGTGGAACCGGAGCTATCGCCGTTGACGAGTATCTGCAAACCAGCGATCCGCATGTATACGCCTGCGGAGATTGTATTGAGCACTTCAATCTGGTTACCCGAAAACCCGCTTACTTTCCGCTGGGGTCAACAGCCAACAAAACCGGCCGCATCGCGGGAGACGTTATCACAGGAGGGGACTTGACCTTCAGAGGCGTCCTGGGAACCGGCATCTTTAAGGCTTTTGATCTCAATGTAGCCCGGACCGGCTTAAGTGAGACTCAGGCACGAGCTGCTGACTATGACATCGAAGTGGCGCATATTGTAAAACCTGACAAAACAACTCTAATGGGCGGAAGAGAACTTATTATTAAAGCTGTCGCTGACCGTGAGACAGAAAAGCTGCTGGGAGTTCAAATAGTAGGCCATGAAGGCGTCGATAAGCGAATGGATGTGCTCGTAACCGCCATGACCCACGGAGCTAAAGTCAGCGATTTATTCCATCTTGACCTGGCTTATTCACCTATGCATTCTATTGCTAAAGACCCCGTCATGTATGTAGGCATGGTGCTGGAAAACGCTATCAGTAAGGATAAACCTATCCAGACCGGTTAAAAACTTGAAGCTGGCCCGCGAACATGAGAGTAAAACCGCCATCGTACTATGGTATTTCATTCCCTTAACAGCGGGGCTGCGAACAGGAGAGTAAAACAGGTGCCTTCCTCTTCGCTGCTGTCAGCCTGTATCTCAATGTCATGACTTTCTGCCAGAGCGGAAGCCACCGCAAGGCCAAGGCCGGATCCAAAAGAATCATCTGTCTTTACCCGGTAGAAGCGCTCGAAAATATGCTCTAAGTCCGCCGGCGATATCACTGTGCCAAAATCATGTATTCGGATCTCGAGCAGACCGTCCTTGCTCAAGGAAGAGTTGACGCTCACTGCGGTCCCCGGATACGCATATCGAAGTGCATTGTCCAAAAGAATGCCAAACAGCTGATATAAGCGATTGTAATCACCCAGATAAGGATACTGCTTAACCTCATCTTCATAGTTCAAGGTCAATTCAAGCTGTTCAGCCTGACGGCGCTGTCTGCGCAAGGCATCCGCCAGAATATCCGGAATGTTTACTTCACTTTTTTCAAACTTGAATTCCGCTGTGTCCAGGCGGGATAATTCCAGCAAATCATTGACCAGCCGCTCCAACTGACGGCTCTCCCCGAGCAAGTCATCGTAGTACTCTTGACGCCGCTCAGGCTCAGTAACAATTCCATCACGCAGTGCTTCCAGAGAGCTGCGCATGACTGCTACCGGTGTGCGCAGTTCATGCGACAGCGAAGCCAAAAAGTCCCGCTTGGCATTATCTTGCTGCCGGCGCTCAGCTTCTGCCTCGGCCAGACGTTCAGCCAGCGTATCAATATTTTCAGCCAAGGCGCCTATCTCATCAGTCTGGCTGATACCGCTGCGAGCCTCATAGTCACCTGCGGCCAGACAGCTGGTAGTCTTCTCCATCTGTGCTACCGGCCTGCTGATCCGCCGGGATAATAAAGTTGTCATGAAGAGTGCCAGAAGAAGCGCTATCAGCAGCGATACAGCCAGTATCCTGATAATTTCACTCATGCTCTGGTTTAGATCGCTGTAGCTGTTATGCAAAAGTACAGCTGCTATCACCTGTCCGTCCTCATCGTAAACCGGCGCACCTGCGGAGAGTGAGGCGGTATCCAGCTGATCGCTGAAAGCAGGACTTGTCAGAGCTTTTCCGGCAAAAACATCCTCCAGCAAAGCCTGAGCCTGAGGATTAAGTTCAGTGTAAGTGATCGGTTGATGCGACATGCCTACAGTTACAGAGCGGGCTGATTCGTCTACTATCCAAATGTCGCTCATGGCTATCTCATTGATCAGATCCAGATAAGCTGACTGCAGTCCTCTCTGCATGCCTCTGCCCTGCCCCATTCCAATTCCGGGCATGTTCTGTCCCGGCACAGTAAGCCCGTCGATAGCATCGGCAATACTCACCGCATGTGTGAGCAGCTGATCCTCATAAACCTGAAGCATGCTGCGGCGGTTAATGGCATAGAATAAAGCGCCCAATACGACGCTGAATATCAGGAACAAAAGGAAAAATGACAAGGCGATGCGCCGGCTCAAAGTTAAATGTTTCATGTTGTTTTCAGTTTATAACCCTGCCCTCGAACAGTCGATAAGGTCCAGTCTTCGTGGTCATAGAGTTCCAGCTTCGCCCGCAGGCGTTTTATATGGGAATCTACTGTGCGCAAGTCACCTTCATAGTCAAAGCCCCACAGGCGGTCGATCAGTTCATCCCGGCTGAACACCCTGCCGGGACTTGAGGCCAGCAGCCAGAGCAGTTCTCTTTCGCGATGAGTAAGACTTACCTCTTGACCTGAGATCCGGACTTCAGCTCTGTCCATATTTATTTGCAGACTGCCCAGAACATAATCATTTTCACTGTCGTTCGATTCAGTATCGCTTAAATCGAGCCGCCTCATAATTGCCCGCACTCTTGCCATTACCTCTGCCGGCGAAAAGGGTTTGACGATATAATCGTCCGCTCCGATGTCCAGACCCATAATCCGATCCGCATCCTCGCTGCGGGCGGTAATCATCAAAACAGGTACAAGCGAGATACGGCGGATTTCACGGCAAACCGTGAAACCATCAATCTTCGGCATCATCACATCCAAAAGAACGACGTCGGCAGGCTCTGCCTTGAAGCGATCCAAGGCGGCCTGCCCGTCGTAAACAATATCTACTGTGTAACCTTCTCTTCTGGCATAATCCGCCAGAATTTCGGTCATTCTGCGATTGTCATCTGCAATCAGCATCCGCGCCATAGCAGTCTCCTAAATGTCCCGTCAAGTTCTCTTGAGTATCATGCACATATTATACTAGTAAAGCACATTACACCCGCTGTTTCATCGCTTACAGAACTCGCGGTACAGCACTCTGCATTAAGGCGTCTCTTATTCTTCTGCGTATGGGCAACTGTCGCATTCACCGCGCCTGCCCTCGCCATTCATACCCCTGCCATTACGTCTGCCGAAACCGAAGCTGCCGTCATCCGTCATGTCAGGTTTGCCGTCGCCGTCCTTATCCCAAGGCGGTGTTACGCCTTCAGGGAAATCCGGATTGCCGTCGCCGTCAGTATCGCAAGGCCTGGTCACGCCTTCAGGAAGATTGGGCTTGCCATCGCCGTCTGTATCCTCGGCATCCCTCCACCAACCGCGCATACCGGTTTCCTGCATTCCTTGGCCATTGCGTCTGCAGAAACCAAAGTCATCGTCATTAGTTTCTTCACCATTTTCTGCCTGCTCGCTATTTGCTGCTTTTTCTGCGGCGAGTACAGCTCCATTGTCAAAGGAAAGAGCTGTCACTATAAGAGCAGCTGCAGCAATTAACGCCAGACTGGCAAAAATTATTTTTTTCAACATGTTTTTTACCTCCATAAGGTTTATGTTGCTTACAGAATAAACGCTGTCTGTGTCAGTCTTGTGTCATATAAAAAATATAGATGAAGTCAAAAACTGTTTGTAAGAAATGTAAATAACTACATATCTATTGGTGTAAAATTAATTCAATTCCGGAAACCAAGGAGATTAACATGGAACTATTGATTATCGTACTAGTTATCGGACTTACGGCAGGAGCCTTGCTGCTTATGCCGAAGAAAGCCAGCGCTCACTGCGATACCATGGATGGGCCTACGGCTGTCGATGGAATCAAAGCCCTTGAAACGGGCAATATTAATTATGCTTTGAAATGGATTCAACCTAAAGCTGAAGATGAAGCCGAACTGCAAGAATGCTTTGACCTGGCCTACAAAGTATACCAATTGGACGGTGATGCCAAGGAAGTCGCCAAGCGATATTTTGTTGACGCTCTGGTACGCATCCACCGCGCCGGTGAAGGCGCACCTCATGTAGGAGTAAAGCCTCACGGCATCCCCATCGATGAAAAGGTTGTCGCCGCTGATAAATGCATCGAAGTCGGCGATATCACTCCTCTTAAAGGTTTGGTGCCTGATGAGCTGCTGCCAGAACTGGAAAAACGCCTGGAAAAGACTCTTGCCCTGAAGCATTACGATGTCGATGATGTTACTGCAGGCCGCGCGTATGTTGAAGCCTATGTTAACTTCTTTCATCTGGCGGAAAATTCCGGGCACAGTGAGCATGAACATGACAAACATGGGCATGGCCAACATGAACATAGTCATGATAACCACAAACATGGACATCATCACGAGCACTAAGCTGAAATGCCATTGACATATATCTTGATCAGTTTGGCTTTGATAGCAGCCTTAACTGTGACCATCAGACAGCAGATTTTGTTTGTCGTTCAGGTCACATCAATCTCTATGCTGCCAACTCTGAAGCCTGGCCAGCGAATATGGGCATGGCGCATTCACCGTCCGGAGAAGCTGCAGCGCGGCGACATAGTCGTCTTCACTTCAAATCTTCATGAAAAAACAATGGTAAAACGCCTTATAGGTATCCCGGGAGATATTCTTCACGTCCACCCGGATGGAGCTGTATTCCTTAACGGCGAGAAATTTGAGGAACCTTATGTCCACAATGAAGGTGGTCTCTCCGACGAATACGAAATGTCAAAAAAATATTCCTTAGCTATATGCGGTCCCGCCGAAGCCTACGAAATATCTAAGAAATATTCCTTAGCTATATGCGGTCCCTCCGGAGCCTTTGAAGTACCTGAGGGACATTTCTTCGTTATGGGTGACAACAGGCAGGCATCACATGACAGTCGCAACTGGCGCGAGCCTTATGTTGAAGCCGGCGACCTTCAAGGCAAAATAATAAAATTGTATCGGTAAACTTCCCCACAAGTCGGATCAAAACAGACTTGTTTGCGGATAATCGTACTTTGGTAGTGGGCTTTCTTGTTGAATGGCTGGCTTGTTATTGGTAAGGAAAGATGGTTTTATTGTTGCTCGCTTGTTTTTGGCAATGAGAGTGTTTGGAACCTCGCCGGGGCTTAAACGGATTCAATATCTATATGACCTGTTTCCTTTAATTGCCTGGCCATTTCCAGCCCTGTATCTGTTTGCGCGAGGCCGCCCAAAGCAGTTTCCCGGAGAGCCGGCGGCATCGAGCGGCCGATTTTTCCCATGGTATCGATTACTTCATCTGCCGGTATGCGGCTTTTTACTCCGGCCAGAGACATCTCTGCTGAAGATATTGCAATAACAACACCGGCTGTATTTCTCATAATGCACGGTACTTCAACTAAACCGGCGACCGGATCACAGGTAAGGCCAAGCAGATTCTTCAGCGCGATAGCAAGTGCGTGGCCGGATTGGGAAGGAGAGCCGCCGCAGGCTTCAACGATGGCTGCTGCCGACATGGCCGCAGCTGATCCGACCTCCGCCTGACAACCGCCTTCGGCACCGGATATAGAGGCCTGATTGCCTATGACAATACCGCAGCCGGCAGCAGTTATCAGAAAGTTTATCTGTTCACATCGTGATAACTTTAGATCATCGCGCAGAGCAAAGAGGACACCCGGCAAAGTTCCGGAGGATCCTGCTGTTGGGGTAGCACAGATAACTCCCATGGCAGCGTTGACTTCGTTGATGGCGGTAGCGTAGACCATCGCGCGGGTATAAATAGATCTGCTTAAGGCTTTTTCGCTTTGCAGATACTCAGCGAGCAATTTGGCATCGCCGCCAGTCATGCCGGAACGTGACTTAACTCCTTCTATCCCTTGGTGTGCGGCTTGTTCCATGACAGACAGGTTTTGTTCCATGTGTCGGAGTATTGCTTCCTCAGTATCACCTGATTCTTCAACTTCGGTGCGAAGGAAATACTCATGCAGAGCGATTCCTTCTCTCTCACATAAATTAATAATTTCCTGTAATTTGTGGATCATAGCTATACTCCTCTTTTTGTTCAGAATCACTGATTAAATCAGGCTCAATGTTAAGAGCGCCCAGAGCTATCACCTGGTCAATATGACCGATGCTGCCAAGCTCCTCCATTACAGATGTCGGGATCCTGCCGTCTATAGCGATCAGCATCAACGCAAGCTCTCCTTTTCCTTTGCGGGAAACTTCCATAGTGCTGATATTAATGTTTGCCTTAGCCAGCACCCCGGTGACCTGGGTGACGATACCGGGTTGATCCTTGTAGAAAAACATAATTGCAGGGTTTTCAGCCGACAGATGGATATCAAAACCATTTATTCTGGTAATATCAATAGTCCCGCCGCCTAAGGACACGCCTCGCAAAGATAGAGTATGATCTGCTGATTTAAGGTAAAGATCAACAGTGTTTGCGTGTTCAGTGGGATCTTCGCTGGTTTCAATTATCACCCTCATATTAGCTTTAGCGGCCAGATCATATGCCTGACGAATCTTTTCACTGCTGGTGGGCAAACCGAGCAAACCTGAGATCAGAGCCAAATCGGTGCCGTGTCCCTGATAGGTGTGTGCAAATGAACCGAAAAGAACAATGCGAACTTCCTCCAGCGTCCTGCCGAAAATTGAGCGGGCAACTAAACCTATACGCACAGCTCCGGCTGTGTGAGAGCTGGACGGTCCAATCATAACGGGACCAATAATATCAAAAAGACTTCTATAAACAGACATTGGCTGCCCTCCTTTGCCATAATAATATCATTTATGTATTCTTTTCATCATCTCCCCAGACAAAACCCCCGTGATGTAACATTACGGGGGTTTGGCGAGCGTAGCAGGATTCGAACCTGCGACCCACAGCTTAGAAGGCTGTTGCTCTATCCAGCTGAGCTAC
>DCDV01000004.1:242424-276829 GCA_002316595.1 Mageeibacillus sp. UBA1046
GACCTACGGCTTAGAAGGCCGTTGCTCTATCCTGCTGAGCTATACGCCCACATGGAAATCCGGCCTTGTGGAGCGGGTGAAGAGAATCGAACTCTCACAATCAGCTTGGAAGGCTGATGTTCTACCATTGAACTACACCCGCAGGTTGGCCGGAATTCCGCTTAGATATATTACAACAGGGACATAAGTTTGTAAAGATGAAGGCTTTCCAGCCGCTCGTATCTTCAATTATCCTCTGCCACAGCCAATCGTATCTGCAATTGACCTCACTTCGGCCACTCGTTTCCTAATTGACCCAAGACACAGCCGCTTGCCGCTATTCTGTGTCGTCCGGGATTAAGACAGATAAGGGCACATAACCGGTGCGGCCATCAGACAGGCGCACCATGACCCAGCCATCCTGATCTTCCTGGGTCAGCTGGTAGACAGTATCTCCTCTGACTGCCGTAGCCACCAGCTCTGTTGCTCCGGGCGCTGCCATGATCTGCATGCTCTGGGCTCTGACAGTGACTTTGATCTCAAAGTCCGTAGGCGGAGTTGTTCCCTCAGTATCACTGACAGGTTCTGTGATGGTCGGTATTTCAGTTGTCTCTCTGGGATCATCATTACCTCCTGTCAGGAGTTGCAGCATCGTGACCAAGAGAACCAGGATAACCAGAACAATCGCGATTAGGGCCAGAACGGATAAAGATCTGGAGGCGGGGAAAAGATGCGTTATCTTGAAGAGAAACTTATTCCAAATACCCTTCGTCTTATCAAACTCCATCAGCTTGATTCGATCTAAAATGCCGGCTCTCTCTTCGCCTTCCATCTGCGCTTTAGCACTGGATGGTCTGCCAGACTTGATTTTAATTCTCTCAGGTTCCGGAATCTCTACTTCATCATCTATGCGGTAACCTCCGGAGAGTCGCGGATAGTTTGATTCACCGGGGACCTGAACTCTCTGCTCCTCAATATCCTGACCCCTGGAGGTATTCACAGCAAGCCGATTGCCTCCGGACACTGGGATAACCTTTGACAGATGATCTCTCGTCAAGGGAATTCTCTGCAGGGTTGCTTTCCTGGTGTGCGTCGGCTGCTCGATCCTGGTTACCTGAAAACCGATCCAGGTATGATCAGAGGCGTAGCCATAGGCTGAGGCGAGGGCGGTAAGCTCCGACATCTTCACCGTCATCTGACGCGGGTCTGACAAAATTTCCTCTAACCCCTCAGGCTCAAACAAATCGATGAAATTGGGATCTAAGGCCAAAATAATATCGCCTTCTCTCGGAACGAAAGCGTAGTAATAAGCCTGCTTCATGAAGCTGTCAGGGATGACATCCAGATGCGGTACTGCCGGCTGCTGCCGATAAAGCCGGCCGCCGCGCTGGAGATAGAAACCCCAGTGACGTGACAGAAGAGCGATCGCTACTTCGTCATGGATCAAAAAGAGAAATTCCGCATGCAGCTGATCCCGATTGAGAATAGACGGCAGTATATCCAGTCCGTAAATTTGCAGCTCGCGGAATACCGCTGACCATTTCCTCAGCATGTCGCGGCTTTCGACAATCAGATTCTGGTCAAGCCGGTCCGTGCGGATGCCCGTTATCATCTGGACTCGTCTATTGGTTGAGGCCACATAATTTTGCTGTTTTTGGGTGGTCAAATAACCGAGGCTGCGATCATTAATCTGTATCGTCAGCTCGTGCAAATCGAGTGAATTAATATGGGCTGTTACTAAGGTGCGGATCATAAGATCTCCAGTAAATATTCTAAAAGCGTTAAACGCCGCAGTAGTCATAAAAAAGTATATGCACCGCTAATTCTAGCATAAAGCTTAGTTAATTACTCTTTTGAGTAACCGGTCCGGGAAAAGAAATTGTCTCGAAAATCCAGCAATTCGTCTCTGCTGATCGCCTCTCTGATCTCAGACATCAGATTAATGAGGAAGTGGAGGTTGTGCCAGGTAGTAAGGCGCAGACCTAGAATTTCATTAGCTTTGATCAGATGCCGGATATAGGCCCGGGTGTAGTTTTGACAGGCATAGCAGCTGCAAGCCGGATCCATGGGCGTGAAGTCTCTGGCGTAGGCGGCGTTTCTTACTGTCAGGCGTCCCTGCGAAGTCATAACAGTCCCGTTTCTGCCCAGGCGCGTCGGCAAAACACAGTCGAACATGTCGATCCCGCGAATAACGCCTTCGATTAAATAATCCGGCGATCCTACTCCCATGAGATAGCGCGGTTTGTCTGAGGGCAGGATGGGGGTCACGACTTCGAGCATTTTGTACATCAGTTCCGCAGGCTCGCCGACGGAAAGCCCGCCGATCGCGTATCCGGGCAAGTCAAAGGCAACTGTCTGCTCGGCTGACATCTTGCGCAGGTCCTCGTAGACACCGCCTTGCACGATGCCGAAGAGTGCCTGATTGGCGGTGTTCTTGTGCTGTCTGGCGCAGCGCTCCAGCCAGCGCAGTGTGCGTTCAAGAGAGCCTCTTATGTAATCGTGGTCCTCCTGCCAGTCGGCGCACTCGTCCAGCTGCATAATAATATCCGCGCCCAGCGAGGTTTGAATATCGATCGCCAGTTCCGGCGTCAGCTCATGCAAAGACCCGTCGATATGGGAATTGAAGCGGACTCCCTCTTCACTGATTCTGCGGGCATCGCTGAGCGAAAAAACCTGAAAGCCGCCGCTGTCGGTCAGGATAGCGTGCGGCCAGTTCATAAACTGATGAAGCCCGCCTGCCTCCTCTACGAGGTCATGCCCCGGACGCATCCACAGATGATATGTATTGGCAAGAATAATTCCTGCCCCCAGTGCGTAAACCTCTTCCGGCGTCATTGTCTTGACTGTAGCCTGAGTTCCCACCGGCATGAAAACCGGTGTCTCAAAGGACCCGTGCGGGGTATGCAGGATACCGCGGCGGGCACCGCTCTGCTTGCAGACATGGACTAATTCATATTTTACCGGACTCTCTGTCGTCATAATTTATTCTCCATCAGTAAAGCGGCGAAGGCGCTTATCTCCCGGCAAAAGCAGCATGGCGTCACCGAAACTGAAAAACCTGTAACGTTCTTTAATAGCTTCCTGATATGCGGCCAAAATCTTCTCTCTGCCCATAAAAGCGCTGACCAGCATCAGCAAGGTGGACTCCGGCAGGTGGAAATTAGTGATCAGAGCATCCGTCAGGCCGAAGTCATAGCCGGGGTAGATGAAGATGTCCGTCCAATCTGAACACTCAATATAAGGGCGCGTCTGCAGCTGATAAACCGATTCCAGGACCCGGCAGCTGGTCGTTCCCACTGCTATTATTCTGCCATTATTCTCCAGGGCGTGGTTAATCTTCTCTGCCGCAGAGGCAGGAAGCCGGTAAAACTCACTGTGCATTTTGTGCTTAGTGATATCCTCTTCACGCACAGGTCTGAAAGTTCCCAGCCCCACATGCAAAGTGACGCAGGCGATATCGACATTTAAAGCCCTGATCTGCTGCAAGAGATCCTCAGTGAAATGGAGGCCGGCCGTGGGAGCGGCGGACGACCCGATCTCCCTGGCATAAACCGTCTGATAGCTCTCCTTGTCCTTCAGCTCTTCGGTAATATATGGCGGCAAAGGAATGATCCCGACTTTATCAAGGACCTGCTCCCACACGCCGTCATATGAGAAAAGGATAAGACGGTTGCCGGAAGGCAGCACCTCTTTTACTTCAGCCTCGATCTCCCCCGCCCCGAATACCAGCTTGTCACCCAGGCGGCAGCGCTTGCCCGGCCTGACAATTGTCTCCCACAGATCACCCTTTACGCGATGTAAAAGCAAGACCTCCGCCTCACCGCCAGTATCTTTACGGCCGAGCAGCCTTGCCGGCATGACTCTGGTGTCATTTACTACCAGCAGGTCATTAGGTCTGAGGTATTCGAGCAGATCATAAAAATGTCTGTGCCGGGGCGGCTGATCCCCCTCCAGAACCATTAAACGAGACTGATCACGTTCGGGCAGCGCATGCTGAGCAATAAGCTCAGGCGGCAGCTCAAAGTAGTAGTCTTCTTTTCGCAAAGGCTCTATATCAGAGCCAACATTATTTTCACTAACTGAATCAGTCATAGTCTATTTTTCTCTTCATTCATGCTTTATTCAAGATATCATTCCCGGCTTCACTGATGTATTTGTTCGCAGCTTCACTGATATTTTTCTTCATAACCTCACAATATCTTGTTCGCGTACAAATATGCATTGCCTATATCTTTTGTTCCTGATTTCACTGATGATTGTTCCGGCTTCACTGACATCTTTTGTTCGCAGCTTCACTGATATCTTTTGTTTCCCGGTTTCACTGAAATTTTTGGTATTTGTTCAGGAGCGCTCGACGTCCAGTCCATATCTGAGGCAGTACGAATTATACAGATCCAGCCATTCGCCCATGAAATGATCTGACATGAGAATCGCCTGTTCTTTGCGCTCTCTCTTCCTTTTGGCCTTATAACCTTCAGCATATTCAAGCAGACCGAAATTGGCATTCATAGGCTGAAAGTCCACGCTGTCAGAGGAGATGACATAGTTAGTCAGCGCTCCCAGCATTGTCGTGTTCGGCAAAGCCAGAACTTTACATTCTTCCGCCGGCATCCCGGCAGCAATGAGTGCCATCTGCCGGGCGGTTATAAGCCCTGACGCCGCTGATTCCATATAGCCTTCCACGCCGGTAAGCTGTCCGGCCAGGAACAAAGTCTGCTGCGACTTAACCCGATTTCCCCAGGTCAGAACTTGAGGTCCTTTTATATAATGGTTTCTGTGCATGACGCCATAACGCAGATATTCCGCCTTACGCAGTGCCGGAATAATTCCGAAAACTTCGCGCTGCGCCTTGAAGGTCATTCTGGTCTGGCAGCCGACAAGATTGTACATCCCTCCTGAGCTCTGCTCACGCCTCAGCTGCAAAACCGCATAAGGAGTCTGTCTCGTACGGGGATCTTCAAGACCCACCGGCCGCAAAGGCCCAAACCTCATGGTGTCCTCGCCCCGCTCCGCCAGCTCCTCGATCGGCTGACAATGTTCAAACACCTTGCGGTCAAACTCCTTGATCTCAGCTTTGTCCGCTGCAATCAAGGCCTCCCGGAATGCCAGATATGTCTCTTTATCCAGGGGACAGTTAAGATAATCCGCTGACCCCTTGCCGTATCTGGAAGCTGCGAAATAGTGGTCCGGATCAAGCGATTCTTCGCTCACAATCGGTGCGGCAGCGTCAAAGAAATGCAGCATATCGCCCCATTCCCGTGCCATGGACTGCATCAGGGCATCAGTTGTCAAAGGTCCGGTCGCTATGAGAGTGAGGCAGTCATCCTCAATGTTTTCATCGTCAGCGGGCAGCGAAGTGAATTCTTCCTCCCGCCAGATTATTAGCCCCGTCTGATCCAATATTCTCTTTACTTCTTTGGCGAAGGCGCTGCGATCTACGGCCAGAGCACTGCCGGCAGGCACGCTGCTGGCGTCAGCCGCAGCCAGCACGATACTGTCCAGCTGCCGCATTTCCCTTTTGAGAAGGCCTGATGCGGTATGAGGATCGTCAGATTTAAGTGAGTTGCTGCAGACCAGTTCCGCAGGATAGATACTGCTGTGCGCCGGAGTCATGCGCCCGGGCTTAATGTCTATAAGTTCAACAGTCAAGCCGTGCCGAGCAAGCTGCCAGGCGGCTTCAGCGCCGGCCAGGCCTGACCCGACCACTCTCAACTTCTTCATTTTTCTTCCTTGGCCTTTTCCTTACCCGTTTGCTTGCCTGATTTTTTGTCTGCTTTCTTGCCGGTTTGCTTACCGGATTTCTTACCCGTTTGCTTGTTGGTTTCCTTACCCTTTTGCTTGCCTGCTTCCCCGCTCATAGCTTGACTGGAATCCTTATCGGTTCCCGGGCTAGCTTCCTGATGATTTTCCTGATTTGCTTTCTGATCGGTTCCCTTGCTCTTCTTGCCTTTGTTTTTTGCCTTTTTGACATTAGAAGGACATTCGGGGTCTCCGCATTGCTCATAGCTGCGGCCGCGGAAGTGTTTCTGAACCATATAACCGTCACAGGTCGGGCAGGTCTTGCCTTCTAAAGGCAGATCCCAGCTGATAAAGGGACATTCCGGATCTTTGCCCTTCTTGTCGCAGACATAGAACTTTCTTCTTCTGCCCTTCCTGGTCTTCTTCTCCAGGAGACCGGAACCGCAGACCGGACATTTGCCCGGCGCGACAATATCGATGTTCTCCTTATAGTCGCAATCAGGATAAAGGTTGCAGGCGATGAACTTGCCGAAGCGGCCATCTTTAATGACCAGCTCACCCTTCCCGCATTCGGGGCAGGTTCTGCCGGTCGGCTCATCAACTATCTCAATTTTTTCGATGTTTTTCTCAGCCGCTTTGATCTTGTCGTGGAAAGGAGGATAGAACTTATTCAGGATTTCCAGACCTTCCTTTTCACCGGCCTCCACCGAGTCCAGCTGTTTTTCCATATCAGCTGTAAAGTCAGTGTCTACGATTTCATCGAAGTTCTCTTCCAGCATCTCAGTAACCAGCGTCCCCAGATCAGTGGGATGCAGGCTGGCCTTTTCCTTCTCCACATAGCCCCGGTTCTGAATAGTCGAGATCGTGGGCGCGTAGGTGGATGGCCTGCCGATGCCAAGCTCTTCCATCTCTTTGATCAGGCTGGCTTCTGTATAACGCGCAGGCGGCTGGGTGAACTTTTGTTCCGACTCGAGGCGGTCAAGCTTCAGCTCATCGCCTTCATTAAAGTCCGGTAAAAAATTGACGGAGTCGTCGTCTTCACTTTTGCTCTTGCTGACGCCGGAGGCGTAGCTGTACACCTTGAGCCAGCCGGAAAATTTTATCTTCTCGCCTGTCGCCCGGAAAATATGCGTACCGGCGAGAACATCAGCCCGGATTGTATCCAGGACAGCTTCTTTCATCTGTGAGGAGACAAAACGCTCCCAGATCATTTTGTAAAGACGGTATTGATCGTGGGTCAATTTATCTCTGACGGACACGGGGTCCAGATCGAAATGTATGGGCCTGATAGCCTCATGTGCATCCTGCGCCTTTTTGCCTTTACTGTAGTAGTTGGGTTTGGCCGGCAGATAATCCGGTCCGAATTTCTTGGCAATCACCTCGCGGATCTCAGTCACGGCCGTCGGAGATACACGCACGGAGTCGGTACGAATATACGATACCAGCGCAGTAGCGCCGGCACCGGGAAGATCAACGCCTTCATAAAGCTGCTGAGCTACGCGCATGGTGCGAGACGAGCTCATGCCCAGATAGCGCGATGCTTCCTGCTGCAGTGAGGAAGTGGTGAAAGGAGCGTACGGCCGGCGCTTTTTTGTGCCGCGCTTTACTGTGTCGACAATGAAAGGAAGATTCTTCAGCTCGGCCAGGAGTTCATCGACTTCCTCCTTGTTGGACAGCTTGACCCGGCGTACACGGCTGCCTGCTTTCTCGCCATGGTACAAAGTGCGGAAAGCCTCATCTTTGGGATCAACTTTCAGAAAGGCTGCTAAAAGCCAATATTCTTCAGGGACGAAGGCGCTTATCTCCCGCTCCCGCATGACAATCAGCCTGGTCGCCACCGACTGTACGCGACCGGCGGACAAGCCTTTGCGAATTTTACTCCAGAGCAGCGGGCTCAGCTCGTAGCCCACCAGGCGATCTAAGATGCGACGGGATTGCTGAGAGTCGACCAAATCCAAATTAATCGGACGCGAAGCATTCAAAGCTTCTTTTACCGCCTTACTGCTGATTTCATTAAAAGCGATGCGGATGTTTGAATCGGGGTCCAAATTTAGAATAGTGGACAAGTGCCAGGCAATCGCTTCACCTTCTCTGTCCGGGTCAGTAGCCAGAAGGATATTATCCGCTTTTTCTGCAGCGGTTTTCAGCTCCCTGACGACCTTCTCTTTTCCGGGCATGGTGATGTAGCGCACTGCAAAGTCATTATTCACGTCAACACCCATGGTGCTGGAAGGAAGATCGCGAATATGACCTACTGACGCTTTAACGACATAGTCATCATCCAGATAACGAGAGATCGTTTTGGCTTTGGCGGGAGATTCAACTATAATAAGTGTTTTCACATTAACATCCTTTGTATCTCATATATACATGAGCTTCGGGACTAATTATATACAACATTCGGTCTTTTCTGTCAAAAGTCAGTCTGACATGCCTCTCTGTAACATCATAAGACAAAGAGCAATCATAATATTTCTTTTCCTGCTACCTGCAAGTATCAAAGTTCTAAGAGCTGCAAGTATTAAATTGGTTGTGAATGCTTCGTCAGAACTGAAAATCCAACTAGAAAATCTGAAGAGTATTGTTCTTGGCAAATTAAATTATAGTTTCGATTATAATCGACAAATCAACTAAATTTGTGCTTGATTTCGATTATAATCGATAATTTCGTTAAATCTGTCATATGTTTCGTTTATAATCGAAACTTATCCCAAGCATATCCTTTCCATGGATGGGTTTATTTCAGTAATCAGGGAATAACGCAGATGAATGTTATTGATTATCTATTAAACATTATATGAATGTTGCTTTATAAAATTTCCCTTCAGGCAGCATCCCGATTCAAGGTGAATAATCGCAAATTTAATCAGCTGATTATACGAGGGATGAAAAACTCAATTCGTAATGCCCTCTCCTTCTGTTTACCGCATTGGAAATCTCTAGCCCGGTCAATATCTGAGCTGTTTCAGACAGGGGCAGATCAATTGCTATTGAAATTTGTGCCAGCGTCTTGGCGCCTGTAGTTAAGAGCCGGAGGATTTTTACTTCGCTGTCACCTTGCTTTTCAGGGAAAAAGGTCAACTGTCTGTTGTCAGCGTTTGAACCTGAATCTTCAGTTTCAAATAAATATTCTAAATCGGCCACTGGCCTCTGATCAGGCAAATCCTCAGACAATGCTCGCTTGACTTCGACAATAGACGACAGCATCGCACTTTTCTCTGCCGCTGTCGGCTGATCGGGCAAATCTTCAGACAATGCTCGCTTGACTTCGACAATAGACGACAGAATCGCTTCTTTCGGTTCGGTAATCGTTTGACTGCAGTTCTCACTATTTAGCGCCTTCGGCTCAGGGATAACACTCGGCAAATCAGGCATTGTCAGATCTGTCACGATCCTGGCAACTTTGTCATTGATTAAAGCGTGACAGCCCTTTTGACCGGAATCAAAAACTGATCCAGGCACGGCATAAACCTTCTTATTCAGTTTATGAGCCATTTTGGCGGTAAGCAGACTGCCGCTTCTTTCCTTGGCGCTGGTCACTATCACAGTATCCGCCAGCGCGGCTATTATTCTGTTGCGGGCGGGAAAGTTGCGGGCTATGGGCGGGGTGCCGGGTCTGTATTCGCTGATGACCAGACCCTCCCCGCAAATCTTCCGGAGCAAGTTTTGGTTTCTTCTTGGATAAGCAATATCCACACCGCAGCCTATGACCGCGATCGTCTCCCCTGAGAGGTCCAGTGCTGCCTGATGGGCCACACTATCCGCTCCCTCTGCTGCTCCGCTCACCAGACAATAACCCTTACGGCATATATTCTCAGCCAGAACTGCTGTGACTTCATGACCATAAGCGTTCAGCGCCCTGGAGCCGACAATTGCTGCGGACTTTTTTCTCAGCAAAGATAAATCTCTGCCCCGATAATAAAGCAGCGAGATTGAAGTTTTGTCATTATTGAGGATATCCGGAAACTGTGGATCCAAAATTGAGATTACACCTATTCCCTGACTTCGCCATTGTCGGACCTTTGTTTTGAGATCAGACAGATTTATTTGAGACATGGCCCAGCGCAACACCTCCAGTTCTCTGGGCTCATTTGGTTCTCTGGGCTCATTTGGCTCTCGTGGCTCGTTTGGCTTTCTTGGCTCACGTGGCGCACTGTGCTCATGGCGTGCGTTTTTCGCCTGGCTGTGCTGCAGTAATCGCCAAAGATCGGAGAAAGAACCCGCATACTGCAAGAGCCTGATTTTGTCTTTGTGTTTGAGACGGTGTTTGCTTGCCGGCAAAGATAAGATTGCTGCGACAAATAAATCCAGTTCTATTATTTCTGCGTTGCTGCCAATATCTCCATTGCTGTCAATATCTTCATTGCCATCTCCGTCGCTGGCAATTTCTTTGACGTCATTTCCGCTAATCATACTAATGTGCTCAGATCTAGTCTGTACTGCATAATCTCAGCCATGTGGTCCGGCTTGACAGTATAGGATTCCTCCAGATCGGCTATCGTGCGCGCGCCTCGCAACATGTTGTGAAAGGAGCGGGCAGTGACAGAATGAGTATTGCCAAATCTGCTCAGCAAATCCAGCGCTTCCTTTTCTATGCGAAGATCCTTGCCGTAGTCTGAGACCGGGATATTGCTGTTACGATAGATTTTAACAAGCCCCAGACTGAAAGATCTTTCTCTTTGTATCTCAAAACAGGTTTGTATCTGCTTTGCTGCCAGTTCCTGCTCATTGTCGGTTGTCACTGAGGTGATGTTAAGCAGGTCTTTGCCGGACAGGCTTTGCATCGTGACACAAAGATTCAGGCGATCCCAGAGAGGGCCGCTGATCTTGTGCAGATGTTGCCTGATCTGATCAGGGGTGCAGCGGCACTTATCGTTTGACTCCAAAGCATAACCGCAGCGGCAGGGATTGGCTGCTGCAATCAAAAGAAAATCCGCCGGCCAGTTCGCAAATTCTCTGGCGCGGGCGATCCTGATCTTGCCGCTCTCCAGAGGCTCACGCAGAAGATCCAGTACCGCTTTGGGAAATTCCGTCAATTCATCGAGAAATAAAACTCCCAGATGAGCTCTGGTGCAAAGGCCGGGACGCAAAGGAGAACCGCCGCCGATCAGGGCTGCTTTAGTAACACTGTGATGAGGAGCGAAAAACGGACGGGTTGTAATCAGGTTGTCAATTATCTCGCCTTGGGCTAAAGCGCTCCGTATCATGGTGACAACTAAGGATTCTTCTTCATTCAGTTCCGGCAGCAGTCCCGGCAAGCAGGATGACAGCGAGGTCTTGCCACAACCCGGCGAACCCAGCATCAGCAGAGTATGATGGCCGGCGGCAGCAATAATTAAGGCTCTTTTTGCTTGTTGCTGCCCCATTATGTTGTCAAGTCGTGATGTCGTAGTTATCTTATTAATCTGCGTTATTTCAGGCTTTTCCGGTTTGATCTTGACGCCGGAGAAGACAGCTACTGCAGTGCACAGATCTTTTACTCCGTAATACTTTACTTTTCTTAGCAGCTCAGCTTCTCCGGCATTGACCAGAGGGCCCAGACATTCACTGAAATGTCCTTTTTGTTTCGCCGTCATCAAGCGGTTAAGGACACCGGGAATACCAAGCACTTCACCATTAAGGGTTAATTCTCCCATGATGAGAAGAGGTTTCTGATCTGCCGGCCGGGCGATCTGTCCGGAAGCCTCCAAAATGGCCAGAGCAAGAGGAAGGTCGAATCCGGTTCCTCTCTTTTGAATCCAGGCAGGGGCATAGCTGGCCAGAATTCTCCCCTCCGGAAAGCCATAGCCGCTGTTTATTATGGCAGCTCTGACTCTGTTGCGGGCTTCTCTGATGGCAGAGTCACCCAGACCTGTGATCTCAAACCCTGGAAGTCCGGGTAAAATAGTGACTTCTACTTCTACAGGTACGCCTTGCATGCTGCTGATTCCACATGAAGATATGCTGCTGTACTTCTTAGTAGACAATGTTGCCTCCCATATCTGATCTAAATTAGAATAGCTGAGATTAAGAAATAATTTATGAGCCTTCGGGCTGCAAAGTGCTACAATAGTCTCTCGTAGGCAACATTCAGCTTCGGTAATGCGTCCGGAACCAGATTCACTTCGGCAATCCGGGACAGCAGTGTGGAGGTAGAAATGAAACTGGGAATTGTAGGTCTCCCCAATGTAGGCAAGAGCACTTTGTTTAAAGCTCTTACCAAGGCCAATATTGAAACAGCGAATTACCCGTTCTGTACGATTGATCCTAATGTAGCTATTGTACCGGTGCCTGACAGCAGGCTGGATCACTTGTATGAGGTTTTTCAGCCGCCTAAGTGTGTCCCTGCGGTGCTGGAAGTCGTAGACATCGCCGGTCTGGTGCGCGGAGCCAGCCGAGGTGAAGGCCTGGGCAACAAATTTCTCGGCAATATCCGCGAAGTTGACGCCATTATTCATCTGGTGCGCTGTTTTGATGACCCGGATATCACTCACGTTGACGGCAGCATCGACCCGATGCGCGACGTGGAGTCGATTGATCTGGAGCTGATTTTTGCTGATATGGAACATCTGCAGAAGCGAATCGACAAGATCTCTCGTCAGGCTAAAGGCGGCGATAAGAATCTTGTTCAAGAGCTGGAATATCTGAATAATCTTATGGTCCACCTGGAAAGCGGAATGCCTGCCCGCTCTTTTCCGGATATCGACAGCCACCCTGAGCTCCTCCTGCTTACCGCCAAACCTGTGCTCTATGTGGCAAATGTGGCTGAATCCGAAGTCAATTCCGACATCCCGCAGATCAGACTCCTGAGAGAGAAAGCTGCCGAGGAGAATGCAGAGCTGATAGTCATCAGCGCGGCCATTGAAGAGGAGATTTCTGAGCTCTATGAAGATGAGAGGGATTTGTTTCTGGAAGAGATGGGGATTCCGGCCGCCGGCCTGGACCGGGTTATCCGGGCAGGTTACAAGCTGTTGGGCTTAATCTCGTTTTTTACCGCCGGATCGGAAAAGGAAGTCAGAGCCTGGACAATTGTTGAAGGAACGAAGGCTCCGCAAGCTGCGGGTATAATACACAGTGATTTCGAAAAAGGCTTTATACGTGCCGAGGTAGCATCCTATGATGATTTTGTAGCCAATGGCTCATCTATGGCAGCAGTGAAGGAAAAGGGCAAGTACAGATCTGAGGGTAAGGAATATGTCGTTCGGGACGGAGATATTATTTTATTCCGCTTCAACGTCTGACAACTGAGAAGCCGCTGTCGCAGCAGTGTCTGATGCCGGCTCATCCTCCGGCACGGCAAGAAAGCTCTTATACCTGATTCCCCGCTCACGCAGCCGGGAGCCGATAATATCTTCCACCTGCCGGCGCAAGTCCTCTATGGTGCCGTTATTTACTATCTCTGCATCAGCGATTTCCCGGTACTCTTCCCTGCTCATCTGCATGGCCATCCTTTGCAGGACGTCGCTTCGGGAGAGACCTCTCTTTACAAGTCTCTTCAGCCTGATGTCATCATCAGACCAGACCGTAAATACCACGTCGCTGCGATCGAGGAAACCATGGCGCACAGGTATAGGCACATCAAGAGCAACAACTTTCGCGCGTTTGGCTTCCAGCTGATCAAGCTCTTCGCCCATCTGATCGAGAACGTGTTTGTGGACAATGCGGTTGAGCCGGTCCAGGGCTTTACGGTCCCGGAAGACCAAAGAAGCAGTCTTCCTGCGGTCCAGAGCACCGTCCTTGATGAACTCAGGCCCGAAAGTCTCTGAGAGCTCCGGAATTGCGACGCCGCCTTTCTCCGTAACAGCACGCGAGATCTTATCCGCGCAGATTACTTTTATCCCCGCCTCTGACAACACGTTCGCCACAGTTGTCTTGCCGCTGCCTATTCCGCCTGTGATACCGATAACATACATAATCTCTTTGCGCCTTCGCCTATGCTTTAATTTCGCCCCAGCTGTGCCCCATGGTCACTTCGGCAACCAGCGGCACCGACAGTTCCATCGCCTGGCACATCATCTTCTGTAAAACTTCCGCAGCTTCTGTGGCATCGGCTTCTGATGCCTCAACAATCAATTCGTCATGAACCTGCAAGACCAGATGCGCGTCGAGACCGCGCTCCTTGAAGGCGGCATGGATATTGACCATGGCTATCTTGATCAGATCGGCAGCTGTGCCCTGTACAGGGGCGTTGGCCGCAGCCCGTTCCCCGAATTTCCTGACATTGACATTGGCGGACTTCAGTTCAGAGACGTAGCGCCTTCGTCCCAGCATTGTCTCGACATAGCCGTCCTTGTAAGCTTTTTTGATCGTCTCATTCAGCCACGCTCTGACCTGGCTGTAGTGCTCGTCATACGCGGCAATATATTCATGTGCCTGCGGTACCGATATGCTCAAATCCCGGGCCAGTCCAAAGTCGCTGATTCCGTACACAATGCTGAAGTTGACTGTTTTAGCGATGCTTCTTTGCTCGTTGGTGACTTCCTCAATCGGCACATCAAAAAGCGAGGCCGCGGTCACACTGTGGACATCGAGTTCCTGCTGAAAAGCAGCCAGCAGCTCAGGATCCTGTGACAGATGAGCCAGAATTCTGAGCTCAATCTGCGCGTAATCAGCATCAAGCAGAATATTTCCCGCAGACGCTACAAAAATATTTCGGATCTCTCGTCCGCGTTCGGTCCGGATGGGGATATTTTGCAAGTTAGGGTTTGAACTGGAGAGACGTCCCGTTGATGTCAAAGTCTGATGATAGCTGGTGCGCACCCGGCCATCCGGCTCGATCGCCGAACTCAGTCCGTCCAGAAAAGTTGACTTCAGCTTGGCCAGGCTGCGGTGCTCCAGAATCTGAGGCACTATTTCATGGCTGAAGACAAGCGCTTCCAGCTCTTCCGCCGCGGTGGAATATTGACCGGTCTTGGTCTTGCGCCCGGGAGGTAGCTTCAGCTCTTCGAAGAGAATTGTGCCCAGCTGACGGGGAGAATTAATATTGAATTCGTGGCCTGCCAGAGCGTATATTTTCTTCTCCAAATCCTGAATGTCCTGAGCCATTATCTTCGATTGACTGTCCAGTTCCTGCTTGTCTATTGTTATTCCCTGCAGCTCCATATCCGCCAAAACTCCGGCCAGTGCGAACTCCAGGCTGAGCAGATCTTCAAGCTTCATTTCTTTGGCTGCGGCAACTTGCTTGTCTCTGGCTTTGATCATATTTTCAGCCCGGAAAAGACGCAGATTCTCTTCAGCTTCGGATAGCTGCGCTTCAGTATTCAGAGCAGCAGCCTCCAGCAAAGAGATTTGGGCGTCTTCTGTTTCGGCGCTGACAGGATGAGAGCGATAATCTGCAGCCAGAACTCTGCTTAAGACATGATCCAGCTGCACCTGACCTTCAATCTGGTCGAGCAGATATGCCGCTACACGCAGGTCAAAAGGCGCCTTGGCATAGGCCTGGCGCTGATAATGGCGCAGGAAACTTTTATAGTCCCAGATGAGGAGATTATTCCCAAGCAGCGACGCAAAGCAATCTAAAGCCTGGTCCTTCGGCAAATGCAAAAGATTGCCCCGGGTAGAAATAAAGCTGATAACCTTGTCGAAGTCTTCATCCCAATAGATTACGACATCCTGATCTTCAATCAGATTGATGAATTCCTCTTCACTTGGACACACTGTTATTTCATCCCAGTAAGATGAGCTCTTCTTACCGGCTTCTTCTTTGTATTCTTTCAGATCTGACTGCAGGCCGAATCTGTCAATCATGCTTTTAAAGTCCATGCGCAGAAAGAAGCGCAACAGTTCATCGTCGGCCGGAGTTATCGCCATATCTGACAGATCCTGCTCAAGATCCGCCAGAGGCACATCTGTGTCAATGGTTGCCAGTTCGTACGACAGTTTGGCCTCATCTCTGCCGTCGCGCAGCTTCTCACCTAAGGATCCCTTAATTTCGGAGGCCTTATCCAGAACTTCGTCCAGGCTGCCATACTCATGCAGGAGACGGAACGCTGTCTTCTCACCGACACCTCTGATACCGGGAATGCCGTCGGATTTATCGCCCATCAGCGCTTTCAGATCTATTACCTGCTTCGGCGTTATGCCGTACTCTTCAGCGAGCTTGCCTGCGTCAATTAATTCATACTGGGTAAAACCGCCGCGGCTCAAGGGCATCAAGACATCGGTCTTGTCGTCTATTAACTGCCAGAGATCTCTGTCGCCGGACACGATTGTCACATCATGTCCCTGTTCAACTGACTTCCTGGCTATCGTGCCGATCAGATCATCTGCTTCATAGCCTGCCAGCTCACATCTCTTCATGCCCAGGGCATCCAGCAGCTCTTTGACCAGGGGCATCTGCAGCGCCAGATCATCGGGCATGGGTTTACGATCCCCTTTATATTCTTCATATACTTCGTGGCGGAAAGTAGGCTCGGAGCGATCAAACAAAGTGCAGATCAGGTCCGGCTCTATCTTGTCCCGGTAGCTAAGCAGCATGTTTAAAAAGGCGTAGACGGCTCCGGTAGGAGTTCCGTCTGCGGCTGTAAGATTCTGGCGTCCGGCTAAACCGTAATAAGCTCGGTTCATAATGCTGTTGCCGTCAATCAGCATAACTTTTTTGGGTGTCAAAATAAATCCTCGTCTTCCTGATGCTATTTCCACAGCAGCCAAATCTGAAGTTCTTCTTGCATCTCCTGATTCATTATACCTTTAGCTGCCTGTTCGCCTACATGGCTTAATTGTGCATCAGTTGACCTGAGAACCGCAAGCACTGCCTCAAGATCTGAGGCGACACTGACGAAGGAATAATCATTTTCGTTAAAGAGTGCTTCCAGCCGGGCTTTCTTATCCGGGATATCTTTTGCGTCAGATACTGTGAAGGCATAGTAGCCGAAGGTTTGCAGACCCTCGTTGGCGGCGGCGTCCCTTTGATAGAGGGCCAGACTGACGCCTTCAGCGCCTTCAGCGCCTGTAGCGACAGCAAAACTTTCTATTGCCTGGTCTTCCCTCTCCGGTACATGCCTGGTCCAGCCCTGCGCTTCTAACAGCTTCATAAATTCGGTGACCCAGTTATAGCGCATGTCATTTTTAAAGGCGGCTTTGGCGCCGTCGTCATAAGCTTCTCCAACTATAGAACCTTCATCAGGGGCCATAGCCTCCGGCTCTTCCGCAGATCCGGTAGCATTAGTTTCCGGCTCTTCCGCAGATCGGGTAGCATAAGTTCCTGGCGCATCTGCCGGCGCATCTAAACTATCTGCTTCTTGCTCGTCTTCATACAAAAGATCTCCGTCCATGCCGGTAACAACGATGCCGTTCTCTGCCTCCCCAGGTATGGCTTCCGGAGCACTTCTTTTTGCTGTCATTTCTCTTCCGATCATCTGCCAGACGAAGTAGAAGCCCAAAAGGACAATCAATACTGCAGCCATGGGAACTATCGAGCTGCGCAGTAAGCGGTTCCAGAGTGTTTTCTTGTCACGAGATGCTGTATCACTTAGGGCATAGCTATCTCCGGCAGAAGCGGCGCTGCGGCTCAATACCGCGGCTTTAATGCGCCGGCGCTGCTCCTCAGTCAAAGTCTCCTGCTCCGGGCCGGACGAATGCTCGCGGAAATAAGCCAGATAGGCTGCTCCTTTACTCTCCAGCGCAGCATCCCGGTCTGTGCGATTTTGATGCTCATCTATTTCCGGCAAAGCATCACGATCGGTGCGATTCAGATGTTCTTCTGTCCCCGCCAAAGCATCTCGAAAGGTGCGATTTTGATGCTCATCTGTTTCCGGTGCAGCATGCCGGTCAGCGTAATCCGGATGTGCATCTCCGGCTTCAGCCGACTGCTTTGTGAGGCCTTGGCGCTCAGTATGAAATTTTTTCTCTTTTTCTGCCATGTGTTCTGTGTTTTCTATTCTTAATTTTTCCGCTTCATCTTTACGTTAATAAAAATCATGTATATTTTTTCCTTCAAGCTTCTTATAGCTTACTATTTTGCATGCCTTTACTCTTTGGACGAAAATGAACTGTAAATGGTTCCCGTTCGAAATTCTGGCAATAATCTCTCGAAATTCCGGCAATAATCTCCGGCAATAATCTCCGGCATTATTCTGGGATAATCCAAAAACTAGGGTATTTCTATGCCGCTGTCTTCTATCTCCTCCGCCAATAAAGACCTGCCTCTGCTCAGTCTCGACTTTACTGTTCCCTCGGAAATGTCTTGCAGAACGGCAATCTCTTTAATGCTGTAGCCGCCGATTTCATACAAGATCACCGTATCTCTGTATGCCTCAGGCAAGCGCAATAGAGATGTCCTGATCTTATTGACGGTTTCATCCTGCTCGACATTTTCAGCAGTTTCCTGGGATTTGGGGTTATGGACGGGATATTCCATTTTTTTGTCATCCCATAAGTCTTCTTTACGTCTGGTCTTATGGCGCAGGAAGTCATGACAGATATTTATGGTGACCCTGTAGCACCAGGTAAAAAATGATGATCGGCCGGAAAAGCTGTTAAGATTATTCAGAATTCGCAGTAAGGAGTTCTGCAGACAGTCTTCAGCATCATATTGATTGCCCGTCATTTTAACGCAGAGAGGATAGAGCCTTGTCATCAAGACTTCCAGCATTTGCTCCCGGGCTTCTGCATCTCCCTGTTTGGCAGACTCAAGCCATTTTTCCCCTGCATCTTCCATACGCTAAGGAATATCCACTGAGACTGCGTAACTCAGCAAATCAGCTGCGACTGTCGCAGCGTCTCTGTTCTCATCTTCTAATACTACTGCGATTGCCAGAGGATGGCTGTCAGAGATCAAATAGCCGGCAAAAAGCGAGCTCACCTCTATTTTACCTTCCTCATTTATCCTCTCGGCAGTGCCCGTCTTGCCGGCGATACTAAGTCCCTCTCTATACGCACGACGGCCGGTACCTGAATTCACTACTGACAGCATGAGCTCTTCCAGCTCGGCCGCGGTATCCGGCCGGCAGGCGACAAAAAAATCTTCGGCTTTGCGCTCATATTTTACAGAGCCGAGAGGATCTGTTTCCTGCAATATTACACGGGGTTTAACCATCACGCCGTCGTTGGCAATAGCGCCGGCGATACCGGCCAGATGCATCGGGCTGACGGTCAATTTGTCCTGTCCGATCGGCTGTCCGACTCCAATCCATGAGAGAGCTCCCGCACCGGGCTCTTGTAGATCTATTTGACTTTGCGCGATTTTGAAACGATCAAGGTTTAGATTTCGATTGAAACCAAAGTCTTCCAGCTTCTCCGTTATTTCAGGTCTTCCCAGCGCGATCGCCAGCCTGCCGAAGAAAGCATTGCAGCTTTCACGGAAGGCTTCCTGCAGTTCCACCGTACCGTGCCCATCCGGAGTCAGCGTCTCATTGGCTCCTGCAGGCACGACCGGCTCGGAGCCCTTGCACTCTACTTCCATATCGTGGTCCTGGCCTGAGTCCTCCAAAAAGGCGGCAGTTGAGATCATCTTTACAGTCGATCCCGGAAGATAGCGGCCATACAGGGCGCGATTAAAGAGTGAACCTTCAGTAATATTCTCCCAGTTAACCACATCTGCGGGATAAACCGAGGGTGAATTGACCAGCGCCAGCAAATCACCTGTCTCATAATTGAGGAGGACGATACTGCCCTGATAATCTGCCAGGAGCCTGCCGGCCCTCAGCATCAAATCAGAATTGACCGTCAATGCCAAATCATTGCCGACAAAACCCTGGCCCCTGACATCCAGAATCAGCTGATCCAGAAGAGAACGTGAATTACCAACGAGCTCCGGCATATAGATCGACTCGACACTGTTGGCTATTCTATGAGTATAGTCTCCTACCAGATGCAGACTTGCTTTGGCCAGAGCGGAATTTTCAGCGTACTCTCTTTCGCCTTTCACACTTTGGGCTAAGATAACGCCGTCTGAGCTCGTTATGCTGCCGGCCTGACTATATATCTGCTGCAACGCGAATTTATTTTCTCCGGCAGCAGCTGAAAGCTCCTCCGTACTTCTTTTTTGCTGCACAAAGAGGGCGACCAGCAAAACAGCCACAAAGAGCACCAGCAGCGCCGTTATCGTTTTTAAATTACGTAAAAACTGTCTCATAATTTACTCGAATCTTCTTTAACTAGTGTAACTTGCCTGCCTGTCATCTTGAAGTTCCGGAGTTACAGTTGCTTTCTTTACCCGGACTTTGCGATAGCCTTTCTTTTCCCTGCGGGCAGAGACTCCCAGCAGTAACCCCAGCATCAAAAATTTCGCCAGCAGTGAGCTGCCGCCATGGGCGATAAAGGGCAAGGTAATTCCGGTCAACGGTATCAGACCTGTCGTGCCGCCGATAGCGATAATCGCCTCCATAAAAAATGCTGTAGTCAAGGCCAGAGTCAAACTGACACTAAAGCCGTCACGCCCTTTTATGACCGAAATAATCCCGGCCAGCCAGATGACAAAGAAAAGAATAATTATTGCAAACCCGGCGATCAGCCCCATCTCTTCGCAGACGATTGAGAAAACCATATCTTCTGATGCCAGAGGGATCGCTCTTGGTGATCCCCGGGTCAGTCCCTGACCGATGATACCTCCTCTGCCCACTGCTTGCAGTGCATAAACGATCTGGCTGTTTTGCGGATTTACTTCCTCCCAAAGAGAGATCCAGCCGAATATTCTTCGCTGCACATAGGGCATGCTCTGATAAGCAATAATGCCGGCGGCAGCTCCCACCGCCAGGATCAGGCCGGTTTTCAGATATTCGGATGTCATGACGGTGAAGACGATTAAAGTTACGGGCAGCAAAATCATGGCTGAGCCCAGATCAGGAAGCATTAAAAGTAAGACGAAATTTACTGCCGCCCAGACAGCAAACCGTATCTGAATCTTGAGAGGCGGCCTGGTCTTAAAAAAAGATGCCAGCACAATAAGCCAGCCTATTTTAGCGAATTCTGTAAGCTGAATCGAGCGAGAGCCTATGTATATCCATAATCCGGCGCCATGCGTCGCCTGGCCTCTGCCAAAAACCAGAGTCACCAGGAGCAGCGCAGTCGTTCCGATCATCGCCGCTGTGCCAAGTTTTTCCAGCACTCTGGTATTGGCGACAATCAGGCTGAGGATAAACGCCAGAGTCAATCCGGCTAAAATAATAAAGCAAATTTGCTGCCAGCCGGAAACCCGGGACAAGATGGCTGTTTCCAGATCATCTACTTTAGCGCGAAGATCCCAGAAGGAGAATCTGGTCTGAATAATAAACCCGGTCAGATACAGAGCTTTGGCTGCCAAAAATATATCCGCGTTAAATTGCTTCAGTGAAAGCTTGAAGAGAAAAAACATCATATTAGAGAAGATAATGACTATTACGCTTAAAATCAGAATCATCTCCTGTTGAGGATGAAATACTTCCGGCAAAGTAAAAATCAACAGACCCATGCTGACTGCATAGAATATGTTCAATAGAATAATGGTTGAGAGCGCCTGACCGGTGGTCGAAGAAGTAAGAGATTCCAAAGAGGATGAATCATCCTCCTCCTGCAGATAGCCCCTGTCATCAACCAGAGTCAATTTGGTGGTGCCCAGCCCGATAACATCGTTGTTAACAATCTCAGTTTTCTTCTCAACAGGTTTGCCGTTCAGCCAAACCAGTGTACGTGCGGAAACAGGCTCCAGATACCAGGAACCGTCATAGAGATAAAGCTGCGCATGCCTGCGCCTGACACCTTTGTCACGAATGCGCATATCGGCAGATCCGGCCGAGCCAATGAGATTGGTATGGAAAAGGCGTACCGGTGAGAAAGTCTCGTCTTTCAGGCTTTCACGCAGCAAGAAGAAATACGTTGCCGGGCGGGCGGAAATCTTCATCTGTAAGCGAAGAATTCGCCACACTCTTAGCAGCGATAAGAGCGAAATCAGAAAAAGCAGAGGCCCTATCAGATAACGCAAATAATAGCTGAGATAATCGCTGATCTGCACCTTTAACAGCTCCAGTCAATTAATCAGTGGCGGGATGGAGAAGGCCGATCAGGCTGCACATATGTTCATCAAGCTCGGCGCTGACCGGGGCGCAATTTATCAGTTTCTCCAGTTGTATCAGCTCTGTTTCAAGCCTTTCACTGGTGTTGACCTGATCAAGAATGAAGATATCATCATGATCAGTTTGTATTTTTTCTTCATCCAGAAAGAGTTCTTCTTCCATCTTCTCACCCGGCCTGAGGCCAATGAATTGGATAGGAATGTCGACATTAGGCTTATAGCCGCTGAGACGAATTAAGTCAGCCGCCAGATCAACAATCTTAACCGGCTGCCCCATGTCAAGGACAAAAATCTCCCCTCCGTTAGCGAATACGCAGGCTTGGATTACCAGAGATGAGGCCTCCGCTATCGTCATAAAGTAGCGCTTGATATCAGGATGTGTGACGGTGACTCTGCGCTGAGTTTCAATTTGCTTTTTAAAGAGAGGGATAACACTGCCATGACTGTTCAGGACATTGCCGAATCTGACCGCGGCAAAAGTAGTTTCAGGGTATTTGACATCCATCGCCAGTGTGGTAATTTCGGCCAGTCTCTTGGTCGCTCCCATGACATTGGTGGGATTTACCGCCTTATCGGTAGAGATAAGGACAAATTTTGAAGTCTTATATTTGCCTGCGATATCAGCCACATTGAAGGTACCGTAGACATTGTTCTTCACAGCCTCGATGGGATTATCCTCCATTAAAGGCACATGTTTGTGGGCAGCGGCGTGGTAAACCAGATCTGGTCTCCACTCGCGGAAAACCTCTTCCAGGCGTTCTCTGTCCCGCACAGAGCCGATAAGGATATTGGTTTTTATAAAGGGATACATATTATTCAGATCTAACTGCAATGTATAGGCATTGTTTTCGTAGATATCAAAAATAAGTATTCTGTTCGGCGTATAAGCTGCGATTTGCCGGCATAATTCCGAACCTATGGACCCTCCGCCTCCGGTAACCAGCACAGTCTTGCCTTTTATCCTGTCGCTTATGCCTTGAGTGTCAAGATTAATCGGATTTCTTCCTAAGAGGTCCTCGATATTAACATCGCGAACCGGTCCGATATTTGCGCGGCCCTCAATCGTGCTGCTTAAAAAGGGAACCATTTTAATGTCACATTTGGTTTGCTGACAAATGGTGATAATCGATCTTATCGTCTTGCTGGAGGCGCTCGGTATAGCCAGGATAATCTCATCAATGTTGTGGTCTTCAGCAATACGGGGGATATCTTCTCTTGTGCCCAGGACCGGAACACCATTCACCTTGTATGTCTGCTTTAAGACATTGTCGTCAATAGCACAGATTGGAATGCGTGTGCCCTGGCGTCTCAATTCAGTTATCAGCTGACTGCCTGCCATGCCGGCGCCGACAACCATAACTCGGATCAAGGGCCTTCTGCCGTCTCTGTCCCCATCGCCCCAAAAGGAGCCGAGCAGTTTATTCTTAGGCCGGGTCAGCCGGTAGACAAGACGAATGGCCGCTACTGCGGTAAGGAGCAAGAACCAATAAATGACATAGATCTGAAATGGCAGTCTCTGATCCATAAGTTGCGTGATAATCAAAGACAAAAGCATCTGGAAGGTCACACCGGCAACCAGTATAAGATAGGTAGAGCTTTCTGCATACGCCCACATATGGTCATAGAAACCTACCAGCACATAGACGATAATAGAGCTTAGTAGGTAGATGAACCAGGTAGTCTTAAAACGTTCAATGATATCAGGCGGTATCCCGGTATCGGCGTAAAAAATCAAGGTGGCAACAAAGAGCGCGATAATAGAAGCTATCACGTCATAAGCAACCAGAAAAGCCTTTTTAGGGGTAATTCTGCGAATAGGTTTATCCATATTTATAAGACTAGTACTCGCTTGTTTCTAAATAGCTATTCAAGTCAGCGACAAGTTTGTCAACATCGATGTTATGGGCCTCAGAAGCTTCTTCCAATGATTCATGATCAGCCATAGCGCAGCCCAGACAATGCAAGCCATGAGCGAAAAAGATGGGAATCAGTTTCTCATCCAGCTCAATAGCTTCTGAAATCAACATTTCTTTTGTTATCTTCGCAGCCATTAATAATATCCTCTCTTATAAAACAGAATGCAGATATTGCACTGCAATCTCTTGTTTTTGTTAATTAATACTATCCCACCACTGATGAATTCGCAAGATTTAAGATAAAAATGTCCTATAACATTGAAATTTGGGCATTTTAGCTTGACATAACATTAACGCATGGTTAATAATATGAAAGGATCATGATTTTAAGGAGGTTTTCTATGAACAAGACCGATTTAGTTGATGCAGTTGCAAAAACGACAAAGTTAAGCAAAAAGGACAGCGAGCTGGCAATAAATGCCGTTTTGAGCACCATTACCGACACACTGGCAGACGGTGAAAAAGTAGTGTTAGTGGGATTCGGCACATTTGAAGTTCGTAATCGTGCAGCCCGTAAGGGACGTAACCCAAGCACCAAGGAAGAGATCCACATTCCAGCTTCTAAGGCTCCCGTTTTCAAAGCCGGCAAAAACCTTAAAGAAAGAGTCAATAATTAATTAGAGCTTTAGGCAATAATTATGAAAAGTCAGCGCAGATGGAAACATCTGCGCTTTTCTTTTTTCCGGCTCAACTTGTATTAATTTATATATGATTTACTTTCCTTAAACTGGCTGTTCTTGTATTCACTGACCAAGTTAGATTTATAATCACTTACGACTTGATTGTGCAGCTTTTCCAAAGTCGAGATTACTGTGGGCTTGCCTTCCCTGTCATCCCTGCTAAGCCAGAATCTCTTGCTGGAAAGCGAGGCGCCCTGGGCCAGAGCCGCCTCTTCATCCGCTAACAGCGTCTGAATCAGGTAACGTAGATTTCGTTCGATCTGGGGTAAACTGACCCTGAACTCCTCCGCGATCAGAGGATACAGCCGCTTAGTTGCAGGCCGCATTAAGGCCGGATCAGCAAAAGATACATGCAGCATGCGTCTCAGCAAGGCATATCCGCGTAATCTGGTCCTAAAGCAATAACCTCGCAGGATATTGTCGATGCAATGCTCTACAGCAAAATCACCTTCTGATATTTTCTCCCGGAAAGATAAGGTGGCAGCTTCCGCAAAAGAACCAAATCTGCTGGCGGCAAAACTGGCGCCTTTGCGGCCGTCCAGTACAAATTGAACTCTGCCCGACATATCAACCAACCCCATCATTCCTCGTTTTCGCAAGTGTTTGTTAACATTGCCTAAGAGATCCCGGTCGGTAGCCGCTAAATATATATGCACGACTGAATCCGGTTTAAAGGCCGGCTCATTTTTGTTGTTTAATCTCTGGGATAAGATAAAGTTGTCGCGCTCACCAGAAATCTTTTCAATAAGTTCTCCCATAACCATATATACCTCCAGTCCATAAAATACGAGGGAAGAATATTGTAATTTAATCACTGCGCCGATAATTCATGAACCGGAAAAATAATGCAGAAGGAGATATCGGGCTCCTTTCTGCTTGAATACTTGTGCGTTCAAAATATAAATTTTTCTGAGTGCAGCTGTTACAGGGATCTTCTTAGCCGAAATGATGAATAATTTTTAATTTGCGCCCAAGGGGGAGGCAATCTCCTCTGTGCTCTCTTCAACCGCTGTGTAGCCAATAATGTAGTTCATATTGGGAGAAGAGAGAATTTGCAATTTCTCACCGGTTGGCCAGGAATATACAAACGGCATGTGATAATAGGAAACTCCATCTACCACAATACTGTTAAATCTGATGTCTCCCTCAGACAATTCCACCTCGGTCAATTCATATTGACCATTAGCCAGATGGACAACATCCAAGAAGCGCGGGTAAAGCTCAGTTATCGCCGTCCAGGCTATCAAGAGGGAAATCACTACCGGAAACAGATAGGTAAACCATTTGGTGTTATTGTGATTCCAGTTGACTCGCAGCAAATTGAACAACAGCCTGCATAAGGCAGCAACAAGCATCAAGCTTACCAGGAGTCCGATTAAAAAATAGATTTTCATTTCATTCCCTTAAAGACGGCATACTGCGGCTCAATCCTGTTGGTCCGGTATTTGGCCTGCAGCCGGAAACAGTTCTTTAAACTCTTCCATACTAAGTATTTTAACACCTAAACTCTCAGCCTTGTCCGCTTTGCTGCCGGGATTATCGCCGACGATAACATAATCTGTCTTCTTTGATACTGAGCCTGCCGCTCTTGCGCCCTGACTCTCAAGCAAATCCGTGAATTCCTCCCGCGTCAGCTGAGGAAAACTGCCGGTAACAACAAAGGTCAGGCCGCTTAAGGGCAGATCGCTGGTCGGGACTGTATCGTCTGCCATCCTGACACCGGCTGCCGAAAACTCATCCAGCAAACGTTTCGTCTGCTCCTGCCGGAAAAACCGGTAGAGATTATTGGCAGTAATCTGCCCCACATCGTCTATCTGCAGGAAATCATCTACGCCGGCTGATGTTATTTCCTCCATTGAGCTCATCTTAGCTGTAATGCTGCGCGCAGTCTGACGTCCCACCCCTGTGATGCCCAGACCGGCAAGCAATTGATAGAGAGGATTATTCTTAGATTTCTCGATTTCACCCAAGAGATTGTCGACTGCCTTCTGACGGCCGATGATACCGGCTTCAATCAGCTCTGACCGTACCTCCTGCAGCTTGAAAATATCTGCGATGCTCTTCAGGTATCCATGCTTCATAAGTGCTTCTACACTGGCTTCTCCCAGTCCGGCAATATCCATGGCGGCGCGGGAGGCAAAATACCCGATATGACGCGCCAGCTGCGCCGGGCAGTCAACTCCCGTACAAAAAAGATCAGCGCCTTCGTCTGTATAAGCTGTGTCGGCACCGCAGACTGGGCAATTAGCCGGCAGTTTAAAGGGGATTGTTCCTTCCGGTCTTTTGTCGTATTCCACAGCTATTACAGCCGGTATAATCTCGCCGCTCTTATGCACGCGTACGGTATCGCCAACCCTGATATCGAGACTGTCGATATAACCCTGGTTGTGCAGAGTAGCTCTGCTGACTGTTGAGCCGCCCAGCTGAACAGGCTCTAAGATCGCCATCGGAGTGATTCTGCCTGTCCGTCCTACCTGTACTATGATATCTTTCACCAGAGTGCTCTTTTCTTCAGGAGGATATTTGAAGGCGACAGCCCAGCGGGGCACCTTGCTGGTCGTACCTAACCTGTCCCGCAAACTGAGATCATCTACCTTGACTACCGCACCGTCAGTGCCATAATCCAGCTCATGGCGCAGAATATCGATGTGATCGATCTCAGCCTTTATCTCCTCATCCGTCTGACAGATGACAAAGCCGGGACTGGCCTGGAAGCCTTGCTCCGTCAGCCAGTTCAGTGCCTGGGAATGTCTGGTGAATATATTGGGTTCCATCAACTGAATATTAAAGATAAATATGCCCAGCCCCCTCTCCGCGACAATCTTCGGGTTCAGCTGCCTCATTGTGCCGGCAGCCAGATTGCGGGGATTGGCATATGTCTTAAGTCCTTGCTCTGCCAAATCACGGTTGATACGCTCGAAATCAGATCTCAGCATAAATGCCTCGCCTCTGACTTCCAGCTCGGCGATTTTGGCATCAATTCTATGTGGCAGGCCTTTGATCTCACGTGCGTTTAAGGTGACATCCTCACCATAGGTATCACCGTCTCCTCTGGTGACAGCCTGAGTCATGATGCCATTTTCATAACGAATGCTTAAGGAGAGTCCGTCAATTTTCCGCTCGACGACAAATCTGGCGTCAGGATCAACTTGCCTGATTCTGGCTGTAAAATCCTCAACTCCGCTCCAGGAAAAAACATCCTGCAGTGACAGCATGGGCACGCGATGTCTTACCTGAGAGAAGGAAGGCGCTGCCTGGCCGCCGACCACCTGCGTGGGCGAATCTGGCAAAACAAGCTGCGGGAACAATTCCTCCAGCTCACTCAGCTCCTGCAGCAGGAGGTCATATTCCGCATCGGAGACAGTAGGCTGATCCAGGTCATAATACTGATGATTGTATATGCGAAGCTGTGAACTGAGGCGGCCGATTCTCTCTGCCGCCTCAACTTCACTTATTTCATAATCATTTATATGCTTAGGCCTTTCCATCGCAGCCGAGAACATTGACAATCTTATGTGCTACCATCGCCTCGATGGCATCACGGGCAGGACCCAGATACTTGCGCGGATCGAATTCCGCCGGGTTTTCTGCCATGACTTTGCGGATCGTGCCGGTCATGGCCAGACGCAGATCACTGTCGATATTGATCTTGCAGACTGACATTTGCGCAGCTTTGCGCAGCATGTCTTCAGGGACACCGATAGCGTCAGGCATATTGCCGCCATGAGTATTAATCATTTCAACAAACTCAGGCACAACAGAGCTGGCTCCATGCAGTACTATGGGGAAGCCCGGCAGTCTCTTTTGAATATCTTCCAGAATATCGAAACGCAGCTGTGGTTTTGTACCAGGCTTGAACTTATAGGCTCCGTGACTGGTGCCAATGGCAATTGCCAGAGAATCACAGCCAGTGCGGCCGACAAAATCCTCTACTTGCTCCGGGTCTGTGTAGGATGCTTCTTCTGCGCTGACGTTGATAGCATCCTCTACCCCTTCCAGGCGGCCAAGCTCAGCCTCGACATTTATATAGGGGTCATGATTGTGAGCATAGTCAACAACCCTTTGTACTAAAGCGATATTCTCCTCATAAGGGAGATGCGAGCCGTCGATCATAACTGAGGTAAAGCCGTCGTCGATAACACTCTTACACAGTTCGAAACTGTCACCATGATCAAGATGCAAGGCGATGGGCAGTCCTGACTCAATCAGGGCAGCTTCCACCAGCTTGACCAGATAGGTGTTATTCGCGTATTTGCGCGCTCCGGCCGAAACCTGCAGAATAAGCGGGGCATTCAGCTTAGTGGCAGCGTTGACAATCCCCTGGATGATCTCCATATTGTTAACGTTGAAAGCCCCGATAGCATAGCCGCCGTCGTACGCTTTTTTAAACATTTCTGTAGTTGATACTAGAGGCATATAGTTCTCCTTTCACGAAAACATATTTCTAGGTGAATAGCTTACTCTGTAATTATAGCATTGACTTACGGATAGCAGCCAGCCGGCAAATCAGGCGGCAAATTCAAAATATTAAGCAGCCGCGATCTGCAAAATTACGGTAAAACACTGAGCCTCTTGAGGCAATCGCTTTATAACACAGACTTTAAACTGTCACGCCTGCTCCTGACGTTGACCAGCATTTTCTCGTATTTTTCAATTTTCTCACGCTCCTGCTCAACAACCTGCGCGGGAGCTTTGCGGACGAAGTTCTCGTTCTTAAGTTTACCTGCGGCTCTCTTAATCTCCTCATCCAGTCTCTTTTCTTCTTTATTCAAACGTTCTATCTCATCTTGCAGATTGACCAGATCGGCCAGAGCGATAAATATTTCTCCGCCCGTAAACTGAATCTGTACAGCATCAGGAGGAATTATAGATCTGTCAGCATGGTAAGTAATCTCGCCTGCCCGCGCCAGCCGCGTGAGGAATTGCTCATTATCCTCGAACAATGTCCTGATATCGACATTCTTGCTCAGCACCATGAGATTTATTGCCTGGTTCTGCGGCACCTTGTACTCTGCCCTGATATTGCGGATTTTGCGCACTGAGTCCATCATAGTCTGCATTGCTTGTTTATCGTCCGGAAAGTCATAGGAGTCATCGGGCTCCGGCCACTCAGATCTGATCAACTGTCCCGGCTCATGGACCAGATGCTTATAAATCTCCTCGGTGACATACGGCATAAAGGGATGCAGCATTGTAATCGTCTCCAGCAATACATGGTTGAGCACATATTGAGCGGCCAGGCGCGTTTTGCCCTGCCCTTCCTGCAGTCTGAGCTTGACTATCTCGATATACCAGTCACAGTAAAGATCCCAGAGGAAAGCATAAAGCTTAGAGAGAGCCAGCCCGGTCTCAAAACTTTCCAGATTGCGCTCTACCTCACGTATGGTGTCATTCAGTTCAGTCAGAATCCAGCGATCCTCAATAGAGACGAAAGAACTTTCCACTGAGGCAAAATCCATCTCTTCATCAAAGTTTAAAACGACGAAACGCAGGGCGTTCCAGATCTTATTCATGAAATTTCTGCCGGCTTCAACCTTTTCATTCTGGAAACGCTGATCATTACCGGGCGCGCTGCCGGAAATAAGGGCATAACGCAAAGAGTCAGCTCCGTATTCCTCGATAATCTCCAGCGGGTCAATGCCGTTATTCAGCGATTTGGACATTTTGCGTCCCTGACTGTCACGCACCAGACCATGAACAAAGACATAATCAAAGGGAATCTGCCCGGTATGCTCCAGTGCGGAAAACACCATGCGAGATACCCAGAAGGTAATAATATCGTACCCTGTCACCAGCACGTCTGTCGGATAGAAATAAGCCAGATCTTCAGTCTGATCAGACCAGCCCAGAGTAGAGAAGGGCCAGAGAGCTGAAGAGAACCAGGTATCCAGAGTATCTTCATCCTGATGAATATCCGCAGAGGAGCAGTGCTCGCAACACTCGGGATCAGTTACTGCGACTGTCTCCTTGCCGCAGTTATCACAGTACCAGACCGGTATGCGATGCCCCCACCAGAGCTGACGGGATATGCACCAGTCACGGGAATTCTCCAGCCAGTTGAAATATGTCTTCTCAAACCTCTCCGGTACAAATTTAATCTCGCCGTTCCTGACCACTTCGATCGCCGGCCTGGCCAGATCATCCATCCTGACGAACCACTGCAGGGAGATTCTGGGCTCAACGGAAGTACCGCAGCGATAACATGCGCCGACGGCGTGGATCAGTTTTTCTGTCTTGACCAGATAGCCGCCCTCTTGCAGATCTCTGACAATCTGTGTTCTGGCATCCTCGGCTGTCATGCCTGCATAAATGCCCGCCAGCTCATTCATATGAGCGTCTTCGGTAAGTATATTGATTATAGGCAGGTTGTGCCTTTCACCGATCTCGAAATCGTTAGGGTCATGCGCCGGTGTGATCTTTACTACTCCGGTGCCCAGCTCACGATCGACATAGTAATCGGCAATTATCGGCAGCTCTCTGTCTGTCAGAGGCAGTTTTACTGTTTTGCCGATATACTGCTGGAAACGCTCATCATCAGGATACACTGCGACAGCAGTATCTCCCAGCATGGTTTCCGGTCTGGTTGTCGCCAGCATGAGATCTCCTGAGCCATCCGTAAGAGGATAACGGACATAATAGAACTCGCCTTCCAGATCTTCATGTTCTACCTCGGCGTCTGAGATGGTTGTCAGGCAGTGCGGACACCAGTTGATGATCCGCTCTCCGCGATAAATCAGACCTTTTTTAAATAATTTAACAAAGACCTCTGTTACAGCACGAGACATACTCTCATCCATGGTGAAGCATTCACGCTCCCAGTCACAGGAGGCACCCATTCTGGCCAGCTGATTGGTGATCGCCCCGCCATACTTCTCTTTCCACTCCCAGGCTCTGGTCAAAAAGGCCTCGCGCCCCAAGTCTTCCTTGGTCAAGCCTTCTTCGCGCATGCTTTCGACAATCTTGGCCTCAGTAGCGATTGCGGCATGATCTGTCCCCGGCAGCCACAGAGCTTCGTACCCTTGCAGTCTGCGCCAGCGGATCAGAAGGTCCTGAATCGTCGTATCCAGAGCATGACCCATATGCAGCACGCCCGTAATATTGGGCGGCGGCATCATAATGCAGTAAGGTTCCTTCTCTGCATTGGGAGAGGCTGAAAATGCATTGCTTTGCAGCCACTCTTCATAGATTTGGGATTCTTTTGCCACCGGATCGAAAGTAGCAGGGATTTTGTCTATTCTTGCCATATAAGTCTCCTAACTGGATAAATCTTTTCGAAATCCAGACTGCCCTTGCTGCCTGGATCCTGGACCGCGAACGATATACGTACGATGCGCTCCAGGTTGAGCTGAGCTGAGGACAAAGAAAATTTGACAGTCTGCAGATAGGGCTGCTGCTCGACAACCCGCTCTGAAAATATGTAAACTACCTGGTTCTCATCTTCCATCTCCATACCGATTTTCTTCTTGCGCAGATCAGGATTAAGCAGCAGCACATGCAGCTCAGCCCATCCTGAGAGATCCAGAGGCGGATAGGAAGAAACATAAGTGAAGTTTGGCTCAATCACTATCGGTCTGTCATCCGCACCACGGTAATTCATTTGTAAAACCTGGCAGGCCTCAGTTTGAGCGCTGTCGGTCAGGCTTAATTCACAGCGTCCTGAGCTGACCTGCCACAAGGGCAGCTCGCCCGGCCAGTTTTCTTCAGGAACCCGCATCGGGTCCAAAATCAGCTCGGGCCAGGCAAAGTCTGTAACCCGGTCACAGTCCATCCAGACTTCAGGCTTGTAATAGTCCGAAAGCTCTGTATCCAGACGGAAAGCCGGCACAGGCATGCCGTCCGGTCCGCACAGGTTAGCCTCCCTGTTGAAGCTGGAGTAGCCGTAAGTCAGAGAAACCGGATCAGCCAGCTCATCATGCCAGACTATAACTTTAACGCCATAGAGAATCCTCGCTTTGGCGCGCACAAAGACTCTGTCCTCGCCGCAAATAGCAAAACCATCCAGAGTCTGCGTGCCGGGGCGCAAGATAAGACCCTGCGCGGATTTACCGAATTTGCCGAAGTCGATTATGAACTTATTGCCGACCTTCTCGACAGATTTTGGCTCCGGTGCGGACGCAGGGAGATCCATTTGATAAGAGAGGCCAAAAGCTACATTAGCCATCCTTTTCCCGATCGCCTCCTTGGCCAGCGGGTGCGCAGGATAGCGGAAAGCCTCCGCTGATTTATCATAATTGAGGGGCAAGTCAGAGATAGTGACCATGCCGGCCTTGATCGCCAACTTGCGTCTGATGCCGCTAAGTACTTCGTTGAATTCTGCCACCGCCTTAAAATCAGCCTCCGGATAGCAATAGGCTGTGATCTGACTGTAGATAAGGTAGGGTTTATCATCCGGCGCCAGGAACATCTCTTTGAGCACAGAAGTCAGGATGGGAAAAGCTCTGGCATAGTATTCAGGACTGTCGGCATCACTTTCACCCTGATACCATAAAATCCCCCGCACACCCAATCCTATAAACGGAGTCAATTTATGATTGAACATGACTGCAGGCTGATTGCGCATCTGAAAATTTCTACTTTGCGGCACATCCAGCTTTTTTTGCATATTGAGCCGGCGCATGCGCTGGGTGACTTTGCCCACATTGCTGATATTGCCCGCGTTGCCGGCAAAACCAATATTTCTGCCATTCTCCGTCTTGATTATTTCACCGCCGGGGGCTGACTTGCCTGCAGCGGCAACCTGTGAACCGGTTCTGGTCTTTTTCTTTTCCGGGTTGACACTGTTCCAATTTTCTTCATAACGATATTGATGCAGCTCACGGACGTGGTTTTTCAGATAAGGCTCCTGCTCGATGATTTCCCGGGGCAGCCAGCTATGAATATTAGTGCCGCCGCAGGCAATATCGTACATGCCAATCGGAAGATGCAATTGCTCTTCCAGTCTAAGGGCAAAGGAATAGGCGATACCGGAAACCAGCGCCATTTCTTCCGGATAGCTGCCGCGGTACCAGCGTCCGGATGCTATATACCCTACTGGATGATAACTGTATTCGGTCATATTGTCATCGAGACCATCAGAGGACATGGAGAAAATGCGGATATGACTCACGATCGCAGTAAGATCCAGACGCAATGACAGATCGCAGCTGCCTGCCGGCATTGCCATATTATCCTGACCGGCTGTGAACCAGACCTCGCCAACCAGAATATCTTCTATCTTATGAGTATCCCTGTCTGTAAATAAAATCAGAGTATAAGGATCAAGCGAGGCCTCCATGGCAGGCAGCCTGAAATTGAAGCGTCCGAGCCGGTCTGACTTATCTGTGTCTTCATAGATCAGACCGTACTGAGTCTCTAAATCAGTGAAAATATGACCGTCGGCCGGCTGCCGAAACAACTGTATGCTGATTTCTTTTCCCGGCTCGCAAATGCCCGGTACCCTGTGCCGCACTTGCTGCTGCACAATCATGCCATCTGCGTAGTAGCCAGGCAGTTGAAAAATATTTTCCGCCATTTCGCTCTCCTATGCTTAAATACTATACACGATTTAGACCGTTTTTGCTTGTGATCTGAGGACTAAACGCTCCCGTACAATTCTGGCAGACAGCGCCTTTTCCTCCGGGTAACCGGTCTTCTTGCAGAGTGCCTGCAGAAACAAATCCGGTCTCAGATTGGCTGAGCTGCCCGCACTGGCTCTGATAGCGGCACTGTCACAATCCCAGGAGATTAATTCGAGCAGAAATGGCCTGATATCTATCTCTCTCTCGCCCCTCTTGCTATGTTTGATAACCGCAAGAGGTCCTGTGGAGGCAAAGAGGTCCGCTATTGCCTGACCTATCCCGGGCGCGTAAAAGCTATATTCCGCTTCGCGCACCTGTGCCATCAGGCTAAGCTTCTCTTTATCTGTTATTTCAATTTTGTTGAAGGCCAGATCGCGGGGCGCGGCATCGTTCAGCGCCGCCAGCATTTTTTCAAGGTCTACAGGTTGAGTGATCATCACTGTCAGCTCACAAATATCTGCCGCCAGCTCAACTCCGACTCCTGCCGGCAAAGCGAATACTATCAGAGGTCGGGGATTAAATCCTTCAGTCCAGGCTATGGGAAGTCCGGCGCGCCGGATAAGTCGT
>DCDV01000004.1:276957-277302 GCA_002316595.1 Mageeibacillus sp. UBA1046
TCCGGCGCGCCGGATAAGTCGTTCCATAGTACGCATCATGTCCAGGTGCCCCAGCCAGGCTAAAGCTCCTTTTCTGCTGTACTCCAGCCTAACCTGCATGGTTTCAGGGACCGGGTCCTCCGGGACAACCACTTTGTCCGTGCCAACCGGCATGTCATCAACAGGCTCGGATACCTGCTGCTTTTTGTTGACGGCAGATTCATTGACACAGACGCCGCAGCCATAAGTCTCGGCTCCGCAGAGACCGCATTCATCGCGGCATTCCGGCGTAATCTCACCGCGCAGAGCCTTCTCATACTCTTCCCAGAGGTATTCTTTGCTCACACCGACATCGATATGATCCCA
>DCDV01000004.1:277444-286300 GCA_002316595.1 Mageeibacillus sp. UBA1046
GGGCAGGATATCTTCCTTGTGACGTTCGCCGGTATAAAAGGACATCTCCAGACCCTGACTGTCAAAAGCTTCCTGCCAGCGCTCAAATTTAAAGCCTTCGCGCCAGCTTTCACGATAGCCGCCGGACTGCCAGACCTTGTACAGAACCTCACCCAGTCTGCGGTCACCCCTGGCCAGGACCGCCTCGATAACGCTGCTGTCAAAGCCATGCCATTGATAGCTGATTACCTTGCTCTTGAGCAAAGAGGCCAGCAGTATCTGACGCTCAGCCATCTGCTCAGAGTCAATCTGAGCCACCCATTGAAAGGGCGTAAAAGCCTTAGGAATAAATATGGCCGTGCTGACTGTGATCTGCGGTCTGCGCAGCTTCTCTTCACGGGAGATTTCACTATGGATTTCCAGCAGTTTAAAGGTAAGGTCCGCGATGCCTTTAACATCTTCCTCTGACTCAGTAGGAAGCCCCAGCATGAAGTAGAGTTTGAGGCGATTCCAGCCGCCTCGGAAGGCAATTTCGGCAGCTGCGAGCAGGTCTTCTTCGCTGATGTTTTTGTTTATGACATCGCGCAAACGCTGGGTACCGGCTTCAGGAGCGAAAGTAAGACCTGCCTTGCGTGTGGCGGAAATCTTCTCCATTAAAGAGAAATCAAAACTGTCCAGACGCAATGAAGGTAAAGAAATATTGACATTCTTCGGCTGCAGATCAGCAACCAGTTCGTCGGTAAGAAGGTCAATTTCAGAATAATCGCTGCTGCTGAGAGATAAGAGACCAATCTCAGCGTAGCCGGTTTCGTCATAGAGGGTTTTCGCCAGCCAGGTGAGCTCCGGTACAGAGCGCTCTCTGACCGGACGATAGATCATGCCTGCCTGGCAGAAGCGGCAGCCTCTGGGGCAGCCGCGGAAAAGCTCCAGATACATCCTGTCGTGCACTATTTCTATATTGGGAACAATCTGCCGCTCCGGAAACTGGGCATCGTCAAGATCATCAATTATCTGCTTTCTGATGACAGCGGGAATGCCCGAATGATTTGGTTTGATACTTTCTATTGTACCGTCCGCCAGATATGAGACATCATAAAAGGCAGGTACATAAATTCCCGGTATCTGAGCCGCCCGCAGCAGAAAGTCCTGTTTCTTCAGCCCGGGATCTTGCCGCCATTCCTGATACAGGTCAAGAAGCGAAGAGATAATATTTTCGCCTTCTCCTAAGACAAAAAGATCAAAGAATTCAGCGACAGGCTCGACATTGACAACGACGGGTCCGCCTCCCCAGACAAAGGGGTCATCTTCTCCCCTCTCGCAGGAACGCAGCGGCACACCGCCCAGATCCAGGAGATCCAGAACCGCGCTATAGGCGAGTTCGTATTGTAATGTAATTCCCAGAATGTCAAAATCTTTCAGGCTGCGGCCGCTCTCGAGAGAGAAAAGTGGCTGACCGCAATCTTTCAGACGCGCGCGAAAATCCGGGGCAGGCGCGAAAATGCGCTCACACCAGGCATCCTCTCTTTGGTTGATTTGATGATAGATGATGCGGAGGGCAAGATTGGACATGCCGATCTCGTAGATGTCCGGGAAGCAAAAAGCAAAATTTATCAGCTCATCCTGATCGGGGTGAGTGGATTTATCTATCTGATTCCATTCTCCGCCCAGATAACGAGCCGGCTTCTCTATTTGTCTCAGGATACCTCTGGGAAAGCCATTCATTGCTCACTGTCTTTTCTATAAAGGCGCTCATGCAATGCTATGCGCTCTTCTTCGTATCCCGGTTTGCCTAATAAGGCATACATATTATTCTTATAGCGTTCCACCCCGGGCTGATTAAAGGGGTTGACCGCATTGAGATATCCGCTGACGGCGCAGGCTCTCTCAAAGAAAAATATCAGCTCGCCCATGGCGAAAGCTGAGAGTTCAGATACTTTCAAAAGCTGGACGGGCACGCCGCCATCAACATGAGCCACCAGGGTGCCGTATAGAGCCATCTGATTGACTTCGCCCATGCTCTTGCCGGCCAGATAATTGAGTCCGTCCAGATTGTCTTGATTCTCTTTTATAATCAGGTCTTCTCTGCCGGTTTCAATCTGGATTACCGTCTCCATCAGGAAACGGCGGCCTTGCTGGATATATTGTCCCAGTGAATGAAGATCAGTAGTGAAATTAGCGCTGGCGGGGTAGATGCCGCGGCCATCCTTGCCCTCACTCTCACCGAAGAGCTGCTTCCACCATTCGCTGAAATACTGCAGTCCCGGCTCATAGGAAACGAGGATCTCGGTGGTAAACCCTCGCTTCTGGAGGATGTTTCTGATCAGAGCATACATATCGCTGTCATTCTCGCCCAGTCGGGGATCGGCATAACGCTCTCTGGCCTGAGCCGCTCCGGCCATCAGGTCGTCGATCGGGATGCCGGCAGCAGCGATGGGCAGCAAGCCTACTGCAGAAAGGACTGAATAACGTCCGCCGATATCATCAGGCACGACAAAGGTTTCATAGCCCCTGCCTTCAGCCAGCTCCTTCAAAGCGCCCCGGTTCTTGTCTGTAGTAGCGAAGATCCGCTTTCTGGCGCCCTCCAGTCCGTAGAGCTCCTGCATCCATTCCTCAATAATTCTGAAAGCGATAGCAGGCTCTGTTGTGGTTCCGGACTTGGAGATCATATTTACTGAGACACGGTAGTCAGATAAGGCTGAGAGCAGCTGACTCAGATAGCTGCCACTAAGCTGATGTCCTGCGAACAATATCAGCGGACACTCTCTGCTGCTGGCAGGTCTGAGACCGGAAAACGGATCGGACAGCGCTTCAATGACGGCCCTGGCTCCCAGATAGGAGCCTCCGATTCCGCAGACAATTAAAACATCTGTATTCTCCTGAATCTCGGCAGCCACCTGCTTAATTCTGGCGAATTCTTCTTTGTCATAGTTGACGGGCAGGTCCAGCCAGCCGGTATACTCTGCTCCGGCGCCGGTACGGTTATACAGGGTCTGCCGGCTGGAAACCAGCAAAGGCTCCATGGCGGTGATTTCTTCATGGTCGATGAAACCTTCCAGATAACTCAAATCAAGTTTTATCACTGTCCTCTCCTTGTCTTGCCTAAGATTTTTCTGCTGCTGTTTCTATTTCTTCCAGATTCTGTTTCGAACTCAAATCACGATGGTCCACATATATGGGACGGACTCTGTAGATCCCGTCCACATAGTTTGTGATCCGGGCAGACATGCCCGGATATATCCATTCGTCAGAGGAACAGGATCCTTCTTGTTCGTCTTCACTGCGAAATTCACCTGTGACATCAGGTCCGGTAGTTTTCGTAATAATCACTTTTACACCCAGCAAGTCATGATAAGACTGCAGCATGGTTTCCTTCAACAGCCGCCGCATGTATATGCTGATCAGGTAGGAGATAACTACAGCGGCCAGCATAATAAGAACTATATTGGAGAGAGTATAGACAAGGCGCAGCTGATCGAAAGAGGATTGCTCCCCTCCCGCCTGCAAAATTGTCATAACCCCGGCACTCATTAACTCTTCCTATCTCCTCTTGCGCAAGCGGCAGCATGCTGGCCAATCGCCAGGATTAATTCTCGTGATCAGATCCAGGCGAAAGTGTACTCTCCCTTCTCCCCTGTCTTTTCATAGTCACAGGAGATGCCGGTCACGCCTTCCAAATCACCTGAAAGCATTAAATCCGCCAGTCTGTCCTCAATGGTTCGTGTAATTAGGCGGCGCAAGGGTCTGGCTCCGAACTTTTCGTCGTAGCCGTCTCTAGCCAGCTCATCTCTACCCTCATCAGTCACAACCAGCTTCAGACCGCGTACTTCGAGATCTGCCTGTATTTCTGAAATCATCAGATCCACTATCTGCCGCAGTTCTGCCGGCGTCAATTCATGGAAAACAACGATCTCGTCAACTCTGTTGAGAAACTCCGGACGGAAGAGGTCACGCATGACTGACTGGACGCGGCTTTCTAAAGCCTCATGATCTTTATTGCCGAAGCCGATACTGTGGCGCTTGAAGGACGTCCCCGCATTACTTGTCATGATGATCAGGGTGTTGGAGAAATTTACTACCCGGCCGTGACTGTCTGTCAGGCGGCCTTCGTCCAAAATCTGCAAGAGGATATTGAATACATCAGCGTGAGCTTTTTCAATCTCGTCCAGCAGAATGACGCTGTATGGTTTTCTCCTGATTCTCTCTGTAAGCTGCCCGCCGTCATCATAACCGACATAACCCGGAGGCGATCCGATCAGTTTGCTGACAGTATGCGGCTCCATATACTCGGACATATCCAGTCTGACAATCGCCTCTCTGGAATCAAACATGGCTTCCGCCACGGCTTTCGCCAGCTCAGTCTTGCCTACACCTGTAGGTCCGACAAAGATAAATGATGCCGGCTTGTCTCTGTTTACCAGACCGGAGCGCTTTCTCCTTATAGCCCGTGATACAGCTGAGATTGCTTCTTCCTGGCCGATTACAGTTTTGTGCAGCTCGTCTTCCAGACCTAGAAGTCGTTCTGATTCAGTTTCCGTGATCTTGGTGACCGGTACGCCGGTCCACATCTCCACTACTTTGGCAATATCTTTCTCAGTAACCTCTGTCGGTTGAGCTTCCTTCTTCAGTTCCGCTATTTCATTCTCCAGACGCAAGAGCTGAGATTTATTTTCTGCCTGTTCTTCATAAAGCGTCTCCCTGACTTTATCTTCTCCCGCTTCTGACAGCTTATTTTCCAGCTCTTCTTTGACAGCCTGCAAATCTTCATACTGGTCCTGCTTTTCGCAGATTTCCACCAATTTGCTGTTCTTGAGATTTACTTCTGAACCTGCTTCATCAAGCAGGTCGATAGCCTTATCCGGCAGAAACCTGTCTGTGATATAGCGGTCGGACAGTCTGACTGCTGTCTCCATCACACACTCAGGATAATAAACGTGGTGATGCTCTTCGTAGTAGCCTTTTATTCCGCGTAGAATCTGCAAAGTCTCATCCAGAGTTGGCTCATCAATTATCACCTTTTGAAATCTGCGCTCTAAGGCTGAATCTTTCTCGATAAAGCGGCGGTATTCATCCAATGTGGTAGTGCCGATAACACGAATGTCGCCTCTGCCCAATGCAGGTTTAAGGATGTTGGCCGCGTTCATGGCGCCTTCAGCATCTCCTGCTCCCATGATATTGTGAAGCTCATCAATGACCAGAATGACATTGCCGGATTTCTTGGCGTCATCAACGACACCCTTCATCCTGCTTTCAAACTGTCCTCTGAACTGCGTTCCCGCTACCATGGCGGTCATATCAAGGAGATAGACCTCCTGATCCAGTAATTTGAGAGGCACTGTGCCTTCCGCAATCCGGACTGCCAGACCTTCCGCCACAGCGGACTTGCCTACGCCCGGCTCACCGATCAGGGCAGGATTATTCTTCTGCCTGCGGTTTAGAATTTGAATGACTCTATAGAGTTCCTGATCACGTCCGATCAGGCGATCCAATTCGCCGTTTCTGGCTTTTTCGGTCAGATTAGTGCCGAACTGATCAAGGAATTTTCTCTTTTTGTCTCTTTTTTGAGCTCGTCTCTTCTCACGTGTGCTGCGTCTGACATGCATGAGATCATTGCTGTCTCCGCCGATATTGGCTGTCATCAGACCTGTGGGATTGTTTTCATCGTCATCGTCATCGTCGACTTCGTCTTCATCTTCGATACTGTCGAAATCATCATCGTCAGATGATAAGCCAAAACCACTGGGGAATTCCTCGTTGCCCAGCAGCATGCGGAATAGATCCTCGGTATTATGGCCGGACATTTGGCCGATTACCTGGTTCATCCGCTCTGTCAGCTCATCTATATTGGAATCATTAACACCGGCTCTGGCAAATATATCTTCCATGCCGCCGATATTTGTTTCCCAGGCGCACTTCAGACACAGGCCTTCGTCGATCCGCTCGCTGCCATTAAAACGTGAAGTGAAAATTACCACCTCGTTTAGTTTACACATTGAACATTTTGCCACGTTCTCCACCTTCTAACTAGTAAACTAGTCTCTTATTACAGTTTAATCTATCTACTATTATTTTAGAATGACTTATTTTTATTTATATTGCTTACATTTAAGGTAACTATTATAGTCACAGAAATATTATATGCAAATCAATAAGATAAATTCGCACTAATGATTTGAGGTTCAGTCAGAACGTCAGGGGGGATTCCCCTGGCAAGAATCTGAGTTAAGTAGTGCCCTGTGTAAGAGTCTTTACAGCGCGCTACGTCCTCAGGAGAGCCGGCCGCAATAAGTTCGCCGCCGCCATCGCCTCCCTCAGGTCCCAGATCCAAGATCCAGTCTGCCGTCTTGATCACGTCCAGATTATGTTCTATCACAACCACAGTATTGCCGCCCTCCACCAGACGCTGCAATATCTGCGTTAGTCGATGCACATCCGCGCTGTGCAGACCGGTAGTCGGTTCATCGAGGATATAAAAGGTGCGGCCGGTACTGCGTCTTGACAGCTCAGTAGCCAGCTTGACCCTTTGCGCCTCTCCGCCGGAGAGCTCAGTCGATGATTGTCCCAGGCGGATATAGCCCAGTCCGACATCAAACAAAGTCTTCAGCTTATTTGCGATGCGAGGTATTGCCTCAAAAAAGACCAGCGCCTCCTCTACCGTCATAGCCAGGACATCAGCAATAGATTTTCCGCGGTATTTAATTTCCAGAGTCTCGCGATTATATCTTTGCCCCTGACAGACATCACAGGTCACGTAGACGTCCGGCAGGAAATGCATTTCAATCTTGTTTACACCATCGCCATAACAGGCCTCACAACGACCGCCGCTGACATTGAAGCTAAAGCGTCCGGGCTTGTACCCTCTGGCCTTCGCCTCTCTGGTTTGCGAGAACAATTCCCTGATGTAGTCGAAGACGCCGGTATAAGTGGCAGGGTTAGAGCGTGGTGTCCTGCCGATGGGAGATTGATCGATGGAGATCACCTTATCGAGATGCTCCAGACCTTCGATACTGTCAACCTTTACTTGCGTTCTGTGTGCTCTATTTAATTTATGGGCCAAGACGCTTAAAATCCCGTTCAGCACTAAGGAGCTCTTACCTGAGCCGGATACTCCTGTGACACAGGTAAATAATCCTAAAGGAATCTCAACGTCTATGTTTTTGAGATTGTTTTCTCGTGCGCCCTTTACTTTGAGCCAGTTCTCTCCGGGCGACCGTCTCTTCTCCGGGATGGGGATCATCCTGCTTCCGGACAAGTATTGCCCGGTCAGGGAATCCTTGCAGCCGGCAATATCATCGGGTCTGCCAGAGGCCACTATTCTGCCGCCCAGCTCCCCGGCGCCCGGTCCGATATCGATAACATGATCGGCCTCCCAGATTGTCTCTTCATCATGTTCAACTACTATTACAGTATTTCCCAGATCACGAAGATTCTTCAGCGTAGTCAGCAATCGGTTATTGTCTCTTTGATGCAGGCCAATACTCGGCTCATCGAGGATATAGAGCACACCCATAAGCCCGGAGCCGATCTGCGTGGCCAGTCTGATTCTCTGCGCCTCACCTCCGGATAAGGTAGCCGAAGCTCTGGCCAGAGTCAGATAATGCAGCCCTACTTCAATTAAGAAGCCCAGTCTTGATTCCAGTTCCCGCATTATGGTTTCCGCGATCAGGAGCTGATCCGCACGCCAGGAGATATTCTCCAGGAAAGTTAAGGACTGATCGATCGGCAACATGGTTAATTCATAGATATTCAAACCGCCTATAGTTACAGAAAGACTCTCTTGTCTCAGTCTGGCACCATGACACTCCGGACAGCTGGAGATTGAAAGATAGTCTTCATAATAAGCTTTCATATCATCTGAGGAGGTTTCCTGCCATCTCTTGGTCACAATCTGCACAATCCCCTGCCATTTGGTGGAATACGGTTTGGAGCGAGGATATCTGGTTTTGCCGGTATCTATGGTCAGTTTTTTATTATCACCAAAGAGAATGATATCTTTAATTTTAGCAGGCAATTCTTTAAAGGGCGTGTCCATGGAGAAGTTATATTTTTCCGCCAAAGCGACCATAAAAGCCCTGCCCCAGCTGTTCTTCTCATGCACGCGCCAGCCTGCAACCATGATCGCTCCCTCATTCAAAGAGAGTGAGTCATCCGCCACAATCAGATCAGGGTTTATATTTTGCAGCTCGCCGATGCCAAAACAGGTCGGGCAAGCGCCAAAGGGATTATTAAAACTAAAGGAGCGCGGCGAGATCTCGGCAATGTCTATATCGCAGTCGGGACAGCTGAATTTCTCGGAGAACATTACCTCGCCCGTCTGTTGATAGTACTCATCCTCTTCAGCCCTGGGCAGCTGATACTGGACCAGCACCAAACCGCCTGTCAGCTCAAACACTGTATCCAGAGATCCGCTCAATCTGCTCTCGATGCCTTCACGCACTATAAGCCGATCGACAACTATCTCTATGTCATGTTTCTTATGTAATTCCAGCTTGAAGTCTTCTTCCAGATCAAAAAATTCGCCGTCAATGCGTACACGTACGAAGCCTTCCTGCCAGTACTTCTTTAGCTGTTTGGAAAATTCACCTTTACGTCCTCTGACTACAGGAGCCATGATGATCAGCCTGGTTCCTTCCGGCCACTCCATCAGCCGGCTGATAATCTGGTCGACGGTCTGTCTTTGAATTACCCGTCCGCAAGTCGGACAGTGCATAGTACCCACGCGCGCATAAAGCAGACGCAGGAAATCATAAATTTCGGTTACTGTGCCAACAGTAGAACGGGGATTCTTGCTTGTTGTCTTCTGATCGATAGCAATTGTCGGTGACAGTCCATCAATCTGGTCTACGTCCGGCTTCTCCATCTGCCCCAGAAATTGCCTGG
>DCDV01000004.1:286400-286625 GCA_002316595.1 Mageeibacillus sp. UBA1046
ATCTGCCCCAGAAATTGCCTGGCATAGGACGAAAGTGATTCTACATAACGTCTCTGCCCTTCAGCGTAGATAGTGTCAAAGGCAAGCGAAGACTTGCCGGAGCCGGATATTCCGGTCAGCACTACCAGCTGGTTGCGAGGGATGTCTACATCTATATTCTTAAGATTGTGCTCTCTGGCACCCTTAATACGAATCTGTGAATCCATGAGTGATATTCTAGCATAC
>DCDV01000004.1:286751-287091 GCA_002316595.1 Mageeibacillus sp. UBA1046
CCATGAGTGATATTCTAGCATACAGAAAGCAAAACAAAACTGCAAGAAAACGAACTTTTGCCAAGTGATATTTCTCAATTTGACTTGTAACCTGAAACCTTTGTTAATTGCTACGAGTCATGCTCAGTTTATTGTCAGATATCTGCTCCGGCTCCGGCTTCGGCTTCGGCGCTGAACGCTGTTTTACTGCCGGAGACTGCTCCGGCTCCGGCCGGCGCTGAACGCTGCTTGTTGCCTGATACCTGTCCTCTTCTGCTTGCGCCCTGCCTTAAGTCATGTTATAATCCTTTTTGCTGTCCATGGCCCTATGGTCAAGCGGCTAAGACGCCGCCCTCTCACG
>DCDV01000004.1:287227-289712 GCA_002316595.1 Mageeibacillus sp. UBA1046
TAAGACGCCGCCCTCTCACGGCGGAATCAGGAGTTCGATCCTCCTTAGGGTCACCAGTAAGCCCCGATCTTTGGATCGGGACTTTTTTTGTCAATAATTAACTAGCCGACTGGCAGCAATTGTCCTCAGAAACGGATAAACTTGCTTATATTTTTCAGGGATTTATTTTACGGCGGAAGATTTCCCAGCAGAGGATTGTGCCTGCCATGGCTACATTGAGAGATTCAGTCCCGCCCAGCATGGGAACTGAGAGCAAATCGGCAGCCTGTCTGACCTGATCACTGATGCCGGCGCCCTCATTGCCAAGAAGGAGCGCCAGCCTGGCAGCGGGTTCAATTTCCAAATTTTGTACCGGCTGTCCGTCCATGTCTGCTGCAAAGAGCTTGTAATTTTGAGTTGACAGCTCCGCCAGCAAGTCTTGTAAAACTACCTCAGTAAGCAGAGGCACGCGGAAGGCAGATCCCATACTGGCACGCAGCGCCTTGCCGTTATAGGGCTGGCAGCCGCCTTTGGTAATTAACACGGCAGCGAAGCCGAAGGCGTCAGCAGTTCTGATCAGGGTGCCGGTGTTTCCGGGATCCTGAACATTCTCCAGAATCAGGATGGGAGCTGTTGACTGAGTGAGAATCTCCTGCAGGTCAAGCTTCTCTTCCGTCGCAGGGGTTAACAAGATGACGCCCTGACTGTTTCTGGTTTCAGCCAGCTCGTCAAAAAGTGAGGGTTTCAGAGAGATCAGATCACCCTCAGAAGGGACACTTTCGAGAATCTCTCTTATGCCCTCTTCCCCTTTATTATCTTGAGAATAGATTAGATGCTCAATTTTTTGACCGCTGGCCAGCGCAGAAATAATCTGACGTCTGCCCTCTACCAGCAGCAGGCCGCCACGCTTGCCGGTCTGGCTCCTGGCGATTTTGCGCAGATGACGGAAAAGTTCTTCGCGGCTGGAATTTATCTTGATCACATTATTCATTAAACTTGACCGATTATCTTTAAACCTGGCCGAATTTCATTGCACCCCGACTGCCTGCATAACGAAAATTCAAAACCACCCAACTGCACACATTATGTTCAGTTTACTACAGTAACCTTGATCAAAACATGTAAAACTCCCTCGGCTTGAGTTTTGATCCGGAAAATATTGACTGATATTCAATATTTTGGGAGTCATCTCAGAGTTCGAGGGAGTCTATTATGCGGCAGTTCGTAAAATTTATAAATGAGCTTGTGCCTGCTCTACGAGATAGCTGAAGCCTTCCTTATCGTTAACGGCCATATCTGCCAGGATTTTGCGATCTAGGCCAATGCCGGCCTTTTTCAGACCATTGATAAAGTTGGAATAGCTGATACCGTTCTGGCGGCTGGCTGCATTGATTCTTGTAACCCACAACCTTCTGAAATCGCGCTTTTTCCTGCGTCTGTCTCTATAGGCATAGTTGCCTGATTTCAGAACTTGTTGATTAGCTACCCGAAACAACTTGCTTTTATGTCCAAAATAACCCTTTGCTTGTTTAAGAACTTTTTTATGGCGAGCTCTTGATCTAACGCCTCTTTTAACTCTTGACATTATTGACCTCCATTAACCCTTTGTCATTTCTCTATAGTCTTATTTATTGTGATAGGGCATCAGCTTGCGCAGTTTATTCTCATGCGTCTTGTCAACTTCCGTTGGCTGGCGCAGATTACGCTTGCGTTTAGTTGATTTCTTGGCCAATATATGCTGCTTGCCGGCCTTCTTTCTCATAAACTTACCAGTGCCGGTGATTTTGAATCTCTTTTTTGATGAGCTGTGTGTTTTCATCTTTGGCATATTGCATCACTGTCCTCTCTATATAAATTGCTAAATATTTTGTTTTTTCGCTCCACACTCTTTAGGAGCTCCAATTTTCCAGTCCTTCTTGGAGTTCCGGATTCGGATCATGCCCGGGGGCTGAAGTTCCCCCGTCTGTAAAGCAGAATGCTGCTAGTCTTGATCCTTGCGCGGAGCCAGGTACATTATCATGTGACGACCTTCCGCTCTGGGGGGACGGTCAACCACACCCTTCTCGGAACAAGCTTCCGCAAATTTTTTCATGACATCATAACCCTGGTCCTGATGTGCCATTTCTCTCCCGCGAAATCTGATGACAACTTTGACGCGATCACCGGCTTCCAAAAAGCGTATGGCATTGCGTATTTTAAAATCCAGGTCGTGCGCCTCGGTGGTCAGCTTAAGCTGAACTTCCTTGACTTCCGTTGTTTTCTGATTGCGTCGGGCCTCTCGTTCTCTCTTGGCCTGATCATAGGCATATTTCCCATAATCCATGATTTTGCCGACCGGATTCTTCGGGTCGGGCGAAACGAGTACTAAGTCCAAATTAGTGCGTCTGGCCTGGGCAAGTGCGTCTTCCGTCTGAACTACGCCCACCATTTCCCCCTCTTCGTCTATCAGTCGTATCTGAGGGAAACGTATGTCCTCGTTTATGATGTGCTTGCTTCGCTTGCCGAT
>DCDV01000004.1:289831-295933 GCA_002316595.1 Mageeibacillus sp. UBA1046
GCCTTCCTTTCTCCGCATAAAAAAGAGCGGGGTTCGTTCCGCTCTTGAAAAACTAGAGTATAGTTCTAGCAGTCCAGATGAACCTTTTCGCTGAAAGCTCGAGGTGAGAAGCGGAACTTCTACTTGTTACGATGGTTATTTTACTCACCTTGTTGCAGCCTGTCAAATTTTTAAACCTTTATCACCTGTGAAATTACGATACTTACGGCGTACCAGTTTGTAAAGTTCACCGGCAAAAAACGGGAACAGCGCCAGACCCATGATCCTCAGCCAATCCGGGACAGTCAGAGAAATAGTATAGAAGAGCGGCTGCAGGAAAGGCAGATAGACTACTGACAGTGTCAGAGCAAAAGAGATCAAGACTGCTTTATTTAAGGTCGCGTTAGAGAAGAGTCCCAGATGGAAAACTGAGTAATCTTCAGATCTGCTAGAGTAGGCGCGGAACAGTTCAGCCATGATAAGAGTTATAAAAGCATAGGTACGAGCTCCCCAAGAAGGCAAATAACCTGCGAACGGTAAAAAGCTGAAGCTGGAGGCATAGGCGGTAATCTGCTCCTGAGCATTGATCATTACATCAGGATAGATGAAGCGGCCTATCTGGAAGGCGGCAAAAACTGCGACGAAAATTGCTGCAGCCTGATTTAAAATCGACCACATCATATCACGGTCCAGTATTTTTGCATCATTGGGGCGGGGCGGCTTTTCCATCACATCGTCCTCGCCGCGTTCCCTGCCCAGCGCCAGTGCCGGGAAACTGTCGGTTACCAGATTGAGCCACAGGAGCTGAATTGGCGCAAGCGGAGTGAAAGCAGGTCCCAGGAGCAGGTTCGTAATGAAGATGACGAGGATCTCGCCGACATTACATGAAAGCAGGAAATTGACGAATTTGCGAATATTGCTGTAAATGATTCTTCCTTCTTCCACGGCATGGACAATGGTGGCGAAATTATCGTCGGTCAGAATCATATCTGCCGAGCCCTTGGCCACTTCGGTCCCCGTTATGCCCATGGCAACGCCAATGTCCGCCTCCTTGAGGGCGGGAGCGTCGTTGACGCCGTCACCGGTCATGGAAGAGATGTGATTAGCAGAACGCAGTGCTTCTACGATCCGCACCTTGTGCTCGGGAGACACGCGGGCATAGACTGTAGTGTCGGAGACAATCTCCACCAGTTCTTCCTGGCTCATCTTTTCCAGCTCAGCTCCGTCCACTACTCTTTCATTCGGCTCGCGCAGGCCGAGATCATTGGCGATTGCTACAGCTGTCTCTTTGTAGTCACCGGTAATCATGACTACTTTAATGCCGGCACCGTGACATACTTCGATTGCTGCTTTCGCCTCAGCCCTGGCAGGATCGATCATGCCCATCAGCCCAACGAACACCATACCCTCTTCAGCGCCTTCATAATTGGCGTCATTATGTTCTTTGTATGCGAAGGCGAGAATTCTCAGAGCTTGGCGTGCCAGCTGAATGTTTATATCCATGATCTTTTCTGCGATCTCGGAAGTGAGTGGCTCGATGCCCTGAGAGGTCATTATTGCCTCGCAGCGATCGAGGATAATATCGGGAGCTCCCTTTGTCAGGGAGAGATAGGCCTCATCGATGGTGTCATGATAGACAGTCATCAGTTTGCGGTCAGAGTCGAAAGGCAGCTCGCCTCGGCGGGGATTTTGGGCTCTGGTTTCCGGGGCAGATATTTTGCCCTTGGCGGCAACGCTGAGCATGGCGCCCTCGGTCGGGTCGCCCAGAATGCCCCATTGATCGTTTTCGACCAGCTCGGCATCATTACATAAAACCCCTATTTCCAGCAGACGCTGAAGGACAGGATTGTCGGAGGCCACAGCGACTTCATCAGTTACCACGGCATCAGCGGATTCCACAGCTGCGCGCGTCTCCTCAGCGCCTTCAACTGCCTTAACTTTTGAAATTTCGCCAACAGGAGCGTAACCTATGCCGGAAGCTTTATAGCTTTGATTATCCGCATACAGTCTGGTGACTGTCATTTCATTTTGAGTCAGAGTGCCGGTCTTATCTGAACAGATTACGTCGACACTGCCTAAGGTCTCGACAGCCAGAAGGCGCTTGACGATAGCATTCTTTTTCGCCATCCGGTTCATGCCTAAAGAGAGCACAATAGTTACGACAGCAGGCAGACCCTCCGGGATCGCCGCTACCGCGAGGCTGACAGCTGTCATGAAGAGCGGCAGGACTTCACCGCCCTGCAGCAGACCTGCGACAAAGACGATTGCGCTCACAATTAAGACGATAACACCCAGTATCTTGCCCAGCTGGTTGAGATTCTTTTGCAGAGGGGTCATCTCTCTGGTTATGCCCTTGAGACGGCTGGCAATCTTACCCACCTCAGTATGGTCGGCAGTGGTGACGACCACTCCCTTAGCACGTCCGTAGGTGATGGACGTGCTGGAGAAGACCATGTTGACGCGGTCGCCGATACCCTGAGGCACGTCCAGCTTTTGTGCGGCATCCTTTTCCACCGGTACTGATTCTCCGGTCAGAGCCGCTTCCTCAGCCTTCAGATTTGAGCTCTCAATCAGCCTGATATCAGCAGGCACGATATCTCCCGCTTCCAGCATCACTATATCTCCTGGCACCAGATTCGAGGCTTCAACGGACATCTGCTGACCGTCACGTAAAATTCTTGCGTGCGGAGCGGACATTTTCTGCAGGGATTCAATCGCCTTCTCCGCTTTGCCTTCCTGATAAACACCCAGGATCGCATTGATAACTACGATTGCGATAATGATGATCGAGTCGGCCATCTCGCCCAGAAGTCCGGAAATAATTGCGGCTGCGATAAGGATTAAGATCATGAAATCCTTGAATTGATTAAGAAGTTTCTGCAGCAGAGTTTCCTTTTTTTCCTCTGTTATCGTATTAGGACCAAGTTCTTCAAGTCTTTTCTCCGCTTCGGCGGCAGTAAGACCGTTGGAGCTGTCAGTCTCCAATTGAGTCAGGATATCCTCTGCAGCCTGAGAATATAAGACATCACCATCTAAAGGGATTGCTTCATTGTAATCGGGCAGCCAGGGTTTCTGTTGGTCGTTCATCAAATCTCCTCCTTGAAAGAAGCCAGAGTAAATATTTTTGGAAATTCTTTTCCTTATGAAAAAAATCAGAGCTCATCGTCCTGAAGAAATGAGTCATAGTTCTGATAAAATCAGAGTCATAGTTCTGAGTTCTGATAAGTTCTGATAAAATCAGAGTTCTTCCTCCTGATTATTATCTTCTTACGGCTCAAGAACGTCCAATCTAATTTTCGCAATTCTCTTGTCGTCCATATCCAAAACAGTAAAACGGAGGTTTTTGTACTCTACTTGCGGTTTGGCGTCCGGCTCCGGGATATGACCCAACAGACTCAAGACAAAGCCAGCCATAGTGTCAAAGTCATCATCGTCTTCCAGCTCATCCAGCTCGGGAATAAACTTCCCCGCTTCGGCAGGGGTTACCAGGCCGCTCATGATATAGCTGCCATCTGCGCTGAGGACAATTTTCTCATCAGGCAGGTCGTATTCGTCTTCGATATTTCCGACAATCTCTTCCAGGAGATCCTCCATGGTGATAATGCCTTCGGTGCCGCCGTATTCATCAATTACTACAGCCAGAGAAAGGCGGCTTTCCTGCATCTCCTTGAATAAGACATTAATCTGTTTTCCCTCAGGCACAAAATAGGCCTCGCGGATAATCTTGCCCAGATCAAAGTTTTCCTGCTGATCCTCCGGCACACGGAGTAGATCCTTAATGAAGAGGACGCCCACTATATCGTCGATATCGTCTTCGTAGACCGGAATGCGGGAAAAGCGCGAATGGGCGGCAGCTTCCTTGGTTGTTTTATAATCAGAATCAACAGACAGCGCGATGATATTAGTACGCGGTGTCATGATTTCAGCGACATCCTTATCATCAAAGGAGAAAATATTCTTAATTAAGGTGACGTCACCCATATTAATATCGCCCGTTTTAGCTCCTGCTTCCGTCATGATGCAGATCTCTTCTTCTGTCACACGATCTTTGGTTTGTTCCGGATCAATGCGTAAAATCCGCAAAACTACGTTAGCCGAGGCATCGAGGAATTTAGTGAACGGCCTCATGATGAAGTCAAAACCCCGTAAGACTCCGACAAAGGTGCGGGCAAATCTTTCCGGGTTGTTCATCGCTACTCTTTTCGGCACCAATTCTCCCAGCACTAATGTAAAATACGATAAAATTACGGTAATAATAATCGTACTGATATTTTGCAAATATAACTTGGTCATGCCGGGGTCCATGGCCTTGAACAAAAGCCCGGATAAACTCTGCGAAGCAAAAGCACTGGACAGAAAGCCTGCCAGCGTAACGCCGACCTGAATAGTCGCCAGAAAGCCACTTTGATTCTCGATGAAATACAATAGCTTCTTCGCAGTACCGTCGTTTTCCTCCGCGGCTTTGCGGATTCTGTTGTCATTTAAGGTGACAATCGCCATCTCTGAGGCGGCGAAAAAGCCATTGATCAGGATAAGGGCAAAGATTACAAATAATTGTAAGACCAAACGTCCTACGCTCGCGTCACTGACAACGCCGGCCAGTGCCGCCATAATACTGTGAGATAAATCAATATCTTCCACTCTGTGGTCTCCGTTCTTGAGCCCTAACACTCAAATAACCGGCTAAATAACCTTCGTTCCGGCCGGCAATGATTAATTGGATACTAATAATGCTATCTAATATTTAAGCAGATATCCAATAAAAACTACATCTTGCTTTCAGCAATATTAGCATATGTGACAGATTTACAACAATTATTTCCTCCCTTTCACGCTATAATTAACATGGATATGATGAAGACGCTTAGGAAGGAGGTGGCAGTCCTATGTGCGGACGCTATGTGTTCGACGCCGATGCAGAACCGGCTCTTGTGATAATGAACTATATTGAACAGCGCTTCGGTCCGGAGCGGGCTGCAAAAATAAAGACCGGTGAGATCTGTCCGACTGATCTGGTCCCGGTTCTATTAACTGCCGAAGCGGATCCGATATTACCCGCAGCTCAGGAAGCTGAAACATACGGCAGTTCGCAGCTGATCGCCCTGCCTATGATTTGGGGATTTCCGGGTTTTCGAGGCAGCCAGGTCCTTATCAATGCCAGACAGGAAACTGTGGAAGAGAAGCCCACTTTCAGCGAGGCCTTTAAGACAAGACGTTGTGTCATCCCTACTACAGGTTTTATTGAATGGAGTCATGACGATAATGGCAAAGCGGTAGATAAATTTCGTTTCAATGCCCTGGAGTCGCCGATGCTCTTTCTGGCAGGCATCTATACTTTGATCGAAGATGAGATGCGCTTTGTAATCCTGACGACTAGAGCAAATTCCAGTATGGCAGACATCCATAACAGACAGCCCGTAATTCTCCCCCGCCAGATGATCCGTCCCTGGATCAGCGATTTGACAGCTGCCAATGAGCTGCGGCAGACAGCGGGCCCTCTGATGGTAAAGACTCTACTTAAGTAAACCGCCAATCAGCAGGAACTTCTCCGGCAGTCTGCCTGCGGCAGCCCAAATGAGGCTCTCTCCAAAATATAATTCGAGTGTTTTTCCGACGTCGCCGCCCAGCGATTCAAGAGAGTGCCGCATGTACTCCGGACGTAAACAAGCTTGTCCCTCCTGGCGGACACAATTCTCACAGCCCTCACACTTCCCTGCAAATAACGCCATGCTGCCGGGAAATCTTTCTTCCATTGCCAGAAGCTCTTCAGTAATTTCTTGTTTTATTGGCAGGAGCAGCTCTTTGACAAGTGCAATTAACTCGTCTGATTCATATTGCTTTCCGGTCAGTTCGGCACCCAAAAATATCTTTTTCCCATAAAGCAGGAGAGAGTCATGTTTCTGCCATATCTCTTGCGGCGAGAAATTGAATGGAGGGCAGGCCCAATTTTTCTCGTATGAGGGACATTCTTCACAGAATTTGACGAACTTTTCTACCTCTACACAAGCCGGTACATATTCAGTCAGCGACACTTCATGTTGAAGAATCTGCGTTTCGATCATACTCTACCCTCCGGCAGATCGAATCTGCGTTTCGAGCTTACTCTACCCTCCGGCAGATCGA
>DCDV01000004.1:296112-296346 GCA_002316595.1 Mageeibacillus sp. UBA1046
ACTCTACCCTCCGGCAGATCGAAGAATCTTATATAACTTATCTCTTCTCCTCTGATTTTCTTTTCCTGTGGAACCAGGCTGTTCCTGTAATGCTAAGCGCCAAAAACAAAAGCAACCAGGGAGGCATAGGTTCTTCTTCGCCGGTAATCGGAATTATCACTTCCGACTCGGCTGGCCCGATTTGCTCACTTGGATCTGTATTGTCGGAAGGATCATCAGAGCCGCCAGGGATGG
>DCDV01000004.1:296471-297284 GCA_002316595.1 Mageeibacillus sp. UBA1046
GAGCCGCCAGGGATGGTAGGCTCAGAAGGCTGAGAAGGTTCATCAGGTTTAGTCGGTTCAGAAGCATCCGAAGGTTCAGTTGGTTCAGAAGCCGAAGGATCTGTCGGCTCAGAAGGTTCTGTCGGCTTGGCTTCCACCGTCAGCGTAAACGTCAGTGTATTACCTGGCTCTGTATCCATAGCGCCTGCTACCATTGTCGCAGCATATCCGCTTAACGTAAAAGAACTGATTGAGATGTCTGAAATTACTTCAGCTGTCAATACTACCGGATAGACACCTGCCGGCAGCCCTGCGAAAATATCCAGGAACCTTGTCTTATCATTCCAGACGATTTTGCCACCATGAGTTGTATTTTGACTTATGGAGGGGAATGGATTTCCGGAAATTATAAAGGGTTCTGTTGATGTATCGGTATAGCCTGCCTGCAGCCTCATAGCTGAAGTACCACCGCTGATTGCAGGTGGTGCTAAAGCTGTCCAATGGGCATAGAGTATCTGACTGCTGTCCGGGGTTGTGAAGATAGAATTTTCAGTTATCTCTTCACCACTGTCTGCAGAGGTAAACCAGCCGTCAAAACTGAAGCCGCTGCGAGCCGGTACCGGCAGTTCTCCGTAGGGGGCGCCGCGGGAAACTGATATTTGAGTTGGATTAACTGTACCACCGTTTGCGTCAAACGTTACTGTACATAGAGAGCGCAATATCGGGTAGCCGGAATTGACATCGGCTATTATTATCCAGTTAAGATAATCGTGTAGTGTCTGAGTTAATAAATCCTGCGATCCCTGTTTAGTTACCCAGGCGTTCAGGGCATCT
>DCDV01000004.1:297398-303019 GCA_002316595.1 Mageeibacillus sp. UBA1046
TTACCCAGGCGTTCAGGGCATCTAATAAAGTGCCTGTGCCGAATCCAGCATTTGCGTCTGTGCCGATCTTAAAGTTAAAATCAGCTTTAGTGCCTTTACCCTGTGCTTCGGTAAAACTGCTGCAATTTGTGGCTGAATAAAGACAATTTTTCCCAATACCCTGGGCTGCTGATGTATCCAGCCAGTAACAGTTTGAGACTGAGCTTACATCTTCCGCATATCCTGCAATGCCTCCATCAAAGTTGCTTTCGCTGCCAACACTGGCTGAAACGTGGCCAATATTGTAACAATTGTCTAGATCTCCCTGATTATATCCTGAGATACCTCCTGCCTCATTCTGGCTGCCTGCACCACTAGCCGTTACATTACCGCTATTGTAGCAATTCTTTACAGAGCCTCCGTTATATCCTGAGTTACCGCCGGCTTCGTTGCTGCCATCTTCGCCTATGGCAGATATAGCGCCGGTATTATAACAATTTGCCACTACACCATAATTATTTCCTATAACACCGCCTGCATTGTTATCAACGACATCTCCACTGGCTGAAACCTGGCCGATATTAAAGCAATTTACTACATTACCGGTTTCATAATTATAACCGGCAATACCTCCGGCATCGTTACGGCTTAAGTTCGTGCTTCCGCTGGAATGTACAGACCCTGAGTTACTACAATTCGCCAAATTCCCGTAGTTATTGCCTGTAATACCGCCTGCAAAATTAACACCACCGCTGTTCATAGCTGTCACGGTACCGCCATTATTACAACTTTCCAGTGCTGCTACCTTCTCCCCTGAATAATTGTGTCCGCATATACCACCGGCATAATTTGCTCCTGTCACAATGCCACTTGCGTTTACTTTTCCTGAAAAACTGCAATTGCTTACTATGCTGCTTTCGTTGAAGCCGACTATACCACCTGCATAGTTGTTTTGTCCCGCAGCTAGAGCGTTAATATCACCTAAGACAGATACATTTTTAACAGTTGCGCCTTCGATACGGCCGAATAATCCTGCACATGATTCGCCATAAATATCATCCTCTGTCATGTTCACAGCAATGCCGCTGATACTCTGGCCGCCGCCTTCAAAGATGCCACTAAAAGGTTTGAGGTCATTGCCTATCGGAGTCCACTCATAAGCTGAGAGATCAATGTCATTTGTAAGTGTCACAGTCTTGCCGGAGAAGTCGACGGGAACTTTCTGCCCGTTCAGTCCGTTCACTACGGAAATCAGCCAGGCTAAACCCTCTGCACTTGAAATCTTTACGTTATAGGGATCAGTAAGATCGTCATAGCCTTCAGTTGGTTTAGTCTTAACTTTCTCTGTCCAGTAGATATAATCCTTTACTGTCAACGTAAAATCTAAAGAGACCTCTCCTTCCAAATTTTTAGCGGTGAGAACTACAGGATAGCTCCCTATTTCAAGTCCTGCTGCAATGTCGAGAGTTTTCGCTTCTTCGTTCCAGGCAATTTCTCCGTAATTACTGTCAACCGTCACCTTGGGCAGCGGTCTGCCTGTCAGTTCAAACTGAGCTGTCGATACATCACTATAGCCAACAGCTAAGGTCATAGACGTTGGACCACTAAAAGCCGGAGCGGAATAAATGCTCAGTGTCGGATAACCGTCGTTAGAACCTTCTTTGTAAACCCAGTTGAAATAATCCTGAGATCCCTTGTTACTTACCCAGGCGTTCAGGGCATCTAGTAAAGTGCCTTGTTGTCCTTCTGTACCTATCGTAAAGTCAAATGTTTCTTCAGTACCTTATACCCTGTGCTGAGGTAAAGCTGCTGCAATTTGTGCCTGTATATTCGTTCCTAAACCCTTCGGCTGCTGACGTATCAAGCCAGTAGCAATTGGTCACTTTTATTGTATCATTAGAATTGTATCCTATAACCCCGCCGGTATAGTTTGTAGAATCACCAGATGCAATCACCGTTCCAACATTGTAACAATTATTAACTACTTCACTACATTGTCCTGCTATGCCACCGGCTCCATTCGTGCTCTTCTCGATGCCTGTTGCAGTAACAGCACCGCTGTTAAAACAATTCTCTATATCCCCGTAATCTAAACTTCCGGCAATACCGCCTGATTCGTTATTACTGGTCGTGCCGCTAGAACTAACTGAGCCACTGTTATAACAGTTAATTATCTTACTTTCGCTTGTTACCGAGTTGATGTTTCCACTGATATATCCTACAATGCCCCCAGCGCTATTTTGACTGCTGCCACTTGCATCTACAGCTCCGCTGTTTGAGCTATTGCTCACATAACCATGATTTGTCCCGGCAATTCCTCCCGCTCGATTAATATTACTCTTTCCGTTGGCGACATTTATCTCTCCGCGGTTTGAGCAATTTCTCACATAAGCCATGTTTAGACCAACAATACCACCGGATGAGTTTTTAGAGTTGCTGGCATTTACAGATCCGGAAAAATTACAGTTTTCAATTTCACCGCGGCTATAGCCAGAGATTCCGCCGGAATAGTTATAGTTTGAAGATGAAGCAGCACTTGCATTTATTTCACCTGAGACAGAGACATTCCGAACAGTACCACTGTCATTAATAAAGCCAAACAAACCGGCATACACACCTCCAAGAGACGTTGTAATGTCTACTTTAATGTTTCTGATTGTGTACCCGCCGCCTTCAAAGGTGCCACTAAACGGTTTTTGATTATTACCGATCGGGGTCCATTCATAAGCTAAGAGATCAATGTCATTCGTAAGTGTTACGGTCTTGCCGTAAAAGGTGGGATCATCCTCACTTGACCCGTTTAGGCCGTTCACCACGGAAATCAGCCAGGCCAAGCCCTCAGCACTTGAAATTTCTACGTTACCAGAATCCGTAATAACGTAGCCATCAGGCTTTGCTGTTACAGCCTGCGTCCAATAAGTGAGAGCCTGCAATAAGGTATCGTTTCCTGCTGATAATATTGCAGATGAAAGGCCAAAATTTTCAGGGATTTGGGGGGCTGCTTCTATTGTCAGTATGAAGGTCAGCGACGCCTCAGTCTCCAGACCATTTGAGGCAGTTAATACAACGGAATAATTGCCTGCAGGTAACCCTTCTGCAAGGTCCAGAGTTTTTGAAACTTCGTTCCAGACTATTTTGCCTTCGTAATTCTCGTCTTGCTGCACTGTCGGCTCAGGATTTCCGGTAACTTCATAGGCGGCCGTTGATCTGGCCTCGTATCCCTCGGACAATACCATAGTAGTATCACCGCTGATAGCGGGGGCAATATTTAAATCTTCTGCTGGCAAAGAGGGGTTAATTTCTTGAGCATTTATGATTATGCTTAGCGGCAAACAGATGAGCAACATTACCGTGGCCAGTAAGAAACAGAAAAGCTTTTTCCACTTCATAATTACTCTCCTCATATGAAGTTGTTAATCCAAATCGAATCTGCGTAGTGTATAAATAATCTTCTATGTCTTGGTATACTACCTAAGCAGCGCCACGGCAAGTTGATTCGCATAACATCAACTCATCTGCAAAACAAAATGGATCTATAAACACCTCTTATATTATAATCCAATAATTGCAAAAACTATATAGCGATGAGAGAAAATATAGTGCTCCTGCTCCCTCAGAGTTCAAACAACTCTCCGTCATCGGAAATGCCAAGAGGATTCACGGTGCGGTTCAGCCAGTTACGGGAAGTCAAATCAGGAGACGGCTCCAGCAGGCTGCTCTTTTCAAAGTGCGATCTGCTAGTGGAAATAAGATCCTCTTCGCTGTCAATCTCCATTCTCTCAAACAATTTCCAGCGGCTGTCGTCAGGTAAGTGCAGCAGAAGAATTTGAGTTTTGCCTTCGAATTCGTAGACATCCAATACTTTGAAATGCGCATCACGAGAGGCGACAAACAAGCCCCAGTCTTTCTCGTGTTTGAATTCAGCAAAATCCGACATGTGATTGGAGAGGATTAAATAACGGTGGCTTGTCATCATGCCCATAGCGAGACTGCTGGCGTCTGTGAAACCGGGTTCCCTGATAATCATTCCGGGCTTATACAGGGCTGCTATCCCGGGATCCAGATTCACGTCTCTGACATACCGGCTCAGTCCAGAAAGAGTGTCGTTTATTGTCTGTTCGATAAATTTTAGATCGATTTCATTATTCATGTTGATGCTCCTTTTCATTCAGCGGTTTGCCGCTGACTACTTCAAAATATCAGCCTTCGCCGTTGTGTTCAAGAACTAAGGTGACCGAATGCACTATCTGCTGTTATAGCCAATATTATGTTTGCTTGCAGCTCTGACATACATAGCTTTTTGAGTTTTTATGCTGCCTCCTTGAAGTTTCCCTGTATAATGAACGCAGGGCTTGCCTGAAAACTACTGTATTCTGAGGACACACTTGAAATTTAGCCGAATATCAGGTGAAAGAAATAATACACAGAAAGCCGTGCAAGGGGGCGAACGAAAATAATATGCAGAAAGCTGCGCAAGGGGCGGAGACGCAAAGATAATCGCCTTCAACAAATATTCAAGGAGATGACTTATGCTGGGAGCAATCATTGGCGACATTGTAGGTTCGCGGTTCGAATTCAACAACCATAAGAGCAAGAAGTTTGAGCTGTTCACTGAAGACTGTTCTGTCACTGATGACAGCATAATGACGCTGGCTGTTGCCAAAGCGATCATGGAAACAGTTAAGAGCGTCACGCCTTCTCAGCGCTATGATTTTGAATTCCATGAGCAGCTCTCCCGTCAGACTGTGAAATTTATGCAGGAGATTGGGCGCAAGTATCCTGACAGCGGCTATGGCGGCATGTTCGGCAGATGGATCTTCAGCGCTGATCCTCAGCCTTATAACAGCTTTGGCAACGGAGCTGCCATGCGTGTCAGTCCGGTGGGTTTCTTTGCCGATTCGGAAGGGGACACGATTGACCTGGCAAATTCGGTGACAGCAGTCAGTCATAACCATCCAGAAGGGTTTAAGGGTGCGGCTGCCACGGCTGTGGCCATCTATATGGCGCGGACAGGGGCTCTCAAGAGTGAGATACGTGAGCGCATCGAAAGTGACTATTACCCGCTGGACTTCACTATTGATCAGATCCGGCCGACCTATCGCTTCAATGAAACCTGTCAGGAGACTGTGCCCCAGGCGATTCAGTGCTTTCTGGAAGCGTCCGGCTTTGAAGACGCGATCCGCAATGCCATCTCAATTGGAGGTGACAGCGATACTATAGCCGCCATAACCGGGTCAATTGCCGAGGCCTACTATGGCATTCCTGAGGATATTGAGGCGAAGGCGCTTAGCTATCTGGACAGCTGTCTGAGGCAGATTTTTGACGAGTGGGCAGCCTTCCTGCCGCCGCAAAACGAGCAATACAAGCTATTGACCAAGTATATCGGCAGACTTGCTCCCCGCACAACGACTGCTGATGTCCGTCTGTCTGACTGGGAGAACTTTCCTTACAGAGAGTTTAAATAGGAATGGCTTAGCTCCGGCTTCCCTCGTCAGAATTTTCAGGAACTCCTGCCCGGCCCGAGACTCATAGAGCTGGAACAGCCGCACGACGAGAAGGTGGACGAGCTAAATGCTGAGCAGGTGCTCGCACTCCTGACAGCCGCCTTCATAAACAGTTCCAACCTGATCATGTATCCGCGG
>DCDV01000004.1:303188-304560 GCA_002316595.1 Mageeibacillus sp. UBA1046
GGATTGAAAGTATTCTGAGCTGGCTCAAGCGTCTCAAAGACATCGACTGGCAAAAGAAACCCCGGCAAATTACTGAGGTTGTGCTTGAGCTGGAAGGAGTGTTCGGCGCTGCTGCCAGATATCGTCTGCTGAACACAGAGGATGGAGTAATCTCATCCGCATCCGGCTATATTCAAAAGGATGCACCCTGTCTCCAAGATGAGAGGAACGCCGACGAAATCCGTGACAGCTTAAAGAAAATTCACTTTGAATACTGGCTGGCCAGCTATCCGCAAGAGGGCGAATGGTATGTCATGGAGGGCGGGCAATGGAATGTCTCTGTCACCTATGATGACGGCACAGTTCTCAAGAGCAGAGGTGATAACACTTATCCTGAGAACTGGGATATTCTTTTGTCGGTATTCCGGATCGCGAATTAGCATCCCCGTTACGCAACATAAACTCAAGTAGATTTTTGAAATTTGTCTCTATATGTGGCAATATTATTAAGCTTACTGTAAAGATGCTTTTACCAAACATAGATTGCAGTAAAGAGCTGCAAAACCAGCTCAGAAAATTCTGGAACTAATGCAAGATAATTTGCATTAAGGGAGAAAAGATGAACGATAACCAATCAAAAAATGAGCAGAAGCCTGCATCAGATAATTTGTATCCGGAAAAAGAATTATATCCGAACAGAAAGGCGCACAAAAACCCCATTCTGCAGCGAGATGACCGTAAGGAGCTGAAAGAGTCGCCGAAGATAACTTGGGTGGGCATTCTGCTGGCTGCGATCGTGATCGGACTGATGGTGTATAACTCATACATGGATAAACAGATCCGCGATGAAGCTAAAGCTTCCGAATCCAGAATTGTGGAAACTGAGCCGCTAAGCGATGCAGAGGCAGCCGAACTGGCATACAAGGAAAGCTGTGAGGACATTTCTTATGAAGAACTGACGACGAATCCCGATGAGCATGAAGGTAAGCTGGTCAAGCTGACCGGGGAGGTTGTTGAGGTTTTAGAAGATACGCCAAAGAAAGGTTACTTTACCTATGGCATCAATGTAACGAAGGGTGAGATATCCTGGGGAGACAGCGTATATGTCACTTTTGATGTACCCTCTGCCACCGAAGCTTACGCCAAAGATTGGAATCTGACCTTTTACGGTGAATATATGGGGCTTATAGACTATGAGGCGGAGGTCGGCGGAAAGCTTACCCTTCCCTGGGTAGATGCCGAGTACTTGGATCGCAACTAAGATCTGATTGGTTGTGAGATATACCGTACCGATTTATTCAAATACTGCAAGTTTCAGCAAATAAAAAGCCCTTGCAGTGCTATAGCTGCAAGGGCTTTTCTTTTGGTACACCATCGGGGATTCGAACCCCGG
>DCDV01000004.1:304693-308073 GCA_002316595.1 Mageeibacillus sp. UBA1046
ATTAAGAGTCAGTTGCTCTACCAACTGAGCTAATGGTGCATGAACAAAAATCATTATAGTTATATTGTCCTGCTCTTGTCAAAGTGTAATTGACTTTTTAGTCGCAGGAGCTTATTATGCAATACAAATGCGATGACGGAACGAGTAACCGGCAAGCTGGCTGTACAGAGAGAGATGACTTGGCTGAGAGCTTCTCCGACCCCCCCGGCGAAAACCACTCCCGAGCAGGATGTGAAATAAGCATTCCCGTGAATCTGCGTCAAGGATGAAATGAGTTAAAACAAAGGTGGAACCGTGCTGCGCACCCTTTGTCCCAGAATGTGGACATGGGGCGTTTTAATTTGGAGGGAGAGAGAAATGAAAATTACCTTGAAGGACGGCAACGTCATTGAGTACAGTAAGCCGCTTAGAGTTATCGATATTGCTGAGAATATCAGTCCGGGACTGGCCAGAAATGCTTGTGCCGCCATCGTCAACGGCGAAGAAAAGGATCTTCGCTATCTGATTGAGGAAGACGCGACTTTGGAGATTGTACCCTTTGGTTCCAAAGCAGGCGACCATGCTTTCCGTCACTCTTCTGCTCACCTCATGGCGCAGGCGGTTCAGCGTCTTTATCCGGGAGCGAAATTCGCCATTGGTCCGGCGATAGAGGACGGCTTTTATTACGACATTGAATTTGAGGAGCCCATCACCCAGGATGACATCCCTAAGATCGAAGAGGAAATGCGGCGTATCGTCAAAGAAGATATCCCCATAGAGCGCTACATTCTCTCCAGAGAGGAAGCTCTCAAATGGGCTCATGACGAAGGCGAAACCTATAAGGCTGAACTCATTAGTGATCTGCCGGAAGACGCAATTATCAGCTTCTACCGTCAGGGAGATTTCACTGATCTGTGTGCGGGACCGCATCTGATGTCAACCGGCGTTATTAAGGCCTTCAAACTGACCTCTCTGGCCGGAGCATACTGGCGCGGAGATGAAAAGAACAAGATGCTGACCCGTATTTACGGAGTCTCCTTCCCGAAGAAGAAGGATCTGGATGAATATCTGGAGCGATTGGAAGAGGCTAAAAAAAGAGACCACAGAAAACTAGGCCGCGAGATGGAACTGTTCACTTTTATGGATGAGGGTCCCGGCTTTGCTTTCTTCCTGCCCAAAGGCATGGTGTTGAAAAACACCCTGATGAATTACTGGCGTAAAGTACATGACCGCTATGATTATAAGGAAATTTCCACTCCTATCATGCTGACCAGGGATCTTTGGGAGACCTCAGGTCATTGGGATCATTACCGAGAGAATATCTACACCTCTGTGATAGATGAACAGGCATATGCAATCAAGCCCATGAACTGCCCCGGAGCCATGCTGGTCTATGGAGCAGGTCAGCATTCGTACCGTGAATTGCCTCTTAGAATCGCTGAAGTCGGTCTGGTGCACAGGCATGAGATGTCCGGCGCTCTGCATGGCCTGATGCGAGTCCGCGCCTTCAATCAGGATGATGCGCATATCTTCATAACACTGGACCAGATCAGGGATGAGGTTGAAAATGTGGTCAACCTCATTGACGAAGTATACAAGCATTTTGGTTTCAAATACCATGTCGAGCTTTCGACCCGTCCTGAGGATTCCATGGGCACAGATGAAGAATGGAATGCCGCTATCTCAGGGCTCAAAGATGTTTTGGAAAACATGGGGCTTCCTTATGAGATCAACGAAGGTGACGGCGCCTTCTACGGACCCAAGATCGACTTCCACCTGGAGGACTCAATCGGCAGAACCTGGCAGTGCGGTACAATACAACTCGATTTCCAGATGCCGCGCCGCTTCAATCTGGAGTATATCGGAGCTGACGGTGAACGTCATATGCCCATTGTTATCCACCGGGTGGCTTTCGGTTCAATTGAGAGATTTATCGGTATTCTGATCGAGCATTACGCCGGCAAGTTCCCCTTATGGTTGGCCCCTGTTCAGGTCAAGGTCCTGCCGGTATCCCGCAATACGGAGGACTATGCTCAGGAAGTAATGTCCCTCTTGCGCAGCAAAGGAATCAGAGCAGAGCTCGATGACCGCGATGAAAAAATAGGCTTCAAAGTTCGCAGCGCGCAAATGGAGAAGATACCCTACAGTCTCATTCTGGGCCAAAGAGAAGCCGATAACCGTACGGTCTCGGTCCGCATCCTGGACGAGGGTGAAGCAGGTGTTCAGAGTCTGGATGAATTTGTCGGGGAAATATCCGGACTGGCTTAATTTAGTGAGATTGACGCCAAGTTATACTGTCAGACAATTAACGATCCCCCAAGTTTTTATACTTGGGGGATTTTTATCAGGCAACTGTTCCATTTGCCCGCTGCTTCTAATTCTACTGGTGAGCAAATTCACCCTTTATTCAATTTTAATAGTGAGCAAATTCACCCTTCTAATTCTACTGAGCAAATCCGCCTAAATGAATTCTCCTGTAACGTCTGGATATAGTCTCCAATAAAGATAGTTTCCTTTTGCATTTGCCGATGCCCCTGCCATAAAATTACTTGCGTAAAGGTCCTTGACATCCTATAAGGAAAATTCCTTTTTGCATTTGCCAAAACACTCCAGTGCGTAATCTAAATCTTCTCTGCTGTGAGCGGCGGAGATCTGCGTGCGAATACGCGCCTTTCCTTCGGGTACTACAGGAAACTTGAAGGCAATCACATATACACCCAGGTCCAGCATGTAGTCCGCGATCTTAATCGCCTTCACCGCATCATAGACCATGATAGGCACAATCGGGTGGCTGCCCGGGATAATATCCAGGCCCAGTTTATTCGCACCGGCCCGGAAATACGTGGCATTGGCCTCTGTCTTATCGCGCAGAGATGTGTCCTTCTCTAGCATCTCCAGAACATAGAGAGCGCCTGCGGCTATGGCCGGGGCCAGTGTATTGGAGAAGAGATAAGGACGGGATTTCTGCCGCAGCCAGTCTACTATCTCCTGCCGGGCTGTGGTAAAACCGCCGGAAGCACCACCCAGAGCTTTTCCAAGAGTTGACGTCATGATGTCAACTCTTCCTTGCACCCCGCAATGCTCAGGTGTTCCTCTGCCTGTCTTGCCAACGAAACCTGAAGCGTGGCTGTCATCAACCAATACCAGCGCGTCGTACTTGTCCGCCAGATCACAGATTGACTTGAGGTCGGCGATGATGCCGTCCATGGAGAAGACACCGTCAGTAGCTATCAGCTTAATCCGCGCACCTTGCTCGTCCGCTTCCTGCAGACAGCGCTCGAGATCGGCCATGTCATTGTTCTTATAGCGGAAGCGCATGGCTTTGCAGAGCCTGATGCCATCGATAATACTGGCATGATTAAGCTGATCCGAGATCACAGCGTCTTCTTCAGATAATAAGG
>DCDV01000004.1:308312-323800 GCA_002316595.1 Mageeibacillus sp. UBA1046
CTGGGTGCCGCAGATGAAACGCACCGAGGACAGACCATAGCCCCACTTGTCATAACTTTGTTTAGCTGCCTCTATCAGGCCGGGATCATTTGACAGGCCGAGATAATTATTAGCGCACATATTGAGAACATTTTTTGTCTCTGTAGTATCAATGCGGGCACCCTGAGGTTTGGTAAGAATCCTCTCCTCCGTATACACGCCGGCGTTTTTTAATTTTCGGATATCATCTCTGATTAACTTTAGTCCGATTTTCATATTCTAGTCCTTCCCCTTAGCTTCATATGCTCAGCCGCGTGTCTATTCCCTGGCTGTCGACCAGTCCAGTACAACCTTGCCGGATTTACCGCTGTTCATGGCTTCAAAGCCTTCTTCAAATTGTCTGAAGTCAAGACGATGAGTGATTACGGGAGTTAGATCCAGCCCGGATTGGATCATGGCCATCATTTTGTACCAAGTTTCAAACATCTCACGGCCATAGATACCCTTTAAGTTCAAACTGCCCAGGATTACCCGGTTCCAGTCGATGACGGTATCTGAAGGCAAAAATCCCAGAAGAGAAATCTTGCCGCCATTGATCATATTATTAATCATGGAATTGAGTGCGCTTTCTGAGCCGGACATTTCCAGCCCGACATCAAAGCCCTCACGCATATCCAGCTCCGGCATAATGCCCCGGACTGATTCCTCTGCCAGATCAATCGTATGGACCGTAGGCTCCACCTTTTTCGCCAGCTCCAGTCGATACTTGTTATAGTCTGTGATGACTATATGTCTGGCTCCGCAGTGTCTGCCCACAGCCGCAGCCATAATTCCGATCGGTCCGGCTCCTGTGATCAAAACATCTTCGCCGATCAGATCATATTGCAGAGCAGTATGCACCGCATTGCCCAGAGGATCGAAGATCGCGGCGATCTCCTCAGGTATGCCCGGCAGTACTTCTACCGCATTGGCGGCAGGAATGACCAGATATTCTGCGAAGGCTCCTGCCCTCTCAACTCCCACGCCTTTGGTGTCCTTACAGAGCACCAGTTTTCCGGCCCGGCAATTACGGCACTTGCCGCAGATGATGTGCCCCTCGCCCGAGACAATATCACCGATTTCAAAATTTTCTACCATTGAGCCCAGTTCGACGATCTCGCCGACGTATTCGTGCCCGATATTTATAGGCGGCTTCACATGTTTTTGCGCCCATTCATCCCAGTTATAGATATGGCAGTCCGTGCCGCAGATAGCGGTCTTGTGAATTCTGATTTTTACATCATTGGGACCGACCTCTGGAATTGGAATGCGTTCCAGGGTGAGCCCGGGCGCAGCTTCTTTTTTGACTAGAGCAAACATGGAATCAGTCATAATTCCCCCCTTAATAATGTTTAACGGCTGATTATCTAAAAAATATTTTCATCTGAAATAATTATACAGCAGCGCGGCTGCGTGCGACAGCCAGCCAGAGGCGTAATTATGCCTGCAGGATGTTCCAAAGTCCGGGAACTTCCTTGCCTTTCTGGTTGAGGATTATCAGTTGGGGCAAGTGTTCAATAACATTACGCAGCCGTGACGGCAGATTGCACAGCTCACCGTTTTGTACAGCAGATGAGACAAAAAGAGGCATAACTTCGCCGCCTTTGGTGACTGACCGAAAAGCCAGTGTTCTGGTAAGATCCAGATCCAGCCGGACTTCTCTGTCTTCCATAATCTGCGTGGAGATTATAGCGGCTTTCTTTGTAATCTGACGGTTGAACTTTTGCCGGTACGTTTTGGCTTCCTTCAGGTATTCAAGCGCGATACTGAGGGCTGCCAGCTGATCCTTCAGCTCATCTTGCTGCTCTTCGAGCTTCCTTTTCTTACGATACAGGTCAGCCAGATTTACCAGCGAAAAAGATTTTTCTAAGCTTTCTGTTAAGTCATTGAGGCTCTTATGCGCATGATCGAGCTCTATCTCCAAGCGCATCTTAGTGCCTTTGGCATTGGCCAGAGCTTCCGGATTATATCTGCTGGTTGTTACTGCCGGCAGACCATTGGCGTTTCTGTTGCCTTCCAGAACAGAGCCGAACAATTTCTCCGTGGCATAATCGTAGTCCTGCTTGATCTCTTCATCCGTGCGGCCGTCTTTCAGGTCCGAGATACGGCTCAATATCTTCGCCGTTTTTGTTTCCACCGGGCTTTCATCCGTGATTCTGCTTCTCAGTTCACGCAATGCTCTGGCAGCTTCCTCCGGATAATGGACGCTGACATATCTGGATAATGATTTCACCAGTTCGTAGCCGATAAGGTTTGTCTCTGTTTCACTTTTAGACAACTCCCTGATAGTTTCCTCTTCCCGTTGCCGGGCTCTCCGGTAACCATCTATTTCTTCTTGCAGACGCCATTGGATGCTGCTCTTCTCTTTCATAATCGCAGATAAATTATTTTTTGCAGTCTCCAGCCTTTTGCCCGCTTCCGCCAGAGCTTCGCCGCCCGCCCGCTGCCGGCTGATCTTTAACATCAGCACAATTAAAGTAGCGATGAAGGCGATAGCCAGGAGTACATAGCCTCCAACCGCCAGGTCCGCGAACACCAGGATTATCCCTGCCAGAGCTGCCAGAGCCGTCAAGATGAATATCCTGTCAGTGCCTGCATCTTTCTTCTTCGTCTGAGCTCGTTCTTGCTGCAGCGCCTGGAAATCCTGATCTTCACTCTGCCATCGCTGCCTGGATTCATCTTCCAGTTGCTCTAAATAATCCAGCTCAACTTTCAGAGTTTTGCTTCTTTGCATGCTCTGCCTGACCTCTTCAGCGGAAGTCGCCTGATTCATGCGGAGCTCTTGCAGGCTCTTCGCTTTATAGTTCCAATCCTCATGCATATCTTCGAACGAAGTCATCTCCAGAGCCGAGGGCAGATTCTTCTCCTGCGCCACCCGAGCCAGCATCTCCCTTTCCGACTCCGCTTCGTCAAGTTCCTGCCTCAGCAAAATCAGATTTTCGTATCTGGCCTTATCTTCCAGAAGCTCCAACTGGGCAATTTTAGCCCGGACCTCAGCCAGTCTTTCCTCATGACTTTTGATAGTCACTCTGTGCTGATAAATGTTTTCGATCAGATCTGCCTGATTTTTGTTAGTCGACTGCGTGATTTCAATCTGAGTATTTACTTGCGCTATCTGATCAGCCAGACCAAAAGATAAACCCTTCTCGCCATGATGATCCTGAAGAGAACTTAGTTCCTGCTCCAGGAGCTCCCGGACCTGATCCGACATAGCCTGAACTGTCTCCGGCTCAGGCAGAGGGGCTATTCCCAGACAGAACATAAACTCATCCTGACCTAGCGTGAACAGATCCCAGCCAGGCTGAGAGGAGCAGGCAGCGCTCAAATCTTCACCGCTGGTTTCGTTAAACAGCTTTATGGTGTCGCGCTGAGAGTTATTTGACGATATTCTCTCCAGCAGATATCTGTTACCCTGATGTAAAAAGCTGATACTCCCACCCAGTGACTTCATCTGTTCTGAAGCAGCAGCCGGCGCGGGCAGAAGACGGCCGGACCAGTCAGCAGCTGAATTACCGTAAAAGATAAAGACCAAAAAAGACATGACCTGATCCAGAAAATGTTGAGATCCCTCCCACAAGGCTGTAGAAGCCTCTTTGCGCAGGTCGAGTTGTACTTGAGCCAAAGTGCCGTAAGTTAAAATGTTTATCTCCAGTATTTTCATCTTTTTCTGGGGGGGCTATTTTTCTTGCCCACATCTGCTGCCTTCCCTGATGCGGGCAATTGACCTGGCTCGTTTAATATACCGATGGCAGCATCCAGATAAGTAACCGCCAAATCTTTTTGCTGCTCGTCTCTTGATTTTTTGTTTTTTGCTTTTGGTGCGCCAATTATTGCCTTTTGTCCGCTGACACTATTATTGTCTATGGCACTGCCTTTCAGATCCAGACCGGGAAATATTATTCTATAGCCCTTCCTGGGGAAAAACTGCGCTCTTCTCTCGTCTTTAATCTCGATCAAGTGCAAATCCTGCTTAAGACTGTCTTTGACGACAGCCGGCTTCACTTGAGCTGTTCTTTCACCCTGCAAGCTGACCTGCCAGAAATCATCCGGATGTGAAGATGCCAGACGGGCTGATATCTCCCGTTTTATGCTCCTGATGACGTCCGCGGAGTTATCTTCTGCAGAGCAATGATATTCCAGGCTGACAAATGCAGGCAGAAACAAGGGATATTCCTCCAGCCTGAGAGAGATTCTTTTTTGTTTCTGCATCTGCTTCTGGGTTACAAGATCAAGATTCGCCCGTCCTCCTTTAAGCAGTTCGCCTGACAGCTCTCCGATCAGAAAGGCCTTGCTTCCGGGCTCCGAAAAACCCCGTCCCAGCGGTGCGCCTGCAGAGGCATAGGGGACTTCAGAATCTTCTGCAATAATGAGCTGATGATTATGCCCGGCAGCGAGATAATCCGCATTGGAATTACGTATCACGTCAGCCGGAAGCGGACGAAAAGGGGATTTACTGTCAATTAAATCACCATGCACAGCGACAATTTGAAAAACAGAATCTCCATCAGGGTTAAACCCGGGTAAATGGCCAGGTTTTATCGCTGTCTGATGCTCGAAGGCCAGGCCCATGATCATAGTATCAAGCTGAGGAAATTCAAATACAGATCTTTCTCTGCTGAAAATATAGGCATTAATCGGCCAGGTTGCCCCCAGCCAGGAAGTTCCCGGCAAGATCGGATCGTGATTTCCCGGAGCGATGATTACCGGAATGTCCAGATCTTCCACCATGTCTATAAAGGGAGTCAGCCACTTGCGGCTTGGGCGCACCTGGTCAAACATATCTCCGGTGCACAGGACAAAGTCAACCTGATTGTCACGGCAGGCATTCTTTAGGGCCGGAAAAAGGTCAGCTTGTTTTGATTTCAATTTTTGGGCTGTTTCAGAAGGCAGTGAAGGCCAGGTCTGTCCAAGATGCCAGTCACCGGTCTGAATAAAGCGGATTTTGCTCTTCCCCATACACACCTCTACGCATGTTGACCTCGACCATAGCTGAGATACGGAATAATTATAACATATGGAAGGAGGATGAATTATTGTGCGCCAGCCCGGACAAGCAAATTTGATTTATTTTAAGTATCTTCTGATACAGAAGCTTTGGGCAATCTAGTTGAAGATGATATGAGTAACAGATCAAAAAACTCATGACAAACGAAAGGAGATTTTGAATATGAGAATGAAAGAAGAAGTACGTCAAGCATTTAGTACGCAGATGAACAGAGAATACTATTCTGCTTTTTTGTATCTGCAGATGTCAGACTGGCTCAACCAGAATAACTGGCCGGGCAGCGCTTACTGGATGTATGTGCAGTACAAGGAGGAGCTGGCCCACGCTCAAGGGATATTTGAGTATCTGCAATACAGAGGTGTAGAGGTCAATATCGACAAGATCGCCAAACCTGAACAACAAGAGTGGGAAAGTGTTTTGGCTGTATTTGAAAGTGCTTTGGCTCACGAACAGCAGATCACAACCTGGATAAACGAAGTGGTAGATATCGCTGCTGATGCCGGAGATAAAGCCGCTGTCCTTTTCCTCGACTGGTACGTAGTAGAACAGGTCGAAGAAGAAGCCAACCAGGAAAATAACATAGATAATATCAAGGCTGGCGAAGGCATGGCCGGTTCTTTGCGTGTATGGGATAAACACATGGGCAAGAGAGAATTCTCAGGTGAAGCTATCCCCATGCCGGGCTGATAGACCATTATTACAGTCAGCGCAAACAGCTTTTCTGCCAGACTTCAATAGCAGTAAAAGTCTGCAGGAGCTGTACTGATAACGTCTGTCGCCCCTTTACTGATTTTTGCATGATATAGATAACAAAGTTTTTGCCACCATATCTACCAGAGTTGTTGCCACCAAATCTACCAGAGTTCTTGCCATTAAGTCCAAAATTTCTTGCATCTTAATACCTCAGTTCAACTAAAAAATCTCAGGTGGAGATCCCCTGAGATTTTTTAGTTCCCACTGCCGAAACTTTTACTTCGGATAAAATTTTAACTCGCTTTACGATGATTGCCTGAATTCTCAAGTCCTAAGCGAAGTGTCAATCATTATAATTCTAAGTAGCTCCTATCTCATCAGTTGGCGCCTTCGACAAATCAAATATCTATGAATAACTGCGGATAACTGCATTATCCTCAGGAACAGACGATGATCAGCCTGTCGCCTCTCATCAGGGAACATTGGTATCACATCGGTGCCTGCTTTAGAGTGAGCGAGAATAATGTTAGAATCATGACATCAGATAATGCATACAAATCAGGAGGAAGAAATGGCACAAACAGAGATATATAAGCTTGCCGTAAACACAACCAGAGCACTTGCTATCGAGGCAGTAGAGCAAGCTAAATCAGGGCACCCGGGGATGCCGCTGGGAGCAGCGCCAATGGCTTTTGAGCTTTTTTATAATCACATGAAACACAGTCCGCGCAACCCAGAATGGTTTAACCGCGATCGCCATGTCCTGTCCGCAGGACATGGTTCAGCCTTGCTTTACAGCCTGCTTCATCTTTTTGGCTACGATCTCTCTATCGAGGATCTGAAAAAGTTCAGGCAGGCAGGGAGTATCACACCGGGTCACCCGGAATACGGAATGACGCCGGGTGTCGAGCATACGACAGGGCCGCTGGGACAAGGGTTTGCTACGGCAGTCGGCATGGCTATGGCGGAAGAGCATCTGGCCGCAAAATACAACCGTCCGGGCTTTCCCCTTATTGACCACTACACTTATATCATCTGCAGTGACGGCGATCTCATGGAAGGCGTCTCCTCAGAAGCGTCATCTTTGGCCGGGCATCTGGGTTTAGGGAAAATTATCGCTCTTTATGATGATAACGGTATAACGATCGACGGCGGCACAGACCTCGCTTTCTCTGAAGATGTAACTATGCGTTATGAAGCCTACGGCTGGCAGGTTCTGTCTGTCAGCGAAGGTGACGATACTGAGGCCATCGGCGCTGCTCTGGAAAAAGCAAAAGCCAATCTTGATCAGCCTACCCTGATCAGAGTCCGCACAGTTATCGGCAAATACAGCCCGGTGGCCGGTGATTCAAAATCTCACGGCGCTCCTCTGGGCGTGGAAGCAGTCAAGTCAACCTTGCATGAGATGGGCTTTAATTCCGGGCGCAAACCTTTCGATGTCATGCCTGAAGTTGCAGAATATTTGCGGGAGAAGCAGGTTGATCTGGCTCAATACGAGCAAGACTGGCTTAAGCTCCGGCAAAACTGGCAGGAGGAGTATCCTGAGCTGGCCTCTGAACTGGAAGATTGTCTCTCAGGGAAACTGCCGGATGATCTGTTCACTGATGAATTTTTCTCGTTGAAAGATGCTGCCGCAACCAGAGTGCATTCCGGCAAAACTCTCAACTACATAAATCAGAAACTGCCCAATCTCTTCGGCGGTTCCGCAGACTTGGCCGGATCAAACAATTCAAATCTGGAAGGGTCCGGAGAATTCCAAAAAGGCTACAGAGAAGGCAAAAATATTCACTTTGGCGTGCGTGAATTCGCCATGGGCTCGATTGCCAACGGCATAGTACTGCACGGCGGACTGCGCGGTTACGCTGCTACCTTCTTTATATTTACAGACTATATGAAGATGGCCTTACGCCTCTCAGCGCTGATGAACATTCCTGTTCTCTATATCCTGACGCACGACAGCATAGGCTTAGGCGAGGATGGGCCGACACATGAACCTATTGAGCAGTTAGCCGCTTTCCGCGCTCTGCCCAATTTTAACCTCTTCCGCCCTGCTGACGGGGTTGAGACAGCTGCCGGCTACCGTCTCTGGCTGGAGAGTCAGAAGCCGACTGCTCTGATCCTGACCAGACAAAAACTGAGTTATGTCCAGGGCGTCCCTGACGGCGCGCTGCGCGGAGCTTATGTCCTGAAAGACTGTCCTGATTTTGATGTCATCATCATCGCTTCCGGCTCCGAGGTTGAAATCGCTTTGCAGGCTCATGACCTGCTGGCGGCAGAAGGCATCGGCTCGCGGGTAGTCTCCATGCCCTGCCAAAACCTCTTTGATGAGCAGGATCAGTCTTATCAGGATGAAGTACTGCCTCCTTCCTGCAGAAAGCGGGTATCCGTTGAAGCGGCAGCTACCTTCGGCTGGCATAAATACATTGGTTTAGACGGCACCGCGGTGGGACTGGATCGCTTTGGCGGATCAGGCACAAGTGCAGATCTCTTTGAGCTCTTCGGCATAACGCCCAAGGCCGTGGCAGAAGCCGCAAAAGGGCTTCTTGAATAATTTTTGCAGGCGATGAAGACGCTTACCCTCGGGTACAGCGCCTGGAAATAGGTAGTCCATGATGACACGAATATTGGTTCACGGTACCTTTGTTTCTGCGCCGGATCCGGCTTTCTTAGACGTCCGCGCTGACAGCTGGCTGCTTGCAGAAGACAGCAGGATCGTCTCTTTGACGGGCGAAAGACCTGCCGATACGGAAGATGCTGAAGTCCGCGACTTCGGTGATTATATTATCATACCGCCATTTACAGATATTCACCTGCACGCACCCCAGTACTTGAATCGGGGTCTAGGGCAGGATATGCAGCTGCTCGACTGGCTTGAACATCACACCTATCCGGAGGAGAAACGCTTCAGTGACCTGGAATTTGCCGGAAGTGTCTTCGGAGAATTGATAGATGAGCTGGTCCATATAGGGAGCCTGCGCACGGTGATCTTTTCCAGTCTGCATGCAGACGCTGCGCTGCTGCTCATGCAGATGCTGGCTGAAGCAGGCCTGGAGTCTTATGTGGGAAAAGTCAATATGGACTGCAACGGTGTTCCTGGTCTCCAGGAAACGACCGAAGAGTCTGTTCGGGAAACCTTGCGCTGGCTCGACAGCTGCAAGGAGCTGCCGCCCAGGGTAAAACCGATAATAACTCCGCGTTTCGCACCATCGTGCACGCCCGCACTATTGACGGAACTGGGGAAAATCGTCGAGAAATATGATCTGCCGGTGCAAAGTCATCTCAACGAAACGCCGGAGGAGGTTGCCTGGGTAGCCGAACTTTTCCCTGATCGCAGCAACTACCTGGATGTCTACGATTATTATGGCCTATTGCCCCGGAATAAGACGATCATGGCACACTGCATATATAATACGCCCGCTGAAGATGAACTGCTGGCCAGGCGAGGCGTGCTGATGGCGCATTGTCCGACATCGAATCTGGTGCTGGGCAGCGGAATAATGAATGTGAAGCGATACCTGGGCAAGGGCTGGCGCCTTGGGCTCGGCTCCGACATCTCAGGAGGGGAGTCTCTCTCAATGCATGACATTATGCATGACGCACTTAAGTCATCCGCACTGATCTGCCGCTCCCGCAATTCACTCTGTGAGAGGCTGAACTACGCAGAAATATTCCATATGGCAACACGGGGAGGTAGCAGTTTCTTCGGGAACTGCGGCGCCTTCGAACCGGACATGCCGCTGGATTATCTCGCCATAGATGACAGTATGAATACCCGCCACCACGACTTGACCATCGAAGAACGGCTGCAGAAATTCATGTTTCTGGGGGCAGGCATTATTAAGGAACGCTGTCTGGGCGGACGCAGACTGAACGCAGTCGGGCATGCCTGGGACTAGATACAAAACGGATAATTTCTTAAGCTGGATAAAAACCGGCGAATAATGCGGGGTTTTTTAAAAAAACGGGCTCCAAAGCGGGCAGATGGGAAAAGTAGAAACCCCTGTGATTATTATATCACAGGGGTTTTCTTTGGAGCCGAAGGTGAGGATTGAACTCACGACCTATTCATTACGAGTGAATTGCTCTACCACTGAGCCACTTCGGCGAAAGCAAAATTTGCTTTCTAATGATAGCAACCGAGGCTGCTGCTGTCAAACAAGCTGACCCCTTTTCAGACGTCAACTGTCAAACCACTGACCCCGTTTCAGACGTCAACTGTCAAACCGGCTGACCCCCGTTACAGGACTCAACTGTCAGACCAACGGACCCGGTTCCAGGCGGTCAGCTGGTCAATCACTGACCGTGCTGTCGGGCTCTGCAGGCAGTAATCTGAAGTTTTTCAGGCTTGTTCCTGCCTCATCTTCTCGTCGTCTGAATTGAGATGACAGTTCTTATATTTCTTACCGCTGCCACACCAGCAGGGATCGTTCCTGCCCGGAGTGTGCGTCTTCTTAACAGGCTGTTGAGCCAACGGCTGAGAAGCGGCTGCCATCTCCGGCCGGGCTCTGCGTGCCCGCCGGCTCATTGCCGGCGCTGAGCCATCTGCTGCCTGAGGTGATTGTGCCAGAGCGGCATATCCCGAGGAGCCTCTGCCTTCTAGCAGTTCCTGTGGCTCTCTTCTTTTTTTGGTGTCTTTGATCTCTAGCCGGGCGCGCATAATCAGACGAACTGCGTCCTCTTTTATGGCATTGTTCATAGCTTCAAACATGTCGAAGCCTTCCCGTTTGTACTCGACTACCGGGTCATGCTGAGCATAACCTCTCATGCCGATGCTGTCACGCAGATCATCCATGGCATCGATATGATCCATCCAATGAGTATCAACGGTCTGGAGCAAAATAATGCGTTCTGCTTCCCGCAAAATTTCCGGAGATCCCAGTTCCTCAGCCCTGGATTCCAGACGGGCAAGAGCTTCTATAGTAAGCTGCTCGTTTAATTCCTCTCCATTAACAATGCCATCAGCAGTCAACAGTTTTTCTATTGAGGGCAAGTCGCCGAACAAATCTCGCAAACGCGTAATCAGAGCGGTCCTGTCCCAATTTGTAGTATCCGTGTTGCTGGCGATAAAGTCGAGCAGCACATCATGCATGATTTCAGCAATAATGCCACAATAATATTCGTGCAGGTCTTTTCCTTCCAGAACCTCGCGCCGCTGTTTATAAATCAGATTGCGCTGTTGATTCATGACATCGTCATATTCCAAGACATTCTTTCTGATCGAGAAGTTTCTGCCTTCCACGCGTCTTTGCGCTGACTCAATTACTTTGGTCAGCATCGGATGGTCAATCTGCATGTCTTCATCAACACCCAGTGTTTCAAACATGCGTTCCAGCCGTTCGCCGCCAAATAAGCGCATCAGATCATCTTCCAGCGACAAGTAGAATATGCTCTTGCCCGGGTCACCTTGTCTGCCTGCCCGTCCGCGCAGCTGGTTGTCTATGCGCCTGGACTCATGGCGCTCGGTGCCGACAATATATAAGCCGCCCTTTTCTATGACGAGCTTCTTCTCCTCTGCTATCTCGGAGGCGTATCGTTTGTTTAGCTCGCTGTATAGTGCTCTGGCTTCCACGATAGCCTGATCATCAGTAATATTGTGGGCTGTCGATGCCTCGATCAGCTCATCATCGATACCGCGCTTCCTCATCTCCTGCTTAGCCAGAAATTCCGGATTGCCGCCCAGGAGAATGTCAGTACCGCGCCCAGCCATATTAGTGGCAATTGTAACTGCGCCATAACGGCCTGCCTGGGCTACAATTTCAGCCTCTTTCTCATGCTGTTTCGCATTCAGTACATTGTGCTTAACTCCGGCTCGTGAGAAAAGGCTGGAAATATATTCTGATTTTTCGACGGAGACTGTTCCCACCAGTACCGGTTGTCCGGTCTCGTTGGCTGATCTGACTTCTTCAAGCAGATTACGGTATTTGCCGGCCTGAGTCTTATAGACAGCGTCAGCCTGGTCTTCCCTGATCATCGGCATATTGGTAGGTATGGTCACCACGTCCAAATTATAGATTTGCCTGAACTCATCTTCTTCCGTCAGAGCAGTACCTGTCATGCCGGAGAGCTTATTGTACATGCGGAAATAATTCTGGAAGGTAATTGTAGCCAGAGTCTTGTTTTCTTTCTTGATCTGGACTTTTTCTTTGGCTTCGATAGCCTGATGCAGCCCGTTGCTGTACCGGCGGCCCGGCATCAGTCTGCCGGTAAAGTCATCGACAATTATTACTTCATCTTCAGTCACGACATAGTCTTCATCACGATGCATGGTACCGTGAGCTTTTAAAGCATTGTTTATATGGTGGTTTATCTCATAGTTTTCCTGGTCGGAAAGATTCTCAATCTTGAAGAAGTCTTCTGCCTTTCCTACACCTTTTTGAGTGAGAACAGCAGTTTTGGCTTTCTCATCGACTATGTAATCGGCATCCCCTTCCAGCTCAGAGATCTCTTCAACGGAGCGCATTGTCTCAGTCTCTTTGATTTTCTTTTCTTTGAGACGCTGCACAAAATCATTCGCCCGGCTATAGAGCTCGGATGATTCACTGCCGCGGCCTGAGATGATCAAGGGAGTTCTGGCTTCATCGATCAAGATGCTGTCAACCTCGTCCACGATGGCAAAATTCAGTTCCCGCTGCACAAGATCCTCTAAGCGCAGCACCATATTATCGCGCAGATAATCAAAGCCGAATTCATTATTAGTACCGTAGGTCAAATCGGAGGCATAGGCAGCTTTCTTGGCAGCTTTATCCAGACCGTGGACTACCAGGCCGACATCAAGTCCCAGATAGCGGTAGATCTTGCCCATCCATTCGCTGTCACGGGTGGCCAGATAGTCGTTAACTGTGACTATGTGGACGCCTTTGCCCGGCAGAGCATTGAGATATACAGGCAAAGTAGCTGCCAGCGTCTTGCCTTCACCGGTCTTCATCTCAGCTATGCGCCCCTGATGAAGAATTATGCCGCCTTCAAGTTGTACCGGAAAGTGCCTTAGCCCTAAAACCCTGTCGCCGGCTTCACGTACCGTAGCGAAAGCCTCCGGCATAATGGCGTCAAGGTCTTCGCCATTGGCCAGCCGTTGACGAAATTCCGTTGTTTTACCTTTCAAAGCGTCTTCGCTTAAACTTTTGTAAGATGATTCCAGATCTAAAATCTGCTTTACTGTTCCCCGCAGACGTTTTAGCTCCCGATCTGAATATGTGCCAAATATATTATCAAGTAAACCCATATGATTAATTTTCTCCTGACTAAGTCTTTTAATGATACGTCAGCAGCAAAACTAAGACAAGCTTATGGCATTGTTTCAGGCTCCTGATACCTTAGACTGGTGCCATATTCCCTGATTTCCAGCTGTATGCCTAAGCCGTCAGCCTGAGCCAGCCAGTCGCTCCTTTGGCTCTGATCCAGCCAGCCTGGATAATTTTCGGGGATGACCAGAATTAAGCGTTTCCCTGCAATCTGATCAGCTGCGACTGAGTAGTCAGCGCCCTCAAGTGTGAGGCTGGCGCCCCGGAAGTTCGCCAGATCGGACAGATGAAGCTGCAGCTGCCTGTCTGCCCCCTCCGCGAAGCTGTAACTGGGAGCTGTCAGATCCATACTCTTGATTGAGGTTGCAGTCGATCCGTCCCAGCTGGCGATGACTGGAAAATTAAAAGGCAGGTTGCCGCCAAACATCAGCCGAAACTCCTGACCTCTTTGAAAGTTGCCTTGACTCCAAATATCTCCCGCATTATTTTCATTTTGACTGTCAGATGAACTGCCGGTAAGTGAACCGGATGACCAGATGGGAATTACACCATGAGCGGATTTTTGTATGCTGCCGATCAGAGTGCTTTGTCGATAATTGACGGTAAGCCCGATTACGCTGTCGCCGCTGTTCCAGTTGAGAAATACCTGTCTTTTATGGCTTATTCTATCCAGACTCAGTCCTGATCTGGCTTCATCCAGCCAATAGTCCATGCGGCTGTGAATCAGATTTGAGAAGACCAGAGAAGATCCCAGGTCAGCCGCCATGGTTGTAATCACCTCCTGCATTCCCTGTGCAGGCAGAATCTCTGCCAGAAAATCCTGAATCCCAGGCGCGGCCGAAGCGAGAGGCGAGGCCAATGCTTCAGCAGCGGGCAGCAGCAGAGCCATCTCCTCACAAGTCTGGTCGATAGCGTAGCGGATTAAGCTGTCTTCCCTCACCAGACGAATTGCAGAAAGCAGAAAGAAAATTAAAGTCAGCGTCAGGGGCAAAATGACGGCAGCCTCCAGTGTCGCCATTCCGCTCTGGCGGTTCTTCTTTGCTGTCATCACTTCGCACCCTCTGCCGCATACCGGTAGCGGCCGGATAAATATCCGCCGTCAAAAGTTATTGCCTTGCCTGTATGGTTGGTTGTGGCACTTAGCCAGACCCAGCCCGGTCCCGGATTATGGCGGGAAATGATCGTTTTGAAGCGAGACAGCAATGCCTCTTCCTTCTGAATAATCAGAAAAAGCAGCAGATAGTCATGATAGTACAAAACAAGTGATCCATCATTCTTGCCTGGCCAGAAGCTGACGCCATGACCTTCCTGCAGTCTTACGGCTTCCCTCCTGCCATCGAGGACAGCGTCCGCTAAAAGCAAGAGGTATTCCACAGCTTCCAGCGGCAAAGACACGCTGCCGGCGCTTATGGCGGCCACCGCCGCCACTATTATTCCGGCATAGATTTTGTATCTGTTCCTTAGACTCTCGTCTTGAAAATGATGGATCAGCTGGATGATCGAGCGGACCACAATTAGAACTGCCCGTACTTCCTTCCCGGCTTTGTCGCCCCTGCTGCCGGTAATAATCTCCTCAGCCTCCCCGCTTCTTTGCGGGAGCAGATCGGCATGGGATCTGCCATCCGGAGTAAGACGGGGAATCATCTTATTGTCGACTATCCTTCCCTCCACAACAGCGGGGAAATAGTCAAGCGCATAGGAAGCCAGATATAGTTTATCCAGAGATGTGTTTTCCGGCGCGGCAAGCGTTTCATCTATAAAGGCGGCTATCCTTGACATGCTTTCGGGATCGAAAAAATCAAGTTTGCCGCCTCCCGTTACATCCCCTTGTTCATCATAGATATGTACCGGCATCAATGAGGAGACAACGTCCTCATACAGCGAGTTGATCTCAGCATCGATATACTCGTCTAACTCTTCCTTCCACTCAACATCATCCGGGACCGCCTCACCTCCCTGCAAAAGGTCTTTGGCTTCCCGGCAGCCGTCAGAAGACAAGATTGTATCTATAGAACCTTCGAAGTCGAAGGCGCCCAGATCCCGGATCCGGCCTGCTATCCCGGTAATCAGCTCTGCAGGGAACCGGATCTTCATGTGCCGCAGTATTTCTTCCTTCAGATTCCCCGGCTCATAAAGCGAACTCTCCCCTTGGAGAGAGACTTCCGCTTCATTGTCAAAATGCGTAGACGACACTGTGGAGAAAGGCGTCTCATTAAGAGCTAGCAAGCCAAAGTCCTGCCAGAGCTGCCTGTCAAAGGCTGCCAGATTGACTTCCAGATTGGCGGCCAGCCAGCGGGTCAGATCCAGGTCTTTTCTGCTCTCCATGCTAAAATCAAATAATACGATGAGTAAAGAAAAAACAACCGGCAGAAGCAGGCAGAAAGTCAATGTTAAACTGCCCGCTTCCTTAAGTCCGAATTTTCCTGGACAGGATTTCTTCATGGATCACTGCTCCAATTAGTTAAGATTGACTTGGTATCCCGATAAAGGCTGATCGTCTCCACCATCTTTTGCGGCGAACATTTTAATAC
>DCDV01000004.1:323912-331624 GCA_002316595.1 Mageeibacillus sp. UBA1046
AACATTTTAATACCGGCAGCGCTCGCTCCTTTTTTTCATAAAAATCGAATTTATACAGATGAGGCGGATTGATTTCGCGGGCCACAACCTGCACCGCTATGGCCGCACTGTTTCTGGCTGCTGCTGCTTCAGGAAGGCAAAGCGAGCTGCCGTTCAATACTAAAGACAGAGCCAGGGGCATGATTATTGATGCGTCCAGTGAAAAACTCATGATAACCTCCTGTTTCCAAGATAGAGAAACAGGAGGCGAGATATATTAAAGTCAGACGACACTGAATGTCATCTGACCAATTTTCTCAACAAGATGAGTTTTGTATGCGAAATTATGCGTCAAGATATGTTACGGCGGAACTGATCGATTAGAAACTAAACGATAAAGTTGTTACATAATCTAAGGTCGCAAAATGTTGAGATCGTAGCTGACCGGTGAGCGTTTACAGTTCAGAGATTCATGAACCAGTGGTTGAGTTTGAGATCCTCTAGTTTTACTGCGGGACCATGGCCGGGCAAAACCGGCAGATCAGGAGGCAGCTCTTCGCTTAACCGGCGCAGTCTGGCCATACTGCGGCGCATTTCTTCTTCACTGCCGCCGGCTAGATCCATCCTGCCGATATCGGTAGAAAAAACTGTGTCCCCTGTGATTAATGCCAGGTACTCCACCCGGTCTTCAGGCAGTTTTCGCAGATAGAGAAAGCAGCTGGATCCTTCTGTATGCCCGGGCGTGTGATATACACGCAGGAAAAGATTTGCACCCATATCTATTTCCTCCAGATCCCTGAGCAAAACATCCGGCTTGTTGATACCATGTGGCTTGCCAAAGAAAATGGAGGCATTTTTTCTGCTATCCGTCATTATTTCTTCTTCTGCCTCATGAATCATCAGCGGCAGACCGGGAAAGTTATGCCTCCAGGTATCGGCATGGCCGATATGATCAAAATGACCATGAGTGGCAACTAAAGCAATAATTTTGCCTCTTTGCTCTACTTTATCGGGATGTACTGCCGGGTCTATAAGAATGTATCCGTTTTGTGCAGGCAAAAGCCAGGAGTTGCCGTGGCCCATGCGCTCATGAATATGCAAAATCTCTTGAGACAAATCTCTTCCCTCAGCGAATCAGCTGCGAATCAGCTCACGCCATTCCAGATCGCCTCTGTCTATGGCAAGGACCAATATCTCGGCTGTAGCGATATTCGTGGCAAAGGGGATTGTGTTGATATCACAAGCTCTTAAAAGAGAGTTAGGGGCAGGATCCATGCGTTCGGGATCACGCAGAAAAATCACAGCATCAATTTCATTATAGAGTGCTCTTGAAGCCAGCTGTTCTATCGTACCCCGGATTTCTGTAGGTAAGGAAGTTACCTCCAGCCCGGAAGAATTTTTAATAATTTTGCCTGTATTAAGAGCCGAAATTAAAGTATGCTTGCCCAGGATTTTACGATAGGCTACACAAAAATTTGCAAGTAAATCAGTTTTTCTGTTATCGGCAAGCAAAACAATATTCATGAGCGACTCCGTTACTTTATGAAAGTATAATTTATTAAACCTATATCTATCAATGCTACAATAAAAACTGCTTAATTATCAAGCAAAGGCTGCAAATATACAATAAATCGGATTTTTGCGGATATTAATCTAAGTTATCCTCAGTATCCGGATCTTCAGCAGCATTTTAATTTCATGAACGAAAGACAATTTCTTTTGGCTCTACGCCAAAATATTCACACATAATCCGATAAGAAATCTCAGCGGAAAGATCACCGTAAGAAGCGTTACGGACGACATGAGCTATGGCAATCTCCGGATCATCGACAGGGGCAAAGGCAGTGAAAACGGAATTAATTCTATAGTTGCTGCCGCTAACGCCTTCCTCTGCGGTACCGGTTTTAACTCCCACTTTAACCGGAAAATCGCGGAAAAACTGGCTGGTATAGCCGCTTGATTTTTGTGTCGAATCATACATGCCCTGACGAATAAGATTGATATGTGACTGTGCGAGCCCTAAATCTTCTGAAATAATCTGTTCCTCGCGAACAATGCTGCCATCCTCAGCTATGATATCAGCTGTTACATGAGGTGTCTGCAAAGTCCCGCTGACAATGCCTGCCAGACCACGGACCATCTGCAGCGCCGTGTAACTGTTATCAAACTGTCCGATGGACGTCTGCGCAGTATCTGCCGGGAACCATTGCTTGTCTGCGGGTTCAGTCCGCAATAGACTCTTCAGTTCTCTGCTGGGTCTGATTCCCGAAGTCTCTCCCGGAAGATCAATTCCGCTAATCTCTCCGTATCCGAGCTTTTTAGCCCAGGCACTAATATTATCAATTCCTGTATCAATTCCCATCTTAAAAAAGTATAAGTTGCAGGATTCAGTGAGAGCTTTTGTCAGAGGGATATTGCCGTGTCCGTAAACCGGACTGGAGAAACAACGCCACCATAATTGTGCTATCTCCTCATGACCCAGACAGGTGTAATGATTGTCGGCGGGTGTAATTGTGCCTGACTCCAGACCGGCAATACCGGTCACCACTTTAAAGGTAGAGCCGGGAGCATAGTTCTCACCTATCGCACGGTTAAGTAAAGGCTTTCCTTCATTATCCTGCAGGTAGCCCTGTACTCTCGCAGCCGCGCCCGGGTCTATAGACTGCATGAGAAAATCAATCGGTTCAAAGTCCGGCAGACTCACCATCGCCAAAATTGCACCGGTCTTTACATTGAAGACGACTACTGCTCCTTCCGGTGCCTCATATTTCGTGCCAGATAAAACACCTGCCCGCAGATCATTAATATTTTTTTGCAAAGCTTCCTGTGCTACTTGCTGCAAATCAGATCTGATCGTAAGAACCGCTTTGTTGCCGCTTTCAGGCATAACACCGTAAGATCCGGGATAGTAGTATGATTCCTCGTTTTCACCGGTCCATTTATCAAAAGTCCGGATACCGTTTTTCCCGCGCAAATAGCGCTCAGCGCTGGACTCTACACCGGTTTGACCAATAATGTCAGAAGATCCGTAACCCTGAGAGGACAAAACATCATACTGGTTGCTGTTGATGCGGCCGACGTAACCTAAGACATGGGGCATGATCGAGGCATAAGGTGTATAGACGCGATTCCATTCATCTGTGGATAAAACGCCCAGATAACGTTGATTCTGCCCTTCAATCTCTGCCACAACATTATCATTGACATTTCTGGCCAGACGAATAGGATTTCTTTGTGTCCACAGCCAGTTGTTTTCCAGTATCAGATAGCGAAGCTCCATTATCTGGTATGCTTCCCTGTCAGAATACAGTCTGCTGCTGCCGGCATCCCGATCCTCTATTTCAAAGTAGTCATATAAGAGCCAGTTAAAGAATTCGTTGGGATCTTCTTGAACCAGACGGCTCCGCTGTCTCCTGGTCCTGGCATCCTCAGGAAGCACCATATTGAAAAGATCTTTATTTTGCTGCCAGCGTAAAATCTTGTCTGCACTTTGTTTAAAGACGAAACTGATCTCCTCTGATTGAGAGCCGTTGTCTGTTTCCGGCGGACCGAAATAACTGCCCAGAGAACTCTCAGAGGAAATCTCATGCTCAGCCAGCAGATTAGAGATGCCTAGAAGTTGCTGATTTAGCTGAGTTGTCAACAAATCCGGCTGAACTAACCACAAGGTTGTACTTTTCTCACTCGTCGCTATCACCGTACCATCTGCCGCAACAATATCTCCCCGCGGAGCTGCCAGAGATATTTGTGTGACATTGCCGCTGGTCAGACTGACTGTAGAGGCGTGCGAGTCTCCCAGCATTAGAACACTCGTCCTGATCAGAATCGCAAAAAGAGAAAGCACAATAACGGCAAGCACCAATGCTGTCCGATTATAAAATATCTTATAAACCGGATTGGTTCTTTTCCCTTTCCTTTGTGCGGATTTCTTCTTAAAAATATTTTTAAACTTGTTAAGCATCAGGTCCACCCGGTTCAAAGTTTATCATTACACCGCTGCGTGATTTCTTGGCACGGGGATATAGAGGCAAGACAAAGTGCAGGCCGACAATAACAGCAGCAATTATCAGATTCATCAGAATCATCAAGGGCAAGTCCGACGACATCTCGCGCACAAACCAGAAGAAGCTTAAATTATCAGCTCCTTCAGCTTGAGCAAAGAAAGAAAAGACGGCTCTGCCAAAACGCAGAAAAATTGTGGTAAAAATGATCACTGCAGCATAAAGAACATAGCGCAGTCTGCCTCTGATTACCGGTAAAAAGCCGCTGCCCCAGGCAAGCAGGAAAGTAACAAACAATCCCAGGCCAAAATATCGTCCGGCAAAGTAGTCACGGAAAAAACCGCAGATAAGGCCAATAATCATGCCGTCCCGGGGTCCGTAACGCATTCCGGCCAACAGAGGAAAGACCAGCAAAAAATCCGGCCGGATGTCAAAGCTGAACAGCTGACTGTTAAACTGCAGAGACGACCCCAGCAGGATTGCCAGCGCGTAAATCAGCCCCGGTCTGATGCGGTTCAGAAAGTCTCTCATTCTGTTTCCCCTATCAGGACGAAGACAATTGATCTGTTTTCTTCCGGCGCAGCCGGTTTGATTATTGCAGCAGTAATATCTCCGTTATCCGCAGATCTTAGCTCCTGCACCGTGCCGATGAGCAGGCCTGCAGGGAAATCACCTCCCTGTCCGCTGCTTCTGAGTTCATCACCAATCCGCAGGACAGATTGCCCGCTGATATTATCAGCCAGACAAAGACCTTGTTCCCGCAGTTCGATATCTCCTCTCACCCTCATGTTAATCGCAGCAGAGCCCGCTCCTGCCACAGCGTTGATGGCAAAGCCTTCATGTATCAGAGGCATGACTTTTGCTGAGTTGATGTCGGAGGAATAAATACGTCCTAAGAGTCTGGATCCTGCATCAACTACAGCATAGGATTCTTCGGGAGATACCGATAATCCGTCCTCACGCCCCAAATTTATTCTGTAAAGATCAAACCAGCCGCTAAAGCCATCATTCAGAATATAGCCGCCTTTGAGCTCATAACTGTCATATCTGGTTTTGATCTGCAAAGCGTCTTTCAATTCCTCATATTGCTGAGCGGCCTCCTCGTTTTGACTGAGTTCATTGGCCAGGCGGGCATTTTCAAGTTTCAGCCGTTCGTTCTCCTGCCGGATCCGTTCACTGTTTTGCAAAGAGTCAAACCAGCCGCTGACTGTATCCGATGCTGAGCGCAAACCACGTAAGATCGGATTGACGACTTTCGAGATCGGAGTTGTTATCAGCGGTATGGGGCTGGAGTCGGGAATTGTGGACAGCATGAGTACAGCCAGAATTACAATGGCGATAATAATTACGACAATTATGCGAGGTCCTTTGCTCCGATGCATCAACAATCACTTTTTTCTAAACATAAGTAGAGTAAATTGTATCACTTCTTTAAAGGGATGTCTTGAAGGGCATATCCTTGTCAGATCATTTTCGCAGATCATGAATTATTGGATCAAACCCCGCTCCCGCATGCTGATGGAACCTTTACTGCCAACGATCAGGTGGTCAAGCACCGGTATCCCCATCATCTCACCCAGTCCCATCAATTTACGCGTTGACTCCAGATCGGCCGGACTGGGCTCGGCATCTCCGCTGGGATGATTATGAACCAGGGCGATCGAAGCTGCGTTGGCCTTTACTGCTTCCCGGAAGATATCACGGGGGAAGACAACCGCTGCTGCCAGCCCGCCGCGGGAAATCTTTATCTTGCGGATCATGCGCAGACGCACATCCAATAAAATGACATGAAACTCTTCACGAGATAAGTATCTCAGCTCCGGTTCCATCAACTGAACAATATCGTCAGGATTGCGCAGAACAGGCCTCACTTCATCCCGACGTGAATTGAGATGGCGGTTACCGAGTTCAAAGGCAGCTTTTAGCCTGATTGCCCGCACTCGGCCTATTCCTTTAATCTGGCACATTTCTTCCAGACTCGCTTCATAAATGCCTCTCAAGCCACCCATGCCTGTCAGCATCTGATTGGCAATTTCGAGAGCAGTGGTTCCTGCCATGCCGCTTTGCAGCTGAATGGCAATCAGCTCCGCATCGCTGAGATCCCTGGCTCCCTGCTGCTCCAGTTTTTCATATGGCCTCTCGCTTGATTGGAGTTCTTTCATGGTTAATTTTTTGGACATATCCGCCCCTTCCTCCTATACAGGAATAAGTACTATGGTCGAAATTTTGCATAAATCAAGCCCGGTTTTGGACATATTTATACCTGCCTCCGAATAAGGGAGGAGATTTGATACTAAATTTTCAGAAGATTTTAGCCGGCTGCTGCTGCTTTCCAGAAGATTTTCCGGCGGCTGCTGCTTTATGGGAGATTTTAGCCGGCTGCTGCTTCTATGAGGAGCAGTTCCAGGCCCATAAGATCATTGATTTGACCTTGTTTGATACGCATATCCGTTTGAAACATCAATTCGTAAATCTCAGCCAGTCTGTGGGTTTTAAACCTCTGAGCCTGCATCCTCAGTTTGCGGGCGATAAAGGGTCTAAGATTCATTTTTGATATCAGTTTCTGACTGTCAGGCTCAGTGGCTGCCGCAAGTAATTGCCTTATATGACGATAGAGCATGAAAAGTATCAACTGGACAGGTTCTTTCCTGATTAGCAGAGTATCTAATACACGCAGTGCTTTTTCCGCATCACCTGCTGAGATTGCGTCCGTTAAATCAAAAATACTGCTGCGATTATCAGGACGGCAGACCAGCTCAACCAGATCCAGATTGATACTTTTCTCCCCGCTCCAGCCTAAATATAGGAATAATTTATCCAGTTCTCCTCTGATCGCTCTCATTTGTCCGTCACAGCGCTCGATCAGACTAGTCGCTGCTTTGGTCTCAATCTGAATTCCCTGACCGGCACAGCCGGACTTTACCCAGGTCAGCAGTGTCCCGCTGTCTTGCAGACCGATCTCAGCTCGTACACCTCCGGCCTTCTCCAGAGCGGAAAGCAGGCTTTTCTGAGAAAGATTAGACTTCGTTTCTTGAAAGACGAGCACAACATCTTTTGGAAAGGCTTCCAGCAATTCCTTGATCTGTACTCTGTTGTCATCAATTTGAGCCTTCACCGCTCCTTTTGCAGAAATGAAAAGATCAGTGTTTTTAAGAATTATAATTTTTCGGGGCGATAAAAAGGGCAGAGTTCGGATTTCCTGCTCCACCTTGCCGGTGTCCAGGTTTTGCGGCTGATGAGCGACATCTATCTGCACCAGATCTAAATCAGCAGATCCGGGCACAATAACAGCCTTAATCAAGCTCTGCGTTATCTGCCTGATCAGCCAGTCCTCTTCTCCGGAAAGCAGATAGACAGGGCGGATGATACCGCTGCTGATTTCTTTGCTCAGTGCTGAATAATCCATGTGCTTTTTTTGTCCCGCCATGTGCTAATCCTAACCTTTTTCTCCTCTACTTGCAATCTGACCGCACCCTTCTCATCAGTGCGCAAAACCTCCTGACAACCGGCTTTTTCAAGTCTGGTCAGAGTGTCTTCGGCAGGGTGGCCGAAGCGATTATAGCCTGTAGATATGATCGCTATCTGCGGTTTCACCTGGGCGAGAAAACTATCACTGCTGGCATATTTAGATCCATGGTGAGACACCTTTAACACCTGTGCTTTTAAGTTTTCTTGATGTTCACGGACTAAATAATCCTCAATTTCCAAGGTAGCATCGGCCGTAAAAAGCAA
>DCDV01000004.1:331759-340412 GCA_002316595.1 Mageeibacillus sp. UBA1046
AAGCGCAGCCACATCAGCTGACCATGTATAACGATTGAATCCCGGTTGAGATCCGCCGGCAGATATTTACGCAGCTTGTCATCTTCTGTTCTGTCCGGTGCTAAATAATCCAAAGCAAGCAAACCACCTCCTGACACGACTTTGTCGCCTGCACACCGATAGCTGACCGGAACCTCTTTTTGCAGGGCAAGGCTGATTAATTCCTGAGTCAAGTCCTCTTCGACATAACTACTGTTGTCGGCAGCAAGATCTCTGCTGCCGGTTCCGGGCATAATCACTCCGGAAATCATGCCCTGTTCCAGCAGATCCATTATCCCGCCACAGTGATCACTGTGGCCGTGAGTGACAATAGCCGTGTCTATCCTGGCAATACCTTGAGAGCGCAAAAACGGCATGATCGTATAATAGCCCTGGTCTCTCTCGCCGCCGTCAATCAGTACAGTTTTGTCAGCAACCCGGAGAAGGCAGCTGTCCCCCTGCCCCACATCAAGAAACCAGATTTCGCTTCCTTTTGGTCCGGACCGGCCAATAAAGCTAATAAGGAAGACAAACAGCAAGGTAAGCTTCAGGAGCCGGCGCAGGACATATGCCGGTCTTAACCTGACCAGGGCCAGTCCAAGGCAGAGAGCTGACAGCAATATAATGATGCGGCCGGCAAACCCCATTTCTCCGCTGCCAACAAAGCCTCCTCCGGCGCCAGAGCAGCTTTCAGCAAGAGAGCGTAGAACATTAACTGCTTGCCTTAGAACAAAGCGCCAGATAACAAGCAAGGGGGAAGAGACGGCCGGCAAAATGAAATTCAGCGGCGCCAGCAGAAACAAACCTGATATGCCGCCGGCTGTAATCAGAACAGCGGGAATGCCTGCGATGACGTTGACGATCAGAGACAGAGGATTGAAACCATTCTGCCAATATAAAGAGGGGAGAATACAAGCAAGCTGAGCGCAGCAGGTAATGGCCAGAAGCTGAAACACACGGCTGACAAAGCTGCTTAAGAAGTGTCTTATTCTCCGTTTGATCTTATAGCCAGGCAGAGAACCTGAATTTTCCCGGGCAGATAAAGGCGGCGTGGTGAATTTCCTGCTGTCGGACTCTGAACTCACCCCAAGCCAGGACAGGAGCGGAGACACTCCTAAACGTATGCCGCCAGTTGCTGCCAGACTCAGCCAGTATCCTCGCTGCAAGGCGCGGAAAGGATTAAGTAAGAGAATCAAACCTGTAATAGCAAGCAAAGACATCTCATCCAGTGCCAACTCTCTATGTCTGGCATACTTCCTCAGCAAGATCATAAGACAGGCTCTGCTGACGCCTGTGCGCCAGCCGGTAATAATACCAAAGGCAATTAACAAGACCAGAGTCAGATAATCTTTCGACCTCTTGTTGATAGTTTTAATCTGCTTTAAAGGAATCAGCACAAAGCCCAGATGTGCACCTGAGACTGAGACCAGGTGTATCAGGCCGCTTTCTTTGAAAGCGTAATTCTCAGCGGGAGTGATACCGTCTGTATTACCCAGGCAGATAGCAGCGGCCAGTCCGGCTATGTCAGAATCCAGCGTTCTTTGAAAAAATCTGAAAGCCGACCCTTGCAGATCAGCCGTGAAATTGCGCCAGAGTGAGAGAGGAGAAGTCCTGCTTTCTTTTATCTCCGGTGCCTGACCAAGAAAGGCCTCTAAAAAAACTCCTTGTCCTCTAAGCTGTGCCTGGCGGTCAAAACCTCCCGGGTTTCTTTGACCTGACGGTATCTCCAGCAGCGTTCCTGACTCGATCACATTTCCTGCCCGGAGATACTTTGGTTTTCCTCTCACGGCTACCAGCGGACCTGTGTCCAGACGCAGAACTGCCTCACTCCATTCAGAATCGCCGGACACTGCCGGTATGATGATTCTGCCCCGCCAAATGGTCGCTTTGGCACTGAGTTCTTCAACCTTTCTTTGCTCCAGTTTAAACTCCCGAAAAACAGGCGCCGATAATATAAACAAGGCTAATATAAAAGCAAGCATAATGCGCCTGTCCAGTCCGCCATGCCATCCACGCCAGAAAAATACGCCAATAATGATGATAAGTAAGGGAATAGTATATAAATCCAGAGTAAGAGCGAATATGACTGCCAGAGCTGCTGCGAAAAGTAAAACAGCCGGCCTGACCGGCCTCATCCCCCATTTAGTATTTTCGACTCTGTTCAGCATGCCAACATCTTGACAGAGCACCGAGCTTTAAACTCTTCTTTTCATTGGTGTTTGCGGGACAATATACTTCAGCAGACCTCAATAATACCGGCACCCGGATTCCCGGAACATTTCACCAGGACGGAGTCGATCCTTGGCGCCTTGATTTCTCCGGAACATTTCACCGGGACGTAGTCGATTCTTGGCGACTTGATTCTCCCGGCAACATTTCACCGGGACGGAGTCGATTCTTGGCGACTTGATTTTACCGGCAACGGTTATTCTCCGGGATACTCACCTGATCGGAAAGCACTCATCATCGCTCCGGTTAGGGAGATGTTATCTTCTAAATCAGGAACATTATCACGGTCCATCCAGATGCCTAAAGACAGTTCGTCCTCTTGCAGGATGATCTTGTCATCACCGTCCAATTCAGCAAAGAATCCGACCAGAATGGAATCCGTGAAAGGCCAGGGCTGGCTCTTGTAGTATTGAATATTCTTGACCCTGAGACCGACCTCCTCCATGACTTCGCGGCGAACAGTCTGTTCCAGGCTCTCGCCAACCTCATTGAAACCGGCTACCAGGGAGTAGTTTGCATACTCCCTGTCGGCATATTTGGTGAGGAGGAGCTCGTCACCATTATATACACCAACGATGATAGCAGGAGAGATAGTCGGATAGACTAACATGCCGCAATCGTCACAATAGAGCAATCTCTCTTTTGACGACCTTTGATAATCTTTTCTGCAGCGGCTGCAAAATTTGTGATCCCTGTACCAGCGGTAAAGCTGCCAGGCGACTATGCCTGCAAAGGATCGCCAATACTTCTTTTCTGCACGAAAGCGCGAGATATGAACATAGGACCAGCCGGCTGCATCATCCAGATCAACATCCTCGAGCAGAAAGTAGTTCAGCTCGTCAATGGTAAAGAGAAATTGGGCCTTCTCCTTTAAATCCGGATAATCTTGTTGGAAATCGCTGAAAGAGGGATACCAGAGCTTCTCTCTCCCTTCCTGGATCAAAACCATCTCCTCCTTAAAGGAAATAAACAGATCCTCGTCTTGTGCGCTTTTGGGATAATATTCGTTTCGAAAAACTTTTGGTTCAATATCCTGAAGCATGTCAATCTGTCCTTTTGGCTTTAGCACCAACTAATCCGGCGAGAAATTGACGCAGATCTTTAATGCCTGTTCCCTTCTCGGCCGCAACGATGTGTATCCGGAGATCGTCTTCATCACCGGAGTATCTGCTGACAATAATGTTCCGGATTTCACGCTGCCTGAGCAGCAGCTGCTGGCGGGACAATTTGTCAGTTTTGGTGAGAACAATGGACCATCCGTGGCCCAGTGCCTGCAGCCAGTCCATCATCTGCCAGTCATTGGCTCCGGGATCATGGCGCGCGTCGAGCAAAAGCAGGATATGCCGCAGGGGGCGATCACTGGTTATATATTGATTGGTAAGATCAGAGTATTTTGCTTTCTCCGTTGATGCGGCCTGGGCATATCCGTAACCCGGGACATCCACCAGGCGCAGGAAATTATCGACCTCAAAGAAGTTTATTAATCTGGTTTTGCCCGGTGTCTGACTGGTGTAGGCTAATCTTTTAATTCCTGTCAGGGCATTGATCAAAGTTGATTTACCCACGTTTGACTTGCCTGCCAGGACTATTTCCGGTTTGGCGGGATCAAAGGCCGGGAATTGTCCAGCTTTGGCACAGGTGGCGAGAAGCCGCGTTTGCCTGAAATTTATTTCTTTGTCTGCCACTGCTGTCCTCCCAAAGCTGTCCATTGTTACTAACTAAATAGCCTTTTCTTCTATACTCTTTGTGTTGGATATTTATATTGCCATTGCTATAATAAATTTGTCCAGTGATGGGAGGATAGCATAGATGAGCTTTAATAGATATGATGACCGGAATCGGGTCTACAGCGATACAATGCTTAATTCTATCGGACCTATTGCAATGATTACTGAACAACTGGATCCCACCCTGGCCTCACAGATAAATTACCAGCTGGTGCAGCGCCGTTCAGAACATGCAGAAGCAGATCCTGAGCTCTGCAATAATGCCGGCTATGTGCGCGACGATTATCGCATCAGAGCAAATATGGAACGCTACGAGTCAGGCGAAGGCAAAGTAATCATCGAGCAATCCGTCAGAGGCCACGATGTCTTTATCTTCACGGATGTGCTCAACTATGGCAAAGAATACCCACGTTACGGTTTTAGCTCTTCTATGAGTCCGGATGAACATTATCAGGATCTGATCCGTCTGGTGCAGGCAACAAGGTCTACCGCTCTGCGTGTCAATGTAATCATGCCTTACTTATATGAAGGCAGACGCTACAGAAGAACTGCACGCGAATCCCTGGACTGTGCTCAAATGCTGCAGGGATTGTTTGATCTGGGCATCGATAATTTCATCACCTTTGATGCTCATGACGGCAGAATAGCCAACGCGGTACCCCGCCACAACTTTGAGACCTTCCCCACCTCGCAGCAAATCCTGCAGACATTATTTGAGACCTTCCCCGACATTGATCTTAATCCCGCAAAATTCATGATCGTAAGCCCGGATGAGAATAGCATCAACCGCGGCATTTTTTTTGCTTCAACCTTACAGGTTCCTATGGGAATTTTTTACTCTAACAGGAATTTTGTCCGCATAGACGGACACATTGTTGAGGAAACAACGATGAAGTTTCTGGGTGATAATGTCAAGGGCATGGATATTTTACTGGTGGACGATTTGATGGATACCGGGATTACTTTCCTGGAATGCGCTTCCTATCTCAAGGCGCAGGGAGCTGAAAGAATCTTCTGCGCGGCGTCCTTCGCCCAGTTCACTCAGGGTATAGATCACATGCGCCAGGCATACTCAAGCGGAATCATAACGGGTGTTTTTGCAACTGATATGGCTTATCGCTCACCTGAGCTGATCAGTTCGACCTGGTACCATGATGTGCCCATGGCGTCTGAGTTAGCAGTTCTGGTCGATGCTCTGAATCACGACGCCTCACTCTCCGTAATGCTCGCCCAGGCAGGCGGTATCGAGAAGCTGGCAGAGCTGCAGAGGGAAAGATACGCGCAGCTTTATGGTAAAGATAAAATGCTGAATTATGATCCACGGCAAATCACTTTAGACATATAGAAGACCGATTGAAGATGATATTTCGAGGAGGAAATAATGGATTTCGAAACTAATGGTCGTGAAAATGATCTCACCTATGATCCGAATTATTATAAGTATGATCAATACGGCAAGAATCCCATGCCGGCTTTTGCTCCGGTAGGGCTGATTGCCATGCGCAGTGCCATTGATTTCAGCAGACTGGTAAATGATTTTCTGGTTGAAAGACGCGAAGCATATCTGGAAAGTGAACCTGACACCGAAATCAGTCCCGGTTTCCTCCGCGAGGACTACAGTGTCCCGGTCAATACTTTCCGCTTCTCCTCAGGTGAAGGCAAAGCTGTAGTAGAACGCACTGTGCGCGGACATGACCTCTACATAATCTGCGATCCGGCCAACTACTCCGTAACCTATAATATCCGTGGCATTGAAAACCATATGAGTCCTGACGATCATTACCAGGATCTCAAGCGAGTCATACTGGCCAGCTCGGGAAAGGCCAGACGCATCAATGTCATCATGCCCTACCTTTATGAAGGACGCCAGCACCGCAGAAATGCCAGAGAATCCTTAGACTGCGCCTATATGCTGGAGGAACTGGATAATCTGGGCGTAGCCAATCTGATAACCTTTGACGCGCATGACGATCGTGTCGCCAATGCTGTGCCGACCTTTGGTTTCGAGAGTGTTCCTACTGTGTACCAGATTCTCAAAGCGCTTAACAATCTATATCCGGAAATTATAAAAAACCGCAGTAATCTGATGATTGTAAGCCCGGACGAAGGCGCTATATCGCGGTCCATGTACTATGCCTCAGTACTGGGGGTGCCGCTGGGCACGTTCTATAAACGGCGAGACTACACTACCATCAAGAATGGCAGAAATCCCATCATCGCTCACGAATTTCTGGGTGATTCCGTTGAAGGCAAAGATGTCTTGATAGTAGACGATATGATCTCCTCCGGTGAGTCAATGCTTAACCTGGCCCGCCAACTCAAGCAGAGAAATGCTAACAGAATCTTCTGCGCCGCGACCTTCGGTTTATTTACTGACGGCCTGGAGTCGTTTAATAAAGCATACGAAGAAGGATACCTTGACCGCATCTTCTGTACGAATCTTACTTATCGGCTGCCTGAGCTCTTTGACGCTCCCTGGTATTGCGATGTAAATTTGGCGAAGTTTGTCGCGCTGCTGATCGACGCGGTTAACCATAATGCCTCACTCAGTTCCCTGATCGATCCATCCGTCAAAATCCGTAAACTGCTCGGCTCAGCTTAATCCGACCCTCCCCGGACTGGCAGCCGCTGCCGGTCACTGCAATCTGTCAATACAATTGCTGTTAAAGTTCTGCGTATAAAAACAACTCCGGATGAAACACTGGAGTTGTTGCAATTTATAAAGACTATTGCTGTTACAGTGGCAGTTTACGGCCCAGCCCCATTTCGTATGCTTTTTCAAGGATTACATAGCCCATGGAGACATCATTTGTAGAGATGCCGATATTACTGCAGATAATCAATTCGTCAGAGCTGGTGCGTCCTTTTTTCAGATCAGCGAGCATCTCGCCGGTCTCACAGTGAATTTCGGGCAGTCCGTCAGGGAAATAGCCCATATCTTCGAATAATCTATGTTCATCGATGCTGTCAACAATATATTTATCAGCCTTGTATAAAAGTTTCGGCTCCCAGAAAGTGCTGAGATCGCAAGGCAGGATAGTCTGGCCTTTGCTCACCCATTCCGCCTTGCCGTAATTGATAGAATCACGCACACAGATAGTTGCTGAGCTTACTACTTCAGAGTTTCGTACCAGATCTTCCGGATAAGCCTTGATGATCGGAATTTCGACTTCATCCTTAACATACTCGATCAGCTCGTCCATGCGCTCAGGAATTATATCCCAGATATATATTTTCTCCAGTTTGGGGAGGGTTTTTACTATGAAGCGGACATGCTCTTTCCCCTGCACTCCACAGCCAAACATACCGAAGGTTGTGGCGTCAGGATGCAGCTTTGCCGCAGCCAGAACCGTCACTGCCGGAGTTCTCATCGCTGTCAGCCAGGCACAGTCCATCACCGCTATAGGGACCCCGGTCATAATATCATTCATAACCAATAAGCCGGTTGTCTGAGGCAGATCATACTCGTCCGGATTTCTGGGATAACAAGCGATCCACTTCATGCCGGCAGAAAGATTCTTGGGAACATAAGCAGGCATGGCATGAAAGAAAACATCATCGAAAGGATGAATGCCGATTTTCGCAGGCATTTCGTATTCCTTCCGGCCATGGTAAATCATGGCCAGATTAACCAATTCCAGCGTTTCATCAACGGTTGGCCCCGCCTGAATACATTCATCCTGGGTCAGCCAGAGAATCTCTTTTCCCAAATTCAGCCGCGTTTTGGTACGTTCATGCTCTTCTTCAAACTTTTTCACCAGCTCTTCATTTGCGATATACATTTAGACCTCCTCAACCTTAATGCTGTGTCATTTGACTAAAATATATCATACAAACTCACGTTTTGTATTAGAAAACGGCTCACGAAAGCAAAGCATGAATATTTTCACATACTTTGCCCCGCCGATTACCGAAAATCCTGGGAAGGCTATCCTGACTACCGGGAATCTGAGTGACGCTATCCTGATTACCGGGAATCCGGGGAACGCTATCCTGACGTACATATCCTGAGGGAACTACTATTTTAAGAAACTCTGTGTTCTATGAATCAGTGCTTTTGACTAATGAAGAAATATATCCAGCCGCCAACGAAGGCGATCAGGAGCTCAAGACCCATAATAATCAAGAAGGTCCTGGCGTTATTCCAAGACAGCAGCACATCAATTAAAATTACAATTATAAAAGCCAGAACAAGCAGAAAAAATCGTCCGATACCAAAAGACCATATCTTCTGCAGCAATGATTTCTCGCTGTAAGTTGTAAAGCCGTTATATTCCTGTCCGTTTTTTGCCATAACGATTTCTCCTTGATTATCATATGCTATTATACGAAAAGATCGACAATCCGGAAAGCTTGCCGTTTAGATCCGCAGCTATACCGGCTTGACCAGCTCACAAACGACCATCCGTAAGCTTGCAGCAGAAATGAGGGCAAATGGCACTAGACGGAATTACAGCTACAGCACTAAGTGAGGAATTAGACAATAGCCTTGCGGGAGCCCGAGTAGACAAGATCATGCAGCCGGACCGCTACACTATTGTCCTGACCTTATATAATGGCAGAAAACAGGAGCAACTTACGATCAGCGCTAATCCTTCCCTGCCGGCCATTTACCTCGGAGACCCCGATCTGCCGAACCCCCAGATACCGCCTTCTTTTTGCATGCTGCTGCGCAAACA
>DCDV01000004.1:340543-342216 GCA_002316595.1 Mageeibacillus sp. UBA1046
CGCAAACACCTGCAAGGAAGCCGGCTTTTATCTATAGAGACACCCCCCTATGAGCGGATATTTATTCTTTGTTTTCGGGTATTAGATGAATTCCAGGACCAGGTTGAAAAGCGTCTGATCGCGGAAATGATTAACAGGAGAACGAATATCATCCTGGTTAATGAGGCCGGGAATATTCATGATTCAATTATTCATGTTGACCACAGCATTAATCGCGTACGTGAGATTCTGCCCGCGCACCCTTACCAGCCGCCTCCGTCTCAGGAGAAATTAAGTCCTGAGGACTGGCTTGCTGAATATTCTGCCGGCAAAGAAGCATTTTCGCCCGAATTTGCATCCTTACGTCTGGAAAAAGCCCTGGTAGCTCTGATTCTGGGACTGTCACCTTTTCCCGCCAGTCAGATTGTGCAGAGCTGCGGCCTGGACCCGAGACTGCAAATAAAGGATCTCACCACTTATCAACTGGATCTTCTGGCGCGTGCTCTGGCGGCTGAGATGGAGAAGATCAAAAAAAGGGACTGGCAGCCTACTCTATACTACGCCGATGCTCACGATCCTTATCCGCTTGATTTTTACGCCCTCGATCTTCCCTCATATCTGCACAAAAAACCGATCGATTCCTTAGCCGCGGCAATGACAATCTTTAGTCGCAGCCAAAGCCAAAGCAACAGGCTGGAGCAAAAGAAACAGCACTTGCGGCGGCTCCTGAATCAGGAACTGGAAGCGGCAGTACGCAAAGCAGATATCCACCGGCAGGATATGCAGGAAGGCCGGGAGGCCGGCAAATTACAGCATTACGGTGAACTGATCCTGGCTAATCTCTGGCAGTACCGGCCAAATTCTGCAAGTCTATTGGCCATTGACTATTATGACCCGTCACAAAAGCAAATCGAGATCCCGCTTCGCAAAAACTTATCAGGTTCAGCAAATGCCGAACGTTATTTCCGCCGGGCTGATAAAGCAAAAAGCAAACTTCGCATCGGTTCTCGCCTGCTGGCCGCCGACGAGAGGGATATCGCCTGGCTGGAGTCCATGCAGACAGCTCTGGAAACTTCAACAGAAATTGAAGATACGGAGGCGCTCAGCAGCGAATTCCGGCATTATCAGAGCAGAAAACGACAGTCGCCCAGAATCGAATCCTTGAAGGAAGCGGAAGCCGGACATCGAAGTGACGACAGAAAACAAGCTAAGGGAAAGCAGCCAGGCGGCCGCTCCGACTCCGCCAACGCTCAGTCTAACAACCAGCCCGGTAAACCCGGCAAGCGCAAGTATAAACCGGCAAAGCCGGCAGTTGTGAAGAAAAAATCTAAGTCAAAATCCGGGGAGAAACCCTTGCCGCCGCGCCGTTATCTTTCCTCTGACGGACTTTTGATTACTGTGGGACGAAATAATATTCAAAACGATCAGCTCACCTTTCGCAAAGCAGCAAAAGACGACCTCTGGCTGCACGTTAAAAACGCTCCCGGCACCCATGTCATCATCAGGAAAGACCGTGAAATTCCCGTAAGCACAATTGAGGAGGCAGCCGGAATTGCCGCCTGGTTCTCTCGCAAAGCCGGCAGTATGGCTAAAGTAGAGGTTGACTATTGCCCGGTACGCAATGTCAAAAAGCCTAAAGGTGCTCACCCCGGCCATGTTATCTATGACGATTATTCTACGATTTTGATAGAGCC
>DCDV01000004.1:342329-343924 GCA_002316595.1 Mageeibacillus sp. UBA1046
AGAGCCTCTGGATCCGGCCGTTCTGCAAAAACCGTCAGCCGGTCAGTAACAGCAATAATCAGCAGCACGGATAAACCCATCAAAACACGGTGGTTTACTCATGGTGCCTCAAAGCTAAGCGTCTTCGCCAAAAAATAATTAGTCAGCTGTTTTTGGCTTTATCGAGAGACCGGATTAATTGATCGTGCTCTTTTTTGATTTTATCTTTAAAGGAGGACTCTCCCAGCGAGATTATGCAGCCGCAGTAGCGTTGTCGGTACAATCCGTGTTCCCTGGCCATTTGCTGGCCCTGGCGATATCCCGGCCGCCAGTCTGCTGCTAAAAATTCGAGCCCATATTTTGCAGCCAATTTTCGGCCGGCCTCAATAATGAGATCGCGCTGCTGATAGGGACTCACCAATAATGTAGTTGTAAAGACCGGAAAACCGTGGCTGTGGGCAAACTGAGCTGCTTTTTCCAGGCGGGTTTCGTAGCAGTAGCGGCAGCGGTCAATTCCCGAGCTTTCAATCTCGAGCCAGCGCCCGGTCTCAGAACTGCCTTCCGCGATCAACGGCAGATCAGTGATTTCGCTGAACTTCTGCAGAGATTCATAGCGGCGCTGCCATTCTACCTGCGGCTGAATATTAGGGTTGAAGTAATACAGAGTGGGAGCGTAATCCGCAGCTAAAAGCTCCTGAACCGGGTATTCAGCGCAGGGTCCGCAGCAGGTGTGCAGGAGTATTTTCTCAGCTTGTATATTGCTCATGATAGTCTGATCTCTTGTCCTGGTGGTTTTAGTCTTCTTGATCTTATACTGGATTTTAGTCTTCTTTGTTTATTCTGTTGGTTTTATTCTGTTGCTGTTATTCTTCTTGATCTTGTTCCAAGCCTTGTTCCGGACAACTTTGCTCAGCAAGTTCTTGATCTGATCTGTCTTGTTCCAGATCGCGCAGTGCCATCTGAGCATCTAATACTGTGTTTGCCGAGGCTCTGGAGACGGGTTCCATCCCCAGATGATAAAATCCCTGATCTGTTAGCATTCTGCCACGCGGAGTCTTGGCAATGAAGCCAATCTGGAGCAAAAAGGGTTCGTAAACATCTTCGATCGTACCGGGATCTTCGCCTGTTGTGGCGGCCAGTGTATCAAGGCCGACCGGTCCGCCGTTATATATCTCCGCCATAGCCAGCATTATTCTTCTATCTGTTGAGTCCAGGCCTCTTTCGTCAATTTCCAGGGCCTTGAGCCCGACACTGCAGATTTCCCTGTCGATAACTCCGCTGCCTTTGACTTGCGCGAAATCGCGCATGCGCCGCAGGAGTCGGATCGCAACACGGGGCGTGCCGCGGCAGCGGCCGGACAATATGTCCAGTCCCTCATGATCTATACCGATGGAAAGCATAGCTGCGTTGCGCTGCAAAATCTGGACAATCTCCTCATCGGAATACAGCTCCAGGCGATGAATCATGCCAAAGCGATCACGCAAAGGAGAAGTCAAAAGACCGGCCCGGGTAGTAGCGCCAATCAAGGTAAAGGGGGGCAGATCCAGTCTGATCGAGCGCGCAGCCGGACCTTTGCCGATCATGATATCGAGGGCAAAGTCTTCCATGGCCGGGTA
>DCDV01000004.1:344060-345564 GCA_002316595.1 Mageeibacillus sp. UBA1046
GCAAAGTCTTCCATGGCCGGGTACAAGATCTCTTCTACGGTATGGTTCAAACGGTGAATCTCATCAATGAAGAGAACATCATGCTCTTCCAGATTGGTCAGAATAGCGGCCAGCTCACCTTGGCGTTCGATCGCAGGGCCGGAAGTGACGCGCATCTGGACTCCAAGCTCATTGGCAATAATTCCGGCCAGGGTAGTTTTCCCTAAGCCGGGAGGTCCGTAGAGTAGGACATGATCCAGCGCATCTTCCCGCTCCAAAGCAGCTTCAATATAAACACGCAAGTTGTCCTTGATCCTGGACTGTCCGGCAAATTCAGACAGGGATTTAGGACGGGTGCCGGATTCTTCCCGATCCTCTGTCAGATGTTTGCGAGAGATAATTCGCTCTTCATTCTGGTCTTCGTCCATCTGGCTGAAAATATTGTACAAAAATCTTCCCTCCCGGAGCTAGATTTGCATAGTCTTAAGAGCTTTAAGTATAACATCTTCAAGGCTGTCAGTTTCTATGCGGCCACAGGCATGGAGAGCTTTTCTCGCTTCGTCCCTGCGATAACCCAGCACCATCAGAGCTGAAATAGTCTGCATCTCAATGCTTTCTGCCACTGCAGGGCTTAGGAGATCTGCACCCTCGGAATCATTATCCGGCTCAAAATGGCGGAGTTTATCCTTGAGCTCGAGGATCATGCGCTGGGCTCCCCTTTTACCAATACCTCGGATAGTCGTCAGCATATCAATATCATCGTTGAGAACTGCCAGAGCGAAAGCCTCGGGAGAGATTGTGCCGGTAATTGTCAGAGCAATCTTAGGGCCGATGCCGGAAACAGACTGCACCAGGCGAAAGAGATTTTTTTCCTTTTCACCGGGGAAACCGAACAGTGACATCTGGTCTTCACGGACATAGAGCTCAACAGGAATCTTCCCGGTTTCGCCAACGGCCGGCAGCGCATTAACCATGCCTGAATGGATCTGAATTTCATAGCCGAAGCCGCCGGTTTCTACAACTATGTTCTCTGCTGTTTTAGCGACAACTTTTCCTCTGATATATGCGTACATGGAATTTCCACCTCCTGGAAGATAGTTATCGTCCGGTGACAATAGTTTATTGATAACCGCCGACTGCCAGAGAATCCAGTCTATTGCCGGAGTGAGCGTGACAAATCGCTACAGCCAAAGCGTCGGCAGCATCATCAGGTTTTGGCTGCTGTTTTAGTATTAACAGCCTCTTTACCATTTCTTGAATCTGGAATTTTTCCGCCCTGCCGTAGCCGGTAACCGCAACCTTAACCTGCAAGGGGGTGTACTCAAAAACAGGCTTGCCTGCTTGAGCGGCAGCAAGCACCGCAACTCCTCTGGCTTGAGCAGTCCCTATTGCCGTGGTGGTATTGCGGCTGAAAAAAAGCTCCTCGATTGCGACACAATCAGGTTTGAATTCAGAGATCAGATGGGAAAGGCTTTCATGTATATCGCGCAGACGAAGGGGGAAATATGATTTGGCGGGAGTAGCT
>DCDV01000004.1:345689-345957 GCA_002316595.1 Mageeibacillus sp. UBA1046
AATATGATTTGGCGGGAGTAGCTATGACTCCATAATCAAGAGCCTTGAGATTGCCATTATCCTTGACAATTATCCCGTAGCCCGTAATCGCATATCCAGGATCTATTCCCAGAATAATCACTAAATCTCCCCTGTCTCATCAGTCTTCTATAAATTGCTGCAAGGCGTTAATATTCTTAACCCAGTCTATCTTATACACTTCTTGACCTGCAGAAGTCTTGGTCAGAGCTTCATATGTCTCAACCGGCAAAAACATCTGATCTATCTC
>DCDV01000004.1:346062-346599 GCA_002316595.1 Mageeibacillus sp. UBA1046
GGCAAAAACATCTGATCTATCTCGTATTTGCGGTATTTAAGTGCATTCACCAGATAACCCTGAACTTCTCCCTGTGAAATACTTGTTTCCAGATGAGGCATAATTTTCTCCGGCAGCTTCAGAATTGAGGTCGAGCTCATGGCCAGCATTTTCTTGATCAGGCTTTCTATTACTGTACGCTGACGGCCCATTCGGTTCCAGTCATTGTCGATTTTCCGGATTCGGGAATATGCCAGAGCTTCCTTACCATTCAGAATTTCATTCCCTGCCTGCAGGGAATAGCCCTGACCTCTGAGATGGCTGGCTTCAGCTTTGCTCAGTGTAATCTCCACACCGCCGACCTGATCAATCACTTTCTCAAAACTGCTGAAATCCACTCTGACAAAGTCCTGGACATCAATACGGAAATTTCGCTGAACGGTTTTGAGCAGTAATCTGGGACCACCCCAAGTATGAGCGGCATTAAGAGTATAATTCGGAGACCAATATCTCTTGTAGGCAGGGTCAGCGTCATCGGGAATACTAACCCAAATGGTG
>DCDV01000004.1:346728-347318 GCA_002316595.1 Mageeibacillus sp. UBA1046
CGGGAATACTAACCCAAATGGTGCGGCCCAGAGAAGTGAGATGTATCTTCTCAGTCTTCTCATTGATCGAAACCAAAATCATGCTGTCGGAACGTCCATGCGATGATTGATCGCGTCTGTCACTGCCAATCAGTAAAATATTTTTTATTTCCGGATCAGAAAACACTGGCAACTGCATGCCTTCGCGCATGTCAGGTTCAATATCTTCCAGATCATCCAGGTTTTCTTCAATGGGAATTGTCATGTCGGTATCTAAATAAGTTGGCAGGCTAAGCACGTATCTTGAATAGCCATAGGCAAAGACTACTACTGATAAGACTATTCCAAATGCCAGCCCTAAGGCAACAGCTATTTTGCTTCTCATGATCCCTCCAAACCCTCACACGTCACAACATTGGTATTTTACCACAAAAAAGCCGCTTCTATATGAAGCGGCCTATTCTTCTTATTCATAAACGCAGATCAATATAAATCCGAATAAAAAAACAGGCAAACAAAAATGGTGAATTTTTTAATCGGCCTTAAAATTTACCCGCAGTTAATTAACTATACTTCCTGGCTTTGCTGTGCCAGTCTGGCCAAACGTGACT
>DCDV01000004.1:347446-347730 GCA_002316595.1 Mageeibacillus sp. UBA1046
TGCCAGTCTGGCCAAACGTGACTTTCTTCTGGCAGCAGTATTCTTAGAGATCAAGCCATTAGAGGCGGCTTTGTCAATATCTGCCTGAGTCTTTCTCAAAACTTCTTCAACATTATCTGCATTTTCCAGAATTGCCAGATCTGTCTTTTTAATCTGGGTTTTCAGCGCACTTTTTTTGCGCTTGTTGACCTTACCTTTGGCCTCATTTATTTTAATGCGTTTAATTGATGACTTAATATTTGCCATTTTTTACCTCCGGAACTTTTTGACACGCCCTGCATTTT
>DCDV01000004.1:347870-348536 GCA_002316595.1 Mageeibacillus sp. UBA1046
CTTTTTGACACGCCCTGCATTTTACCACGACAATCAAAGCCTGGCAAGTCTTAGGGGTCACGCTTTCCTTTAAGGTTAATTGAAAACCGAAGTGCGCACTCGGTCATCTACATTGTATGCAGCAGAACTTTCACATCTGCATCTGTTCAATTATTGCAGGATTTGTCAGCTACCTGCCCATACGTCGCTTACGGACAGCAGGCTTGGCAACAGAATACCCGAAAAAGCCGAGCTTCTCTCCTACCTCATAATACTGACCATGCTGATAGCAAACCAGATTGGCCCGTTCCAGACGCAATGCATTATTTGCGTCAAGCAAACCGCTTTGAACTTCAACGGCCACAATCTCACCGATAAAAAGTGTATGAGAACCTAACTCTTTTTTTTCCACCACTTTACATGAAAGCGACAGCGGACTTTCTGCCACAGCCGGCGTTGAAGTCATTTTGGCCGCAGGCACAGGTGAAAGACCGGTAGCAGCGAATTTATCCAGATCACGGCCGGAAACAACTCCGCAATAATCAGTAGCTGCTGCCAGATCAGTACTGACAAGATTAACTACAAATTCCTGATGCAGGAGCAGTAATTCGTGACTATAACGCTCAGGGCGGACAGAAATTGACAACATCGGCGGGTCGGAATTAATAATCCCGGCCCAGGCTACGG
>DCDV01000004.1:348685-351196 GCA_002316595.1 Mageeibacillus sp. UBA1046
AATCAGATTCGCTCCTGCGAAATCTCTCTTTGTCCGGTCCTCTTCTTTGCCTGCAACCGATACCAGAACAACCGGGGTCGGAGCCAGCAGCGTGCCCGGGCCATTTTCTTGCCTGTTGTCTTTCTGCAGAGAAAGCGGGAAACTCTTATACACTTCTTTCTGTTCTTTGTTCATAAATTACAGCGCCTTAATAAACTTGTTCTAAATAATATTTTTTTCCTGTCTTAGCCAATACTGCCACTGACAATGCGAAAAGCAATATACTGCCGGCAGCAAGAATGAGAGAGAAGACAACAATCCCTGCTCCAAGCCTTCTCGCCAGCAGAGCCGAGCCGATCAGTATGCCCGCCTGAACAGCTGCAATCAGCATAGCTTTTAGAATATTCATATTCTGCTTGACAACATGCTGTTCCGAGCTCCAAACCAGGATTGGTTTGCGCAGATCGATAAGAAACGAAGTGACATTGACTGTGGCAGGCAAAAAAAGGAGCATTATTGTCACTAGAGGATGAAAATAAATATTCAGAGGAACAAGCACATAAGCCAGGATGACAACCGGCAGCCAGGTAATTAAAGATATCAGTCCGCCTATCATCAGCTTGGAAGCAAAAACTGTCCTGATCTTAATTGGCCAGGATTTCAGATATCCTGCTTCTTTCCCCTCACGGGATATTGCTGTTGTCATGCTGTAGTTGGTACTGGACAGGAATGCTGTTCCTGCGCATACGCCCAGCAAAACATAAGGCAGAGTACTCTCTATTCCCTCCGGAGAAAAGAATTGTGAAAACTGCTCTCTGATTCCGGAGATATCCCCGCCCCGTCCCATAAAGGTAAACAGCATCGTTGCTGTCAATATAATGACCATAATGGCAGGAAAAGCCAGAATATTAAGAGCATAGACCGGAGAACGAATTAAAGACTTAAACTCTCTTCCGACCATACTGCCCATATCGGTGTTAGTCTTTCGCAGTTTTTCCCAGCTCTTCTTTGTCATGGGCTTATGGACATGTCCGCTCGCTCTGCTCTCACGCGCCGCCCGGAGATAAATTCTCGATGACAGAACAACCAGCAGAGCAACGAAAGCCAAAGCAAGACCTATCAGACTCAGCATTTTCAGAGGGGAGGCCGGATCATTCGGCAAAGTCATCGCTTCAATAGCTTTGTCTGATAAAGGAACGATATATCTGATCAATGAAGGAGTATCACTCGGCGGCTGATCCAAATCCTGAGATGTTCCCATATTGGAAATTATGTAGGCGAACATGCCTGTAAGCATCAAAACTTGCGTAATTACCATGAAACGGTCTTTGCTTCTGGTAAATACTGACACTCTCATCATCAGTAAAATCACGATGGCGTCAAAGCACATAGATATCATTGAGCCGAAAAGCAAAATAAGGACAGCGTAAAGGTAATATAAAGCAGGCATTCCCAGTCTGTAGCCCAAAACAACAACTCCCGGCATAGCTATTGCAGCAGGGATGACAATGGAGAAAACATAAAGATTGGAAATTTTGGCTGCCACTATAGTACTTGGCTTGAGAGGCAAGGCAAGCAAGGTATCCAGATCCTCGGCAAAATAAAATATGCCTGCGGCATAGAAAAAACCCATGCCCAGCAGAAGAAAAAATCCCGGCAGATACAGCTGCCCTGCACTGGCGCGAAAGACAGCCAGCAAGGCCGGGTTTGCGCCCGGATTCCGGCCGCTCAGGCCCAGTGCCAGCAATTGGTCTGCTATCGCATAGCCCTGAATGCCAAAAATAACTGAAACATAGACTATAGCCAGAACAGCTAATAAGATCTTCTTAGAGCTGCCCAGACCCTTCGCGATGAGAGATCCTTTCTTCTTCTTTTTCCTTACTTCCGTACCAAAGGCATCTGATCCTTTGATCAATGCTTTGGTTAGTATCCACCACTTCTTCATAAGCTATCCCTCGAAAACTGCAGCATTGTCTTCTGTCAGTTCCAGGAACATCTCTTCCAGACTTTTATGCTCTTTGAAATGATCTGCCATCTCTGCGATGGTTCCAATGAAGATAAGGCGTCCTTTGTCAATAATGCCTACACGGTCACAAATCTTTTCGGCTACTTCCAGAACGTGAGTAGAGAACAGCACTGTTTGATTAGCCTTTGCGTGGGCATGCATGCGGTTTTTAAGGTTAAAGCTTGACTTGGGATCAAGTCCGGTCATAGGCTCGTCTAAAATCCAGACAGGCGGCTCATGGAGTAACGCCCCAATTATGACAATTTTCTGCCGCATACCGTGAGAATAACTGCTGATCGGATCATTTAACACATCTGTCATCTCATATTCATCAGCAAGTGACTTTACCCGGCCTTCACGCAGGGAAGGATCCACATCATAAATATCCGCCATGAATTTCAGATACTCTATGCCCTTGAACCTCAGAAAAACATTAGGATCATCAGAGACAAAAGAGAATTGTTTCTTAGCTTCCAGAGGTTCACTAAGGATGGAGTAACCGCGAACAAATATGTCTCCGGCAGTTG
>DCDV01000004.1:351377-351808 GCA_002316595.1 Mageeibacillus sp. UBA1046
CCGTTAGGTCCCAAAAAACCAAATATCTCACCTGCATTGATTTGCAGACTCAAGTTATCTACAGCATTCCTTTGACCATCGTAAGATTTTGTGACATTTTGCAAAACTATCATTATATTCGTTTCCTCGAAACTGATACTGTATATATGATTCTGACACTTTTCAAAGGGAGATTCAACAGTTCAATCTAAGAGTTCAATATACATTCAAGGGTGCAGGGGTGCTCCCCACATCAATCACAGTTCACCATGTGAATCCGGGCATAGATAATTCCAGCGTTACCGCAACCGGTGAATCTCGCATATAAGGGCAATTTTCATGTCATGTTCATGTTTTTCTGTTATTATGAAAATCCATATGGATGCAAAAAAGACTAACAAAAAAATAACACCCCCAGCGCGGAAACGGAAAGCTGCTCAAATAAATGATTC
>DCDV01000004.1:351911-352162 GCA_002316595.1 Mageeibacillus sp. UBA1046
AAAGCTGCTCAAATAAATGATTCCAAAAGTCCCGGCTTAAGAATAATCCCTTTGGGAGGAATGCGCGAAGTCGGCAAGAATATGACCTGCTATCAATTTCAGGACGACCTGATTGTCGTGGATTGCGGCATTGGTTTCCCCGACGAGGATATGCCGGGCGTTGATATAATTATTCCTGACTTTACATATTTACGTGAGAATAAAGATAAGTTAAAGGCTGTATTTGTGACACATGGTCACGAAGATCACAT
>DCDV01000004.1:352303-352599 GCA_002316595.1 Mageeibacillus sp. UBA1046
ACACATGGTCACGAAGATCACATCGGCGCTTTGCCCTGGCTGCTGAAAGAATTCAGCGTGCCGGTTTATGGTAACGCCATGACGCTGAAACTTATTGAGCGCAAATTAGAAGACCGGGGCACAAGAGTAAAGAACCCGGACCTCAGGCTCATGCACAGCGGTCAACGCGTAGGAGCAGGTTGTTTCAATGTTGAATTCATCCACGTTAATCACTCCATAGCTGATGCCAATTCTCTGGCAATCACAACGCCGCTTGGCGTCGTTATCCACACAGGTGATTTCAAAATAGATTATAC
>DCDV01000004.1:352723-353217 GCA_002316595.1 Mageeibacillus sp. UBA1046
GGTGATTTCAAAATAGATTATACGCCGCCGACAGGCGAGCCGATCAATCTTCAGCGCTTTGCAGAGCTGGGAAAAAAGGGCGTACTTGCTCTGCTCTCAGACAGCACAAATATTGAAATCAGCGGCTCAACAATGTCGGAGAAAGCTGTCGGTGAAACCTTTAAAGATCTCTTCGCCAAGGCTAAAGGCAGAATTCTTGTCGCCACCTTCTCTTCCAATATCTATCGCCTGCAGCAGATTATCGACGCAGCCGAGGCAGAAGAGCGTAAAGTCTGTCTGCTCGGCCGCAGCATGCTGAACGTGTATGAAGCAGCTACCAGCATCGGCTACATCAAGAGCCACAAGGGTACAATTATCGAGATGACCGCCATTGACAACTATAAACCTGAGCAGCTCGTTCTCATAACAACAGGCAGTCAAGGTGAACCAATGGCGGCTTTAAGCAAGATGGCCTTTGCGGAACACAAAAGCGTGGAAATAATGGAAGGCGATAC
>DCDV01000004.1:353330-354093 GCA_002316595.1 Mageeibacillus sp. UBA1046
GTGGAAATAATGGAAGGCGATACCGTCATACTCTCTTCTTCAGTCATCCCGGGAAATGAAAAACCTATTTACCGCATGATTGATGAGCTCTACCGTCGCGGAGCGGAAGTAATTTATGAATCTTTAGCTGATGTCCATGTTTCGGGACACGCCTACAGGGAAGAACTCAAGTTGATGTATCAGCTGACAAGCCCGCGCTATTTCATCCCCGCCCACGGTGAGTACCGGCATCTATACAAACACTCACAGATGGCAAAGGAAATTGGACACGCAAAGCAAGATATTCAAATCCTGGCAAACGGAGATATTATCGAGCTGGATCATAAAGAATTGCGCTTCATCGGCTTTACGGAAGGGGCAGGCGTATTAATCGATGGCTCCGGCATGGGAGATGTCGATAAATGGGTGCTGCGCGACCGTCTGCGTCTGGCAGAGGATGGCGTTGTCTCAGCTTACATCGCTGTCGATTCCCAAAAGAATGAAATTGTGGGACAGCCGGATATCGTCGCCCGCGGCTTTATCTACGACAGCGAGATCGCCAGCACCACCGAAGGCTGCCGCAATCTAATCAACAAGCTGGCCAATGATGCCAAAAAAGAGGGCAAACCTTTGACTCACGTCTTAAAATCAGGCCGGCTGGAAAATGAATTAAGGCGACTTTTGTTTGAAAAGACGAGAAGACGTCCTATCATTCTGATATCCGTTATGGAAATTAACTGAATAACTTAATTTAGATGCCGAAGGCGCTTAACTGCCGGTACGG
>DCDV01000004.1:354307-400649 GCA_002316595.1 Mageeibacillus sp. UBA1046
GTTTGATCAAACGTTCTACCTGAGCCTGATCTGTGGTTTCAATCGTCATCCTTACACTGGCGCTGATATTTTTGGCAGACTGCACCTTGAACTCCAGAATCGGGATTTGTTCTTCAGCCACAGCACTGGAGATCTCTGCTAAAAGATTGCGGCGATCTCTGGCTATTACTCTTAGGATAGTCTGGTACTTTAATTCTTGCGGCAAATCTTCTACCCAGAAGACATCAATCAGACGGGAAGCCCGCTCAGCGTCTTCGGACGACTGTTCAAATGAATCCAGAAGATGCACAATATTCTGACAGTCCATCCTGTGTACAGCTACGCCTTCTCCTCTGGTTACGTACCCGATAATTTTGTCTCCCGGTACCGGATTACAGCAGCGGGACAGGCGAATCAGACAGTTGTCTATACCCCTGACCTGTACTCCCCGCGACTGTTTAGCCAATTTTCTGCGTTTTTGCAGCTTGGATTCTGTATCACGTTTAGTCCAGGTCGACTCATCAGAAGAAACGATAGATTGTGGCGCATACTGAACATGACCGCCCTTTGTAACCCGATAACCCAGATTAGCTCTTTCTTCCTCGCTGAGAGAGAGAATATAATCATCGCGCAAACGAGGTACCACACGGGCGGCAGACAGACCGCCGTATCCAACAATAGCGTAAAGATCATCGAGACTGTGCAGTGAATATCGCTTCAGCAGTTTATCGTAGAATTCCTTTTTGACAAGCTGCGTTGGCGTAAAGCCGGATTTTCTGATTTCGCGATCAATTGTCTCACGCCCTCTGGCAATATTATCGTCGCGCATCTCTCTCTTGAACCAGGTCGATATCTTACTCTTAGCCGTGCTGCTTTTTACAATATTCAGCCAGTCCAGACTAGGTCCCTTGACCTTATCTGAAGTTAGAATCTCTACAATGTCGCCGTTTTCCAGCTTTGAGGTCAAAGGAACCATGCGGCCGTTAACTTTAGCCCCATACATTGAATTTCCAACGCCACTATGGATATGATAGGCAAAATCTATCGGCACTGAGCCGGTAGGCAATGAAATTACCTCACCCTTAGGAGTAAAAACGAACACCTCGTCAGTGATCAATTCTTCTTTCAAGGTGCTCATAAAATCTGAAGAATCGCGCACATCACTTTGCCATTCTAAAAGCTGCCGCAGCCAGGTTAGCTTTACATCGATAGGATCTGCCTTAGATGTGGATGGTTTTTTATCTTCCTTGTAGCGCCAGTGCGCGGCGATTCCATACTCAGCCGTGCGATGCATTTCTACGGTTCTGATCTGAACTTCAAAGGGTATCCCTGTGGAGCTTATGACTGTGGTGTGCAAAGACTGGTACATATTGGGTTTGGGCATGGCGATATAGTCTTTAAAGCGGCCGGGCATTGGTTTGTAAAGCTCATGAACCAGTCCCAGAACCGCATAGCATTCGCCAACTGTATCGACAATTATGCGCATGGCAAACAGGTCATAAATCTCGTCAATATCCGCGTCGTGCTTTTTCATCTTGCGATAAATGCTGTAAAAATGTTTCGGCCTGCCCTCAATATCCGCTTTAATTCCCATCTCGGTAATGCGTTCCAGCAGATCCCGGGAAGTCTCCTGGAGAAAATTCTCACGATCACTTCGCTTTACAGAGATCCGCTTAACCAGATCATAATAGGCATCGGGATCAAGGTAACGAAGACTTAGGTCTTCCAGTTCCCATTTGATCTTATGAATACCCAGACGATGCGCAAGAGGAGCATATATATCCAGAGATTCCCGGGATTTATCAATCTGTTTTTGTTTATCCTGATAGTCCATGGTGCGCATGTTATGGAGACGGTCTGCAAGTTTAATCAGAACAACTCTGATGTCCCGGGCCATTGCCAGAAACATCTTGCGATAACTCTCCGCCTGGATTTCTTCCTGAGTTGAGTAGGAGAATTTTGATAATTTAGTTACGCCGTCTACCAGATTACTTACATCTGAGCCAAATTCGGCTTCAATCTGCTCCAAAGTCACGTCAGTATCTTCGACAACATCATGCAGAAGAGCAGCAATCAGAGTATCCTGATCTACTTCAAGATCCAGGAGAATCTTCACTGCCTCTACAGGGTGGACAATATATGGCTCTCCCGAGGCGCGCTTCTGGTCTTTGTGCGCAGCCTTGGCCAGATCATAAGCTTTGCACAGCATGGAAGTATCACTCTGGTTAGAGTATTCCTGCCATCTCTGACATATCAGCGCGAATTCTTTGTCCGCATCTAATTCAGTTAGAGGTTGCTTATGACGCATCGGTTATCCTTCCCTGCTGAAATAATTCCTGCCATAAATCTGTAGTCTTTAGATCGATCCTTTCATCAGCAAAGCGAAAACGGAAAATTTTGTTCTTGTCTCGCAATGATCGCAGATCGCCCAGCCCGGCCTCTGAAAATAGCTGAAGAATTATTATTAGCTGACTTGATGATATACGCTTATTATAGTCACTGCTAAGCCAATGTGCCAGATGTAAAGGGTCAAAAGTCAGATCTTGCTCCACATCAATTAAAGCTGCAAGACTGTTGAATACGTGTGCAATCAAGCGGCGGCTGATCGCCGGGCTGCTCTCTTCATCTTCAGCATAAGTACTAAGCCTCATCTCTTCGATATGTAAATTAACACTTTCAATTCCCTGCCAGGTATTGCTGACCAGATAGAAGGCTACATCTATTAAATCGCCGGCTTTGTACAAAATAGCGGCATCTCCTTGTCTAAAGGCAACTGCAGTAAATCGCCCGCGATCCTGAAGCTCAAGCAATATCCTCAGATGGCTGCCATCTCCCATCGGTCTGATCTCTGCTATGGCAGCAGAGCGCAAGAGGAAGAGCGGCTGCGGATTTTGTTCACCATAAGGCTCCAGCACCTGCAAGGAATGGGCAGCTTCCAAGGTCAGATCTTGTCCTTCAAGCTCCAGATCGACAGCAAGTTCAGCAGGCTCGAAGTCACCCTGCTGAGACAGGTATGATTGGATCCGGTCGGTAAAGGCAGATAGATTCTCCTTAGGCATGGACAAGCCGGCAGCTCCGGAATGTCCTCCGAAGGTAAGCAACAGGTCCTGACAGCTGGAAATTGCTGTATAAATATCAATATCACCGTATGTCCTGGCTGAACCGCGATACACTTCATCTTCCAGGGTCAGACAAATAGCAGGCATTTGGTACTGGTCAGCCAGGCGAGCACTTAAAATCCCCAATATCCCCTGATGAAAAGACTCATGCGCTGCAACAATAATGCGATCCTCTCCCAGGACAAATTCAGCTTCAACCTGTCTGTCAGCCTGCTCTATCTGATTTCTCTCCAGTTCTCTTCGTTCATTGTTCAAGCTGTCCAATCTGTCAGCCAATACTTTGGCCTCTTCTTCATCGTCAGTCAATAAAAGCGACAGGGCGATTTCGGCTTGACCCAATCTGCCGGCAGCATTTAGTCTGGGGGCAAGGTTGAACTGAATAAAGGAAGCCGACAAATCTTCTTTGGACTTGAGACAGTTTTCGGTCAGGCGCTTAACTCCGAGAGGGGAGTTGTTGTAATAACAGATAGCATCAACGACCAGCCTCCTGTTCACACCCCGCAGCGGCATCACATCAGCTACTGTTCCAATCGCCGCCAAAGTTACATACAGAGGATCCGGTTCTTGCGGATATTCCAAGGCCCGCACCAAATAATAGGCGACTCCCACCCCTGCCAGACCCTTCAAAGGAAAATCCTCTGCCTCTCTTTGCGGGTTGATAAAGGCGGAAGCGGTATGAATTCTGTTTTCTGCAGTGTGATGGTCAGTGACTATGACTTTGATACCGCTGTCTTCTAAGGATTTTACTTCTTCCAGACTGGAGCTGCCGCAGTCAACAGTAATAACCAGATCCGGGTCATATGACTTGATGAGATCCGCTTGATCTTCTGTCAAACCGTAGCCGTCACGAAGGCGATCAGGTATGAGATTGACTGTTATGAGCCCCTTTTCTCTGAACCAGCGTGACAGCAAAGCAGTAGCCGTAAGTCCGTCTGCGTCATAATCACCAAATATCAGGACTTTGCTGTGTTCCTCCAGAGCTTGCTGTACCAGCCCGACAGCTGCCACCATGTCAGTAAATAAAAAAGCAGAGGGATAGTCTATTTCAATCGGATAGATTATTTCCTGGATTTCAGCTCCGGAATAGCCGCGAGCCTTCCAGATACGACTCAGCAGAGGATGGTATTGTGAATAACCGCAAGCAGCAGGTGCAGCTTCCCGTGATAACGGTTCCTGCTCAGCTGCTAGTTCGCCAGTATTACCGCTTTCAAATACCGTATTGCGGCCTTCTTTAATATTCCATCTGCGAGAAAGCAACAGTCTTTTTAGTTTTAGTCTTTGTTTGTGATCCATAATCTATTTTCTCTTCGCTGTCAGTATTATATAACATTGTCTCTGACTGAAAATATCCCGGTATAGTAAAAGGGACTGCCGCAGCATAATTGATGTGCGGCAGTCCCTTATAAAGCTCAATAGGACGCTATAAAGCGCTAAATTACATGGCAGTGTAACCGCCGTCTACGCAGATAGTAGCACCTGTAACATATGAAGACAGGTCGGAAATCAGCCACAAGTTTGCTTCGCCAACCTCTTCAGGCTGTGCAAAACGTCCAAGCATACTCAATTGTTTAGGATATTCAACAGGGTCTAAGCCAAACTGCACTAAAGCAGCCTGCAGCATAGGAGTATCAATTGCGCCCGGGGCTACTGTATTGACTCTGATACCGTGTGGAGAATAATCGAAAGCGGCTTGCTTGGATAGACCGATGACGCCATGTTTGGCTGCTACATAGGCCGGATTGGCAGGCTGCGGACGAATTCCGCTAACAGAAGATGTATTGACAATGGAACCACCTTCACCCTGCTTCATCATTTGACGGATCTCATATTTAAGACAGAGAGCGACACCCTTAAGGTCAACGGACAGAAGACGATCATAATATTCTACATCCATGTCAGCCAACGGCTTATCATCCGGTGTGACCGCAGCGTTATTTACTGCGCCATCCAGACGGCCATAGGTATCGACTGCGAATTGAACCATTCTCTCAACGTCTTCCTCTTTGGATACGTCGGCTTTAACAAAAGCTGCTTCTCCGCCGGCGTCAACAATCTTTTGCGTCTGTTTTCTGCCAGCTTCTTCATTATAGTCGGCAATAACGACCTTGCCGCCTGCTTTTGCCATCAATTCTGCGGTTGCGGCGCCCATTCCCATGGCAGCACCCGTAATAATTACTACTTTTCCGTTTAATTCAACCATTCTAATCCTCCTAAGATTATATTTTAGTTTTTTGGTTCTAATTTTTCGTCTAGCGTTTTCTCTTGCGTGCAGCTTCAGACTTTTTCTTCCGCTTTACACTAGGCTTTTCATAGTGTTCGCGTTTTCTTACTTCCGCGAGAACACCCGAGCGTGCGCATTGACGTTTAAATCGTTTCAGGGCACTGTCAAGGGATTCATTCTCTTTGACACGAATTTCTGACAACTTTTCTCACTCCCCTCACAGTTGACTTTGCCGCTAAACGGCAACATTGGCATTATAACGTACTCGCAAGTTCATGGTCAAACCTTTTAGATTAAATTAAACATAGGACACGTTATGTTTATACTATGGATTCACTGAGGCCTTTTCCGGCTAACAGGTGGATGTGAAGATGCATGACTGATTGTCCTCCGCCTTTGCCGGTATTTATGATCAGACGAAAGCCGGATTCAGATACTCCCAGAGCATCAGCGACATGGGGGACGGCTGACAAGAGCTGAGAGAAGACTTGTGTACCCTCTGCTTCAGAGGCTAAAGTCAAAATATTATCACTATGATATTTGGGCACGATAAGAACATGAACCGGAGCTTGAGGGTTCATATCGTGAAAGGCAACTACATCTTCGTTGGACCAGATAAATTCGCTGGGAATATCTCCAGCTGCGATTTTACAAAATATACAATCATCTTTGGTTTTCATACTTGCCTCCTGATTCTGTTTATTATTGTCAGTACTTTGCCGGAATTAATGATTTTTCCAGTGCCTGAATTTTGAATATTGACAGGATTAATTATGTTTCCGGAAATTAATCTTTTTCTTAACTTCTTGTAAGTAACATTCCTTCAGGATTTGGCAGATTCACTTTGGCTTGCTGTTTACACCTTCAATTGTTTAGCAATAATCCCCTTCACTCTTTGCAATGCTTCCTCCAGTTTGGAATGATCGCGTCCGCCGGCCTGAGCCATGTCCGGCCTGCCACCGCCGCCGCCGCCTGTTATGCGCGCCGCTTCCCGGATAATATTTCCGCAGTGAATGCCCGCTTCTACAGCTTCTTTGCTAGCCATGGCCAGCCAGAGAATCTTATCATCAAGGGGGGCTGCCAGGACAACTACTGATGAGCTGAAGTGGTCCCGTATATGGTCACCTGCTATACGCAGCTGTTCTGCATCGGGTGCCTCTATCTGGCCGACGACTGCTGCGACGGCCCCATACTTAGTCGCCTTCGTCAATAAATCTTGTGCTGCAGAAGTGATGTCCTGGGTTTTGAGAGCGGACAACTCAAGATTTAGCTGCCTGACTTCGTTTTGCAGCGAATCTATCTTATAGGCAACTTCGGCAACGGTCGTTTTGAGTTTATCTGCTGACTGGCGCAAGATTTTCCTGAAGTTGCGCATCAGAGCGATAGCGCTAAGACCTGTCAAGGCCTCTATTCTGCGTACGCCGGCCGAAATCCCGCTTTCCGAAATCAAAATGAAGATCATTGCCTGCCCGGTATGAGACAGATGCGTGCCGCCGCAGAGTTCCAGCGAATAGTCACCTATTCTGATCACTCTGACTTGTTCGCCATATTTCTCGGTAAACAGAGCAATAGCTCCCGCTGCCGCTGCTTCATCAGACGACATAATCTCTGATGTGACCGGATAATCCTTCTCTATAGCTTCGTTGACAAGCCATTCAACCTCATTCTTCTCTTCCGGTGTCATTGCACTGTGATGAGTAAAATCAAAGCGCAGATATTCAGAATTTACATAAGAGCCGGCTTGCGTGACATGGCCGCCCAAGACCTTGCGTAAAGCATTATGCAGCAGATGTGTAGCGGTATGGTTTCTGGCTGCTGCCATGCGGGCAGCGCGGTCAACTTCCATTTCAATCTCATCGCCAATATTTATCTGTCCGTCTGTCAGGACAGCGTGATGTAAATACACTCCCTTTTCGGTCACTGTCGTGTTATCTACTCTAAGGCTGGCTGTCTGGGTACTGATAACACCCATATCACCGCTTTGGCCTCCGCCTTCAGCATAAAAGACGGTCTCAGGTGTGATGATTATCAATTTGTCACCTGGTTTTGCTTGCTCCGCTACTGTTAGTTGGGGGGCTTCATCTTGCTTCAACATTATCAGTTCAATTTTGCTTGACATTTTCAGTTGCTCATAACCTGCAAATTTGGTCGCAGGCATATTTGAGACTGCCTCCGGCATAACCTCATCCGCCCAGGCTGATCCTCCCTTTTCCAGCATAGCTTCTCTGGCGTCGCTGCGTTGCTTTTCCATCGCTGCACGGAACTCTTCTTCGTTGATGGTCAGTCCTTCTTCCTCAGCTATTTCTCTCGTCAGGTCAATGGGGAAACCGAAAGTATCATGGAGCTTAAATACAGATACACCTGACAATTCCCTGCCTTTAGCTTTTTGCACCTTGAAGATCAGATCTTTAAGCAGACCTAACCCTTGCTCAACTGTGGCTGCGAATCTCTCTTCTTCAATCCTCAGATTAGTGACAATTGTATTTTCACGTTCGACCAGTTCCGGATAAGCCACAGCCGATATTTTTATTACTGTCGGCGCAATATCGAAGAGGAAGGGACGTTCCACGCCAAGCATCCTGCCATATCGCGCAGCGCGTCTGATCATGCGGCGAAGCACATAACCACGACCTTCATTGCTGGGCAGCACCCCGTCACTTATCAACATTACTGCGCCGCGGAGATGGTCCGTTATTACGCGCAGCGCAATATCGGCTCTGATATTTTCACCGTATTCGGTATCGCAGTAATCTGATACTGTGTCTAATATCTGCCTTATCGTATCAACTTCAAATATATTATTCACATCCTGCAATACTGCTGCCAGACGTTCCAGTCCCGCGCCGGTATCGATATTGCGCTGTTCGAGGGGAGAATAACTGCCGTCTTCTTCGCGATAGAATTGTGTAAAAACAAGATTCCAGATTTCGACAAAACGGTCACAATCGCAGCCGGGTGCGCAATTCGGGCTTCTGCAGCCTTCTTCAACTCCGCGGTCGAAGTGAATTTCTGAACAAGGCCCGCAAGGACCAACCCCATGTTCCCAAAAATTATCTTCGTTGCCCAGACGGGAAATATGTGAAGGATTGATCGAAGTCTCTTGCTCCCATAAAGCATGAGCTTCGTCGTCGTCTATATAGACAGTTGCATATAATTTCTCCGGCGGCATCTCCAGCTCTTCGGTTAGAAAATCCCACGCCCAGATGATCGCTTCCTTCTTGAAATAATCTCCAAAAGAAAAATTCCCCAGCATTTCAAAGAAGGTGGCATGACGGCTAGTCTTGCCGACCAAATCGATGTCGGGGGTACGCAGACATTTTTGACAGGTAGTGACTCGAGGAGCAGGCGGTTTTACGGCGCCGGTGAAATAAGGCTTGAGCGGAGTCATGCCTGCATTAATCAGCAGGAGCGACGGGTCATGCTGCGGTATCAAAGAAAAGCTTGGCAGACGCAGATGTCCCTTTGCCTCAAAATAAGTTAAAAAACGTTCTCGCAGATCATTCAGTCCTAATTTTTCCACTTTTATTACCCCCTATCCGAAAAGTCTAGCAGACGAAAGAAAGAGCGGCAAGCAGTCAGGCTCCGGATAAATAACCTTAGATACAAAAAGTTACTGATGCGGAGATAAATTGACACTCCGGAAGAATAAAAACTATAATGAGTGTTCAGAGTTCTGGTTGCAGCATAACATGCAGATCATCAATTTGGCATCTATTCGTTTATTGTATCTACCATAATTTGAGGAATAAAGCATGAAGATTACAGTCATTGGCGCAGGGAACTCAGGATTGGCGATGGCGGCTCATTTGGCTCTCACAAATAATGACGTCACCTTATGGAACAGGTCAGCTGAGAATATTGCGTCTCTTAAAAACTCAAAAACCATACAGGCAATAGGGAAGATCAATGGTAATGCCCGGCTGACTGAGGTGACAGATGAAATCGAAGTCGCGCTGGCAGATCCTGATTTAGTTCTTGTTGCTACGCCTGCGCTTGCTCATCGTGAGCTGGCAATATTAATCGGCAGACATCTGCGTAAGGACTGTATTATTGTGCTGAATCCGGGGCGAACCTGCGGAGCGATTGATTTCAGCCATTATTACTGTCTGCAGAATAATCCGATAACCCCGGAAATCGCTGAAACTCAAACAGTAATGCACACTTGCCGCAAACTGGCTCCGGACAAGGTTAGAATCCTGGCGGTAAAAGATTCTATTTATCTGGCCGGATTGGGTAATCTGAGCAACGCAAAAATAGTTGACAGCCTCCCCGAAGCCATGCGAGAACACTTTGTTCCGGCAGCGTCTATGATCCAGACTTCGATCGGCAATGTCGGCATGATCCTGCATTGCACACCCTTGCTTCTTAATAGCGGCTGGACAGAAAATCCTGACTTCACTTTTAGGTACTACACCGATTGCATAACCCCTCACATTGCCGCCTTCATCGAAGAGATTGACAAGGAACGCTTAGAGATAGCAGAAGCTATGGGATACATTGTCTTGAGCACTCAGGATTGGTGCTACCGCAGCTATCATACAGAATACGTTGAGGGGGAAACTCTATACGATGTAATTAACAAGACTGCTGTGTATCATGATATTGACGCTCCTTCCAGCCTGCACCACCGTTATATACTGGAAGATGTTCCTTATGGTCTGGTACCATTGGAAATGCTGGGCAGGTTAATGAATGTCGATACCCCCTATACCTCATTAATTGTTGATCTGGCCAGCAAACTGCTGCGAATAGACTTCCGCGCTACCGGCAGAAATCTGAAGGGAATTAATTTGCAAAGAATATACTCTGCCCTGCTAAGGCAAGATTAAAACGTTCTGAGGCAGATTAAGGCGCCCTGCTGAGGCTGATTAAGACACCCTGCTGTGGCTGATTAAGGCGCTCTGCTGTGGCTGATTAAAGCAAGAAAAAACACTACTCTTCCCTGAAAAGAAAATCCGATGGGAGCACATGAATGGTTACTTCTCAACATAAAACAATTTTTGGTTTCATCAAGCCTGCCAATGACGCTCATACTTTAGGACTGCAATCAGCGGCTGAGACGCTGAGGGAATGCGGCTATCGCGTAGCAGTTGCAGAGCCCAGGGTACAGGAAGCCTTGAGTCATTACAGTGATACTGCTGCCAGAAGAGTGATTATTGACTGGATAAAAACTGAAAGAATCAGCCGGCTGGGCTTAAGTTATCGTCTTGATCAGGCTGATGCAGTCAATATGGTAGGTTATCTCTATGAGGAACTGAAGAACAACGGCTTAATGTCTTTTCAAGACGGGCCTGTAGAAGCCATCTTCTTTGGCGGCCTGCCTCAAACTTGTCAGATCATTCAAAGGGAATTTAAGGGATCTGTTGTCTGTTTCCAAGGTGGTGAATCTATCAGTGAAACACTGGAACTAATGGAAGTCCCTCTGGACCTTATCCCTAAAACCATATTGGAAGTGGGAAAATATGATGATTCTCTCATGCAATTTGGCAGGGAAATCGTCGCTTCGGCACAATACAGGGGAGAAAGAGCCAGAGTCCCTCTAAGTTACCCTGAGCATGGTACCAGAAGCGACACCTTGCTCAAGAGAATGAATGCAGTCCGGAATTCCGACTCGGATTTTCTTGGTCAAATACCATTGATACGTGCCCATGTGGGTCCTTATTCTTCTGAGCAGGATCGTCCGGAGGCAGTGCGTGAATGCGGAGATTGGTGCAAACAGCTGGCGCAGGCGGGTTTTCTGGATATTCTTTCTCTGGGGACTTCGCAGCTGAGTCAGTCTAATTTTGGTGAAGACTGGACGGGAAGAATTAATGGCGGCGGTGTGCCGATAAACTCAATCGCCGATCTTCATTACATATATGAAGCTGCCAGACCAATGCTGGTAAGAACTTATGCAGGGACGAAGAATATTCCCGGCTTAGCGAAGATATATGAGTACTCTATTAACATCTGCTGGCATGCGCTGTCGCTCTGGTGGTTCAATAAATTGGACGGCAGAGGCCCTTACGATCTGTATCCGAATTTACAAGAACATATTAAGACTATACGTTATATCGCCTCGACCGATAAACCCTTTGAGGCTAATGTCCCGCACCACTTCGCCTTCCGCGGGTCTGATGATATAACTTATGCCGTAACCGCTTATCTGGCAGCCAGGCTGGCAAAGAACCTGGGAATAAGGACCTTCGTACTGCAAAACATGCTAAACACTCCCAGAAGCACCTGGGGTGTGCAGGACTTGGCAAAATCCAGAGCCATGCTGCATTTAGTGCGCAGTCTGGAGGACGATCAATTCAAAGTTATTTTGCAGCCCCGAGCCGGTCTCGACTATTTCAAACCCGATCTTGACGAGGCTAGAGCCCAATTGGCAGCAGTAACCTGTCTTATGGATGATATTGAGCCCGATAACATGTCCGGCCCTTCGATAATTCATGTCGTAAGCTATTCTGAAGCCTCGCATCTGGCTACGCCGGACATCATTAACGAGAGCGTCCAAATTACCCTTCATGCTTTACAAAAATACCGTCAAGCCAGACTTAGAGGTATGATTGATGATATGACAATGAATGAGGAGGTGCTGGCCCGGGAAGCTGCTTTGTATAATGACTCTAAAGCAATGATTCAAGGACTGGAACAGATGATTCCGGACCTCTATTCTGCAGAAGGTTTATATAAAATATTCATAGCAGGATTCCTGCCTGTGCCTTATCTTTGGCATGAGGCACAGGAATACAATCATGCTAGAAGCGTTAAAACCAAAGCACTGCGCGGAGCGACAGTAGTAATTGATAAAAAGGGCGATGTTATGCCGGTGGAGGAACGCCTGTCACAGGCAGCAAAGAATTTATCCGATGCTGAATATTACTTACAACAGCAAATGATTTAATAATAAATAGTGACTGCCAAAGTATGGAGATATGCCGACAAGAGAAGAAAAACAGAAAATCGCAATCATAGGAGGAGGGCTGACCGGTCTGGTTGCAGGGTACAGGCTCAGCGAGAGCGGCTTCAATGTCCATATTTTTGAGGCGGAGACAGATTTGGGGGGCATGATCAGAGGAATAAAAATATTCCCTGATCATGTGACTGTTGACTCCATCAAGGATGATCTTGGCAGTTCCGATCCCACTGATTATGGCCCTGGCAGTTCTGACTCCATCAAGGATGATCTTGGCAGTTCTGATGCCAATAATTCTGATCTTGGCTATATAGATAATATTTACCACCATCTTTTTACCAGTGACAGTTATCTCTTACAGCTATTAGATGATCTGGAGCTTAAGTCTCGCCTGCAATGGAAGACGGCGGCTAACGCTCTCATGTACGAATATAAACTTTATCCCTTTTCTACCCCGTTGGATTTACTGAACTTCAAACCGCTGCCTTTTTCTCAGCGTCTTCGTACAGGCTTTTCTGTACTGAAGGCGTCCCGTCTGAAAAACTGGCAGCCTCTCGAAGATGAACTTGCTTCCGACTGGCTCAGGAGGAATTGCGGCGAAGAAGCCTGGCGAATCCTCTGGCGTCCACTTTTGCGCTCGAAATTCGGATCTGATGCTGCAGATATCTCCGCTGTCTGGATTTGGAATAAATTCAAGCTGAGAGGCAGCTCCCGGGAAGGCAGCAAGGAAAAACTTGGCTATCTTGAAGGCGGCTTCCAGCAGATTGCTGACAGGCTTATGGAGAAGATCACTGAAAATGGCGGGCAGGTCAAACCCGGTCAGAGAGTGACAAAGATTGTACGTCATAATTTTCTGGACGGGAGAAGTCAATTCAGAGTGAGGACTGAAACGGAAACTTGTGCTCATTCTTTTGATCAGATTATCTGTACGATGGCTGCTGAACCTTTTCTGCAGATAGCCTCTGATCTGATAGATTCCTCTGAGTATCTGGACAAATTATCCTGCAGTGAATACAAGGCAAATCTTTGTTTGAGTGTGGTTTATGAAAAACCACTCTCTCCCTGGTATTGGACAACAATATGCGATGATCTTCCCTTTGTAGTTGCTGTCGAGCAGGACAACCTGAGTCGAAATCCATTAAAAGATGGATATCTGATCTATCTTTCCGGATATCTCGGAGTGGAAGAAGAGATCTGGCAGAAATCCGACCGGGATATAACAAATGAATTTATTCGGGCGGCAGCAAAGGCTTTTCCCGGCGCAAAGAATAATAAAGTATTAGCCAGCAGACTAGTGCGCACCAGGTATTCTCAACCGGTGATTAAACGTCATTACAGCAAAAACATGCCGGAAATTAAGACACCGGTTCCGGGTCTGTGGCTGGCCGGAATGGCCCAGATCTATCCTGAAGATCGCGGTATGAACTATGCATTACGCCTGGCGGAAGATGTCGCTGCGGCTGTCATGGGCGGAGAAAATGACTAGCATGACCGGGAGTAAACAATGGCTGCCTGCTTTTTCTCTATTGTTGGTTGTAATCTTAGCTCCGGTACTTCTTGGATCCGATGCTTCATATTTTTTGGTCTGGTGGTTAATCTGGACTCTCTCAGGATTGATTTTCTGGCCTCTTGCTGACCGCTTTATTCCTACTGCAGACGGCGGCTTCGCTCTGGCAAAAATTCTAGGACCCATACTCATTACCCTGACGGTTACCTGGCTTTGCACCCCCGGGTTCTTGCCATTTACTCGTTTATCTTTACTGGCTGTCTTCATTGCTGCAGCTATTTTAATTTGGGGACTGCCTCAGTTCAAAAGGAAATTTTTCGAGAGAATTTCCTCAGATATAAATCCTCGTCTGATTATTGCAGAAGAGCTGATCTTCGCCTTGATTCTATTGCTCTGGACTTTTGCTCGCGGGCTTAAACCTGAGCTGGACAGTCTTGAGAAAATGATGAACATAGGCTTTATTAACAGCCTTTGGCGCAGTGATACCTTGCCGGCATTAGATATGTGGTTCGCAGGCGGTACAATAAATTACTATTATGGCGGTCACATCCTGACTGCCATAATGATGAAGATCAGCAACATCCAAACACAAATATCCTATAACCTTGCTCTCGCTTCAACAATGGCTCTGACCGGGTGTTTGAGCTTTTCTCTGGGTTTTAACCTTCTGCAGCCGCACTGCCGGGAGAAAAAGAGATATGTCCCATGGATATCAGGCGGATTAGTCTCTCTATTAGTGACTTTCGGTGGGAATGGACATTCTTTCTGGTACGATCCCGGCTCACCTGCCTTCCCTTTATTTCAGAGGATCACGCGGCTGCTGCCGTCAGAGGCTGGAGAAATCGGCAGCTTCTGGTTCTCTGATTCTACGCGTTATATTGGTCATAATCCCCCGGTTGAAGATTTCACTATTCATGAATTCCCTTACTATTCTTTTCTGGTTGCTGATCTGCATGCGCATCTTCTTAATCTTGCCTGTGTGCTGGGGTTGTTGATTATTTTAGTCGCTGCCTGGCAAAGCGGCTGGCTGAGAGATACTGCTGAAATCTGGAACAGAAAACTGCTTCTTCCGGCAGGAGATGATGAAAGCAGCAAAGAAATCAGACAAAATCCTGCTCTCGCAGAAATTAAGAATTCGTTGCTGGATCGCCGCATCTGGCTTTTATCTGCCTTCTTAGCCTCTTTTATGATGACTAATTATTGGGATTTCATCATCTACTTCGCTGTGATCGCCTGGCTAAGCTGGATGAGTACTCATGATACCGGGCTCCCTTTACTTAGTTTGCGGGGTTTACCTGTCAAAATCATTCAGATTATGTCAGTAATTTTGCCTTTCCTTCTGCTGCAATCCCCATGGCTGACAGTTATTACGCTTTTGCTCAGCGCCTTGCTCAGCCATCTTTTACTGGCAGTTGCTGCTGACCGCATCTGTTATGCCGCCAGCAAAGCTTCTGCCCTGTTTGCCTTGGCACATTTGCTGGCTCTCCCCTTCAATCTGAACTTTTCCGCCATCAGCAAAACAATAAAACTGACAGATCGACACACCTCACCATTTCAATTTTTGATCGTTTGGGGAGTGCTTATCAGCGCAGGGCTTATCTGGTGGCTGAGTGAGATAATATCGTCACGACACAAAAGAAAGGCTGCCGGAAGAGATCGCGCTGAGGATACTTCTGAAGATGAATTTCTTGTTGAGACGTACAAGCAGGGAGAATTCTCTCAATGGCATTCGGGAAGAATATTACTGGCAGCCTTATTTACAGCTGCATTATTCTTGCTTATAGTGCCTGAGACAGTCTATGTACAAGATATTTATGGTGTCGCCTATCAGCGGTCTAACACTATGTTCAAATTCACTTACCAGGCTTTCGTCTTGCTGATGATTGTCTGGGGAGCAGGTATTGGCAGATTATTAGTAATCCCGCGAAAGAATCAGACAAAGATAGCGTTACTTGTCCTGACAGTGTTTGTTATTGTGCCGCTCTGGTATCCGTTTGCAGCGACAGAGCAATGGCTTGGGGAGTTCAGGAAGGAAAACTATCAGACATTAGACGGCACAGTTCCTTTGCGCAGTAAAGATTCCGTACAAATACCCGGCGACAACAACGACGAGCTTAGATCATATTTTGCGCTGATTGACTGGATCAACGAGAATGTTGAGGGGCAGCCAACTATTGTTGAGGCAGTCTCGGAAAGTTATTCAGACTATAATCTTGTTTCTGCCTTTACCGGATTGCCCGCCGTTGTTGGCTGGCCAACCCATGAATGGTTGTGGAGGCAAACTCAGGATGACCCGGATGCCTGGACCTTATCAGTGTGGCCGCGCGTTACTGAAGTAAGACAAATCTATACCGAAGCCGACCGGGACTTAATCAGGGACATCCTGCGCAAATATGAGGTGGAATATATAGTTATCGGGGCTTTGGAACGTTCATTATACAGTGATATCAGTGAAAATCCGGTTCCTAACGAGAAATTTTTAAGATCACTTGGTGAGGCAGTTTATGATCAGGCGGAAACGACACTGATTAGAATTGAAGACTTCAATTGATAAATATCTTCCCGGCAGTCAGACAACAATTATTTCTGTGCTTTTTCAGGGCAAGTTCCGCCGGTAACCGGAAAAAAGATCTTGACGGGCAGTAAAAAGCTCCTTCTCGAAATCTCAGAAGGAGCTTTAAATCTCTGAATGATATTACTTAATTCATTTCAATTTAGCTTATTTAAATCAGTACTACTCGAGTTTCGTGGGAATCTTGATTGTTTGGCCGACTTGCAGATTTGCTGCGTCATCTAAATCGTCCCAGCCATTGGCTTCCATAATTGCCTCGATAGCCGTATTGCGGTTAGCATTCGGGAAATATTTGCCGGCCAGGCCCCAGAGGGTGTCACCGCTGACTATTTCGTGATCCACGAATTCCGATGTCGGATCAGTAGCCTCCGCTTCGGTTTCATCAGTTGTATCTTCAGGTGTTTCATCAGTAGCTTCCGTTTCAGTACCACCCGGTAAGGTAATCGGGGTTTCCGTCTCTGAAGGTACAGTAGTTTCAACAACCGCAGGCGCAGTTGTTGTATCGGGATCCTCAGATCCTCCTCTATTCAATAATCTGATCAGAGCGTATAAACTTACAAGGATCAAAATGCCGAATACGACGTAGAAAATTATTCTCTTATTACGCTCTCTCTTATTATAAGCAGCGTTGTCATCGCCATAGGGGTCTTCGTCATATTCATCATAATTATCGTAATCCTCGTATGGATCCGCCGGAGCTTTGTCGCGTCTGCCGAAGATTCCGCCGCCGGATTTCACCGGTTCTGCCTGCTCTTCTCCGTAATCACTTTCACGTCTGCGTTCAGCCGAGTACCTGCTATACTCTGTCTCTTTGGGGGCAGCACCTCCCGGGACGTATCTGCCTCCGCCGGAGATGTCATCTCTTCTGTATCTGTCTTCCGGAGCCTTCTGGTATTGGATTTGATCGCTTTCGGAATAGTCCTCATAATCGTCATAATCATCTCTGGAATCTCCATAAAGATCATCGACAGAAGTTGGATAGTGCTTACTGGGAACACTGCTGTAATCTTCATTTGACATGCCCGCGGCTGCTCCTGCGAGAGGAGCCGGGTAACTATCATCTGCGGGCTCTAAGTCATCGGCATAACTTCTTTTTAAGTCCTGAGGGCGCTGATAACTGTCGAAGACGGGAATCCCTCCGGCATCTTTGTCATCAAGATCATCTCTCCGGGGTGCAGGAACAGGTTCACTTTTTGCATCTTGACCTGACTTATAAATGCGCTCCTGCTCATCAAGAAGATTAGCCATGGAAGAGCTGTGATAACGCTGGGTTCTTGCCAAATCCTGTTCCTTTTGTTCCTGCGCCGGCTTCTGGGAAGGAACAGTACCTGTGGCAAATCTGCCAAGGTTCAGTTTTCCTGTGCGCTCCTCCGCTGTGACAGACTCAACAAAGCCAATTGCAACCTGCAGCGGCTCGCCGGGATTTTTCGCTGAAGCTTGTGTCATAATCATGCCGGCTGCATCACTTTGATCTTCAGCTTCATATAGTAATCTAAGCATTTCTCTTTGTCCGACAGCTTCCATGACAGGAAGGTTACAAAGAATAATGCAGTCATTTGTTTCCAGCTGGGCGATGTTAGAGTAACGTATAGTGCCGGCTGTTCCGGCAATATAATCATCCAGTGACTCTATGGCGTTGCCATTATAGTCGATTGCTTCTAAAGCATAATCATCTCTGGTCATGGGATATATGACATCATTTCGATATAGGTAGGCACAGCCTTCTCCTATCGTCACTGCAGCAACTTCGCCGTCCATGACGACAACCCCGGAAAAGAACGGCTGACGATGATCCTGCTCTTTTAGTGTTGAGCGCCCGGTTACTTCCACCGCAAGCTCTGCCAGATTATTAATTTCTGTATCAATGTCGGTGGTGCCGCTCTTGATCTGCTGCCCTACACTGCGCAGCGGATTTACCCATCTGTCATCCGCAGGATCGGTACCGGGACGACCAAAAATTGACATAAGGAAGCTTCTGTCCTCTCTGTCAATTGTAAGATCTGCTCCACGGACCTCTCTTTTCCCCGGAATCCGACCGTCAATATAAAATCCATCTGACACACCTTCAGTGGGATAGTAACGGGCATTAACCGTCATTGCCAGACGAGTATGAACTGCTCTCGATCCCTTGGCCATAATTGCCTCCCTTTATGCTTAAACAATCGGACACACAAGTTGAATTGAGCCTGAAGAGCCGATTTGATCGCACAAACTACTTTCCATAGAGTATAACATGAATGCAAAAATTGCTTCAATTATCTAATAACAATTTATTACGATATTAAAGCATCCTAATTTAATAGATATTGACTTGCAGCACCTGACATAAAGGCTGCTTTTTCCCGGCAGTCATTTAGAGTTGTGAATGTCATTCCGGTTGCATTCGAGGGTTGCTTCTGATTAGAATCTCCGCTAGAGCAAGATCAGCTTTGTCAGTGATCTTGAGATTTCTGACATCACCTGCGACCAATCGCACAGGGCATCCTATTCGCTGCAGCAGTCCCAGATCATCTGACGCCTGCAGGTCTTGATTCTGCGGAGCAGATAAAGCTTCTCTGAGCAGGCCCAGACGTGCCCCCTGCGGCGTCTGCATGGCCCGGAGAAGGTCTCTGTCGGGAGAATTGCTCACCCAGCCATGCCGGTCAATCTGGCGGATTGTGTCAGTAACAGGGATCGCTGCAGCAACTGCGCATATTTCCTCTTCTAAGACAGATAAGGTACGCAAAATTACTGCAGAAGATACCAGCGCTCTGGCGCCGTCATGAATCAAGACCAAAGACTCAGAGGGAATACATCCGGCAGAAAGCCATTCAATTCCTGCCTGCACCGATCCGGTGCGGCTGGCGCCGCCCGGGATAACAGCCATCAGCTTCGGGTATTTCCCCGCAGGCAAGAGGTCTTTCACCTGATCAATCTCAGCTGAAGCAGCGCAGACTATATAGCCTTTGATCTCAACTACATTCTCGAAAGCTGAACAGGTATAATTCAGGACTGTTGAATCTCCCAGAGGCAAAAGCACTTTATTTACTGCAGCTCCTAGGCGGCTGCCTTTGCCGGCCGCCAGTATTATGGCATAAGCGTCTTCGTTTCTGTGACTTTTTTGCATGTTCTTATCCGGCATTGTAATCTGCCTGTCTTCAGTCCTCATGGGAACAAAAGATCAAACGCCTCATTGATCTCGCTCACATAAAATATATCAAGTCGCTTGCCCAGATCAGTCTTATCCAGCTGAATCTTGTTGGCAGCAGGAACTACGAATGAATTCCAGCCGATGCGATCAGCTTCGGACAATCTTCTTTCGACTTGTGAAATACCTCTGACCTCTCCGGTTAATCCTACTTCTCCCAGGATAATCGCATCAAAGCGAGGTTTTATGTCTTTGATGCTGGACACAGCAGCACAAAGAACGGCCAGATCTGCTGCAGTCTCTGTGATGCGCAGACCTCCTGTAACATTGACATAAGCATCCATTCTGCTCAGATCAAGATTTGTCTTCTTATCCAGTACGGCTAGTAAAAGAGACAGCCGCATCCGGTCAATACCTTGTGTAGTGCGCAAGGGAGTGGCATATGAACTGGCGGATACAAGTGCCTGAATCTCCAGCAGCAGAGGTCTTGTGCCCTCAATAGTTGAGGTAACAACTGATCCGCTGACTCCCATTGGTCTGCCTGACAGCAGCATTTCCGAAGCCTTGTCAAGACTGACAAGGCCTTTATCACTCATATCAAAAAAACCTACTTCGTCAGTAGCACCGAAACGGTTTTTGACTGCACGCAGCATTCTGTAGCGCTGAATTTTTTCGCCTTCAAAATATAGTACTGTATCTACCATATGCTCAAGGATTCGTGGACCCGCAATACTGCCGTCCTTAGTTACATGACCTATGAGAATAACCGTAATTGAATTTTCTTTGGCCAGGCGCAATAAGCCGGCAGCTACCTCTCTGACTTGAGTAACACTGCCGGGAGCTGCGGCAATGTCTTCAACATAGGTGGTCTGGATAGAGTCTACTACCAGGTATTCCGGTTTGTGCCGGGATACTGCGTTTATAATGCTGGCAAAATCTGTCGCGGTCAGACAGTTTATTTTCTCTCTTTCGATTCCGAGGCGATCAGACCTCATCCTGATTTGAGCAGGTGATTCCTCACCGCTGAGATAAATCGAAGAATTCGCAGGCAACGCTCCTAATATCTGCAATACTAAAGTTGATTTTCCAATTCCGGGTTCGCCTCCCAGCAACACCATGGAACCTTTGACCAGACCGCCTCCCAAGACTCTGTCTAACTCTGTGATTTTGGTAGGGATACGCAAATCGTTTTCTGCTGTGACATCAGCAAGGGATATAAGCTTGCTCCCGCCAGGCAGAACCTTGGTATCAGCTGTTACCCAGTTGCCTCTTGACGGCTGATCCTTTTCCTTGGTTTTCCCCGTTACCTTCTCCACTTCGACAAAACTATTCCAGGAACTGCAGCCCGGACATTTGCCCAGATAGCCACTGCTTTCCCAACCGCATTCAGCGCAGAAATAATTTGTTGTTGTCCTGGCCATATTATCCTTTCACGACTCTTCTATTTTTTATCCGGAGGCATTACTCTTTATCCGGGCGGCAGTACTCTATATCACGAGGCAGTTACTTTTATCCGGCGGCAGTACTCTATCCGTAGGCAGTTACTTTTATCCGGAGGCAGTTACTCTTTATCCGGAGATATAAGAAATTAAAGATCTCAGCCAAATCATCGATTGAATCCGGCTGGTTTTTAGACAGCCAATATATAATGGTATGCGTAATTCCGGCGGCATAAAACACAGCTAAAATATCCGGGTGATTTGAGAATACTTCTGATGTTATACCCTGCCTGCTCAATTCCCTCTCTATCTCTTTCTGAAAATTTTTACGTATCATATCGGCAAGTTCAATGTCCAGTTCTGTTCCGATGATGTTCTTGAGTACTTTATTATTCTCCTGAAATGACTGCAGAATCTTCTTAATCCGGACAGTGAAAGACACATTTTCATATTCAGCAAAAAGCCTGTCACTCATTATTTCCAGGCAAAAGTGCAAAAGGGCATACTTATCCTGAAAATGGTCATAAAAGGTACTGCGGCTCACCAAAGCCTCAGTGCACAGATCACGAACAGTAATTTTTGAGAAAGCTGTAGTTTCCAGCAGTGAAAACATTGCAGTCACCAGGGCCTGCCTGGTTTTTGTGATGCGTAAATCCTGTTTCGTCACCTCTGTCACAAAGCTTTCATCATACTCTAGACTGACGTTTAAGTTCACTTCTTTAAATTATACAACAAGAAGACATGTTTTAGAGTGTTCGGCACTGCGCACAGCAGGCAGGTCATTCGCCATGTTGACACTGTCCCCGGCAGAATTTGGTTATTGAGTGTAATTATCTGATCTATTCGTGTTGATTTTTCCTCCTGACAGTCCGAAATGAGGACATCTGTGAACATTGCTGAGGACATCTGCGAACATTGCCGGGGGACAATAATATTATCAGGACACTTCTCCGCAAGTGTCCGTTAACTTGCACATCTGACAATTTGACTCTGTCGCTGAGAAGGACCGTCAGATAAAATAATAGTGTCAGTCGCCATTCGAATAAGGAGGTCGGGTTAATTGAGGGAAAGAAACGCTGAAAGCGCGGAAGGCGCTGAACTAAATCAACTTGAAGGAGCTTTAGCCAAAAAAGAGCATTCACTTCAGGCGCTTTATTGCCAGTTGGGAAAAAGTGTTTTGGAACTTGCGGATGGCGAAAAGGAAAAAATCGATATTCTCGTAGATGATATTATTGAGACACGCAAGAAGCTTGTCGCAATAAGACAGGAAATTGAGTGCCCCGAATGTATGACTTACAATCCCAACGACAGCAGATACTGCCGGCGCTGCGGCACTCCCATAAAATAAATCCCGGAAAGGAGAAACATACGTGAATTCCAGTGATAAAGATAACATGAAGACAACTGTAGACAAAAATACGGATGATCCTGAAAGAAACAAGCCCAATCAAATGAACCCGGGCAGCGGATACGATAATAAACGCAATAAGAGAGGCTCAGATGAAAGCCAGGAGCCGAGCGCGCCTAGGGGGCCGAATATATTTAATATCCTCCTGATCGTTTTTTTGATCACTTTTCTGATCAATACCTTTTTCTTAAACAGATAGGGGAAATCGCTGCAGACCATAGAATACAGTCAATTTATTCAACTCATTGAAAGCGGAAACGTAAGTGAAGCAATATTGAGTGAAACTAAAATGCAAATTACGATTACTGAAGACGCTGATTTAGCAGAAGTAGAGGAAATAATTTATCCGTCAGGGCGGATAGAAGAGCAGCCGGCTCCGGCTGCGAACAGAGCTTATGGAGTTGTCAGAGTAGAGGATCCGGATCTGGTAGAGCGGCTTACCCGCAATAATGTCTCCTTTAGTCAGATTTATACCTCCACCGAAGCATCACCTCTGACGAATTTCATCACTATGTGGATTATCCCTGTACTGATAATGTATTTGATCTACTATTTCGTAATCCGCAATCTCATGAAGCGAGTCGGCGGCGGAGTCTTTGGCATAGGAAAGAGCAAGGCTAAAGAGTACAACCTTGAGAAGAACACCGGGGTTACCTTCGCTGATGTCGCGGGACAAGATGAAGCTAAAGAGAGCCTGATTGAAATGATTGATTTCCTTCATGACCCGGAGAAATATCATGAAATAGGCGCCAGACAGCCCAAAGGATCTCTGTTAGTCGGGCCGCCGGGAACAGGAAAAACCTTACTGGCCAGGGCAGTGGCGGGTGAATCAGGAGTCCCCTTCTACTCAATTACCGGCAGTGAATTTGTAGAGATGTTCGTCGGTGTGGGCGCATCTCGCGTGCGAGATATGTTTGACAACGCCAAGAAAAACGCTCCTTGTATCATCTTCATTGATGAGATAGACGCCATCGGCAAGAGCCGTGACAGCCAGATGGGTTCCAATGATGAAAGAGAGCAAACCTTAAATCAGCTTCTCGCTGAAATGGACGGCTTCGACAGAGAAGAAGGAATTGTTGTTCTGGCAGCTACAAACAGACCGGAGGTTCTCGATAAAGCTCTGCTGCGACCCGGCAGATTTGACCGTCGCATAATTGTCGATAAACCAGACCTTAAAGGTCGCGAGGAAATTCTCAAGGTGCATGTAGCAAAGGTTAAGCTGGATGATGACGTCAACCTTAATGAGGTCGCTTTGGCTACCAGTAGCGCAACCGGCGCTGACTTGGCTAATATGGTCAACGAATGAGCGTTGCTGGCAGTGAAGGAAGGCCGCAAGCGTGTAAAGCAAAAGGATCTGATGGAAGCTGTAGAAGTTGTTATTGCCGGAAAAGAAATGAAAGACCGTGTGCTGAATCCCAAGGAGCGCGAGATGGTAGCCTACCATGAGGTTGGCCATGCGCTGGTCAGCGCTTTGCAGAAAAACAGCCAGCCGGTTCAGAAGATTACTATCGTTCCCCGCACTTCTGGCAGTTTGGGTCATACAGTGAGCATGCCTGAAGAAGAGCGTTATCTATTGACCAGATCAGAACTTCTGGCACAGATTACAACACTGTTAGGCGGACGAGCAGCCGAGACTCTTATCTTTGGCGAGGTGACCACGGGAGCCTCAAACGATATCGAGCGCGCGACCAAGCTGCCCCGCGGCATGGTAACCCAATACGGCATGAGTGACCAGTTTGGTCCGGTAGGTCTGGAAAGCACGACAAACCAGTATCTTGATGGACGCAGCGTGCCACATCATTCAGAGAAGACAGGGGCTCTGATTGATGCTGAAGTGCAGAAAATATTATCTGAATGTCAGCAAAGCGCTAATTATCTATTAGCAGACAACAAAGAGTCTTTAGAAAAAATTGCCGCTTATCTCTTAGAGAAAGAAAATATCAGCGGTGAAGAGTTCATGCAGCTCCTGCAGGAATAACTATCAGCCTGTTGCAGGAATAATTTTTAGCCAAAACAGGGTCTGCCGCAGAGCATTCCCGCAAATTAAAAGTCAGCAAGCTTCAAAGTTTGCTGACTTTTTTGGTGGACGATATGAGATTCGAACTCACGACCTCTGCGTTGCGAACGCAGCGCTCTCCCAACTGAGCTAATCGCCCTCCTTGGACGGGGCATATTCTTTTTGCGCTTAGCTATTGTACCACAAGAAAGGTATTCGCTGCCCTGCAATTTAATCGAGTTTTACCAGCTCAATCGCCTTCGCGAGCTGTGTATCTTCAACGCTGGTCAGCTGAGAGATTTGCTTGTTGGCAGCTTCAGCAGGCAGCTCAACTTCATGATCCGGTGTAATGCCCTTATCTTCAATATTCTCACCCTCCGGCAAGAAATATTCAAAGCTCGTAATCTGGACTGCGGAGCCATCAGACAGTTCCCAGGTGCGTGTGCCTACTCCCTTGCCGAACGACTGAACCCCTACTATTTCTGCTCTGCCCAGATCCTGCAGCGCGCCTGCAAACAGCTCGCTGGCACTAGCAGCGTACTCGTTGAGAATAATGGAGACCGGCATATCATGCGGAACCAGAACTCCGTCCTTTGTAGTCCAGTCATCTTGTATCGGCTCGCCTCCCATTCTGCCTCTGATCACCGAAACCGTTTCAGCATCGAGCAGGAAATCCAGCATCTGAATACATTCATCAGCTAAGCCGCCGCCGTTATTCCTAAGATCGACCACCAGACCGGTCATACCTTGTTCCAGCAATTCATTCAAGCTGTTCTCAAAATTGTCTGCCACATGACCGGTAAACTCAGTCACATTAATATATCCGACATTGGCATCCAGCATTTTATGCGACACGTTCGCAGTGGTTATCTGCCTTCTCTCGACTTCAAAAACCAATTTCTCATCCGATGACGGCCGATAGATCTCAATCTTGATCTTAGATCCTTCTTCGCCACGCACAGCACTGGCTAAAGACTCTACGCTCTTGAATTCTCTGGCCAGCTTGTCCTCTACGGCAACAAAGACATCACCTGTCAATAAACCTGCTTCCATGGCCGGCGCCTCATCGATCAGGCGGGTAATGACATATGTTCCGTCATCATTCATCTGCACAACAGCGCCAATGCCGCTGTACTCACCTGAAATGCCTTCCCTGTCTAACTCACGTTCTTCCGGCGACAGATAAAAGGTATATCGGCTGCCCATATTCATAACCAGACCCTCGCTCATCATGTTGATCAGCTCCGAGTCAGAGTATTCAATATAGTAATTATCTCTCAACAAATCCCAGATCTGGGACAACTTCTCCAGCGCTTGTAAATTCTCAGGCGTACGTTCAAAAGCCAGCCCGGCAGAACTATCAACAGCATTTGACGAAGGCGCTTGAGTTTCGTCCGCTGCGCCGTCCTCAACTCCGGAGGTTGTTGACGGTCCGGTTTCTTCTGTCTCCAGACCAATACCTAAGCCTTGTTCAGTCCTGCCGGCATCCGCAAGAGCCTGACGAGTGCTGAAAAATATGTAAGAGCCGCCCAAAGTAAGAGTTATGGAGATTACGGCGGTAAGCAGTACCGACAGTACAATCTTCCAAAAGCATTTTGTTTCCGTGACCGGAGGCTTGGGCGGGGGACTGTAATATCCGGGGGGGTAATAATTATTGGGATACGGCTGCTGAGGCCTTCCTGGATCTGGCTGAGGGGGATTAGGCCTTGTTTCTTGATTCATATTAAATTCTCCTAGATTTGGTTCACGACTTACGTATTATGTGAATTGGCAGCTTGCATGTATAGGATTTCGTGACTATGTGTGAGCAAATTTTTACTCATTATCTGTAAACAGATTTTAACTTATCATCTTACGTATTTAAGAGGATTGACAGCTTTGCCATTCTTTTGGATTTCAAAATGCAGATGGGGTCCTGTAGAGCGTCCGGTATTGCCAACATAGCCGATGGTCTGACCGGCACTGACTCTTTGTCCCGGGCTGCTGCCATATTTGCTTAGATGCTTATATACACTGATAAAGCCATTGCCATGATCAACAGTAACAAAATTACCTTCATTGGTACTTCTGGAGCACCTCAACACAACTCCCGATTTAGTTGCGACGACCTTGCTTCCTTTCGAAGCGGGAATATCTATGCCCGTATGCAGTCTATAGCCAAAAAGATTTCGATAACCGTAGTAGGAAGAAATACTTCTGCTGGCAGGAACCGGCCAGGTCCATCCTGATTTGCTGACCTGATTTCCGGAGCTGGATTTTTTCTTAGCTTCAGTTTCTGCCGCAGCTTTCTTTCTGGTTTCCTCTTCAGCTTTTCGGGCGGCTTCTTCGGCTGCGAGTTCCTTTTTATATTTTTCTTGCAAGGAAGCGATTTCCGCTTCAGCTTTCTTCATTTCGGCTGCAGCGTCCAAAGACTCCCTTTCAGCTTCGGATACCGCTGACGATGCTTTTTTCAATTCTGCTGCCGAGATATCTCTATTAGCTTTAATCTCAGCCAGCAGTTCATCAGCTTCCGCAACCAGTCTTTCCATATCTAGAAAACTGGCTTCCGCCTGCACTTTCATCTCTTCTGCATAAGCTTCAGCCTCTTGCAGTCTGGTCAGCATCAGTTCATCAGTATCACTTATAATGCGAATAAGCTTATTGGTGGAGAAGTAAGACTGCATATCCGATGAAGAAAGCAATACTTCGAAAATTGATACTTTCGGCAGTTGATACATCAAAGCCAGACGTTCACCATAGGCCTCCACCTGATCTTCATATTCTTGAACTGCCGCTGCATAATCACTGCTGGTTTGTTCCATCACGAGCAAAGCATTATTCTTCCTGTTTAAAGCGTCCTCATATGCTTCCTGTTGTTCCCGGGTGCGTCCTTCCAGCCAGGCCAGATCATCAGATTTTTCTTTCCTCACACTCCGTAAATCATCCAGTTCTGCCTGAGCCGAACTGAGTTTCTTTTTTAGCTCTTTTGACTTTTGGCGCGCCTCCTCAAGCTGTTTAGAGGTTTTCCCGGAAGCAGCTGCCAGGGGAATTGTATGACCTGCAACCAGGACCAGACAAAGCACCAAAGAGATGATACTCAGAAGAAGCTTGGAAATAGATTTATTTTTACTTATCATTAAAGTTAAATGACCTCAAACTTTCACGTGACGCCTAAGTGATAAAGAGCTGGCGATGACGCAGATAACAACTCCTGTAACAATATTTAATATTAGCATTATACCGACTATCTGTGAAGTTGGCAGCAGCTTAAGCTGAGATGACATGGCTCCTGTGGCGGTTGATTGATCGAAGACATCAAACAAATAGCTGTACAGAAAACCGGAAATAAGAGTCCCGAATAATGCCCCCAATACTCCTGCCATAGCGCCTTCAATCATAAAAGGTATTCGGACGTAGCGGTCCGTTGCGCCTACATACTTCATGATATTAATTTCGTGTGCTCTGGAGAGGGCGGCAACTCTGGTCATATTGGCGACAACAAGTGATGATACTAATGCTAAAATCAGAAATACCGCGATACCGACCGTGTATAGTGTAGTCTGGGCTTTCTCCAGAAAACTCATCAGCTCTTGTTCCAGATTGACAGAGAAGACTCCCCTTTGCTGCAAAATCTCCTCTTGAAATGCTTCTGCCTGGACAGGGTCAGCGAGCCGGACATTAAAAGTGGCGGGGAAATTATCAATATAATTTTCTTCGTTGAAAATTTCATCCTTATCTATGCTCTCTTTAAAGCTGTCGAAGTTTTCCTCGGCCGAGTAAGATCTAATCTCGATAACCTGAGGATTGTCATTCAATTCAATGCTCAGATCATCAATTATTTCCTGTTCAATGCCCGGTTCCATCATTATTTCAATCGGCGGCTGCTGCCCTAAGACCTCTGCCAGATGACTGGCGTTCATAGAAAAGGCGACAAAAGTGCTCAGCAAAAAGAGCATAATGGTCAAAGTGGTTACTGAAGAAAATAAGAGCAGGGGATGGCGCAAAAGGTTAACGAAACCTTGCTTGATCGCATAGCGTAATTCATATTTCTTCATGCGCACATCTCCGGGAAAGGCTGCACAGGGTGAATTAATGTTAAATATTCGATGTTATCTGTTTTTATAATCATATAATGTTGTTGTCACTTAATGTTGTATTTACATCCAGGTTTTTAAACTCTTATCCGGGGTAAAACTTATTAGCTGCTAGGGGCACCGTCGATTAGCCGCTGAAATCTTCATAATGTTCATTGCTGTGGCTTTCTTGCCGAACTTCGCCTTGCTCAATTATTTGGCGCTTTTGCTCTGTCCTGCGCTCTTCACGCCTATTAGCCCTGCGTTTGTGCGAGTCCAGAATAAACTTCTCCACATCTATAGCTTTCGGAATCCTGATATGTTCATTTTCTTCGGATATACCCGTCGCCTGCCCAAAATAATCATAGTTCTCAGCCGTCTCTGCCTCTATTTCTGCCTGACGGCTCACAAGAGCATCTGAGCAGGCTGATTTATTGGAATAGGTGGCATGGCAGGCGTCCCGGATTAGTTTACCATTGGAGAATTCTAATACCCTCTTCGACATGCGGTCTACCAGGTTCTTATCGTGAGTGCAGGCAATAACCGTTGTGCCCTCCTGATTGATGCATTCCAGAAGAGCCATAATAGCCTCGCCGTTAACCGGATCAAGGTTGCCGGTGGGCTCGTCTGCCAGGATCAAGCTGGGATTGTTCACGATAGCGCGGGCAATACCCAGCCGCTGCGCCTCTCCTCCGGAAAGCTCATCCGTATACATATTCATTTTTGTCCGCAAGCCTACCTGTGACAAAACCAGCGGAACCCTTCTCTTGATCATCTCCGGCTTGGTACCAATAATTTCCATAGCGAAGGCTACATTTTCAAATACTGTTTTGCCCTCTATCAAACGGAAGTCCTGAAAGATCATGCCGATTTTTCTTCTTAAAAAAGGAACTAGTCTGCGTGGCAGCTGGGTGAGATCATAACCGTCTAAAGCAACTTTGCCGGAATTAATTTTCTCCTCACGGGTCAGCAGCTTGATCAGAGTTGACTTGCCTGCACCGCTCTCGCCCACTACAAAAATGAACTCACCGGGTTCAACAGTAAAGCTGACATGGTCAAGCGCAGTAACACCGTTTTTATATGTTTTAACGGCGTCAGATAATTCAATAATATTTTTGTTCTTCATATCAGCGGTCTACCACCAATGATCGGGTTCATTCAGTTTTAGGCTGTCTCTGCGCTCTAAGTACCTTCTCACCATCGAAGCTAACTTAAAGAGGACGGCATCATCGAAATTACGCAGGTCAAGGCCTGTGATTTTCTGAACCTTATCCAGCCTGTAAACCAGGGTATTGCGGTGAACAAACAGCTGACGCGAAGTCTCGCTTCCATTGAGATTATTTTCGAAAAATTTATAGATAGTCGTCAAAGTCTCTCTATCAAGCGCTTCATATGCTCCCGGCTTAAAAACCTCTTGCAGGAACATCTGACAAAGTGTGGGCGGCAATTGGTAAATCAGACGGCCAAGTCCCAATCTGTCATAGCGCATCAGATACGATGAAGGCTCAAAAATATTGCCCACCGTCAAGGCCAACGATGCTTCGCGGTATGATTTTGCAGTATCCTTAAGTGTGTCAGCTATCAAACCGATACCTATTCTGGCACTTATCAAATCATCAGTCAGAAGCTGAGTCAAAATCTTCTTTGCTGCTTCTTCATAGGTTGAAATATCGCTGCTTTCTGAAGCATCGAGAAGAATCACTACAGTATTTTCATCCAGAGGCAAGACATAATCGGAATTGCTGTCAGCGAAAATCCTATGTAAAGAACTGACGAGTCTCAGACTGTCTCCGGTCTGATTTTTCAGAACCAATACCAGTCTCGGAGTAGAGTAGGATACATCAAACTCCCTGGACTTGAGAGAAATATCTCCCGGCAGTTCGTTTTCCAGCAGAACATTCTTGAGAAAAGTCTCTTTAACCTGAAAATCATTTGACTCCCGGAGATTAGCTTCCAGACAGCAGGTTATCAATTCCAGATAAGTCACAGCTACATTATCTGTTCCTTCCACGTAAACAACTAATGAACCATAACCGTTAATTTCTATAATTTTATAAGATTTATTCCCGGTTTTGATTATGGGCTCATCGGAACTGAATATCGTGCTGACATTTGTATCCTCTACATCAAGCATTTCCGCATTAGTGGAGCCGACAATTATGCCTTCATCGCTTATAACGCCTGCTGTTCGATCAAGGAACTGTCCCAAGTCCGCCATACATTTTTTTATTTTATTCATTTCTTACCCTTTAGCTCGACAGCATATTCCTTTCATTAACAACTTATGCCGAATAATCCACAGTTTAGTATTATAACGCATTTTCAAGAACTTTTTTTGCAGAGATAATTCTGCCTAAAATAAACCGGAAATTTTTCCGTCTTCTGTAACATCAATGCTTTCTGCAGATGGTACTCTGGGCAGACCGGGCATTGTCATCACTTCTCCGGTTAAAGCGACAATAAATCCAGCGCCGGCTGAGATTTTCAGATTCCGTACAGTAACCGTAAAATCATGCGGCGCTCCCAACAAAGCCGGATCATCCGAAAAAGAATACTGAGTCTTAGCCATACAGATTGGCAGGCGGTTGAAACCCAGCTCATTTAGCTGCGCCAATTGCTTGCGGGCGTTGGGAGTCAAGTCAACACCATCTGCCCTATAAATACGTCTGGCTATGGCATTAAGCTTTTCTTCAATAGAATTGTCCAGATCGTAAGCGAAAACGAAATCTGACTTTTCTTCACTTAGTCTAATAACTTGCTCCGCCAGCTCAATACCGCCGGCTCCGCCTTGTGCCCAAACATCAGAGAGGGCAACGCTGACTCCGAGCTCAGAGCACTTCTCACGCACCAGCGCAATTTCTCTCTCAGTATCCGCTGTGAATTGATTGATAGCTACAACTACAGGCAAACCAAAGACGTTCTTGATGTTATCAACATGCTGAAGCAGATTTTCAATACCTGTTTCCAAAGCTTGGAGATTTTCTTCTTTGAGATCCTTGAGATTGACACCGCCATGCATCTTCAAAGCTCTCACAGTACCTACCAGAACTACAGCATCCGGTTCAAGTCCGGCAGCGCGGCATTTAATGTCAAGAAATTTCTCCGCACCCAGATCAGCACCAAAGCCGGCTTCAGTAATTACATAATCAGCATGCTCTAAAGCAAATTTAGTAGCCAGTACACTGTTGCAGCCATGAGCAATATTCGCAAATGGCCCGCCATGCACAACGGCGGGTGTGCCCTCGAGGGTTTGAACCAGATTGGGATTAATTGCGTCTTTAAGCAGAGCGGTCATGGCTCCTTCGGCCTTAAGATCCGCCGCAGTTACCGGTTTATTATCAAATGTATATGCTACAACGATACTTGCCAGACGCTTTTTCAGATCCTTCAGTGAGTCGGCCAGACATAGTATCGCCATAATTTCCGAAGCGACGATAATATCAAAACCATCTTCCCGAGGCACTCCATTGCTGACACCATTTAAACCATCGACAATAAAGCGAAGTTGTCTGTCGTTCATATCAACAACCCGCTTCCAGATAATTTTACGGCTATCGATATTTAAACCATTGCCTTGCTGGATATGGTTGTCCAGCATTGCCGCCAGTAGATTATTGGCTGCTCCGATAGCGTGCATATCGCCGGTGAAATGCAGATTTATATCCTCCATGGGAATTATCTGAGCATAACCACCGCCGGCAGCTCCGCCCTTAATACCGAAAACAGGACCCATCGAAGGCTCCCGGGTTGCACAGATACTTTTCTTGCCCAACTGGCTTAGAGCATCTGCCAGTCCTATTGTCACTGTTGTCTTCCCTTCACCGGCCGGAGTTGGGGTAATGGCAGTCGTAAGTATCAGTTTCCCCCTGTGTGGAGCTTCATCGTTTTTTAGACTTTGCAGATCAACCTTTGCCTTAAATTTTCCGTAGTGAATAAGATTGTCATCATCGAGGCCAATTTTTTCAGCGATTTCTGAAATGGGACGAATCTCAGCTTCCTGAGCGATTTGAATATCAGTTTTAAAAGACATAAAGACCCCTTTCTAAAAAACAGAATTTGCATTATTTAATATTACTGATTATACAGTAAGAATAACCTTTAAGGGGGTTTCAAGGGCCATTACGAGTCTGCTTTTGAATTTCCGTTCACCAGTCCTGTTGTCAGTCCTTCAATATCCGTCAGCCAGATTACCCTGCCGCTGACTTTAACCAATCCATCTTTTTCCATGCTGATGAGCTCACGGGAAAAAGAGGGACGAGGCATCGCCAGCAGTCTGGATACAACCTCTTTGGACACGGGCAATTCAACTGCATGGGTTGATATAACCTGAGATGATGAATCCAGAGTTTCTCCTTCGTTCTCCAATTGGTCGTATAGCAGATTTAAGAGAAATGCGGAGATTTTCTGTCGCAAGCTCTTTTGAGAGAGGAGATTTATTCTTCTCTCATGCAAGCGAACAGTATCAGATAAGATCTGCAGATAATTATGCAGGAGTTTGGGGCTGCGGGAGATAATGCTAAGAAGATTCTCCCTGGATATGAGAACTATTCTGCAAGTAGTAACTGCTTCCATTGTTGTGTCAAAATGTTTTCTTGAGCCAAAGATATAACGGACACCAAACACATCTAACGGACCTAATAAATCTAAGGTTGCAAATTCTCCGTTGCTGGAATATCTTTGCATGGCGACCTGCCCATCTACTATCACATATACTCCGGCACAAACATCACCTTCGTTAACAATGACCTCACCCTTCCAGAAAGTGCGAATATTGGAGCTTTCGCAGTAATCGTGGTAGAGTTCATGAGTCAATCCCCTGAACAGCTGGGTGCTCCCCAGTATTTCACAGATTTTTTTCATATTCCCTCTCAGCAGATAGCCATTTGATAATTAGCATCCTCTTTGGCAGATCACACAAAGATCACAAACATCGTCCTCAAAGCAGAACGCTGTCACAGTAAGGATAACAAATGGTACAGAAAATGCCAATATTTATTATAAAGGCAGTGTTAATTTTTGATGACAAGTAGAAAAAGCAGAAAAAAAGCAAGAAGGCAACCTTGCCTTAAAACTCCTGAGCAGGCTATAATGCTGACACGCGGACATGGTGGAATTGGCAGACACGCTGGATTTAGGTTCCAGTGCGAAAGCATGCAGGTTCAACTCCTGTTGTCCGCACCAGGCCAAAAGCCACCTTTTGACAGAAGTTGTCAGAAGGTGGTTTTTAATAAAAGGATTGAGAATCATCATGTATAAGTATCTTGAGACAGCTTCTTTCGATCCCTGTTATAATCTCGCCTTTGAGGAATACTGCCTGACGAGCTTAACTCAGTATCCGAGAATAATGTTGCTATGGCAAAATGAAAACGCTGTCATTATTGGACGTTATCAGAACGCTTTAAGTGAGATTAACCAGTCTGCTGCCATGAGATACGGCGTAACAGTTGTTCGGCGTTCAACCGGCGGTGGAGCAGTCTATCATGACCTGGGCAATCTGAACTATTCTTTTATTACGCCGGCAGAGAAACTGTCCGCCATTAACCTGAAAGTGGCAGCGGCCCCGCTATTATCCGCCTTGCATGAACTTGGCATAAACGCCGAAGTTCAAGGCAGAAATGATATAGTTGTTGATGGCTTGAAGATTTCCGGTACTGCGCAGCGCCTGTATAAAGACCGCCTGCTCCATCACGGAACTCTACTCTATGACACTGATTTATCAGTGCTGCAAAAAGTCTTATCGGTCGATTCAACTAAGCTGACTTCTAAAGGAATTAAATCTGTCCGCAGCCGCGTAGCAAATATCAAGCAAATCACCCGGTCAAACAAGACCACCCGGGATTTCTGGCAAGATCTTCTGGGAGCCCTGCCCGATACAGAAAAGATCACTTTAACAGCAGAACAATTGTCAGAGGTAAGAAGGCTGGCGCAAGAAAAATACGCCAGCAGAGAGTGGAATATCGGCAAAACGCCTGCCTATAAAATCAACAGCAGCAAACGTTTTCCGGGCGGAAAATTAGAAGCAGGCCTGGATGTCAGAAATGGAATAATCACAGGCATCCGAATCAGCGGTGACTTCCTTGGTCTGATTTCTGCAGAAGGAATTGAAAACGCCCTGACTAATCTGACCTATGACAAGACAATTGTAGCTCAAGCTTTGGAAAACCTCCCGCTGCAACTACATCTTGGCAGCATCAGCGCGGAAGAGTTCTTGTCCTGCCTGTTCCCGGATTAGATTAAAGCATAAAAAAACCAGCGGGTGTGTTCACTGGTTTTTGTTGCAGGATTAATCTAATTTGCTTCATCTTATTACCATTTATTGCCCTGCTATTATATGGCAAATAGATACTGTACTTATTTTCTATTCTGCTTCAGCAAGAGCGATTTCGATATTATCCCTCATTTGCTCCGGGGACATGGCGCCGACAACCAGTTCCCCAATGATGCGGCCCTCACTGTCAGCGAAGAAAGTAGTAGGCACGGCGTATATGCCGGCTAAAATAGAAGCTATGATTGTATCACTGGCTAAAACGTTAGTGAATTCTACCCCGGCGTCAGCAAGGATATCTCCTGCTATAGAGTGAAGAATCTCATCGGGTTCGTTTTCATAGATGTCGCTGACAATGCCCAGAAAACCAACACCTTTATCGGCATACTCTTTGGAAACTTTTTCCAGATCCGGCATCTCCGCTATGCAATTAGGGCAGTTTGTAGCCCAGACATTGACTAAAGTCACTTTGTAGTCCGCCAGATAACTATGACTTACCGGATTGCCGTCCATATCTGTAGACTCGAAAATCCACTGAGGTTCGCTGGCTGCTGTCGTCTCAGTACTTTCAGCCGGAGCTGTGGCTTTCGTTACCTCTTTCGTAGCGGCAGTCTCTTCCTGCGTCTCCGTCTGTGTAGCAGGAATCGTAGTTTCAGTAACCGGGATCGTAGTTTCTGCCGGCTCAGCCTGCGTACAGCCTGCAGACAGCAAAGTTACTGACAGTGCCAGCAAAATCGCCAGCTTAGTGACATTCTTTTTATTAAGCCAAGGTTTCATAATTCAGTACCTCATTTCTCTTAGGTAATTATCAGGCGCAGGTTCAGCGGGCAAGAGCTTTAACTGCCTGTTATTTAAATCACAAACCGCAAAAATGCACCTTCATTGCCAATTGTTAATGTAAGCTATTGTAGGATTAAATGATTGTGTTGGCAAAGCCCCGGCAAATGCAGGTCCTATGTTACTGATAGGCAACATGCCGGATTTATTAGCAATCTTTTAGCGAATCTGTTCGAACGCCCATCAGCAAGCTGTTCAATTAAAAACAAAGCTCCGGGTTGCTTGCCGGAGCGTGCATCTAAGTAAATGTCCTGCTATTTGGCGTTCTGCCCATCGGGCTCAGGAATCTCAGAAAGTCTTTCCTCTGAGTAATTCTGAGGCAATTCCCGGTCTATTCATCGAGCTTAAGAACACTTAAGAAAGCTTCCTGAGGTACTTCTACCGAGCCGATATGGCGCATGCGCTTTTTCCCTTCTTTCTGCTTTTCGAGAAGTTTCTTTTTGCGGCTGATATCGCCGCCATAGCATTTAGCAGTAACGTCCTTACGGTAAGCGCGCACTGTTTCACGGGCGATGATTTTGCCGCCTATTGCGGCTTGAATTGGTACTTCGAATTGATGTCTGGGTATGTTATCTCTTAACTTTTCAGTGATGCGGCGACCGCGCGCATATGCGTGTTCCCTGTGTACAATAAAAGTCAAAGCATCGACCGGCTCATTATTGATCAGGATATCCAGCTTCACCAGATCAGAAGCCATATAATCCTTAAAGTCATAATCCAGTGAGGCATATCCGCGGGAGCGTGATTTTAAAGCATCAAAGAAATCGTAGATTATTTCGTTCAGGGGCATATCATAGATTAGATTGGCTCTGTGAGCATCCAAATACTCAGTAGTAATATATACGCCGCGCCGCTCTTGACACAGGCTCATAATATTGCCGATATATTCTGAGGGCGTCATGATTGCAGCTCTGACAATCGGCTCCTCTATAGCTTCTATCTGCTCTGCATCAGGCAAATCGGTCGGATTGTCAAGTTCTATAACTTTTCCGTCTTTCATCCGGATATGGTATTCGACTGAAGGCGCTGTAGAGATCAGGTCAATATTAAACTCTCTTTCCAGGCGCTCCTGGATAATTTCATAATGCAGCAGACCGAGGAAGCCGCAGCGAAAACCAAAGCCAAGTGCAACTGATGTCTCAGCCTCAAAGGAAAGTGCGGCGTCATTTAGCTGTACCTTTTCCAAAGCGTCCCTGAGAACGGGGTAATCTGCACCATCCACAGGATACATACCGCAAAACACCATCTGCTGAACAGGTTTATAACCCGGCAGGGGTTCTTTTGCAGGATTGGCTCTATGTGTAACAGTGTCTCCGACAGCTGTGTCCCGGACGTTCTTGATGCTGGCCACGATGTAGCCTACGTCCCCTGCTATCAGTTCTGTGGCTTCAAGATATGAACCGGGGTGAAAATAACCAAGCTCCGTCACAGTGAATTTTTTCTTAGTGTTCATCATCACTATGTCATCGCCTGTCTCGACCTTGCCCTGGCGCACATTGACATGAATAATTACGCCCTTGTAGGTGTCATACTGCGAATCGAAAATCAATGCCTGCAAGGGAGCGTCTTCGTCTCCTGCAGGTGCAGGCAGCTTCTCGACAATTTGCCGCAATACTTCTTCTATTCCTATGTCTGCCTTGGCGGATATCAATGGTATGTCCGAGACATCAAGCCCTATAACATCTTCGATTTCCTGCCTTATTTCCTCAGGGCGTGCAGCAGGAAGATCTATCTTGTTTATGACAGGCAGGATCTCTAGATTGGCATCTATAGCCAGATAGGCATTAGCCAGTGTCTGAGCCTCAATCCCCTGTGCGGCATCTACTACCAGAATAGCGCCGTCGCAGGCTGCCAGGGAGCGAGAGACCTCATAATTAAAGTCAACATGGCCGGGAGTATCTATCAAATTCAGAATGTAAGTTTCGCCGTCAGGGGCTTTGTAACTCATCCTGACCGCTTGTGCCTTGATTGTAATACCACGTTCTCTTTCCAGGTCCATATTGTCCAGAACCTGGCTTTGCATTTCGCGGCTTGTCAAGACACCTGTATGCTCTATCAAACGGTCAGATAGTGTGGATTTGCCATGATCTATATGAGCAATAATGCAAAAATTTCTTACATTTTGCCTCTGTGTTGTCATCCGGGACTCCTTAAATATCTACTTTTATGGTATGCCAAAGCGACTGAAGGGATAAAAACAAAATAAAACTTCTCCCGTAATGTCATTCTTGTTAACCGGTCCGAAGAAACGACTGTCCTGGCTATGAGGGCGATTGTCCCCCAGAATATAGTACTGGTCATCCGCCAACCGGACATTCTGGAAAACATCTGCAAAAGGCTCTGTAGTTACACCATCTGCCAGATAGTCCTCCGGGAGTATCTGGTTATCAATATAAATATGACCATCTTTTATTTCAATGTGTTCGCCAGGCAAGCCAATCACTCTCTTAACTATATTTGTATTGCGGTCGCTGTTGGCCAGAAGTGATTTACACGTAACTATATCACCTCTGGATATGCCCCCGAAGAATCGGCTGACCTTTTCAACCAGCAGCTCATCGTGACTATGCAAGGTAGGGAGCATTGATTCTCCGAACACAGTATTACGCTGCAGAACAAACTGTGAAAAGAGAATGCCAATCAATAGCCAGAGCAGAATAAAGCGAAGCCAGTAGAAGAATTTCTTGCGCTGCTGATCAGCTCTGACAGCACTGCTTTCTGCCGGCTCGTTGTCGATTTCAGTCTGATCACCGGAGCTTGCTTCCAGTTCAAGATTTAGAGCCGATATGCTATTGTCATGCTCTCTGGTCAAGGTCTAATCCTTCTGCCGCACGGCTAAATTAAGCTCCGTTAGTTGGTCATTATCTACCATTCCGGGCGCCCCTGTCATCAGGCAGGAAGAATTTTGTACTTTAGGGAAGGCAATAACATCTCTTATGCTGGATCCACCTGCCAAAAGCATCAGCAGACGGTCCAGACCATAAGCTATTCCGCCGTGAGGCGGTACACCGTATTGGAAGGCTTCCAGCAAGAACCCAAATCGTTCTTCCACCATTTCAGAATCAAGGCCTAAAAGCGAAAACATTTTGCTTTGCAGATCCTGATCGTGAATACGGATGCTGCCGCCACCAAGCTCTACGCCGTTGACTACTATGTCATAAGCCTGAGCCCTCACCTGTTCCGGCTCGGTGTCCAGGAGGCCCATGTCTTCCAGCATTGGAGCCGTAAAGGGATGGTGTTTGGCTACCAGACGTTTATCCTCATCATCGTATTCAAAGAGAGGAAACTCAGTTACCCAAAGGACTTTCCATTGGTTATCAGGTATCAGATTCAGTCGTCTGGCTGCTTCCAGACGCAGTTCTCCCAAAGCGGTCAGAACAATATCGTCAGCTTCATCCGCTACGATAAGGATCAGATCCTCTGTTAAAGCACTGCAGCGCCCGGCTATATTCTTGATCAAATCAGCGTCAACAAATTTTAGTATTGAACCACGCGGCAGATCTGATGGCACAAGCCAAGCCAGACCCTTGGCGCGATAGGTCTTTACGTATTCGCCCAGACTGTCAATCTCTTTGCGGGACATGCCAGAACCGTTGGGTACGGTGATGGCCCGGACAGATCCTCCGGCAGCCAGAGCAGAATCAAATACTTTGAATTCATTGTTTGCAACCAGATCCGAAATATCATGCAGCTCCATGCCAAAGCGCAAGTCGGGCTTATCCGAACCAAATCTGATCATTGCCTGACGCCAGGTCAGCCTTGTTAAAGGCAGATCCAGATCAACTCCTAAAACTTCCTTGAAGAGGAAGGCCAGGAATCTCTCGTTGATTTTCATAATCTCAGCCTGGCTGGCAAAGGCCAGTTCCAGATCAATTTGAGTGAACTCCGGCTGGCGGTCTGCCCGCAGATCCTCATCCCGGAAACATCGGGCTATCTGTAAATACCGATCATAGCCAGCCACCATCAACAATTGCTTAAAGAGCTGAGGCGACTGGGGCAGCGCGAAGAAATTTCCGGGAAATACACGCGACGGAATCAGATAGTCGCGGGCTCCTTCAGGTGTACTTTTTATCAGCATGGGCGTCTCTATCTCTAAGAAACCCTCGGCATCGAAGAAATTCCGCACCAGCTTGGTCACCCGATGACGCAATATTAAATTTTTCTGCATGGCGAGACGCCTTAAATCCAGATAACGATATTTGAGCCGCAGAGCTTCGTTTGCACCTGCATCATCTTCAATATAAAAGGGAGGTGTCTTGGCGGTTGAGAGAATCCTTAAGTCCTCGACCAGAAGCTCTACTTCGCCAGTCTTCATCCCGGGATTAATGGCGCTGCGCCTTCTGAGGATTCCTTGCGCCGCCAACACGAACTCACTTCTCACCGAAGCAGCCTTGTCTCTTATGGCTGAGGGACTGTCATCGTCCAATACCAGCTGAATTTCGCCGCTGCGATCGCGCAAATTTATGAAGATTAAGCCGCCCAGATCCCTCTGCTTATGACACCAGCCCATAAGTATAAGCCGCTCGCCTATCATCTCATTTGTTACTTCAGCACATCGACAACTTCGTGTCCAGCCCGGATTTAATTCTGCCATTCCAGCACCTCAAAATATTTAATGGCGGACTTACAGAGCCGCCTGCTTTTTTCTGCCGTACTATTATACAGCAATGTTGCGAAGCATGCCGACCGTAAACGCAAGAAATGTAAATATACCCTCAAGTACGCTCGCCTCGTGATTACTTAAGTACGCCCGCTTCGCTATTACTTGGTTTTTAGTATACAGGCATTAACATATGCTATAATTTTGACACATATAGATTGCAAATCGAGGTATGCAAATGCGCTTGCTCGCCATAATAAATCCCAGTGCCGGCAGAGAAACCTTTCAAAAGGAGATCTACAATATGCTGACCGGCCTGACCGAAACGGAGACATTCAGCAAGGTAGTGATCCGCTATACTCAAGGTTTCGGTCACGCCAACAATCTGGTTCAGGAAGAAGGCAAAAATTACGATATTATCGCGGCTGTAGGCGGTGACGGTACAGTTCACGAAATCGTCAACGGCTTAATGAAGGCAGGCCATAAGACACCGGTCGCAATTATAGCGGCAGGCACGGTTAACGACTTTGCCATAGCGACAAATTTGCCTCTCAAAACTGAGGATATTCGCCAAATGCTGTTGCAGCCGCGCATACATATGATCGACCTGGGGCACTCCGCCGGTAATTATTTCTTTAATGTCTGCGCCGGAGGCATGCTGGCAGATGTTGCTTACCGCACTACCAGTACCAGCAAAACCGTGCTGGGACGGCTAGCTTATGTCCTGAACGCGGCAACTGATCTGCCCGTGCGTCTCTTCCGTCCCTTGCATCTGAGCATCGAAACTGATAACGATTTAATCACAGGGCCCATGTATCTTTTCATGGTGGCAAACACCCGCAGCGTCGGAGGGTTTCGCGCGATTGCTCCTGATTCCAAGCCCGATGACGGCCTGCTGGATATTATTGCCATACGAGCCGAGGGGCCCGCTCCCATTGGGTCCATGGCCACACTTCTGGTCAAGACTCTAAACGGCAGTCATATTGAGCATAGAAATTTCTACTACAAGCAGACAACCAAAGCAACAATCATTGAGCTCGAAAATAAAGAAACTCCGCTCGACATGGACGGTGAACAGAAGGGTTCGCTGCCCGCCACCATTGAAGTCGTTCCGTCAGCCTTCCCCCTAATATTGCCACAGGATCATAAACCGCAGACATAACCCGGCCGTTATGCTTCATTTATGTTGTGTCGCCGGGGTTTCAGTACTGCATTTACCTGTCAGCTTCTTCCAGCAACTCAAAATACTTAGAGGTGTTCTCTTCCAGCTTCTGCAAAAGTTCTGCATATTGCTCATAGACAGAAGCTGGCGTTTCTTCAGCAAAAGACGCTTCTAAGGCCCCAATCTCCGCCTCTTGCTGATGGATTAACTGCTCCAGCGTCTGAAGAGCCTGCCTTTGCTGCGCGGCCGCTTTTCTCTTCTCTGCAGCCTCCTGTCTCACACCGGCCTGTTGCTTGCGGTTATTTTTACAGTCCGCCCTGCTTTGCTTTTTTCCCGTCCGGACAGGCGCCGGGGAATTCTCTAATCTCGCCCTCACCATACCGCGCCAGCTCTGGTAAGAACTGTATTCTTGCACCTCTGCGCCAATAAAACCCCAGATTTTATCAGCCACCTTCTCAATAAAATAGCGATCATGACTGACAGATAAAATCGCGCCGTCATAATCTAACAAGGCTTGCTCGAGAATTTCCTGGGACTCAATGTCCAGATGATTTGTCGGCTCGTCCAAAAATAACAGGTCAGGCATCTGTAAAAGCAGTTTACATAAATATAGCCTAGCTCTTTCCCCGCCGCTTAACATTGTTATTTTTTTGAAGACGCCTATTTCCCGGAACCCATATCGGGCCAGGAGATCTCTGCCCTGCCCTTCAGTAAGACTTGGATCAACCTGCCTGACTTCCGCCAGCAAGGTATTGGTCTCAGAGTCAAACTGCAAGGTCTGTCCCATATAGCCAATCTTTACTCTTGGATTTATTTCGACTTTGCCTTCGGAGGGAGAAAGACTTCCTTTCATGATATTGAGCAGTGACGTTTTGCCGCAGCCGTTAGGTCCGGTGATCATGATCCGGTCTTGCGGAAATATACTGGCGCTAAAACCGCTAAATAAAAACTTATCATCATATGCCAGACTGATATTTTCAGCCTTTACAAGGCTGCCGGTCCGATTTTTGCGTTCGGGATTTGACTGAAATGAGAACTTAACTCTGGCCTGCCTGCCTCCCAGACCCAGTTCCAGCTCATCAACCTGCCCCGAGAGTTTAGCTACTCTTTTTTCCCTGCTGTGATACTGCTTCATCTTGCGGTGCGAGAACATAGTCTGAGTTACCTCTTGCTCGTATTTCAGCGCCTCTTGCAGATTCTTCAGTTCCCTCTCCCGGGAAAAAAGCACCGTTGCCTCAGCCTCTTTAAAATCAGTATAGCTGCCAGCGCGAACTTTAAGTTTACCCTGCGCCAGCAAAGCAGTGTGGGTGGCGATATTGTCCATGAAGCTTCTGTCATGAGATATTACTATTACAGTGCCGGCAAAAGAGCTAAGCCATTCTTCCAGCCATTCTATGCCCTCTATATCAAGATGGTTAGTGGGCTCATCCAGAAGCAGGAGATCCGGCCGACTGACAATAATATGAGCCAGCGCTGAGCGCATGCGCTCACCTCCTGACAATGTATTTAGAGGCCGGTTGAGAATATCTGCTGTTAAACCCAGACCATGCAGTGCTGCCAGTAGATCCGCCTGGAATCCGTATCCCCCCAGAGCCTCAAATCTCCGGATTGCCAGATCATATTCCTTAGAGAGTTCAGAATATTGTTCAGGATGCTCCGACATTTGCTCCTCAAGCCTTCGCATTTGCAGCAATGATTCATCATATTCAGGATTAGAAAGGCAATTCATAGTCGGGTCCGGTATAGCGGAAAGCTGTTGAGGCAGATACCCGATAACTGTTCCTGAAGCCTGGTTCAACCATCTGACATCAGGGTCAGGAGTCTCCAGCCCGCTGATGATTTTAAGCAGCGTGCTCTTACCTGTACCATTTGCGCCGGTCAAGGCCAGACGGTCGCCAAAATCCAGACTCAAAGACAGACCGTCCAGCACCTTTTTGCCGAAATATGTCTTATGTATGTTTTCCAGTGTAAGAATGCTCATCGGTATCTATTTTAACAGGTGGAGAAAAAAAAAGAGTGAGGTGTATGGCGGAGAAGAAAAAGAGTGAGATGTGCAGTGAACCCGTCTATTTAAGGAGGCGCAATTTCTCTTAGAGCGGATTTTATATATAATTAACTTAAGAAAATTAAGGCAGGTACATCATGGCAAAGTTTTTTATTATTAATCCAGGTTCCACCTCTACAAAAATTGGTGTTTATGTTTCCGGTGAATTTACCATGACGCGGAAAATCGAACATGGTACTGAGATGGAAAAACTTAGGTCTGTCCAAAGCCAGCTGCCGGTCAGAGAAAAAATGATTATGGATATCCTGGAGAAGGAAGACATCGAAATCGCCTCAATGGATGCCATAATAGGACGAGGCGGGCTGCTTCATCCTCTTAAAGGAGGAGTATATGAAGTAAATCAGGATATGATTGATGATCTGGAGAGCAGCCGATACGGCTGGCATTCCTGTAATCTTGGCGCCTTGCTCGCAGCAGCAATAGCTAAGCGTAATAATCTCAGAGCTTACATTGCTGACCCCGTCATTGTAGACGAGCTGCAGCCTCTTGCCCGTATCAGCGGCTGGCCTAAATTCCAGCGCAGATCGATTTTTCATGCCTTAAACCATAAAGCAGCAGGACACAGGTTTGCCTATGGGCAAGGCGGCAAATATGAGGATTACAATCTGATAATAGTGCATATGGGAGGCGGCATATCTATAGGAGCACATCAGAAAGGCATGGTTATAGATGTTAACAATGCTCTCAATGGTGAAGGCCCCTTTTCACCCGAGCGTACGGGAGGGCTGCCTGTTATCTCTGTCATCGAAGCTTGTTATTCGGGAGATTTCGCCGATGAGTATGAAATAAAGAATACCTTTGTAGGCCGGGGAGGACTTTTAGCCTATCTGGGTACCAATGATGCCAAAGTAGTTGATCAGCGTATTCGTGAAGGCGATGAAGAAGCCAGATTCATACTTGAGAGCATGGCTTACCAGATTGCCAAAGAGATTGGCAGCGCCGCGACAGTGCTCAAGGGAGAAGTAGATGCAATTTTGCTGACAGGGGGACTCGCTTATGATCATTACTTGGTAGACTGGGTCACAGAGCGTGTCAAATTCATCTCTCCTGTCAGAGTTTATCCCGGTGAAGACGAGCTGAAGGCCCTGGCTAAAGCAGTTGATGAAGCTCTGGCTGGAAGGCAGCCGATCTTGGAGTATAATAAAGCGGATTAACGCTGTCGGCTGCAGCTGACTTAGCAGAAATATGATAGGAGAAGACAATTGATCTTACCTAATAAACAAATTACAATTATTTCCGGCCATTACGGAACAGGAAAAACGGAATTTGCCGTCAATCTCGTAATTGCCATGGCGCGCGACGGCAGAGAAGTCTCGCTGGTCGATCTGGATATTATTAACCCTTATTTTCGCTCCTTTGAGCGAAGAAGAGAGTTGGAGAAGGAAGGCATCAAAGTCCATGTTACGTCCATGGACGGGCAAGCTGATATACCCTCGCTGCCGCCCTCCATCATGTCAATATTTCTGGAAGAAGATCAGCAAAGCATCATTGATTTGGGCGGAGACCCCGCCGGGGCAAGAGTGCTGGGATATTACAGACCGCAGCTGGAGAAAGTGGATTTTAACTTCTGGTTTGTAATTAATAAAAACCGTCCCGAAACCGCAACGCTCGAAAATGTAGTACACCATTTTGAACGCACACAAATGATGAGCCAGCAAAAGATCACCGGTATCGTAAATAACACTCATCTCGGACGGGAGACTAAAGCTGAAGATATAATCAGCGGAGATGTTTTCGCTGCCGAGGCAGCTGAAAAACTGGGGCTCCCGCTCATCTGCACTACCGGTGAACGAAAATTTGAGGAAGAGCTAGAAGGAAAACTGACAGGCTCATTTTTCCCTCTTGACATATATATGATCAAACCATGGGAACTGAGCGAAAAAGAAGGAGGACAATTCGAATGGCTGGATATGTAAGATTTAGGGAGGATTTATGCAAAGGCTGCGAGCTTTGTGTCTATGTCTGCCCACCAAGAATTATATACATGGATAAAAATCATACTAATAAAAAAGGATATCACCCTGCCACGATAGATGAGATGGACAAATGCACCGGCTGCGCGCATTGCGCACGTATGTGCCCAGATTCCGTAATTACTGTGGAACGTGAAGTGAAAAGTGAATAGGAGAATATATAAATGAGCAAAGAATTATGGAAAGGCAATGAAGCAATCGCTGAAGCCGCAATCAGGGCTGGCTGCCGTTGCTATTTTGGCTATCCGATCACTCCTCAAAGTGAGATCCCTGAGTATATGTCCTTTCATATGCCGAAAGCAGGAGGGGTATTTCTGCAGTCTGAATCTGAGGTTGCCGCCATTAATATGGTATATGGGGCTGCCGGCGCAGGAGCCAGAGTCATGACTTCTTCTTCTTCACCTGGAGTAAGCTTAAAACAGGAAGGTATTTCATATATGTGCGGAGCGGAGCTCCCCGGCGTGATAGTCAATGTCATGCGGGGCGGTCCCGGCCTTGGCACAATACAGCCGGCACAAGGGGACTATTTCCAAGCCACCCGCGGCGGCGGCCATGGCGACTACCGCTTGATTGTGTTCGCTCCGGCTAATATTCAGGAAGTAGTCGACCTGATGCAGGAGGCCTTCGACCTCGCCGACAAATACCGCATGCCGGTCATGATGCTGCTGGACGGAATGATCGGACAGATGATGGAACCTGTCGAGTGGAAAAGGCCGGCTGTGAAACCGGAAGATTTGCCGAAGAAACCCTGGGCAACAACAGGTACCAAAAATAAGCGTCCTCCGAATATAATTAATTCGCTCTTCATCGATGCCGATGCCTGTAATCAGAATAATATCCGCTTAGAGGAAAAATATGCGCGTGTCACTGCCAGCGAGCAGCGCTATGAAACTACTGACACTGAAGAAGCTGAGGTCGTCTTTGTCGCCTTTGGCACGCCGGCGCGCCTGGCGCGCGCAGCTGTCAGGCTGCTGGCAGAAGACGGTATCAAGGCAGGCGTCTTCCGTCCGATCACAGTATGGCCGTATCCATATGACGCGTTGTATGAAACAGCAGCCCAAGAAAACGTTAAAGCTGTCGTTACTGTCGAGATGAACACCGGACAAATGATTGATGATGTGC
>DCDV01000004.1:400798-401122 GCA_002316595.1 Mageeibacillus sp. UBA1046
ATGATTGATGATGTGCGCATCGGTGTTAATGGCTGCAAGCCTGTTTCCTTTGTAGGAAGCGCAGGCGGCATCATCCCCACTCCTTATGAAGTGGCTGAGGCAGCTAAGAAAGCACTGGGGAGGTAGAAAATGGCTATCGTATATCAAAAGACCAAGGGACTGACAGATGCTGAGCTCCACTATTGCCCCGGCTGCACTCACGGTATTATTCATAAGCTGGTGGGAGAAACCCTGGAAGAGCTGGATGTCTTGGGAAAAACAGTAGGTGTCGCGCCGGTTGGCTGTGCGGTTTTTGCCTACGATTATTTCAACTGTGACATGCAG
>DCDV01000025.1:0-151 GCA_002316595.1 Mageeibacillus sp. UBA1046
GCGATGATTTCATTTTGCAGCTCGAGATCGAGATTGCGGAAATAATCACTGTATCCTGCAACCCGGACGATCAAGTCACGATACTCTTCCGGATTCTTCTGTGCTTCGATCAGGGTGTCCCGATTGACAACATTGAACTGGATATGGTGGC
>DCDV01000025.1:287-674 GCA_002316595.1 Mageeibacillus sp. UBA1046
GCCATCTTTGTCAAAGTAGGTCCTGATCAGGTTGCCCATCATGCGGAGACCATTCTCGCCTCTCACGAGTGAGGGGGTGAACTTCTGGTTAAGCAATGTGCCGCCGGTGCGGAGATGATCCATTCTGGATGCGGAGTTAACCACTGCGGTCGGTCCGCATCTGTCAGCACCCTGAACAGGTGAAATGCCTTCAGATAATGGCTTATGTGCATAGCGTCCGTCCGGTGTGGCTCCGATTACGCTGCCAAAGTAGACGTGGCAGGTTGTGGGCAGCATGTTGATTCTATACTGACCCCCCTTATAGGTTGGTTTTCCGGTTACGATGCCGGCATAGGTATCAAAGATTTCGAACATGATATCATCTGCGTAATCATCATCATTGCCGTA
>DCDV01000025.1:814-32312 GCA_002316595.1 Mageeibacillus sp. UBA1046
GCGTAATCATCATCATTGCCGTACTTGGGAGTATCGAGCAGGAGTTTGGAGCGGAAGGCTTCATGTCCTTCAAAGTTATCTTCCAAAATCTCCATAAACTCAGGAATGGAAAGCTCTTTCTTCTCAAAGACAAGGTACTTGAGAGCAGCCATTGAATCAGTAACTGTACCGATACCCACGCCCTGGAGATAGTTGGTGTTATAGCGGGCTCCGCCGTCGTTATAGTCCTTGCCCCTGCTGATACAGTCATGGGTAATAGTCGAGAGGAAGGGCACAGGCATTTGCTCAGCAAAGATAGAGTCGATCACATTGGATCCGGCTACTTTGATATCAACGAAATGATCAATTTGCCTGGCGAATGCATCCATCAGTTCATTGTAACTCTTATAACTGTCAGCTTTACCGGTGTGCAAACCGAGCTGCTTCTTTGAATAAGGATCATAGCCGTCATTCAGTGTAATCATGAGGACCTTAGGCAGATTGAAGTATCCGGTCAGGATATAAGCTTCTCTGCCGAAGCAGCCGGTTTCCACACAGCCGCTGGATCCGCCCATACGGGCGTCAGCCAGAGATTTGCCAGCGTTCAGCATCTCTTGTATGATCGCTTCTGTATTGTAGAAGGCGGGCTGTCCCCATCCTTGACGGGATATCTCACAGGCTCTGTGCAAGAAACGATCAGGAGTCTTGCGGCTGATCTGAACATTTGAGCTGGGCTGCAGCAGACGCATCTCGTCCATTGCATCAAGGATCAGGTAGCTGACTTCGTTAACGCCGTCTTGTCCGTCAGGGGTGATGCCGCCTGTATTAATATTGGCAAAATCAGTGTAGGTGCTGCTTTCTTTGAGAGTGATGCCAACCTTAGGAGGAGCCGGCTGATTATTGAACTTAATCCACAATAATTCCAGCAGCTCTTTGGCCTTTTCGTCATCTAAGATGCCATCTTCAACATCCTTTCGGTAGAAGGGAATAAGGTGCTGGTCTAAACGTCCCGGACTGAAAGCATCCCAGGGGTTGATCTCAAGAGTTACTCCCAGATGTACAAACCAGTACATCTGAATGGCCTGCCAGAATGTCTGCGGCTTCTCAGCCGGCACAACACGACAGTTCTCGGCGATCTGCAGGAGTTCTTCTTTGCGCCGGGGATCCTCTTCCTTCTCAGCCAGTTCGGCGGCATACTCGCTGTAACGACGTCCTAAGGTAATAATTGCCTCACAGGCTATACGCATCGCCTTTAACTGTTCGGCTTTATGGGCAGCCTCTAAATCATTGGTGTAATCCAGTTTCTCCAGCTCTTCGTCGATTTGTGCGATGCGGTCATTAAAACCTCTGACATATATTTCGTCAGAGCCGACAGTATGACCGGGACCTCTCTGTTCCATAAACTCGGTGAAAATACCCGCTGCATAGCAATCCTTCCATTCATCAGTCATCAGGGAGAGAATTTTTGTACGGGTAGAGCGGTTCTCCCAGAAGGGAATAAAGGTTTCTTCTTGAACCTTAAAGTATTCGTCCTCGACCTTGAAGGAAATCAGATCACGCTTGTTCATTACTTCCAGATCTTCCAGAGTATGACAGCAGAGTTCCGGGAATGTCGGAGCAGACTGAGGCTTTTCGCCCTTTTCACCTACTATCAGTTCACCTTCACCCAAGTGCAATTTCTTCTTTTCCATCAGTTCTTTAAAGAAAAGAGCACGTAATACGGGAACAGATACCTGTCCCAGATATTTTTTGTAGACGTCAGTTTCTATCAGAGCTCTCTCGATAGAGATTACAGGTTGAGTCGAGACGGACTCTTCCCGCAGTTTTTTTGTTCTTTCATTCATGCCGCGTTTACTCATTTTTGTTCGGCGTTGGCTTCGCCACCCTCCTTTTTTGTTCGATATATTATTGATGCCTTTTGTTTCTATAAATAAATTATATATTCAGTAAAGAGAAAATTAGATAACATTTGCTACGATTGCTCCGATATTTACTCTGCCAGGCTGCGGCAGACAGAAAATCATCTCATACTGCCACTCACACTGCCACGAGAATTGCACCGCCAATCTGTGCCTGCTGCAGACCTTTACTCTTAAAGATCTCCAGGGCTTCCTCCATAACCTCCGCTGAAGGCGGCTCAAACAACTTCTTTCTGTCAGGAATTCCGATACGGTCATATTTATCACTGCCGAATCGGTGATATGGCAGAAGCGAAATGGTGGAGGCCTTGACATTATCAGCCAGCCATTCAGCCATCGATGCGAGATCCTCATCACAGCCGTTGAAGCCGGGAATGACAGGAATTCTGATGTGGATATCCATGTCATTGTCAGATAACCAGATCAGGTTGTTTATAATCCGCTCATTGGAAAAGCCTGTGAATTCTTTGTGTTTTTCCGGATCCAGGTGTTTAAAATCGTAAAGAAATGAATCAGCATATCTGGACGCGGTCTGAATGCTGGACGGCGATACATCTCCGCAGGTATCAATTGCGAGGTTGATGCGCTCCTCCTTAATCGCCTTCATCAATTTCTCCAGATTTTTCATATTCTGAGCCAGAGGTTCGCCCCCGGAGAAGGTAACTCCTCCTTGCGAGCGGTCAAAAAAAAGTCTGTCACGCAAAATTGTATGCATAATTTCTTCCAGGCTGTAAAGTCTGGCACTCATGATCAGAGAATCTGTCGGGCAGACGGCTGCGCAGTCACCGCAATCAGTGCATAAGCCGCGGTCAATCGTCGGGCCTGTTTCCGGGTCGTAGCTGATTGCGTCAACGGGGCACACATGTTCACAAGCTGCGCACTGGATGCAGCGGCTGGGGAAGTACATGAGGACAGGGTTGTAGGATTGACCTTCAGGATTATGGCACCAGGCACAGCGCAAGGGGCAACCGGAAAAAAACAGAGTAGTCCGAAGACCGGGTCCGTTTTCCATACTGAGTCTTTGCAAATCAAATAACTTGTACATAATGTCTGTTGCCTTCCGGATTTTAATATGTTATAATTTCGATATATTGAAATAATTGTTCTCGATTAATATTATATTATAATAAAAGAAAAGGTCAACCAGAATATTTGGCGAAATGGAGATATATTTTATGGATATTGCACAAAGCATCGGTCAGAGAATTAAAATAATGCGCAAAGCAAAGAACCTTACTCTTAAACAACTTAGTGAAATGACTGACTTGTCCAGTGGTTTTTTATCGCAATTTGAGCGCGGAATGACCAATATAGCGATAGATTCACTTAACAGAATAGCAGTTGCGCTTGGTGTTCCTCTTGACAGTCTGCTCAAGATGCAGCAGTTGGAGACGGATGGCATTCCGGCCATACGCTCATATGAAAGAGAGGCATCGCAGATTTCTCCGCAGATTATCCAGTACATGCTGAATGTGCATCCGGAGAATTTTTCTTTTTTGCCGCGGGTTTTCAGATTGTTGCCTCTGCCCCAAAAACAGACCATAGAATTGTATTCTCATGAAGGACAGGAATTCATCTATGTCTTGGAGGGCGCGGTAACCTTATATATTGAAGATAACGCGACAATTCTCTATTCGGGTGACAGTGTCCATTTTGATTCCGGTTCGCGCCATAATTGGGCCAATCTGTCGCCCTTGCCGGCAGTAATTCTGACGGTCAGCAGCCCGAACCCTCTAATGAATCTCGACGAGATTTTGTCAAGCGCCAAGCAAAATGATAGCCAAAAAAATGACCAAGACGATAATATCTGGTCAGGCGATCACTAGACTTTAGACTCTGTTTAATGATGTTCCCAAAGGGATTTGGAATGAAGATGCAGCCGGGTACGTATCAAATCCGGCCTATTGGGAAGAAGTTCTGGCTTTCTTAAATGCCCATCCACAAGCACCAAAATTATTAGAGAGTGCGTACGATTGGTTTGTTGACAGCCTCGAATAGTCTATTACTCCTTATTTAAAGCTCCGGCCGCTTGCCTTGCCTTCTTGAAATACAATTGCAAGCAGCTTAGAAATCAAAACTGTTGTCCGTGTTTGTAACATAAATCAAAATCTACAAGAGGGGGTCAATCTACCTGACCTCCTCTTTTCTAATTGCTGAAGGACGAACTGACTAAAGAATTAATTATGTCGAAGGCGATTAGTAATCCGTAAGCTGTCCGGAATAGTTGTGGCTATAGTAACATCGCCGCTCTTCCAACTCATTTACACTAATAATACATGCAGGCACTGGTAACTACGGTTATTAATTTGACTTGTTGAGACCGTATTCAGTAATGCAGGAGGGTTATAGAAATGATCAGTTATGACGACGGAAATGAGAATAGCCCTATGGGAAGCACATCAGAAGTTGTTGATATTCTTGAGCGTGAAGATTCGCGAAACAAAGACATAACGCAGGGGTGTTCCTCTCACGATCAGCAGGAGGAAGAAGAAGGGTTCTTTGACCTCAATCCTCCTTACGAGGAAAGTCCCTTTAATCCTGATATTGTGCTGAGCTATGATGATCGTGACGAGGATGAAGAAGAATTCTGGTCTCTTGACGACGTGTATCCCGACGAAGAGGAAGAGATCGATGACCTGAGTCCAATCTATGAACACGATCCTGACAATCCCGACAGATTAAGAGACATTGTTATGCCTGAGGGAGAAGTCAAAGAGCAAATTGATGATTTTCTGGGTGTGGACGAGTCAGAAGAAGAGATGGATTATCCGGAGGAGGAAGATCCGGATCCTGATCAGGAAGATGAGAACGACAGCTGCTAGACAGATTATCGTAAACATCACAGCACTGCTGTGAAAGCTTAAATAAATTTCGCAATAAGGGAGGATTATACAATGAATATGCGTGATGAAAGAAAACCGGACTGCGCCTTGGAAGACTTAACAGAGGGTGTAGATGTCGTAAATCGAGAGGGATTGCTGAACGAAGAACTGCCACAGGAATGCCCCGCTGAGGATGAGATAATGAGTGAAGAGAGTGTCGAACCACATCAGGCTGATGACTCTGATCATTCGCAGCAAGATGAGGTCATAGACCGTCGTGACGACAAAGATGAAGAACCTAAAGGTCTGGGTTTTGTGCCAAAGAAAAAACAAGTTGACGATGTCAGGTATGCAATCCGAGAACAGGACTATCTAGGCCGTGATAAACGCAGAGAACGAAAAGGTAAGCCCTAACGATCATTAAAGACCTTAACGCTATCATCGAATATTAGTATAACGAAGCCGCAACTGCGTAACCGGAACGGATAGCTTCAGTTAAGCCTTTGCTGCCTGCTGCAGCTCCTGCAACTCGCACTTGAGGAGTTACGTAGGAGTTCTGGATCAGGTAGAAAATATCATAACCATTTTCGCTTCCGGTTGCCACGATGACGATATCAAAGCGATTTTGCGCCAGCATAGCCAAAGTAACTTCAGTCTGGAAATAAGAGAGGAAATCTCCGCTGTCTTCAGCTTGATGAAGCTTGGCCATTATTAAGTAACAGTGTCTATGCCAGGCGATTTCACGCTCCTCTTCAACAGTCAAGCCATTAGTAGCTGAAACAGACAGCAGCTGCTCAATAATTTGCTCGTCATGCAAAGGCTCCTGTGACTGTTCTGACTCTTCTTCAATAATCGAAACCCTGCTGTTGATAATTGTATCTTCGTTGGGAAGTGAAGATTTTTGTGACATAAATTCCAGAACTGCATCTTTGTTCACTGCCTTGCCATCCGGTAAATCGTTAATTCGTTTCTCAGAGGCCAGCTTTGCTTCTCCTATTGTTAATTCACTTAAATTGACTGAGCCGTTTTCTATTTCAGCGACATCAGCTGCATGGGGATCCCGAGAGGTCAATTTGCTGACGCTTTCCTTGAAAGCCTCACCATCCTCGTCGTGCCCGGAGACCATGGCAGAATCGTTTTCATCAGCAGACTGTGAAATTTCCATACCGTATGCAATAGAAGCTTCATCCTCTTTAGATGGCTGAGTCGGAGTGTTATCACCGGTTTCAGAAGACAGTTTGGAAGTGGTTTCCAAGGTGAGATCCCGGTCAGAATCATCAGAGAGTTCTTTGTCGGAATCAGCTGAGAGTACTTTGTCAGAATCAACTGAGAGTTCTATGTCAGAATCGTCGGGGAAGGTCAGGTAATTATTATCTGTTTCCTTATAGAGAGCAGAGGACATTTCTGCTGACTGAACCGGATCCGCAATCGGAGCTGCAATAGTCATACCATCATGGAGATGAGTGGGCTCACCTTGCTGACGCATGTATTGCGCAAGCGGGTTCTCCTCCTTGTCAAAAAGAGAAACTTCGAAACCGCGTTCCCAGGCTGTAAGTGCAGCTTGCATTCCCGCAGGTCCGGCGCCGATTACTGCCAGTCGCGTGCAGGGATATACGGGCGGCAAATTCTGCGGGTAAATCAATTCTTTTCCTGTGCGGGGATTTACAGCGCAGCCGGGGATAGATCCCGGGAAGAAAGATGGTGTGCAGCCTCCGCGGCAGAGGATACAATTGTTCTGCCGGGCTTCTCTGCCGGAGTATGACAAGGCAGGCCAGTCCGCTTCTGCCAGCAGTGCTCTGCTGAGCACCACAGCATCTGCAGCATCATCAAGAAGAACATGTTCACAGGCAGATGGCTGAGGGCGGATAGCGGGCATCTCAGCAAAAACATAAAATCTGTTGTTTCCTTCCGATAGTGCGGAACGCAGTGCCTTAGAAGATTCTATTGTGCCGTTGAAGGAATCATCTGCCTGGAAGAGTACTCCGTTCAGCCCGATATTTTTGAAGTTTTGCAGCATAGTCATGCCGATATTTATCGGCGCAGCTCTGAGAAAGAGCGGAAATCCTGCCGGCAATGCCTGACGGATCTGCGTTGTAAAGTGAAATAGATAATGTGCTCCGGTTTTATAATAAAAGCTCAGGTATTCATCCTGACGGGCGAGCAACCAGCCAAGATAGGTGCCTGGAACTGCATCCAGATAAATGGCATCTACACCGGCGGCGTATAATTCTTTAACGCTCTCTTTCATCTCATCTGTCAGGCGGTTAAGCCTTCTTGTACCCATTTTCTTGCCCAGTACCGGGGGTGAAATGCCAACTGCCAGACGGCAGCCAAGCTGATTTAGCTCTTTGGCCAGTGCTCCCCATTTATCCGCACTGGAGTCAGCCTGCCCGACAAAAGCCAGAGACAGTCCTGCCGCCGCACGTTCACGCAGAAAGGCAGATAATTCAGGGGGCGGATCAGTAATTGCCTGGATTGTGCCAACTTCAACAGGAGGTGCCCAAAAGATGCGATTGTTTAACTTGAGATCCTCTATCTCCAAAGGAGAAAACATGAGTGAATAAGGATATATTTCATCCTGATCAATGTTTTTGATCTTCGCCTGCTCAGTCTCAGAAACTTTGTCCATTAGATCACCACCAATATTTAAAAGATATGGACTATATTATATTTTACATATAATGCAAAAGTATCGTGTTACAGTAGTCTTACGATTTGATCAGCGGCAGTAAACGGTAAGAGGAAATTACGCCTGCAAGCTCTGCAGAGTCGTCCATGGTGGCTAAGTCACAGAGATTGCAGAAGTGTTATTGTTGATGAGGCTGATGAGTTATAATTAAGTGACTGCGAACACAAAGGAGAAGATACCATGAGAGAAATTATTTCTACTTCGAAAGCGCCTGCTGCGGTAGGGGCATATTCCCAGGCTGTCAAGCATGACGGAGTTATCTATGTTTCAGGACAATTGCCGATTATACCGGCAACCGGCGAAATGAGCACAGGCAGCATGACCGAGCAGACAACAATCATAATGAATAACCTGCAGGAAATTGCACTAGCCGGAGGGAGCGACCTCAGCAGGGCTCTAAAGATCACAATTTTCCTCACTGACATGAGTGATTTTGGCGAAGTCAATGAAGCCTATGGCAAGTTTTTTGAGAAGGATCCTCCCGCCCGCTGTTGTTTTGGGGTGAGTGCTCTTCCCAAAGGCAGCAGTATTGAGATTGACGCCATAATAGGCTGAACCTGAGCATCTGGTTGCAAATAATACTCTGCTGTCATAAAATAAACAGGCTTTTGTCCCAGTGGTCTAATGGATATGACAGCAGTTTCCGGAACTGCTGATGCGGGTTCGATTCCTGCCTGGGACACCAACAACTTATCAATAGTTCTTTTATGTTTGAAAGCCCGTTTTTAGCGGGCTTTCTGCATGAGCTAAATGCTTGATACTTACCTCTGACAAGATAGTCATCGCATTAAATATTTTCTAAATATATTTGGCGATGAAATCCCAGATAGCGTCCAACACTTCCTGACTCCAAAAGTCATCTTCGTGACCCGCACCGTCGACACAGATCATTTCTGCTTTCGTGCCATGATCGATCAGAGATTTATACATATTGACGGATTGTTCGTATTTTACTGTCCTGTCCTGATCGCCATGAAGGATCAGGAAAGGAGGATATGTTTTTTCAGGATCCAGCCAGTGTATGGGACTGATTTCGCGGATCTTCTCTATGTCCAGGTTATTGTCAGGACTACCAAGAAACTGTTGGAATCCGGCCTGTAATGATTGTGCCCTTTGTGCTCTTTCAGATTGAAGCTCTTGTTGTTCCGGAGGAAGTTCCGTGATTTCCTCCAGCGTCTGTACGAGCGCCTTTTGCAGCTGTTCGACCAGCAAGACTGTGTTCGCAGGGCCAAAGCAATCAACAACGAAATTAACGGCATCAGATTCTTCAGGCCACTCAGCAGTCTTGAATTTGGAGACATCGGCAGTTAACCCAACCAGTAAGGCTGCGTTGCCGCCGGATGATGTTCCCCAGATTCCAATGTGTTCAGGATCGATGTGGTATTGCTCTGCGTTAGCGCGCAAGAAACGGATGGAGGTCTTGACATCCTCCAGGAAAGCCGGGGACTGATAGCCGTCCAGAAAGCTGCGGTGCGTCACAGTTGCAACCACATATCCCTGACGTGCAAGCTGCGCCAGTTGCGGCAGCTCATAATAAACGTTAGGAAATGTCCAGGAGCTGCCTTGAACAAATACCACCGCAGGATAGGCAATATCATCACCATTGCCGTCGGTCAGTTTCCAAGGCTGCAAGAGCTGCAGCTGCAAGGGATCTTGCTCACGATCAGTGAAGGTGATATCTTTTATCATGCGGGCAAAGCCTGTGAGCGATGGATTATATTCAATATGGCGTATAGGATAATCAGTCATGGATGTCCTCCTCAAGCTGTGCTAAAACTGCACACCAATCCTTTGCACATTATCACATAAAATGATTCCGTAAAACTCTTCGACTGCCCTGACTCATCAGCTTGGTTTAAAGTCTAACTTCGATTGTCCAGTCTCATCAGTTTGGTTCAAAGTCAAACTTAAACGACACCAGTCTCATCAGTTTGGTTCAAAGTCAAACCTAAACGACACCTGTCTCATCAGTTTGTTCAAAGTCAAACCTAAACGACACCTGTCTCATTAGCTTGGCTTGCCGGCAAACTTCCTTTCCACTTATATGTGAAATAGCGTAAGATAATAAAAGATCATAATAAATGGGCAGAGGCGGCCATAATTCTCCGCTCTTACATGGATACGCAAGGTCACTTAAGTAATTACAGCATTGTGGTCTGCGGTCACCTTCTGTGCCTGGCGAATTGCATAGATACGAAATGTTGTTTAAGTCATGACGGAGGGCACCTATATATGCAAAAAAACCCGAACAATCATTTTCCCCATCCGGACAGCGTGCCGCCGGAGAAGGGCTCCCTTCTCAATCAATACCGGGATCTCTATCCAAACAATCCCCAGGCTAAGGCGCCGCTTGCAGAGATTTTGCAGCTCCACCGCGAAAAGCAGATCATCCACTTTGACGTTCCGGGACATAAGCAGGGCAAAGGCAACCCTGATCTGACAGATTTTCTGGGCGAGAAGGCTCTATCAATTGATGTCGGCTCTATGAAGATGGTGGACAATCTGATCCAACCTGTCTCTGTGATTAAGGAAGCGGAAGAACTGGCCGCAGCAGCGTTTTCCGCGCATGACGCCTTCTTCATGGTTAACGGAACGACAAGCGCCATTCAGGCTATGATCATGTCCTCACTAAATCCGGGCGATGAACTTATTTTGCCCCGCAATGTCCATCGCAGCATCATCAATGGTCTCATTCTTGCTCACGCCAAACCGGTGTATGTCAATCCGGGCGTTCATGCCGAACTGGGCATACCTCTGGGCATGTCTGCAGCTGATGTAGAACAAGCCATCAAAGATCATCCTCATGCCAAGGCTGTTTTGGTGAATCACCCCACTTACTATGGCATTTGCTCCAACCTTAAGGAAATCACCCGTCTCGCACATCAGGCGAACATGCTTGTCCTGGTTGACGGCGCACATGGTACTCATTTCCAATTCGGCCATAATTATCCCATCTCAGCTATGGAAGCCGGCGTCGATATGGCAGCGCACTCCGTACACAAAACCGGCGGGTCTCTGACGCAAAGCTCCATATTATTATTAGGCGAAGGCGTTAGAGATAAGGTCAGTTACATCAGACAAGTTGTCAACCTGACCCAGACCACCAGTGCATCTTACCTGCTGATGGTTTCTTTGGATCTGACTCGACGCATGCTGGCTTTGCGAGGCAAGGAAATCTTCGAACGCGTAAGCAGATTGGCAGATTATGCCCGTGATGAGGTCAATAAAATTGGCGGATACTATGCATTCAGCAAAGAAGCGGCTGATGGAGATGCCTTCTTTGATTTCGATCCTACAAAACTGTCCGTCCATACCAGATATATTGGTTTGACGGGACAAGAGGTGCATGACCATCTGCGTGACGAATACAATATTTTGCCGGAATTCGGAGATCTGAGTAATTTCCTGGCAATAATATCCATAGGTGACAGTCCGGCAGCTATAGATAAGCTGATCGCTGCTCTGAAAGATATTAAAGAACGTTACGGCAAGAAAAAGGCCGATCTCCTTGCCAGCGAATATGTCGAACCGGAAGTAGTTATGATGCCTACGGAGGCTTTCTATTCTAAGACCGACCATGTTCCCTTACTAAAAGCGGAAGGCAGAATTGCTGCCGAGTCGATTATGGCCTACCCGCCGGGAATTCCTATTCTGGCGCCTGGTGAACGCGTAACCGGTGAGGTAATAGATTATATCGAATATGCGAGAATAAACGGCAGTCTCTTGACAGGGACAAAAGATCCCCGGGCAAAAAACCTGCTTGTAGTGAGATAACTGGAAGTTAACATGCCAGTGCGGTAACTTTACACGTGAGTTGTATATGTATTTGTGGAGTATAATGTGGTTTGTTGCTTGATCCTTGGGAAATCGTGTGGGCGTTCTTAAAGACAGAATGCCAAAGTTCCAGGGACATCTGCTGCCAAAGAAAAAATCGTCGGGAGGCGAGTAGCAAATGCAAGTGCTGATTATCGGAGCCGGCAAGTTAGGCAGAGAGCTGGCATTATCCTTGCTGAAAAGAGAGGATCAGGTTGTGCTGGTCGAAGCCAGACCGGAGCTGCTGAAGCTGGCGGAACATATTCCCTGCACCAAGATCCTTGGCGACATGACAGACAAGGAAGTATTACGAAACGCTCAGATTGAGACTGCCGATGTGGTCTGCTGTGTGGCAGACTCAGACAATGCCAACATTATGTCGACCTGGGTAGCGAGCAAGATCTTCTACGTACCCAGAGTACTGACAAGAATGTACAATCCCCAGAAGAAGAGTGTCTTCAAAGCCTTAGGGATGGAGACGATTTCCTCTACTGACTTCACAGTTGAAGCCTTCCTGCACGCCATCGAAGGTGAAGAAACGGTCATGCAGCATCGTCTCTTCAATAATACTGTGACCTATACACTGCTGGACGTTCCTCAAGAGCTGATCGGGGCAGAGATCTCTGAGATTCAGACCATGTCCGATCAGATAATATTTGGTATCCTGCGCGGTGACATGACTCTTCCGGCCTCAGATACTCTGGTTATTCAGGCGAAAGATCGCGTTATCATGGCAGCTATCCAATAAGTGAAAAGCAGGAGTAATATATGAGAATTATCATTGCCGGCGGCGGTCAGCTGGCGCACTATCTGATCGAAACTCTGGTAAATCATAATGAAGACTATGAGATCACACTGATTGAGCTGGTAGAAGATGTCGGCGCAAGGATCGCGAGCCGCTTTGAAGAAGTCAAGGTGCTGCAGGCCGACGGTACTGATATCAGAGTGCTGCAGGATGCGGACTGTATGCAGGCGGATTACTATATCGCTGTCACCGGTAAGGATGAAGATAATCTGGTTGGCTGCCATATAGCGAAGACAGTTTTCTCTGTGCGCAATACGGTTGCACATGTGAATAACCCTGTCAATCTAGAGCTCTTCCAGCTGCTGAATGTAGATCTTTTTTACAGCCGGGCAGTGCTTTTGGCAGACATGATCAAGCAGGATATCGCTCAGGAAGGCATGAGAGTTATCTTCAATATTCCTAATCAGAAAACCAATATTCTTGAGGTCGAGCTGTCACCCTCGTCAGCCGCCGTGGGAAAAACTCTGGCCCAATATGTTTTTCCCGGACAGACGAGAGTGGCTCTGCTGATTCATGCTGATGATACCTCAGAAGTACCCACAGGAAGCAGTATCATGCAGGCAGGCGACAAACTGCTGCTGATCGCTTCCGACGATGATTATGACGAGATATATGATAATATAGTTGCTCGAAGGCATTGACCTTCCGGTATAGGTCTTCTTCAGAATAGCCTGAAGCTCTCTGCCCGCACAACTCTATGAATAGCCGCTGAAGCTCTCTGCCGAAGAGATCTTCCTCAGAATAGTTGGAAGCACTCTGACTGCACAACTCTAAGTAGCCGCTGAAGCTCTCTGCTGAAGAGATCTTCCTCAGAATAGCCGCTGAAGCGCCTGAATGCATAGCTTCTCGTTGCTGAATCACTCACTTATAAGTATAAGAGGTTTATTGTAAATGCCATTGCTGCGTTTTAAACCAAAGAACCGACGATCCAAGATCGAAAGGAATCTGCGAAATCCAATCCGGTTAATTGTCGCCTCCTTCGCTGTTGTAATTTTGTCCGGTACTCTGCTTCTGGTTTTTCCGTTCGCCAGTGCCAACGGACAATGGACCAGCCCTGCTGTTACACTTTTTACTTCGACCTCAGCGACTTGTGTTACTGGACTGGTGCTGGTAGATACAGGCACATACTGGTCTTCAGCCGGCCAGGCGATCATCTTGCTCATGATCCAGATCGGAGGCCTTGGGCTGGCTACCATCGCCGGAGCTTTTTATACCTTTTTCTCTCGCATTCATTCCTGGCGTCAGATCGAACTAACCCGAGAAAGCACTTCCAATCAGGGCTGGGTAGAACTGACCCGTCTGTTGCGCTGGACAATAGGCTTTACGGTTACCGCAGAAAGTATTGGCGCGCTGCTCCTGATCTGGCGTTTTTGGCCTGTATATGGCAGCGGGGCTATCTGGAAGGGATTCTTTCAGGCAGTATCCGCTTTTTGCAATGCCGGATTTGATCTGCATGGTACTGCGGCCAATGGTGGTTTCGTCAGTCTCACCGGTTTTAATAACGATCCGGCGGTTTTACTGGTCACAGCGGGTTTGATCGTAGCAGGCGGTCTAGGTTTTATGGTCTGGCTGAATATTTTCACCCGTCCCAAAGGTACGAAACTATATTTTCACAGTCGTCTGGTTCTGAAGGGCACCGCCTTCCTGATAATATTCGGTACCATGGTTTTTCTGCTGCTCGAATTTAATAATCAGGGCTCTGCCGCCGCACTGGGAGAGATACCCTGGCAACAAAGACCTATCGCTTCTCTCTTTCAGAGTGTAACCACGAGGACAGCGGGCTTCAACAGCATAGATCAGGCCAGTTTGTCCGAAAGCTCAAAATTCCAGTCCGTGGTTTTGATGTTTATCGGAGCTTCTCCTGCCAGTACCGGCGGCGGAATCAAAGTGACAACAATGGCGGCTATAGTTGCTAGCATCATCTCTGACATTAAGCGTGAACCGTCGCTGATTATGTCGCGTCATTACATCAGAAAATCCACTACCCGTCGCGCTCATACGATATTCGCTATGGGAATGCTGATTGTTATGACTTCTTCAGCGATTATTTCGGTGGTTGAGAATGACGTGTTGCCGGGCATGCCCATACCTTTTCTGGACATAATATTTGAAGTTACTTCCGCCTTTGGCACAGTGGGATTGACTTCTCTGGGCACCCCTAATCTCCATCTGTTTTCGCAACTGATATTGATCGCCTGCATGTTTCTCGGCCGCGTGGGACCGGTTGCGTTTGCTCTCAGTATGGCCAAGCCCGAGGAAGAGACAAAAGTAGTCTACCCCGAGGCGAATATTTTACTAGGCTGATGTTGACGGGTTATTTTGAAAAGCTGTTATAGCGAAGTAATAAAGTTCGCGATCTGGTTACAATAACAAGGAGTTCAATCTATGCGTGTGCGAGAGTTTTTTAGGAAATTTGCAGTGACTTGGTCGGATCGTCGCAATCAGCCGCTTCGTTTCCCGGGTCTTCGCATCTTAAAGACATCTCTGGCGGTTTTCCTGTGTCTGATGACATATCTGCTGCTGCCGCCAAATTTTAATGCCATGACTGCCTCGATTGCAGCTGTCATCGCTTTAAAGAGCAGTATCAAGGATAGCGTTTTAGCGGCTTTCACTCGTTTGCAGTCAACTTTTGTCGGCGCGGTCTTCGGTCTGATTATCTTAGAAATAAGGCAGCTTTTGGATCTTGATTTTAATTCGCTTCTTTATAATTTGCTGCTTTCATTTTTTGTTCTCTTGGTCATATGGATCAGCGTATCTTTCTTCAGATCTGATGGAGCGACATTGGGAGCAATAATTCTTCTCATCATCGCTATCGGACCCATCAGGGGCATGACCCCTTTAGAAGCGGCTGCCACGCGTTTTCTGGATACGCTGGTTGGTATTGTGATAGCTTTGGTTATTAATATTATTCTGCCGATACCTCAATGTAAGACTGAAGATAAAGATACAGCTGCGGCAGAGCAAAAATGTAAGGATGAAGAAGAGGAAAATACCTCTGCCTCATAGCAATAAGCTTGCTTCGTAACCTATATCATTACTGCTTCCCGGCCGGCAATTTAGAATAGAGTACATCCGGAGGGAAGCAATATGTCTAAGAATAAACTGTACTTAATTCTAATCGCCTTCGTCATTACAGCTTTTGTGACTGGCTCCTGTACCTTCTCCTTTGAAGCAGGAACAGACGATACAGGCGAGCCTGAGAGCAGTGCCGCAGTTACCGGGGCGAGCACCACAGAAACCGAGTCAGGAAAAAGTTCTGAGACCGGCCGGCAAGGAACTTCGGCGCCAGGCCAGGATGAAACTGAGCCTGCTGCAGCTCCGACGCAAGCTGATTTGCCTCCGGTCGAGGATTCATCTCCGGAAGCAGATTTTGAACCTGCGTTTGCAGGACAAACCAGAGTGAATGGGACGGCAACATCTACTGCGCTCACTGTGGAGATAATCAACGAAGACCTTGACAGTCCCTGGGCTGTGACGCCATTGCCTGATGGTCGTCTGGCGATTACGGAGAAGGGCGGCACTTTACGTCTGGCAACTTCAGATGGCGAGGTAAGCGGTAAGATAGAAGGCTTTCCTCTGGTTGACGACAGAAACCAGGGCGGCTTGTTAGATGTCGCACCTGCGCCGGACTTTTCCGACAGCAGAATGCTCTATTTCACACTGGCAGAGCGCACGGGTCAGGGGTCGCTGACAGCCGTTGGGCGGGGCAGATTATCTGATGACGAATCCGGTATTGAGAATTTTGAGATAATTTACCGTGCGGGTCCATACTATGACAACAGTATGCATTTTGGCAGTCGTTTGCTTTTTGATGCTGACGGCAACTTATTTGTGTCAACCGGAGAGCGCTCTGACAGCAATACCAGAACCATGGCTCAGAAATTAGATAATGGTTACGGCAAGATTATTCATATTACGCCTGAAGGCGATCCTGCTCCCGGTGCTCCCTTTACAGACGGGGCGGACGCAAACTGGAGCGAGATCTATTCTTATGGTCACAGGAATGTGCAGGGGATGGATCTGCATCCTGTGACCGGCGATCTTTGGGTCAGCGAGATGGGTCCGCGCGGGGGAGATGAACTGAATCTGATTTTGCCTGGCCGAAATTATGGCTGGCCGGTGATAAGCTATGGCATCGAGTATGGCGGCGGATCTGTGGGCTCAGGTCAGGCTGTTATGGACGGCATGGAGCAGCCTGTCTATTATTGGGATCCGGTTTTGGCGCCCAGCGGCATGACTTTTTACGACTCTGATGAAATTCCCGAATGGCAAAACAATATCTTTATAGGCGGTCTGAGAGGCAGTCATATTGCCCGGTTGGTGATTTATGAAAATCGCGTAATCGGTGAAGAAAGACTGCTGGCTTCAGAAGGCAAGCGTTTCAGAGATGTTGCTGAGTTGGGTGGAGCTTTGTATTCTGTGACGGATTCCGGTTTGCTCTACCGCATCAGTAAATCCAATTAGCAGGTCAAGCTAAGCAGCAGCGATCAGTCAAGATTTGACAGGAGGTAAGCAAAATGAAAGACAGAGAATATGTCGAAGGCACAAGAGGGACAACCATAATCAAGAAAACTGTAAGAACCGGGATTTCTTTTGGCAGCGCTTTAGCCATGGTCATCAGCTATACAGCCTGGAAATCAATAGGCTGGGCGATCTTACACGGAATACTGGGCTGGATTTATGTGATCTATTATCTGCTCGTGTATTAAGGAAATAAAGTGCCTCCAATTGCGGCTGCCTTGCATGGGAGACTTGCGATCTCTTTTGTCACGTGTATTGAGAAAATAAAGTGACCTCCAATTGCGGCTGTGATTTTCGGCTCACAATTGAAGGTCCCTGATTAATTGTTATTAGTTTACTTTTATCCAGGCATTTCTTGTGACTCCGGCTGCTGCGAGTTTAAGCTGAGGTGTCACGGCAGTATTTAACGGGCATTATTGAGAGCCGCTGTCCGGATAAAGCTAACCGCGTCTTAACGCAGTTTATTTGCAAAAATCACTATTAATAGGTCTCTACAAAGATCTCAAAGTATTCTTGTTTATGGGCGCAAGCAGGGCAGAGATCCGGAGCGGATTTTCCTTTGTGAATGTAGCCGCAGTTGTTGCACTTCCACAGGAGTTCTTCTTCACGCTCGAAGACGCGGTCATTCTTGATATTATCCAGCAGTTTTTGAAAACGTTTCTCGTGCGCTTCTTCCACTTCAGCTATCTCTCTCCAGACATAAGCGATTTCAGGAAATCCTTCCTTTTCAGCGAGATCAGCGAATTCGGGATACATCTTGGTAGCTTCCTCATGTTCACCATTTACGGCGCCCTGCAAATTGGTTACTGTATCCGCATAGGTAACGGGATAATCCCAATTAACGTTCACTGCTTCTTCGGGCTCGAAATCCTCACGCAAAAATTTGTAGAAACGTTTGCCGTGTTCTACTTCGTTGCGGGCAGTCTCTTCAAAAATGTCGCGAATCTGAACATAGCCTTCATTTTTCGCTTGTTTTGCCGCGATGTTGTAGCGGAAAGTCGCCTGCGCTTCTCCGGCCATAGAAATCATCAGATTCTTAGCTGTTTGTGTTCCTTTTAATGACATATATACTTCCTCCCGTTATTTGCTTCAGCTAGATGCTGAGTGATCATTGTTACTGTATTTTATCATATAGAACGGGCATTTGTTGTAAGACACTTGAAGAGCAGTTTCAGATAAGCTTCTTCAACTATGAAGCTAATTCACCGGCTACTAATAGAAACAGACACTAATTCGTCAGATACCAAACCCTGAGATTATCGAAAGTCTGGTCCAGTGTCAGATACTAATTTGCCAGATACTGGACCCAGAGATTATCGTAGGTCTGGTCGATTTCCGGAGTTGAATAATAGGGCTCGAGAGTTGCGATCAAGTCCGGGCCGGGATAATAACTCTCGTTTCCTGTTACGACCTGCGGCAGCTCAGCGACAGCCTCAAGGTGAGGAGAAGAATAACCGACATAAACTGCGTTCTTTACCGCTACTTCAGTTTCATACATAAAGTTGATGAAATCGTGAGCCCCCTGAACATTCTCTGCCGAGGAAGGAATCGCCATCATATCAACCGAGATATTTGAGCCCTTAGGCAAAGTATACCGGATCATTTCCGGATCCTGACCCGCATCCTGCAGCCGTTGTTGGATTACGACATGGTCGCCGGACCAGGCCACACCGGCCGTCAGCTCGCCGGAAACAAACTTGTCCTTAAGCTCATCGATACCAAGGATTGGTGCGACTTGCTGGCGCTGCTCGATCAGAAGTTCCATGGCCTCCTCCAGCTCAGCCTCATTCAGCGTATTCATGCTGTAGCCAAGATAGTTCAGGCCTACGCCGATTGACTCACGCATGGAGTTATACATGCCGATCCGGTTCTGGTTCGCACTGTCAAACAGAGGAGCCCAGACATCTCGCGGATCGTTGGTGGCCGGACTGGCAATCTCGTCTTGATTATAAATCAAGCCGACTGTGCAATAGAGGTAGGGCACTGCATAATCAAACAAAGCCGCAGTTTCATCAGCATCCGGAGTCCAAGCCACGTCCTTGAGCATGGGATCCATATACTCAGTAACATTGGGCAGCTTTTCCATATCGAGCGGCTGCAGTTTATCTTCTCGTATCAGGCGGGCGATCATATAGTCACTGGGGAATATTACGTCATAAGAGACGGTTGCCAGCTGAGCGTACATCATCTCATTATCGTCAAACATACGGTATTCAACATCGTACTGGGGATAAGCATCTTCGAAGTCAGCGATCACATCACTTAGCTCATAGTCAGTGCCATAGAAATCCCAGGTATCCGATTCGCGCGACATGTACTCGCCCCAGTTGTAAATATAAAGCTTAGTCTGCTCATTGCCGTTTTGTCCTTCGCTGCCGCCGCAAGCCGCGAGCGAAGCAACCATGATCGCGGCCAGAAGCACCGCCAGTAATTTGATTCTTTTCATTTGATCCCATCCTCCATAGTTCTTGATTTGATATTTGATCTAGTTACGCCCGTTGATCAAGGCAAGTTTTTACTTCATTTGTTTAATGCCTGGCCAGGGAAACGCTCGCCTCCCATTGCCTTTGCCGGCCGGCAGAATGCCGTTCGGAGTTGTCTTCTTTTTGCTGGATGTACGAATGTTAATGATGACCAGCAGGAAGAATACCGTCACAAACATTAAAGTTGAGAGCGCGTTGATCTGAGGATTGACGCTCTTTCTGGCCATCGAATAAATCGTCAAAGCCAGCGTCGTGACCTGATTTCCCGCCGTAAAATAGGAAATTACGAAGTCGTCAATCGACAGTGTCAGCGTCAGGATGAAGGCGGTGATGATGCCGGGACGGATCTCGGGGATCATCACTTTACGCACGGCCTGAGCAGGGGTGCAGCCCAGATCCTGCGCCGCTTCATAAAGACTCATATCCATCTGTCTGAGCTTGGGCATGATGGAGAGAATCGCAAAGGGTATATTGAAGGCGATATGCGCGAGGAGCAGCGTCACGAATCCGGTTTGAACCCGCATGAAGTAAAAGAGCAGCATCAGGGAGATACCCGTGACCAGGTCAGGCGTGATATTAGGTATATTGGTGATCTGCATCATGATCTTGCGCCAGCGCCTGGGCAAAGCATAGATGCCTACGCTGGAAAGCACTCCTGCCAGAGTTGCGATCACGGCAGAGAGGATTGCTACAATGATAGTTGTGCGCAGGGCATCAATAATATCGGCGTTCTCGAAGAGTTTGCGATACCACTCGAGAGTAAAGCCCCCCCAGACAGCTCTGCTCTTGGCAGCATTAAAGCTGTTGATAATCAGAACTACAATAGGAGCATAGAGAAATACGAAGATAATACCGAGATAAAGATTGCTGCCGGCGCCGCTGCGCCTGCTCAGAGGCAGAGCGTTTTTCTTGTCCGGAAGAGATTTCATCTCTCTTTCCTTAACGCCATTACCCGTTTCGTTTTCTTTAATTCCGGTATAAGATGCTTTTTCAGGCATTCAAAATCCCTCCTTCTTCGCTCATTTCCGACGCATTGCGATTGACTACGCTCATACTGATCAGCACAAAGATAAGCAGCAAAATAGTCAGGGCGGAACCTGTAGTGTAGTCACGCGAGATCATATACTGGCGCTGAATCGCATTTCCTATGAGCATATAGCGTCCTCCGCCCAGCAGATCCGGGATCAGGAAGGTAGTCATGGCGGGCATGAGAACCATATTGATACCGCTGTAAACTCCGGGCAGGGACAGGGGAATGATGACCTTGCGCAAAGTATAAGTATTATCGGCGCCCAGATCGCTGGCAGCTTCCAGGAGGCTGGGGTGAATCTTGACCAGGACTGAGTATATCGGCAGGATCATAAAGGGCAGGTAGTTATAAACCATACCCAGCCCGATGCCGAAATCATTGTAAAGAAACTGAACAGGCCCTATGCCTAAATTGCCCAGAAAGGTGTTAATAATGCCGGTAGGCTCCAGCAGAGCCAGCCAGGCGTATGTGCGCAGCAGGGCATTCATCCACATGGGCATGACAGTCAAAAAAAGCAGAAAATCAGCAGAACGCTTCTTGGCGATCTTAAGTTTCGCTAACAGCCAGGCCACAGGGTAGCCTAGCAGCAAACTGATCAAAGTGGCAATGACCGCTATCGAAAGCGACTTAAGGAAGACAGAGACATAGACCGGCACCTGGATGTCCAGACCAAAAATTGATTTGAGCCCCAGCCAGTCCAAAGTGACAGTAGCACCGCTGAATATGTTGCGAAAACCTTGCAGGGTAAAGTAGAGATTTCCCTCGCGGTCATAAGCGGTAACAGCGAAGAAAGCTACCAGCAGCAAAGGAGCGATCGTGAAGACCGCTACCCAGATAATATATGGGAAGGTGAGTCGTCCGAAACGCTTATTCATTGTCAGTTTCCTTCCCGCTTTCAGGGTTGATAACATCACCTTCGGAGCGTTCGCTATCTTGCCGGGACCTGCCGCGCCCGGGTGAGAAATCGGACTTGTCCATTATATGAACATCGTCGGGACCAAAGCTCAAGCCTACTTCGCTGCCCTCAGCTTTGTGATCGGTACTGTGAATCAGCCACTCCAGATCACAGGCCTCAACGATCATTTCGTAGTGAACTCCTTTAAAAGTAGTAGTGGTGACGATGCCATTGAGCAAATCCTCTGATGGCTCGACCAGATCGATATCCTCGGGACGAATTACGACATCAACTTTTTCATCTTCTTTGCGGCGATCAACACTGGGAAACCATTTGCCTCCTATCAGCACCCGAAAGTCTTCCGGCATCAGCCCGCTGACGATATTTGACTCACCAATGAAATCCGCCACAAAGGCATTTCTCGGTTCGTTGTATATATCTATAGGACGGCCGATCTGCTGTATAGCTCCTTCGTTCATTACAATGACTGAATCTGACATTGTCAGAGCTTCTTCCTGATCGTGGGTAACATAAACAAATGTGATGCCCAGCTCACGCTGCATCTGCTTTAGTTCGATCTGCATTTCCTTGCGCATCTTGAGATCGAGGGCACCCAACGGTTCATCCAGGAGCAATACCTTAGGCAGATTTACTAAGGCACGGGCGATAGCTACTCGCTGCATCTGGCCTCCGGAGAGCTGATCGATTGAACGAGCTTCGTAGCCTTCCAGCTTGACCAGACTGAGCATTTGGCTTACACGGTTATCGATTTCGTTTTGAGGCAGCTTCTTGATACGAAGGCCAAATGCCACATTCTCAGCAACATCGAGATGCGGGAAGAGGGCATAACGCTGGAAGACCGTATTGAGTTCACGCTCGTGCGGCTGGATAGCCAGCAGGTCGCGTCCCTCAAATGTTACTGAACCGCTATCGGGCTGTTCAAAGCCGCCCAAAACGCGCAAAGTGGTGGTTTTTCCGCAGCCGGAAGGACCCAGCAAAGTGAGAAACTCATTGCTGCGGATATAGAAGGTGATATCACGCATGACCCGGGTATCGCCGAAGGACTTGTTGACTCCGACCAGCTCTATAATGTGAGACTGCCCGGTTTTATCACTCAGCTGTGTACCGATCATGGCGGACCTGCCGCGTTCTTTCGTCAGCAGACGAGCCCGGTTATTCTTTTTCTTTTGATCCAATCTTTCTATGTTTGCCATCGTTGCTGATCTCCTCTGCGTTTTATACAGGTTGCTTAGAAGCTGGGAGGGCTGGATACCCAGACCACGCGTGCTTCCTCTTTGCCGTTATTCACAAGCTCATGGGGAACAGAAGCCTCAAAGTAAAAGCTCTCTCCCTCCTTGATCTCTTCTTTTCTGTCACCGATTCTCAGCGTTACACTGCCGCTGAGAACCAAACCGAATTCTTCACCCTTGTGAGGGTTATCGTTAAAGGAGCTGCCGCCTGGCTGTAAAGTCAGGAGAATCGGCTCCATCATATTTTTTTGCGCATTGGGTACCAGCCAGCAGGTGGAAGAACCGAGATTATCATCGACTCTGGTAGCGTAATCTTCGCTGTCAAAGACTACTCTCTCGCCGGCATCTGTTGAACGGAAAAAACCGGCCAGCGTCACGCCCAGAGCTTCCAGGATGGATGTCAATGTAGCGATTGAAGGAGAGGTCATTTCGTGTTCCAGCTGAGAGATAAAACCTTTGGTCAGCTCGCAGCGGTCGGCTAGCTCCTCCTGCGTCAAGCCGTTAGCCTGACGAAGATATTTAATTCGTTCGCCGATTTCCACTGTCGTTCTCCTTCCAAAAAGTACTGTCATGGTTCATTAAAACAGTCTGCCATGGATAAACTAAACCAATTTGTCATGGTCAACTACACCTATATGACGTGGTCAACCAAACTCATCGGACATGGTCAACTAAACACAAAGTTTAGTTTTACTAAACAGCGGAATTTTAGCTCATATAATTACAAAGGTCAAGCAGTATTTTTGCCCGGCAAAGATAAGATAAAAAAGCATAATAAAATGCGTTTGTAATGTACTTGCCAGAGCATAACGCACCAAAGAATTGAATAGATAAAGACATAAGCTTTTTTTCTTAGGCAATAGAGAGCAGACATCATTGAGGAACAGCTGTTATCATAAAAGTAACGATTATCTATTCTTGTTACTCATCCCTGTTTCGGGCCGGGTAACATTGAAAGTTATGAATCATAATGATAATCTATTCAATGTAAACCCAAGTGAATAATACAGCGAATTAGTTGTTACTTGGACTAAACGGTTTAGATATGTAAGGTAGGAACGTATTTGTTGACCTCTGGCAGATTGAAATTATGTTTGAACACGAAAAGCCTCTGACTCGGGAAACGCATAACTCACGTCAGATCACAGGGGCCCTGACGTTCAAACGTTAAAAACTTCATTCTTAGTACCAGCAAAAGCAGGTGATGAAGTGCAGATGGATTTCTTTAAACGTAATCGTGACGAACTATCCCAGCTCAGTAAAGCGGAAGCGGAACTGTTTAACTATACATTGCGAAACATGCATATAGTTAAGAACATGAAAATTCGCGATTTTGCGCAAGCAAATTATGTCTCAACTTCAACAGTACTTAGATACGTGCGCAAGCTTGGCTTTGAAGGCTGGACAGACTTTCTGGAATCCGTCCGCAGCAGTGAAGAGTCTACTAGAAAACCACTGCTGCCTGACATTTTACATGAGAATTCCTACTACAACGACTATCTGAAAAACATTATTGAAGCTATCAAGATTCTGACAATAAACGGCAATAAGCTGGAGCACTTCGATCAAATCATGAGCCGTTACCCTCATATCTTTATTCTCAGCCGCGGACTTAGCGGCGAAGTTGGAGCCTATGCCAGCCATCTATTAAAATCGATCGGCTACGATGTTGAGATTTTGATGCATGACTATGAATTATTCTCTGTGATGCGGCGCATCAAACGCGAAGACATGCTTCTTGTTTTCTCATACTCCGGCAACAACTCTACTATTGTTTCTTATTTGGAGCAGATACTCAGCGTCTCTACTCCTACAATTGTCTCTGTAACCCGTTCGGACAATAATATTATTCAAAATCTAAGTGATCTTAATTTTTATATTTTTGCTGATGAAATTGATTTTCTCGGCAATGATGTTACTTCACGCTGCGGAATGATTGCTGTGCTGGAGATTTTGCTTTACAAGTATATTACCAGGCAAAAACACAGTTATGATAATTTGACGTTGTCCGAACATCTGCAGGATGGAGGAGAATAATATGGATTAGTTCCAGATACTTACTATTGTTTCTATCAGTTTAATTGTTTATCAGGAATTTGACAACTTATTAAGGAGGATAAGAATGGCAAAAAGAATTGACAGCACTCCCAAAGCAGACGGCTATAGAATGCCTGGGGAGTATGAACCACAAGAAAAGATGTGGATGCTCTGGCCGGAGCGTCCGGATAACTGGCGCAATGGCGGAAAACCCGCCCAGAAAGCTTTCATAAAGATTGCTGAAGCTTACAGCCGTTTTGTACCCGTAACAATGGGAGTTAATAGTGGCCAATACGCCAATGCCCGCAACATGCTCCCTCCGGAAGTCCGTGTAGTCGAGATATCTAATGACGATTCCTGGATTCGAGACTGCGGTCCGTCTTTTGTTATAAATGACAAAGGTGACGTGCGCGGAGTTGACTGGGATTTCAATGCCTGGGGCGGCCTGGTGGATGGTCTTTATTTCCCCTGGGATCAAGACGAGTTAGTTGCTCGCAAAGTGTGTGAGATTGAGAATATCGACAGCTACAAAGTCGCGGGTTTTGTAATGGAAGGCGGTTCTTTCCATGTAGATGGAGAAGGAACTCTTATCACGACTGAGATGTGCCTTTTATCTGAAGGACGCAATCCCCATCTCAGCAAAGAAGAAATCGAACAATATCTCAAAGATTATCTGAATCTGGAAAAAATTATCTGGCTGCCGGATGGTATTGATCCCGAAGAGACTAATGGCCATGTTGATGACGTTGCCTGTTTCGCTCGTCCGGGAGAAGTAATCTGCATATATACCGAGGATGAGGACCATCCTTACTATGATGCAGCCCAGAAGGCTTACAAAGTTCTGAGCGAAGCTACAGATGCTAAAGGCCGCAAACTCAAAGTGCATAAGCTGGCTGTCCCCAAAGAAATGGTTCGCATCACGGGAGCAGACGGTATCGACTATGTCGAAGGAACAATGCCGCGGGAAGAAGGTGAGATGGCTATCGCATCTTATCTGAACTTTGGTTTAGTCAATGGCGGGATCATCTTCCCACAGTTCGGCGATGAACACGATGAGCTAGCTATGGAGCAGATTAAAGCTATCTTCCCCGATTACGAAGTAGTAGGAGTCCGTTCCGAAGAAGTCGCTTACGGCGGCGGTAATATTCACTGCATATCGCAGCAGCAGCCTAAAGGCTAATGCAAGAAGAGGAGCGTTATGAATAATACAACTACTAAGAAAATTAACTTAACTCAAACAGTTCTGTTTACTGTTGCCAGTATTCTAGTTCTCGATTCATTCGTCGCGCCGTCGATTATAGGTGTATCATCGATCACAATGTGGATTTTGATGGCTATTATATTCTTTATTCCCTACGGGCTGTTATCCGCAGAGCTAGGCGCAACATACCCGGACGATGGCGGCATTGTCAGCTGGGTGGGCCGCGCCTTTGGTGAGTTCCCCAGCGTCCTTGTCGGCTGGATGTACTGGATCAATGTGGCCTTCTGGATGCCCGCGGTCTTTACCGCTTTTTCCGGCTGGCTTACTCTGGGTGTATTCCCGGATATGAGCATGTTCCTGCAAGGCGCTATCGCTGTAGTTATGTGCTGGGTAGTAGTCTACATCGGCGTCCGCGGCATCGATCTTTCAGTCCTGGTATCAAACATCATGGCGATTCTCAAGATGTCAATTCTGCTTATTTTTGGAATCCTCGGTGTTGTTTACGCGATCAAGAATGGGACTGCCAACGACTTCTCGTCACTGCAAAACTGGATACCCAGCTGGGATAATACCCTGATCTATGGTGCAGTCATCGTCTATAATCTGATGGGTTTCGAGCTGATCGGTTCTATCGGCAGTAAAATCGAAAATCCCAAACGTACTATTCCGCTCATGACAGTAATTGCCGGCGCTGCCATTACTTTCTTGTATGCCTTCGGCACATTCGGCGTTCTGGCGGCGTTGCCTGCTAATGAGGTTGATACGGTTGACGGCTTTGTCTATGCTTTGTATGAACTCTGTTCTATCTTCGGTTCAGCACAAGGTGCGATCTTCACAGTACTAATCCTGGCATCAATCATTACTTTAGTGGCCAATATGATCACCTGGGCAATGGGAGCCAACGAGTCTTTCATGGCTGCAGACCTGGATAAGAGATCCAGGCTTCTTGGCCATCGTCATAAGAAATACGGCACAGCCGATAACCTCTACTACATCATGGGGACCGTCTCGACCATCCTCATCATTCTGAATTACGCGCTGTCAGGCGATGCGAATGATATTTTCTGGACCATATTCTCATTTGCCTCGATCGTCTTCCTGGCGAACTATCTCTTCATGTTCCCGGCTGCGATTAAACTGAAGTACACTGATGACACTCCGCGAGAATACTCTGTTCCGGGAGGAAAATTCGGTATGTGGGTTGCATTTATCCTCTGCACTTTCTTTGTCGGACTGGCTATTTACTTCCTGATCGACTGGGATTTCTCAGCCTATCCGTTCTGGATGCAGCTCATTGGCGTCATATTGACAGTATTCACCGGTTGGCTCCTGTATAAGGCCGGCAAAAAGAAATCAGCCTGATGATTGAAGCTCAGAAAGGGATTCGCTATGAAGACGAGACTTCGTAAAGTAGTAGCTGTCCTGCTCTGTTTGGTCGCCGCGGGGCTCGTCCTGTATCTTGCTTTGGCAGGAGACAGGTACCCCGGCCCCGCGGACCCTGATCAATTGGGCAGAGAGCTTGGAATACTCTCCTTGCTGCCACCTGTTCTTGCGGTCGCGCTGGCCTTTTTGACTGCTGACGTGGTTGTCTCGCTGCTGATAGGTTTTGTCAGCGGTGTGGCCATGCTGATGGTCTTGGGAGATCAGGTAACCGGGCCTGTAAGTTTTTTCAGCCAGACCTTTACTAACAGTGTCAGAGCTATAGTAGATACCAGCTCTAACTGGGATTATGCTGCAGTACTCATTCTCTGCCTGGCAGTCGGAGGTTTGGTTGGTGTTATTCGCGCTTCTCATGGTTTCGATGCTTTGGCGCACAGAGTTAGTCCGCGTATCAACACAGTCCGCAAGGCTAATTACCTCAATCAATTGCTGGGCATAATGATCTTTTTTGATGATTACGCCAATGCTTTAATCAATGGTCCTGTCATGCAGCCTATTACGGACAGAATGAAAATCTCCCGTGAGAAGCTGGCTTTCATTGTAGACTCAACTGCAGCGCCGGTAGTGAGTATCGCGTTGGTATCAAGCTGGGTGGCTGTGGAAGTATCTGTAATTAACCAGGGATTGGCAGAAGCCGGCATTGCAGGATCAGGCTACAGCCTGTTTCTGCGCAGCATTCCTTTTTGCTTCTATTGTCTCTTCGCTATCCTGTTTGTTTTTTTGAACTCTACCACACAGCGTGATTACGGACCTATGCTTAAGGCTGAAACGCGGGCCCGCAGCGGGCAGGTAGTAAATCAGAGAATTGATTTTGTCCGCGGCGAGACTGAGTCAGTCAGCTCTGAGAAAGAAAAAGATCCTGAAATGGAACTGTCTGATCCCGGACGCCGTATAGCGGTTGTAATCGTGCCGATCTTAATTTTCATACTTACGGCGTTGTTTGGATTCTATTTTGATGGCCGCAGCAATGCTATTGAAAGCGGTCTCCTGCAGGCGGATGCTCCGTTTAATTTGAACTCAATTGTAATCGCCTTCGAAAACACAGATACGATATTTCTGGTTTTGGTGGCAGCCGCTTTCGCCAGCGTTGTCGCGCTGATATTGGGCAGGGTGTTCAAACTGTTTAAGCTCTCGGATGGCGTGCAGACCTGGGTTGACGGTGCCTCATCAATGGTGATAACAGTTATTGTTCTGGTTCTGGCCTGGTCCCTTGCCGATGTAATTGCTCGTTTGGGCACGATCAGTTATATAGTCCAGCTGGTTACTCTCAATGTAGCCTGGTGGCTGGTGCCCAGCCTGCTATTTGTCGCCTGCATGCTTACCTCTTACGCGGCAGGCAGCTTTGGCGCCATGTTTATTGCCATGCCGATGGCTGTCCCGATAGCATATGAGATAATGCAGGCGCAGCCGGGAGTCGTACCGGAAACCTATATGCCTATTTGCATTGCCGCTGTTATCTCGGGTGGCGTATTCGGTGATCATGCCTCGCCCTTGACTGATTGCACGATTCTCTCTGCTTTCAGCTCCGGCTGCGAAATCATGGATCACGTTCGCACTCAACTGCCCTATGCCATGCTGGTTGCCACTGTTTCCGTCATTTTTGGATTGATACCTGCGACATTGTGGAATCTGCCTTTCTGGGCCAGCCTTCTGTCAGGCAGCGCCGTCATGTTCGCTGTTTTACGTGTCTTCGGCAAGAACCCTGACAGAGAGTACCGAAAGATAAGCCAAGAGAATGCGAATTCATGACGAACGCTTACAGCTTACACTTACAGCTTATACTTACAGCTAATACTTACAGCTAATACAAGGTGAAAACCTGTTTAATATACGCATCAAAATATATTTAAAGAAATGGAAGGAATTTTGAAATGAAAAAGGATTTTATTACTGTTCAAGATTTCACTAAAGAAGAGCTGATGGATATGATAAATCTCTCAATTGCCCTGAAAAAGGCAATCAAATCCGGCTATTACCCGCCGCTGATGCAGGATCTGACGCTGGGCATGATCTTCCAGCAGTCATCGACCCGCACCCGTGTGGCCTTCGAAACCGCTATGCAAAATCTAGGCGGCCATGCCCAGTATCTCGGGCCTGGAATGATTCAACTGGGAGCCCATGAGACGGTTGAGGATACCGGCAGAGTTTTATCGCAGCTGATTGACATTATTATGGCCAGGGTCATCGAGCATCAGACTGTCGTTGATCTGGCCGCTGCGTCAAGTATTCCGGTTATCAACGCCATGTCGGATAAGACTCACCCGACTCAGGCAATCGCCGATATCATTACTATCATCGAACACTTGCCTGACGGTAAGCGCCTGCAAGACTGTAAAGTGGTCTTTACCGGTGACGGCACGCAGGTTGCCGTATCTTTAGCCTATATCTGTACTCGTCTGGGCATGCACTTTGTTCATTACGGGCCCAAAACTCATCATCTCAAGGAAGATGTGAGAGCTGCCATGGATGCCAATGTCAAGCTGTATGGCGGCAGCTGGGAAGTAACAGATGACCGCAATTCTGTACGGGAAGCGGACTTCTTCTACACGGATGTCTGGTATGGTCTCTACGAGGACGAACTGCCGGAAGATGAGCGTGTGCGTATTTTCCAAAAATACCAGATCAATCGCGAGTTGATGCAAATGGGCAATTTGGGAGCAAAATTTATGCACTGCCTGCCAGCCACCCGCGGCGAAGATGTCACTGACAAAGTGATTGACTCTCCGGTTGCAATCTGCTGGGACCAAGCCGGCAACCGTCTGACTGCCATGCGCGGACTCCTGGTCTACTTTACACAGAACTTCCCGGTTCACACAGATATCGAGATCTGTGCGGCTAAAGAAGCTCTTGATGAAGAATTGGCCTATATCTTCGGTTTCTGATCAGTGAAGTCAGTTTGAATTATCTCAGACTAAGGCGCCGCCTCCAGTCAGCTGTAAGAAAGAAGATCTGGCGAAGGCGCTTAGGAATGAGGTCGCCAAATCAATGCACGCATAAGTCAGCCGGGCACTTAGCTGTTAACCTAGTGCCCGGTAATTTTTCCCGCAGATCCTTTGTATATGAAAATGATTGCGCGAAAGCCAAGAAATAAGTGAGAAGTTAGGCTTTCTCTTGTCTTATTGTTGGTACTTTGAGAGGATTGATTGCTAGCGGTGTGCATATTATTGAATTTTTATATTTCACTAGGCAATTATCCGTTATAGAGTTAATATCTAGGGTAATTTCAAAATTCAAAGAAGGAGGAACAGATCATGAAAAGAGTGTTAAGTATCTTTGCTGTTTTGCTGGTTTTTGTTTTCATCATCAGCATAACTGCATGCGGCACCAGCAACGAACCGGTCCAGCCGACCCAGTCTGACACAGATGAAGCCGGCGCAACGACAGATGACACCGGTACAGAATCGCTCCAGCCGACGACCGAGTCAGCTACAGAAGGGAGCCAAGATTATTTTACGATCGGCATATCACAGCTGATACAGCATGACGCGCTTGACGGAGCAACTGAAGGTTTTAAAGATGCCCTCACAGAAGAACTGGGAGATCAGGTGAGCTTTGACTATCAAAACGCTCAAGGCGATCCTAACACGGCCGCTTCAATCGCCAATGGATTTGTCGCCTCCAAGGTTGACCTTATACTGGCTAATGCCACTCCGTCTCTTCAGGCGGCGGCAACGGCTACTGCGGATATCCCTATTCTGGGGACTTCAATTACTGAGTACGGAGTAGCGCTTGGCATTGATGATTTCCAGGGACTGGTAGGCGGCAATGTCTCGGGTACTTCCGATCTTGCCCCGCTTGACGAACAGGCAGGCATTATCAAAGAGATATTCCCGGACAAGGAAACCGTCGGACTTCTCTATTGTTCAGCTGAAGCCAACTCCCTCTACCAGATCAACACGATACAAACCTTCCTGGAAGAATTCGGTTATCGGGTTGAAGTCTATCCTTTCACTGACTCCAACGATCTGGCAGCCATCACAACTACTGCTGTCAGCGAGGTAGAAGTAATCTACGTGCCGACAGATAATACCGTAGCCTCTAACATCGGCTTGATTGATAACATCTGCCGGCCGGCAAAAATTCCTGTTGTAACCGGCGAGAAGGGCACCTGCGCAGTCAGCGGTGTAGCAACACTGTCGATTGATTACTATGACTTAGGTTATGCTACAGGGCAAATGGCTGTTAAGATACTCACGGGGCAGGCTGACATTTCAGAGATGCCTGTTGAGTATGCACCAAACTTTACCAAGATGTATAATCCGGAAATCTGCGCAGACCTTGGAATTACAGTCTCTGACGACTACGAGCCCATCGAATAGACAGAAGCCGGAACTAAACTTGTCAATTAATTGTTTCCCCGGGGGGCCGCACCCCCCGGGGAATTTTTACTTAAGCCCGCTATGGCAGCTATGGGGAATTTTTACTTAAGCCCGATATAGCAGCTATGGGGAATTTTTACTTAAGCCCGATATAGCAGCTATGGGGAATTTTACTTAAGCCCGACATAGCAGCAATCAGGCATGAACAACTTCCATCTATGCGGCAGGGGATATGAATGGCGGACCGCAGTGTACGGGCATGAGCATCGCCATTCTCTTGTCTTATTGTTGGTAC
>DCDV01000020.1:0-3962 GCA_002316595.1 Mageeibacillus sp. UBA1046
ACACCAACATTTAGGACTTAACTGAAAAACATATGGATATGTGTTAAATTAGTTCTACTATAAATCACTAATATTGATTGTTGTGATAATTAATGTGTGATATGCGTTAAACAACTATTCGGGGCAATTAAATGTACAATTTGAAAATAACTGATGTGGATCCTTTTCCATTATTAGAAAAAATGAATCTCGGTTTTTTGTTGCTCCAGGCCAGGGATCCTGGTCATGATCCGAAACAATATAAAGTTGTCGGCATTAATCCTTATTTTTGTCAGATGTTTGACAGAGATGAGGATTTCTTTATAGGTAAGGAAATTTTACAGCTTCTGCCGTTAAGTGAGAAGTTTTCGCAAGTGGCTGCTCAAGTAATAAATACAGGTGAGCCGGCAACATACGAAATATATGTCAGCAGTCTGAAACGCTGGTTGTTACTGTCTATCTATCGCCCTCAGGAATCTTTTATCGCTGTGATTTGTGATGATATCTCTGAACTAAAGAGAGTTGAGGAGAGACTGGCTGAAAGCGAAAAGACTATGCGTGTGACTCTTGATGTTGCGGAAGAGGGGATTTGGCAATGGCGCGCTGAAGACGGGCGAATCTATCACAACAAAAAGTGGTGCAGCATTATGGGGTGTCATGATTGCACCAGCCACGTCTTTGATGAGTTCATAATATTCGTTCATCCTGAAGATCAAAAGAAAACGAAAGAAGCATGGGAGAAAATACTTACTAAGCATCAGTCCTACTTTATTGAGTTCCGCGCAATCTTGCGTGACGGCAGAAAAGTCTGGCTCGAAGACCGCGGGGTTCCAATTCTATCTGAGGAGGGCAAGCTTGAGCGGATCATAGGCAGTCTGACAGATGTCACCCGCTACAAAGAAACACAGCAGCAGCTTTATCTTGAGAAAGAAATTTTGCAGGCTACCCTTCTTTCTGTCGGTGATATCCTGATCGCTACAAATGTCGACGGTGAAATTCAAATGATGAACCCGACAGCTGAGCGAGAAACGGGCTGTAAGCTAGAAGAAATTAAAGGTAAGAACATTTCTGAAATCCTGCGATTTATAGAGCCTGTTACCAATGAAGCATATTCTGAAAGTCTTAACGCTTTAGCGCTCGAAAGAGAAGCGGCAGGCGAGAATATCCAGGCACAAATAGTAATGTTACATACCGGTAAAGAGTTGTCTGTCCACTACCACGTCACTCCCATCAGACTGCCGGATAATTCAAAGGCCGGATACATCATCGTTATTTCTGACATCAGCTCCCTGATCGAACGACAAAAGCGCATCACATATCTGAGTTACCATGATGATTTAACCGGACTTTATAATCGCCGTTACCTGATGGATGCCCTGCACAGATTAGACACAAGCCGAAACTATCCCTTTACGATCATGATAATGGATATTAATAATTTGAAGGCGATAAACGATACATACGGTCACCCCGTCGGTGATCGCCAGATCCGGAAGATAGCCGACTTCCTGAAGAGCATTTTCCGGGCAGATGATATTATCGCGCGGACCGGAGGCGATGAGTTTTGCGTGCTGCTGCCCAAAACTAGTCAGATTACTGCGGAGAGCATTGTTAAGCGCATCAAGCATGATCTGGATCCTTACGGTTCTCGCCCGGGAAAAATTTCTGTTGCTATAGGGTATGCGATTAAGACTGCTGACGAGATGGAAATAGAAGAGATTTATCGCCAGGCTGATGAAAATATGTACCAGGATAAAAAGTACCATCGAAATTTGTGGGAGGCTGCCGAAAGCGCTCAAAAAACCTGCGAATAATTACTGGCTGCCTGGCAATAATAATATTCCTCTGCAAAATTAATATGCATCAAAAGCATTGAATCAATCCGAAACATGATGGTCTCTTAGTTATATTAATTGTGATAATAAAGTGGATTAATGGCTCAACAATGACAAGGGCAATGTCTTTAAAAAGTAATAAAGTTGCAAGATTCAAGCGTGTTAAACAATTGAATGTTCTATCCGGCCGATGTTAAAATTAATGTGCTTAACCAATTAGCGGATATTTATTATCCATAATGTTTTTTTATTAGAAGAATAGATCTAACATTTTGAGTATACAAATACTGCATAGAAATGGTTGATACAATTAATGGAATTTGGGACTGTTCATAAGGCAACGGTTTATTTACTGGTTTGGCTTGCTGAATCAAGAGAAAAAAACATCGGCGCTCACGTTGAAAGAACCTCAGCTTTATGCGAGCTGATGGCTGATCTGTTAAGTCAGGAAGGCGCCTATGAAGATCAGATCGATAAAGATTATGTTGATAAAATTCGTCTGGTCAGTCCACTGCACGATATCGGCAAGGTTGGTATACCCGATGAAATCTTATTGAAACCTGCAAAACTGACTGAAGATGAATTTGACATAATGAAAACCCATGTCGATATTGGTCTGGACGCTTTAACAAGTCTGCAGAATATAATCCCCGATGACGATATCTTGAATATGGGCATCGATGTCATTAAGTATCACCATGAAAAATGGGACGGCTCAGGTTATCCCCATGGTCTGAAAGGTGAGGAGATTCCTCTTTCGGGCAGAATCATGGCAATCGTTGACGTATATGAAGCACTGCGTTCAAAACGAGTTTACAAGCAGCCTTACAGCCACGATGTCAGCCGCGAGATAATCTCCGAAGGCAGCGGGGCGCATTTTGAACCCTTACTCGTAGACATTTTTCTTAAAAACCATGAGGTTTTTGATGAAGTCTACCTCAAGCAAGACTTCGCCAGTTAATTAGCTGCAAAGAAACATTATATTGACGGTGCGCTGTGCCGTCCGTACAACAATTGAGAGCTGCTGCTCACCATTACGATTGCCAATTTGCTTCCTCCGCTATCGAACTCTACCGCAGTATCATATGGTAACTGCTGCTCACAATGAGGATTGCCATTATGGCCAGCTCTCCTGTCTGCCTACTCTATTGTTTCTGCCGTTTCAACGGCGGCTTCCTCAGGACTTGCATCATCGCCCAGGAAAAAATAGAGAGAGACAGAAAAATTACCACTGTACTGACCGGTATCATCCTTGCTGTAGGAGAGTGAAGTGACGTTCCAGATGCGCTCTTCATTCATAAGGGAATCGATCAGGCTGCGGAAGTTTCCCGGTGAGGCGCTTGACACCTGTACAGAATAAGTATTTTTCACAAATTGCTCAGGCACGTCTGCTACTGTTTCCTCGAAGCTGTCTCTGGCAACGCTTAGAAGCGATACATCAACCGCAGTCGCCAGCTCTTCGATTCTGACAAGAGCGGCATTTACCTGATCGCCATTAGGGAGGAATGTTTCAGTCAATTGGGAATCCGCGATATATTCTTCTAATAATGCTTCGCTGGGCGGATATCTATCTAGCAGAGATTGCTCTACTCTCACTATCCCGCTCAAGTTATCCGCTTCCAGTTTCACGGTATCTACGTAATTTTGATGTCCGAAATAATACATGGCCAGCAGAATCATTGCCGCCATTAAAACCACCAGAGCTGACTCACGATTCCATTTAATCGTCATTTGCCGCCACCTCCTCTAAAGCTGACAGATCCAAATCGATAAGAAATTCAAAGCTGAACTGTCGGGGATTTTGTTCCTGACTTTCCGCCCGCAGGAATTGTACTGAATCGATATAAGATTCTGCCTGTAAATTCTCTACAATAGACAAAGCCTCGGCCGTTCCCGTATTCTCTAATACGATCGCTGCTTGCCCTGAGGCCTCGCTTACCTGAAAGGAGGATACGCGCACGTCTTCGTCAGGAATGAAGCCAGCCAGATCCTCCGACAGCTGATTCATCGGGAACCGCTTCTGGCGCAATGTTTCCTGCACGTCCACTGCCTGGGAAATCCATTGGTCTACTTGCATAATTGCGCGCGAAAGTTCCAGATCGGCTGCGTTTTCTTCTTGCCACTTCTGGTCATTAGCCAGCTCATCTT
>DCDV01000020.1:4125-4348 GCA_002316595.1 Mageeibacillus sp. UBA1046
CCTGTACGGCTCAGGTAAATCTCTGCTGCAATTGCCCCGGCCCCCAGTAAAAAGAAAATAATGAGAAGCAGGGGAAGGATGTTTTTTGCTTTTTTACGGAAGAAATTGACATTAATCATTGGCAACTCCCTCCTGAACTTTAATTTCCGGCCTCTTATCTGTTTCGGGGTTCTTATCTATTCCCGGGTTCTTATCTGCTCCGGGGTTCCTATCTATTCCGGGG
>DCDV01000020.1:4519-18351 GCA_002316595.1 Mageeibacillus sp. UBA1046
TATTTATTTCCGGGTTCATATCTTTTTTTGGTTTCTTCTCTTTTTTCGGGTTCTTCTCTTTTTTTAGTTTCTTATCCTTTGGCTGCTTAGGAGTTTTTTCCCTTTTCTGGGGCTTGCTCTTCTTTTTCAAGGACAGACCATACAAGGTAGCATAAGACTGTGCCAAATCCTGCGGCAAAGTTAGCAATTGAGGTTCCAAATTAAATCTCTGGGTTAGCATGTTTCTTGCCTCGTCTAAATGCGGATAGGAACCGGTCAAAATGAATTGCGAAATCTGATCTGAATCACGCAAAAAAGAATTGCTGTAAAAACTTAGGAAGCGATCAAGTTCATCAAATTGTTCATTGAGAATCATATCCTTCTCCGAGTCGCTGTATTTCCACTGCCACTCGCCGTTCTTGCTTTGAGCCCACATTTCAGCCACGACATCAGAGTAAGAGTCTCTAGTGAATGTAGGCTGATCCTGGTTGAACATGGACATATTCATACTGTAAGGGTCCAACTGCAGAATCAGATTATGCCCTCCCTTATCCTTGCTGATTAATCCTTGCTCGTCAGCCAGACGATATAAAGACAAGGAGGACACATCCGCCACTTCCGGTTTTAATCTGGCGCTCAGGAGGATCTTTTTGTACTCTTCAATGAATTCTCCCGGATAGGCAACCAGCACCAATTTTGTTTCATTTTCCCTCTGCTCCAGCAGCTCGAATTCGAACACAGGCTTTTCAAAAGGAATGCGAATTGTAGAATTCATTTGCAGGCTCAAGTAGCTGCGTATTTCATCCGGCTTTAATTGTTGAGGTACTGTTTCCTCTTTAATGACGACAAAGTCATCCATGATAAGAACATGAGCTTTGGCACCGCGCCATTTCTTTTCGCGCACTAAGGCATCCAGACGCGTCTCCAAAAGAGCTCTATTGGCGATTTGCCGCTCTGCCAGAATATTCGTGTCGAAGACAATTTCACCCCAGTCCGCAACTGAATGATTTTTGGCATGAACAGCCAGATAACGCAGACTTGAATCTAGTAGCTGGAAATAAACTAATGGTTTCATCTGCCTCTTTTTTCTCCTCTGTTATTAAAAAAGTTGTTTATACCATTGGATAATAACGTCCCCGAAATAAAATACTGTCAAAGCCGCTAAACCGATAAAAGGTGCAAAGGTCAGTTTGGTCTTACGGCCAGTCCTTTTCACCCCCATTTTTACCATCCCTATCATAACACCATAAACAGTCGACAGTAAAAATAATAACAAAAATTGCTCTAAGCCGAAGATAAAGCCCAATAATGCATAATATTTCACATCACCCAACCCCATGCCGCCCTTAGAAAGAAAATAGATGAGGAGCAGCAATATGATTGCTGCTCCTGCTCCCAGAAGCGAATCCCACCAAGGAGTCAGGGGATAGAAGAGGTGATAAATAATAAATATCGGCAGAAAGAATAAAAGCAGTTGATTAGGCACCTTGCGGTACTTAATATCAGACACGGTAATTGGCATTATGAGCGCTATCAATAATAGTCCGAGGAGAAGTTGGTTTGACCAGCCATAGAAATAATATGTAAAAGCGAATAGAAAGCCGGTAATCAACTCCATTACAGGATAAAGCGGCGAGATCTTAGCCGCACATTCCTTGCAGCGTCCCCTTTGCGCGACATAGGATAAGACAGGAATAAGCTCCCGCCAGCTCAGCTGCCGTCTGCAGTAATCGCAATAAGATCGTTTTTCGCGGAGAAATGACTTGTTGGGTATCCGCAAACCAACTACATTAAAAAAAGAACCGAAGACGCTTCCGAAAATAAAGAAAATAATGATGGTTGCCGTCTGCATGCTTGGTTCTCTCCTTATGAGTCAGCTGCTAATGAGTCAGTCTGCTAACGAGTCAGGCTGCTAAAGAGTCAGGCTGCTAAAGAGTCAGACTGCATAAATCAACATCATCAGCCTTCGGAATCTTGCTCTGCCACAATATTGCGTAGAGTTCGATTGCGGAGGTTTCTACAGGAAAAACGGCATCAGCGATGAAACTGATACCGTTTTCAAAGACCTGAAGAATGATACTTGGCACTGATTATTCTCTGCCCGGACGCAGGTTAACTCAGTCTTATCCGCCCGGTGTTTCTGTCAGTGCCTACGTTGACGGTGCCGGTGTTAACAATACTGACCCCTCATGGTGTTGGTGTAGCTACTGGTGCCGCTGGATCTGTTAACGATACTGACCCATCATGGTGTAGGTGCCGGTGTTAACGATACTGACCCGTTAGTAAGTAAATACACTACAGGTGTGTCTTTAGTTGACCAGTCAGTAGCACCTTCGCCGGTTTTAGACTCCAGAAATCCAGCTGTAACTAATTCTGCAGGCGTTACCTGTGTTGCTGCTGTATCAGTTGTAGTAAAATAAAGTCTGGCAGCATCCAGAATTAACTGTTTTTCTGCGTCAGTGGCCTTATCTCTTGAATCTGAGATTATGCTCCCGATAGCCGGGATTGCAATGGCCAGAATGATACCCAGAATTACGATTACTGCCAATAGTTCCACCAATGTGAAACCGTCTTCTCTCCTCATAATTGCTCTAGTTTTTTCCACTATTTCTCTCCTTACGCAATAAATTGTTAAGCAGGTTTGGACATTTAATCTCGGCAGTCTCAACTTGCTTATTTCTTGTATGCCTTAGCGGATGCATACAATACTACCTATATAACCATAAAGGCTGATAATAGTGTATCATAAGCTTCACTTTGTAAAATTTTATTTATGTTTCTTATAATTACATTTATATTACTGTTTTCAGATCGCAGAAATTTTACATATGTTCATATTCAATAGCATAACATGTGTTTTTAGTACAGGCTGAACATGCCAAACATGGGAACTACGATGGATAATATGATAATTCCCACTATTACAGACAGGAATATTATGAGAATGGGCTCAATAAGAGACTGGAGCTTGTCAGAGGCTACATTGACTTCCTGATCGTAAATATCCGCTACTTTCTTAAGCATAGTATCCAGAGCGCCGCTCTGTTCGCCTACCTTGACCATGTGGATGACCAGCGGCGGAAATACCCAGGATTGAGACATAGGTGCGGCTAATGATTCGCCGCGCTCCAGAGAATTACGCGATTCGAGCAAAACTTCCTCAATCACTTTATTGCCGACTACTCTGCTCGTTATTTCTACCGCCTGTAAAATCGGCACTGAACTCGCTAAGAGAGAGCTTAAGGTCTGAGTCATGCGAGCCAGAGCTACCTTTTGGTTGAATTTGCCTAAGACCGGAATTTTAAATTTAATCTTATCGATGAGATAACTGCCTTTTTCGGTCTTTTTAATTCTTTTATGAACAATAATGAAAACTACAATGAGGAGGATAATAACCCACCAGAAATCTTTGATGAAATTACTTACTGCCATCACAGCACGAGTAATGAAGGGCAATTCGCTGCCTGATTCTGCATACATGCCGGCAAACATCGGCACGATAGCCAGCAGCATAAAGACTGTCACTGCGATTGCGAAGACAGCAATAACTACCGGATAAGTAAGCGCGCTGGAAACTTTCTGCCGCAGATGAAATTGCTTCTCATAATAGGTCGACATCTGGTCAAGAACATCATCTAAACGGCCGCTGACTTCTCCTGAGCGGATCATCTGCACCAGTAATTCCGGAAATAGTTTCGGGTACTGCCCCATGCTGTCCGACAAAGGCGTACCGCCTTTTATATCCTCGGCGATCTCTCCCAGAGCCTTTTGTAAAATTTCGCTTTCTGTCTGCGCAGCTAAAAGCTCAACGGCCTCCAGCAGCAGGATACCTGCGCCCATAAGCGTGGAGAACTGGCGCAGGAAAACCACAAAATCCTTTTCCTTTAATTTTGCGCCTATGCTTATTTCCTGGTTGAAAAAAGCATTAATCGGTTTCACTTCGAAGACGACCAGATCGAGGTGAGAGAGCTCTGTAATGGCTTCTCTTTGGTTTCTGCTCTCGATCTTGCCGCTGATTACTCTGCCGGTTTCAGTTTTTGCCTTATAGGCGAAAATAGGCATTTTACACCACCTTTATTGTCACGCAAATTTATTAGATGAATAAGGATCCAGCTCGGACTGACTGACTAAACCTTGCGCGACAAGATCCTTGATACTCATTTCCATTGTATGCATACCCTGATCACGTGATGTTTGCAGTATATTGGGGATTTGGTGCATTTTCTCACTGCGGATCAAATTCTTAATTGCACTATTATTTATCAGCATTTCTGTTGCCACAACCCTGCCGCTGCGATCTAATTTTATCAGCAGACGCTGCGACATTACGCCAAGTAAAACATTAGCCAGCATGATGCGGGTTTGACTGCGCTGATGTGAGGGGAAAACATCGATGATGCGGTCGACCGTGCTGGAGGTATCCTGCGTATGCAGTGTACCCATGACCAGGTGACCGGTTTCAGCAGCGTTGAGCGCAGTTTGTATAGTATCCATATCCCGCAGCTCTCCTACTAAAATGACATCCGGATCCTGACGTAAACTCGCACGCAGACCGTTTTGGAATGAAAGGGTGTCAAATCCGACTTCGCGCTGTTCAATAATGGATTTGCCATGCCTGTGCAGATATTCAATCGGATCTTCCAATGTGATTATATGGCGGCTCAATGTCTGATTGAGAAAATCAATCATGGAAGCCAGGGAAGTGCTCTTGCCGCTGCCGGTCGGGCCTGTGACCAGGAAGAGGCCATGAGGACTATGCACGACATTTTTTAAAATAGTGGGTATGCCTAATTCCTCCATGGTAGGTATGTCACGCGGGATGACGCGGAATGCCAGAGAAATCGCGCTGCGTTGATGGAAGATATTGACCCGGAAACGTGACAGATTCTCAATGCCGTATGACAAGTCGACTTCTCGTTTTTTCTCCAGGACACTCCATAGTTCATCACTCAAAATTTCTCTGGCCATATTTGCTGTGTCATCCGGCATCATGCGCTCTTCACCCTGACGGATTAACTGTCCGTTAATTCTAAAAATGGGCTGTGATCCGGCTACCAGCAAGACGTCAGATGCGGACTGTTTGTGTCCTTCTGCCAGAATTTTGTTTAAACGGCTCATTTACACACTCCTTAATCTAAAGAAGCCACGCATAATGCTTCAATCTAAAGAAGCCACACGCAGTACTTCGTCAATCGTGGTTTTTCCCTGTTTGACTTTTTCCAGACCATCATCGATGAGGAAAGTGACCCCTGTATTTCTGAGGTGTTCCTCCAGCTCCTTCATATTGGCGTTATCCATGAGCATGGTTTTGATGGCGTCAGTGATCACGATCAGTTCATGAATGGCCATACGTCCGCGATAGCCTGTCTGGCGGCAGGCGTTGCAGCCGACACCCACTGTCACTTCCTCAATATCCATGCCGCGCTTGTTGAAAACATCCCTTTCGGCCTGATTGGCGGGATGAGTTTGGGCACAATCTTTACAGATTCTTTTAACCAGACGCTGAGCCATGATCCCTTTGACTGACGAGAAGACGAGATAATTCTCTATACCCATGTCGTACAGTCTGGGAATGGCTTCGATAGCGCTGTTGGTATGAAGAGTCGAGAAAACCAGATGACCGGTAAGCGCTGCTCTGATACAGATTTGCGCAGTTTCGGAGTCGCGGATTTCGCCAACCATGATAATATTAGGATCCTGGCGCAAAATGGAGCGCAGTCCGCTGGCGAAGGTCAGTCCGATGTCGTTATTGACCTGCACCTGATTAATACCATACAACTGATATTCCACCGGATCTTCAACGGTGATGATGTTCATAGCCGGAGTGTTAAGCTCATTAATAGAGCCGTATAAAGTTGATGTCTTGCCGGAACCGGTCGGACCGGTCAGAAGAATAAGTCCGGATGGCTGACGAATCAGTTTTTCGTATTTGGCCAGCGTATCTTCCTGCAGGCCGATGTTCTTTACATTGCTGAAGATATTGGACATCTCCAGGATACGGATTACTATTTTCTCTCCGAAGACTGTGGGCAGAGTTGCAACACGCAGATTGACGGGATTGTTGCTGATCATGGTGCTGATACGGCCGTCTTGAGGCAAACGCGTTTCCATAATATTTAAACCGGCCATTATTTTGACGCGAGAGACCAGAGAGCTGATCAGTGTCTTGGGCAAGGTGCGGTCAGTATGCAAAACGCCGTCAACACGAAAGCGGATCAGAACATTATTCTCATAAGGGTCGATATGTATGTCTGACGCATGCATGGTGACGCCGCTTATCAGCAGCTGATCGAGAATGCGTACGGCCGGAGAATCATCACGTCCCAGCTGCTCGAGATCAAATTCTACAGCGCCATAAATGCGGTTGATAGTTTGCAGGATGTCATCTTTGCTGGCGATCACAGGACGAAGACTATAGCCGGTAGACAGCTCAATTTCTTCAATAGAATAAAAATCTAAGGGGTCATTCATCGCCACAGTAAGGCGATTATTGTCCAGCTTGATGGGCATTAACAAATTACTGCGGGCAAAATCCTTCGATATTAAATGAGTCAACGATTCATCGATAGGGTAGCTGTAGAGCGAGACGCTTTTCAAATTAAGTTGAATTCCCAAAATTTCCAGGAGCTGCGACTCGGTGATGTATCCCTGGTCAACCAGAACATCACCAAGTTTTTGGGTTGGCTTCTTTTTTGTCATTGCCTCAATGATTTGTGCTTCTGTAACCAGACCGGCTTCTTTGAGCAGATCTCCTAATTTTTTCCGTTCTTTGATCGCCATCTACATCTCCTGTGGTGTAAGAGTCTGCTTCATTTAGCAGAACTTTTATATTTAATTCTCAGATTAAGTATTATCATGTTGACTTTAAAAAGATCCGTTTCTCGTCCATCAGCGGACAACCCTCGATATATGTACTTGCTGAACAGTATTAGCTTTTCTCTATCCTCAATCCAGCTATGGCTCCAGAGCAGGCTGAGCTGAAATGAGCTGGTCGATGGTGAATGTGCCGAAACCACTTCCCCCTGTCCCGATGCCGCCGGGTTCAGGGCCATAAGGATAAGTTGTCAAATAAGGGTTAAGGGCGTAATAAAACTTAGATTGTCGATTTGACTCAATGATTTTGGAAACTATAGTGCCTGAGTAACTCGAATCTTTTCTAAATTTTACCGACGCCTCAGGCGCAAATATGCTGGCAACGACAGTCGCGCCTCCTTTCTTAAATTCAACATCCTTGCGGGAAATTATAATTCCGTCCATGCTCAGGTCTTTATCAAACGTTATACCGGAATTATTCAAGAAAAGTGTGCCTTTGAAATTAAAGTTATTTTTGACTCTGACCGGTGTTGATCCCGCATAGAAAATATTCAGTTTATCGGCGGCTCCGCCCCAGTTTATATTCAGATCGTGAGCAGCAAAAGACAGATAATTATTTACATAGATGTTAACGGTGCCACCCCCGATTATTTCTATGTCTCTATTTATAGTCAGATTGTCAACTATCAGATTAATATCCTTGCCGTCAGTATCAAAAATCAGCTTGTCTATGACGTTCAAGGAGGAAAGACGGGTGTGTGCAGAAAAAATATTGCTCGTGTAATTTTTTTCGTAAGCTGAGGCATCCGGATTATTGGGGAAGGCGTCGAAGATCGCGATGTAAGGTGTCAAGTTTATCTCACCCTTTATCATCCCGCTATCATCGACATGAGATACGCCGTCAGCATCTATATGAACGAAATCCTGCTTAATATCCACTGTCCCGTCCAGATAGACGTCTCCGCTAATATTCACGCCATGGTCCAGATACAGATATCCCTTGGCGATCATGACTGCGTCTTCAGGCATTCTGGGCAGCCCGCCGCCTCTCTTTTGCCACTGCACCCTGACCGGCATCTTTACTGTTCTTGTTCTGCCGGCGATCTCGCCTGTAGAGACGATGGTGTATTTTTGTGTTAATTCTGTCTCCGGCTCTCTTTCTATCGAGATAGTCGCCTTGGGGTTATCGCCAAATTGAGGATCAAAATCAGTGTATACAGTGCCGTCTAAGACATCTAATTTATCAGACAGATAAGAAAAGTAATGCCCGGCAGCGGCGTTGTGATTTTCATGGGCAAACCAGACTTCATTTTCAAGTTCTTCATAAGCCATGTTAGCTCCGGCTTCAGCGATATAATAGGCAGAGTTGCTGTCCTGGTTGACGACGCTTAACTTGTGGCTTCCGATGGTAACGGCTCCGATCGCAAAGCCGAGAACTGCTAAAACCATGAGAACCATAAGAGTCAAAACCAGTCCTGCTCCATCCTCTTGCCTGAATTTTTCTGCCAGGGTTTTTCTTTTAGGTTGATGCAACTGTTTCCGTTGTTTCAATTGGCTCACCTCCTTCTCCGCCTGCAGATTCTCCTCTGAAATATATGGTCGTTTGATAGTCTTTGGCTTCAACGCCGGCCTCATTGCTGTGTACTCTGATTGTGATATTTATGCCTTGATTGTCATCAGTCTTACCGGCGGTAAACTCGCTGACATAATCAATAAGTACGGAGTCATTGTGCATCAATTTATTGTTTACTTCTTTGTATGTAGCGCCGCTGCTCAATATGGTAATTACATTATTCTCCACATCTATCTGATCAGAGGAATAGCGGCGCAAGTCGGCAGAAATTTTTGTCATGGCATGGCTCATATCATTGGCCTGATCGGCAGATTTTGACTGACTGCGAAACTGTTTTTGTCCGAAAATGTGTATGGACCCGGCCAGCGCGATGATGATACCCAAAATGGCCAGCGCTGCTAAAAGCTCGACTAAGGTAATACCCGTTTCGCTGTATAACAATTTCTTGAGGGATCGTCTATTCTTCTGCTTCTGCGAACGGCAGACGGGTTTCCATTTTTGCACGCGCCTCACCTCCCTCAGTAACAGTAACAACAACTTTATACAAATCACTGTTCTCGTTTACTTGTATGTTAAGCTGCACATTGTCCGGTTTTCCGGCCAGGGTGTCAGCAACTGTTTTCCCGTTTTTTGAACAATTGGTTACTCGCTCGATTTCCTGCTGAGCTAAAAAGGTGGCCTCATTAACTGAGTTAGTTCTATTGTTGGTCCTGGCGGCTTGAGTAAAAAAGCCCATAAAAGACATAACGATTATTGATAACAGAATAATCGCTGCCAGGAGCTCAACCAAAGTGACTCCGTCTTCTCTTTTAAACCCCAACTTTAATCTCTTCATAACCCGTGATTGGATAACATTATATACTATATAATAAATAGTAATACCTGCAGGAGGTTAAAAACTGATGTTTTTTCGATGTCTTTTTAGCTCTCACTCTCGCAGAATAATTTTAACTGACAGATCTTTGCGAAGAGTTTGATTTAGTTTACAAAGTATAAAGCATTGTTCAGTAACCCCTGCCCGACAAAGTATTCCTAATTAGAATTATAATATTGCAAGATTAGACAGCCATGAACGCTCAATTATAAAACTTAATTAACGATAAGGAGGAACAAAATACAGGTAGTTTTTCATGTAGATGAAATGAGCAAGTGGGATTTGCTTCTTGCGAATGTTACTAACTTCCTGAGAGAGGAAGGGGAGGCAACGATAGAGGTGGTCGCCTATGCTGAAGCTGTTAATTATTATATCGGTGACCAATCATTACCTGAGAACTTGATTGATTTAGTCGACTTTGTAGCATGTGCCAATGCCCTCGGGGCTTGGAAAGTTGAGCCGCAGCAGCTTCCTGATTTTGTGCGGGTGGTTCCTTCAGGTGTTGTGGAGATTGCCCGCAAACAGCTGGAGGGGTACGCATATATCCGCCCCTGATAAGAATTCTTGCCTTAAAGTTTAGCGTCTTCATCGCAGTACCAAATTAATAATTATTTCCGGAGGATTGCCATGGCGTTTGACTACAAGAAAGAATACAAAGAATACTATATGCCGAAGGCGCAGCCGGAAATAGTCAGCATCCCTGAGATGAATTTTCTTGCTGTTCGCGGCCGGGGAGACCCCAACGAAGAAGGCGGCGCTTATCAGAAGTCTATAGAATTACTGTACGGCATCGCTTATACCATCAAGATGAGCAAAAAAGGCGAATATCAAATTGAAGGCTACTTTGATTATGTTGTGCCGCCGCTCGAGGGATTTTGGTGGCAGGAAGGGATCCAAGGCTTTGATCCTGCCAAGAAAGAGAAATTCAACTGGATATCGGTAATCCGTTTGCCGGATTTTGTCAGGAGAGAAGATTTAGACTGGGCGCTCACAGAGGCTGCCAATAAAAAGAAACAAGACTTTTCTCTTGTGGAATTCTTAACCATTGAGGAAGGAATCTGTGTGCAGATCATGCATATAGGTCCTTTTTCTGATGAGCCTGCCAGTGTCGCCTTGATGGATCAGTATATTGCTGACCGGGGTTATGAAAAAGATTTTTCTGAACACAGATTACACCATGAGATTTACTTGTCCGATGCAAGAAAAGTAACACCGGACAAGTGGCGGACTGTTATCCGTCATCCGGTGAAGAAAATATAGCAGCAAGTGGCACTCATAAAGTTAATCTTGTTTTGAATCGTTTGCTCCATTAAAGTATATGAACAGTCCGCTTCTCTTTGTTCAATTCACTTCAACGTGACTGCAGCTTTTATTTGTCAAGGGAAAGGGGTATATCTTAGAGATGGAGAATCAGGGTACGTATAAGAAAAGCTCAGTTATTAAGCTCGCGGGAGCATTTATTGCCTGGATTATTGGCTCCGGATTTGCAACCGGTCAGGAAATACTGCAATTCTTCACAAGTTATGGTTACCGGAGCTATGCTGTTATCTTAATAAATCTGGCAGGTTTTATATATTTCGGCTGGCTTATATTAAAAGCCGGCTATGAACATCGTGAAGAAGAAAAGTTTAATCACTTTAAATATTTCTGTGGGGTAAAGCTGGGGACTTTTTATACCTGGCTGATTCCGATTATTCTACTTTTAATTATGCCTGTCCTGATATCAGGTGCGGGTGCAACTCTCAATGAATATTACGGAGTGGAGCATTGGATCGGCTCGGCAATCATGACTGCTCTGGTCTTAATCGCCTATCTGATAGGTTTTGAACGGTTAATGAAGATTGTCTCTACCCTGGGTTCCTCGATTATAATTTTCATACTGGTGGTAGGGACGATCAGCATGATTCAGAACTGGGGCAATTTTGAAGAAGCCTCAAGATATGAGGAACTTTTAGGTTCATCGCAAAACTCGCCCCATTGGCTTATCAGCGCTGTTTTATACTTATCTCTGGTTTTTATTACCGGCAGCACCTATTTTACAAAAATCGGCATGACGGCAAAGGTGCGGCAAGAGGCGAAGCATGGAATATTGCTCGGCTCTGTAGTTGCGATTCTTACTACTGCAATCATCAATACCGCTATGCTGCTGAATGCCGAAAGCATAGCATCGCTGTCCATACCTGTTCTCTTTTTGGCCAAAAATATATCCCATCTTTTGGGTTCAGTCTTTTCAATATTTCTGATATTGGGGATGTTCTCTTCTTGTACCGCCATGTTGTGGACGGTCTGTAACCGTTTCACCTTTGGCGGCAAGAGAGGTAATCAGCTGTTTGCGGTTTTCATCGCGATTCTTGTCTTTGTATTGGGATTGTTATCCTTTACCGATCTTGTCGCAACCCTTTATCCGCTGGTAGGTTATGCCGGTCTTGTATTTATTGGCTCCATGCTGATAAAAGGGATTAAGACGAAGTTTCAAAAATCAAGAAATTGATGATTTCAGCAAGTTGATTACTTCCTTGTCTGACACTTGACGGAAGTCCCGATAATAAGCGCCTACGGCTCCGCGATAATAACGATCAATATCCAGAGCCACGAGATCATCTGCCTTTTCCAGCAGTTTCTCAGCTGTATCGGAAGGCGTGACGGGAATCGCAACCACGATCTTTTTCGCCTGACGCTTCTTCATTTCCTCGATTGCCGCCATCATTGTAAGTCCGGTAGCTATTCCATCATCGACAATAATGGCAATCTTTCCTGCCACCGGATGTCTCTTGGCTCCGCCCAGATAATGCTCTCTGCGTCTCATAAGTTCTGCACGAACGCTGTCAACTTCTTTTTGCAGCCAGTCAGGGTCGACTCGGCGCACTTCAACAGGATTGCAGATAGGGTCGCCTTCTTCGGCAACAGCACAAATCGCGTATTCCGGATTAGCAGGATGGCCAATTTTTTTCGTCAGGACAAGATCGAGAGGGACATTAAGCCTCTTTGCAATTTCGGCGCCCAACTCGACTCCGCCTCTGGGCAAAGCGAAGACAACTGCATCTTCTCCCGCATATTTTTCTAAAGCATCAGCGAGCCTGATGCCGGCATCTTTTCTATCCTGAAATAACATATTTACCACCTTACTTCACGCCAGCCTTGGCAGTCAGAGGGCTTCAAAAATGATCTGCGCGATGCATCAGTCAGCTATATTTTGCGAAGGCGCTTAAAAGCTGCGACAGCGGAACTAGTCGACAAAATAATAGCCCGGCGGAGGTGCACGCCAGGCTATTTACCTAAGGAGCTAATCGTTCCAGTAATTGTTCGCTGCCGCGACAGTTTGAAAGTGAATTGCCACAACCTGAGAGGCAAAGGTCAGATTTGTGGGGTCAGAGGCATAGGCGGGACGCAGAACATTTCTGACGTTCTCATCCGGCTGGATCATGCCGACTGCTTTGCGGGCCAGCTTTACAGCCAGATTGTAACCTTCTTCCGGTGTGCCGGTCTTGAGTGTAGGTAACCAGGTTTCCATTTTGCTGTCCTCCATTATCGAACTTTAAATTTAGCGTAGCAAAGAAACGACAGGTGAGTGGATACAAATATCACAAATATCCCCCTTGCAATCACTATGTTCACTGACACTGTTGTATAATTGTTTCGAATCAGGGAACTTTGATTATTCCGCCAAAGAAACTATAATTTACGCCCAAGGGACTTTAATTATTTCTCGGCCAGGAGATTTTGTGGATTTTTCAAAACTACCGGTACGTAATTAAACTATGGTCTTTAAATCAAAGATCAAACGTAGATAAAATCAACTCAATAAACAATAATCGAGGTATTCTTATGAGCAGTTTTACAGAGACTGTAAAAAAGGCCTTCTCAGGATCTCTAAAGTCATTGAAAGATTTTCCCGCCACAATTTTCTTTGCGATTGCGTTTGCGCTGGTGACATTGATTCGTATTCAGATAGACTGGCCGCAGCAGGAGTCTTATAGTTTTCTCTTGAACTGCCTTAGCTGGTCTTTAGCTCTGGGAACGATATTCAGCCTTATGGCAATAACCCTGGCGCAGAGCAGATTTAACACAAAAAGAGCTTTTCTGCTGGCGAATATTATCAGCTTGCTGGCTTTGGTTTTCACCTTTTTGCTTCTATATTTATTTTCCGGCTCTGACCTGGCTTTGGCTGAACGTGGATACGAAGTTCTGTCACCCCTGGCGATTGCCAGAGTCAGTGTGGCCATGCTGATCTGCTATCTGTTTTTCATTATATTCTCAGGCCAGCCGGGCACCGCAGCTGAGAAGGCGGCGGGCATCTTCAGTATCGATTTTGCCCAAGCACTGTTTATACACCAGAAGGCATTCTTCATTGCCCTTATTTACGGCGTAGTCATGATTATCGGCACCAGCGGAGTGGCAGGAGCTATTCAAGCACTCCTGTACCCTGAAATGAGTTTTAAAGTGTACCAGTTCATTGCTACTATTGCAGGCTTCATAGCCTTTACCATGTTTGTTGCTTATTTCCCGGATTTTCGCAAAGGTACAAAGGATGCACACAGAGAAGCAGCCCAGGATCAGCCCCGTTTTGTGGAAATTCTGTTCGAATACATCATG
>DCDV01000020.1:18477-20407 GCA_002316595.1 Mageeibacillus sp. UBA1046
AAATTCTGTTCGAATACATCATGATACCTATGATGACCGTGCTTTCGATTGTCCTTCTGATTTGGACCGGCAGAACAGTGTTTTCCGGTATAGATGTGCCATTTGTTCAACTTGCCGGCATTGCCGCTGCCTATACCATCGCAGGAAACTGGCTGCATATGATGGTCTCAGAGTATAAATCAAAACTTGCGAACTTTTATCTGCGCTTTTATCCGCTCGCCGCAATTCTGATACTGGTCCCCTATGCCATAGCGTTATGGAATCAGCTTAAACTGTCCGGACTAAAACTGACCGAGTACTGGTTCATACTGGTTTGGCTCGTAGCTGCATCCGGTGCAGTCCTCATACTTATACGCAGATCCAGAGCTTATATTTATATTGTCGCCATAATATGTGTCCTGGCAGTCTTTTCCGTACTTCCGATCTCCGGCTACAATGTATTGCCGGTTAAAGCCCAGACAGCCAGACTTGAAGCACTGCTTACCGGTGAGGACATGTTCAAAGAAGATACAATTATTCCCACTGAGTCAGAACCGGATCCGGAGGTAAGGGCAGCAATAACAGACGCAGTTGTTTACCTGGCTTTTGCCAGTGACGCCAGCCTGCCTGCCTGGTTTGACAGAGATTATCAGGAAGATTCGACATTCAGATCTGTGTTTGGCTTTAACAAAACCTGGCTGACTCAACCTGAAATGCCGCCCGAAGTTAACAAGGGTATAAGTTTATACCTCCCGGACATCCCCATTGACATATCTGACTATAGCCTGGCAATTAAAGTAATGCCCAGTTATGAAAGAGAGCAACCTTTTCTCGTTGATGGTGAGAGGGGCACTTACCGGATAGACTGGCCCGACTATGGAATGACGGTACCGGTTCTGGAGATTCAGCTGGAGGATGAAGTAATCCTGCGCCAGGATATGAGAGATTATGTTGATGCTCTCCTGAACAAGTATCCCAACACAAACTTAATACGCACACCTGCAGAACTTGCAGATATGACCATGGTGCTGAAATCCACAGAGCTTGATATTCTACTGGTATTTCGGAATGTGGGAGTAATCTTTGATTCACAAAACGCAATTTATTATGAACTTGATCTGGATACGATTTACATGCAGGAGAAGTGATGAAAGGAGCGGCACATGCGTTTATTTATCGCAGCGGCCTTACCGGAAGAACATCTGAAATATATGCGTTTGGCGAAGGCGATTATTAATGAGAACAGCAGCAAAGTCTCACTTACGAAAGATGACAACCTTCATTTAACCTTACATTTTCTGGGAGATGTCTCTGCAGGTAAGTGTGAACAGCTGATTTCCAGCCTGAGCAATTTCGAAATACCTTCCTTGTCATGCTTCACATCATCTATCGAAGGTTACGGCAACTTTAGCAGAGACGATGGCAGATTAATATATGCAAAACTCGCTGTGACAAAAAATCTATTTCAACTGCAAGCGGCATTAGGCAAGACATTTACTGATCTTGGACTTGAAGTTTCCTGCCGCCGCTTCAAACCCCATGTCACTCTGGCCAGAAGAACTGAATTAAACGCTCCCTGGCAGGAAGTGCTGGAAAAATTACCTCTGTCGGGTGGAAGTTATTATTTTCCCGCTATCCATTTGTTTCAAAGCGAGTTTAGCGGCAAGGGTATGCTGTATAATCCTCTTTTTAGTTTTGTCAGCTGAAATCTAACTCTAATTAAAAATAGAAGTAAAAGAGTTAATTTATTGGTCTGAGAAGACAACCCTTTGCTGATCTATTCCTGTGAAAAATATACACAGAGCCAAAGGCAAAGGTCTGATGTCATGACGACCTGATGCTTTCTCCCTGATTGGAGATAAAGATAGTCCCCTTTTTTCAGCTTAACGGTATGGCCGCCTTCTTCCGGGAAGCTGATCTCCGCTTCTCCTCTGAGCACAATAACCCATTG
>DCDV01000020.1:20498-25765 GCA_002316595.1 Mageeibacillus sp. UBA1046
ATAACCCATTCATCTTCATCCTGATCATAGACTTCGCTGGTCTGACCGGCGGAGAGAATCCGAGTGATTTTTACCTTGCCTTTTGCCAGCAAAATCTCTTCCTGCTCAGCCAATGCGGCATCCGGCAGATTTTCGTATATGTTATTCAGAATATCCACTTGTACCTCTCAACTACTTAATTTTCTTAACATATCGGATGAGCGCCTTCACACTCTTATCTTAATCATAAATCAGGTAAAATATAATAATATCTTCGTACCAGATAAATTCACGGAAATGGGAGAATTTAAAACACTTATGACAATAAAGGAAACGTTAGAAACTGAAAGATTAATTCTGCGGCCACTGACAGAGGAAGACTTTGACAGCGTCCACTCCTGGGCATCAGTGCCGGCCAACGTCCGCTACATGTCCTGGGGTCCCAATAGTGAAGAAGATACACTCAACTTTATTCGCACCGCCAAACCGGGATTCGAATTCGGTATCACTCTCAAAGCGGACAATCAACTGATTGGCAGCTGCGGGATTTATCCCAGCGGCCTGGATACAGCGGAAATAGGCTGGACTTTACATCGGGATCATTGGCAAAAGGGCTACGGCACAGAAGCCGGTTATGTCTTGATTGAATATGGTTTTAACACTATGAAGCTGCATAGGATTTTCGCTTTATGCGCCGCAGACAACTACGGATCATACCGGGTGATGGAGAATATCGGCATGAGGAGGGAAGCTCATTATCGCAAGGCGCTCTGGGCACGGGTGGACAAAGAGTGGATTGATCAATATTGCTATGCCATCCTGGCAGAGGAGTATCTAAATAAGGTGACTCTTTAAATCCAGCAGTTCAATATCTGCAGAGAGGTGATCTTCTCTCACAGGCTCCTCTTGCAAAAGATCAGTAGTCAGGTACTTCTTATTGTCATCCGCGAAGACAGTGACTACATTGGCATCCTTGCCTAGCATGTTCTGCACTGCTACAGCTCCCAGGAAGTTCGCGCCGGAGGAGATGCCGACGCCCAGGCCAAGCCTGCCGGCTAAATTTTGCGCCATGATGATGGCATCACCGTCATCAACTCCGATGATCTTATCCAGCTCATCCAGTTTAAGTATTGAGGTGATGAACTCATCAGAAATGCCCTCAATTCTATGGCTGCGGGCTACCTCACCACCGGTCTTGAGGGTCGGAGAATTCGAGGGTTCTAGCGGATATGCCTTAAATGCGGGATTTATCGCTTTGAAGTATCTGCTGACACCCATAATTGTACCGCCTGTTCCTACACCGGCAACGATGGCATCAGCTTTCAGGCCTGCCGCAGCCAGCTGCTGTCTTATTTCCGGACCTGTGGATTCGTAGTGAGCCTCCACATTGTACTCATTAGAAAACTGGCAGGGAAGGAATACGCCTTCATTTTGGCCGGCATACTTTTCGGTCAGCCTGATGCAGCCCTGAAAGCCGCCTTCCTCTTTGCTGACCAGCTTCACCTCAGCGCCAAAACTTCTGATCAGATCTTTTCTTTCTTCGCTCATCCAGTCGGGCATGAAGATAGTTACTTTATGTCCTAAAGCAGAGCCCAGCGCGGCAAAAGATATGCCGGTGTTGCCGCTGGTCGCCTCAAGAATCTGATCCCCTGGCTTAATAAGCCCTTGCATATATGCTTTAGCCAGAATATGGATGGCCATTCTATCCTTAATGCTGCCGGTAAAGTTATAACTTTCAGCCTTAACAAAGACCCTGCGCACTTCGCCGTTATAGCTGTATTCTATTTCCAGCAATGGTGTCTTGCCGATCAATCTTTCCAGTTCTCTGATACGATTTTCAATGACCTTAATGTCCATCGAATACTCCCTTTGCTGCCTCAGTTTATCTAAACAATTGCCCTCAATGATATTCAGAAAAAGAAAATTATTCTACAAATCAGCTGAAAATATGAGTGCAAATCAAAGACCGTTATAATCTTAACATGCCTCTGAGAAATTATGTCCTGATATATAATGAATAATAGCTGGTTTGCTAAATAATTTTAAGAGACGAAGGCGCTTGTAAATGAGTTTAATATATTTTCCTTACGGAAAAACCGAAATAGCATACCTGAAAGCCAAGGACAAGAAACTTGGAGCAGCAATTGACCGGATTGGTCATATTAAGAGGGAAGTAGAATCCGACCTCTTTTCAGCTGTTGTTCTTACAATTGTCGGGCAGCAGATCTCCGGCAAGGCTAAGACTACAATTTGCCGGAGATTGACAGATGCACTGGGGGAGATCACTGCGGAGACGGTATTGGCTGCCGGCATAGATAAAATACAGCAATTCGGCATGTCATTTCGTAAAGCAAGTTATATTACTGACTTCGCTGAAAAAGTAAGATCGGGTGAATTTGATCTTGAAGATATTAAAGATAAGACAGATGAGGAAGCCATAGCGAGATTGACGGAACTCAAAGGCGTAGGGCCTTGGTCTGCGGAGATGATCCTGCTTTTTTCCCTACAGCGACCGGACATCTTTAGCTTTGGTGATTATGGGATTAACAAAGGGTTACGCCTGATTTACGGACATAAGGAGATTGACAGGGAGCGCTTCGAGCGTTATCGGAGGCGCTTCAGTCCTTATGGCAGTGTCGCAAGCCTCTACCTCTGGGAAGTAGCCAGCGGTACAATTATTTCTTAAGCTGGCTATACTTTTAATTATTTGCAATTATTAAGATGAATATTCTGCAGAGGGTTAAGGAGAGTTTTATGAATATTGATAAAGACAGACCTTATATGCTTGCTTACGGATTTTTTGCTGATCGTTTAGAGAAACTGGAGGAAGCAGCATCGGCAGGCGGGATTGGCATCAAGCTGATCGGACGGGACAATTTAGATACGATAGTCAGGGAACTGCTCCTGAGAGAAAATGAAGAATTGCCTGCAAATAGCGGCCCTCACACATCTCCTGAACTGGATCCGGGATTCATCCTCTTCGTAAATATCGGACAGGAGGCCTTATACCAATTCTTAGAAGTCATGAAAGAGAAAGATCTCTTTGTCCCTTATAAGGCCGGACTCACAGCAAATAATATTACCTGGCCCTTACGAGAGCTGATAGCTGCCAACCGCCAGGAACATGAATACATTAAATTATACCAGGACAGCAAGAAGGCTCTATATTTCGGCATGGATCTCTACGAAAAAACAAAGGACAATCTACTGTTTGAGCGCCTTGAACAGCTGCTGGAATACATTACGTCAATTGAGAACGGGCAGGAGACTTTAGAACAAGAAACTTCTAAGCAAGATGAAGCAGCCCGATTTACAGAACTTCGCAAGCGATATAATGCCCTGGCTATGAAAATAAATGAAATCGTCAGAAGTAAAGGGAATGCACCTGATAGCTGACGCTTACTTAATTAAAGACACATCTTCAAGATCAACGAGAAAAGTCAACAGGTACATCGCCATCAAAAAACAATCCTACTAAAGGCTTAACGTTGCCACCCAGAGTAACTCTTATTTCCGCCGGAGTGCCGCCTATGCTAATTTGAGCGTAGGCTGTTCCTTTGAACAGATCAGGCATCCTGGCTTGCGCCAGGGCAGCTTCATCGGATAGGGGCAGTTCTTCATCAACGACATACAAACGAGCTACTTCACGGGTGCTGTTATTAACAGTCAATTTCGCATAGAAGATCCAGCCGAAATCTATTACAGCGACAATAATCAGTAAAAGAATCGGCAGAATCAGAGCGAACTCAACCAGAGATTGCCCTTCTTTTCGTTTTACGATCTGACATGTCTTCATACTGTACTCCTAAAAGAACAACCCCGTAATAAAACCTGTCCGGGACAACACAACAATTGTCACTGTTCCAAGAGCTATTGCCAGCGCATAAGGTATGTAATCACGTTTCTTATCCGAGGTATCTACCCGATATTGCTCTCGCTTGCTGCTCAGCAGCAAAGAAGAGGAAGCTATCATAATCATGCTCAGAAAACCAAAAACAAGTAAACGGCCGGTTCGTTTAAATGTTCTCATCAACCCGCCCCGCGCTATTCGAGCAACAAACACTAGTATGGCGCCGTTGATTGCTGCAGCGAAAGTAATAGCGATCACTACACGCCAATTGCTGATGGCTCCGATTGCAGCCATCAGTTTGACATCTCCTGCTCACATAAATCCCGTTATATAGGGGATGATAAAGACCAGGAAGCCGACTGCCAAACCGATCAAACCTGTCAAGATGCCTTGGGGAAAATCACCCACAGCATTCACTACTAAGCCCAGTGCAGCAAATGAAACTGTCAGTTTATTTGGTATTTTGCGAGTGCGGATATCAGCTAGTGCAGCTAATGCTACCAAAATATTTAAGCGATGATTTGCATGTAAGTGATATATTCCTCCATAAAATCACCGCCTTATTTTTTTGCTCCGGCAGCATGAATCACGATTTGCTGCAAAAAGATACTTATCTGAGCCTTGACTGTTCCGAATAGCCCCCTTATGCGGAGGCTATTCGGAAACAAACAACAGTTCGTCAAAATCAACCGCCGCCTAATCTGGCAATGCTCCCAGTTCTGATGCAGTTCTATTGAAGATACCTGTGATACTGACGCCCAACTATATTCGGTCTAGAATTTTGAATAATTTAACATATTGATAAAAATATTAGACATAAGAAATACTGATGTGTGTACAGCAGACTGAGGCCATGCCTTCTTAGCCCTTTACTTTACTTTGCTTTGTCTGTGCCTTCTTACTTCTTGCTTTACTTTACTTGGCCTAATCATTCTTTCCTCTTACTTTTACTTTATTAACTCGATATGGTAAACTTCTAGCGCTAAAACAACGAATGATAGCTATCAATATAGATTAGCTCACGGAGGATCCTCATGACGTCAACAGTTGAGAAAAAAGAACATAATATGGTGCAGTTCACCATCACCGTCCCGCCGGAAGAGTTTAAAAAAGCTCTGATGTCCGCCTTTCGCAAGAATGCTAAACGCTTTAGCGTTCCAGGCTTCAGAAAAGGCAAGGCACCTTATCCGGTGGTAGTAAATTACTATGGCGAAGGCGTTTTATATGAGGACGCTGTTGGTTTTGCTGTGGATCCCGCTTATCAGGCAGCACTTGAAGAGCATGATATTATCCCGTTCTCCAGCCCTGAAATGGACATACTTGAGATCGGCGGCGAGAACGGCTTCGTTTTTACCATAGATGTTGCTGTCAAGCCTGAAGTCACTCTGGGCAAGCATAAGGGCATTACTGCCTATCGTCCGCCGGTGGAAGTAACCGG
>DCDV01000020.1:26010-26138 GCA_002316595.1 Mageeibacillus sp. UBA1046
GTAGCCGAAGGCGACACAGTCAATATTGATTATGAAGGCTTTAAGGACGAGGTGGCGTTTGCAGGAGGCACAGGCGCTGATTATGACCTCAAGATCGGGTCCGACAGTTTCATTCCCGGTTTTGAAGA
>DCDV01000020.1:26394-31763 GCA_002316595.1 Mageeibacillus sp. UBA1046
GATGAGTTTGTCAAGGATATCAGCGAATTTGACACATTGGCTGAGTACAAGGAAGATCTGCGCGAGCGCTTAGTCAAGGCTGCCAATGCTTCTGCAGACGGTGAATTTGAAGATAATCTTCTCGCTGCTCTGGTTGAGGACAGCGAAATGGATATACCTCACGTCATGATCCACGATGAGATGGACCGCATAGTCGATGAGCAAAGAAACCAAATGCGTTATCAGGGGATAGATCTGGAACAGTATTTGGAATATATGGGCATGACAGTTGACCATTTTAAGATGCAGCTTCATGAGCCTGCTCTTAACAGGATAAAGTCCAGACTGGTGATAGATAAGATCGTCGAGATTGAAGAATTTGAAGCCAGCGAGGATGAAGTTACCGAAGAGATCAAACGCATGGCTGAAATGTATGGCGTTGATGAAGAAAAATTCCAGGAGACTTTTGCTCCGGACAGAGACTACTTTAAAGAAACCATTAAGAATAACAAAGCAGTCACCTTCCTGCGTGAACACGGTATTGCCACTGATGTTAAGCCGGAGCCGGAAGAAGAGGAGGAACCTGAAGTTCCTGCCGCGGTTGATGAGGCAGAGGCGGAATCTGAAGAACCTGATGAAGAGACGGTTTCTGACGAAGCGGGTGCAGTAGCTGATTCTGACGAAGCAGGAACTGAAGCTTAAACAGCAGAAGTTGAGCCTGGTCTGACGACTAAATAATAATTATGACCGCTGATTAAGTTACAAGTACGTTAAATACCGAAGATAGAGCGGACATATGGAGTATTATTAGGGATATAGAGTATTATTGGTTATATCGTTTTTTACACCTGATTTGAAATTCTGAAATAGGCAGTTTCAAGAACGACGAAAACCAGAGCCCGGATTTAGCGGGTCAGTTCTGGAAAGGAGAAACACACATATGAGTTTAGTACCGATGGTAATAGAGCAGACTAACAGAGGCGAGCGGTCTTACGATATTTTTTCACGTCTTCTAAAAGAGCGTATCATCATTTTGTCTGATGAGGTTAACTCAGTCACAGCAAGCCTTATCACAGCACAGCTGCTTTTTCTGGAAGCTGAGGATCCTGAGAAAGACATTCAACTGTATATCAACAGTCCCGGCGGCGAGATTTCTTCCGGTTTCATGATTTATGACACCATGGAATACATCAAGGCTGATGTGCAAACTATCTGTATGGGCATGGCCGCAAGCATGGGCGCCTTCATATTAGCTGCAGGCACAAAGGGCAAACGCTTCATTCTTCCTAATGCCGAAGTAATGATTCACCAGCCGCTTGGTCAGGCAGCAGGACAGGCCTCGGATATCACAATCATGGCGGAGCATATTCTGCGTCTGAAGAAGAATCTGAATGAAATCCTGGCTGAGAAGACAGGACAGCCTTTAGACGTGATAGAGAAAGATACCGATCGAGACTTCTGGATGTCTGCGGATCAGGCTGTAAAATACGGTATCGTAGATAAGATAATGGAGAAACGAGTTCAATGACAGATAGCAACGGACATGAAGGCAACAGGATTTATGGCGGTTTGCGTTGTTCTTTTTGCGGCAAAGCGGAGAGAGAAGTCAGCCGCCTGATAGCCGGCCCGGGTGTCTATATCTGCAGTGATTGCGTAGACTTGTGCATTGAGCTTCTGGATGATCAGGCTGCACCTGACTATGCGCTTTCACCCGGCACAGAGCCGACTGAGCTGATGACTCCCAGGGAGCTGAAGGAAGCTCTTGATGAGTATGTTATCGGGCAGGAAGAGGCAAAAAAGGTTCTGTCCGTATCAGTTTATAACCACTATAAGCGCGTGCTTTCTCCCCGTCTGGAGCTGGAAGACGGAGTGGAGCTGAGCAAGAGCAATATCATGCTGATCGGACCAACCGGCAGCGGCAAGACCTTGCTGGCGCAAACGCTGGCCAGATTGCTGCATGTGCCGTTCGCGATAGCTGACGCTACTGCACTGACAGAGGCCGGCTATGTCGGCGAGGATGTGGAGAACATCCTGCTGCGTCTGCTTCAGAATGCCGATTTTGATGTTGAAAGAGCTGAGCGAGGCATCATTTATGTAGATGAGATTGATAAGATCACCAGACGCTCAGATAATCCCTCAATCACTCGTGATGTTTCCGGCGAAGGTGTGCAGCAGGCACTTTTGAAGATTCTTGAGAGCACGATTGCCAATGTTCCTCCTCAAGGCGGACGCAAGCATCCTCAGCAGGAATTCATCCAGATAGATACTACACATATTCTCTTTATTCTGGGCGGGGCCTTCGATGGGTTGGAGAAAATAGTCATGGACCGCATCGGTAAAAAATCGATCGGGTTCGGAGCCATCATTGAAGATCTCGACAAAACCTCACCTGAGAAGGTATTGGAGAAAGTCATGCCGGAAGATTTGCTGAAATATGGGCTAATTCCGGAATTTATCGGCAGAGTGCCGGTGATCGCGACCTTGCAGGATTTGGATCAAGAATCTCTTGAGAGAATTCTCACAGAGCCGAAGAACGCTCTTATAAAGCAGTACCAAAAGCTATTCGCCTTCGACAATGTAGAATTGGAATTCGAGCCTGAGGCAATCAGCGCGATTGCCAGAAAAGCGATGAAGCTCAAAACCGGCGCTCGCGGTCTGCGTACCATTCTTGAGGGCATGGTTCTCGATCTTATGTATGAGATACCTTCCCGCTCGGATGTCGAAAAAGTAATAATATCGGCAGGCTGTGTTGACGAGGAAGATGAACCGCGTTTGATACTTAAGAAAGAAAAGCAAATCAAGAAAGCACAGTAACGCGGTATATTCCTGTCGCTTAATGATAATGCCCGTCGCCGAAAACCGGCGGCGGGTTTTTTGTTTGCGGCAGACTATAAGTATTAATACGCGATACGAAGAGAGTAAATATGGCGGCAGATATTTCAAAGAAAGCCGGTCAGGCTGATAACAAGAAAACACGCGATTTCAAGGATCAGGAAAAGTGCTTGTCCAATTGCCGGGGAAAGGCAAAGCTTGTGCGTGATGAGGAAGAGCGTATCTATGTCGCAAAACCTGTCTCCGAGTGGACTGATCATCGGGTAGCGTCGATCTTGTCATATTTACGGGCGCCTGAATTCCCGCGTTGTCTTGGCTGGTGCGGTCCTGCTGCTGATTTGCCCCTGAAGGATGGCTTTTGTGACAGGCTGCCTGAGATTATTGTCAGTCCCAAACCTCAGACAGTATCTTATCTGATGGAATATGTTGAAGGTAAGTCTTTAGCAGAAATTAGAAATGAAAATCCTGCTGCCGAACTTGTTATGCAATGGATTTTGCATTTAGAAAAGAGTTTACAGGATTTTTCCTCTCTTTTGCAGAAACCTGTTTTGCATTTGGACATCAAGCCGGGCAACATTATAATTTCGCCGGACAATACTCCCACACTTATTGATTTTGGCTGTGCGCTTATTTTAGATGACATCGCGGAGCAATGGGTAGAGGTTAAGCGCGCTACTGCAGCGTATGCTGCCCCGGAGGTTCAAGCCTGTAAACCACACGTTAACTCTGATCTCTTTAGTCTGGCACGAACTGCGATCTCGGTTTTGTCAGGCAAGCCTTACCTGGCTTTGACTGAGGCTGAAATTTCGGACGCTCTCTCGCAGCAGAGCGAGAAGGACAAAAGCATGCTTCTACGCTGGCAGAATAGCAATCCGGAGATCCGTTCACAGGCGCATGCGCCTGTTGAGGTGCTGAAACCGATCCCCGATTATGAAATGACAGTAGCTGCCGCAGCAGCTAAGAATAATGATGTTAAAAATAATGTTGAAGGTGATGCCGAAAGTGTTGATGGTATAGTTGGCAGCTTTCAATCGGGTAATTACATTCTGCAGCAGTCAGATAAATCTATTTTGCAGCAGTCAGATAAATATATTCTTCAGCATCAAAGCAAGTCTGTTTGCCGGCAGAACAACAAGCAGTACTTACAGCTGCCGACGATTCCCCTGGTTGGGCTTGATCAGTCCCAGCCTGTTTCTATTCATGTGGAATACAAGCTGACTGTCTCGCCTTTAGCTGAGGATGAATTAGAACTGTCATCTAAACACACTGACGAATAATCGGTATCAAATAGGAGGTAATTTCGGGGAAACAGAAAGGCCGGCAGGGCATATGGTTTCTTATGTATCGCCAGATAAAGGCTATGGTGATAAAATTATCTTAGACACTTTCCGCTCTTGTATGGGCGCAAATGTCTTAGAAAGGAGCTTAAGCCTATGTCAAAAAGAAAAAATATGCTGCTGATTGCAGTGTTACTTCTGGTAACTCTTTTAGTGCCAATTGCAGCAGGTTCTTGCGGTGCGGATGCACAGGAGCAAGAAGGGCTTAATAATAATTTTATGTATAATGTACTCCCCGCGAACCCTAATCCATTGATCTCCTATAATGAGAAAGATTTAAAAGAGATTGTTCTGGCAGGAGGATGCTTCTGGGGTACAGAAGCATATATGGCGAGAGTGCCCGGCGTTTACAGCGCTACATCAGGTTACGCTAACGGAGACCTCTCTTATAATGAAGTCAGCTATAGAGAAGTGTGTACCGGCAAAACCGGATATGCTGAGGCGGTCAAGGTGCTGTACGACCCCGACCTGCTGCCCTTGCCGCAGCTGCTGGAGCAGTTTTTCCTCACTATTAACCCGACCCAGTTTAACAAGCAAGGCAACGATTACGGCAGTCAATACCGATCAGGTATTTACTATAATGACGATTCTGAACTCCCTGTCATTAATGAAGTCATCGCGGCTGAGCAAAGCAAATACAGCAAAAAAATTGTCACCGAAGTAGAGAAACTGACTAAGTTCTTCGAAGCTGAAGAGTACCACCAGAAATACCTGGAAAAGAATCCGGGCGGCTATTGCCATGTGTCTTTTGATACCTTGCCTTCCGGCCACTCAATCCTGGAAGATCTGGCAGGCAATCCGGAGGAGGGGGCAGTTACTGATCCTGAAGCGCCTTCAACAAATGATACTAAGCCACCTGCGACTGAAGATGAGGAGCGCATATTCACCAAGCCGGATAAGAAGACCTTGTCTGAGGCTTTAACCCCGCTGCAGTTTTATGTTACGCAGGAGAAAGGGACGGAACCCCCTTTCCAGAATGAGTACGATGATGAATTTCGTGCCGGCATTTATGTAGATATTGTCACAGGTGAACCTCTGTTTCTCTCTGACGACAAATATGACAGCGGCTGCGGCTGGCCGGCCTTCACCAAGCCTATAGAGGCTGAACTGCTTGAGGAGAAGAAAGACAGAACCTTTGGCATGAGCAGAGTGGAGGTCAGGAGCAGTTTGGGCGATTCACATCTGGGCCATGTTTTCACGGATGGTCCCAAGGATAAAGGC
>DCDV01000020.1:31868-44912 GCA_002316595.1 Mageeibacillus sp. UBA1046
ACGACGCTTCCGATCTGATGGTCCCAAGGATAAAGGCGGTTTGCGTTATTGTATCAACAGCGCCGCTTTAAAATTTATTCCTCTGGAAGAGATGGAGGAACAGGGTTACGGTAAATGGATACCGCTGATTAAGGGAAATCAGGACTAGCCCTGTGTTATTCTAGATAGTAAATCGTAAGCTCTAAGAATAATCATGATAACGGCAGGGCAATGCGTGCCGGTATGGGATCCTGGAGCTGATTGTCTTTTATGGGGGATAGAAGAGATATGGATTTAGAGCGTATTGAGAAAGCAGTGCGAGAGATACTAATTGCCATTGGCGAGGATCCGGAGCGTGAAGGTCTGCTTGAGACGCCTCAGCGCGTTGCCAGAATGTACCAGGAGCTGTTTTCCGGCTTGCATGAAGATGTCGAAGACAAGATCAAGGTGTTCAACGAGCCTGGCACGGAGGAGATGATTCTCGTCGGTGACATTCCCTTTTATTCTATGTGTGAGCACCATCTCATCCCTTTCATCGGCAAGGCTCATGTCGTTTTTATTCCGAAGGATGACAGGATTCTCGGTCTCAGTAAAGTCGCCCGCATAGTGGATCATGAGGCCAGAAAGCCTCAGCTGCAGGAGCGGCTGACCTCAGCTATCGCAGATATAATCATGGAAGCTGTCACACCGTATGGCGTGGCCGTGATTATCGAAGCAGAGCATTTGTGCATGACTATGCGCGGCATCAAGAAACCAGGCTCGAAAACTGTGACTTCGGCAATGCGCGGCATCTGCCGCACTGATTCCAAATCAAGATCTGAGGCGCTGTCTCTCATTTGGAGAGGCCGCAGCTAGGGTGGTAAAGTGACCGGCAGAGTCCTTAAAGCAAAAGATTCAGTACTGGAGTTGGGCGATCAGACCCTGTTAATGGGCATTGTCAATGTCACACCTGATTCCTTTTCCGATGGCGGTAAATATTTTGCAGTGGAACAGGCTGTTGAGCATGCATTAACTTTGCTTGACGAAGGCGCTCACATAATAGATATCGGCGGCGAATCCACAAGACCGGATGCGGTACTGGTTTCGGAAGAAGAAGAGACCGCCAGAATAATTCCGGTTATCGAGGGAGTTTTGAGAGCTGCGCCGTCAGCAGTCATCTCTGTTGATACCTGGAAATCCGGTGTCGCGTCAGCAGCTCTGGCTGCAGGCGCTAAGATTATTAACGATATAACCGGCCTCTTTGGCAGCAAAGATATGGCGGCAGTAATTGCGCGGCAAGGGGCAGCAGCTATACTGATGCACAATCCGCTTCTTTATTTGCCGGAGAATAAGATCAGGGGCAAGTTCCCCAAGTTTCCGACGCAAGCCGGCCTGTCTTTGAAGCTAATAGAAGAACTGAGATCATTGGATCTGTCTGCAGCTAATATCTTATATCTGAAAACAGCCATTGAGCGCGCTTTGCATGCCGGCATTGATCCTGAAAGTATCGTGATTGACCCCGGCTTAGGCTTCGGAATTTCTACTGCAGATAGTCTCAGTCTCCTGCACAGTCTCAAAGAAATGACTGAGCTTGGCTGCCCTTTACTGATCGGGGCTTCACGTAAGCGCTTTGTGAAGAATCTCTTAATTGATTATCTGGATGATCAAATTGATCAGGACATGATTGAGGATGGCACAGGTGCCGTCACGGTCTATGTAATTCTAAACGGAGCTGATATCGTGCGGGTGCATGATATCCGCAAACAGAGAAACTTCGTCGCTATAGCTGATGCCATCAGAGAGCACAAAGCAGTCATAGCCGGTGATTGAGGCAGTTGATCTTAAAAGATCTGCACAGACTTGTAAGACATGCTGCAAAAACAGCGCTGCTATCTATCAGCATTTTTTACCAAAAGTGAGATCAATCAGCAAGGTGAGATTACAGCAGAGGTGAGCTCATATGAAAGACAAAAAAGACAAAGAAGATAAAGAATATATGGCGCATAAAGATCAGGGAATAAGCACTTTATTTTCCAAACCAAGCTATCTCATATCTCTTAAAGGTATGGAGTTTTTCACTCATTTGGGAGTCAAAAGCGAGGAAAAAGAGCAAGGGCAGAAGATCATCATTGATTTGGAACTGTCCTGTTATTATCTGCCGGGCATTGGCTCGGATAATCTGGAGCAGACGGTTAATTATTCAGAAGTCTACAATTTCGTTAAAGAAAAAGCGGAAGCTGCCCGCAATGATTTGATCGAGTATCTGGCGGGAGAGATTGCCGATGGCGTTTTGCACAGATTCCCCTTAGTTGCGACTCTTTCCCTGACCATTAAGAAACCCTTTGCGCCGATTCAAGGAACCTTTGATTACATGGCATTTACCCTTACACGAAACCGGGATGACGATAATCCGGAGCGAAAAGGCGCAGCCAGGTTTTCGGAAGCCAAAGAGGACTTCAGGTGTTCAGAGACGCAGAGAGCGGACAGCCTGGCGCGAAATGGTGCCGAACAGCCGCTCCCCTCTGTTAATCTGCCGCACGAGGTATATATAAGTCTGGGATCAAATGTCGGAAACAGGGTTGAGAATTTGACTTATGCGCTCCACAGACTGGAGAGCACACCGGGAATAAGGCTGATAAATGTCTCTTCGCTATATGAGACTTTGCCCTGGGGTGAGACAGAGCAAAGAAACTTCTTAAATGCTGTCGCAGTCTTGCGCACCAGTCTTGAACCACTGGCCTTCCTGGACATATGTCAGGCGATTGAGAATGAGCGGGGACGTAAGAGGGAGATTAAGTGGGGACCGCGCAGTCTTGACCTGGACCTGATTTTCTATGACGACCTGGAAATCGAAAGTGAGAGATTGAATCTGCCCCATCCTCTCTACAGGGAAAGAGATTTTGTTTTGGTTCCTTTAGCAGAAGTCAAAGGCTCAAAAACAACAGATGGCGAGAATGTTAAGCTTGTCTCTGCAAGCTGGTATCCATTAAGGTGAATTGCACAGTTTCAGCAGGCATCTGCGCTTGTGAAGCTTGAAACTTCAGCAGGTATCTGAACTTGTGAAGCTTGTAACTTAAGACCGGTATCCGTTATAGTGAAGGAGCAACGGAGGTAATATGTCAGAAAATAATAATGCAAATCAACCGTCAGCAGAAAGAAAAACAAACGCTGCCGGCGGAGGCGGTTATAAAGAGCGGAGCGGAGCCAAAGGCTCACAAAACCGCAGCAATAATCCCAATCGCAGAAGAAGCAAAAATTCAAAGCGCGGCGGTATTTCCGCCCGCAGTGGTGATAATAAGCCCGGACTGGGCGGCTGCCCAAGTGCTGAGGACGGCGGCAATAACACCTCTCGCAGCAGCGAAGGCGGCAGATCTCAGGATAACCGTGCTGCTCGCAGCGGAGGCGGTTTTCAGTCAAATCGCAGACGCAAGGACAACAGACGCAAATCAGCTTCTGCCGGCAGAAGTCAGGATAATGATAGATCTAAGGGCACAAAGCAACAAACCAGAGATCACAAAGGTCAAGCCATACAAGGAGAAGGTATGAAGTCACAGAAAGCTGATAAAGATAGATCAGGAGACCGGCGTGATGACCGTCGTGAGGATCGCCGCGCAGACCGCAGCGCGGATCGTCGGGAAGACAAGCGTGAAAACCGTCAAGGAGAGCATAATCAGGAAAGATCTAATGCCAGATATTCAGGCAAGGAGCAAAACGCCGGCACTGACAACCGCCAGAGGAACAAAGAAGCTCAGTCAAGGAGATCAAATAAACAGGTGAAGCAAATTCGCCAGCGCAGCGTGATTCAAAATATCGAGGAGCTGGAACAAGTTCCTGAGACCGTGGAAGATGTGGAAAGAGAAATCAAGGTGCTGGAAAAGGAAATTTCCCTGGAAATAAGATCCATCTCAAATATCACTCTGGACTTTTAGCTAGGAGTTATTTATGAACGAATTATCCCGAATGCCCTTGGTAGAGTCGCTCTTTGCTGCGGCAGAAGGGCGTTTTTCCTTTCATATGCCGGCAAATCGGCAAGGCAAGTCATTTCCGCCCTGGCTGAGAGACAAGCTCTGGACCCTTGATAATACGGAGATTGAATTAACCGGCGATATCAATCACCCGGAAGGTGCGGTTCTTGCTGCTATGGATTTAGCAGCCAAAACATTCGGAGCCGGCCATACCCGCTTTGTCACAACGGGTACTACTACTTCACTTCTGACAGCTTTGGCGACAGCATGTCCGAGGGGCAGCAAACTGATATTGCCCCGCCGGGTTCATCAGACGATCATGCATGGAGCAGCTCTGCTGGAGCTTGAGCCTGTCTGGGAGGAGCCGGATACCGGTGAGAGGATTGAACAAGCTCTGGTCAGAGAGATTACACAGCATCCAGAGGCAGAGGCTGTTTTCATCACAACGCCTGTCTATGACGGGACAACAATACCGCTCGATAAGATAATTCAGTGTGCCAGAGATCAGGGGACTCTGGTAATTGTTGATGAAGCCCACGGCTCTCACTTCGCGGTAGCTCCGGATCTGCTGCCGCCAACTGCTCTGTCGCAGGGAGCTGATCTGGTCGCCATGAGTGCGCATAAAACTTTGCCGGCTCTTACACCGGGAAGCTATCTTCATATAGGAAATGACGCCATTACATCAGGACGAGTTAGCGCGGAGAGACTGGGACAGATGCTGAAAGTTTTCCAGACAACCAGTCCTTCCTTTGTTATCGCAGCAAGCCTGGATTATGCCCGCAGCTGGCTGGAGATTGAAGGCCGCCGGGCTGTTGAGAGCCTGCTGGGACTGATCTCTGAGCTGAATAAGGATCTGCCTTTAACCCTTAAGCGCCTTCATCAACCCTCTTCTGATCCTTTACGCCTGACTTATGATTACAGCGGTACAGGACGAACTCGCGCGGAAGTCCGGCAAATCTTCGCTGAAGGCAAGGTTGATCCTGAAGTTATCGACCTAAGTCAGATCATCCTGATTCCGGCACTGGATACAACAGGTGAAGAAATGAAGGCGTTAGCTGAGGTGCTGCACGCTTTGGACACACGGGGCAGGAGTTTTGTCACAGACGCAGCCGGAAAGGCAAATGTGGGCGGACTATACTCAGATGCTGAGATAAAGTCCGGTAAGAATATAACAACAGATGGCCGCGGATCATCGAACAATCAGGACATTGGCTGGGTTCATTCGCTGCTGGATCGTTCAGCACCGGCTGCTGTTCCGGTCGGAGAGGCTTTGTTTGGAGATATCTGCAAGAGGGAGGTGCCGCTAAGGGAGGCTGTCGGAAGAGCCGCCGCTGAAGCGATTGTGCCTTATCCGCCGGGGGTGGCTTTAGTCTGGCCGGGCGAAACAATTACCTTGGAACGCATAGAAGCAATTGAGCAGCTATTAGCTGCTGATATCACTGTTTATGGTGTGCATAAACCTGACATGCCCAGCGTCAACGTGATAGAATAAAGCTAAGCAGACAGTGGAGATTAACAAATGAGCGATAGAGGCTGTTTTATCACCTTTGAAGGTGTAGACGGGACCGGGAAGACAACGCATATTGAGAAGCTTGCAGCTGACCTTAAGTCTGAAGGCAGAAAAGTAGTCATGCTCAGGGAGCCCGGAGGCACGCAAATTGGTGAACAGATACGTCAGATTCTGCTCAAGCGGGAGCATCAGGCTATGGCAGATGTCTCCGAATTGTTTTTGTTCGCTGCGGCACGGGCTCAGCTGGTGAGAGAGGTTATCCGTCCTGCTCTGGAACGGGGCGAGCACGTCCTGTGTGACCGCTTCATTGACTCTACGGTTGCCTATCAGGGATATGGCAGAGGACTGGGTGTAGAATTGGTGCAAAAAGTAAATGACGCCGCAGTAGGCGAGACCAGGCCCGATCTTACTATCTGGATCGATATCGAGCCGGATGAACTGGCCAAAAGGCTGGGGAAACGCAATACTGACAACAAGTCCGACCGTCTGGATCTGGAATCAAACGCTTTCCGCACCCGTGTCAGAGAAGGCTATGTCAAGATTCAGGAAGCAGAACCCGATCGGGTTCAGCGTATCGTATCAATGCCGAATATAATGGATACATATAAACAGATAATTACTTGCGTGAGGAGGGAAATTCCATGAAATTGATTTTTGCCATCATCAATGATGAAGACAGCCCGCGACTTATTTCTGAGATTAACCGTTCCGGCCAACGCGTGACAAAGCTTAATTCAACAGGAGGATTTCTAAGATCAGGGAATACGACTTTGATGGCTGTTGTTGAAGATGAGTTGTTGGAGAAACTTCTTGGCACCATACGCAAGTTTGCCAAGAGCAGAAAAGCGGTCGTAAACTCAAGTGTCACACCCAGTGTCCTGGGCGGGACCTTCATGCCTCTGCCGGTGGAAGTACAAATAGGCGGGGCAACGGTATTTGTGGTTAATGTCGAGCACTTCGAAAAAATCTGACAAGCGAGGATTTTCTCGAATAATCGGCTTATCCGCTCTGAAGAATCGTCTGGGCAATATTATTCTGACAGAGGATAATTCTTGTGTTCTTCTGACTGGTCCCACTGGCAGCGGCAAAAGAAAATTGGCGAATCTTATTGCGCAAGCCTGGCTTTGTGATAATCCGACAGAAAATGGTGCTTGCGAAGAGTGTGCATCTTGTCATCACTTTGATCAGAATAACCATTTTGACTATAAAGAGCTGAAGCCGGAGGATGGCAAACGGATCATCCCGACGGATGATGTCCGGTCAGAGCTCAAAGATTTAATCATGCTTCCTCGTCTGGGGAAATATAAAGTTATCTTAATTGACGCTGACGGATTAAACGAGCAAGGCCAGAATGCTTTGCTTAAGGCTCTGGAAGAACCTTTGCGTCATACTCGCTTTGTACTTACTGCCAGTGATCCGTCCAGACTGCTGCTCACTGTCAGATCACGTGTTGTCAGTCTGCGGGTCGACCGTCGCAGCGAAGAAGAGATTTGCCAAATCTTGCTGGAGGAGCTGTCTTCTGCTGACGATAACAACCATGACTGCGAACAAGAGCTTGCTCCTGCAGGCAGAAGCGGCCAAGCCGGTGAACAAGAGCTTGCTTCCGCAGACAGACGCGGCCAAGCCGGTGAGCAAAGTCTTGCTCCTGCAGGCGGATGTGCTACTCTCGCTGACAAGGACCTTACTTTTTATGCCCGCTTTTCAGCAGGGCTTCCGGGGAGAGCGCTGGAGCTGGCGCACGGCGGCTGGTTTCGAGAATTAAGAGCCGGAACTGCTGATATATACTTTAGTCTGGATAAGGCGAAGGAACTTGACCTTTTCACAGTTGGCAGCGACTTTTTTAAAGAACATAAGGATCAGGCGGATACTGCTTTAAACATAATACAGAGCCTGATCAGAGATGAACTTTGCCTCCTCTGGGGTGCAAATGGCACGATAGTTAATTCTGATCTTCAGGGAGAACTGCAAGCTGCTTACGAAAGAAAACTGGCGGTTCTCACCAAGAAAAGCGAGGCCAGAGATAAAAGCTCAGGTCTGATGCGATGGCAGGCTGATGCAGATCCGGAAGGCTTCAGCGAAGAGGAGAGAGAGCTCCGGATCAGATTGACCCACGCTGCTGAAGTTGTTGAAGAAAGCAGGGAAGCACTGCAAAGAAACGTAAATTTTGAGTTGATAATTACTCGTCTGCTGCTGCACTTAAAGCGTGTCGCTGCAGGCGAAGATTTAATAGAAAGCAGAAAAAATGAAAAACTTAGTTAATGTCCAGTTGCATGGACAATCACGATACTATCAGGCAGATGCCCGTGACTTAACGTTACAGCAGGGCGATGGGATTATTGTCGAAGACGATAATGGGCTGGCTTTTGCGCACGTGATGGACCCTCCTTATCAGCTGCCGGAAAACATTTGCCAGAGAGAACCCCTCCAGATTATCAGAGAAGCCAGTGAGGAAGACTACAAGCATTTCGAAGAGAATAGTCAGGAGGAGAAAGAGGCATTGGTTATCGCGAAAGAACGCGTTGCCAGTCATGATCTGGATATGAATCTGGTCTCAGCCTACCTTCCTTTTGATAATAACAAACTGCTCTTCTATTTCACCGCGGACGGTCGGATAGACTTCAGGGAATTAGTGCGTGATCTGGCATCAATCTTCCATACGAGAATTGAACTGAGACAGATAGGGGTCCGGGACGAGGCCGGCATGATCGGCGGTCTGGGCGTTTGCGGGCGTGAATTATGCTGCGCTACTTTCCTGCAAGGATTTCAGCCTGTCTCTATCCGCATGGCCAAAGACCAAAATTTGTCCATGAATCCTTCCAAAATCTCAGGCTCCTGCGGCAGGCTCCTCTGCTGTCTCAATTATGAGCAGGAGGCGTATGTCAGTGCCGCTGACAGGCTGCCGACAAGAAACTCCAAGGTAAGATATGAAGGTGAGATTGGTACGGTTGAAAGCGTCAACTTGTTAAAGGAAACTCTGCAGGTCAGGTTTGACCGTGACGATGAAGATGAAAGAATGGAGCTTAAAGTGGATGAGGTTCAGATTATTCACGATCCTGCCAAGAAAAAATGTGATGCGAAAGAATGTCCCAATACTCCTCAGCCAAAGGACAGGTCTGCAGACGAATTAAGGCAAGACAAAGCTGATCTCCAACAGCAAGAGGAGCAGAAAAAAGTGCGTCGGCAAATCAAGTCTAAGAAGAGACGCCGTTCTAAATCCAAACCCAAGACAACTATAAAAGATGACACTGCCGGCTAACTCAGACTAAACGGCTGCAAGCAGATGTAATCGTCCGATATGTCAGAGCTTGACAAAAACACTGAAAACCTATAAATCTAGATGCAGTCAGCAAAAAACAGATTGTCAGGAGGATAGATATGGTTTGCAGCAATCAGGAAGAAAAGAATAGCCCTATAAACAATGCTAAATGGCAGCTTGGCGGTAGAACCGGACATATTCCTGTTAAAGGCGGGAAAGTTTTTTACAGGATTTACGGTGAAGATAAACCGGGAATTCCTTTAATTTTTATCCATGGCGGGCCAGGACATAATTCTGCTACATTCTTTAGGACGACTCCGCTCGCAAATGACAGACCGGTAGTATATTACAATCAGCTAGGCAGTAACGGTTCAGAAATAGATGAAGAATGCCAGTCTGTTGAGAAATTAAAAGACCTTTTTACAATCGAAAGATTTCACGATGAACTGGAAACTGTAATCGAATATTTTGGTTTCAAGGAATATGTCCTTGCCGGTCACTCCTGGGGAACAATGCTCGCGGTTGAATTTGCAGGGACCAAGAAGGCTGAAGGACTAAAAGGTCTGGTGCTTGCCGGACCGTTCCTCAATGTTGATCTTTGGCTGCTGGATGCCAAAAGGCTAATTGAATCTCTCCCTGACGGTGACGAAAAATGGCAAGTTGTTAAAGAAAGCGAGTCATCCGGAAACTACACTAAAGCATACGAAGAGATCAACTCTATTTACTCAAATACTTTCTTTAATAAGATAGAGGGTGCAGATGCACCAAGTCCGGATGAACCGGATAAACAGATTATTGACGGTTTTGATGTTTACAATCATATGTGGGGACCAACCGAGTATTCCTGCACCGGACTCTTGCAGGGCCATGATGTGACGAAATACCTGGGGGATCTTGTTGTTCCGGTCCTCTATATATCCGGACAATATGATAGTGGTACAGCTGCTGCTGCTAATTACTACAGTACTTTAACCCCAAACAGCAAAGTGGTTGTAGTTCAGGGAACCGCTCATGAAACTCCCAGAGAGAATCCTGAAGAGTTTATGAAGGCAGTGAGAGAATTTTTCAGCGAACTGGAATCATGAACATATTTTTTTAATTCAAGAGAGGTGTGTCTCACAAGAGGCACTCCTTTTTTGAGACAATATCGGGTACTGTTGCAAATTAGATTGTTGCTTGATTTTGTCAAAATTATGTCTGAAAACAAATAGATGTTCACAATTGATATAATATGCTAGAATTAGCGTATATCCCATCAGTATTAAATATACTATCTATATTGACAGGTAAAACAATTAAATATCTTATTAATTGCTAATTCTACTGCCAGTTTAGTCCTTTGTATTTTTAGTTTAGTTTGCAATACAAAAATGCCACGGCATAAAAATTCAGGAGGTGTTCTATGAGTGGTAAGTTTTTTGTTTTTATTTTACCGGGATTGATTACTATCGCGGTATCCTTGTTCTACTTCTTTTACAGCGGTAGAAAAAGGAAGAATGGTAGAAGGGGGATGATGTAAACTATGTTGAGGACGATCTTTTTTGTTGGTTACTTTGTAATCCTGTTAGGTATTGGCTTTGTCACTTTCCGTCGGACAAAATCACATGAAGATTATGCTTTAGCCGGTCGATCCAACAATATGTGGGTTACGGCAATATCAGCCACTTCTTCTGATATGAGCGGATGGCTTTTATTAGGTGTACCGGGGCTAGCTTATGCCGGGGGTCTGTCCGCGATTTGGACAGTAATCGGTATCCTGGTTGGTAACTATTTTAACTGGGTAGTTGTATCCAAACGGCTGCGCCTGATCACGCAAAAGTATAATGCGGTTTCCTTGTCAGAATATTTTGAAAAGCGCTTCAATGACAAAAAAGGAAGCATTAGCATTATTTCTGCCATCATAATTGTTGTTTTTATGATAATCAATGCTTCTGCGGAGGTTATAGGCAGCGGAAAATTACTTAATGCATCATTCAATATTGACTACAACACAGCAATTATAATTTCTCTGCTGATCGTTTTAGTCTATACATTCCTTGGTGGTTACCTTGCAGTCAGCTGGAGTAATTTGCTGCAGGGAACATTGATATTTCTGGCCTTGATTATTGTCCCTATTGCCGGTCTGGTTGATGTAGGAAGTATCGGGGCTCTTGGCAATAATCTGGTTGCGCAGGACTCATCTTTGCTTAGCTTCTTCGGATCAGATGAAACAGCATTCGCAATCTTTGGTCTTGTGATTGGAGGATTGGGAATTGGAGTAGGTTATCCCGGTCAGCCTCACATTATGACGAGCTATATGTCAATTGAGGATCCTGAGGAACTAAGGCACTCGACCTTGATCGCTATGTTTTGGACTGTGATTACGACCTATGGAGCGGTAATGATAGGTCTGCTCGGACGCGCAATTATTCCGACTCTGGACGATCCGGAAACAATTTACTTGTCATTAGTGGAAAAACTTTTCTCCAGCAATGTTATAGGTCTGTTCGCTGCTGCTGTTATGGCGGCAATTCTATCCAGCGTCAGCGCATATCTTCTCGTTGCCGCAACTTCTACTGCGACAAATGTTTATAGTCGTATTAAAAAAGACAAAGAAGGAAAGCAGTCTTTGATCGTCGAACGCGTTGCAATTGTTATAATCGGTGTTCTGGCTTTTTTGATGTCGCTTGAAGGCGGTATAGTGTTTACCGTTGCTCTGTTTGCCTGGGGCGGTCTGGCAGCCAGCTTTGGTCCTTTAATCATCGGATCTCTGTATTGGAAAGGAGTAAACCTGCAAGGGGCAATAGCCAGCATGCTTACGGGCATGGTGGTCAACCTGGTCTGGTATTATTCAGGACTGTCTCAGTGGGTTTATGAGCTGATTCCGGCAATTATTCTCAGTACCATCGTAATGATTCTTGTAAGTAAAGTCACTCGTGGACCTGATGAGAAGACGCGTGCAGATTTTGAAGCTTTTAGAGCCGAACTGTAAGTATAAAAGAAGAACTAGACAAAAAGGAGCTGTCTCATCAAGAGGCAGTTCCTTTTTTGCTTTATGGCAACTAAGGTTTATATGCTCAGGTGTGGCGCCTGGCTTGCAGCTAAATTGTTTTTACAACATTAAATCTGTTTGATACTGGTAAAATTTTTGGCATCTACTGATATACTTTTAGATAGTACCTGTCAGTAAACTGTTGGGTTTATAAAATTGGAGAAAAACGGATATCCGACTCGTGACAGATTTGATTATTAATTACATAGCCACAAATCTGATTTGTATATCAGCCTTAGTAATTTTGGCTCATTACGCCAGATCTAATGTTTTATTTACTGATACGATGAGTAAATACTTCACCCTTGCTACCCTGATCGCTGTCGTAGTGATTATGGCGGAACTTGTAACTGTCGTTTTAGAAAATTCAAGCTCCCCCGGCAGAATCTACCTGGTAATCGTTAATGCGCTTGGGTTTTCGCTCTCACCCTTTATAGCCATAGTTTTGTCAAAAGCAATCTACTTCGGGAAAAGTACAGTGCGTTCGTTGCTGACTATACCTGTCTGGATCAATGTGCTTCTTGTGTGGACTTCCTCCCGGACAGGCTTTATTTTCAGTGTCAGTGACGGTGGTTACCGGCGAGGTCCGCTTTTTGCAGTCTATACAGTCGCTTACCTGTGTGCGTACGCTGTGCTGGTAATGGCATCTGTTGAGGCCATGAAGCATTATCAGCTGCACCTGAAAAGCACGTTCATTCTTCTGCTTGTGTTCACATTAACAGGAACGTCTGTTCAGGTTATCTGGCCTCAGGTGCATGCTTCCTGGCTGACTGTGAGCTTAAGTCTGGTCCTCTATTACGCGTATTTCTGCATGCTGACGGAAACTCAGGATTCACTGACAGGATTGTTAAACCGTAATGTATATGATCGTCACACTAAAGACCTGCGCCCTGACCTGAGCGGAACAGTCATCATTTTTGATCTGGATAATTTCAAAGATATCAACGATCAGTTCGGTCATCAGTGGGGCGATTCCTGCCTTGAGGTAATCGGAAACCTCATAAAAGATTGCTTTTGCAAAATGGGTACTTGTTACAGGACAGGCGGTGACGAGTTTTGCGTGATATGCCATACTGCCGATGAGCAAGCGGCACAGAAAACGCTCAGTTCTTTTCATAAGAAAATAGATAATTTCAGAAATAATACTAATTTGACGGGTGAACTGCCAATGGTTTCCACGGGGTATGCCGTATTTAACGCTCTAAACGGGGGCTATGATCTAGCCATTATAGAAGCTGACACGCAAATGTATGCCTATAAAAATATTCGCAAGAGCAAAGATCAGGAAATTTAAATGTGTCTGGCAGAATAGAATCCAGCCGGC
>DCDV01000020.1:45087-45324 GCA_002316595.1 Mageeibacillus sp. UBA1046
GCAGAATAGAATCCAGCCGGCGCCGGCAGTTTGAACGGGCATATCTTGCCTGACTTTGGCGTTAGTTCTGAAATTTTAAAGAAGGACTCGTCAAAAAGGAGCTGTCTCACTGCAAGACAGCTCCTTTTTTTGCTCTTCTCCAACTTGGGTCATACGTGCCCAGGCGTGGCACTTTGATTCGGTGGTGAAGGGCTTATATGCTAAGCAATTCGATTAAAAGTGTTCCTGCTCGGTACG
>DCDV01000017.1:0-46431 GCA_002316595.1 Mageeibacillus sp. UBA1046
CAGCGCGCATAACCGCACACAAGCGTTTCATCGCAAGCTATATAAATTATGCTCGATTCAAGTGCTTTAATATACTTATCACGGCCGACTACCCCATGGTAATCACTCCACTCATCTCCCTCATCAACAAGTAAGTCAAAAAGTAAGGATTCATCGGCTTTGCTGTATTTTTTAATCTCCATATATTCACCGCCTATTTTATGCTTTTCCTGAAATCAGCCAGCAAGAAAACTGCCTCAAATATTTCGTCCGAACACAAGTCAAAAACAATAGGAAAGTATTTCAGTTTTCCCATTTGTTGTGAATCCGATATCCTTAGCTTAACCTCACTGTCAAGCGGAAGACTCAATACCTCTGCACGGGCTTTTTCGGGAATATAAATAGTCACCTTGAAAAAGCCGTCCCAAATCGATAGCCAAAAAATAGTTGTTTCATTTTGACCGCCTCGAACGCCCCTCCACTTGAAAAGTCCCTTTGCCAACCACGCCTTTCCGTCGTTGTAGTAACGCCAATCTATTTGAATATCGTGGCTTGCAATTTCGTTGATAAACTTTATATAGGCGTTGTTCGCTTCTCCAAGTGCCTTTGCAATAACATCACTTGACGGTGCGATATCAGGATTTCTGAGCATTTGTTCCGTACTTTTCATGCCAATAAACTCCCCAATTCTGTTTTCAGCATAGTATCAGCAGTATCCCATTTTACTGCTCAAATATAATCATCATTATGCCGGCTTAATGATTCCTTCTTCAAACAGAGCTTCAAATGTATTTACTGCCCCGCCATGCTCAACAATCTTTCCATCAATCAGCTTATCAATATCAACACCTGTCATCCGCAGCTTTTTGCCAGTGGGCTTCATGCCCAGCCACTCACCCAGATGTGTACCCTCCATAATAAATTCTGAGATTACTGTATCGCCGTCAGTGTATTGGCGAATAATTTTCATTTTCAAATCTGGGTAAGTTTTCCGAACTTCAATCATATGTTGTTTCATACCCTCTATACCTACCGGAATAATTCTTTCACCTATTCTTACAATACAGTTATCTGCAATGTAATCAGAAAGTTCATCAATCAAGTTGTTTGAAGTGATATATTCATAAAAATGTTTAATTATTTTCATATTATCCATGCCAATACTACTCCTTTCATCTGGTGCGCTTTTTTTACAATCACACCTTTTCCAATTCTGATTTTATTAGCTTAAGAATATAATCAGCACTTTCTTCGTCTATCTTATGCAGAAAAGCCATACTTCTGCATTTCTTGTATTCCACTCCGTCCATTATAAAGGTATATCCTGCCGAACATATAGGCGAACAGGTACCGCCCACCAGCTTTTTACAATCACCTGATTTAATGATTTCCTTTTTCATTTTATCTGGGAAATCATTCAAGATAGCATCATAGGCACTTATACCTGCGGCATAAATCCTTATCTTTATGCCTGTTTTCCTAAAAACATAATTCAATAATGATTTCCCTGAGCCCGGAAGCATATATGTGGTAACATATCCGTTCTTTGCAGGTTCAATCTTTCTCTTGCACTCTTTCCCCAAAAGATAATCGTCTAATTCAAGAACAAACTCCTGAAGATTCGGCGGAACCTCGTTTAAAAATAGTGTAAACTTTTCGTTCATAATTGGCCTCCTTATTTTTAGTTTCCGCAATGTTTGTCAAACATCCAACCCGACCACACAACCTCAAAAGTTTCCGAAAAAACATCTAACCTGACCACTTGACTATCAAAAAGTGCCTTTATGGACTTGTTTCCGCGAAGCGATATTTTCATGTTTTTCGCCTGATGGGTTTCATACCCATGTGTGATAAAACCCTTGATATATAAGGGTTTTCGGCTCTCTCAATCTTTTACCCTTGACATCAATGTCACGCACTCAACGTGTGTAGTGTGAGGAAAGAGATCTATGGGCTGGATTTTTTGGATATTCCAATTGCTGATCAGGGCTGAGATATCCCGTGCTAAAGTTGCCGGATTACATGAGACATAAATCAGACTCCGGAGATGCTCAGCATCGTTTAGAGCTTCAATTAATTTGGGATCCAGTCCTTTTCTTGGCGGGTCGACTACCGCTATCTTTACAGTGCTGTCCAGATTATTCTGTATCCAGTCCTCTGCCTTTCCAGCTACAAATCTGCAATTTTCACAATTATTTAACCGGGCATTTATATCGGCATCTGCCACAGCAGCCTGATTTATCTCAATTCCTAAGATATTTGGCGCGAGGTCAGCCAGTTGAATGGCAATTGATCCTACGCCGCAATAAATATCTAAGATAGTCAGATCCTGGTTATGATCAATAGACGCCAGACTTTCAGTAACAAAATCTCTTACGACAGAATATAATTTTGCTGCCTGAGCAGAATTGACCTGGAAGAATGATGCCGGTGAGAGTATATATTCTTTCTCATTGATAATGTCTTTAATCTTGGGATTCCCTGTTACGGTAATGCTCTCTTTTCCGAAAATCACATTGACGCGTTTGGTATTGAAATTAAGAGCTGTACCTGTCAGCACATAAGCATTTCTTTCCAGGGTCTGCCCCAGTTGCTGAAAATTCTCCCGCCAGCGGGCTGCATAACTTTCGCCTTCTTCTGGGGTTGTATTCAGGATCAAGGTTAATGATACTTCCTTCGCAGCCTCGGAAATTCGCACTACATAACTGCGCAGCAAACCCTTGTGCTCCTTTTCGTTATATGCCTGTATGTTTTTTGCCTGGATTAAAGAGCGAACGAAAAGTCGTATGATCTCTACTGCAGTGTGTTGAATCAGACAATGCGTCCCATTGATAATCTCATGACTGTTTCTCCGATAAAATCCTATCCGGGGATTGTCCGTCGTGCCTCCGACTGGGAGTATGGCTTTGTTGCGATAATGCCAAATCGTATCCGCAGCGATGATTGGCAAAACCAACTCGGATATTTCCAAATTTCCGATTCGCGTCAGTTGCTCCTGGATATTTTTCTGTTTCCAGGCAAGCTGGCCTTCATAAGAAAGATGCTGCAGCTGGCAGCCGCCACAGTCAGGATAGTATGGACATGGAGGCACAACGCGCTGTGGTGAGGCTTCAATGATGGCCGAGGAGACAGCCACAGCGTAGTTCTTCTTCGTCTCGAGCAAACTAACAGCCACCTGTTCTCCAGGTAAAGCGTCTTCAACAAAAACAACTAGGCCATCTTCTGTCTCGCCAACACCTTGTCCATATTGATTGAGATCACGAATTTTCATTTTCATAATCTCATTATAGCTTTAAAAGACTTATGACGATTGCATAAACATATAGTAACAATAACTTAAATTGTCATATCGTTAGTCAATTCAAATATGTGATATATACACTCTATTTTGTTAGTAAATATACCTTTCGTGTCATATTTTAGTGAATATATATAAATTATTACATCATGTTCGTGCAAATAACAATTGTAGATTTTATAACATATCCATAGAATTATTTCGGCTAGTGCTTTTTACTAAATAATCTGAAATTAGTCTCCGTGATTGAGTTTTTATTTGAATATATTTGATGTAAAGCAGCTGCCCGGACAGATGAGTTCAGGCAGAAGATATAAAAGGAAAGGTGATTAAACTTATGGAGTATCAGGAGATTCTAGCAAAGTATGCAGATACGCCGGGAGGCATGATTGAGGCTTTCCATGCTATCCAGGCTGAATTCAGTTATCTGCCGGAAGAAGCCATTATTGAAGCTGCGAAGATGTTTGGGCAGCCGGCCATAGAGGCATACGGGGTGGCGGGTTTCTATTCTATGTTCTCTACGGAGCCGCGAGGAAGAAACATTATCAGAATTTGCGAGAGCGCTCCCTGCCATATTGCAGGGGCCGACAAAGTTGTTACTGCTCTGGAGAAAGCATTGGGGATCAACATGGGAGACAGTACGGCTGACGGACGATTCACTCTGGAATTTACTCAATGTGTCGGGCAATGTCAGGCAACGCCGGTGATAACTGTTAATGGCAAACCATATTACGATGTCCGTCCGGAAACAATTCCCGGAATCCTTGCTGAATATAAGTAGAAGGAGAATATTAAATGGCTGAAGAAATGCACATAGTATTACGTAATTACGGGAAAATCGACCCGCTGAAAATTGATGACTATTTAAACGCTGGCGGCTATGATTCCTTAAATAAAGCTCGTAGTATGGATAGATCAGATCTTATTAATGAGGTAAAGGCTGCAAACCTTAGAGGGCGTGGCGGCGCAGGTTTTAATTGCGGTACCAAGTGGAATTTCGCTTATCAGACTGAAGCCGATCAAAAATATGTTATCTGTAACGCCGATGAAGGAGAACCCGGAACATATAAGGATCGTCTGGTTATGGAAGGTGATCCCCATACACTTTTGGAGGGTATGGCGATTTGCGGGTATGCAATCGGGGCCACTAAAGGTTTTATATACTGCCGGGGCGAGTATCCTCAATCTGTGAATACCCTGAAGCAGGCAATAGCGCAGGCAGAAGAGCGTGGTCTGCTGGGCGACTTTTCTCTTGAAGTCCGCCAGGGGGCCGGCGCTTACGTATGCGGTGAAGAAACTGCCCTGATTGAATCTATTGAAGGCAGGCGGGGTGAACCTCGTATTAAGCCTCCTTATCCGCCGATCAGCGGGTTGTGGGGCAAACCTACTATTGTAAACAATGTTGAGACTTTCGCGAATATTCCTTCTATCGTGACTAACGGCGCTGCCTGGTTTTCCGGCATCGGCACACCATTCTATCCCGGCACCAAGGTGGTCACGCTGACCGGTGACGTTGTCAACAGAACTTTTTTTGAGGTTCCTACTGACACAACTATACGGGAAATTATCTACGATTTCGGCGGCGGTATCAGAGACGGCAAGAAATTCAAAGCTGTTCAAATCGGCGGTACCTCCGGTGCATTTATTCCGGAAGCCAATCTAGACACTATAATCGGCTTCGATCACATGGTCTCTATTGGAGCATGTCTGGGATCAGGAGCGGTTTTCGTATTGGACGAGACGCGCGACCTGGTTGATGTCGCGGCAAAGATCGCTAAGTTCTTCTCGCATGAATCCTGCGGCAAGTGCGCCCCTTGCCGGGAAGGCACTGTGAGACTTCAGGACTTGCTGGATAAGATAAATGATAATCGAGGCAACTCCTCAGATTTGGCGCTGCTGAATAAGCTGGGCAGAGTAATGTCATATTCTTGTTTCTGCGGTCTGGGGCAGGCAGCTCCTATCCCGGTTTTGACAGCCATTGAGCACTTCCCTGCCGACTACGCGGCCAAATTAGGGTGAAAGGAATGAGCATACACATGAATAATATAATTATTGACGGAATCAAGATATCCGTTCCTGACAATACAACCATCATGAAGGCTGCTGAAATGGCCGGAGTAAGTATTCCTACCCTGTGCTATCACCCTGACCAGGCGGTAAAGGCCAACTGCAGAGTATGTGTCTGCGAAGTCGAAGGCGATAAGCTGCTACAACCAGCATGTTCCCATACAGTCTATGACGGGATGGTTGTGAAGACAAGTTCTCCCAAAATAATCGAGGCAAGAAAAACCATCCTCGAATTAATTCTGGCGAATCATCCTCAAGACTGTCTAAGCTGCATTCGCAATGAAAATTGTGAACTGCAAAGCCTGGCGGCAGAGTATATGATCCGGGACAACCCCTTTGAAAACAGAGTAAGAGGGCTAAAAAAGGATCTTTCCACTCCCGCTCTATTCCGCGATCATGACAAATGCATAGTCTGCAATCGCTGTGTAGAGGTTTGTTCCGTTACCCAGACTGTCCACGCTCTGGGTCTTGAGAAGCGAGGCAATCAGGCTCTGGTAGTCCCCTCCATGGGTAAAGAGCTTATTGAAAGCCCCTGCATAATGTGCGGTCAATGCATTCATGCCTGCCCTGTGGGAGCCATAGGAGAAGTCGAAGACATTGACAGACTGCTCGCTGCCATCGCAGATCCGGAAACTGTAGTGGTAACCCAGATCGCGCCGGCCGTTCGCCTGGCCTTAGGTGAAGAAATAGGCATGCCGACCGGAGCTCTTCCCATGGAAGTCTTTGTGGCCGGACTGAAACATATAGGTTTCGACCATGTCCTGCATACAAACTTTACTGCTGACCTTACTATTATTGAAGAAGGAAATGAACTCCTGGGCCGACTGACCAATGGCGGTACGCTGCCTATGTTCACTTCCTGCAGTCCCGGCTGGATAAACTTCTGTGAGACATTTTATCCTGATCTGCTTGACAACTTATCCACCTGCAAATCTCCCCAGCAAATGTTCGGCGCTCTGGTGAAAACTTACTGGGCAGAAAGAATGGGCATTCCTGCTGAGAAAATCTTCTCGGTATCTATCATGCCCTGTGTAGCTAAGAAGTACGAGTGTACCCGCCCTGAGATGAACTCCAGTGGTTATCAGGATGTAGACATCGTTCTGACTACGCGTGAAATAGGACGCTTATTCCGGCTCAGCGGTATAGACTTCTCTAAAATGGCTCCTGCCGAATTCTCGCCATGGATGGGTGAGTATTCCGGCGCAGCTGTAATATTCGGAGCTACCGGTGGCGTCATGGAAGCGGCGCTGCGTACGGTCTATGAAGTTGTAACCAAAGAGACTCTGGAAGATGTCAATTTTACTGATGTGCGCGGTTTTGCAGGAATCAAGGAAGCTGAAGTAGACCTCAAAGGAACTAAAGTAAAAGTGGCCATCGCACACGGCCTTGGCAATGCAAGGAAACTTATGGAACAGGTTCGGGCCGGTGATTCCCCTTATCACTTTATAGAGATAATGGCGTGTCCGGGCGGCTGCGTAGGCGGCGGCGGTCAGCCGATTACTAAAGCTAATGAAAAACGCATGGAACGTCTGGATGCCATTTATATTGAAGATGAAAGCATGCCGATCAGAAAATCCCATGAAAATGAGGAAGTAAAGGCGATATATGCAGATTTCCTGAAAGAACCGCTGGGACACAGATCTCACGAATTGCTTCATACGCATTATCGTGACAAAGGACAAAAGTTTCTGTAATTGTCCGGATAAAACTGATGAAGATGAAGTCATAAACGGGAGCCGGTCTATAAGCCGGCTCTCTTTTTAATAACTTTCATGTTAGACAAAATTGCGGCAGAATTCCGGTCAGCGCTATGGCGACTGACAGGACTGGCAGGAAGTTGCAATGCGATAGAACTACAACAGTGACAGAATTTCACTCAGCACAATACCGACTAACAGGTCGGGCAGGAAGCTTGTCAGCGTTAGTACTACAACAGCGACAGAATTCCGGTCAGCGCTATGGCGACTAAAAGGCCGGGCAGGAAGTTTGCCACCCGGATTTTCGTCTTCCAGAGCATATTTATCCCTATGCAGCAGATCATCAGTGATCCGATAAATGAGATATTAAAAATGAGCTCAGCGCTTAAGTAAGGCTCGATCAACCCGGCCAGAAAAGTTATGACACCTTGATACAAGCCCATAGGAAGAGCAGCGAAAAGGACCCCGACACCGAGGCTGGATGCCAGCACCAGGCAGATGACACCGTCTAAGGCTGATTTGGCGTACAGCATGGTTGGGTCTCGCATCAGGGCATCTTGAATGGGACCAACGATGGCCATGGCGCCGACAATGATAATAATTGATGCCGAGACAAAGCCTTCGACAAACTTGTTGTTCTCTCCTTTGATTTTTACAAGAGAACGAAGACGCTCACCGATTCCCGCCAGCCGATCTTCCAGCCGCCACCATTCACCGATTAAGGCGCCCAGAACAATACTGATGATCATGAACAAGATGTTTTGGGTTTCCAGGCTGCTGTTGTTTACACTGAGCAAGCCGCGCAGAGCGCCTGTTGTTCCTACAAACAGTACGGATAATCCCAGAGCCTGCATCAATATTTCCTGATAGCGTTCTTTCAGACCGTGCTTGAGGAAGAGTCCGATTCCTCCTCCCGCAACAACTGCCGCTACATTGACAACGGTGCCAATCCCTAAGAAATACATATATTTTACTGGCTGCTTTCTTCGCTCTTAATTTTCTCCATGTGCTTTTTCAGAACTTCCAGAGCATAGTCTATTTGTTCCGGTTTATGTGATGAGGTCAGGCAATAACGAAGTCTGGCCTCTCCTCTGGGTACGGCGGGGTAAATTGCCGGGGGCACGATGATACCGTCTTCCATCATGTCAATGCTAAGCTTGAAGGCGGATGTGTCAGTTCCAACCATGATCGGAACTACTGCAGTGTCTTTGGCCAGGCAGGTGTCGAAACCCATTTCCTTGGCGCGCTGCACGAAATAGGAGATATTCCTGTGCAAAGACTGAACGCGACTATTATCCCTCTCCATTATCTCCAATACTTTCAGGGCAGCGCCGGCTAAGGCCGGACTCAGTCCGACTGAAAAGGTAAAGCCGGGGAGATTGTAGCGCAGATAATCTATCAGCATTTGCGAGCCAGCCAGATAACCGCCGCAGGTACCCAGACCCTTAGATAAGGTCCCCATCTTAATATCAATGTCATCCGGAGCCAGGTTATAGTACTCATCTACACCTCCCCCGTGATCCCCCAGTACACAGGCAGAGTGAGCTTCATCAACCAAAAGGAAGCAGCCGTGTTTATTTTTAATGCGGACAAATTCGGGGACAGGGGCAACATCGCCATCCATACTATAAGCGCCTTCAATTACTATCAAAACTTTCTCATATTGATCTCTGTTCTTACTGAGGAAATCATCCAGTTCTTCATAATCATTGTGAGCAAAGAACTTGCCTTGGCCGCGGGAGAGATTTACTCCCTGGATGACGGAATTATGGCTGAGACGGTCGTAAATGATCAGGTCATTTACACCGCAGAAGTTGCCGATAAAAGTAACATTAGTGGCATGACCGCTGACCAGAGCTAAAGCGTCATCTGTATGCTTCCAGCGCGCAATGGCTGCTTCCAGATCTTTGTGTATATCCTTCTCGCCGGCCAGCAGCCTGCTGCCGCTGGCAGAAGTGCCGTATTTATTTATAGCGGCAATGGCGGCCGCGTTAACTTCCGGATCGCCTGACATGGACAGATAGTTATAGGAGCCGAAGTTAATCATCTCCCGGCCATCCATATAGGATACATCCCGCAGGGGTGATTCCTGAGAAATAAAATATGGATTATGATAATTGTTGCCGCGCAGAAGCATCTCAGCCCTCTTCCGAAACAGCTTGATTTCTCTTATCTTCTCAACACTGTCAACGCGTTCACTCTCAGGTTTGATTTTCGTTGCTTCAGGCTGTTTGACTTCTGCTTCTTGCTTAGCCCCGTTCAGATGCTGATAGATGAGGGAGGTAATGTCTTCGAGGTTCATGCAGCTATAATAATCGTCATCAACGATTGTGATGTCGTATTCGTTTTCGAGCATATTGAGGAGAATCAAACTGGCCAGGCTGTCTCCGCCCAGATCGAGGATGAAATGCCCGGTGTCGGTTATCTCACTCTCTACCAGATCTAATGCATCGGCGAAAAACCCTCTGACAGTCTTCTTAATATCTTCCTTTGATTTCATATCTCTTTCAACTCCTTTGTCAGCAGCAATTTGGTTTGCAGCTGCTGTTCCGTCGGCGGCAATGTTTTGCGAATCTGCCCGGCTGACGCTTTCTGCTGAAAGCGTCTCAGCCTCGGGCAAGGATCCTTCCGCCTTCGCTTCAATATATTTAGATAATTTCATAGCCGGCCAAGTGCCTTCATTAAGTTCTTTGGCTAAAAGCTGCCTTTTTACCTTCCTGGTTGAAGATACAGGCAGGGGTTTCAGACTGATCAGAATATTGGAGATTGCTGAAGATGGAGGCAAATTGGCCAACTTGGCTTTAAGCAGCTTGTCCAGTTCAGCAATGTCGGCGTCAGGCGTAAGCTCCAGAACCAGATTGGCATATTCATTAACACCTTCTTTGACCCCGACAACATTTAACTGCTGCACTCCCTGTAAATCCTGAAAGACAGCTTCTACTGTATCAGGGTAGATGTTCTCACCTGACGGGCTGATGATAACTTCTTTCAGTCTGCCGTCAATAAAAATCAGTCCGTCTTCGATTCTGCCGGTATCACCGGTCTTAAACCAGTTGTCGCCGGTGTAATCTTTCGGAAAATACTCTCCGCCTTTAAGTACACCGGTGTGCAGACAGCCTCCACGCAGAAGAATTTCCCCCTCCGGAGAAATCATCGTCCCTTCCGGCTCGAACGGTTTGCCCACAGTGTCGCTCAAACGAACCCTGACATCCTCGTCATTGCAGACTGAGATTACGCCGGCTTCCGTCAAGCCATAGCCATTGACGAAGTAATAGCCCAGACCATTCAAAACATTTAAAGTTTTTGGTGCGATATAGCCTCCGCCGCTGACACAAATATGGATATCATCACCCAGGAGCTGCTTCCTGATAGATTTGAGTTTATTCGCCAGGAAGAAGGCCAGCTTCTTGCCTGCTGCCTGAGCTTCCAGATTAGCTTCAATTAATTTTTCGAAGGCTTTGAGAGTGCTCTCGCCCTCAGTTTGGCGAATCCGGCGATAAAGGCCTTTAACCAAAGCATTCCAAAACAAGGGAATACAGATGACCTGTGTCACTTTATGTTTTTTGCAGCTCTCAAGCACCACCTCGGGAGCCAGGCTGGGTATAAAGACAAAAGTATTCCCGCCCAGCAATGTGAACATAAAAACCGCCATCAGTCCAAACACATGATGAAAGGGCAGGAAAGCAATACATTTTTCCACAACTCCCGGTCTGAGCCAGCGGTCAGTATCCTCTGACAACGTTATCAGACACTTTGCCATGTGGCAGATGCTGGCGCTGTCATGGACGAACAACCGGGAATCACCGGTAGTTCCGCTGGTACAAAGGACGATCCGGTCGCCCCAGACAGTATCGCCGAACTCATCGGCTTCACCTGTCAGCGAGGAGGCAGGAAAAAAAGCAATATCTTCTTTCAGCTCATCCGTAATCAGGGTTTCTGTTCCTGCCTGAGCCATCAGATCGATCGCAGTGTCCAAATTATCATTGTAGTTAAGCAGGAGCACGTTATGGCCTGCAGCCAGAATCGCCCAGAACAAAATGCAGAACTCCGGACCATTGGGCAGCTTCATGGCGACATAAGTCTCAGCCGGATCAATCTTATCTTTGATCTTCAGAGCGCTTCCCTTAATTTTTTTAATGTAATCATCATAGGGAGTCTTGATCAGCTGATTGGCATCATAGTACTCAAATACATCTCTGTCTTGACCGCTTTTCATTATCACAGAGAACATATCCCGGAAATTTTTCGATGCCTCAAGCCCCTCCATCAACTGTTGTAGCCTGTTATCCATTAACACACCTCTCAAATAATTCCCTTTAACCTATACGGATAGCAGATACTCAGAATTGCATAATCAATCATGATTAGATAATGGTATCTACACCTCAGGTAATGCGGATCTCCTCAGTCAGCCTTACCGGGTTAAAAGAATTTTCTCATCCTTGTGGATGCTCGTTCAAATAGTCCATATTGACTCTGGCCCAAAGACCCGGTGAACCTCCTGTATGGACAAATAAAACGGTGTCGTCGGCAGTCGCTTCCTGCTCCACGAATTGAAGATAAGCTCTGGCCGCCTTGCCTGTATAGCAGGGGTCAAGGAAAATTGCTTCTCTGGAGGCAAAGGATCTAATGGCGCCATATGTCTTGGCATCCGGAATATTATAGCCAAGGCCGCTGTATGGATCTTCCTTCGGACCATAGTCAACAAAAAAATCATCTTCGCTTATCACTATGTCATTTAGCCCCAAAAGCTTAGCTGCCTCCCTGCTGTAATCCAATGTTAACTGAGTAATTTCCATTTCACCTGGCGGGAAGACGGGAATGCCATGGATCTTCAGATTATTAAATCCGAATATCTTCGCTCCCAGCACAATCCCTGCCAAAGTTCCGGCAGATCCTACTGCGACAAAAAGAAGAGTGGGCGAAATTTTGTTAGTCCGGATCTGTTCCGCAAGCTCTTGCATCATTACCACATAACCGAGTGTACCCAGAGCATTACTTCCTCCCATCGGTATGATGAATACTTCATGACCGCTCGCCTTATACTCCCGGACAATTTCCTCGACGCGCTCACTTCTTTCTGACGGTTTGACAAAGCGTACATCTGCACCTAATAAGTTATCGAGAATAAGATTGCCGCTCAGCTCACCCGGATCCCTGCCATCAAGAACCAGAATACACTTAAGACCATAGAGGGCAGCAACAGCGGCAGTAAGCCTGCCGTGGTTAGTCTGTGGCCCGCCGAATGTCAGAATAGTATCGGCACCTGCCTCCAAGGCAGCGCATAAGTGAAATTCCAGTTTTCTGACCTTATTGCCGCCTAATGCCACATCGGTTAAATCATCTCTTTTGATCCAAAGTGATGAATGCTTGAATTCTTGTCCTAAGCGGGATAATTGCTGCAGCGGTGTCGGGATATAACCCATTCGTACTCTTCGTTCCAGAACCTCTTCATTAAACGTAGTCACTAGTCTCTCCTAATAAGCGTAGCCGGATCGTTTAGCCACGAAAAACTCTGTTACAAAACTCTACTGATTATAGCATGGATGAGAAAATGTATTGAAAATTTCTTGTAAATATGTAAAGGATTCTCTGTTTAGTTCTTCTGTAATAATAAATATAAATCTCCACAAATGGTCAGCTTATATTGACTTATTCGCCGGTCAGCTTATATTGACTTATTCGCTGAGTCCTTAGATTCTTCGGCCTCGGTCGCAGCCTCTGCGATGGAAACACCATCTGTTACACTGACCGCCTCACTGATTGCTGTCTCGATGCTGACCTTCACTGTTTTAAACGCATCCGGAGAATCAGGATCTGACGATATCTTTTCTCGTTCATACAAGGGTTTTCTCGCTTCCCGCATGACCCTTTCTATTCCGTTAGACGGCTTTTCTCGGGTTCTGGTTTCAACATCTTCTTTAACCAGAGAATATATAGTTGCCACAATCGGAACTGCGATCATAATACCAAAAACTCCACCTAATCCTCCGCCCAGAACAATTGCTATCAGAACCCAATATGCGGGCAGACCAACTCGATTGCCAACGATCTTCGGATAAATAAAATTTCCTTCTATCTGCTGTAAAACAATCAAAAATACAAAAAATATCAGAGCTTTTATCGGGCTGACAGTCAAGATGAGAACAACACCGACAAAATTTCCGATATAAGCTCCGATAATCGGGATTAAGGCAGTTATACCAACAACGCTTGAGACTGCTGACACAAATGGCAGCCTTAAGATAAGCATACCGATCGCTGTCAGAATGCCCAGAATGAAAGCACTTAATATCTGACCGCCAAAAAAGGAAACAAAATTATCGTAGCCGACGATTAATATATGGGAGAGCGATATATTGGTTTTTGGGGGCAGATAGGCGTATGCCAGTCGTCTGATCTGTGTCAGCAGTTTCTCTTTATTCGCAAGAATATAAAGTGTGAATATCAAGGAAAAGGTCATATCTACAAACTCAGAAAATATCCGGCCGGCCAAGGCGACAAGGTCTCCCATCCAGTCTTGCGCTTCAGCTGTCAAGCGGGATATGAGACTGTCTATATCAAAATTTGATTCAAGTATCCGTTCGCGGATAGCGTTCGGCAGTGAATCATGTGTCTCTACCCAGGCAATGAAATTGTCATATGTTTTGGGCAAACCAGCGGCAATGATTGATACTGAATTAAATAATTGAGGCAGCACAAGTCCTAGAATCAGTCCTAAAACTGCCAGGACAAGTAAAACGGAAATCAGGATCGAGATTGCTCTTCTACTCTTAAGCACAAGAGGTTTCTTGCTGTTGGGGAAATATATTCCTTCAACTCTTACCAAAAGAATATTTAAAATCAGAGCAAGCAGCGATCCGTATATAACAGGGCGCAGAACAGAAAAGAGTTTTCGCAGCAGTCCGAGAAAGTCGTTAAAATAAATCACCAAAAGAGCGAAGGCGCCTAAGATGATAATTATTTGCAGCCAATTACGGACGAACTGTTTAGTGCCTCTTTTATTCATTGTCCTTTGTTATGCCCCACGACAGATCATCATCATATCTGGCGCGTTCACCGCCAACAAATTTCGGTCTGGTGCGTGCCGCAGTTACATGCGCATTGCCAATATTGCAGATTTTTGTTCTTACGCATACCACTACGCTCTTGAGATGCATGCCGATAAAGGTATCACCAATATCCAGGCCGGCGTCAGCCTTAATGCTTTCTACAGCCACCGGATGACGCATCACTTCATAGGCTCTGCTGGCAAAAGAGCCGCCGCTCTTCTTCCAGGGCACTACGTTTACTATCTCTGCATGAGGAACAGCTTCACGCTCAATGATAATGCAGCGATTCAAATGCTCACAGCATTGAGCAGCCAAATACATATCCTTACTCTCCAAAACCTCCGCTATCGCATCGTATATCGCGCCGGCAATTTCCGTACTCGGGTAAGATCCAATTCTGTGGCCGGCCACTTCGCTGCTGGAGCAGCCAATAACCACAATGGCACCCGGCTTTAGATTGGCGGTCTCAATTAGTTCCGTGACGGCGGACCGGGATTCTTCAGCAATTTGCTTAAGGAAATCCTGATCTTTCGACAGCGGGTCTAACCCTTCCTTATTTGTTTCAGTTTCAGAGTTTCTGGTATTTTCTGACATCGATAATCATCATCCTTTCATATTTCACTAATCAAACATTTTCATCTTCATATATGATTGTAAGCCTATTTGTCCGGATAAAAAAGAGGACAGCAATTTCGGTAATATAAGCACTAAGCCATGTCTGAAAGGTCTGTCCGGAAGGTTAATTCTTAAGTGCTAAAAGCATTCTTGATTTAGTGTTAATAAGGCATTCTTGATTTAATATAAGGATGTCGTTCTAACATGGTAATAATGACAAATGCTGCGCCCAGACCAAACGCTCCCTGCCCCAGGTTGCCTAGGACTCCTGCCGCAGCAGCCCAACCCAGGCCCAAAATAACTGCTTCATAAACAAAGTATCCAAAAACCATGAATAGTTCCGCGACTGCGCCACTGACTAAACGAGCCAAGATGCGGCGTCGTTTACCTTTGGCTGACAAAACAGCAAAAAGGCTGGCAGCTATGAAGGCGACTAAACCTTTAATAATCAAAGTTCCGGGAGCGAACATTGTATAACCGGCAATCAGATCCGCCAGCATGGAGCCAATACCGGCAGTGGCTGCGCCATATAGCGGGCCCAGCATCCAGGCGGACACCAAGACTACAACATCACCCATGTTTAAAAATCCGCGGGAAGGAGTTGGTATTTGAACCAGAAGTGTGGCAACAACCACTAAAGCTGCCAGCATGCCGGCACCAACAAGCTTTTGCAAAGGGCTCAAAGATTTATTGGTTTCAGCCTGATACCGTCCCTCTGCCTGAAGGCGTCTCAGCTCTTGATCCTGTCTGGTTTCATTTGTCATTTTAGGATCTTTTTCATTATTGGCATCTTCATTTATCATAATTCACCTCAAATAAAATAATAAGAATTGCGTTCCGGTAATCTATTCTATCTCTTCCTCGGAGCTGACGTCAGAACTGACATCAGAGCTGACGTCAAGAGGTTTAAAACCACACTCTGCAGCCTGCTCGCTCTCAACGCCTCCAACTCCATTTATGGCACTTAGTCTGTTGTCATAATTAGCATCTTCTATGAGAATTGTGTTACTCGGCAGCCGGAACTCTTCTCTATAACCATCATACATTTTCTTAAAGGCGGTGTTGTCCTCCTTTAGATGGGACAGATATTCGTGGGTATTCAGTCCATCTGAGTGAATTTCAATCATTGAAACTGCGATGTTACTGCAGTGGTCAGCTATGCGCTCAAGGCTAGTGGTAAAGTCCACGAAAATGAAGCCCAGTTCCAGTGTACATTTACCGGAGGTGATTCTGGAGATGTGGCGGGCTTGCAGTTCGTCATTTATACGGTCAATTACATCCTCTAAGGGTTCCACTTGGACAGCCAGATCAAGATAATCGTCAACTAGCGCGGTAAATGCCATATTGACAAGTTTGGTCAGAGCCGCAATATAAACTTCCAGCTCAGTCCAGGCATAATCAGAAAATTGAATCTTCTTACTGTACATTTCCTGAGCGGAATGCGCGATATGGACTGTGTGGTCGGAAATCCTTTCCAGATCGGTAATATTCTGAAGCCAGATGGCTATCGTCTTGTACTCGTCTTCTTGCAATTCTCTGGCAGAAAGCTTAACCATATAGGTGCCAAGTTTATCTTCATAGCGGTCAACCAGATTTTCCAGAGCCTTTACTTCCACAAAGCCCTCACTATCGTAATTTTGTAAGAGCCTCAGGGCGCTGAGCAGACCTTGCTTCGTGTTGTCCGCCATATCTTTGCCGATTTTGCGCACTTGTTCGACCGCCAGAGCAGGTGTATCAAAGAATATAGGGTCCAGCAGCTTTAGTCTCTCTTCGATCTGTGTGGCCGCGATTTCCTCTTCATGGTCAGGAATAATCTTATGAGTCAGCTTCTCAAGGCGAACAGCGAAAGGTAAAAGCAGCGCTGTGGAAGAGATATTAAATATAGAGTGGATAATTGCTATCCAGACTGGGCTTATGCTCTCACTCAAAAAGCTGAAATCATAAATCGCGTTGAGAATATAAAAGGCTAGCGAAAACACGATAGTTCCGATGATGTTGAAGTTGAGGTGGAAAATACCCACCCGGCGTGCGTTGCGGCTGGCCCCTACTGAAGAAATCAAGGCGGTGACCGTGGTGCCGATGTTCTGCCCCATGATAATCGGAATTGCGGACCCGAAGGTCACCATGCCGGTACTGGCCAAGACCTGCAAAATTCCTACAGATGCTGAGGAGGATTGAATTATGCCTGCTAATACGGCCCCGACCAGAATACCCAGGATCGGATTGGAGAAAGCAAGGAACAGCTTCTGGAAACCCTCTACTTCTGCCAAGGGAGCAACCGCATCGGACATGGTGGACATGCCGAACATAAGAATAGCAAAACCCAGGAGGATACGCGCCTGACTATGCCTCTTGTCTTCTTTACTAAAGAGAATAAAACCTGTCCCGATTACGGCCAGGATGGGTGTCCATGACGAGGGATTCAGCATCTGGACGAAAATGCTCTCGCCCTGAATGCCTACCAGACTCAAAATCCAGGCAGTAATAGTCGTGCCGATATTCGCGCCCATTATTACCGGTATGGCTCTGCTGAGAGTGATAATCCCGGCATTAACCAGGCCCACCAGCATAACGGTTGTGGCAGAAGAAGACTGAATAATTGCTGTGACTCCGGCTCCCAGAGCCACCCCTTTAAGGCGGTTGGAAGTAAGATTTTCCAGAATGCCCTGCAGCCTTGAACCCGACAGCCTGGTCAGCCCCGTACTCATAAGATCCATACCATAGAGGAAAAGAGCAAGTCCCCCGGCTAATGTCAGCAGATTAAAAACATTCATAGCTCTCCCTTAAACAAACAGCTAAAAAATTATATGTATATCTTACACACATCTAACTAAACTTACTTTAAATTTAACATACAAATTAATCGAAGGCGCTTATATTGGAATTACCGGACAATTCCATGACAGCACATCCATCAGACAGTCTATAACATAACCTGCGTAAGACGAAAGACTAATAAATTTGTTCAAGCAGGGCAGACCTGATTAATTCTGCAATCAGGCTGCCACAGACACTTTGTGCAAAATGCCGAATTAATTTTCAACACCTGAGATAACTGTTAAACCAGTGTACTATCTGCTTTAATCTTTTACTCCTGGCACGAGGCTTGCCGCTGCGGGAAAGCTCATGAGACTCGTCTTTAAAAACGATCATTTTGCAGTCAACTCCTCTGACCTTAAGAGCGGTAAAAAGCTGATATCCCTGTTCCGCCGGGCAGCGATAGTCCTTCGCTGAATGGATAATCAGGACAGGTGTCTCAATCTGATCTGCATAACATAAAGGCGAATGCTTCCACAGCTTTTCCGCACCATCTAAGTTGAAAAAATCAGCCGCGATCTGATCCTCCGCAAAATAGTAACCAATATCTGCAGTGCCATAAAAGGACAGCCAGTTAGAGATTGATCTTTGTGTTATTGCCGCGCTGAACCGATCAGTATGAGAAATTATCCAGTTCGTCATGAAGCCGCCATATGATCCTCCGCTGACCCCCATTCTGGTTTCATCGAGCTGAGGATACTTCTCCAAGACAGCATCCGTGAAATTCATCAGATCTTGAAAATCAATGGTACCGTATTTACCCCTGATATCAGAAAAGTTGTCATTTCTGCCGTCAGAACCATGCGGATTGCAGTAAAAAACAATATAACCTTCGCCTGCCAAAAACTGCATCTCGTGAGAAAAGGAAGTGCCATAGGCCATTTTGGGGCCTCCATGGATACACAGTATCCCCGGATAAGATCCTAAGAGATCGAAATTCTCCGGCAACATGACCCAACCATCAATGCGATCTCCGTTTGACTCTATTTGCAGACTGATGGGAGTTGAGAGTTTGATGCCGGACAGGGCTGTATCATTGAAATGAGTAACTCTCAGGAGTTCAGAAGAATTACGCACTTCGCGGGCTTCTTGAGCTGCAGAATGCTCTTCCCCGCCTTTTTGGGCAGCAGTACGCGCTTCTCGACCATCTGAGGCTACAGCACGCACTTCCTGGGCTTCTCGAACTGCAGTATGCTCTTCCCCGCCTTCCTGAGCAGAAGTGCGCGCTTCCCCGCCTTCCTGAGCTGAAGTGTCTTGTTTGAGCTGATAAATCTCCTGCGGCCGATCCGCGAAAAGTCCGATTACATATATAGTGTCAGCCACAAAAGTGAAGCTGTCTATCGAGCCCGGTCCGCTAAAAATCAGCTCGGACTTGCCTGACGGGTTTATCCGCCTGAGGACTCCTTCCCCCTCCAAAATAGAAAGATAATATACTTCATCGTCCCTAACAAGAAAATTATTTAGCGTGCCTAAACGAACATCGGAGACGATAGAGTTTCCAAACAAGATCTCTTCACTCCCTCTTTCTAATCTTTCACCCTGATGGATCTGATACAGTCTGTAGTTCTGATTCAGACCAAACTTATTCATGTCTGCAGCCAGAACGAAAACCTGATCTTGCCAGTAAAAGGCCTTGCCTATATTGAGGTCTTTGTGTCCGTATAACCGAGTCAAGTCAAGTGTTTCCAGATCCAGTTCATATATATCGTCACAGAGATTTGCCTTCCAGCGATAATCAGCCGAACGGTCATTGACCCTGAACAGTACTCCGGATCTTTGCGGGGTGAGCATTAAATCCCTGACATCCAGATCCGGGGCAGTCAAAACGCTGATTTCCTGCGATCTCTCATCATAAAGAAAGAGCCGCGTTCTCTTACCTTGACAATATCCTGAATTATCCTTGCGAAAAGGGATCTCATCCAGTTCCATGAACCAGTCTTCATCAATAGTCGTCTCTGTATTGTCATTCTCCTTGTGTCCGGATTCAGCGCTGGCGACATCTATTGCATCATCGGCCTTATCATCGTCCTTACTGTTGCCCTCGTTCATATAATCCTGATCTTCGCCAGCTCTGGCGCATTGAACTTTCTCACAGCTCTCACGCCAGAGATCCGGATTTTCGATGTCTATCTCTGACAGCAGCAAATAACGGCTGTTGCCTATAGGCAGAAATTCCTTGCAGCGAAACGGCAACTCGAAAGCAGGTTCGATTTCATTACCGGCAATGTTCAGACGATAGAATTGAGTGCGGTTCTCATTATTGTAATCCTTACCCTTACCCTTACCCTTTTCCTTTTCCTCTCTCTTATCAGTTTCCTCATCTGCGCTGCTATTTTTGTTCCGACCTTTATCCATTCCGCTGTCAATTTCGTTGTCTGATTTCTTGGACTTCATTACGCTGTCAATTTCCCTGTCAATATCTCTGTCTGATTTCTTGGGCTTTGCGCTTATCGCACTGCGCCGGTCAGGAAAAAGCAGGGTTTCTTCATCCAGAAAAGCGAAAGATGACTCTTTATATATCTGGGTGAGACATCTTGCTTTGTTGTCTTCCAGGAGCCAGAGCCAGGATTTGTAATCGTTATCGGTCAAATCCGGCTGCTTAACGATAAAAGCAGCTCTCTTCTTCTGCGGGCTGGAGGTCAGCGCGGACAAGAAAGAGATTTCTGACAGCCAGTCCGCCGTGATTTCCCGCTCAGGCTCCATGTTATTATTAATGTCCGGATAATCCGGCATTATTCGCTCATCGTAATTTGACATCGGTTCTCTCCAATAGTCCGTTATTATCGTCTCAATAATCTCTTATGATAAATTGCCTGCCACTTATCCTAATCTCTCCATAGTCCGGTACTTGTTACTTCTTCAGCTCCGTTCGCTCCCGCTGTCTCTTTGACCCTCTATTGTCCAAATTATAAAGGTTTTCTACGCTTCAATCCTCCGGAATTTGGAAGTCCGGACATGGTCAAGAGCAATTGTCCGTAAAAGTGCGTTATAATTGACAAAAATCCTGATTTCTATATTTGAATCGGATGTCTGGATTGTATTATAGGTTTTGCTGCTGTATGGCCTCGGATTTCAGGCATTATCAGCAATCTATGAGAAATATATTGGGAGTCTTAATATGCTGCAAAAACTGGAAAACATCGAGCAGGAAGCTCTGCAATCCCTTCGCAAAGCTCAAAACGAAGAGGAATTGCAGAAAATCTCGCAACATTATCTGGGGAAAAACGGTGAGCTTACCCTGGTCCTGAAAGGATTGGGCGGACTGGAAGCGGAAGAAAGAAAAAGTGTCGGGCAGGCGGCCAATAAGGTAAAGACGGCGCTGTCAGAGTGCATCGAGGATAAAAGGAAAGAACTTAGCGACAATGCTCCTGTTCTGGATTTTCCTTTTGATCTCACAGTACCGGGAATAAGCCCTCCGGCAGGCGGTCTGCATCCTATCACCCAAATGAGCTATGACTTGAATGACGCTTTTCACTCTCTGGGTTTTGTTATTTTTTCGGAAGACGAGATCACCAGTGAATTGTTTGCTTTCGACAACTTAAACTTTCCGCCGGACCATCCTGCCCGTGAAACTATGGACACCTACTGGATTAAAGGCACTGAAGATAAGCGGGGAGCTGACCGTCTCTGTCTTCGTCCTCACCTCACCGGTGCTAGTGTAAGATACCTCAGAAAGCATGGTGCTCCTGCCCGTTTTGTTTATCCCGGCCGCGTTTATCGCAATGAGTCTACTGACGCCCGGCATGAGCGGGCCTTCTTTCAATATGAAGCTTTAATAGTGGAAAGGGACTTTCCCTTTGCCTCGGGCCGTTTACTGATAGACACGATTCTGGAGAAGGTCTTCGGCAATAAAGTTAATACCCGTATGAGAGCCGGTTTCTTCCCATTTGTTGAGCCCGGGTTCGAAATTGATATGGAATGCCAGGTTTGTGGCGGCAAGGGCTGCAGAGTATGCAAGAATGTCGGCTGGATTGAAGTGATGCCGGGCGGTACTCCGCATCCGAACGTGCTGAAAGCGGCCGGTCTCGATCCGGATGAGTGGAGCGGTTTCTACATTAATATCGGTCTCGACCGTCTGGTTATGATGCGCTACGGAGTCGATGATGTCAGGCTTTTCCACAGCGGAGATTTGCGTTTTCTCTCTCAATTCAGATAGAATCCTGCCTGATCGCTGAGCGCTGCGGCAATGAGCACATCCTTGTCAGTAAGCGCCTTCGGCAAATACAAAATAAATAAAGTTGACTAATATAAGGAGGAGGCGGAGAGCCTTTACACTATGAAGATTTCGCTGCAATGGATAAATGACTATGTGGATATAAGTGATCTTGCTCCTGAGGAGGTGGCTCATGAGCTGACGATGCGGACTGTGGAGGTCGAGAATGTCCGTTATCAGGAACAGGCTTATGACAAGGTAGTTGTCGGCAAGATTGATGAGATCAGGCCACATCCCCAGGCGGACAAGCTGGTGATAACGATCGTCGATGTGGGAGAGGCGGAGCCGTACACAATCGTCTGCGGCGGCTGTAATCTGTACGAAGGGCAAAGGGTTGTCGTGGCGCTTCCTGGTTCATATGTTAAATGGCATGGCGAAGGTGAGCCGGTCCTGATTAAGAAGACAAAACTGAGGGGAGTGGCCAGCTCAGGAATGATCTGCGCCTCCGGGGAACTGGAGCTGGATGATCTGTTCCCCGCCAGTGAGGAAGCAGAGATCATGGACCTGAAGGATTCTGACGCTCCGGCGGGCACTCCGATCTCTGAAGCTTTGCAGCTTAATGATGTAATTCTTGAAATAGATAATAAATCACTGACTAACAGGCCTGACTTGTGGGGTCATTACGGTATTGCCCGGGAATTGTCCGTAATCTTTCAGCGGGAGTTAAAACCGGTGGCGGATTTTGTCCTTGATCCCGCCTTGGCAGGGAATGATCACTCACTGCCGGTAACGATTGAGTCGCCGCAGCGCTGCCTGCGTTATGCCGGTCTCGTATTCACCGGCCTTGATTCCCGGCAAGCCCCGCATTGGATGCGCACCCGGCTGGCTGCCACAGGAATTTGCCCTCACAATGCCCTGATAGACATAACAAATTACGTGATGATGTCAACAGGTTGTCCGACTCATGGCTTTGACCGGCGCTTTGTCAATACTGAATTGATAATCAGAGAAGCCCGCGCAGGTGAAACATTAGAGCTGCTTGACGGTACTTTTCTGGAATTGACGACCGAAGACCTTGTCATTTGCGATATAAATGAGCCGATGGCTCTGGCAGGAGTAAAGGGCGGCAAGAAGGATTCTCTGCACGAGGATACCACGGAGATGGTACTGGAAGTCGCGGTCTTTGACGCACTGAGCATCCGCCATACCGCACAGCGTTTCAACGTCCGCACTGAAGCTTCGACCCGCTATGAAAAAGCGATTGATACCGCGCGTGCGGATATGTCCATCGCGCTGGCTTGTCAGCTGCTGGAGGAGCTGTTCCCCGAGTCTCAATTGCTTGGCTATCAGGATGCTGTCGCCGATACCACCAGGCCTGCTGAAATTGATGTAAGCCTTGCTGCCTTGGCGAAGAGCATGGGCAGAAAAGTAAACTTTAACCAAGTGGAGACATTGCTGTCTTCATTGGGCTTTACCGTTGAGCAGGCAGACGATGACCTGTTAAAAGTGACTGTTCCCAGCTGGCGCTCAACGGGTGATGTATCCTTGTTCTGCGACATTGTCGAGGAGGTCGCCCGTATCATCGGTTATGAGAATTTCGAATTTATCCCCCCTGTTGTGAAGCTGGAGAAGGCGGTGAAGCAGGACAGTTTTGACATGGAGCGGAGAGTGAGAGAGTATCTCGCCTTCCGCTGCGGTTACCGTGAGATATTCACATATCCCTGGACCTCTGAGGATTTGTTAGCTGCCGCCGGCATTGAAGGCCAGATCAAGCTTGCTCAGCCGCCGGCTCCCGATCAGGCAAATTTAAGGCCCAGTCTGGTGCCCGGCCTGATCGGAAACGTGAGATCTAATCTGCGCTTCCGGGACGACATGAAAGTGTTTGAAATGGCTCAGGTCTTCCTGCCCGGCGAGTCAAGTCCGACTGATCCGGCCGAGGTCCTGCCTGTTCAGAAACTTTATCTGGCCGGCGCTGTTGCCGCCGATGCAGATCAAGGAGTTCATATTTTCCGCGAATTAAAAGGAATGTTGGCGACATTGCCTGAATATGCCGGTTCAGAGCAACTGGATTTTCAGAATATCTCTCAGCCGTCATGGGCGGACAAAGATGTCTGGCTTAACGTGGTCAGCCAGAAAGAGAGTATTGGCAGTCTGGGACTTTTGTCTAACAAAGTTAAGAATGCAGCCGGCATCAAAAGAACTCAGGTGGCTGTTTTTGAGCTGGATATGACCAGATTAATTCCCATTCCCACCAGAGGTCATGAGTACGAACCACTTCCCAACTATCCGCTGGTGGAAGAAGATTTCGCACTGGTAGTTGATGAGAAAGTGAGCTGGGATCAGGTGAAAGCCATTGTCGGGCCGATGGTCAAGGAGCTGAATTATGTCGAAGAATACCGTGGATCACAGATTCCCGCAGGTAAAAAATCCTTGCTCTTCCATGTGCTTCTGGGCTCGGACGATATGACCTTGTCCAGCGAACAGATCTCGGGCAAGAGAGCCGCCATAATCAAGCAATTGTCTAACAAGCTGAGCGCGGAGCTCCGCCAGTAATTATACCAGCGGGTTTGTCGGATCGAACCAACCAACTAATGGCAGATAACGGGTTTCTGATCCGTCAGTAATTATACCAGTGGGTTTGTCGGATCGAAGGCATCTCGGATTGCGTCGCCGATGAAGTTTACCGACATAACTATCAAAACAATCATTATTCCGGGAGGCACCCATATCCAGGGCATATTGGTCAGTACTGCCTGAGATGTAGCTGCTCCCAGCATATTCCCCAGACTGGCTGTAGGTGTCTGTACTCCCATGCCCAGAAAAGAAAGAGCGGCCTCATCCAGGATAGAAAAGGCAATAACCGAGCTTGAATGAATCAGAATGGGTGCCATGGTATTAGGCAATATTTCAGAGAACAAAATATACGGCTTAGGCAGGCCGGCGACCAGAGCTCCCTGGACGAAAGCTCTTTCCCTCAGTGAGAGCACGTTCCCTCTCACCAGTCTGGCTATACCCGGCCAATTGACAAAGCCCAGGATGAAGATAATATTCATGAGGCTGGGACCGAAAATTGCCGCTGCCACCAGAACCAGCAGCAGGTATGGGAAAGACATGACCATGTCAGTAAAGCGCATGATAATCGAATCTAAAAGCTTTCCGAAGAAGCCGGATACAAGACCTAATACAACCCCGATTACTGTTGAGATAAGCGTAGCCAGTATACCTACCATTAAGGAAACTCTGCAGGCATAGATGAGTCTGCTGAGCACGTCGCGCCCTACATCATCAGTGCCTAATAAATGGCCGTCTCCGGGAGGCGCGCCGAAATCACCGGTGATCCGGTTGGGGTGGTAGGGCGCAATTATGGGAGCGAGCAGTGAGACAAAGATCACGAACAAGACGAAGTAAAGACTGACCATAGCCAGCTTATGTCTCTTGAAGCGTCTCCATACTGCTCTTAAATAACTGTTTTCTGCCATACTTTAATCTCTATATCTTCAATCCCTAATCGTAGCGAATGGTCGGATCGACAATTGCGTACAAAATATCCGTAATTATATTGGCCATCAGAACTGCGACGGCTGCTAATAAACTAACACCCATGATGACCGGGAAATCCCGGTTCAATATCGCACTCATCGTCATCAAACCAAGACCTGGCCAGGAGAATATCTGCTCAATGATTACCGAGCCGCCAAGGAGCATGGGCAATTGCAGACCGATCAAGGTAACAATCGGCAGCATTGCGTTGCGGATGGCATGCTTGCTGATTACCTTGAAGCGGCCGATTCCTTTACTCTCGGCTGTGCGCAGATAGGGCTGTTGTAATATCTCCAGCATGCTTGAGCGGATATAGCGGACATTGCTGCCTGTCACTGATGCAGACATTACAATTACAGGCATGATCATGTGCCGGATAATATCAATCAGACCGCCTGAGCCGCCTAAAGTCTTCATGCCGCTGGAAGGAAGCCAGCCTAATTGGGTTGAGAACAAATAAACCAGTACAAGAGCCAGAAAGAATCCGGGAATGCTGATGAAGAGAAATGATGTGCCGACAATGACATAATCACGCACTGTGTATTGCTTGAGAGCTGAATATATGCCGGTAGGGATCGCGACCAGAAAGGACACCAGCATTGAAGTCCCCATCAACAGCACGGTGGGACCCATATTTTGGCTGATCATCTGCGTTACCGGCTGATAAGTTGTGATGGAGTAGCCCATGTTGCCATTGAGCAGCTCCTTCAGCCAGAGCCAGTAGCGCATCAGAAAAGGCTGATCCAGTCCCAGTTCAATCATTTTTGCCTGTTTGGCCGCCTCCGTAATACGGGGTCCAATCATCATATCGATGGGATTGCCGGCCAGATTCATCAGCAGATAGTCAATGATAGTGATGCCAATTAAAACCGGCACCGCAATCAGAAGCCTCTTTAAAACATAGCGAAGGAGGCCGCCCTTGTTCATGATCCGCCCCTTGCTATAGTGATTGGGCAGGCAGCCAGATGCGTTTCGTCACCCGGCACCGGTGTAAGTTCGGGAGTGATTTCACAGCAGGACTCCTCTGCCAGGGAGCAGCGCGGATGAAAGTAGCAGCCTGTGGGCGGATCAACATTCGAGGGGATCTCTCCTGCCAAAAGACCCTCCGGCTCTTGGATCCTGTATGGGTCAGGAACAGGGGACGAGGCAATAAGCGCCTTCGTATATGGATGATAGGTATTAGAGAACAGAGCCTCTGTTTCTGCAATCTCGACGATCCGGCCGCAATACATCACAGCAATACGATCTGAGAGGTATTTGATCGAAGCAAGACCATGCGCGATAAACAGCAAGGTGAGGTTCAGTTCTTCCTGGAGCTCGTCAAGAAGGTTGAGGATCTGAGCCCGGATAGAAACATCCAGCGCAGATACAGGTTCATCAGCGACAATAAGCTTGGGCTGCAGGGCGAGAGCTCTGGCTATGCCAATCCTTTGTCGTTGTCCGCCGGAAAATTCATGCGGGTAACGCTGAGCTGCGTCACTGCTTAAACCTACTTTATTTAAAAGATCCAGGATCTTTTCTTCAACATTTTCCTTTGTGGCGAATCTGTGAAAGAGCATGGGCGCAGACAAAGTATCGTAAATTCGTTTCCTGGGATTAAGTGAAGCCCAGGGGTCTTGAAATACGATTTGCAGATCGGTGCGCAGCTGTATTTTCTCTTTGCCTTTTACCTCAGCAATGTTTCTGCCGCGAAAATAGACCTCTCCGCTGTCAGGCTTTTCCAGTCCGACAATGATTCGTCCCAGCGTGGATTTTCCGCTGCCTGACTCGCCTACCAGTCCAAGAGTCTCTCCTTCATCAATCGTCAGAGAAACATCTGTGACAGCCTGAATTCTCTTTCTTTTGCCAAAGCCACTGTCAGGAGAGGGATACGTTTTTGTCAGATTTTCTACTCTTAGAAGAATCATTTCTTAACCCTGTGAGAGTCTTTTCTTCGCTTCTTCCTTGCGTCTGGCAAGTGCGATTTTGGAAGCCTCGCACTGAGTTGAATGCACAAAGTCTAATTCATTGTTTTGCGCACGCATGCAACGCACCTGACGGCAGTCATCGAGCGGCCTCATAACCTGACGAGTCTCGCGGCACTGCTGCTGAGCGAATTCACAGCGGCCGGCAAAGCGGCAGCTGTTGATAGCATAATAATCTTCGGGCACTACACCGGGAATCGCTGTCAGCTCTCTGTCCTTGTCATCTTCGATGCTAGGTACAGTATCCAGCAAAGCTCGCGTATAAGGATGTCCCGGTGCTTCGAACATAGTGAATACATCCGTATACTCAACAACTTCGCCAGCATACATGACCAGTACCCGATCAGCCATCTGCGCTATAAGTCCGATATCATGGGTTATCAACATGACTGACATGTCTCGTTCCAGTGAGAGTTCGCGCAGCAGATGCATGATCTGGGCTTGGATCGTTACGTCAAGTGAGCTGGTCGCTTCATCAGCGATGATGAGAGAAGGCTCGCTGGCCAAGGCTATCGCGATCATGACACGCTGTCTCATACCGCCGGAGAGCGTATGTGCGTATTGATTGAGTATAGTTTTGGGTTTCGCCAGGCCGACGCGGTCGAGCAGATCTACCGCCAAATTAGTAGCTTTCGCTTTAGAAATATCTTGATGCGCCCTGATTGCCTCGATAATTTGATTGCCGATGGTAAGCACCGGATTAAGGCTGGTCAGCGCATCCTGAAAGATCATAGCCAGATGCTTTCCACGTATTTCGTCTAGTTGATCAGAAGTCATAGACAGCAGGTTCTTGCCCTTAAACCATGCTTCGCCGTCAGTCACTCGCCCGGCATTGGGCAACAGACCCATTAGAGAGAGGGCTGTAATGCTCTTGCCGCTGCCCGATTCTCCGACTACTCCCAGAACTTCTCCGCGTCTGATGTCAAAATCGACATCCCGAAGAAAGACACGATCGCCCTGATCCGTCTTAAAGGTTATTTCCAAGCCATTGACTGACAACATCACATCAGGATCGTCAACATTTGTCATAGCCTTCATTTGACCCCCTGTTTTCTTCATTCCATAATAATAACACAGAGACTTGACAGCCTATAGGCATATCATATTGCAATCGTAATTTATCAGCTCAATTTTGCTTTATGAGGGAGAAACTGTAATATATTACGTCCAAGGTTACGATTATAGGTATAATATTAATTTGTACTAATCGATGGAATAAATGCACAGAAGGGCAAATATCTTAATATGAATGCAAAAACAAGAAATATCGTTAGAATCGTATGCGCCGTAATTGCAATAGTCATGGCGGGATCTCTCTTGCTGTCGCTGGTTGCCTGCGGCGGTCAAGAAGAACCTGAACCAGACAACGGCGCTGAAAATATAGTGAATATTGGTGTAACCAATGTCATAGGGTCACTTAATCCACTTTTGCTGGATGCGACTGAAGTTAACAAATATGCTATAAGCTTAGGATTTCTGCCGCTGGTTGATTTAAATCAGGACCTGGAGTTTGTTCCCCAGATTGCCTCAGAAATCACCACGGAGGACAATTTGACTTTCACTATCAAGATAAATCCTGAGGTCAAATGGTCTGACGGTGAAGCCGTAACTGCTGACGACGTTATTTTCACACTGCTTAAGCTTACCAGCGAAGGTATCGGCAATGTGTCAATGGGACTTTACAGCATCTTCGACGGCTGGAATGAGAGCGGGTATCTGCCCGATGACGCCGCCTTGGAGAGTGTGCCGGGATTGAACAAGATTGATGAAATGACTTTGTCGCTTACCGCGACTTCGCCCATGCCGCTCACCTCGTTTCTTAACACTTACGCCCGCTACTTACATGTAATCCCCGAGCATAAATTGAGTGACATGTCTATAACCGACCTCAAAACTACTGACTGGTTCAATACTCCGGAAGTAATATCAGGCGCCTACAGATGTTATGAAGTTAATTTGGATCACTTCGCATCATACGAGGCAAATCCTGATTACTATTTAGGCGAGCCTCAGATTGACAAGCTTAATATTAAAGTTGTACAGGGCAGTCAATTGCTGCCGGCCTTGAGAACAGGCGAGGTTGACTTCATCCAGCCGACCATGGCTTCCATACCAGATGAGGATCATGAAGGAATTGCAGCGCTTGACAATATTACACCTGTATATGCTCCGCCCGTTACCAATCAATTATTATTCATCAATACAGAAACCATTTCCGATGCCAGGGTTAGGCAGGCTATTAATAAAGCAATCAATCGTCCGCAGATTCTCGATGGCTATCTCAATGGAAATGGTGAGATAATTGATGGATTCATTACTTCTTATTCTCCGTTTTATGACGAGAGTGTAATTCCGACTCCTTATGATGCAGAAGAAGCAAAATCATTGTTGGAAGCAGCTGAATGGACACAGGACGATCCCCTTGTATTCAAGATTAATTCCGGCGACCCCACCTTCGTAAAGGCCGCTAATGTCGTCGTTGAACAACTGAGAGATGTCGGCATAGAAGCCAGTATTACCACCCTGGATATCAATTCTCTGCTTGAGTCCGCCAATACCCATGATTTCGACCTTCTGGCAGTTCAATATACCATGGTTCCGGTAGATCCATTCCCGGATGTAAGCTGGCTGGTAACCGGCACACCTGAGTTCCCCAACTGGGTGCAATACTCTTCTGATGAGATGAATGGTTATGTTGATGCCGTAAGAGCTGTAGCTGATGGCGACACAGAGGGACTGATCAAAGCCTACGGCGACATTGACAGGCTGGTGCAGCAGGATGTTCCCGTAGTATCACTTTACGTGATCTCCCCGTTAGGAGTTGTAAGCAACAGGCTTCAAAACGCAACGCCTTCGCCTTATGGCTTCCTGTTAAACGTTCACGAATGGCAGCTTAATTAGAGTCCGGTTGTCCATAAGTTGATGGTTTTTATTAAGAGCTGCCTGCCAGGCAGCTCTTATGTTTAGATGAATCATTGGATTTTCAGGAATGTTATGCTATAAAATACTATGCGAAAAAGTGAGGGATATCTGTGAAAAAAGTATTATTACTGGCTACCGGCGGCACAATAGCAGCGGCAAAGACTGACGAAGGGATGAATCCTCAGCTTACACCTGAAGATTTGGTCGCATACATACCTGAAGTTGCAGATATCTGTCAGATAGACTGCAAAACTATACTCAATGTAGACAGTACTAATGTTCAGCCGGAAGACTGGCAGTTGATGGCCAAAGAGTGTTACGCGGCTTTACCTTATTATGACGGCTTCGTGATCTCACATGGCACTGACACCCTATCTTATTCCGCTACCGCTCTGAGCTTTATGCTGCAAAATCCCGGCAAGCCTGTTGTCCTCACAGGATCGCAGATGTCGATCAGCGATCCCGAAGGAGATGCGAGAAAAAATCTTCTGGACGCCTTCATAACGGCTGCGTCAGATCTGGCAGGAGTGTACGTTACCTTCTATGGAAAGGTCATGCTGGGCAGCCATACCGTAAAAATCAGAACACAGTCATTTGATGCTTTTGAAAGTGTCAACGCTCCTCTGGTCGGCAGGATTGAAAACAACAAATTAGAAATTCTATCGGATTTGAAGTATGAGCGGCAGGCCGGGGGGACGAATCCAAAGCTGGCAGCTGGACTTGATCCCCGCGTATTCGTGATCAAGCTGATACCGGGTTTTGATCCAGAATGGCTGCGGGAATTAGTTAAACTCGATATTCACGGCATAGTTATTGAAGCCTTCTGCCTCGGCGGCCTTCCCTTTAAAGGCAGAGATCTGTTATCGGCAGTCAATGATCTTGTGGATCAAGGTATTCCTGTTGTAATGAGTACACAGGTGCCATTTGAGACAACAGATCTGACCATATATGAAGTCGGAATTAAAGCCCTGAAGGCTGGTGTGATTCCTACCGGTGTCATGACCAGCGTCGCTGTTGTGACAAAACTCATGTGGGCTTTGGGACAGACTAAAGACCTTGAAGAAATCAGAGAAATTATGATGCAGGATATTGCTTTAGAAACTAAGGACAGATAAGGAAAACAGATGAAAAAAATAGTCGGAATAATTGGCGGCATGGGACCGCTCGCAACCTGTGATCTTATGCTTAAAATCATAAAAAATACTGACGCAGAGTGTGATCAGGAGCATGTGCACCTTTTGATAGATAATAATATCGAGATCCCTGATCGCACGGAAGCTATTGTCAGAGGCGGAACCAGTCCTCTAAATGAGCTGATCATTTCGGCCAACAGGCTGACAGCAGCAGGAGCTGATGCCTTGGTTATGGCTTGCCATTCCGCTCATTACCTCTTGCCTGAACTGGAAAAGGCAATATCAACACCATTCATCTCCTTAATAAAAACCACTACAATGCGCCTCAAAGAAGAGAATAAGAAAACAGTGGCTTTATTCGCAACGGAAGGTTTAAGCAAAGCCGGCATATATCAGGCAGAATTTGAAAAAGCAGGAATAAATGTGCTGGTACCCGATGACAGTGAGCAAAAACTGGTCACAGAGGTTATCTATGATGCGATCAAAGCGGGACATCCTCTGGCTCGGCCCGAACGGTTTCAGGATTTAATCGACAGTTTCCGCAAGCGAGGCGCAGAGAAGATCGTCCTTGGCTGTACTGAATTGCCGGTCGCAGCTATGAAATACAAGTTTGAGGCTGATTTCATTGATCCGACTTATGAGCTGGCTTTGGAGATAATCCGTTTTGCCGGAGCAAAGGTAATTGGATCCTGAGGGGGAATATATCCCGGGCAGTGAGCGTTACGATAATCCGCTTTGCCAGAGCAAAAGTTGTTGAATCATAAGGAGAAGGATCACCTGCTGTTCCAGGCCGGTCACAAGCCGCAAATTGTTTATCATCATGCGGCGAAGGCGCCTAAGGACAAGGCCGGATATCTCGGATGATAAAATCGTATCAGGCCAGACCTTTATCAAGCATTGCCTGATATAGTCTTTCCAGCTGAGCGCTCAGCGCCCTGGCCGGCAGAGCCAGATTTATTCTAATAAAACCCTTCCCTGCCTCACCGAAAATATGCCCTTCATTAATGATGAAATTTGCATCTCGTAACATAAATTCACTTAGCTCTTCCTCTGTTAGGCCAAGGTAATTAAAGTCCAGCCAGAGCAGGTAGGTTCCCTCTAAAGGAGAAATTATCACTTCAGGACAGCGCCGGGCAAAAAAGTCGCGCGTCAGTCTTTCATTTCCGGAAATAACCTGAATCATTTCTTCCAGCCAGGCCTCACCTTTGGCATAAGCCAGCTCACAGGCTTTATGGCTCAGAATGGTGCTGCCATGAAAACCGCTGTCAGCCAATGACGCACAAAACTTCTTCCGTAATTCAGAATTTTTGATAATAATATTAGATACCGCCAGGCCGGCAATATTAAATGATTTTGTCGGCGCCGTACAAGTTACAACTCTTTGTGCCAAATCCTCTGATAATGTTTGCAGGACAATATGCTTATAGCCGGGCATGATTATATCGTGATGGATTTCGTCGGAGACGATTATTAATTCATTGCGGATGGCAATCTTTGCTAATCCCTCCAACTCTTCCGGCTCCCAGACTCTGCCAACAGGATTATGCGGACTGCAAAACAATACGAGCTTATTAGCGGTACCTGAGGTTAATCCCGAGAGGAGCTCCAAATCCATAACATATTTGTTACCACGCAGCTGTAAAGGACAGTTGATAATTTTTCGCCCGCTTTTTTGTATGGCGCTATAAAAAGGGAAATACACCGGCGACATTATTACCACTCCGTCACCAGGGCCGGTAAAGCTTTTTACTGCCTGATAAAGCGCGGGAACTACTCCGGAAACAATGGTAATCCAACTCGGGTCGACCGAAAAGTCATGACGTTTGCTCATCCACTCAGTTACAGCCCGCCAGTATCCATCTGTCGGCCTGCTGTACCCAAGCACAGCCTGATCCAGATACTCCTTCAGCCCCTGCACAATCTCAGGCGCCATGACAAACTCCATATCAGCAGTGGAGAGAGGAATGACATCCTCTTTTGCTTCGGGACAAGCTTGGCGCATTTGTGCCCACTTAATCGATTCCGGTCTTGCCACCATTGTTTTGAAGTCATATTTCGCCATATGTCTCTCCTTAATTTCTAGTGTTATCATATTATAGACTTATCAGGATTTGTGCAGCAGCAATTCCCCAAGCAATGGGTTTGACTCGCAGCAATAGGGTTTGATTCACAAGCAATTGGGTTCGACTCACAAAGCAATGGGTTTGACTCACCAAGTAATTGGGTTCGACTCATATGTTTCTTAATTCTGGTATTTTAAAAATATTTAATCAAAATTGTGAGGTGACAATATGACAAAAATTGCCTGGATAGGAACCGGAGTTATGGGGACGCCCATGGCAGGGCATCTTGCCAATGCAGGGCATGAACTGCATTTGTTTAACCGTACTCCGGCTAAAGCGCAAGCCGCCATGAAGAAGATTCCCAACAGCAAGACCTTTGCCAGTATCGCGGAGGCAATAGATGGCTGTGAATTTATTATGACTATGGTTGGTTATCCTCAAGATGTCGAAGAAGTCTATCTGGGTCCAGATGGAATATTTGCCAATGCAACTCCGGGCACCGTCTCCATTGACTTTACGACTTCCTCACCTGAACTGGCCTGCCGTCTGTATAAAGAAGGCAAAACCCGAGGAGTTGCTGTCCTGGATGCGCCTGTGTCCGGAGGTGATGCCGGCGCAATCAAGGGATCGCTTGCTGTAATGGTAGGCGGAGATGAGGAAACCTACGCTCAAGCCGTACCGCTGCTTAAGACTTTTGCCGCAACTTTATCTCACATGGGAGCGGCAGGCAGCGGCCAACATACGAAAGCGGCCAATCAGGTTGCTGTCGCCGGCAACACTGCCGCCATGACGGAAGCGCTTCACTATGCTATGAGCGTTGGTCTTGATCCTGAGAAAATGTTGGCAGTGATTACCAAGGGAGCAGCCGGCAGCTGGCAGTTAGAAAACATGGCGCCGCGAGTTCTGGCTAAAGATTTTGCCCCGGCCTTTTTCATCAAACATTTCCTCAAGGATCTTAAGATAATTGAAGAGGAGATGGCCACTCGTGACACCTCTCTTGCTACTGTCCACACCGTCCGACAAATGTATGAAGAGATGGCCGCGCTCGGCTATGAGAATGACGGTACGCAAGCCCTAATCAAGTTATATCAACGAGAAGAGAGCTGAGAGTAGTGCAAAGCACAACAAAATAGTTGAGAATTTATACTACTGCTTGATATTTTGACTAAGTGATACAATATTTGGAATGCTGCGGATAGAGAAGATGTCGAAGTTGCTTGCTATGGCTTGATTCTCAGTATTGGAAACAGTATTATCTTACGGGTAATAATAAATTGACATATAAATAATGGATTATCGTATTAAGGGAGGGTTGAAATGACAATAGCTTTGGTCTTGCTCCTGTTTGCAGCCGTACTGGGGCTTGCCTACTCAATGTTTAACTTCTTTGCAGTTAAACGAATGGATGAAGGGGATGAGCGTATGCAACGGATTGCGGCTGCAATCCGGCTAGGCACAAACACTTTCATTGTTTATGAATATAAGATTGTTGCAAAAATTGCAATAGTTCTGGCAGTAATCTTAAGTATTCTGATCTCCTGGGAAATGGCAACAGCGTTTTTGCTGGGTGCCGTTATGTCAGGAGCTGCCGGCTGGGTCGGCATGAAAATCGCCACATACTCGAATGTGCGGGTAGCAAATCGCGCCCGTGTTACAAATAGTCTGGGGCAGACCTTGAAACTGGCATATCGCGGGGGTTCAGTAATGGGCCTTTGCGTCGCCGGCTTTGCACTGTTGGGCTTCTTCATTGTTTACTTGGTTTTTGGAGTATTCATGGGCCAGTACAATGCTTTGATCACCGACAGTGCGCTCACAAACTGGTGGGGACTGCCGATTTCGTTCACAATCACACTGTCCGGCTATGCGCTGGGCTGTTCAGTCATCGCAATGTTCAATCGTGTCGGCGGGGGTATCTATACCANNCCAACGTCAGAACGACCCAGGCTGCCCGTAGTTCACAGAATGCTGCCCTGGGTATTGCCTTTTCCGGTGGAGCCGTTATGGGTATGTGTGTTACTGGTCTGGGCCTTCTGGGACTGGGCATTCTTTACATGATTTTTAGGGAGCCCACCATTGTAAATGGCTTTGCTATGGGTGGCTCCTCTATTGCTCTGTTTGGCCGTGTAGGCGGCGGTATCTATACCAAAGCTGCTGATATGGGAGCAGATCTGGTAGGTAAGACTGAAGAACGGATCCCTGAAGATGATCCTCGCAATCCGGCAACGATTGCTGACAACGTTGGTGATAACGTTGGTGATGTCGCAGGCCTTGGCGCCGACTTGCTTGAGTCATATGTTGGCGCTATTGTATCTGCCATGATCCTTGCCAGTGAGTTATTCCGCAACGATAATGCTGTCTTCGGAGCGGACATGCTGCAAAACATGATGTTCTTCCCATTCTTACTGGCTGCAGGAGGACTGGTTGCCTGCGGAATCGGTACGGCAGTAATGCTCGGTCGGAAGAAATTGTCTGATTTCCCGCATAAGGAACTTAATCGCTCAACATATCTATCTGCAGGTTTAACATTGTTAGTCGGCTTTGTAATAACATTAGTGTTATTCCGCTCCATGTCTGCAGCTAATCTGGAAGGTGCAGGTTTCTCTCTTGGTTTCATATCACCATGGATTTCCTCTGCCCTTGGAGTTATTTCCGGCATAGCGGTAGGCTTTTTTGCAGAATATTACACCAGTTATGAGTTCAAGCCTACTATAGAAATTGCTAATGCGACTAAACAAGGTCCTGCAATTACAATAACTGAAGGTCTTTCAGTAGGTTTCCGCTCCGTAATGGCCCCTATAGCTGTGATTGCTGTGGCAATTTTGTTATCTTACGCTACATCCGGATTATACGGTGTGGCCATGGCGGCTACGGGCATGCTCTCCTTTGTCGCAGCTACTGTATCAGTCGATACTTATGGACCGATCGCTGATAATGCCGGCGGCATTGCCCAAATGAGCAAACTGGATGAAAATGTCCGAGATATTACCGACACTCTTGATGCTGTCGGCAATACCACTGCGGCTATCGGAAAAGGGTTAGCTATCGGATCTGCAGCGCTTGCTACATTATCCATGCTGGTATCATATCTTTTCTCTTTCACTCCGGCAGATGAGACAATGGTACTAAATCTGGTAGAACCTCTTACCTTGGTCGGGGGTTTGGTTGGAGCTGCACTGCCCTTCTTGTTCTCGGGAATTCTCATCAATTCGGTAACCAAGACTGCAGGTGATATGGTTGTTGAGGTGCGCCGTCAATTTAGAGAGATCAAGGGCTTGCTGAGCGGAACGGAAGATCCTGATTATAAGAAATGTATAGAAATAGCTTCCGAAGGCGCTTTAAGAGAAATGCGCCTGCCTGCTCTTATGTCAGTAGGAACACCCGTAATTTTTGGCTTTCTTTTCGGCACCAGATTCGTCGGCGGCTTGCTGATTGGTGCTACTCTCTCAGCAGTCATGCTTGCGCTTTCCACGAGCAATATGGGCGGCGCCTGGGACAATGCGAAGAAATACATTGAAGCCGGCATGTTAACCGGATTCGGACGAGGCTCAGACGCTCATAGCGCTGCCGTCATCGGCGACACAGTCGGTGACCCGCTTAAGGATACTGTTGGACCATCACTGAATATCCTGATCAAAATTATGTCCACAGTTTCTTTGGTCATGGTTGCTCTCTTCAGCAGATATAACCTGCTTGACCTGATCTCAAACTTGTTTAAATAATAGTCGATATAAACTAAATAATCATTACTTAGCGTTTAATCCCCTTACATGGCCTCCGGAACTGAAATCCGGAGGCCATGTTTAATCAATACCCTAACGGTTTCAGTAAATTTGACAATCATGCTCTATGGTGGTAAATTATTGAAGCACGATGAGAAGGTGTTCGCTCGTGTGGCGGAACTGGCAGACGCACCGGACTTAAAATCCGTCGGATTAACCTCCGTGCCGGTTCGAGTCCGGCCACGAGCACCAATATTCTAAAGTCATATCGCGGAGTAGAGCAGCTGGTAGCTTGTCGGGCTCATAACCCGGAGGTCGTAGGTTCGAATCCTACCTCCGCAACCAACCTAGAACATAGCCGTTGATACAATTTTCTGTATCAGCGGCTGTTTTCTTTTTGGAATACATTCAAAATCACCTTGTAATGCACATTGTTGATGTGTTAATAGAATTGTATCATTTCAGAAAAAAGAAAGGACGGGGAGCTAATGTTCTATACAAATTCAAAACGAGAGATAAGTTATTTCGGGTTTGAGGATGGCGAGGAAATTAAAAGGAAGCATCCTGACCCGAGCAAAGCGATTCAAAGCTTGAACGATTTGTTCGGACTACTGCTTAAAGCGTGGTCAAAGGAAACGGCATACCCCTCAAGTCAAAAGGATCCTAACTTCAATATCGATAATGATCCCACCTATGGCCAATGTGCAATCACAGCGACACTTGTCTACGATTTGTTTGGTGGGAGCATTCATAAGGTTAACGTTTCCGGAGGTGGGACCCATTATTTCAATAGAATCAATGGTGGATACATTGATTTAACGAGTGATCAGTTTTCACTTTATGGAATTCCGTTGTCGTATGAACCTAATCAGGAAATTAGTCGTGAATATTGCGGAAAAAACCCCAATACCCTTAAACGATATAAACTATTGGTAAAAAGCGTAGCAGATGAAATTGCGAGAATGGAATAGCGGAAGAAATGAGCGGAGCAGAATTCAGTTTCTGCCCGGGATAGCAAGTAAAATCTCGCTGCCGTCTTTGAAGCGATAAAGTAAAGTGCTATCGCTGTTTACGGTCACCGTGTCCACAGTGCCCATCCAGAGTGTATTGCTGAACTTTATGGGCAGGATATCCGAGTCGAAGATGGCAAACATAAAGCCGCTCAGAATTGAGCTTTGATGGTTTTTATCCTCAACAGCGGACTGTGTTTCCTCAAACTCTGCCTGCAGGGATTCATAGCGGGAGACCTGCATGTCGTAGCGCTTTTGGTAGTCTTCCTGATCAAGTGCCCGAGTGGCATTTTCATTTACAATCCGCGAGATCATTTCCGCCACAACTTCCATCTCCTGTGAAAGTTCCTCAAGCCTGGCTTCTTCTGTGGAGCAATCCGTCAGTTCGTCTTTTAATTCCCGGCAGTGAATCAGCAGTTTTTCTTTATCGGCTAAAAGCAGGCTCAGAGCCTTGACAAAAGATTCCTGAATCTCCGCTTCGTAGAGGTGTGGTGTGCTGCATTTCTCTTCATGCTTGAACTTGTCATTACACTGCCAGACGGTTCGCTTGTACTTCGTGTTTGAGTGCCAGACCTTCGAACCGTAGAAGGCTCCGCAATCGCCACAGATGAGTTTGCTCGAATAAGGCGTGCTGTTGCTGTAATAAGTCTCTAATCTCTCTCTTCTGGCGTATTCCGCCTGCACAAGGTCAAATTCGTCCGGGTCAATGATAGCCGGATGGCTGTCCTCCACATAGTATTGCTGAACTTCGCCTTCATTGACCTTTTGTCTCTTGGTGAGAAAATCCACTGTGTATTTCTTTTGTAAGAGGGCGGAACCCCGATATTTTTCATTTCTTAAAATGCTGGCGACCGTGCTGCCATACCATTTTTCTTTGCCCGTCGGTGAGAGGATATTTTCTTCTTCAAGCCTTCCGGCAATGCCGTAGGGTGTCATGCCTTTCATAAATAATCGGTAGATATAGCGTACAATCTTCGCTTCCTCCGGCACAATCTCCGGCAGTCCGTTTTTGCCTTTCTTAAAGCCCAGAACGCTTTTGTAGGGCATCATGACCTTGCCGTCGGAGAACTGCTTCCTGATGCCCCAGGTGACGTTCTCCGAGATGGACCGGCTTTCTTCTTGGGCAAGCGAACTCATGATCGTAATGAGAAGTTCCCCCTTAGAATCCAAGGTGAAAATATTCTCTTTCTCAAAATAAACCTCGACCTGCTTTTCTTTGAGTTTTCTTACATAGGTCAGAGTGTCAACTGTGTTTCTGGCAAAACGGGAGACGGACTTGGTGATAATAAGATCAATCTTGCCGTTTAGGGCATCGTCAATCATCGTCTGAAAGCCTTTCCGCTTCTTGACATTTAGCCCTGAAATACCTTCGTCGGTATAAAGACCGGCAAACTCCCAGTCGTTTCTGCGCTTGATATAGTCGGTATAATAGCTGATTTGTGCTTCATAGCTGTTCAGCTGCTCATCGCTGTCTGTGGACACACGGGCATAGGCGGCCACTTTCCGCTTGTTGATTTTTCTCTTATGCAAATTACCGGGCAGATTCTTCTTCGCCTTGATGACGGTAACTTTTCTTTTTCCTCGGCTCATTTTCTGTACCTCTCCAGGGTTTTTCTAGCGGCTTTTGCCCGCATCTCGGCTGTCCAGGATTCTGCGCGTGACCTGTCCTGCCAGCTGTATTCCTTCTCCTTGCCGTTTCTAAGGATTATCCTGACCTTGTTCGCTTCGGGGATGATGATCTCTTTTACTTTCTCCCGGAAGATATCGCTGTCAAATTCAGTGAGAAGCAAAGCCTTGACGGCCAGCTCCTCCAATATCCGCTCCGGTACGCCTTTCATTGAACACTTGTAGTCTTTTTGTCCCAAGTTCGCGGCACAGCGCCAGAAGACCTCCGTCTTGGTTTTCTTGCGCTGAAAGTTTGCTCCGCAACTTCCGCAGCGAATCATCCCGCGAAAGGGATAGTTCGGGATCGTCTTGGGCGGATTCTTGTTTGATGTGCGGCGTTTGACTTCTTCTCTGACGGCCTTGTAGGTTTCTTTGTCAATAATGCCTTCATGCGTATCTTCAACCAGAAAAAAGTCCTTTTCTCCTCGGTTGATATGTGTCTTCGCACACACGTCGTCGTCCTTGAACGTTTTCTGTAAGAGAGCTGAGCCGGTATGTTTTTCGTTAAAACAACTGGTTATATCACCCGGTTTCCATTTGCCACCGAGCTTCTTCGAAATGCCGAGAGCATTGAGTTTATTGGCAATTTCTCCGCTTTGCATCCCGGAAAGATAATCGCTGTAAATCATGCGGAGGGTTTCCGCTTCCTCATCGTTGATGACGAGTTTCCCGTCAATATAGTCATAACCATACAGATGAGCCATGCCGACGATTTCGCCTTTCTCAAAGCGTTTTTTGATGCTCCAACGGCTGTTTTCTCTAGCGGAAAGGCACTCTTCCTGAGCAAAGGAAGCAAGGAGTGAGAGCATCAGTTCTCCGTCCGCTGTCAGGCTGTTGATTTTCTCCCGTTCGAAATATACAGCAATACCGAGGTCTTTCAGTCCTCGTACCGTCTTGAGTAAAAGCAGGGTGTTTCTCGCAAAGCGGGAGATGGACTTGGTAAGGATCAAATCAATCTTGCCCAGTTTTGCGTCCTCCAGCATTCTCTGAAAGTTCTCCCGGTTTTCTTTCGTGCCGGAAATACCCTCATCGGCATAGACGCCGACATATTCCCAGTCCGCCCTTTGCTGAATGAGCCGACTGTAATAACTAACCTGAGCAGAGAGGGAGTGCAGCATGGCATCTTTTCCTGTGGACACACGGGCATAAGCGGCCACCTTTGTTTTGGTCGTTTCCGCACTTCTTTTAAGCGGCAATTCTTTTACCTTTCGCATTCTCCGCCTCCTCTGTAATAGGTACTATATACATCACTCAAAACGCCTTATTTATCAAGGTCATAGCGGAAAATACTGTTATCGGGCAGGCCGCTTTTCCGAGCGATGATTTCCTCTGATTCTCGAAGAAAATCAGCGTCCAATTCATCGTCTTCTCTGAGAGAGAAAAGAAGCGCCATGAGTGATTGATAGCAAAGTACATTCTTTTCTAAATGATTATTTTTCATAGCATTACCTGTTTGAAAGATAGGCTCGGGAGCTGAGAGTGTACCTGCACAAATTTCCCGAGCCTTTTTGTTCAAAGCCTATGTTCTACATAGACTTATTTGACCAAGAGTGACCGTACGGCATCTTTGCGGATGAGTTTTCCGTCCAGAAGTTCATAGGCTGTATAGCCGATTTGACCTTGAGCCATGAAAATTTCAAACAAAGGCTTTATCGTCAATTCTTGTCTTTGTAAGAGCCAGTAGTAGGATAAGTCACCGATGAGAATCGGTTTCGCTCCGCTTGCAATGGCAGGCATATAGGGACTAATGACCACAGGTTTTCCGAATAACGTTTCTTGACCATGTTCCCAGAAAGGATTTCCGTTTGGGTCTTTTAAGAGACGAAGCGAGAATGCTGTTTCGTCATTCATAATCCATATAGCATTATTGCGATATTCTGCATCCAGTGAGAAATAAAGTTTCACCAAATCGTCATAGGTGATTCGGCCTAGCTCTTCTGTTGAGATAGATTCGCTACTGTTTAGCAGCCCAAGTGGTTCTTCTTGCCCTGTTCCTGTAAGCAGTACTTTCTCTTCAGCACGAGCAAAACGTCTGGCAAATTCCCGTATGAGATACGTGTATAAGTCAAACTTGGTATCGTTCATGAATTGTTGAGAGAGTTTGCAGAGCGAGGCAATCTTAAAAGCTTCGAAGTAAACCTTCTTAAATGTATCGGCATCTACAGGATACAGTTGACCTGTAGCTGTTATTTCTGCCGTACCGGATGAGGCTACAGCAACAACTGTTCCATCCGGTCGTTGTACTTGGAATTTTGTTGCATACTTCCTGAAAAGACAGTCTTTCTCCATTGCCTGATTGAATTTCTCTATGTCTAGGCTCGGAGCAAGGTATGCCTCATTCGCTGAATCACAGCCTTCTTGTAATACATAACCATCGTAGACATTATTCCGAATCATCTTTTGAAACTCTGATTTATAAATACTGGTGTTTATCATAGGTAAAATCCTCCTAAAATTTGTTTGGGGTTAATACCCCGTTTGAATTGAACTTTTTTCGTGCGACACCCACCGCCCGTTGCACGAGATTCCTTTCGTAGAGATTGACATCCCCCCTAGGGGTTCAAGGCGGACGACACGTTTGACCACAGCGTTTCAGAGCGACTGGTTTCTTTCTATTTCTTGCTTGTAGCTGCTTGTAGCAGGATTTTCTATATATCTCTCTATTTCGCTTAAATAGGGGTAACTGAAAAAACCTGCTACAACTTGCTACAGCCCGTGTGTTCATGGAAGAAAGTCCTCGACTTTCAGTCTGTAGCCTAAAAGCAGTGTGGTAGGATTGCCGCCCGTCTTCGGTCTTTTCCTTGCCACATCGGCTACTTTCCGAAGCTCATGGTTGAAGTTCCGGTTATTTTCAGGGAAGTGGCCGTTTTTTACACACCAAGTGCGGTACGCTTCGTAGACGAGGGAGGTCTTAATTTCACTTGCGGAATCCTCGATGAGACTTTCCTCAATGAATTGAATGACTTTATTACTCTCTCTGGCATATTCAGCAGTAGATTCCTGTACAGCTTTCGGAGGTTTTAAGCCTTCCTCACACAAAAGCTGATAGCCACGGATGAGCCAGTTTAAAATCGCACTTTGTACATCCGGTTTGGCAAAACGCTCCTTTAGGCTTCTATCTTGTTCTGTTTCATCGAAGTGGCGATTAAAGGGAATGATGATAACTCTGCCACTCGAAAAAAGAGTCATGTCGTTTACGACAGGCAGGTAGTTTGTGTTGATATAAAGCTTGAACTGCGGCTCAAAATCAAAGCTGTTTTCGTGTAGGAAACGAGCGTTTAAGGTATCGTTACCGGTCATGGTTTTGACTTGGGCAGCATTTAATAAAAGTCCTCGTCCGGGTTCTGAAATATTGGCTAATCGGATACCGACCAGTCTTGCGATATCCTCGCTGGGTGCCTGACTATTTGTGAAGCGCTTCTGTGCTATGGTTTCAGGTCTTACAGCTCTTCCGTAATCGCCTAATACTTTGAGCACGCTTTCCATGAGCGTTCCCTTGCCGTTGCGACTGGTTTCGCCATAGAGGAAGAACAGGCACTCGTGCCGGGTATCGCCCGTAACGGCATAGCCGAGAGATTTTTGGAGAAACTTTGCCTTATCAAGGTCACCGCTCATAATCTCATCGATATATTGTTCAAAGCGCTCTGAGCGCGCTTCCGGTAGATAGGATGCTCCTGCGATTTTGCTTAAAAAGTCCGAAGCCTTGTGTTCATGAAACTGCATCGTCCTTAAATCGAGCGTGCCGTTTTGGCAGTTCAGGAGATAACGATCCTGGTCAAAGGTATTGAACGGCAAGGGATAAACGCTCTGGGCTTCTTTGAGATAGGTTTCCCGGAATCGGCGCTGTTGCCATTTGCCGCATTCTTTGAGTAAGTTTGTCCTGAGATGCTCTTCGTTGATGGTAAGAGCGTATTGCAGCAGGCTATCCGCAAGACTTTTACAAAGCTCCATGGCTTTGAGGTTTCCGACATCTGCTTGCCAATATTTGCCGTTAAAGACATACCATTTCTTTCGCTCCGGTACGAAGCGGCAGATGTCCTTATACACATCGGCAAAAAGTCTGCCGAAGCCGATATCACCGAAGCGGTAGCGAGGGTTATTCAGAAGGTCAAAATCTTGTAGTTGTCCGGAGATGTTGTTGAAGTCATCCGCTGCATATGTAATACGCGCAGGCTTATAGAAGGAAGTGCAGGAATTTACGGCTCGTTCGAACGTAGACTTGCGGTAATCGTCACGCTCCCACTTATCCCGCATAAGTCCGGACTGCCTGAAGATGCGATCCATCTGCTCCATATCTCCACCGCACCAGAATGCGAGCATAGAGCACAGGGCGAGATCGGCTTCACTCGGGCTGGCATAGCCGCTTATATTGCCCTGCCAGAGCTTTAGGAATTTTGCCTTTTGCCTGCTCTTTTGTGCCTTCCGGATGACGGATTCATCCTCAAGGTAGCTGCAGGGAACGGTACGCTGAGGAGAAGAAAGCTCGTCACGCTTCATATAGCGGTCAAGGGCCAATTGCAGTTCCTCATCCCGGTATGCCGGCTCTGTTTGATGGATGGTATTTCCGGTCAAGGTAACGAAACGGTTAGTTGCTCCCGGAACATAGACCTCCAGACCGATTTTTCTGTTATTGATGTAATAGCGGGATTTATCGAAAGTGAAATCTTTAACCTTCACAATGATGTGGACGCCCTTTCCGGACGGGCTGTATTCTGTGTAGGAATCAAGCGTGTGGATGACATCCTCCGCTAGCCCCGAGAGTTTTCCGTCTTTGACACAGTCGTCGATATCCACAGCGGCAAAGGGAGAAAAGACACCCATGCCGATGCCGTCATATGGAGCAGCTACTTTTAAGACTTCCGTAAAGCTTGCAAAGTGGCGGATGTTCTTGCTACTTGCCCGCTTTCCGTTCACCCGATAGGGCACCTTGGTTGTTCTGCCGTTTTGTTCTTCATAACGCCAGAGACAGAACCTGCCGTTTTCTTTTATATCTATTGCTATTTGCTCGTACATGCTTCAACCTGCTCTCTCTTGTATTGAGGAAAATTTCCCTTCACTTTCCCCTTGGACAAGGAGAGCGATTTTGGGCAACTTCTTTGATAATTTGTTTTATTCATGCTTTAACCCGCTCTCTTTTGAATTGAAGAAGAACTCCCTTCACCTTTCCCTTGGACAGAAGGGATGGTTTTGAGTAATTTTTTGACGACCTATGTTGGATATAGGGCATCAATAATTTCTCCCTCACTCTGTAGGCAGGAGAAAGGGCATTTTTGAACGGGGCAAAAAAAAAAAACGGCCTAAGTTCGGCTTAGGTCGCTGGTTTAAACACAGTTGGTGGAAGAGATTTTCAGCTTTGTAGCTGGGTGTAGCAGGTTTTTTCAATTACCCTCATTTAAGCGGAATATATGGCTTACTATAAAATCCTGCTACAAGCTGCTACACACCTGTGTTTATGAGAGGGGCGAAGCTAAAATAAAGTTGATGTCATTCAAAATAAATGACATTGAATATAAAACCTAGCTCAGTTATAATAAATGAAACAAGGAGGAGGCAAAATTATGCGAGTCCGTTGTGCACTATCTACGCTCATGGGGCGTGAAAAATACCAAATCCAGGATGTACATGAAAAAACAGGGCTCTCCAGGAGCACTGTGTCAAATCTTTACAATGAGAAATCAAAGCGCATTGACTATGACACCATCCTTAAACTTTGCTCCCTATTTGATTGCGAAATAAATGAGCTCTTGTATTTAGAGCGTGACGAGGTGTGAAATGACCTTTTTAGAAATACTGGAAAAGACACTGTTACAAGATGAACGATTTGTAGCGGAAGATGGCAAAGTTCTGAAAGCCAAGGTTTATGATGCTGCGATGTCGATGGATGAGAACTTATTGCATTTGTTGCTTTCAGAGCAAGTGCTTAAAAGTCACTTTTTTAAGAAAGTAAACGACACACTCATCTTCGATAAGATTGAATTTACCTGGGTGCTGAACTCGCGAGAATTTCTGCCTGACAGCTATACTATGTACAAAAACAAAATAGGTCTTGTTGATGGCTCAGGTGATCTGATCAGTCAAAAGCAAGATGTGAGCTTGGTATGGCCGTACAAGGACTGTGTTCTTGAGGGAGGTCAGACGAAAGACGATGAAAAGCGTGACGAGGTTTTTTATAACGAAACTTTAGCTCCCGATCAGGTAACAAGACTCCTATACCCGAAGGCCTTAGCGAATGCCAAGCGGTATAGCTATGCCGGAGACTGTGACCTAACCGGCAAGGCTGTCGGCGGAGAAGGTACAGTTACCTGTGAAGATACAACAGAATTTTTAGATGATGACAACCTGATCGTTAAAGGCAATAATCTGCTGGCACTTTCATCCCTGCTTAGACGATATGAGGGCAAGGTTAAATTAATTTATATCGATCCGCCTTACAATACGGGAAATGATAGTTTTGGATATAATGATTCGTTTAATCATTCAACATGGCTGACTTTTATGAAAAACAGGCTGATTTTAGCAAAAAGATTGTTAAAATCAGACGGAATTATTTTTGTTCAATGTGATGAAAACGAACAAGCATATTTGAAAGTCTTGATGGACGAGATTTTTGGACGAGAGAAATATTGCAATACTATCGTCTGGAGAAAAGTCAAAAGTGCAAAGATTCAGAGCAGCAATCTTCCCAACATTAGTGAATATGTACTTTGTTATGCTATATCCGATCAAATTTCGTTTAA
>DCDV01000017.1:46555-57404 GCA_002316595.1 Mageeibacillus sp. UBA1046
AAACGATGAAAAAGATAAAAAATTATATAGGTACATTGAAGAAGAAACTGGGAGGCTTTACCGACTTTCTGATTTTACACAAAAAGGCCAAGGAGAACCGAAATACTTTGGTGATAAACTTCTCTTTCCTCCCGACGGTAAACACTGGATTTGGTCTCAAGAACGTATTGATGAAGGTATGAAAAAAAATTTGATTGTGTTTTCGCAAAATGGAATTCCAAGCGTTAAAAGATATCTAGATGAGAAAGAAGGAATACCACTGGGAGATTTGTGGATAGATGATGATGTTCAAATTATTTCATCTACTTCTAACGAAAGGGAAAATTTTGATGGACAGAAACCTGAGAGCTTGATAAAAAGAATTATCCTCTTAGCTTCTCAAAAAGGTGACTATGTGCTGGATTTCCATTTAGGAACTGGTTCTACAGCAGCTGTAGCAATTAAAATGAAACGTCATTTTATTGGCATAGAACAAATGGATTATATCAATTCGATTGTTATCCCTCGACTTGAAAGGACTATTTCAGGAGAGCAATCAGGTATATCCAAAGACATCAACTGGACTGGCGGCGGCTCCTTTGTCTACTGTGAGTTGGCTGAGCGCAGCGAAACCTTGATGAAGCAGCTTCAGTCAGCAGAAGATTCTCAGTCAATCCTTAACATCTTGGATAAAGCCACTGAAAAAGGCTTGCTACGTCCCTCTGTACTGCCGGATGATCTCAAGAAGACGAGAGAGGACTTCTTGGAATTCTCTCTGGATGAGCAGCGCAGGCTTGTGATGGAACTGCTCGATAAAAACAAGCTCTATGTCAATTTATGTGATATGGAAGATGAAAACATGGGCCTTTCAGAAAGCAGCAAGGCTTTTACGCGCAGTTTCTATAGCTTAGATAGAGATACGGAGGTCTAAGATGAATGACAGGTATCTCTATGAAGAAGTAGAAGTGATTGAAAAGGCAGGATATCTGGGTGCGCTGCCTGAATATATCCCGGTCAACTTATCAGAGAGCATTGAGCTTCGTGATTATCAGGAGCTGGCTTTTCGGTATTTCATTTCTTATGCTGAAAATGACAATCTAAGAAAAAACAAGCAGCTCCATACCCTATTTCATATGGCAACCGGCAGCGGTAAGACGGTCATCATGGCGGGGCTTATTTTCTATCTCTACGCACAGGGCTATCGCAACTTTCTCTTTTTTGTTAATCAAACAAACATATTGGAAAAAACAAAGGAAAACTTTCTTAATCCGGCATCGGGTAAATACCTGTTTGCAGAATCTCCGTCCCTGTATGGAGACCATATACCGATTTGTGAAGTGGAAAACTTTGCACACAGCAATCCCGAAGGGATTAATCTTTGCTTTACGACGACACAGCAGCTCCATTTGGATCTGAACTTCTCCAAGGAAAATAGCCTGACCATTGAAGATTTTGAAGATAATAAGGTCGTCCTTATATCCGATGAATCGCATCACATTAATACACGAACCAAGAAGCTTAACAAGGCGGAAGAAGTGGAAGAAAATTCCTGGGAATACAGTGTCGAACGTATATTCAGAGCAAATCGGGATAATGTCCTACTTGAATTTACAGCAACAGCCGACCTGAAAGATCCAAACGTCCGGCGTAAATATCTGGATAAAATCATCTTCGATTATCCTTTGGCGAAATTCCGTGCCAGCGGTTATACGAAAGACTTTCAAAATTTGCAAAGCGATACAGACCTGTGGCAACGTACCCTGATTGCTCTTGTCCTAAGCGAATATCGTCTGAACCTTTTTGCCGACTGCGGTCAAAATGTAAAACCTGTCATTTTGCTGAAGTCACAGAGGATTGATGATTCGAAAGCTTTTTATGACGCTTTCTTTCCTAAACTGGAAACTCTGCGCGCTGAGGACATCGAGGCTTTGCAAAATGTCGGCGATGAACTCTTGCAGACGGCACTAGATTATTTCCGCGAGAAAGATAAGAGCTTGCAATCGCTTGTTACATCTCTGCGCCAGTCCTTTGCGGAAGAAAATGCCATCATCATGAACGGATCCACTGACAATACCAAAGAAAAGCAACTCGCTGTAAACTCCTTAGAAGAGCGTGACAATCCATACCGAATTATTTTTACTGTGGATATGCTCAATGAGGGCTGGGACGTTTTGAATCTCTTTGATATCGTCCGCCTTTATGATACACGCCAGAGCAAGTCCGGAGGGAAAATAGGTTCTTACACAATTAAGGAAGCACAACTCATCGGCCGCGGAGCAAGGTATTGTCCCTTTATTGCTGAAGAGGATCAGGAACGCTTTAAGCGCAAATATGATTATGATCTGACGAATCCAAACCGTATCCTGGAAACGATGCTCTACCATAGCAAACAAGATTCTCGCTATATTACTGAGCTTAGGCAAGCTCTTAAAGCAACCGGACTTTTGCCGGATAATCCACTGGAAGTGGAATATCGCCTGAAAGATGAGTTTAAGAACAGCGATTTCTTTCGCTATGGCCTTGTCTTCTCAAATCGTAAGCAAGTTAAGCACAGGCGTGAAGTGAAACAAATAGAGGAGCGTATCAAACACAATTATTTCAGTTTTTCATTTGATCAGCGCCGGGCTAGGCGGTATGGCTTGTTCGAGGATACGGCCAGTGCTCAAATGAAAAACCTGGAGCAGACTGCTCGCCTATATCGGACATCATTTCAACTAAAAGAAATTCCGCTCAATATTTTATTTGGTGCCGCTGATTCCTTTGAAGGGTTGAAATTTAATGTGCTACAGAGCCATTATCCCAATTTGAAATCACTACAGGAGTTTTTAACTTCGGATCACTACATTGGTGAGATTCGGCTTGATATTGAGAGTGATCACGAAAAATTAAGCGCATCAGAACTATTGACTGCAACCAAACAAGTTCTGGCCGAAGTGAGCCGTTATGTTCTTTCGATTAAACAGGAGTATGAAGGTAGCGTGGAGTTTTACGACAAACCGATTCGGGAGGTACTACGTGATAAGAAAATATACTTGGCCGAAAAAGTAGGAGAGTATGGTTTGGGTTATGCCCAGTCAGAGCTTCAAGGACCACTTGCTATTAACCTGAAGCAAGAAGACTGGTATGTGTATAACGACAATTACGGCACCTCTGAGGAGAAAGCCTTTGTAAAATATTTTAGCCATAAAATTGACGAGTTTAAGAAGCAGTACGAAGAGATTTATTTAGTACGAAACGAGCGGATCGCAGATCTGGCAATTTATAGTTTTGATACCGGAGAGCGCTTTGAACCAGATTATCTGCTTTTCCTTAGAAAAAAGCATTCCGACGGATATGAGCAGGAGCAGATATATATTGAGCCGAAGGGGAGTCACCTTTTAGACAAAGACGCATGGAAAGAATCCTTTTTACTTCGCATAGAACAAGAGGGTATTCCATGCAAGAAATATGCTGATGATAATCATTATAGGGTTATCGGTTTACCGTTTTTTAATGAGGAGAAAAGGATAATAGAATATGAAAAAGCAATGAGTAATTTGCTCGTGATACCATAAACAAAGGCTTACAGTCTCTTGAAGGAATGATTCGTAGAAGGCTTTTAATAAAGTACCCAGCATTAACAGAAAACAGAGGTGAAGCATGTACTGTCCATACTGTGGAACGCAACTTAATGACTTGGAATTCCGTTTCTGCCCTAAATGTGGTCGCAGTCTAGAAAAATTAGATGAATTTTCAGTAAATCGGGAAAAGACAGAAAACCTAGGAATTCGCAAGGTTAGACTGGAGTTACCTGAAGAATTTGCGTCTTCGAAAAAGCCAACTTATTCATCGCCTATAAAAAGCGAACACAATCAAGGTGATTTCCCAGATCCTTGGTTAGAGGATTACAAAAGACAATACTTCAAGGAGAAGTCTAGACCGTCACCACTTGCCATAATTATTGCAATCATATTAATTCTACTAGGGCTTTACATGGGGTATACTGGATCTTACAATGCAGCAAAAAGATATTACAGTAATAAAAAGAATTATTATTACAACCCCCATCACGAGATGCTGTCAAATAAAGTTGCAAGTTAAGACTTCCCAATGCTTATGCGGTCGCAGGTTTGTAACAAATCAGAGCATGAAAAATGCAACCTCTCTTAACTCTCATGCACCTACACCACCACCCCGTGCACCCATTTGAACCCTAATTGTTGATTGTATCGGTTTGCCAGTCATAGCCCATAGATGATACCGTTACTTGATACAATCGAGTAGCGGTATTTTTGCCCTACTTCATCTATGTCCAGGTCGTGCATCAATCGAGTACCCATAATTAAATATTTCAAAACATATGTAGCCTACTGACCGGGCTCAGCTGGGCTGCATAGCCCCAGCGAAAGCCAGCCAGGCAAGCACGCTTTTAGCGACAAGGCTCAGGATGATATAGCCCCGCTCACCGTAAAGGTAATCGCTCCACTTGCCGACCTTCTTATACTGCAGGACCATGTTGATGGGGAACAGGTTAAAGAATACGAAATAGGAGCCGAAGATGGCGTACACGAACCAGGGTACCTTGGACAGGTCGGAGTTGCCAAAGGCGTAGAGGAATATAACCACCCAGGTAATCAGCCCCGCGAAGGTGCCAAACCAGAAGGGAACCCAGCTTGTCTTTTCCCTGTGCTGGTTGAGCTTTTCCATCAGCAAGCCAAAGAGGTTCATGGATGCGTTAAGCCCGAACAGCAGCATCAGTGCACCGATGTCGTACATGCCAAGCAGCATGGCGATGAGCACTATCATGATGGAAGAACTTAGCGCATACTCATACCAGCGGAAGGGATTGATGTGATTTAACAGTCCGCGGTTGTAGACCTCATTTGTTCCCGGGGCTGCAATGATAAAATGTGCAATGCCGGACAGGAACAGGAATACCGACACCATCTGTCTATTTCCTTCCGCATTTTGTGACGCTGCGCGGAACGATACACCGCGCATCATTTAGTCAAGGCCTTTACGCCGAACATTGAAACCTGTTGCCACACTGAACACGGACACCTTTGATACATGTAAATTAAATATGAAATAAATCTATTCAGAACCAGTTCAAGCATCTGTCGAATCTGTCGGTGTCAGTGAAGTAGTCGAAGATGTGCGATCTCCCGGTACTACATTCTTTGAATTTCATAATCCCCCAGAGATTTTGACATCTCTGCCACTCTCTCATGACAGGTAAATAAGAGAATTTGGCGTGACTCTCCGAAGCTGTCGTCATCAGATTCTTCCCTGCTCAATTTAGCCAGCAAATCCAGGGCAGCTTCCATGCGCTCTTCATCAAATTGAACCAGTACATCATCTAGAATCAAAGGTGGAGTCTCCTCACCTGTTATGAGCTCAGACAAGGCCAGCCTCAGAGCCAGATAGACCTGATCGTAGCAGCCGCCGCTCATGTACTCAGCTTCTCTGAACTGAGTCTCTCCTGCCATATGCAATTGCAACTTCATATCAGTATCTATGAGAACATCATCATAACGGCCTAAAGTCAGCTTCTCCAGATATTTCGCTGTCAGTACTCTAAGTTCGGGGCTGAAATTGCGGCGCATTTCTTCTTCCGCTTCTGACAGATACTTCCGGGCAAGTTCCAGTTGTCGGACCCGTGACTCAACTTTTTCAATACTTTCATTCAGCCCCACTAAGCGTAACTCAATGTTCTCAGAGCGTTCCGAATGTCGATAAGCCAGTGCCATGTGCGCCTGTTTCTTGCTGTAATCGCTTAAAGCCTGATTATAGTTGCTGCGATTAAACTGCAATTCCTGTTTCCTTCTGGCAGCGGATTTGCTCAGGTCCTCCGGATATTCTTCTTCTTCAATAGCGATTGCTATGGCTCTGTCATTAGCCGGCAAGTTTTCTTGAGCGGCTTTTTCCAGCAGCTGCTGCCAGCTCTCACTAGGCAAAAGACGTTCACTGCCCTGCCCTGAGCTCAGCACACGCAGCTGTTCACGATATTGATGACGACTCTGTTTCAGGTCCTGAACATAGTTTTTCAGTTCGGAGTAACTGTCTGCAAAGCGTTTAAACAACTTAAGTGCTTCGGTATAACGGCGTTTATCGGCATCAGCCTCTTCTTCAAACAATTCGGCTGGATAAACCGAGCTCATGCTGCGTGTTGAATATTCCGGCTCATCGAGCAGAGGCAGATCCTGTGAGGTTTTAATCTTATCGACTATTGAGTCTGTATTGAGATACGGATAACTGGCCAGTAAATTATCAACCGCATCACAGAACCTGTCTTGGCGTTCCAAATGATGCTTCTCGTTTTTAAGAAAACTCTCTTCTCTTATCTTCGCTTCTTGTTGACGCTGCCTCAGCCTGGACTCATCGTCCACCAATGCGTTCTGCTCCTCCTCCAGCATCGTAAGCTTCTCTTCCAGCTCCTCAACTTCAGTACTCACTTCTAACAGTTCAGCCTCTGCTTCAGCCAATCTGTTTTCCAATTCAGACCGTTTTTGTTCTATCACGACACGATCAGAAGAATAGTTTATTGACTTCCGGAAGAAATAATAACCGAGGACAGCTATAAGAGCCAGACTATAAGCGGCAGGATGCAAGAAAATGCCTAAAGCTAACGCTGAAGCAAAACCTAGAATTGTCAGGACAAGACCCAGCATTCGGAATCTTCTCTCTTGCTCCTGTGTTTTTGGAACTTCTATCGCGCCAAGTTCTTCCTGAGTTCCGGAAAGATTCGTCTCTTTCTGTTGCTGGCGTGCATAGGCAGTGCGCAGTTCCTTATCACAGGCCTGTTCCTGACGGCGCAAGTTTCGGAGTCTTTCATTGAAACTCAGTTCTTCAGCGTCATTTCCGTCAGCTGATACGGCTTCGCTGAAAGCCTGCGTGAGTTCGCGCTGCATCACACCGCGCTCGATTTCCAGATTCCTGCTACTATTATCTAAAGTTGAGCTTTCAATTTGCAGTTGTCTAATCACTTTTTCCAACTCATGAAATCCTTCGCTGTTTACGGAGGGCTCAAGACTTTCAACCTGTTCCATCTGTTTCTGTGACTGCTCCAGCTGATTGTTGATTTCATGCTCTTCACGGACACTTTCCTGCAGCTTTTGCAGCTGCATCAGGTACTCCGTCTTTTGCAATTTGCGCTCACTGGTCTGTACTCGTTCTGCCAGAATATCGACTTCTTCCTTCAATGCTTTCAGTTCCAGCAGCTCCTCCGCTTCCCGCTTTTAACGCTCGCGCGCTTCATAAAGAGATTCCTGCAATTGAAAGCGCTCCGTTTCCAGTCTGGGAATGACTGCGTTTTTACGTCTGCTGCTGCTTAGTGACAGCAGAGCATTATTAAGACTGTCAGTTACTGTTGTAGAGGATATTTCGGAGGCGCCTGAAGTGCCCAGACTGGCCAGCTGATGGAGCAACTCGCCCTTTTTATCACTTTTCACATTTAAGGCTAAAGACATTTGCTGCACATAAACAGACTGATTAAAAGAATGCTCACCCAATCCAAAAATTCGTTTGCCCAGAGGCTTATCATTTTCGATTTCATATGTTTTGCCCAGACTCTCATCTGTCAAAATAATTCGATCCATACGCTTTTGTGAGCCAAACTCACAACTGACACGATAGCTGAGGCCGTTAGCCTCAAAAAGCAGTGCTCCGTCCATACTGTCCTTCCCCCAGGGCATATTGCGAGAGCGCTTACTGCTGCGCAGATCTGCACTATTATGATCCATGCCGTAGAAGACAGCAAAAATAAAATCGATCAGAGTACTCTTGCCCCACTCGTTCGGAGCCACGATCAGATTCGCAGCAGGTTTGAAATCAAGAGCAATATCTTTCAGATTGCCAAACTGGCCGATCTCAATTCTCTTAATAAACATCTTCCAAAGCCTCCCCCCTGAAAGCTGCCACGCCCAGCCTTAAGGCTTGCTGCAAATCGTCTGTGTCAGCTTCGTTATCACTCTTATCCAAAGCATCTAATATTTTTCTTACGAAAAGACCTCGCAGTGTCTGCTCTTCACCCAGCTCTTCAACATTTTCCGCCAGACGCAATTCGTCAATCAGCTTTACATGTCCTATCAGATCACGCAGGCTGGCAGCCAGACGCTGGACATTCAAGGCTGTCGGAGCTTCTCCCTTTAAATAGATTTTGTATGAATGCCGCTGGTACTTGTCCGGATCAAGTTCTTTGACTTCTGCCACAATCTGATCAATAATCTGCTGATCCGATTGTGAACTTTTAAGCTCTGTGTTCAGCTCAATAAACATGCGCGAAGCAGAAGCAAGAGGGGAAATGCTTTTAATTTCAGAATTATCAAATTCGACCATCAGTGCGTGTCTTTGTCCTGCCTCGTTAAAAGACAGCCCCTGTGGACTTCCGGGATACATAGCCAGGACGCTGCGGCGGTCAACATAATCGCCTTGCGGCAGATCACTGGCTTTATGTATGTGACCCAGCGCCAAATAATTAAGACTGCTGTTTTTTATCAGCTGCGAGGGCAAAGGATTATACGCTCCTTTTGCAGCGGAACCGGCCAAAAGTTCACCATGTACTAAACCTATCTTATTCTTCAGCGGTGAATCTGACTCCTGCCCCTCTTCCAAAAATTCTTGGCCGTCATAGACCAGAATTGATGCTTCCGTCCCCACATCCGGCAGCATTGTCGTCATCTGATACAAGGATGAAAAACTAACACCCCAGACAGAAGCATCCAGTTTCGGAAAATCGAGACGAACTATTTTATCTGCAGGAAATACATAAAACTGAGGTATCTGCGAAAAAACCGTCGCATAAGGTGAAGCGGAGGAATATGGATCATGGTTTCCTGCAGCCAGCAAGATCGGAAAAGAATGTTTGCGAACCAGAAGATCATAGACACGATTTAATTCACGATCCTCGATTTCCGCCATTTCCAGAAAATCTCCGGCAATTAAAAACAGATCAGCAGCTTCAATTTCTGCCTGCAGCATTAAATTATCAAAACTTTGAATCAGAGCTTCCCGGAAATCCGGGGCATCCTGTCCCAAAGAACGCATGCGACTTCCCAGGTGTAAATCTGCTGTGTGTAAAATTTTAATGCTCAAAAATTACTCCGCCTTTCAATATTATCTTAATTTGATACTAATACTATATTATCTTAATTTGCTGCCCATTAGGTGCGAACATCATCCAGACTGATTAAATGTCAAAAAGAGCCGGTTAACATAATTACAATTCCGAAGAAATTAGGTAAACATCGGGAATACGAAGTAAAACATGAGCGACTATAGCGATCATGTTGTGACTTTATGATAAACATCTCCTGACGGATAGAAAAATTCAATAAATTTTGACATATTGAGTTTTTGCACAATAGAGAGAAGTGCAGACGGATGATGATTATTGAATGTCAATAACAATATGAAAAAGCCGCTTTCACAAAAGCAAATTAGAGCAAGATCTGATATAATGGGTAGTGGTCTTTAGCCCCTTGCCATAAAGCATTTATTAAGGCAATCAGTAGTTAGTAATAATTAGTTACTTTTACTTATTAATAAGTAGTTTGGAGATTTGTTAATGATTGATGATGTCGATCGCAAAATTCTTGGTCTATTGCTTCAAAACGGAAGAATTACTCATGAAGAGATCGCCAAACGTCTAAACTTTTCTCGCCCTGCAATTCATCAAAGAGTTGCAAAATTAACAGAAAAAGGGATTATCAGCAGTTATACCGCGGAAATAAATTGGGAAAAGCTCGGGTATGCCATAGACGCTTTTATCCTGGCAACTGTGTACACTAAAGATTTCAACGAGATGATCGATGACCTGCTCAAATTAGAGCACGAAGATTGGATTGTCTTGAATGTTTATCGAGTAACCGGCAAGCATTGTATAATGTTAAGGGTAAAGGCAAAAAATTCTGCCAGCATAAGCGCTCTTCATGATCAAATGCTCAAATTTGTAGGTATTGTGGAAACATATACTATGCTTGTTTTGCAAGGCAGAGCGGTAGCTTATAATGAGCTGATGCATATAGAAGACTAAAATCACACTTATTCCTGACTGAAGTAAGTGTATAATTATGAATACGGCCTCTAGAGTTGCCGCAATCGACAGAAAGTGAGATAGCAAATGAGTAATGGACTTTTTAAGATACCTACGGCTGCAAATGAACCTATAAAAGATTACGCTCCGGGTTCTCCTGAAAGAGCTTCTTTAAAGAAAGAGATAGAACGACAATCCAAAATAAAGATTGAGATCCCGGCAATTATTGACGGGAAACCCTATATTACCTCAAACAAAGAATACATTGTAATGCCGCATGACCATAATCATGTTTTAGCTGAAGTGTCTATCGCAGATGATGAGGGCATTGAATTGGCGATTCAGTCTTCTTTAGCTGCCAGAGAAAAATGGGATAAAATGCCTTGGCAGCATCGGGCTTCAATTTTTATCAAGGCCCTCAATTTGGTTAGAGGACCATGGCGGGACAGACTAATCGCCGCCACGATGCTTGGTCAAAGTAAAACCTGTTTTCAGGCTGAAATTGACGCTGCTTGTGAAGTATGTGATTTTTTCAGCTATAACTTGGCTGAAATGCAGGAAATATATGAGTTTCAGCCCAGGCAAACTCCAGGCGCATGGAATCGCATGGAATACCGTGGGCTTGACGGTTTTGTTCTTGCAATTTCTCCATTTAATTTCACAGCTTTGGGTGCCAATCTCTCTTGTGCGCCAGCGATAATGGGTAATACGGTGATCTGGAAACCTGCCAGAACCGCCATGCTTTCAAATTATTATTTTTACCAGATGTTGCTGGAAGCCGGACTTCCCCCCGGCGTAATTAACTTCCTGCCGGCCTCAGGTTCAGCGGTCAGCCGCCTGGTTGTACCCCATCCTAAA
>DCDV01000017.1:57512-61683 GCA_002316595.1 Mageeibacillus sp. UBA1046
ACCCCATCCTAAACTTGCCGGTCTGAACTTCACCGGCTCCGATTCCACTTTTTCTACTCTTTGGGGCAATATCGGGAATAATATTTCTACTTATCATCAGTATCCCCGCATGGTTGGTGAGACTGGCGGCAAGGATTTCATCTTTGTCCATCCCAGCGCTGAGATACCGCCACTGATTTCGGCCATGGTGCGCGGAGCTTTTGAATATCAAGGTCAGAAATGCGCTGCGGCTTCCCGGGCCTATGTGCCCAGATCTCTTTGGCCGCAGGTAAAAGAGATGCTTCTGGCTAAAACGGCTGAGATAAAGGTTGGAGATCCGAGTGACTTCACTAATCTGATGGCTGCTGTAATTGACCGCTCCGCCTTCGATTCAATAAAATCATATATTGATTACGCCAGGGAATCAGATGAAGCGGAAGTATTAACGGGGCATTATGATGACAGCAAAGGATATTTCGTTTATCCTACTATTATCGAGACAACTAATCCTCGCTTCAAGACAATGCGAGAAGAAATCTTCGGACCGGTTTTGACGATCTATGTCTATGAAGATGATGAGCTTGACTCCGCTGTCAGACACTGCAAGGAAGATACGATCTATGCCCTGACCGGCTCGATCTTTGCTCAGTCCCGGGAGGCAATTGTTGCGCTCGAGAGCGAATTTAACTACACGGCAGGCAATATTTATATCAATGACAAGCCGACAGGATCTACTGTAGGACTGCAGCCTTTCGGCGGCTCTATGATGTCGGGAACTAATGACAAAACGGGTACCAAGATGAATCTCTATCGTTGGATAAGCGCCCGTACAATCAAGGAAAACTTCGTCCCTACGGACGATGTTAATTATATATCAATGCAAGAAAGATAAAGAACTCAGGAGGTAAAGATGCTAAGAATCGAGGAACATCCTATCTTGACATTTGACAAGAGCAAAACGGTATCCTTCACTTTCGATGGGAAAACAATCGAAGGTTATGAGGGCGACACGATTGCCTCAGCACTTCATGCTGCTGGTGTCAAGGTAATGGGACATCATTATGATTCAGGAAGACCGCGCGGTTTCTATTGCGCGATAGGTAACTGCGGTGCCTGTCTAATGGTGGTCAATGGGGAGCCTAATGTCAGGGTTTGTGTTGAACCGCTGGTAGAGGGCGTGGTCGTGGAGACCCAGAGCAATAAGGGGGATCTGGTATGAGAGAAGTAGATATTGCAATTATTGGTGGAGGACCCGCCGGCTTAATGGCAGCCAATGCTGCTGCATCAAGTGGTGCCAGCGTTTTAGTACTGGAGCGTGATGGTCATCTGGGAGGACAGCTGGTAAAACAGACCCATAAATTCTTTGGATCTGAAAAGCAGTATGCCTCTACTCGCGGTATTTATATCGCAAACATTTTGGAAGACAAGCTGAAAGAGATGCCTGACAAGGTAGAGATCTGGAAAAGTGCAACAGCTGTCGGTCTTTATGAAGATGGTATCCTGGCCGTAGCAAAAGACAAAGCTATTAAGAAAGTAAAAGCTAAGCGTTTTGTTGTAGCAACAGGTGCTTCTGAGAAATCTCTCACTTTTGTTAATAATGAATTGCCGGGAATCTATGGTGCCGGCGCTGTCCAGACCCTCATGAATGTCAACGGCGTGCGTCCGGGTAAGCGCGTTCTTATGGTTGGTGCAGGAAATATCGGACTTATTGTCAGCTATCAGCTGCTGCAAGCCGGTGTTGAAGTTGCCGCAATTATTGACGCAGCCCCCTGCATAGGCGGGTATTTGGTACATGCCAGCAAGATCAGACGTGCAGGTGTGCCGATTATTACAAGCCATACAGTTACTCGCGCATATGGTAATGAATCCGTGGAAGGAGCTACAATTGTTGGTCTCGACGAGCAATGGCAGCCGCTCCCGGGTTCAGAGAGAGAGCTTGACGTTGATGTTATCTGCATTTCTGTAGGCCTTTCTCCATTAGCAGAACTATTGTGGCATGCAGGCTGTGAAATGCACTATATCCCTCAGCTGGGCGGCCATGTGCCCGTTCGTGACGGAAACTTAAAGACAAGTGTAGATTCAGTCTACATCGCAGGTGACATTACAGGCATCGAAGAAGCCAGTAGTGCAATGGTTGAAGGAAGACTGGCAGGACTCACAGCCTCAGCTTCAATTGGATTCAAACATGATGACTATGAAGCAGAAGTGCTTGACTGTAAAGAGCAACTTAAATCACTACGCGCCGGCCCGGTTGGTGAACATATCAATCAGGGAATGGCTCTTGTAATGTCAGGCGAATAAGGAGGTTAAAATGTATATAAAAACAGGAGTTGCTGACCAGGAGTTAGTTGTAAATACTCTACCGTCAGATGAACGTCGCAAAAAAGGTCCGTACGTTTTTATAGAATGCTATCAGGAAATCCCGTGTGACCCCTGCACAAAGATTTGTCCTTTTGGCTCTATATTGCCAATGGATGATATCAATGATCTGCCTCGAACAGATTACGATACCTGTACCGGCTGCACAATCTGTGCTGCTATCTGCCCGGGACTGGCCATCTTTATTATTGATGAGACATATTCCGAGACAGAAGGTACGGTAACCATCCCTTATGAGTTCGCACCATTGCCCGCAAAGGGAGATATCGTCGAGGCTATGAATCGTGCCGGTGAAGTTATCGGTGAGGCTGAAGTATTAAGGGTTAACCCTAACAAGAGAAGACAGAGTACAGCTCTGGTAACACTGATAGTTCCGAAGGATAAGGTCATGGAAGTACGCTTCCTGCGTCCCAAGAAAGATGAAGCAGATCGTCTGCCCAAGGCCGACCCCAACAGCGAAGAGAACCTTCCCGATTCAACTGTTATCTGCCGCTGTGAAAATGTAACTTTAGGTGAAATAAGAGCTCTGATCGATGAAGGATATGACAATGTTGATGAGATCAAGCGTATCAGCAGAGCAGGTATGGGTCCATGTCAGGGCAGAACTTGCCGTCCTTTAATCATGGGAGAGATCAATCGCAGAACCGGCAAGGCCTATGATGACATCGAGTTAGGATTCTTTAGACCCCCGACAAAGCCTATTCAGTTCGAACAGTTCCTTGGAGGTGAAGAAGATGACAATTAAGAATACTGCTGAAGTTGTTATCATTGGAGGAGGCGTCTCAGGAGTTGCCATAGCCTGGAATCTCGCTTGTAAAGGCGTCAAGGATATCGTTATTCTTGAGAAAAACACTGTCTGCTCCGGTGCAACCGGACGCTGCGGCGCCGGTATCAGAATGCAATGGGGCACAGAGAGAAACTGCCGTTTGTCCAAGATGTCTTCCGAGTTTTTTGAAAATGCCAATGAGCTACTCGAATATGATCGTGATGTTGAGTTTAACCAGGGCGGCTATCTGATCGTTGCCGGTAATGAAAAAGAGAACGAATTGTTCAAGAGAAATGTTGCTCTGCAGAATTCTCTGGGCATTCCGACAGTACATTTGACTCCTCAGGAAGCCAAAGAAATCGTACCGCACATGGATGAGACGAAAGTCGTTGGCGCCACCTTCTGTCAGAAAGACGGTCATCTAAATCCGTTCAACACCACAGAAGCTTATCAGCGGGCAGCTGAAAGACTTGGAGTAAAAGTCTACAAAAAGACCAAAGCCACCGGTATCGACGTCCAGGACGGCAAGATAGTCGGCGTAGAAACGGATAAAGGCTATATATCTACTCCATTAGTAATCAACTGCGCCGGCGGCTGGTCCAAAGAAGTAGCTGCCATGGCCGGAGTCGATCTGCCTGTTTATTCCGAGCGCCATCAGATACTGATTACAGAGCCTGTTGAGCATATGCAAGATCCGATGTTCATGGGCTTCTCGCTGAATATCTATATTCAGCAGGTACCGCATGGTTCATTCATCATGGGCAGAAGTGACCCGACGGAACCCAGAGACTTGAGACAGACTTCAAGCTGGCAGTTCTTGCAGGAAATGATTAAGACCTGTACTGATCTGCTGCCGCCGTTGAAGAAACTCAATCTGGTGCGTCAGTGGGCAGGATTGTATAACATGACCGAAGACGCTCAGCCTATCTACGGAAAGGCCGAAGGCGTTGACGGTTTCTGGCTGGCCTGTGGCTACAGTGGTCACGGCTTCATGCTTGCTCCCGCCACCGGACTTCTCATGTCTGAGATGATCCTGGGAGAACCGCT
>DCDV01000017.1:61755-62924 GCA_002316595.1 Mageeibacillus sp. UBA1046
GAGATGATCCTGGGAGAACCGCTTACTATCGATATATCCAATCTGGATATGGGACGATTCGCTCGCGGCGAACTCGTCTTAGAAGCTTCGGTAGTCTGATACATCCACTTGAAACCAGCTGCAGACCAAATCTGCAGCTGGTCTTTTATTTCCATCTATTTTAAAATTGTCGCAGCCCAAAATAAAATCCAGGAGGTTAACATGAAAATCCTAATGACTGCCTTTGATCCTTTTGGCGGAGATGAAGTCAACCCTGCCTTGGAAGCTGTAAAGCATTGTGACGTATCCGGCCTTGCTGCAGATGTAATTAAGCAGGAAATTCCCACTGTCTTCGGTAAATCAATCGATAAGGTCGCCGAAGCGATGCGACGGGAAAAGCCGGATGTAGTATTGGCAGTAGGACAGGCGGGTGGACGTTTTGACCTGACCCCCGAAAGAGTAGCAATTAATATTGATGATGCCAGAATTCCGGATAACGAGGGCAATCAGCCAATAGATCAGCCAATCTTTGCTGATGGTGAACCGGCGTACTTTTCCTCATTACCCATAAAAGCCATGGTTAAAAATATTAAAGATATAGGGTTGCCGGCCTCCGTATCTAACACTGCAGGCACTTTTGTCTGCAATCACATCATGTACGGTATTCTCTACATAATTGACAAAGAAATGCCGCAAACCCGCGGCGGCTTCATTCACGTACCTTTTATTCCGGAGCAGGTTGTTGAGCGGCGCGACTCCCCCTCCATGTCGATGATTGACATCAGCAGAGGATTAAGAGCTGCTCTGGAAGCAATTATCGATTATGAAGAAGATCTTGAACTGGTTGGCGGCACTGAGCACTAGCTGACAGAGATAAGAGTATAATAATAATTAATATTGGCGAAGACGCCTATAGCTTAATACACATTTCGTAACCGACACTATTCAATATCGGTTACCTGCCTGATTTGACGTCCTGTACCTCCGGACAATTCTATCGGTTATCCGTCAGTCATTGGCACTAATTGAATTTTTCTGATTGATCCATACAAGACTTGGCGGGACTGCCTATAAGTTTTAGTTTTTTCGGTCAAGATTGCAGTATCTGCGGATGACGCAATCTCAAAGCTTCAGAGGAGTTCGTCTATGAATAAACTCATTTTATTATCTTCCGACCTGGATTATAAATC
>DCDV01000017.1:63074-65538 GCA_002316595.1 Mageeibacillus sp. UBA1046
TTGGCTTCGAGACGATAAATACACAGTTCCCCATTGCTCAGGCAGCGGACACTGCTAATGTTGATCAGCTCTGGGACGATTGGGCAGCTGCAGGATACGAAAGTACGGCAACCCCTGAAAGCTATACAAATTCCAGCCAGTCAGCTCAGCAGATTCCCCCCTATGACTGGAGGAAAGACAAGGGACTGGAATCCATATTTACATATGGACCTTTATTGCCGGACCATAACCTTGACCTACTGCCGGACGCAATCAATCTAAAAATCATTTTGTCTCCCTCAGCTGAGATCGAAACCGTGGTTGCTGCCTGTAATTTCGCTTTTAGATTGGGAATGGAGACAACTGCTTACCGGGGCTCAATAGCCGCCGAACCGGGATATAAGGGTAATCGCCTGCAATTCACGAATAAACCTGATTTTGCCATTCGTTATTTGGCGGACGGCGATGACATAGTAATTGAAGTCGATGGCCGGGGCGAGGATCTAATTGAATCAAGTTCCCGCTTTTTGGAAGAATTCCCTCAACTGAATCATGGCTATGCCTGGTCAGATTTCCTTATGTCTTTGACTGACAGCCTTGCTCTGCGCAATATTGACGGTCAACTCGCTGCTCTCAATGTCTTGACTTCACAAAAGGCAACTGACATCATTGCCTTAACTTCAGAACAAGATGAGAATAAACTGGAGCAGATCAGAGACAAATTTCCTGCAGCGAGCATCGATAATTACAAGAAAAAAGTTCTGATTTATGAAAAGGAATACGATATTCCCTGGGAAAATGACGTTTTTCTGCAGGAACTTGATAGTAACGTGATTCCACACCTGCGGCCTGATGATAAAGTTGAGATCTATGGCTGTCTGAGTGAAGACAAAGAGTCAAGGGATATATTAACCGGCAAGGTACAGGAAAAAATCAAGGCTGCAGGATCTACGGGTAAGGTAGAAATTATAAACGCTTTTAAACAAGGCGTTTCCTGGATCATGGATGACGTCCTGCCTGAACTGCAAGGGCTGCCGATCGAAAAAATTACAATCTCATTCAATTCCTTTTTGCCCCCCGGTGAAGATACCTGGACCGATGAGAGCGCCTCCACTCCTAAATACAATATGTCAGCTGAGGGAGGTCAGGATCACTGGAATGATTTGCCGATCCGATATCTGCAAGAACTTTATCCGGTCGATGATCTGATTGAAAAAGAACTGAAGCTCAATCGGGAAAAAGTTGAATTCTTGCTTTATGAAGGCGATGAAGATCTGAGTTATCTGCTCCGGGCTTTCACTGCTGACGGATCTGAAGTGTATTCTGCAAAATACAAAGCAAGTTTCAGCGAAAGGCAATATTTGGACAGGTTCCCCTATCTGGGCAAAGTACATCCCTCGACAGGATATTTGCTGGCAATTGTGAATGGAGAAATTATCTGCCGGACTGCTATCAAAACTGACGTCGAGCGAATCTGGGATATTTATCAGGCTGAGATTCTGGAAGACTGCCTGTCCTTTGTGAAAAACAAATATCAGGAAGACATATCTGAAGAAAAGCAGCCCTTCTTCTCTCTCTTAGAGCTTGATATAAAAGCCAGCGAACCTAATGAACGGTTAGGTGTCAGAGAAGACCTGCTTTCTTCTCTCGATTCTCTGCATGAAGATATCTACTTTACCGGCACTGACTTTTTCAAACATCTTGGCCAATCACTGGATGCCGGCGTTTTAGATGCTCCCGGCTTGATCCTGCCCAGAATTAAAAAACATTATGGCAAGCCATCTCTCAAAGTGAAGCTGTACGACCAGCTGGCCATTGAGCCATCAATAAGTTCTAAGGAAAGAAGTTTTAAGCCCAAGGCTCGTAATCAAATATCGGCCTTCATCAGATCAATCTCTGCTTTAAAGAACGGCTGGAGAGTAGATATCGCGGTAGATGGTGCAGAGGCCGGATTACTGGAAAGCCTTGCCGGCTTGACTGATAATCCGCTTCTGGGCTTTAAGTCACTGCTGCCGGGAGTCATAGAGCTGGTCTTGCATGATCATGATAAAGAATATGCTATGGCTTTGAACACTCCGGCTGCTGAAAAAACGGCAAAGACCAAAAACATCAAGGATATTGATCTCAGCGAATCGGAACTGATTGGCTATGATCAGTATAGCCGCATTATGACAGAGCTTAAGAATGTGCCGGGTCTGGCAATATATCCTATCGCAAAGTCATACCTGGGACGCACCTTGCATGCCATAGAAATTATCGGTGACAAGGCCGGGTACACTTCCCGGGTCAAGAGACTGACGCACCTCCCTTCCCTGTACATTAATGCCAGACATCATGCTAATGAAGTGTCCGGGACAAATGCTGCTTTCATGCTAATCAAAGAGCTGCTGACTGATCCCCGATATGCGGACTTGACTGACAGACTCAATCTGGTGTCCGTACCGATGGAAAATCCTGACGGTGCCGCCATACATTATGATCTGCA
>DCDV01000017.1:65664-65989 GCA_002316595.1 Mageeibacillus sp. UBA1046
GCCGCCATACATTATGATCTGCAAAAAGATAATCCCTATTGGTCTTTTCATGTTGCCCGGTTCAATGCCATCGGTAAGGAGTTCTACTATAATCACTTTGACCCCGACACAATTCATACTGAGGCAAACGGACTTAGAAAACTTTGGTATCAGAGTCTGCCCGATATCATGATAGACAATCATGGCGTCCCCACCCACGAATGGGTTCAGCAGTTCTCCGGCTATGTCTATCCTGCCTTTAAGGGTTTCTGGCTGCCACGGTCACTGTTGTATGGTTATTTCTGGCATGTTACTGATGATGCTTACGCTGCTAATTATTCTGTCA
>DCDV01000017.1:66146-99162 GCA_002316595.1 Mageeibacillus sp. UBA1046
ATGGAGGATGTCATAGCTGACAGCATCGCTGAAGATGAAGAAGTAACGAATTGGAATCTGGAGTGGATGGATCGCTTTGAGAAGTACGCTAAGCAATTTATGCCAAAAATGTTTGCAGCCAATTACTATCGCAACATGGTTAATTATTGGATACCGTTCGCTTATGATCCCGATCACCGCTACCCTTCTATCCGCTTCCCCTGGATAGTATCGGTTGCGTACACTAGTGAAGTAGCTGACGAGACCGCGCAAGGAGAATACCTTAACCTTTGCGCCAGGTCTCTGGTCAGGCATAATCTGGCAACAATAGATATGATGCTTAATTCCAAGCATATCTACGAGATTAACAAGGAGGTTTCAGAAGATAATCAAAGTATTAGTTTCATCCGACAGAGGCCGATGCTAGTTTAGGCCACATAACTCTATCCACCTGCGGAATATAACTGCAAAATATTCCTGCTGACAATTCCGCAACAACTTAGAAGTTAATCGCAAAACAAACTCTTATAAGGAGACGCTTATGGACTTAATTAAGTTATTAGGAGTTTTAGTAGTGATAGTTGGCTTTGCTCTAAAACTCGATTCGATTCTGATTATTATAGTTGCAGCCATAGTTACAGCTTTTGTCGGCAATCTGGGTGTAGACGGTTTGCTGGAGACATTAGGCAGTACTTTTGTTGCAAATCGCGGAATGGCGATCTTTATCCTGATCATGCTGGTAACCGGCACTCTTGAGCGCAACGGTTTGAGAAATGCCGCCTCCGCCCTGATTGGTAAAGTTAAGAGAGCCTCCGCCGGAGCAGTTATTGGTGCATATGGTATTATGCGTGGTATCTTTGCCGCCTTCAACGTCAGTTTCGGCGGCGTAGCAGGCTTTGTACGCCCGATCATAATGCCGATGGCTATAGCTGCTATAGAAACTTCAGGTCATGAGCCCAATGAAGACCATGTTGAAACCGTAAAGGGCATGGCTTCAGGCATGGAGAACATCTCGTGGTTCTTCTGTCAGGTGTTGTTCGTCGGCGGCGGCGGAGCTCTGTTGGTTCAGTCTACTCTGGCCCCCTTAGGCTACGAAGTAGAATTGCTTGACTTGGCAGTAGTTGAGATTCCCATCGCGATATTCGCCGTGCTTCTTGGTATTACTTACTACTTCTTAAAAGATAAGAAGTTAGTCAAGAAGTACTACGGCAGTGATGCGCAGAAGGAGGGTTAATCATGTTTGCGATATCAACTCCATTATTGGCATTATCGTTTTTCACTGACCCTGAAATCACAACTAGCGCTAAGCTTCTCGAGGTTATGTTCATAGCTATGGGTCTCATTTCGATCTATAACGGCATCAAAAACCTTCTGGATAAAACCAACGAAGCCCGTATAGGAACTGCCGTATTCTGGACAGCCTTAGGTGTTGTAATGGCTTTCGGACGTTGGATTCCGCCCCTGGGTAACGGGATAATTATTATCATCATGACAATACCGGCAATATTTAAGCAAGTTAAGGTCGGTAGAACAGATGCTGCCACTCCGGAAGAAGAAAAGGCAAATTTTGACAGGATCGGGATGAAGATCTTTATCCCCTCTTTGACTATTGGTCTCAGTGCAATTGCTTTTGCACTTTTCACAAAATTAGGTGCATTGGTTGGTATTGGCTTTGGCGTAATCTTATCTATTGTTATCTTAATGATCTACTCCAGAAAGAACACGCCAAAAGTATTTTTGGATGACTCAGCAAGACTATTATCAATCGTCGGGCCGCTTAGTATGCTGCCCATGCTGCTCGCCAGTCTGGGGGCAATATATACTGCCGCCGGAGTAGGTGATGTAATCGCAGATCTCGTCGGTGCCATAATCCCTGCAGGTAATGTAAATATAGGTATTATTGTATTCGCAGTGGGTATGGCTCTCTTCACTATGATTATGGGCAATGCCTTTGCAGCTATTACAGTTATGACTGTAGGCATCGGCCATCCCTTCGTGTTAGCATATGGTGCTGACCCTGTCGTCATCGGCATGGTCGCCCTCACTGCAGGATACTGCGGAACTTTGATGACTCCAATGGCGGCTAACTTCAATATTGTTCCGGTTGCCATGCTGGAGATGAAGGATCGCTGGGGAGTTATTAAGAATCAGGTTCTTCCTGCCTTGATCTTATTAGTATTCCAGATCATCTATATGATAGTCTTAAAGTAATTATGGAAGAAAAACTCTCTAGAGGCGCACAAATTGTTGTCCGCGACTGGGTCAGGCTCAAGCCTTGGCAAAGCCTGCTCATCGTAACCAGTAATAACTACATGCGAGAAGCCATGGCGATTAAGAATGCTGCCTTAAAGCGGACTTTGCGTGTCGACATGTTGATTGTTGACGATGTCGGCAAGGATGTCGGGATTTATTTTGATGAGAACGAAGTCGCTTTTGATGGTTATAGCGCAATCATCGCTGCTACAGAATATTCGCTGGTAACAACATTGGCCGCCAAAAGAGTGATCGGGCAGGGAAAGAAATTTCTTTCCCTGCCCCTTTCCACTTCAGACGGTATTTCTATGCTGGAATATGACTTTCTGACAATGGACACAAAGAAGAGTAAGTTGATGGCCAACATCATCATGGATTACTTAATAGAGTGTTCTACAATCCGTGTTGAGACCAAAGCAGGCACTAATCTGACCATGAGCAAAAAGGGACGTAAACCCGGTTTCTACAACGGAGTTTGCCGGGATGGCAAGGGTTTTTCCTCTGCCAGCATAGAACTTTATGTGCCAATCATTGAAGACTCTGCAGAAGGCACGATGATTGTGGACTGTTCTTTAGGATATCTGGGCAAGTGTAATGAGCCTATCAAATTAATTCTCCGGGAGGGTAAAATAACTGAGATTCAAAACAATCCTTGCGGCGAGAAACTGAGAGAATATATTGAATCCTACGAAGATGATGGATTATATGTGGCTTCTGAGTTTGGCATCGGCTTGAATACTATTGCTAAATGCAGAGGACGCTGTTATATAGAAGATGAATCGGCCTATGGTACCTTCCACATGGGATTTGGACGCAACCTTGCCCTGGGAGGTCAGCTTGAAGCCAATGGTCACTATGATCTGGTAGCCACAGCTCCTGACATCTTTGTGGATAACCGCCAGATTATGAGCGACGGTGTAATAATTATTCCTGAACCGGTTTTTATCGGATAATTCTTACCTTTAGTTTAATTCTTGTCTTTCCGTTAACAAAATTTTTTCTATATGATATATTTATTCATTAAGTGGCAATTAAATTATTTGCTGCGAAATTTTTAGATTGAGGAGACAGGGATGTTGTTAATTCGCAGGTCCCACCGCGGTGTTCATCCACCGGAAAACAAGAATACCCGCGGAATTGCAATCAAACGTTTAGACAACTTCGACATAATTTCTATTCCCCTGGATATGCAGATAGGTCCGGGCTCTACTCCCTTGGTAGCCAAGGGTGATACCGTGCTTGTCGGCCAACGAATCGGTGAACCGATGGGGGGATGGAGTGTACCGGTTCATTCCAGTGTATCCGGCATTGTCGAAAGTGTAAAAAAAGAAATCATGAGTGACGGGGATGTCATCGAGTACGTCACTATTATAAACGACCATGGGTACGTTGTCTCTCCGGATGTAAAACCACCTCAGATTAATAATAGAGATGATTTCATCGCTGCTTTGCGTGATTCCGGTCTGGTCGGTTTAGGCGGAGCTGCTTTCCCCACTTTTGTAAAACAAAATCCGCCGCCGTATAAAGATATTGATCTTCTGATTATAAATGCAGCTGAATGCGAGCCCTATATCACTTCAGACCATCGCATTATGCTGGATTTCCCTGATGAGGTTATAGCAGGCTGTATGATTGCAGCTTCCTGGCTCAGCATCAAACAGGTGATTATTGGTGTCGAAGATAATAAACCAGATGTCAAAAAACCTCTGGAAGAAGCCATCAGGGCATATCCCCGGCGTGAATCAGATACAGATATTGAAATCAAAATTAAAGTGCTGCCAACTCTTTATCCCACCGGCGCAGAGAAGGTTCTTGTTAATAAGCTGACAGGCCGTGTGGTGCCGATGGGAGGACTTCCTGCAGATGTGGGAGTCATAGTGCAGAATGTTACTACCATCGCTTTTATATCCGCTTATATGAAGACAGGTATGCCCTTGATTCGCAAAGTTATTACTCTTGATGGCAGCGCCGCAGCGGAGCCGGGCAATTATGATGTGCCGGTCGGAGCGCATATCGAAGATGTTATTGAGGCGGCGGGCGGTACCAGAACGAAGCCCGGAAAAATCATCATGGGAGGCCCGATGATGGGTACAGCAATAGACGAGCTTTCCCGCCCTGTCTTGCTGCAGACTAACGCAATTTTGATCTTGTCTGAAGAGGATGCGATACTTCCAAAAGAAATTGCCTGTATATCGTGCGGCGAATGCGTCAGAGCCTGCCCGATGATCTTGCAGCCAACCAGTCTGGACAAGGCCGCCCGCAGGCTGGATGTAGATACCTTAGATAAGGAATACGTGCTTAACTGTATTGAATGCGGCTGCTGTTCATATGTATGTCCCTCAAAACGTTATCTGGTACAAAACATAGTAATCGGCAAAGGGCTTGTGCGTGATGCCCAGAAGAGAGGAGAGGTAGACTAATGCTTAAAGTTTCTGCTTCACCTCATATCAGATCTTTGCGCACAACCCGCGCGATCATGCTGGATGTCATCATCGCTCTGGTCCCCGCCATGATAGCCGCTTTCTTAATCTTTGGTCCCAGAAGCCTGGCAATCATAGCTGTAAGTGTTGCTGCTGCAGTTTTGACAGAATTCTTAAGTAATCTGGCTATGAAGAGAGACCAATCGATAGGTGACTTGACAGCTGTCGTTACCGGACTGCTTCTGGCATATGGCCTGCCTGCTTCCTTGCCTTTATGGATGGTTGCATTGGGCGCTGCTGTCGCTATCGGAGCAGCCAAAATGCTCTTTGGCGGACTGGGAGATAATTTTGCCAACCCGGCTATTACAGGACGTGTTTTTCTGGCCGTATCCTTTGGATCACAGATGTCGAACTCGGTGGTATTGGGGCGTTTCGCCAAAGCCGGCCTTTCTTCTGACTTGATTAGTCAGGCTGCAGCGGTGGCAGTAGCAGCTGATACAGATCTGGTCAGCCAGGCTACTCCTTTGGCAGTAGCCCGCAATATGGTTGAAGGCGATGTCCCTGACTACCTCACTTTGTTTCTGGGAAATCATGCCGGAATGATTGGCGAAGTATCAGTCCTGGCTCTTCTGATCGGCGTCCTCTGGCTATTATTGCGCGGTGTCATTGACCTTTGGATACCATTGTCCATGATCATCCCTACGATCTTGCTAGGTTGGCTGGCAGGCGGAGATCCGCTCATGCATCTAATGTCCGGCGGACTGATAATTGGCGCCTTCTTCATGGCTACTGATTATGTCACTTCTCCTATCACCGTCAAAGGCAAGATAATCTTTGGCGTCGGCTGCGGACTGTTGACTTTTATGATGCGCATGTATTCAGGAATGCCGGAAGGAGTATCCTACGCGATACTGATTATGAATATACTTACTCCTCATATCAACAACTGGACAAAACCGATTACTATGGGAGGTGAAAAGCATGCCAGCTAAGGATAACAAGAATAAAACTCCCTTGATTGACCGTGGAATTATGCCAGTCGTAATCCTGACAGTTATAACAATTGTCTGCGTGGCTGCCCTGGCATTCGTCTCAAGCATTACTGAAGACGCCAGAAAGGCGCAGGAGCTGCAGGCCAGTTTCGCCATCCAGCTCGAACTGTTCCCTGAGGCGGACGAGTTTTTGCAAATCCCGCTGGATGACATTGCTGCAAAGTTCCCAAGCATAACTCAGATTGTACAGGCAATAGACAGCTCCGGCGGCAGTCTGGGCTACGTGGTAACTGCTGAGGGGAACGGATACGGCGGAGAGTTGCCTGCCACAGTAGGTTACGATACAGATGGAAATATTGTGGGTGTCAGATTTGACGTTTCCGCAGAAACAGCCGGCTATGGGCAAAATGCGGGCAAGCCTGATTTTTATGAACAGTTTTCCTCATTTAACGCCAGCCAGACACTTACTGCAGACAGCAGTTCATCTGATACTGTAATTGATGCCCTGACCGGATCAACCCGCACTACCAATGCGATAGTGGCGGCGATCAATGATGCCTCCGGGGCTTTCCAGCTAATGGAGTAGGGGAGAAAATGGCAAAGAAGAATAGATCACTTACCTATGAATTCACCAAGGGAATAGTCAAAGAGAATCCCTTGCTGGTTCTGTTGCTGGGAACTTGTCCGGCTCTTGCTGTAACCACCTCAGCATGGAACGGTTTAGGAATGGGGTTAGCAGCGACATTTGTCCTGGTTCTGGCAAATATCGTTATTTCCGCACTTAGGAACGTTATTCCTGACCGGGTCAGGATTCCCAGTTACATCACCATAATCGCCAGTCTGGTTACTATTTTACAGCTGTTGCTGCAGGCTTATCTGCCCGATTTAAATAGATCTCTGGGGATTTATATTCCCTTGATTACTGTGAACTGCATAATTTTGGGTCGTGCTGAAGCTTTCGCCAACAGAAGAACGATCATTGCAAGTCTAATGGATGGACTGGGCATGGGGGTCGGCTTTACTTTGGCCTTATTTATAATCGGCTCTGTTAGAGAGATCCTGGGCTACGGCACTTTCTTTGGCATGGGTCTGCCTTACATTGGTGGGGACTATGTACTCCAGCCAATATTGATCTTCGCCTTACCGCCAGGAGGGTTTGCAGTTTATGGGCTTCTGATCGCACTTTCACAGAAGCTGAGCAATCGTCTTTACGCTCAGACGCCGGCTCCTATATTAGATAAGGAACATTATCCCGGAAGTGTTCTCGTAGGTTCAGCTTTTGGCTCTGATGGCAAACTTGCCTATCCGGTGGTTAGTCAGGAAAAAGAACCGTCTGCCGGCGACGCGGGAAGAAAAGAATCTTTCTGATAAGAATGAGGAGTAAAAAATGATTGATATTGCTAAAATTCTATTTACTGTAATACTGATAAACAATATCGTTCTCTCTCAATTCTTGGGGGTCTGCTCCTTCCTGGGACTGACCACCAATCTAAAGAATTCAATGGGAATGAGTCTTGCTGTTGTTTTCGTCATGGTCGTTTCCTCGGCAATTACATACCCCATCTACACATATCTGTTGGTTCCTAACAACTTGGAATATCTCCAGACCGTTGTATTTATCCTTATAATTGCTTCAGCAGTACAAGTGCTGGAAGCAATCATTAAAAAAAGTATGCCCCCTCTCTACAAGGCAATGGGGATTTATCTGCCCTTGATTACGACAAACTGCGCAATTTTAGGTATAATGCTATTGAATATCCAAGAATCTTATACCTTTGTGCAAGCTATTATAAACGGATTCGGAGCCGGAGTCAGTTTTATGCTGGCAATGTTCCTCTTTGCAGGTGTGCGCCAAAAAATGTCTGAAGCAAATATTCCTGAGTTCTTCAAAGGAATGCCTTCTGTTTTGGTGGCTGCAGCGATCGTTTCGGTCTCGTTTAATGGCTTCAAGGGAGTAATCGAAAATATCTTTGGTTAGGTTGGAGTGAATGAACATATACAATACGCTGCTTGCAGCAACAAATAGTATCTTAATATCTTCCTTGATAGGAGCCGGAATCGCTCTGGCACTTGGCGCAATCATACTGGTAGTTTTTAAAATTTTCGCTGTACCTGTTGACGAAAGAGCGAAAAACCTTAATGAACTGCTGCCAGGCGTAAACTGCGGCGGCTGCGGTTACTCAGGCTGTATGGGTTACGCTGAAGCACTGGTTGAGGGAACAGAGACTGAGACTACCCTGTGTACAGCCGGCGGAGCAGAAACTGCAGATGATGTGGCGGAATTTCTAGGTGTTGCGCCTGGAATATATATCCCTACCGTTGCCCATGTCTATTGTCAAGGATCTGATTTTCATACTGAAACACGCTATGACTATACCGGTCCTGATAATTGCGCCGCTGCCACTGGCTTGTTCGCCGGACCAAACAGCTGCACTTATGGATGTCTGAGTATGGGAGATTGTGTGGACGCATGTAAATTTAATGCTATCTATATTGAAGAAGGCGTTGCCAGAGTCAATCATGAGAACTGTGTTGCTTGCGGCAAATGTGTTGAGGCCTGCCCCAAGTACCTGCTTCACATGATTCCCAAACATGAAGCGGCAACAGTTGTCTCCTGCAGTAATCACTGGCCGGGAGCGAAGATCCGTAAAGAGTGCAGTATTGGTTGTATAGGCTGCACTCGTTGTGTTAAGGTTTGTCCGGTAGAAGCTATTTCTATGGACGACAACCTGGCAATTATTGATCAGAATATCTGTATTCATTGCGGCGACTGTGTTGAAATATGCCCTACTGCTTCTATTACTCAAGGCTTAATAGCGGCTCCCGGAACTCATCAGGATTCTCCCAAGGCCAAGCCTATGGTGAAGAAGGAGCAAAAATCAGCCTCGTAATGTTGCCGACCACTTGCGTATATTCATTGAATGTGATAATATTCTCTTTGCGCGTTTATCGAGATAATTCTCTAAACAGCTAGATAATCCGGACAGGGGGGTGCGAATATGGCTAAATGCGAAGTATGCGATAAGAGCATGTTTTTCGGCAGAAAGATACGTATTACGCGTTCTCAGATTTCACGCCGTGCTAAGACCAGACAAAAGGCAAATGTAAAGCGGGTGCGTGTAATGGTTGATGGTACACCGAAAACTATGCGTGTCTGCACCAGATGTCTGAGAAGCGGAAAAGTACAGCGTTCATAATACTTGCATAATTTAATTAAAAGGATTCCTGGAATTTGTAATTTCAGGAATTTTTTTGTCGTTCGTAAGAGTTATCTCAAGATTTTCGAATTGCCCGTTCTCTCGTCTGAAATGCCTCGAACGGCTCGAAGATCTAACCTTAATGATACGAAATATCAACGATCGTCTGCGAAGTCTCACTGGCTGCATTCTGCGAAGTCTCACTGGTTGAATTCTGCGAAGCCTCACTGGCTGCATTCTGCGAAGTCTGATTGGCTGAATTTATGCGGCTACTCAGTCCCGTCAGGACCAAATCGCCTGACTTCCACAACTCTTTCTTCCAAACGCAGGTTTTTATTAGTCAATGAGTAGACGGATATGGTGCTGGAACCAATTTGGCGCATCATGACTCTGTCATCTGGCATGATAAGAGCAAAATCGTGCTCCTCTTTATCTTCAGAGGCATCTTTCAGAACCAGAATGTCGCCAACTTTCGCATAACGCAGATCAATTAACTCAGTCTCAGTATTGACAGGCAGGCTGACACTATCGCCCAGCTTAGCAATCGACGCTGATTGAGGGAAGGCACTGATACCGCTCATCATAGAGGAAAGGTAGAGCACACCGGTCATATCTATGCCGGAAATTGTTAAACCTCCGGGCACCCATGTAGCTCTCTCAAAGGTTAGAGCCGCGCTGACCAGGGCTGATGCAATATCTGATGATCCTGGCATGTCCTCTGTGGGGTCCAGGATGAAAACATCGTGCTTGCTTATCCAGCCCTGTACTCCTTGCGGCAGTCTGATACGTAACACCTGAACATCTTGATAATCGGCATAGAGGATACTTCCAAGAGGAGCTTTTGCGATTATTGTGCCTCCTTGGGCATGACTCATAATATTTTTCTCAGGTGTACGTATGACAACCTTATACAAAGCTTGCTCAGGATCCAGTCCGGAGACATCTGCAGATACGTCAGACCTGGATACATAACCGGTGAGACCATAGCAGGTTTTTACCTTTAAAAAACGTTCGTCCGAGGCATCCAGCAATTGCAGTCCTTCATTAAATAGCAGCTGAGCTGCTCTTTCAGATCCCCTGCCTGGCTCAGATTGCAGCCAGCAGCTATTGGCAGTCACTACTACAGAATTATTATCATCGTCCTGATGCAGCGGTTCTGATTCAACCTGCGTCGGCAAGGTCTCTTCGTTACTGTCAATAAAGACTTGGGGAAGTATCCAGAATATCCCGGCCAGAATAAGCAGGCCTATTACAGCAGCAATAAGCCAGGGAGGCAATCTGCGCTTCTTCCTGGAAATGTAGATACCTTTAAGATCATCTGAGCTTGGTCCTTCCGGAGGCACGATCTGTGAGGGACCCGGCAAATCCTTTGGAATTATCTTGATTTTTTCAGACGTCTTATCCGGATCTATCTTTTTTATCTTTTTATCTTGATCTTTCTCAGTCACTTAAATCGCCTCTGAGCAGATAGCAGACAGCAGCGGCATATGAACGCTCATGTGTGATACTGATGGCAATATCCAGACCATTCAGCTCCTGATAGCGAGCTTTAGCATTATTCTTCAGTACTATATAGGGCGCCCCTCTGTCATCTTTGCAGATCTCAATATCCGTAAACTTTATTCCGCTGGTCATCAGTCCGGTGCCCAGCGCTTTGGCAGTTGCCTCTTTAGCAGCAAAATAGCCGGCCAGAGACTCCGCTTTGCCGGCACAGGAGGCTGTCTCCCCGGGAGTATAAACCCGCGCCAGAAAGCGCTCCGCCTGCATATCTAATACCCGTTCAATTCTGCTGATCTCCAGCAAATCCAATCCGCAACTAATTTTCATAAATACCTCAGTAACCCCGCTGCACAATGATTCCAGCTAAAGCATAAAAACATGTCGTTTTCTACCAATCTATGAATCAACTGCGGTCCTTGCGGCGCAGATCCACATAGGGTAACTGATAACAGAGGAAATTACCACTGATACGGCTGGCAATTCTCTTATCGTACACTCTGCGCAGATCGTTAGCGCTCAGATTGCTGGCTATAACAGTATGAAGATTCTCCCTGTGTCTGTCGTCTAATAATAAGAGGAGGTCAGTATAACTTGCGTCTTTTTGAATCTCAGTTCCCAGATCATCTAAAACCAGCAGATCACAATCCCATAATGCTTCTGTAAGCAGCTGCATTTCCCGAAAACGATCAGGATCCGGACGGAAGCTGTTTTTCAGCTGATGCCATTCTTGCATTAAGTCAAAGAACACTGCAGCCGGCAGCATGAAGACCGCATAACCTCTCTCCATAATATCAGCAGCGATACTGCTGATTACCCAGCTCTTGCCACTCCCTTCCTGCCCCGAGAAAAAGAGATTTCTATTCTCTAACACCGAGAAATATTTACAATAGGTACGAACAATATCCTTTAAAGTCTCCATATACTCTCTGGGTTTCATTGTCCTTCCATCTGTAGTTATCTCCTCCGGATATAGACGGATATCCCAGTTCTCAAATCTTGCCTGAGGAAGCAGTGCAGAAGGGAGCATGCGTGCCAGTTTTTCCTGGCGTAATTTATCATAGCAGCTGCAATAATTGTTACCTGCCAACCCGGTATCCTGACATTTTGAGCAATGCCACTTTGGCTCGTCATAGTCATGGTTGATGCCATATTGATTTAGCAGGCTCTGCAGTCTTTTTTTATAATTCTCCAGTTCCCGGGAAGCATGGTCCAGATCGGCTTTATTGTTACCCAGGGATGCTTGCAGATAGCTGATGCCGAAGTGATTGACTGCTCGCTCACATTCTAAAATATCCGGATACTCTTTATGTATCGCCTCGCTTTGATTTTCAGCAGCGGCTAAAGCAGTATTGCGCCTTCTGGCATACTCTCTTTCAATCTCCTGATTAATCTCTCGATTCAACTCGCGCATTTATATCTTTCTACGGATTATCAGCATCAAGCTCTTCCGTCTGATTCCGGGGTTCATTCGAATTTTTATCAGCGATAAATTTGTCGGGACTAGCAATGTCAGTTTTATCTGTATGCATCTTGGGATAGGTCAATCCGAATGCTTCATCATAATCAGCATTGGAGTTGTTACCTTCATAGTTATCGCGATTAGCTGACTTGGCTGCTTTACTGACAGTTTTGGCATTTTTGCTTTGCAGCCAACTCTTGCGTTCATTTTCTATATCTTCTTTAGTTTTGATGCCCTGGCTGTGCCAGCGGCGTAAAATTGTATCTACATAACGTAAATTCGGTCTGCTGCTGCCGGTTGTCTCTTCCAGGGCCAAGTCAATGATTTCTTTATCATAATCCAGCTCATCAACCCAGCTTTCGACCATACGCAAACCCGGTTCAGTAAAGGATATCCTTAATACCTTACAGATGTGCCTGTAAAGATTCAGAAATAATTCATTTTCTTCATAGAAGGCGCTTAGCTCAGAAAAAGTTTTCACACCATGTTTAGACCATCTGGCAGCGATAGAATTGAGAAACGGCCGGTTTAGTTTTCCCCATTTGTCGGAAGCAGTGGCTTCAGCAAATAGAGCCTGAACTACCGCGGGTTCGAACTTATACTTTAAGAACCAGTCGTCTATCATATCGTACCAGGAGTGCGTCATAAGGCCTTGGAAGTATTCGTTATTAATCGCAGTCACTACTTGCTCTCGTTCGCTGATTACTTCAGGAGACAAGATGACAGGTTCATCTCGCGGTATGCCCTCCAGTAAGGTCCTGAGCTCAACTGCTTTCATGTCAGACAGCCTTATTCCTTCTTTACTAAGAATAATGATATTCTCTTCTACCAGCTTGTTCAGGGAGAGATCAAGATCCTTGGGAGTTATAGAGAGTCTGAGAGACAAGTCCTTCCTGGAGATTTCTCTCTTGCCGTTCTGGAAGGAAGAGAGGAGAAGCAGATAGCATTTTACGGCAGCTCCGTCCAGCCTGGGCATATATTCGTGAATGAATATATCCGGCACAGCGGTGTCTGACAATAAAAATTTATCTTGACCGTTTATCTCCATCAATAACCTCAAAATATCGAAATCGGTTTGAAATCCGGCTGATAGAAAGCCCGTCACCCTTATAAGGGGGACGGGCTCTAATTATAACATAGGGCATTTCGCTTGTCCTCAGGATGTCAGCAAACATTGTGTATGCCGTCAGGACATGCAGCGGTGATTAATCAGCCATGCGTAAATAGTTCTGATAGCGTTCATCAGCCGCTAAACGGGAGTTCTCAAAGATCTCCTTGACCTTCTCTTCAGGATAGGTCCTGTACAGTGAAGTGTAACGGACTTCCTTCTCCAAGAAGTCAGTATACGGACGCTTCGGCTCTTTGGAGTCGAGAATGAATGGATTCTTCTCTTCTGCCTTGAGAGCGGGATTGAAGCGGTAGAGGTGCCAGTAACCGGTCTCTACTGCGTCTTTTTGGCGTTGCTGGGCAACGGTAAGCCCGCCCTTAATACCATGATTGATACAAGGAGCATACGCTATGACAAGTGATGGACCGTCCCAGGCTTCCGCTTCGCGTAAGGCTCTCAGGGTCTGAAGCTGATTGGCTCCCATGGCGATTTGTGCCACATAGACATAACCATAGGTCATAGCCATAGCACCAAGATCCTTCTTTTTCACTGCCTTGCCGCCTGCGGCAAATTCAGCGACGGCACCCAGATTGGTTGCCTTAGAAGCCTGCCCGCCTGTGTTGGAATATACTTCGGTATCCAGTACTAAAACGTTAACGTTCTCACCGGATGCCAGTACGTGATCGAGACCGCCATAACCGATATCATAAGCCCAGCCGTCACCGCCGATAATCCAGGTAGATCTGAGCATGAGGTAATCCTTCAGCTCAAGGATATTCGCGACCAGCACAGCTGCTTCTCCCTCTGTGGAAGATGCTTCCAGAGCTGCTATCAGATCCGCAGAAACTGCCCGGGTCTTTTCGGCATCGTCTTTGTCAGTCAGCCAGTTATTAATAGGTTCAGTCAGGCCGGAAATATTCTTCTCAGCCAGCTGTTTCACTTGAGCTGTTACTCTGGCTCTCAGCTGCTTAACGCCCAGATGCATACCCAGACCATATTCAGCATTGTCTTCAAACAAGCTGTTTGCCCAGGCAGGACCAAAGCCTTCCTGATTTGGAGTATAGGGCATGGAGGGAGCAGAACCGCCCCAAATTGAAGTACAGCCGGTAGCATTGGCGATTTGCATGCGATCACCGAATAGTTGTGTGACCAGAGAGACATAAGGTGTCTCACCGCAGCCTGAGCAAGCGCCTGAGAACTCTAAGAGAGGCTGTTCAAACTGACTGCCCTTAATTGACGCCTTACCCATCGGGTTGGCCTTTCTCGGCAAGCTGACAGCATAATCCCAGTTTTTGCTTTCGAGATAATGATCTCCGATAGGCTCCATGACCAGAGACTTGGTCTTGGTCGGGCAGGTCTCGGCACATACGCCGCAGCCGGTGCAGTCTAATACTGACACCTGAATACGATACTTGTAATTATCATAAGGTTTCGAGCCCTGCAGGGTTGGGAATTCTTCCGGAGCATTGTCCGCTTCTTCATCCGTCAACAGGAAAGGACGAATACATGCATGCGGACATACTAGTGAACATTGGTTGCACTGTATGCAATGCTCCGGGAGCCATTTGGGTACATTTACCGCGATTCCGCGCTTCTCGTATTTGCTGGTTCCCTGAGGGAAGGTACCGTCAGCTGCATCCTTGAAAGCGGAGACCGGGAGGGTGTCACCCATTTGGGCATTCATGACATCAACGATGCGGGTGATGAAATCAGGTACATTACGCTCAACTGCTTCATCATCCGGAGCATTGGCCCAGTCAGCCGGAACGTCCATCTTCTTAAGATTCTCAACACCGGCATCGACCGCTTTATAGTTCATGTTGACTATCTCTTCGCCTCTTCTGCCATAAGACTTTACAATTGCTTCTTTCATGTACTTGACAGCATCATCAATAGGAATGACCTTGGCAATTTTAAAGAAGGCTGCCTGACAAATGGTATTGATACGATTGCCCAGACCAATTTCATTTGCCAGAGTAACGGCATCGATCGTATAAAAATCGATATCGTTGTTGGCGATAAAGCGTTTCATATGTCCCGGGAGATGTTCAGTAAGCTCTTGTTCATCCCACAGTGTATTCAGCAGGAAGGAACCGCCCCTTTTGAGAGGTGTGAGCATATCGTATTTATCAACATAAGCCTGGTTATGACAAGCGACGAAGTCCGCTCTGTTAACCAGATACGGCGCTTTAATCGGGTTATGCCCGAAGCGCAGGTCAGAAATGGTAACTCCGCCTGACTTCTTTGAGTCATAGCTGAAATAGCCTTGAGCATACATATCGGTGTAGTCACCAATAATTTTGATAGAGTTCTTATTCGCTCCAACTGTTCCATCAGAGCCAAGTCCCCAGAAACGAGCAGCGATCGTGCCTTCTTTGGTAACATCGATTGCGTCTCCGGTTGGTAAAGACAGATTGGTAACATCATCTTCAATACCGATGGTAAAATTGTGTCTGGGTTTGTCTTGCTCGAGATGATTGTAAACAGCGTTGATTTGGTCAGGAGTTGTATCTTTGGAGCCTAGTCCGTAGCGCCCGCCGACGATAACCGGTTTGCGATCGCTTTCACTAAAGACGTTTTTGACATCTAAATATAGAGGCTCACCCTCTGCTCCCGGCTCTTTGGTACGATCAAGAACTGCAATTTTCTTACAGGTCTCGGGAATAACTTCCAGCAGACGTCTGCCTGAGAAGGGGCGATACAGATGTACATTGACAGCTCCGACTTTTTTGCCTTGGGCATTCAGATAATCTACTGTCTCACACATGGTTTCAAATACTGAACCCATGCAGATGACTACTTTATCAGCATCTTCAGCACCGTAGTACACAAAGGGCTTATACTCGCGGCCGGTCAGCTCAGTCATGTCGTCCATGCATTCTTCAACAATGTCTGCCAGACGATCATAATAAGGGTTGGATGCTTCACGAGCCTGGAAGAAGATGTCCGGGTTCTGAGCAGTTCCACGCAACGTTGGTGCGTTGGGAGTCAATCCTCTCTCACGGAAAGCATTGAGCTGCTCATAATCCACCATTTTGGCCAGATCTTCATAGTCCAGAACTTCGATTTTCTGAATCTCGTGTGAGGTGCGGAAACCATCGAAGAAATGCAAGAAAGGAACTCTGCCCTTAATGGCTGCCAGATGGGCTACAGCGCCCAGGTCCATTGCCTGTTGAACGCTGGCGGAAGCAAGAAGAGCGAAACCGGTTTGACGGCAAGCCATCACGTCGGAATGATCGCCAAAGATCGATAGAGCATGTGCCGCCAGTGTACGGGCAGATACGTGGAATACTCCGGGAAGCAGTTCGCCGGCTATCTTATACATATTAGGAATCATCAGGAGTAAACCCTGTGATGCTGTATAAGTAGTTGTTAACGCTCCTGTTGCCAATGATCCGTGCACAACACCGGAAGCACCGCCTTCAGATTGCATCTCAACTACGTTTACCGTTTGTCCGAAGATATTCTTCATTCCTTGCTGTGACCACTTGTCGACCATGTCGGCCATGGGCGAAGAGGGTGTGATGGGGAAAATTCCTGCAACCTCAGTAAAGGCATACGAAGCATATGCCGCTGCCGTGTTGCCGTCCATGGTCATAAATTTCTTTTCTTTTGCCATGTAATGCTCCTTTTACAATATTTTTGCTTATTAATTTGATACTAGAACTATATATACAAGTTCTTTGCCATCTGTCAGTATACCATAATCTGCCAGTAAATTAATGCCTGTGAAGGTGATTAATTAAAGCGTTTCAAGAGAGATTCGCCTGTCATTTTGTCCGGCTTGGGAAAACCCATCAGATCCAGGATTGTTGGCGCCAAATCAGACAGTCTTCCTTCTCGTAAAGCGCCTTCAACAATGCCCATGCCGATTAATGGCACAGGATTGGTGGTATGGGCGGTGAAAATTCCATCTGTGTCCGGATCAAGCATCTTTTCCGCATTGCCGTGATCAGATGAGATAAGAGCGATTCCGCCTTTTTTCTCTAATGCGTCTGTTACTATGCCGACTGCTTTATCTACAGCCTCTACGGCCTCCACAGTCGCGTTAAAATCACCAGTATGCCCGACCATGTCACAATTGGCGTAGTTTAAAACGATAATGTCGTAGGCGTCTGATTCCAGGCGCCGTAAGACCTCCTGAGTCACTTCGGGTGCGCTCATCTCCGGTTTCAAATCATAAGTGGCTACTTTAGGTGATGGTATCAAGACTCTGTCCTCACCAGGGTATTCTTTCTCTGCGCCGCCGTTAAAGAAAAAAGTGACATGAGCGTACTTTTCAGTTTCAGCTATCCTTAACTGTCTCAGGCCAAGCTCCGAAACATATTGACCCAGAGTTTCGTCTAGATTCTCCTGTTCATAAGCTACTTCAAGTCCCGGATATGAGTTGAAAACAACATCATATTCAGTCATGGTGACGAAATGCAGGGGGAAATGACCGCACGGGAGATTGAAATAATCAAAGTCCGGCTGCATGAAACTGCGAGTCAGCTCTCTGGCTCTGTCCGGGCGGAAATTAAATAAAATTACAGAGTCATTCGGCCGGATCAGGCCAACCGGCTTGTCATCGCTGAGCACTGTGGCGGGAAGCAAGAATTCATCTGTTATGCCTTGTGCGTAGGAATCCGCAATATATGTGAGAGGATCGGAGGTTCTGTTTTCAGACCCCCGGACGAAAGCCAGATAGGCTTTTTCTACTCGTTCCCAGCGTTGGTCCCGATCCATAGCATAATAACGGCCGCTGATCGTAGCCAGCTTGCCAATGCCTGTCTCTGCCATTTTGTCAAGCAACTGTCTGGTGAATCCCAGGCCTGATGTCGGAGATACATCACGGCCATCATATAAAGCATGAATAAATACACGATCTGCCTGATGGTACACAGCCAGATCAATCAAGCCGAATAAATGTTCAATATGGCTGTGTACTCCGCCGTCGGACAAGAGGCCAATTAAGTGTAAAGAGCTGTCTCTTTCTTTGCTGTGTTCTATAGCATGCAAAAAGGCCGGGTTATTAAGATAATTGCCACTTTCTATATCTTTGCTGATTCTGGTCAGGTCCTGATAGACGATGCGCCCCGCCCCGATATTGGTATGACCGACTTCAGAATTTCCCATTTGACCCGGAGGAAGGCCGACATCAAGACCGGAAGTGAAAAGATGGCTTGTCGGCCACGTGGCAGCCAGTCGATCCAGATTAGGCGTCCTGGCCTGATAAACTGCGTTGTTGTCGGTTTCGGATGATTGTCCCCAGCCATCCAAGATCATCAACATGACTGGACGCCTCTTCGGTATCTTATTCATTCATTCACACTCTGACGTTTCAAATTAACTGCCTTTCGACATTCATATCAGGAACTGCTGTCCGGCAGTTCTCACTCTCGTTTGTTTCGCGGACGCACACAGGCTGTGACTATGGCTCTGCTGTTGGCACAGCAATATTGCTTAGCCAGGGTCCCGGGACAGGCTGCTATGATCCTGCAATAACGGCGAAATCTTCTGCCTTTAAGGAGGCTCCTCCGACCAGACCGCCGTCAACATCCGGCTGAGCAAACAAGCCGGAGGCATTAGCGGCATTGACAGATCCGCCATAGAGGATACGAATATTATCAGCGGCCTCGCTGTCATACATACTGGCCAGCTCCTGGCGGATAAAGGCGCAAACTTCCTGAGCTTGTTCCTCTGTAGCTGTCCTGCCGGTGCCAATCGCCCAGATCGGTTCATAAGCGACAACTATGCGGAAGAAATCCTTAGCTTCGATATCGGCAAAGCATTCCCTGATCTGCTGACGGATAAATGTAAAGGTCTCATCATTCTCTCTTTGTTCAAGAGACTCTCCCACGCAGATGATGGGGAAGACACCCCAGTTCAGGGCGGCTTTGGCTTTGGCATTGATGTCGGCATTTGATTCTTTAAAGTACTCGCGTCTTTCGGAATGTCCCACAATTACGTAGGGAACATTCAGATCTCCCAGCATCTTCATGGATATCTCGCCCGTATATGCTCCTGAATCGACAGGGTAGCCATTCTGGGCGGCAGCGGAAACCGCACTGTAGCCTGTCAGCTCCAAAACCTTGCCCAGAGCAGTAAAGGGTGCAGCAACAACTACTTCTGCTTTGGCATCTGTAACTAAGGGGAGAATTTCCTTGACCAGCTTTTCAGCTTCGGCCGGGGTGCCCTTGTTCATTTTCCAGTTACCCGCTGCCATTAAGCGTCTGTTGTCCAGATTAGACAAGCCGCCGATGCCAGGAAGGTCCTTTCCTTCCAGCAAATTAAGTGAAGCGCCGCCGCCGGTAGATACATGAGTAACCTTGTCTGCATAGCCTGATTGCTCAACTGCTGATGAAGAATCTCCGCCGCCAACAATGGAAACAGCGTCAGTCTCGGCAATAACTTTGGCGATCTCATAAGTACCTTGGGCAAAAGCCGGGAATTCGAACACGCCCATCGGACCATTCCAGACTATTGTCTTAGACTGCTTAATAACCCGGCTGAAACGTTCTAAAGTATCGGGGCCTATGCCCATACCCATCCAACCTTTTTCAATCTCGTCAGCACGTACTATCTTATAAGGGGCATCCGCTGCAAATGTTTCGGTTATAACTACATCTGAAGGCAGCAGAAGGTTGACACCCTTTTCCTTGGCTTTTGCCAGAGTGCTTTCTGCCAGCTCCATCTTGTCCGGTTCATAAAGAGAACTTCCCACTTCGAGACCTTGAGCAGCAAAAAACGTGTATGCCATAGCTCCGCCGATTAATAAATTATCTACTTTGTCGAGCAGATTCTCTATCACGCCGATTTTGTCTGAGACTTTGGCGCCGCCGATAATAGCTGTGAAAGGGCGCTCAGGATTTTCAAGAGCCGCTCCCATTACGTCTATCTCTTTTTGCATGAGAAAGCCGGCGGCTGAAGGCAGAAACCTGGTCAATCCGTATGTTGACGCATGCGCACGATGTGCTGTGCCGAAAGCGTCATTTACAAAAATCTCCGCCATACCGGCCAGTTCTTTAGCGAAGCTGCGATCATTCTTAGTTTCTTCTTTATGGTATCTGATATTCTCCAACATGAGAATATCACCTTCCTTAAGAACGGCTGCCTTAGTCTTGGCATCTTCTCCGATTACATCCGCCGCCATAATTACTTTCTGTCCCAGAATCTCGCCCAGACGAGCAGCAACCGGAGCCAAAGAGAGTTTGGGATCAAATCCTTTCGGTCTGCCCAGGTGTGAAACCAGAATCAATTTAGCTTTCTGATCCAGTAAATATCTTATGGTCGGTATTACTGCCTGAATTCTTGTGTCATCTGTGATAATTCCGCTTTCCATATCAAGAGGAACATTAAAATCTACACGTGCAATCACTCTCTTGCCCTGTACGTCCAAATCCTTGAGAGTTTTCTTTTGTAATTGTGCCATTTGCCACTCCTCCTTCTTTAATAAAAGCTGCGTGACGATAACGCTGTCTGACGGATAAACATCATGAGATTTGCATTTATTGATTTTATCGCTAATTTGATATAGCTTCATTCTAGTATTCAGCAGTTGTTTTTACAATTATATCCTATGTTAAAATAGACTTAATTTCAGTCAAGGGGAGGTTAACGTGCAAGTATCCCTGATAATTCCGTTTTATAACGAGGAAGAGCAAATACCTCTGACTATAGCTACTTGTGTTTCCGTGCTGGAGGATACAGATAGAAACTGGGAGATAATTGCCATCGACGACGGCTCAACCGATAACACCTGGCAATTACTCAGCAGAGCTGCCGCTAATGACAGCAGAATCCGCACTTTCCATTTTTCGCGCAATTTCGGTAAGGAGGCCGCAATCTGCGCCGGGCTGGATCTGGCCGCAGGTGATGCTGTAATCCTGATCGACGGTGATCTGCAGCACCCTCCGGATGCAATCCCCGGGATGCTGGCTCTATGGGATCAGGATTATGAAGTTGTGGAAGGAAAAAAGTCAAATCGGGGTAAGGAATCTTTAATCTCCAAGCTCAATGCGGGAATCTTTTATGGCAGTTTCCGCCGTCTTTCCGGCTATGATCTGACCGACGCCTCAGACTTTAAGCTGCTGGACCGAAAGGTTGTGGAAGCATGGCGTCGTCTTCCCGAGCACAATACTTTCTTTAGGGCTCTGTCGCTGTGGTTAGGCTTCAAACGCACTACCTTCAGCTTCGACGTGGCCGAGAGGAAGAAGGGCAAGAGCAAATGGAAGGTCAGCGGACTCTTCCGTCTTTCTGTCGATGCAATTACAGGCTTTTCTGCCAGACCACTGTATCTGATCTCTTTCATGGGCGTTATTTTGCTTCTGGTTTTCTTTTTTCTGGGAATTCAGACTCTGGTAAATTATTTCGCCGGCAATTCCGCTTCGGGCTTCACCACAGTCATCTTGCTCCAGCTGCTGATTGGCAGCTCGATCCTAATCAGTCTGGGATTGATCGGAATCTATGTAGGCCGCATCTTTAGTGAAACCAAAGCCAGACCCCGCTATATTATCTCTGAAGCGGTCAACATGGCCAAAACACTACCGGCTGTTGACCCTCAGTTCAGCGGCAGCATTGTCGTCACAGGCGCCGACAACCAGAATAACCACAAAAGGTCGTCTGCCGACGGACAGAACAGCACCGAAAAGCAGACTGCTGATGCCCTGAATGTCCACGAAATGCCGGCTGCCGAAGGACACGATCTTTCAGACAATCCATCTATCAAAGCGCAGGTTGATTCAGACAGTCTCCCTGCCGAAGAACCTGAGCATCTTTCCGGATCTGAAAGCTCCTGAAAACTGAAGCCATGGTCGGATTAGCGATTCTGGCAACATTTTCCGGAGCAGGGATAATTTTCGTTGCGGGCAAATTCAGCAAAGAAGTTATTCATTCCCCTGTTCGCCTACCCTGGGGCTCCATCATCTTTATCAGCATTACAGGAATCTGGCTGGGCTTAATCTTTTTCTCCACAACTGCCTTTTGGCTTACCTGGTTCCTGCGAGCTGCCGGTCTGGATTCTCTCTTCGCCTTAGCTCCGGAAAAGCTCTCAACAGCTGCTGAATTAATCGCTGCCGCAGCCTATATTGCCATCTGTCTGATGCGAAGGCGCCAACACCGTACAACGGAGCAACCTGATAATATTTTGTCAGTAAAGATCCCGCAGACAGAGACGGTTGAGAGCGAGGCGTCTGCCCGGACAGTCAAATCATTGCCAAATTTCTCGAATAGTCCCATGGCTGAGACGGCTGAGAACGAGCCTTCTGCCCGAACTTTAAGCGCCTTCAACAAAAAAACCGTGAGCACTGATAATTTCGTCAGGAGAAAACCTCTGCTTGTTGATCTGGCAGGAGCACCGCCCAGATATCTGTTGATCTTAGCCATCCTTGCCGGTATCTTTGCCTTCTGGCTCCTGTATGAATCCTTCCGCGGGAGTAACGGGTACCTGCAGGCCGGGGCTTCTGTCTTCTCTGATATGGGCCCGCATACAGCGCTTACCTCCGCTTTCGCCAAAGGGGCAAACATTCCTCCGGATTACCCGCACTTTGCCGCTGATGGCATTCGCTATCATTTCTTCTTCTACCATTTGGCCGGGCTTCTGCATGCCGGTGGATTATCTCTGGTACTTTCGCTAAATCTTCTGACCTGGCTGGGCATCGTCAGCTTTCTTTTGCTGCTGGGGCTGTTAGCCTGGCGCCTGACCGGAAGCCGGGGAGCCATACTGCTGGCTCCTTTCCTGGCTATTTTTCGCAGCTCCTGCGCCTTCTTTACCTTTCTGTCTTCTATCGTCTTCGCGCCTGATAATATTTCCCGGGGGCAAAAATTCCTTAATCACACTGCTTTTATCGGCAATACGCCGCGTGAAGATTGGGGTTTGTGGTCAATAAATGTCTATGCCAATCAAAGACATCTTCCTGCAGCTCTGGCTCTGCTGCTCATCCTCCTCTTGCTGCAGTCTGACAATATTCGCAGAAGAAAGGATGCAGAAGTCCTGATTGGATCCTCTGAGTCCGGTTTCTACGGCAAACTGCGGCTTTGGGGGCGCAGCTGGCTGGACAGATCTTTCTGGTTCGCAAATCCGGCGGTAAGAAAGCAGCAGATCATTACTGTGCTTATCCTTTTCTTTCTGCCATTCTGGCATGGCTCCATTTTCCTTACCGCCTTGATGCTGCTGTTCTGTTATGCCCTCATCTCGGATAACAGATTCTATTTGCTCAGCGGAGCAGCACTGGGTTTACTGTATGCCAATGTGCAGAGCAGGATTTTTAATGACGGTACGCTTCTGCCTCATAATATATTCTATTTCGGTTTTATCAGCGAAGATAAAAGTCCGGCCGGAATTCTGACCTATATTCTCGAGCTGACCGGAATTCTCCTGCCCTTGCTGATTATTGTTTTCATGGCATATAAGGGACTGCGGCTGTGGATTGCCGTCAGCTCACTGCCCTTTATTTTTTCTTTTCTCTTTTCTCTTACTCCTGATGTGACAGTAAATCATAAGATGATCATGATCTCGATAATTCTTTGGAGTATACCTCTGGCCAAATTCCTGCTTGATCTGCCGCATTTTTCAAAACTACGCCCGGGTAAGACCCTCCTCAGTATGATTGCTGTGCTTTTGATCTTTGTACTGACTATCACCGGACTCTATGAAGTCCTAGTTTTCCATAATCTAAGCGCGATCCGGATTTCTGTACCGGCTGCCTCAGAACTAAGTGATTGGATCGAAGAGAACACGGCTCCGGATGCGATTTTCTTTACTGCTCCTTATTCCTATGATAATTTCTTCTTCAGCGGCAGGCGCTCCTGGTATGGCCCTCCTTACTATGCCTGGTCTGCCGGTCACGACACGAAAACGAGAGAAGCCAAGCTTTACGGCCTTATCGAGTATCCTGACCTGGCTTACTACAACAGTTTCTTCAAAGGTGAGAAGATTGACGCCATTTTAGTTGATGACGAGGCACGCAATCATCCGGATTTCCCTGTAAACGAAGAGCTCATCGCTGCCTTGTATCCGCTCGTTGCCTCCTTCGAAAACGACGGCAACAGCCGTATATACATGGTTAACGAAGCTCTCTTTTCCTCAGAGCCAATCCATCGCTGATCTGCACTGGAGGCACATTCTGAAAAGAGACGATAGACTGCAAAATCCGGAGAAAAATGTAACTGCAAAGCTTAAAGAGAAATACTGCCAGTACAAATCATAAAGGGGAATACCATGACAATCAATCCTGAAATCGCCAGAGTGAAAACCATAGATCTCCTGGATAAGCTGACCAAAAGAGGCGGTGTCGATCTGCACCTTCATACCGTTGCCTCTGACGGTTCCGACACTCCTGAAGAAATTGTTGCAATCGCCAAAGAAAGAGGTCTGCGCGCCATAGCGATTGCTGATCATGATAATATTGAATCTTTGCCGAAGGCGGAAGCTGCGGTACGGCGCCTGCAGGAGCAGAACGCTTATGAACTGACGCTCATACCGGCGGTTGAATTAGCTGTAACCTTTGAAAATAAACCCGTTCATCTGCTGGCATACTTTGCCTGCAGCGATATTGCGGGCATGGATGTTTTCCTGGCTGAGCAAAGAAAAAACAGATTGGTGAGAAATGAGCAGATGCTGCGTAAACTGACTGAGCTCGGAATGCCGGTGACTCAAGATGAACTGGATAGTTATAAAGAAGGTGATGAAAATCGGCTGCTGGGGCGAACACATATCGCTTTGCTTTTAGTCAAGAAAGGCTATGCTGCTTCAATCACTGATGCTTTCCATAAATACCTGAATAGCGGCAAGCCGGCCTATGTCCCTCGCAAGAGAGCCTCACTAGCAACAGCCTGTGAGCTCATTCACGGGCTGGGAGGGGCTGCTATCCTGGCTCACCCGCAACATTATGGCTGGTGCGGCCATGACAGTAAGAATATCCCTTCAGCATTTCTGATAGAAAAGCTGCAGGCGGTCAAAGAAATGGGTATTGACGGCATTGAGTCTTTTCACGGGGATGCCGGTGAAATTGAGCAAAGAGAGCTGCTGCAGGCGGCTCAAGCTCTCGACATGATCTCTGTCGCCGGCAGTGATTACCACGGACTGAACAAAGACAACACTGAGATGTATCATGCTGACAGCAAATTCTATCCTTAGATAAACTATTGCGCGGGCGAATCTTTCTCTGATTGTAAAGAAAACCCTTCCATTAATTTTGGAAGGGTTTATTGGTTCTATTATTCTGTAGAGCTAAACTCATGTCCGGCGCTGCTGACCGACCCTGTCGGGCGCTAGTGACAGACTTAGATTTTTCTGAATCTACAATCTGTCTTGATGCAGATGACCAGTCATTTTTTATTCCAGCAGGTTTTCAATTTCGGTCTCAGAGGCATTTGTATCAGATGGTGGCGTTTCAACAGGTGTTGGTGTCGACGCCTCTGTTGACGGCAGGGTGGTCTCAACGGTTGTGGTCGCACCGGGGTATCCGGCAGGAATATATCCCACAGCTACCCTGTATGTCTCCGCTTTAGCTTTATAACGGCTGCGCCAGAGTTTTTCTTTTTTGACAAAGTTTCCGTCTTCATAATATTCCAGATATGTCTGCCAGGTAGTGCCGGTAATCGCTCTGTTATCCCGGACAACCTTGCCCGGAGCTAATGTTTCGTCCTCAATGTATACTGTTGGCCCTGGCTTTACGTCTTGACCAATCTTTTCCGCAGTCAATTTTATAGTGACATTCGGAGCCTTAGTATTGCCATAGATTCGATAAGTAACAGTTTTGCTGGTTGTTTTGCCTATAATTGCTACCGGCTGATTAGAGTCATTCCTGAACTTCAGATCCGACCAGCCTGACACCATGGCATCAGTGCCCGGATCAAAATAAGTGCCGACCAGGCCGTGATTTCTGCGTTCAATTATGGTGAGGCCGGCTTTAGCAGCTGCCTGAAACAAAGTTGTACTGGGCTGGCATAACCCGCCGCCCATGCCGTCCACATATTGTCCGCTAACAAGTACAGCGGCGTTCTCATAACCGTTAGCTTCAGTAATAGGTCCCAGCACTCCCCAATAAGAAAAAGTTTCACCCGGCTGGATAATTGAGCCATTAAGCAATTCATCAGCTCTTCTGAGATTGCTCATTCTTCCTGAATGCTGAGACATAATCGGGGTTGAGGCTTCAGCCAGAAGATGGACCGGTTTTTGCAGATCGGCTGCCGTGACATCCGGATATATCAACTCAGTATCAACCAGAATTCGCTTGCTCTCACTGCTGACGGCGAGGTAATTCTTAATTTGGCCGACAGCCGACTTATAATCCACTGTTACTCCGACCACTTCGGGCTCAATATTAAAAGCGACTCTCTCCTCATTAAAGGAAATAGCTTTCGCAGGGACCGGATCTTTAGCAACCGTGGCTAACAAAGCATGCAGATTGGTTTCAACTTTACCTTCGCTATACACATATATATAAGGCAAATTAACCGGCTGTTCTTCAAGAGCCTTGATCTCCCGGTATCGCTCCATGATCTGCATATTTTTATCATTATTAAGGGATTGCCTGCCATAGGACCACATCTCATTTAAAGTACCTTCGATGTTTAGAGCGATATCCAGTTCAGCAAAAGTGGCTACGATATTTTTATCAGGTGTCACCAAAATAAGAGAGGTGTTTTCTTTAAGTTCTTCGCTCATCTCTCTCAGTTTATCTCTGGCTTGCTCCTTTGTGAGATTAGCGAAGCTTTCACCATCCAGAAATACTCCGGGATAGATAATCTCGCTGGATGTTAATTCCTTAGCCAGAAGAAACTCTTCCGAATTAATATCCAGACCGGTTGATTCAACCGTATTGTTTGTAGTTTCGACCGGACCAATATTTTCTGACGGATCTGAGATTAAACCCAAAGCTCTGCCGGCGAAATATACTGTCGGGATCAAAACAACCACTGCCAGAAGTATGACTAACAAACGTGTATCGAATTTTTTCCTGGCAGCCGGAGTAACCGTCCTGCCGTATGAAGAATCACTCTTGTGGTTTGCAGGGCCTGATTTGCCGGCAGATACGCCATTTTCTTTTTTTGGAGATTCATATTTCACCGGCTGAGGACTATATCCTGTTTTTGCCCGATTTGATTTCTGCACCGGTGATCCAGTGCTATTTTTATTTCTTAAGTGTTTACCGGTAATATTCTCTCTGCCGGCTCTGCCCGGTGAAACTGCCGGTTTAATCTTTCCGGCAGCGTCGCGCTCTTTGTAAATACCATTGTCAGATGTTCTTATCGGCTTGCTGATCGGTCTTACCCTTGAAGCTGCAGGAGATGAGGATCCTGCCTGTGGCCTCTTCTCATACGGGTTTCCTTTGGTTTCTGCGGTTTCGGGAATTCCACCAACGGGCTTTCCAGTCCTGTTTGACCGCCCAGAGGCTGACAAAGAAGCAGACGGCTGAGACACGCGCGATGGGTTAATCTCTCCGCCATTGTCAAAGCCGGGATTAATCCTGAGCTTTCTTGTTTTCGGTGTATTATCTTCTCTGTTATTATTTGCCATAAGTTTCCAATTATTATATCCTTTTTTGCCTATAAAAGGGAATCCGAAGACACAATATTATGTCCTCGGATCCTTGAAATTATTAACTTAACAGGATTATCAGTTGATAATTCTGCCGATCTTTGTCGGCTGTTTAGATGAGCCTCTGCTGCTGATTACTTGTACTTCTACAGATCTTCCTGGCTGCGGTGCATGGATCATTTTCCCATCACCAATGTAGATGCCGACGTGACTGTACCTTCCGGGAGTTTTACTGAAGAACACCAGATCACCGAGTTTCACATTTGAATAATCACCAGGGCTGAATGAGACATTGCGCACTGAGTTATGTCCTTGTGCATTTGAGCCATGCGGCAAGGAGTAGCCAAAACTTGCGTATACCCACTTTGTCAATCCCGAACAATCAAAGCCGCTCATGCTCGCGCCGCCAAACGAATATCTGACTCCTAAGGCACTTCTTGCTTTATCCACTACTTGTTGCCGCAGAGAGCCTTTACTTTCTGTTTCTGTTTCTGTTTCAGGTTCAGGTTCAGGCTCGGGAGCGGCAGGCTTTTCAATCTCCGTTCCCGTAATAAGCTTATTGAATATATAGCCTTCTTTATCGTTGTTCATCCTGATCTTAGACCAGGTGCCGTTGCTGGCAAGCTGTGTAACTTTATCAGCATATGACAACGTTGTCAGTGTTGCCGACGATGTGTTGGGCGCTTCCCTGACTCTCGCCGAATTGACATTGACCCAGGCATCTTTATTAACATCACTGAAGGATGATTCCGTGGTTTGACTCTCTTCGGCCGGCGGAGCGTCACTGGCCGGAGCCTCAGAGGTAATTAATCCATTAGCTATATAGGCAACTAATCCGTTGCTTTTCTTTATCTTGGACCATTGTCCATTGGTTGAAAGCTGTGTAAGTTCTTCATCCTGAGTCGCAGACCCTGCTATGGCACTTGAGGTGCTGTCGCCGGATCGCAAATTGGCATAAGCAACTCTGACGAAGACGCTAATATTTGTATCACGATAATCTGAAGCCTCTGTTGCAGGCGCAGACCGAGTTTCTTGAACAGGTGCAGCCGTCTGAGCGGGCGCAGCAGGTTTAACTGTAGTAAGAAGATCGTTTCTCAGATATCCTTCCTGTCCGCCTGAAAGCCTGACTTTAGACCAGCTGCCGTCAGTGGATATTTGAAATACTTTATCGTTCAATCGAACGGAACCGATTACTTCGGAGTCTTTATCAGCTTCTTTACGCAAATTGCCGCGATTGACTTTGACCCAGTTATCAACACCCATGTTGATAGAACTTACTGCTTTCTCAATTTTTGCGCTTTGATACAATTTTGTGCTCATATACCCGGTCAACCCGGTTTCTGTCTTAATTTTGGCCCAGTCGCCGTCAACGCTTAGAACATTGATTACTGTTCCTCGCTGAGCGAAACCTACTCTGGACGATTCTTCACTGGGTTCAGTACGGATATTGGCCATATCGACCTTAACATAACGTACAGATGAGGATGAATCCGACTTTGGAGTACGAGAGGCAGGCTTGCTGTCTTGCAGGTATCTGGCCATTGCATAGCCTTCTGTTCCCTGCGCAGTCTTTATGTTAGCCCAGCCATTATTCTCAGAGTACTGTTGAACGGCTTCTCCATAGGATAGCTGACCCAGTATTGCCCCTTCATCATCAGGAGCGGCGCGAAAGTTTAGGACAGTATTGGCATAAACCGTCTTGACTGCGTCTTCTCTGTTTGACGCCACCGTAAGGACTGAAGGCTCTTCTGGATCTGATTGCTCGGGCAAAGAATCGGGGGTGCTGGCCTTCGCCAGGTCGTCAATCTCGCCCTCATCAATGTCACGCCCTATCTCCTGGTCGGGCAACTGATCTAATTCAAACTGATTTTTATCTGAAATTTCAAACTGAACTTCATTTTGACGGCTTATCGACACTCTGATCTGCACTACAAGTACAGAAATAATAATAAGAGCAGCAAGTGTGGGTAATCCTAAGAATAGTACTCTCCTGCCGAATCCGGTAGGAGCATTAGTTTTATAACGACTCAAAAAACGCATAGTCTTGCGTTTTGGCTTTCTTAAACCGGAAGAACTTTGAGGTGATGCTGTTATGTCGGATAAATTAATATCTTTCTTTTTCATGTATCTCTCATTTCATTAGCCGGCTCAAAGTGCTGGTAAGTCGGCGGAACTGATTGATAGAACATTGAATTACCAATTATTCTACATGTATTTCCTTGCCGGAGCAAGTAATACAGGGTTACAGTATCTGAACATTATGTCAATCGTGTGAACTTTTGATAACTTTACTATCACCAAGAGTTAATTTTTCTCAATCACACTACAAAAGGCAGTAAAAGCAGAGACAATTTCAGTATTAAAGCGCAAAGCCAAAGATCTGTCAAGTTTCATATTTTTTATCATAAATACTAAACAGATAAGATAAAAAGGCTCCGGCAATAAACATAATCACGCAAAGGCCGGCTGCCGCAAAAAAAGAAAGATTCATCAGATCAAGGCTTTCAGGCTGCAGTGCAGGTACGACAATAGTCGGAACAATTGCGATACTGGATCCGATTACAAGCCCGACAATGATGTGATAAATAACAGAGTAATGATACTTAAACAGCAAGGTGGTTCCTTTAGCCAACAGCAATATGGTAATAATAACTCCAAACGCAATTGGTATGATCACAGAGAAATCTAAATCCTTGATCCCATGTGCCATCACGTCATAAAGACCAAGATATATAAGAAAGTTGGAAGTCGAAAGTCCGGGAATTATTACACCCAGTCCAATTAAGGCACCTGACCCCAGCCAAACGGCAAAGCTTGGCGCTACCTGAGGTAAGTGCTGTACACCAAGCTGCATAAGCAAGATAATTCCAGCTATGGCCAGCAGGAGGCTGAGAAATTCTTTGCCTCCTCTGCCCTCTGCTCCGGCCTTTTTGTACAAAGAGGGAAGTGTGCCAACAACAAATCCAAGAAAGAGACAGACGAATATAGGTTCATAAGCACCGAAAGCAAGGGCGACAGCTATCGAGAACAGTATTAAACCCAGGATTCCGCCAATGCCGATTGGTAAGAAGTAACGCATTCTCTTGAGGAAATTCGTCGTGATGCTGCCCAGGAAGATCATCATCTGGTCATAGACACCGAAGATTACGGCCAGAACACCGCCGGATAAACCTGGAAGAATAGCTCCAATGCCAATAAGAACACCTTTGAGCAGTCTTATCAGCCAGCTTCTAAGCCCTGTTTCCTCAGGAATTTCAATTTCAGACTTAGCAAAATCCGCAGGAATCTCAGTTTCAGTTTTTTTAGAATCCATAGGTCTCCTATAATATATTAATTACAATAATAAGAACAAGTCTTCCGCAAAACATGTAACAGGTATTGGCAAATAAGGCCAATCAAGACAGCTGGTATTGAAATCAATCAATTTTAGTCTAAAAATTCGTAAGGTAAACTTTATTCTCAGAGATTTAATGCAGAGCATTAAGGATATTTATTTGTTGCATAATGAGTTGAGGAAAGGTGAGGCGTATGGATTTATTGACTGAAATTCTGGCTGCGCGGGAAAGCAGGATGTTTAAAATACAAAACAGTTTAGCTGCATATCCCGGATCTAGCGTGGTCTCTGTAAAACTTAATATCCCCGGCTCAAGAAAGATTTCACCTGCTTATCAAGCAGCATTTAAGATAGTTGAGTATGAGTTAAAGGATAAGCTGGCCGGATCTTCTGTCGGAATAATTGCAGCTGAGCGAAACTCGTCTGCAGCAGGTTATGACGCACTATATGTATTATCATCGCAGCCTCTGACAGCAATTGAAATCAAATATTTGCTTATCGGGCTTGAAAACAAGGACCCTCTTGGCAGGCTCTTTGATCTGGATCTATGGCACAATGAAGTGGTTTCAGATCAGCCCGACAGCCCTTGTAATACCGGAAGACGCTGCACGGATAATCAAGAGGGCACAATATGCGGACAAGGTGACGCTTCACAGAATGTGCCGAATAGCCAGGCTGCGCCCGAAAAGCTGACTCCAGTGCAGATTAAAAGGAATGATCTGGGCCTCGCCGGACGCAAGTGTCTGATATGTGATAACGATGCAGTTATTTGTTCCAGAGGTAAAAGACACAATCTGACAAAACTGCTGGACAAGATTGACTCGCTGATTCAAAGTGATGTCAGAATAAAAAACAATAATATAGGTGAGTATGATTGGAATATTTGAGCTGCTGCTGCTGGCTCTGAGCTTATCTGCAGACGCTATGGTTGCAGCGATAACCATCGGACTTTGCAAGGCAGATGTCACTTTGCGTGACGGTCTCAGGACGTCCTTGTATTTTGGTGGTTTTCAGGCCCTGATGCCTTTGTTGGGTTATTTTTTAGGATCTCAGTTTAGAAAGTTTGTTCAGCCGCTGGATCATTGGATAATTTTTTTATTGCTGGCTGTAATCGGCGGCAAAATGATCTGGGATTCCAGAGAATTCAGTGATGACAAATGCCTGGTTGATCCTTGCTCGCATAAAAATCTCTTGGTGCTGGCTATAGCTACCTCACTGGATGCTCTGGCAGCAGGCCTGTCACTTTCACTCATGCAGGCCCCAATGTGGATATCAGTATTCTTTATTGGCTTTGTGACTTTCTTACTCTCTTACGCTGGAGTGATGTGGGGCAGAAAGCTGGGAAACCGCTTCCGCAGTATTGCCTCTATCATCGGCGGCGTAATCCTGATTTTGCTTGGCATCAGAGTGGTGGTCGAGCATCTGGTTCTGGGCATCTGATAACTTGCTTCACTATCAGAGTACTGACTTAACTGTCTGAATGCCGGCTCAACTGTCCCAATGACTTCACTGTCTTGATGCTGACTCAACTGTCTGGATGCTGACTTATCTGACTGAATGCTGACTCAACTCTGGATGCTGACTTATCTGTCTGGATGCTGACTCAAGCATCTTAGTGCTTAAATAGATTGTTTGCGGTCTGGCTCAACTAAAGAACTACCAGAGAGAGAGCCAGATGAGTAACTGCCAATAGATCGGCAGCTCCGCCGGGGCTCAAATTTCTGCTGACAAAGTCAAGATTAATTCTTTGCAGAGCTTCTTCCCACGAGGAGCTGCGCGACTCGCGGCGCAAATAAGAGATTGCAGTGCTCCTGGCATATTCCAGTCCGCGAAACCCGCCTCGCTTTATTAATGTCGTGTCTTTAATCTGCGTCAGCAAGGTCATCAGATAATCAAGAGCCAGTTTCCTGTCCTCAGCCAGAATTCCTCCGCATGACAAGCTAAGCGAATTCCCTCTCGAGTAGGCAAAACTCTCCAGTAAATTCATGCCATAGCGTGTGATAGTCGGAAATCCTAAGCTTACCTCTTCTCTGATGCCGCCAATTGAGTGTTCTTTATAGAGCTGCTCTCCTGCTGACAAACCGGGGGCATCGTCTTCCTCCATATCTTTAAGATCTTGAGCAACCAGATCACCGCTGACAGCAGGAATAAACGACAGTAAACGGGATACTCTGTCAAGACGTTCAAGTTCAGTTTCCGGCAAAAGCAACGGCTTATTATTTTTTAGATAAGATGCAGCTGCCAATACCAGGG
>DCDV01000017.1:99279-114526 GCA_002316595.1 Mageeibacillus sp. UBA1046
GCTGCCAATACCAGGGCAAAGCAAAAATGTGCTCCCTTATGTGTATTCTTGCCTCCGGTCACCTTAAACATTGCGGTCTCTGCTTTTAAACCCAGAGCGCGCAGGGCCGGAAAGATCTCTTCTTTGCTGTAATTGGAGCCAATCAGCCAGTAATCGGCAAAGAATGGTTCCAGCGCTGCGGCGCTGCGGTAGAACATCTCTTTGCTCATGTCAGGATGTGAACCAATATCATGGGCATCAACCAGTCCCGGCTTAGGTGTAAGTTCCAGCTCAAATTCAAGGGCTGATCTGGCCGCAAGCGCTGCCTGTGCCGCCCTGTTTCTTTCAATATTCTCGTTTGCTTTCATTTTCCCTGCTATATGCGCATCCGGTGCAGAATCAAATAGTGTCACATTCCTTCTCGCTGACTCATATCTTTTTCTGACTGCGCTGCCTGCTCCCTGTGATGTTCCCGAAGATATGCCCGGGTTGAGGGCGGAACCATTTTAGCCAGTTCCTGCCAATTTCTCACTTTGTACAGCCTTCTTACAGTGGAAGCTGAGACAGGCTGACCATCAGCCGACAGTAATCTAGGAACGATGACCAGATCCAGTTCGCCTGCGAAGACAGTTCTGATGGCCTCGTTATACATATTAGTCTTTTTGCTCAGAGGCTCAGTTCCCAGATACCGTCTCTGAATTGAGAGAGCCGGAGCGATATGGCGGAGAAAAATCCTGGCATCGAGCTGAGCGTGCAAAGTCGTTACTTCATCTTCCGCCTGAATAAAATAGGAGGGAAAAGTAGCAGAGGAAACCAGATATGGGCCGGTCGGATGAATGATTAAATTTGAAATATGGCTGGTGGCTTCCTGTGCCATACGGAAACGATCGCCAGGAGGAAAGTCGGGGCTTTCCTCTGAGAGAATAAACAAATGTACAAGACTTGACTCCTCAGCGGCCAGCCCGGCCAGATAAAGATGACCGAGCGTAAAGGGATTAGCATGCATGACAATAGCGGAGACAGGCATCATACTGTCATTTAAGGGGAGCTCGTCATCAGAAGCTGCCAGGCTGTTTAGAGTTCTGGTTGTCAGATACTTCAGGTAGTTCTGCAGCCCGCCGCTTTCTCCTGTTCGTTCCATAAAAATCAATTGGCTTCCAACAGACTCCAAAATCTCAAAACCAAACCAGGTGAATGACTGTGCGCTGACAGCGGTGGTGTAGGCAAAAACACTGTCCCAGCCGGGTACGTCCTCAGCTGTAAATTCGATAGAACTTCTCTCAGATACAGGGTAGCTTTTCAATTGTTCACGCTTTGCTGTCTGATAATGCCATACCGATTGCAGCAGCTGAGCGATAATCAGATCAAAAGCTTTTCCGCCTTGATACTCCGGATCAACAGCCAGGCATTTTAGGATATTGCCCTGTCTGGAACCAGTAGCGATCAGTTTATCTGATTCAAACAGTCCCCAAGACTCGTCCAGACCTTGTTCCGGCCGCAGACCGGCTTTAGACAGCAGCTGCTGCCATTTATCATAATCATTTGTATCAAGATATAGCTGGCTGATCTGCATTGAATCTCTCCCGGGAAATCTGCCTGCCATGAGGCGTTATAGTTATATCATTCTGCAGTCGTGTGCCAAATTCTGTCTGAGTAATCTCTCGTTTTAACCATCCCAACTTAACCTCAGTTGTCAGTATGCGGATGATTTCGATGCCGGATGGTGTCTATGATACTGCCATCCCGGTAGTGGACTTCGGCAACGATGCGGCCGTCCTCATCATTGAGCGCCTTCGGCTTGCCGCATATTTTCTCAGCTGTTTCTTTTAATTCCTCGATCGTGACAATGTTCAGACGGCTTTGGCGCAGAAGGTCAAAAAGATCAGCGCGGCGAGGATTTACTGCAATGCCATATTGCGTGACGACCATATCAATCGTATCTCCCGGGGTGGAGACAGTGTGTACCCTGTCGACAATCAAGGGCATTCTGGCACGCATTAAGGGGGCGATGATTATAGCAAGTTTTGCGCCGGCAGCGGTATCACTGTGTCCGCCGGATCCGCCCATGATCAGACCTTGTGAATTTGTGTGCACATTGACATTAAAAGATAAATCTACTTCGGTCGCACCCAGAATTACCGCATCCAGACTGTCGACAACCGCGCTGGCCGCTTCGGGGCTGGCATAATGGCCGGCTGAAATTTCTTTATGCTGTGGGTTAACCCTGATTGATTCCACTGCACCAAGATCGAAACACTGCACATCAAGCAAAGTCTCAAAGCAGCCTCTCTTATGCATGTTTACCAGCTGCGAAGTAATGCCTCCGGACGCAAAACTCCCCTGAATACATTCTTTCAGCATAATCTTTTCCAGAGCGAAGGCTGCAGCAAGTGATGCTCCGCCGGCTCCGGTCTGGAAAGAAAATCCGTCCCGCAGCAGCCCTGATGCTTTGATCGCTTCCGCTGCCATGTCAGCCATTAATAAACCGATCGGGTCACGTGTGATCCTCGTAGTTCCGGACACAATCCCGCCCGGATCGCCAATCCGGTCTTGTATCACTACATAGTCGACCTCTGTCTCCGCAATTGAGAAATCGGCCAGCGGATAAGGCACCAGATTATCTGTCACTGCCACTACCTTGTCAGCATAACGGGCATCTGCAAAGGCATAACCTAAGGAGCCGCATGCTGATGGTCCGTATTTACCGCTGATATTACCCTGAGAATCTGCAGTTGGCGCTGCGATGAAGGCGATATCTATATGTGCACTGCCTCGTTCCAAATCAGCCGGACGTCCTCCGTGCGTGCGAAATATTACCGGCTTCTTCAATATGCCTGAGGATATAGACTTGCCGACCAGCGCGCCGAGATAATTGCACTCCAGCCCGCTGACTGTGCCATCTTTGATCAGTTCCACAAGAGGAAGATGACAGTCAAATATGGCACTGGCATTAATGGTAATGTCTTTCAGGCCAAGTTCTCTGACTGCCGACATAACCAGATTAAGAACATAATCGCCATTGCGCAAATGGTGATGAAAAGATAAAGTCATGCTATCCCGGATCCCGGCCAGGCGCAAAGCATCAGTGATCGAATTTACGACTTTTCCCTGCATGCGGTCAATCCTCCAAAGAAAGGCCAAGCCGGCCGGCCTGCTCCAGAACCTGTTCTGCTCTGGCAGCAATGGGCGCGTCGATCATTTTCCCGTGCAAAGATACGACTCCCTTGCCCGCTTTTTTGGCCCGTTCTACTGCTGCGACTACTTCCCGGGCATATCTGACAGCCTCTGGCTGCGGGCTGAAAATCTCATTAATCTTTGTCAAATGGCGCGGCGAGATGGCAGCTTTACCGGAAAAACCCAAACTACGCGCCAGTCTAGCATCCTGAATCAAGCCTTCGTCATCATCGACGTCAGTGAAGGGTGTATCTATAGCTTCAACGCCTGCCGCTCTGGCAGCGATAACTATGCGGGATCTGCTGTAAAAGATTTCTTCGCCTCTTTTCGTACGGTCACACTGAAGATCAGCTGCCAAGTCCTCACCTCCCAGTAAGAGGGCTGCTATCCTGGGAGAAGAGCTGGCTATCTCAAAAGCCTTCTCAATTCCAAGGGCAGTTTCTATTAAAGGCAAGAGCTTAATTGACCCCTCTTCGATATCGTTTTGACGCTCAAGCTCGGAGATTTTTTCCGCTAAGATTCTGATTGTCGAGCTGTCGCTGCATTTTGTTGGCATTATGGCATCAGGGCGGCAAGGAATAATCTCCTCCAGATCCGGCTGCCAATAAGAGCTGTCAAGGGAGTTGATGCGGATAATAATTTCCTTTTTATAGTTTTGGGAGCGCAAGGCGGCTGCTGTCAATAGTCGGGCTGCATCTTTCTGATCCGCCGCGACAGCATCTTCAAGATCAAGGATCAGAGAATCTGCGGGCAGCACTGCACCGTTCTGGAGCATCACCGGGCTGTTCCCCGGTATGAAGAGTAAAGACCTTCTCATATCTGCCCCTCTATTCCTCAGATCGTCTGAGTGCGGTCTCCAGACGGGCTCTGATCGTACAGTCCAATGCACCTTGGTCCTGCAGATGAATCTCACCGCCGGTTACAGCCAAAGCGCTCAGAACTTCCCTGCACACTTTTTCAATTTGTTCACCATACTGAGCCAATACCGGTGATTCAATCTTAAGGAGTAAATTATCGGCGGGACGCACGGTAACCAGGACATCGCTTGACTCCAATGTTCCCGCGCTTGCTTGCTGTTTAATCTCCATATTCCACCTCTGTGAAAATCGCCCTCGTTCAGCCTGATTCTGTGAAAATCGCTCTCGATCAGTCCGATTCTGTGAAAATTGACCTCTTTCAGCCTGATTTTGTGAAAATCACCTTCGCTCAGCCTGCTTTTTTTAGCCGGGCAAAGTAAGCTGATTCAGCTCACTGAGCTTAAATTCATTATCTACAGCTACCAGTCCGACCATCATATAACGGCCGGTAATCTGTTCACGGATAAATTCATGATAAAGCTGGAAGTTCTCAATTTCTCCGGTTCGTTCCACATGCATTCTCGGTCCGGTACAAAAATGTATCTGATCACCAAGCATAATATGCGAATCATCGAGATATGAGACAGGGATATCTGCAGCGATCATGTCTTTAACTCTCGTCTCCACCTCACGCAAATCAATCTCCGGCTCCTCGTCAAAAGCCAGAATAAAACCATGACGCACCTCCGCATGCTCATAGCGGTAGACCTGATAATCCCGGAGTGCATACGCTACCAGATCTTCTGCTGTATGTGTCATCCGGCGGAAAGGTATAGATTTATAGACGATCTTCTTAATGTGATCCGGTTCCGGTCCGAAAATATTAGGTCTGGTGACGATGATTTCCTCGCCCAGCCCCAGCAAAAGATTAGCATTCCTGCCCAGATATGGGTAAACGAGATCGAAGTGTTCGACTATGACTCTTTTTTTGCGGTCCAGTGCCTCATTGATAGCACTCGCTAATTCATGCATCTGGTAAAAAGCTGTTTCGAAACGAACATCGACATGATAAGTATGCGGGCTGAAAAAGCCGGTATCATCGAGATTCATGATCGGCAGAGGTCTGACATTGACTCCTTCATCATCGTTAGTCAATTCCAGCCCGGGAAACATTCCCTTAATCAGTATGCTCTTACCGGATCCGCTGTCTCCGATCAGGCCGATAAGCAGATCGAACGGACTTAAATATTGCTGAGCTATCTGAACACCCTGATCTGCGAGACGCGGCATTCCTCGCGGAGATAACAGCACACTGTAAAGATGATTCTTTTGCATACGCGCGGAATAGGACATAACTTCTACCTGCTTTCCAGTTATATAATTTTAGCACAGCGTCCTATGAGGTAATACCGCCTGCCTTACGAAGTGCCAGGATTCTTTGCATCTCATTGTAAGCGATCATAATGCCTTCATCGACGCCCATGCCGGGTTTGGCCAGGAGCTGATCCGCAGCCACTGCCATTGCGACATGGACGCAAATCTGGGCCGAACGATCTGTTTCATTACAGGTGCCGCCCAGGTAGGCGCCAATGCCATTATTTTTACAATAGAGCATTGCTGCGATAGTCTCATCAAGCCCTCCCAGGTCCGGTGTCTTAACTTGCACCATATGACCTGCTCTGGCATCTGCAAAGGCTTTCACATCCTCCAAATTATTGCACCACTCATCTGCAACCAGTTCAACAACAATTCCCCGGCGGTCAAGTTCAGAGGTCAACTCTGCCATGTATTTGATCTGGTCTGCACGGCTGCCGGCATCCAGTGGTCCTTCAATCCTCAGACTGAAAGGTCTGGCCGCCACCTCCAGCTTTGCCAGATAATCAGCCATGGCGTCAATATTTTCATAGCCGAAAGCAATACCAATCGTGCCGTAGACATCAATTTGAATGATCGGCTGGTAGGATTCCTCCGGCCTGATCTCCCGGATGCGTTTGACCAGCCAGTCCATGTAAGCCAGCAAATTCTCACCTTTTTTGCCCAATTTGCTCACATTGTTAATCAAAGCGTGCGGAAGAACAGGCACTCCCTTGATTATCATCTTATCAGCATTATCATAACGGGCATCGCCCGACTGACTGAAAATCGGGATCAATTCATCCGTAATTGTCAGATTATACTCCCGGGCGATGACCTCACACATCATCATATGCTCAGAGCGTGCAACTGCGTCGAGAAGAGCCTGACTGACTCCATAGCGGATAGCGGTATGCAGTTTCTTCCCTGCGACCCGAATGTCTGCCAGCTCTGAAGCCATCTCTCTGAAGGTAGTTACTTCACGGCCTTCATAATGAGGAGCAACATATTCTTCTATCACCGGGATAAAGTCGGCTGCCAGGAAAAGAGGATCTCTTCCGCCTGCTCCTGAATACTGCACGGCAGCGCAGTCTCCCCAGGCTATTTGATTATCCTCGAGCAAAATCATCACAGAGATTGATTCACCTGGCTGTCTTACTGAGGAAAATCCCGGTGTGGCAGGTTCACCTGTATAGCGGGAACCATCTGCTTCTGCACCCTGTCTGATCGCTAATTGATCATCAAAGTAAAAGCCGGTCAGTCCGGTGGAACAGATCATTTTCTTAATACGCATTAATTATTCTCCTTATTTATTGTTATATCAGCCTCATGCATTTTGGCGTCATTTTGCCAATTTTCCAAGATACTTGGGCTAATGAATCCGGGCAGTTACAAACGTCGGGCCGACATGGCAAGACACGAACAACCGGCATCCCCTTACCGCGGCCGGCCAACTAACCTACCCTTGCTGATGGCATACACATCATCGATAACCATCTGAAATGACGCTGTCCTATTCTCAAAATGAGCTCTTTCCTTAATTTTCTGCTTGTGAAAATCTAGCAGCTCCGGGGGCAGAGGAACATTTCCGGGATCAAATAATCTGATGCATCCTTCATTATCGCGGGCAGGCAGCATTTTACCGGCATTGAAGCGGCTGGGGGCAAAGGGAATATCCAACACCCCGGCTTCAAAAGACCTGATCGCGCCTAGAGCGATATCGCCTTCACCAAGCTCCAGTACCTTTTCCAGAACCGCTCTGGTCTCCGCAGCGATTATTACTTTTTCGTCCTTGAGACCATAGGTATTTAGACTTTGATCACCCAGCATCGAGATAGTCTGTCTGGTTGTGCGCAGTCCGGCGGCGTTGGCTTCTTTAGTAGGAACGCCCATGGCTTCATGCGGAGTCTTGACAATGACTTTAGTTGCGCCGGACAAGGCTGCCGCAGAGCTTCCCCAGGCGATTACGGCATACGCCTTAGCCTCATCTTGCGGAAAGCCGCCCATCCATTGATGAAGAACGGTAGACACATTCACATCGCCGTAGCCGAATCTATGCAGATATTCATCCGTAAGGGATTGAAGTGTCTGGATAGCAGCAACATCCTGTACCAGGTTCCCGCATTGCCCATAGCCGACAGTAATATTGCGTACACCTTGTTCCGCAGCTAATATACTCTCAATAATAGCAACTGCGTGAGAAATAAAAGGCGGCACCAGTGTCCCGGTCAGAGGCCCATAAGGCTCACGATTGATTGGGCAGCCGGCTTCTTCATACAAACCTGTCAGCCGGTCAACATATTGCCAGTCCCGGATCGTTGTTTCCAGAGGAACTGATTTAGCATAGGGGATATTATAAGAAATGCCTCCTCCCTCATAGCTGGTAAAGCCTCCGGCATAACAAATCTCTGTAAGCAGTCTGGCATCAGGTGTTCCGTGCCGGATCTGCACAGGTATGTCCAGATTATCAATAATTTGCCTGCAGCCGAAGACGCCATGATTGACGGCCGGAAAACCGTTCAACATTGATTTATTCTCCCGCACGGATTCCTCGATACCCACTTCGGCTTCTTTGTAGCGGTTTTGACGTGTATAGCTGTCGATGGTAGTAGGCAGCAAATCTGCTTCACCCTCGTCCTGCAGATAAGTCAGCAGCTTGACATGCTGCGGGATCAGCGCAACTCCGGCCCGCGGCTGGATCAGAGTGGTGCCGTCTTCTTTTGCCTGATTCAGCTTATGGCTGAAAATCTTGTTCTCCGGCAGAGATTTCTGATATGATACCGCCTCCTCAAAATCGACATCCCTGCCTGTCGGCCATTGGCTGAGTATTTCCTTTTGAATGGAGATAAAATCATCCATGCTAAGCTTTGATGCTCTGAGTTTACTCATGCAAAAGCTCCTTTCTCATTATTCTTAAGGCGATGTCCGGATACTTTTCCGACAGAACCCCCATCGCAGAGAGAATATAATTTTTATCAATAAGATAGTCAGCACTCTCCGGTTTAAGTGATCCCTGATCCCGGGGGCTGTATAACGCGTAGGATAAAATATTATCAAGCATTGGTGAATAAACCAGAGAGCCTCCCGTGGCAATTATTTTTCTGACACCTCTCAGATCTTTACCGCTTTGAGCAAATACCTGTCCCATCGGCGTATAGAATTCCTCCAGTGTACCGGCGTGTCTGGTCACAGCTATCTCTACTGCCAGGCAGGAAAGAGCATAGTCCAGGGCCTTGATTTCTTCCTGATCTGGCAATCGGGCCGGGTCCGCCTGCAAAGTATCGCACCAATGGCTGATACTGTCAGCGTCAAGGCCGGAAATCTTCTCCACCCGTTCGATTCCGGCAGCTGATATGATGCCGGCAATCCCATAACGCATGCCAATATCTCCTTCCACGGTACGCTTTGCATAGGGCTCAGGCAAACCCTTAATAATGGTGGCAGCAGATCGAGGGGAACCGCCGGCCATTGAATATACATCGGTAGTAGCACCGCCGAGGTCAATAGCCAGAAGATCGCCGATGCCCTTAATATCTTTGCTGCCAAGAGCCAGAAGCTGCATAGCCTTAAGCATGGCTTGCGGGGTGGGCATCATGATACCTGATATGACGTCTTCTATCTGAGACAACCCCTTAGCCTGAATAATCCTCTGCAAAAAAAGTTCCCGGATTCTATCCTGCACAGGCGCGATATTGATCTCCCCTAATTTGGGCATCACATTGGGACAGACTGTAAGATCAAAAGAACTGAGAATATCTCTGACCTCATCTGCAACGACCCGATTGCCGGCGTAAACAAGAGGACATTTTATATCTGTTGCTGCCAGGCTGCAGGCGTTATGAAGAATAACCTCCTTGTTGCCGCCATCGGTACCTCCGGTGATTAAGATAATCTCCGGCTTGATTTCAGAAATCTCGGCAAGGTCGCCTCGAGTCAGCTCGTGTGAATAGGTCTTTACCACTTTGGCCCCTGCGCCCAAAGCGGCACTGCGAGCAGCTTCCGCTGTTAATTCAGGCATCAGACCGGATACCACCATGCGCAAGCCGCCGGCAGCCGAAGAGCAGGCCAGTTGCTCCTTGTATTCAAGCTCTCCGATTTTTGCTTTTAATTCTGCTTTGGCCAGCTCCAGACCGTCATTAATATCAGTATCGACAGTAGTGAAGGAAGTCGCATTGCCTAGAAACTCCGCTTCATCCAGATCCACCGCTGTCAGCTTAGTGCAGGTGCTGCCAAAATCAATCAGAAGAACTGCTTGCATGGTCTTCCTCCGTATTGATGATATGCTGTTCAATTTCTCTGCCGGCTTCCCGCTCTGAATCTGTAAGTGTTCCCAGATCTTTCTTAAGAAAATAAATATCTACTTCCGGGGGAGTGCCCGGGGGAAAAACACGATCAAAGCCTAACTTTTTAAATCTCTTTTCCACTTCTATGAAGAGCTGCTTGCCAACAACAATATTGCCGCCTATATATAGCAGTATTCCTTCTAAACCGGCTTCATCGCATTTATCCCGCAGACCGCGAACATCAAGTTCTCCATGCCCATAAAGAGAAGAGACTAAAATCGCATCAGCATCAGTTTCAATGGCAGCGGCAATAAATTCTTCCTGAGAAACCATAACGCCCAGATTTGTTACATCAAAGCCGGCTGAGCTGAAAGCATATTCAAGTATTCGATTGCCGACCGCATGTACATCCGCCCCGATTACCCCAATTACAATTTTTATTTTCTCCATTAATCCTTCCTATCTGCGATTTAACTTAAGTTTTGCTTCTTTATAGGCCTGCTCAGCCGCGTCAGCCACATACAGCCAGGAGCCACGGTCCACTCTGAGATCGTAACGCAAAATTTTGACACCATTTTGTCCGGCCTTCTTAAGCAGCTGCTCTTCATCGCGGGAGATTAAGTCTTTGCAATGAGGCGGCATGAGGATGATCTCCCTGCTCGAGAGGAATTCGTCAAATCCGGCAGATTCACCCAGCAAAAATATCTCTGCTTCTACATCCCGGCTGACGAAACCAGAAAAATCCTCTGTCATTACGTCGAGGAAATTATGACTGATACTGATTATTCCGACTTTGGTTTGAGCGGGGATTTGCCCGATCTCTTTGCCAGTGTCAGCAGACAATGTCATTGCCACCTGCATTACAGGTATCTTCCCCTGAACAAGTAGTTTCAACTCAGCCGCATGCTTTTCCTCGCAAACTACAAAATCAAAATCTGCCTCCAGCCTTTGCGGCTGCTCGCGTAAATTAGATAACAAAAAGAGGGCAAAGTCGACATTAGGTATAGTAGCAAGGCTGTTAAGAAGTACCGTACGCATCTCCGGTGATTCCGCCACCACCGCCACACGAACATTTCTAAATCTCTCTTCCAGCTGCCTCAGCTTCAATTCGAGAAGAATCTGGATATCGCGAATAGAGAAATCCAGATCAGCCAGTTGCCGGAGCATCTTATCTATCGACTCAATGGCTTGCTCCTTGCGGCTAATCGGTTCAGCGGTTTCCGGACAGGCTACATAACATCCGCTTCCTTGCCTGGTACTGATAAGTCCGGAATCAGCCAGAAACTGGTAAGTATGCCTGGCTGTGCCGACAGACACTTGTTTGTCTTTGGCGAATTGGCGAATAGTGGGCAGCTTAGAACCGGCTGCAAGCTCGCCGGCAGATATTTGATTGGATATCTCAGCCGCCAGACTGCGGTATAAGGGCTGATCAGTATGATCTTTAGTCATTGCGCTTCTCGCCGCCGATGTTATTCAATCTCTGTCGAGTCCGGTATTCCTCAGGACCTTCCAAATAGAGATCTCTGCCTTCAGCATCACCCGCGACAATCAGAGGAAAGTCTGTAACTGTAAGCCGTCTCAGAGCTTCCGTACCCAGGTCTTCAAAGTCAATCACTTCTGCGGCAGTAATTCTCTCAGCCAGGAGTGCTCCGGCACCGCCGACTGCCGCAAAATAAACAGCACCAAACTCCTTAATTGCGGATTTTACTTCCTCGTTGCGCCGTCCCTTGCCAATCATGCCTTTTAAACCACTCTTTATAAGCAGCGGTGTGTATGGATCCATGCGATATGAAGTAGTAGGGCCCGCGGAACCGATCACCGCGCCCGGCTTCGCAGGGGAGGGGCCAACATAGAATATGACGGCACCCTCCAGAGGGAATGGCAGCTCCTCTCCTCGCAGCAGCAAATTATTGAGACGCTCATGTCCCGCGTCTCTGGCAGTATAAACCGTGCCGGAGAGCAGGACTCTGTCGCCTATCCGGAGCGATCTGGCAGTTTTCTCACTTATAGGGGTACTGATTCTCTTGATCATTATAAGACCTCTGTTGCATGTCTGGTGGCATGGCAGTTGATGTTAACCGCCACGGGCAGTCCCGCAATATGAGTTGGCATAACTTCAATCGCAACCGCCAGCGCGGTGGTATGGCCGCCTAAGCCCATCGGACCGATTCCTGAGCGATTGATCAGCTCAAGCAGCTCCTTCTCCAGCTCTGCATAGAAAGGATCGGCATTGCGAGTATCCAAAGGACGCATTAAAGCTTGTTTCGCCAAGAGCGCCGATTTATCAAAATTACCGCCGATGCCTACGCCTATGACTATTGGCGGGCAGGCGTTGGGTCCGGCCTCACGGGCAACCTTAAGGATGAAATTCTTAACACCTTCGATGCCGTCTGCCGGTTTCAGCATGGCTAACTGACTCATATTCTCGCTGCCAAAACCTTTAGCCGCAAAGCTGACCTTCACCCGATCTCCCGGTACTAATTCGGTATAGATCATTAAAGGGGTATTGTCACCGGTATTTATCCTGCGCAGAGGATCGCTGACGATTGACTTGCGCAGATAATTCTCTTCATAGGCCTGACGTATCCCTGCCTGGATAGCCTCATAAGGGTCACCTTGGAAATGAATATCCAGACCGACCTGCAGAAAAACTAAAGCCATGCCTGTATCTTGACAAATAGGCACGGCTTTCTCTGAGGCCAGATCTGCGTTTTCAAGTATGTCGTCTAGAATTGACTGAGCAGTCAGGCCATCCTCAGATTCTCTGGCTTTCTTAAGTCCGGCATGCACATCAGGAGGCAATACCTGATTGCTATGAGCTGCCATCCTGCTCACCGCAGCGGTCAATAATTGCACATCGAATTCTCGCATTTTCCCCTCTGACTCTGCCTCAAACCAGCGCTTTAAGAGTAATATATATCCTGGCATCGGGCATTTGTGATCAGACATTTAATATTTCGTAATGTCGCAAATAATCTTTGTACTATCACAATACATCTGATTGTGTCATCATTCAACTATAACATTCCCTTTTCCTCAGCATTCATAGTGGATAATAACATTGCACTTCGGATTTCAATTAACCTCATCATTCTGAAGAAACTGCTGAAATGACAGTTGAGCCTATAAAGGATAGAATGTATCGATAAAAGATTCCGAAAACATAAAACAGAAGTGATAAAAATGACTGCAAGACAAAAAAATAGAAGAAGCGCAAAATATTCAGCCCGCAAGAGAGTTTTCTCAACGCTGATAATAATTTTAGCACTTGTTGCGGCAGGAATTTTTGTCTGGCGCTTCAATTTAGATTCCGTCAAGGTTAACCATCTTAATCTGTCTGATGCCAGAATCAAAGACGAAATAACTTTGATCCAGATTACTGATCTGCACGGCAAGAGTTTTGGTCAGGATAATAATCGACTGGTAGAAAAGATTCGTTCTCAGTCTGCTGACGCGATCCTGGTCACAGGCGACCTCTATTTTGGCTACGACAGCGAGGGGAAGGATGTCGCTGTAATTTTGATGCAGACTCTGGCTGAAGATCAGACTCCTGTTTACTATGTCACCGGCGAGCATGATAATGATGACGAATTTCACGATCTGCTCTCCTCCTTCGGCGTCCAGGTGCTCGCCTTCGACCAAGAGATACTGCAGATTGGCACAACAGATATCGAGCTCTACGGTATAAATTCCGTATATTTCTGGGAAAGTTATAATCTGGCAAATGAAGTATCAGCTGATCCTGACAATTTCAGTATTCTAATGGCTCACATCCCCAATTTGCCCAAGTATAAAGACGCCGGCTATGATTTGATTTTATCGGGTGATACACATGGAGGTCAGGTGAGACTGCCTTTCCTGGGCGCAGTATGGATGGATGGCGTGTGGTTCCCGGAAATGGGCGGCAGTGAAGTTTATGTGAAAGGTCTTTATAGTAAAGAGGGGAAGCACCTTTTTATCTCCAGCGGACTAGGTACCGTCTCACCACACATACGCTTCTGGAATCGTCCGGAAATAGTCGTAATAACGCTCTCTCCGCCGCAGCCATAGCCGGCAGCACCCTGCTCCTCATTCTATTCAATAATAATTATCAGCCGAATAACTTACTGATTAATATTGCAAAGGTAATTACTGCGGCTAAGGCGATAATGTAGAAGACAGTAGCTGTTCTCTTGCGGCTGTGAGCGCCGCAGCCGGCACAGCCCCCGGCGCAGGCCGGAGTCTGATTGTCTTCATTTTTCTGCAAATTGTCTTGATGGGCAGTTGACTTGTAATGTTCTGATTCGTTCATTATGGGCCCCCTGGTATTCTGTCAGCATATGTTGTCATTAAATTCTACCTTAAAATATAAGTCCGGCGGCTAATATTTCATTTGTGTGTCGTTTCCTGTATATTGTTCACAGTTTGTTGCCCTTTTTCACTTGTTTAACTGGTGAATTTATCCTATCATAATAATAGTAAAACTGAACGGAGGAATGCCATGATCGGCAAACATATTGAGGATTTTCTTTATGAAAATCCGTCGGAGCTTGTGGTCGAGGCCAGTTGCGTCGCAACCGTAGGAACAGATAACACGCTCTTACACGCTTTAATGGTACTATCGTCAGTTGGTTATAGTTCGATTCCGGTATTAAACAGCAAAGGACAACTTAAGGGAATAATCTCTCTGGCAATGATTATAAACGGGGTCAAGGACACCGAAAATTATAATTGGAGCCAGCTTTCTGAGCGCCACGTCAAGGAAATCATGCAGGAAGATCCGGCAAGAGTAACTCCGGACGCAGAGCTGGAAGATATTCTTCACCTGCTGGTTGAAGATAATTTTCTTTGCTGTACTGACCAAAGCGGAAAATTCACAGGTATTATCACGCGCAAAGCCATGCTTAAAAAGATTAACCAGTTTGCGCATCAGTTTGAGATCACTCATGAGGTAAAGCCTCGCAATAGTGAGAATAATAATGAGAAATCTCACAATGACGAGATGAGAGACAAGAACCTGACTTCGGTAAGAACTGAGAATAGAGCTGCACAGGCTGCTTTTCGCAGCACTTGGTAATTGAATACTGACCAAGTTTTATTTGGATCAACAAAAGAACGGCTGTCTGGACCAGGCAGCCGTTCTTATTTGTAACGCCTTCAACAGAGACTAAGATTAAACAGCAGCTTCAATTTCTGCAGCTGCCAATATAGCTTCGAAAGGCTGATCACCGATAAGCTCCTCGCCATTGGAGAACACCATCTTTGGAACTGCCGAAACGTCATATTGCATCGCTAATTGACTGAAAGTCTCGGCCTCGATCATCTCAGCCTTTATATTCGGATTCATAACAGCCAGCTTATGAGATCGGAGAACTGCGCCCGGACAATGGGGACATCCTAAGGTAACAAAGACTTTAATGTCCAAAGGGCCCTTAATATTGGCGGCTCTCTCCTCCAATTCCGGTGCCAGCACAGCTCCTGCTCCTCCCAGTTCTAAAATAGCTGCGATCAAGGAATTGATCTCATGACCTGCAGGGATGCCGGAGAAACGCACACCCTGATCCTCTGCATCGGCACGGGTCAGATTAAGTCCCGGAATTCTTTCAATTCCAAGTTCTCGTGATCTTTCACATACAGGATCATAATAAGCGCAGGTCAGTTTGTCTGAAAATGAGCACAGTT
>DCDV01000017.1:114666-115582 GCA_002316595.1 Mageeibacillus sp. UBA1046
TTTGTCTGAAAATGAGCACAGTTCAGTGATGAACTCTACCATTGGTGTATCCTCTGACTCGTCATAAACTTCTATGCGGACATCTTCTGTTACGTTGTTAAAGATCTTTGTAATCTGGTCTTTAGTCTTCGGATCAAAAATTGCCAAATTATTTCTCCTTGTTTAAATATTTGCTGGCTGCCAGGCCTGCTTTAGCTCCTGCCGCAGCGGCAACGATAATTTGTTTTACGGGTTCTGAAGTCACGTCACCGGCAGCAAAAATACCCGGGAAACTGGTTGCCTGATTCTCGTCAACTACGATCTCACCCCATTGATTTGTCTCAACCAGATCCGCAAAGTGCTGGCTGTTCGGGGTATATCCGATTTCGATCATAATACCTGAGACATTTAGCTCTTCCGTCTCACCCGATTTTGAGTTTTTAATCCTGGCCGCCTCAACTCTATTTTCGCCAATTATCTCTTCGACAACATATCCCAGCTTTATCTCTACATTTTCCAATTTATTCAAACGTTCCAGCAGAATTTTTTCGGCCCGGAAATCAAAACGATGCACAAGGGTGACTTTACTTACATAGCGGGCCAGATCTATTGCCGACTCAACCGCACAGTCACCGCCGCCTATTACTGCGACATCCTTGCCGGTGAACAAGGGGCCGTCACATATTGAGCAATAGCTGATTCCTTTGTGTATCAGCTTAGCTTCACCGGGAACACCCAGCATCCTGGGTCTTGAGCCGGTTGAGATAATTACTGTGCGGCTCCGGAGCTTCTTTTGATTATCCAGTTCCAAGATGAAGATCTCATCTTCCTGACTTATTGATTTGACATCGTGTCCGTGAAGCATTGGTACTCTGAATGTATTGAGATGTTCTTGAAACCTAATCGCCAATTCCGAGCCGGAGATGTTCATGATGCC
>DCDV01000017.1:115715-117420 GCA_002316595.1 Mageeibacillus sp. UBA1046
GAGCCGGAGATGTTCATGATGCCAGGATAGTTATCGATGATTGAGGTATCTTTTATCTGCCCGCCTGAATCCTTCGATAAAATGCCGGCTTGCAGGCCTTTGCGTACCGCAAACAGAGCCGCACTCATGCCTGCCGGACCTGCTCCTATTACCAGAAGATCATAAACTATCTCCTCATTAAGAAGTTCATATTCTTCTTCCAGCTCGATCATTCCCAGATCAAGACTAAAAGACAGACTCGGCATTGTCGCCTGTTTATTTGTGTGCTCCATAGTATGCTCGTCCTTATTGAGTACCATAACTCGCCTTAGCCTTGAGTCCTGATATCAGACTACTCCTTACCTGCGCAATCAAATTATTATAATAACGATTAAGGCACGCTGTAACGAAATCCGCAAACAAGCGGAACCTGCGTTACTGTCAGGAAAATTCGTAATTGCGTCATACTTAGTTTGTGTTGTTATATCTTATCTGAGATAATATCAATGACTACATTTTAATATAATAAGCCTGCTCATAGTTTGCAGGTTTTTCATTTACGAAGCTGACGTTAAACGGTAACGGCTTCGACAACGGAAAGATAGGTTAAGCTGACATTGGCGAATATGAATAAAAAAACTGAAGATTCTCCTGACAGGATAGATTTTAGCCCGGACAGAAGAGAAAAGGCCGCCTTGGAGATGAAGGAGCGCCGCACGAAGAAAACAAGAAGGCGCAGAATTGTCATGGTTATTTCTGTTGTGGCGGCTCTGGCTTTGCTTGTGTTTCTCTTTACGCGCGGGCAAGAAGACTTGCCCAGGGTACGCACAGAAGTTGTGAAAACAGGCAGGGTAGTTGAAACCATTGGGTTAACTCCAACGCTGCAGCCTTCCCGGATTCAATCCGTACAAGGAGCGGATGTGCCGATTCGTCAGATCTATGTTGAAATTGGCGATCAGGTGCAGGCTGGAGAACAGCTGCTTATTTATGACATTACTGATCTGGAAAATGAGTTAGTAAAAACGCGTGAATTGATCGCTGAGACTGAAGAAAGCATTGAAACCGCAGCCAATGAAGCTGTCGATCTCAGTTCCCAGCTTGGCATGCTCAGCAGCGCACAGATTTCGTCTCAAGTTGATGCTATCTCAGCAACTCTTAATAATAGTTTAAGCAGTTTAGCCTCCCAGATGGTTGATATCCAGACTCCTTTTCTGGAACTGGGGCAGAAGCTGAATATGATTGATATAGACGGTATCAATGCCTGGATCCTTGAGATGCAGGTAATTACTTCCGACCTGAGCCAGCGTCTTGAACTTCTTGAGGAGGCCGGTACTCTGGAAGATCTTGCTAATGCAATACAGCGTTTAATTCAACTGGAACAAGATCTTGATGCTTTAGAGCGGGAAGTTGAGAGGACAAGAGAGCTGCAAGAATGGCTTGAAAGCAATCTGTCTCAGGCCACAAGTGAAGGTACTCAAGACACCCGTCAAGTCACCGGCCAAAGCACCACTCAAGTAACCGGCCAAAGTGCCGGCCAATCATCTGAGGCTACTGCCGGATCAGAAGAGACAACCTCAGAGACAGAGATACCAGATCCCGGCACATCAAATACCTCGTCTTCGGATTATTCTCTCGCGAATTCTGCACTGAATAATGCCATCTCACTTTCTTTTCATTCCAGCGGAGCCAGCCCACCTGATCTTTCCGGTCTGTCTCCTGAGGACTT
>DCDV01000017.1:117563-118672 GCA_002316595.1 Mageeibacillus sp. UBA1046
CAGGACTTGCAGTTACTTCAGCAGATGCTTGGCGGATCAGGAAATATGCAAATGCTGACAGGCGGACTGAGCCAAGGACAAGATCTGCTGGAACAACTTCAAGAGGCTGAAAAACAGCAAGTAGAGATAATTAACAAATTAAGACAACCTGTACTGGCTGATTTCTCAGGTATTGTAGTCAAAGTTGATGCTGAGAAAGGTGATACAGTAACAGCCGGACGGGAGATAATCACCGTCTATGACAATCAGAACCTCAAGACAGTAACCTCTGTCGGGTATAATGATGCCCGTCGTCTGGAAAAAGGACAAAAGGTTAATTATAGTCTGGAAGACATGGAGTTTCAGGGAGAGGTAATTTTCATCGATCCTGTCGCAAGCAATAACAGCTCATTAAGCCCGGATCTTTCTGCGCAAATGGAAAGCGGCTTCGGCGATATCAGTTCCATGATGGGGGGAATGGGATCACTGCCCGGTGTTGATCTCAGTTCAGAACCCCAAGTTAAAGTGGAGATGAGCATTGTTGGCGAAGGCTTAAATAAACTAATTATCGGCTTTACTGTAAATGCGGAAGTAGAAACCAGAACAAAGGATAATGTATTGACTTTATCTGCTTTCTCTCTGCTGAAAGAGAAAGGTGACTACTATCTCTATACTCTGGAGGAAGGCAATACCCTTCTGCGCAGGGATGTAGAGATAGGGCTGGAATCAGCTCTCTCGGTAGAAGTAATTTCCGGAGTCGAGGAGGGCGATCTGGTAGTTCTAAGTCCCAGCGCAGATCTCGAAACCGGACAGATCGTTGACGCTGAAACAGCAGTTAACGATACCGATTAGAAAGTTCCTGCATCGATGCCAACTACGATTCACATGAGACAAGTTAATAAGATCTATACAACGGGCAGAATACCTTTTCATGCACTGAAGGATGTTGATTTTCAAGTTGAGCAGGGTGATTTCGTTGCGATTATGGGACCCTCCGGATCGGGGAAATCTACTTTGATGAATATAATCGGTTTGCTGGATGAACCCTCGACAGGAAGCTACGAGCTAAACGGAATTGATGTCAAGGATCTGACTGACGATGATCGGGCTTATCTGAGAAATCAAGAAAT
>DCDV01000017.1:118835-122102 GCA_002316595.1 Mageeibacillus sp. UBA1046
CATCTTCTGCCTCAGCTCACATTATTAGAAAATGTAGAACTGCCCCTTGTCTATGCGGCAGCGCCCGGGAAAGAACGTAAGGAGAGAGCCCGGGCTGCTTTGGAAGAAGTCGGGCTGGCTCGCTGGCAGCACCATCGGCCTTTAGAAGTCTCAGGCGGGCAGATGCAAAGAACATCCATCGCACGGGCTTTGGTCACTCAGCCTGCTTTGATTCTGGCAGATGAGCCAACGGGCAATATTGACTCTCAGGCTAGTGCTGAAGTGATGAAATTGATTTCAAACTTCAATCAGAGGGGGACTACGGTTGTCCTGATAACGCATGAGAGAGATATCGCCGAACATGCAAAGCGTCTGGTCTTCATACGCGATGGCAGATTATCCGAAGAGCATATGGAGAAACACAGGAATAACAGCGCCGGTACTTATTCTGAAGCGCCTTCGCCCTCTGAGGTGAATCATGTTTAGAGAAAGCATGAAAATGGCCTGGGCAGCCTTGCTGGCCAATAAAATGCGTTCGCTGCTGACAATGCTGGGCATCATTGTCGGTATCGCCTCGGTAATAGCGATAGTGGGGGTCGGCGATGGCGCTAAAGCCTTGATAATGGATGAATTTGAAGGTGTTGGCGCAAGCTCCGTAATAATCAGTGCGCGATCAAGTGATGCCGAGCAACAGGATATGATCACAGCTGAAGATATTAATGACATCAGAGAATTGGAATCTGTGCGCTTGGTAACTCCTTCGGTCTCAGGCTTTGGTTTTATCAGACAGCATCTGAAGGAAAGCAACTTATTGTTTTATGGGGTTGATCAGGATTATCCGCAGATGGCCTCGATGAAAGTTACTTCAGGCCGAGCTTTTACTCCTACCGAACTGGAGTCAAGGCAGCCGGTGGCTCTGATTGAAAAAACCTCCGTGGAAAAACTGGTTGGGAATTCTGATCCTGTCGGAGAAATCGTAGAAATATCCAGCGGAGGAAAGCGGCAGACTGTTACTATCGAAGGTGTCGTCGAGACCTCTGCTTCATCTTTCATGTCCATGGCTCCTGATACCGGTAATAACGATGACATGCCTGTGACCTTGTATGTGCCGCTCCAGGTAGCTCAGGAATTGATTGGTGACAGAGATTATTTCCGGATGCTCTTAGTGATGTCTGACAATCCCGATACTTTTGAAGAAACAGGTAATCAAGTACTTCGCCTGCTGGAGGCTAACCATAATAACAGTGACAAGGAAGTTTATACTAAGAGAAATGTCACAGAGCTTCTGGATCAGGCGAATCGAATCATCGGGATAGTGACTACTGCGATTTCCGCTATTGCCGCCCTTTCCTTACTGGTCGGCGGCATTGGCGTCATGAATATCATGCTTGTGTCGGTCACAGAACGCACGAAAGAGATTGGCATTCGCAAAGCTCTGGGAGCTACGACCGGAGATATAATGTTTCAGTTCATGACTGAATCCGTAATTGTGACCTTAGTAGGAGGCATTATCGGTGTAATCACAGGTCTGGCTACCTCAAAATTCCTTGGCGACTTTCTGGGTTATGAATCCAGAGTCAGTATAACAGTGATACTGGTAGCACTCATCTTTTCAAGCGCTGTGGGGCTTTTCTTTGGGATTTATCCTGCAAGAAAAGCTTCTCTGCTCAATCCTATTGATGCATTGCGCAATGAATAGGTATACTGATAATGATTTTAGAAGAGGTTGAATATGAAGATGGTAGATTGTGCAATAGTAGGGAAGGGGCCGGCTGGTTTATCGGCATCTATATATGTTGTCCGTTCCGGTCTGAATGTGGCAGTTATCGGCCGTGACATCGGCGCTTTGTCAAAGTCCGAGAAGATCGAGAATTATTTCGGCTTTGAGCATCCTATCAGCGGGCATGATCTTATTGACAGAGGAACTGCTCAGGCAGAAAGGCTCGGAGTGGAAATAATTACCGCTGAAGTCACAGGAGCAGTTATGACCGACCATGGATTCAAACTCAGTTCAAACGAGGAATCTATTGAGTGTCGCAGCCTCATTCTTGCCACCGGACGACCCAGGAAAAAGCCTTCCATCGAAGGAATCAAAGAATATGAAGGCGCAGGTTTGAGTTATTGCGCCATTTGTGATGGCTTCTTCTACCGGGGTAAAAACGTTGCTGTTCTGGGCAGTGGCAATTACGCTCTCCAGGAAGCTCTCGAGCTCCTATCCTACGCTTCAAGTGTCACCATTCTTACTAATGGAAGAAAACTGGAGAGCGATATAGAACCTGATAACAGAATCGAAGTTAATACTGATCCTATTACGCGTATCGAAGGCGGTGATGGTTTTGTCAGCGGTATTCGTTTCGACTCCGACGAGTTCCTGTCTGTTGATGGCATTTTTATCGCCGAAGGAACAGCCTCGGCTCTTGATCTTGCCAACGGACTTGGAGTGGCAACTGCAAATAATGTGATTGAAATTAGTGAGGACGGAGCCACTAATTTACCCGGTGTCTTTGCGGCAGGCGACTGTACCGGTGCTCTGACGCAAGTGGCCGTCGCAGTTGGTCAGGGAGCAATAGCAGGTCTGTCCGCTGCTAAATATATCAAGAAAGCCAAGTCCGATAAATAACAGCTCCGGCTTTTGCAGCATGGCTTCTGCTTCCAGGCTGTAATTCGTGCGACGATTTCAATAACTTCATGCTGATTTCAATGCAATTACTTTGCGCCGGTATAAATAACTTGGCTGCCGTTTCAATTTTGTCATACAAAAAGGATGCCCCTGAATCCGGCATGCAGATGAAGAATCTTCATCTAAAGGCTCTAAGGTGAGCAGCCCAGAATTCGTGAGGCATCCTATTCAATGACTGAAATCTTGTAATTATTTTACTTACATTGTCGAATTATTTTACTTCGACTGTCGCGCCAGCTTCTTCAAGTTTTGCTACGACAGCATCCGCTTCTTCTTTACTGACATTTTCCTTTACAGGCTGCGGAGCACCATCGACCAAAGCTTTAGCCTCTTTCAGTCCGAGGCCTGTCAGTTCACGTACGACTTTAATTACAGGAATCTTGCCGGCACCGGCATCCTTAAGTACGACCGTAAACTCTGTTTGCTCTGCTTCTTCAGCAGCGGCAGCACCGCCATTGCCGGCAGGAGCTGCAGCAACCATAGCTGCTGCGGATACGCCAAACTCCTCTTCGAGAGCTTTGACTAGTTCGTTTAATTCAAGTACTGATAATTCCTTAACGGAATCCATAATTTTCGTGATTTTCTCACTTGCCATGGTAGAACCTCCA
>DCDV01000017.1:122269-122485 GCA_002316595.1 Mageeibacillus sp. UBA1046
TAGATAGCCTTACGGCAAATATTAAATTTCATCGGGCATCAGCCCGGAGAGCTATTAACTCTATGTCTGTTGATCAAATTATTCTGCAGGGGTATCTTCGGGTTTAGTTTCCGCGTCTTCCTCTGCTGCGACGGCTTCCGGCTTAGCTTCAGCGGTCATCGGCTCTTCAGTCGCAGGCTCTTCAGCCTTGGCCTCCGGCTTTGCTTCAGCGGCCAC
>DCDV01000017.1:122732-123235 GCA_002316595.1 Mageeibacillus sp. UBA1046
TCAGCGGCCACCGGCTCTTCAGTCGCGGGCTCTTCAGCCTTTGCTTCCGGCTTAGCTTCAGCGGCTTCCGGCGCAGTTGCGTCAGCTGCCAGCTCAGCCACATTCTCCGCACCTGCTTCTTCTGCTTTCTTAGCAAGCAGATTGAGCGTAATGGCCAGAGAAGAGATCGGGAACAGCAAAGTCGAAACCAGACGTCCGTGCAATATCGGCAGGGCAGGAATGTTGGCCAGTTCTTCAATCTCTTCATTAGAGATAATCTCGCCATCCATGACGCCGCCCTTGAGCGAAAACTTCTTAAATTGATCCCGATACTTTACTACCAGTCTGGGCGCCAGGATCGGATCCTCAGAACTGTATGCCACTGCAGTGGGGCCTACCAGGATTGACTTGAGATCTTCCAATCCCATTTCGTCAAAGACTCGAGTCGTGATCGTGTTTTTGATAACCCGATACTCCAGGCCTTCCTTACGGAAGGCTGTGCGCATCTCAGTATCCTGAGCCAC
>DCDV01000017.1:123339-123871 GCA_002316595.1 Mageeibacillus sp. UBA1046
CGCATCTCAGTATCCTGAGCCACGTTCAGACCCATATAGTCAGTGAACACCATGGATTTGGCGGTCTCCAGCTCTTTACGAAGTTCCTTGACCACTTTCTTCTTTTGTTCAAGAATCTTGACACTGGGCATGTCTTTTCCTCCTATATATATTTGAAAAACCCCTCGCGCAAGACGGAGGGGTTCAAATAAAAATTCGACTCCGCCTCGGCAGGACATCTTCTGTTTACGTCCTAAGGACTCCTGCTGTCTTTGGCATCGATGGTTATTCAGTTATTTAACGAAGGCGCTTAACGCCTCGTCCGGCAAACAGTGATAATTTTGCCGTTTCGCCGTGGGTACGGCTTATTTAGCTGCCTAAGCGTCCGGTTGTATGAATACCGGGGCCCATAGTAGATGTCAATGTGCAGCGCTTAACATATTGTCCTTTAGAAGATACAGGTTTTGCCTTAATGATTGCTTCCATCAAAGTATTGTAGTTGTCCAGTAATTGTTCAACTTCAAAGGAAGCTTTACCAATCGGACAATGAATG
>DCDV01000017.1:124001-124210 GCA_002316595.1 Mageeibacillus sp. UBA1046
CCAATCGGACAATGAATGATGTTCTGCTTATCCAGGCGATACTCAATCTTGCCTGCTTTAGCCTCTTCGACAGCTTTGCCAACATCCATCGTTACAGTTCCGGATTTGGGATTGGGCATAAGTCCCTTAGGACCTAAAACTCTGCCGAGACGACCGACCAGACCCATGAGATCAGGAGTAGCGATCACAACATCAAAATCAAACCAGTT
>DCDV01000017.1:124230-124475 GCA_002316595.1 Mageeibacillus sp. UBA1046
TCAGCGCCTACAAAATCAGCGCCCGCTGCAGTCGCTTCTTCAGCTTTTGCACCTTTGGCGAAAACCAGAATTCGTCTGCTGCGACCGGTTCCATGCGGGAGCACAACTGCTCCGCGAACTTGTTGGTCAGCGTGGCGTGAATCAACGCCCAGACGTACATGCATTTCGACAGTCTCGTCAAAATTAGCAGTAGCTGTTTTCTTTACTAATTCCAGAGCCTCAGCAGGCTCGTAGATTTTTTCTCG
>DCDV01000017.1:124584-125131 GCA_002316595.1 Mageeibacillus sp. UBA1046
GCAGGCTCGTAGATTTTTTCTCGTTCAACCAGCTTAACCGCTTCACGATACTTTTTGCCTCTTTTCATGCTGCTACTCCTCCTTTTTATCCTTGTCCACGACAATGCCCATACTCCGGGCAGTTCCGGCAACCATACGGGCGCAGGACTCCAGAGAAGACGCATTAGTGTCCACCATTTTGATCTCTGCTATGCGCAGACATTCCGACCAGGGTATTGTCGCAACTTTGTCCTTTTGCGGCTCACCTGAACCAGCTTGAATATTGGCTGCTTTCTTAAGCAGGACGGGCACCGGTGGAGTTTTTGTAATGAAAGAGTAGGAGCGGTCAGCATAGACTGTGATCACAACGGGGATCACGAGTCCAATGTCTTTCGCTGTCTGTTCATTAAATTCCTTGACAAACTGGGCAATGTTCAGTCCATGCTGTCCAAGGGCTGGTCCAACCGGTGGCGCTGGCGTCGCTTGACCTGCGGGAATCTGTAATTTAACATACGCAGCAACTTTCTTTTTAGCCATTAGGCCACCTCCCAAAACTTAACGCCTTCAA
>DCDV01000017.1:125256-125855 GCA_002316595.1 Mageeibacillus sp. UBA1046
CTCCCAAAACTTAACGCCTTCAAAGCGTTAATAAATTTATCTGCCGGATCACTCAGTACAGAACTGACACTTGAATCTATTCTGCTGAACAATCCTTAAGCATTCTAACGAAATCAGATCCTGAGGATCTGTGTCCATTCCAGCTCGACCGGGGTTTCCCGGCCAAACATCGAAACGAGAACGGTTACTTTCTTTTTATCCAGATTAATTTCTTGAACTGTGCCGATAAAACTTTCTAAAGGTCCATTGATTACCTTGACAGAATCACCTACGTCATAGTCAACAATCGGTTCCCAATTTGATTCAAGGCCCATCAGCATAAGCTCTTCATCTGTGAGCGGTACAGGATTTGTGCTGCTGGGACCTACGAAGCCTGTAACACCGCGAGTATTGCGGACAATAAACCAGACCTCGTCGGTCAAGATCATCTTAACTAAAACATATCCTGGGTATAGTTTACGCTGTACAGTACGCCGTTTGCCATCCTTGATTTCAACGACATCCTCTGTAGGTACCAGAACCTCCTGAATATAATCTTGAATGCCTCGATTTTCAATAACCTGGTCCAAGGTAGATTTCACCTTATTTTCATAACCTGA
>DCDV01000017.1:125980-126412 GCA_002316595.1 Mageeibacillus sp. UBA1046
ACCTTATTTTCATAACCTGAATAAGTGTGAATTACATACCATAGTGCTTCTTCGTTATTATCAGGCATCTCAATCATCTCCGCCGGCATCTGAACCTGTATCATCCGGAGCAGTATCGGCAGGCAGCGATTCAGTTGTATCTGCCGGATCGGTATCAGTGGTCTCTTCAGTCACTGTTTCCTCCCTGGCTGAATAGAAGCCGGAAGCGGTGAATACGGTTCGTATCGATGTATCAAAAATATAGATGAGCACAGTAAACATGAAGATAATTGCCAGAACAGTAGCTGTGCTCTGTTTAAGCTTCTTTTTGTCCGGCCAGACTACCCTTTTGAGCTCAGCTCTGATATCGCTGACTCCATGAGCCATACGTTGAAAAATATTCGCCTTTTTCTTTCCCTTGGTTTGTCCCTTGGTTTTCCCCTTAGGATCTTT
>DCDV01000028.1:0-6737 GCA_002316595.1 Mageeibacillus sp. UBA1046
ACACCAACATTTAGGACTTAACTATCTCAAATTGAGTCAAAGCGTGTAAAAAGTGAACGTTATGATGAGACTTGGGAATTATTTAATAAGAAATTTGGAAAATGACTATTCCCAATACATTAGAAGCTGTAGTCAGGGGAAGCGATCGCCGATATTTTTATACTTATTTAGTTTTGTCCTCCGGGACCTGCCCTGCTAAAACCTGTAATGTATTTACTTAAACACCTTGATTTTTTCACGAATATCGATCTTCTCTTTCGGAGCCGGTTTTTCAGAATCTTTCCGAAAAGCATCTGCGCCAGCATCATCCAGTCCTCCGGCAGGTCAATGAGCTCACGCAGAGTTTCATCAATCACCGGATTGTAGTGCTGCAAAGATATGTCTAGTTTATACTGACGTAAGTCAAACTACATGCTCTGCTACAGCATACGTTTGGATCGATTGACCCAGACCGGGTAATTATCCGCACAGCCGCATACTTCTCCGTCGCAACCTTGACAGTAAAATCATAATTATTGGCAATCGTGCCATAGCCATTCTTGAACTATGAGTTTTCTCGCGTCTGACATTCGGTGAAAAAATTATTTGTCCAATTACCGACGATCATCAATGACTCCGATTGCTGTTTTTTGCTCTGTCCATTGTTTCACTTATCGAATCCATACAAACGTTACGAAACTTCGCCAATCAAGGCTTTTACTGGTCAACAGAGATAGATCAGGTACTATGTAATTAAGTTCATTAAGCTGAGTTTTTAACAAGAAATGAGGTTAATAAATGGCGAAGATTATCTACAAGCGAGTCTATGATCTTGATGAGTCAGACCGGCAGAGAGTGCTGGTTGACCGTCTGTGGCCGCGCGGCAAGTCTAAAGAAGAGCTGCATATTACTGAGTGGGCTAAAGATATTACTCCCACTACTGAGCTGCGCCAAGATTACCATGAAGGTAAAATCGATTATCCTGATTTTGCTGCCGCGTATAAAAAAGAGCTGGAAAATAATGATCAGGCAGAACCTTTTATCGACTCACTTAAAGAGATGTCCAAAAAGGGTGATGTCACTCTTACCTTCACAGCGAAAGACGTAGAGAGAAGTCACATTCCTACCTTGAGAAATTTCATTGCCAGGAAGATGCCACGTTAATAATTCATTGGGGAGAACATAGATGGCAGAAATCAATAATAACCATGACAACTACAAGCAAGAGCATAGCCATGATGCTATGCATCACGATCATAATGAAAACAGTAACATGAATCATGAGATCTCTGATCATAGCGGCCATGGAGATCAAGCCGGTCATGAAAGGTCTGATCACTCTGCCCATGGAGAGGATCACGTTGATCACAGTGAACACAGCAGCTTGGGTCATGCGGCTAACCTGGTCAATATAAAGCGGGTATTTGTAATCTCACTAATTCTCGCTCTTCCTATCCTTTTCCTGTCCCCCTTTATGGGCAGGACGTTCTTCTTTCAATTCTCTTTTGCCGGATCTGAATGGGTAGTGCTGATCTTTGCCACCCTGCTCTTTTTCTATGGCGGCATGCCTTTCCTTAAAGGCGCCAGAATGGAACTGAGCGAAGGCAATCCTGCCATGATGACCCTCATATCTCTGGGTATCACTACCTCATTTGTTTATAGCGTTTACGCTTTTATCGCCAACAATATTTTGCATAGCGAAGTGCATGTCATGGATTTCTTCTGGGAGCTGGCGACATTGATTCTGATCATGCTCCTGGGCCATTGGGTGGAAAACAATGCCATAGAGAACGCAGGAAACGCTCTTCAGCGTATGGCTGAGCTCTTGCCCGGAACTGCAACTGTTATTTATGTACATGGAGATACCAAAGATGTTGACTTGCAGGAAGTTATGGTAGGTCAATACTTAATCGTCAGAGCCGGAGACAAGGTCCCGACTGACGGCATTATTCTGGAAGGCAAAACGACTGTCAATGAGTCACTTTTAACTGGTGAAGCTAAGGCTGTCAGTAAAACTGTTCATGATCTGGTGATCGGCGGCTCCGTCAATGGCTCAGGTACAATCATTATTGAAGTATCAGGTACCGGGGAATCGGGGTTCCTGGCTCAGGTCATGAATTTGGTTCGTACGGCTCAGCGGGAAAAATCCCGGGCGGAAACGCTGTCGGATAAAGTGGCTAAATGGCTGTTTTATGTCGCGGTAGCCATTGGTGTTATTGCATTTATCGTCTGGCTATTAATTTCAGATCTTGGCTTTGCGGTCGAACGCATGGTTACAGTTTTTGTTATTGCCTGTCCTCATGCCTTAGGCCTGGCTGTCCCTCTCGTAACAGCCCGCTCAACTTCTCTGGGTGCACAGAACGGGCTCCTGGTGAAGAGCAGACAGGCGCTGGAGGTCGCGCAAAAGGTCGATGTAGTAATGATGGACAAAACCGGAACTCTCACTGAAGGCGAATTCAGCGTTAACGCTTTTAAGTCATATTCTGACAAATATTCTGACGAAGAAGCCCTGGCTCTGATGGGAGCTGTGGAGAAGACTTCCTCCCATCCGCTAGCTGAAGGTATTTTGGTTAAGGTTGAAGAGCTGGAACTTACCATGCCGACTGCTGTCAACGTTAACAATATTCCCGGTATGGGTATCGGCGGGCAGGTAAATGGTCAGAATATGAAGGTTGTCGGGGTCTCTTACCTGAGGAAAAATAACATCCCTTACGATGAGGACGAGTACTTTGAACTATCCTCCCTGGGCAACTCTGTCAGCTTCCTTCTGATTGAAGAAGAAAACACAGGAATTATCGCTCAGGGCGATCAGATCAAACCGGCAGCCAAAGAAATGATTGACCACCTGCTGGACAGAGGGATTACTCCCATTATGCTTACCGGCGACAATCAGCAATACGCCAAGGTTGTAGCTGAACAGTTAGGGATAACAGAGTACCATAGTGAGCTTTTGCCCCAGGACAAAGAGAGGATCATCAAAGAGCATCAGGATAAAGGCAAGGTTGTCATGATGGTCGGAGACGGCGTCAATGACGCGCCCAGTCTGACCAGAGCTGACATCGGCGTGGCTATCGGAGCAGGTACTGATGTGGCAGTAGATTCTGCTGACATAGTCCTGGTTAAGAGCGATCCTGCCGATATCTTGCACATCCTTGCTCTGGCTGAGAACACCGGCCGTAAGATGAGGCAGAACCTCTGGTGGGGAGCCGGCTACAATATCGTGGCCTTGCCGCTCGCTGCCGGCATTCTGGCTTCGGCTGGCATCATCCTCTCCCCTGCTGTCGGCGCCATACTGATGTCACTCAGTACCATTATTGTAGCTGTCAACGCCATGACCCTGAAGATGGATTGATAATCATAGAAATCTTTTGTCTGGCTCAAAATGTCTTTAACGCCTTTTACTTGCAAAATACAGCTCTACTGGTTATGCTTTTTAAAAGAAAAGTTAAAGTAAATTATTATGTGTATTAATAAAACTACTATACTTAAAGTATAGTAGGTATGTAATGTCCATGCGCATTCAAATATTGCTGACACAGCATAACAGGAGCGGCAAATGCAAGAGCAAGAATACGAATCATATTATCTCAGAGATTTTATCTATTTCGCGCTTAAAGGCTGGCGTAAAATTATAGTCTTCGCCGTAATTGGTGCTCTCCTGCTGGCAGGTATCGCTCTTTACCGCCAGCGGGATCTGCCGCCTGCAGCCAGAATACCCGACAAAATTGAAGCTGAGGATGTCACCTTGACAGATGAAGAACTGGCCGCTGTGCGTGCTGACGTCATCGCCAAAGATGTCAACATTATCCGCTACAACAAGCGTGCGGAGTTCCTGCGCACTCGTGTCGATACTCTGGCAGAACGCCTCAGCAACAGCGTTTACCTCGCCATAGATGAGAAAAACCAACCGATCGGTTCTTTTGATCTGGTGATCAGCATGGATAATATCACCGCTGAGCCGGAAGAGATCATTGAACAAAGACATCTGCTCCTGACTTTAGACTATTTAAACTCCGCTCGCAGCAACTCCTTTTACACTTATCTGGAAAGAGAAAACAGTGCCTTTATATCCGGCGCTAATCTGCGTGAGCTGGTGGAAATCAATCTGCAAGAAGGCAATATCATTCATTTCGAGATTACAGCACAGGATATGGTAACCGTGCGCCAACTAAGTGAAGCCGCCCGTAACTTTTTCTCTCTGGAGCTGGATAATCAGTCAACCTACGCCTATCCCCACAGCATAAATATTGAGAATGAATCTTACGAAACTGTCCATAATCCCAAAATCGCTCAGGAACGCCGGAGCATGGAAGCCAGACTTGAAGATGCCAGCGAAGAGCTGGAAGAAATCGAGCAAAACAATAATGGCTATGATGTGGTCTTAGAAGAAAAGGTCAAGCAGGCCGAAGAGCAGGCCAGGATTGACAAAGCCGAGAAACTTAACGAGGAAGCTCAAAGAGAGGCCAAAAAGGAAGAAAAAAGAGAAGAAAGCGGCGAAGGCACTTCTACTTCAGTAAACGTCCCCCTATACACTGTCGGCGGACTTGTGGTGGGTATCCTGGCAGCGCTTCTTTGGAACTTCTACCGGGGAGCCTCGGCTGGAAAGCTGATGCATCCTGATGATTTTGCTAATAGGATTGGCCTGCTATATATTAATGAGATCATCGTTCCTGCGGCTGAAAATGAAAACAAGAATAAGAGGTTTGGCGCGGTCCTGGACCGCCTGATAGAACGGCTCTATTTAAGGCCCAAACTGCAGGATGCTGAACCGATGCAAGCCGGTATCAGTTATGCTGCCACGGTAATTGAAGGCCTTTATGAAGCTAAAGCAGAGAACGCAGAAACCGGGGCAGGCACAGAAACCGGGAAAAGCTCAGAAGCCTCAACCATCGCAGTTCTTTCTGCCGATGACTCCTATGTCATAGAGGCGATAGCTGCTCTCAACAAGGAAGCTGCGCAAAACGACACTCCTAAATTCCGGCTGCTTCCGGCAGGCTCTATCTCTGCTGACATATCTGCTATTGATACCTTGACAGCTGCTGACTCTGCCCTTGTGCTGGCACGACCACGCAAGACAGAGATGCAGGAACTGTTACGTTCACTGGAAATGACCCAGCAGCTGAAGAAACCGATACTTGGCCTCATCTCGATTGAACAGATCGATTAGTTAATCTGTCTGGCGCCGGAACACTTTCATTGGAAATGACCAGGCTGCTAAAGAAATCTATAATAAGCTTCATCCCGACTATACAAATCAATTAGTGCCCTGCTAAAAAATTTAAAATTCGAGGCGCAAAATAAATGGATAAGATTAGCGAGTTAAAGCTGATTCTTAGCGACCAAAATCGCAAGCCGCTACACCAGATCGTTAGAGAATTAATCCATTGTGCTTTTATTGAAAGGGAGATCCCTTCTTATTACTTTACATCGCTCCTTTTTAAAGAGGGAACCGGCAATTATAAAGACTATATTGGCTATAAGAAAGTGAGCAAAATTCAGAAAGAAGTATATTTCAAACAAGGGAAAACTGAATCTTTAATCAATAAACTAAAGTTCGCAGACGTTTTGAGGGAAAACGAAGTACCTACCCCACTTATTCTAGCTAATAGCAATGGTTTTGAACTTTATGCGGATGACGCGATAATCAATATTGAAAATGCTCAAAAGTTAGAAGAAGAAATTGATAAATTAATTTTAAAATCTCAGCATAATTCCATTTTTGTGAAAAAGATTGATGGCTTTGGCGGATTTAATGCTTTTAAATTCGCAAAAGAACGAATCGATAATCAAAAAGTAGATGACTTATTTAAATTGATGAGCAAATATAAGTTTATTTTTGAAGAGACTGTCTTCCAACATGAAAAGGTAAATCAAATCTATGCTGACAGTATAAATACGGTAAGAGTTCATACCTTTAAAGAAGCTGACAAAATTAGCTTGGTATCTGCTTTAATGCGTTTTGGCGGAAATGGCAGTGTGGTCGATAATATTTCCTCCGGAGGCTGCTTTGTCCCCGTAAATATTTCTGATTGGTCTTTAGGCAGCAGAGGAATATCTTTCTTAGAATACGGAGGTCATATTTATACAAAACATCCTGATACAGGCTATAAATTCGAGGGTTTTAAGATTCCTTATGGTGATCAGATTGCCGCAGTGGCAGAAAAGGCTGCCCTTTTATTTGATAATGCTTTTATCGGCTGGGATGTTGTTATTACAAATGAAGGTCCTACAATCATCGAAGGAAACCAAAATCCTCACATAATAATGACGCAAATTGCTTGCGGCGGTTTTAAGCAGCATCCTGTTTTCAAAGAAATCTTTAAAGATTTTATTTAGAAGGTCGCAGGCAACCTAAATAACACTGAAAGTCCCGGCACCTATTTCTCGCAAGTAAAGACAAAACATTTGCTATGTTAACATAATTAGATAGTACAATTTTTAGTGATGTATTATTGGAGTCTGATGCGAAACACAAATACTTATACAAAGAAAAGCAATCTTCTGAAATCGCCCGCAATCTGGACAGCCGTTACCTGGATCATGGCTATTATTGTTGGCATTGCTCTGCGTTGGGGCTGGATGCCGGCGATCGATATTCCTCTGCTCACCTGGATAAAAGACAATCAAATAGACGGACTGCAAAATTTCATGTACGTCATCACCTTGTTCGGCTATTGGCAGGCATATGTATTCGTGCTGGGAGCTCTGGCCCTGATTCTAATAGCAAAGAACCAACTTCGCACCTGGATAGTATTAGC
>DCDV01000028.1:6869-16734 GCA_002316595.1 Mageeibacillus sp. UBA1046
CACCTGGATAGTATTAGCTGTCAGCGCAGTTACTACCTTTGCCATGAACGAACTATTGAAAGCAATATTCCAACGCGAACGCCCGTTCGAGTTTTTCCAGATGGAGCAAGATGGACTCTCCTACCCCAGTGGCCATGCCATGGTCGGAGTCGCGGTATATTTTTTATGCGCTTTAATGCTGGTCAAAGCTTTTCCGAATCTAAAACTACTTGCCGTCGCACTGGCAATCTTCAGCTTCCTGCCTGGCTTGAGCCGGCTTTTTATGGGAGTACATTATCCTGTAGATGTCATCATGGGCTGGCTGCTCGGGCTTAGCTCGGCAATCTTTTGGTACAGGGTATGGCTGCAGCTTAGATCTGCAGAAGAGCAAAGGGCAGCGCCTGAGGCAGGACCTCGAAGCTAAAGCCGGGAGTGCGAAAAATCAGGCCGTCGTAGTTGCCGAGGATGTCATCGTCTGTAGCTTTTGAAAATTCTCCGGAAATTACATCATGGATATTGATAAAATGGCTGCCGACATGCTTGCCCTTGAGATAACGAAGAATCAGGGGGATGAAGCGCAAGGCACCCATCCAGGTAGCTTCACAGAGGTTTAAGACACCGTCAAACGGGTCAGCCATAGGGGCAGGGTTAAAGCCGTTTCCGTAAAAGCCCCCATTGCAAAGAGCAGTAGTGACATAATCTTTTTTGCCCGCTAGGTTATAGCCATCGCTTAAGCACAGCCTGAAATTTGTCGGATAAATTTTCCTGCTGCCCAAATTATTCAAGACACTGAGGTAATAAGCGTTGCCGCCCATTTTCGGATGACGGCTCATCAACTCATATGCCTTCTCCAAAACCAGAGTGTCTAAGCCAAAAGACACAACGTTAAGTGCCAAGACAGAAAAAGTGCCGTCCTCCGAGTTAGAAGAAGGGTAGTACTTCGTAAGTTTTCCCGGATCACATAGCTGGTTATACAGGCAGACTCCGGGGGGAAAAGTAAGCTTGATCAGGTCTATCAGCTTAAACTCAGGCCGCGGCATCGCGTTGACAATCTTCTCGACAGGAGGTCTTTTCTCACCAAATATCGTCTTCACAAAATCATTTGCTGTGCCTGCAGGAATTGCCCCAAAAGCACAGCCTGTCCCATAGACAGCGTTGGCGGCTTCGTTGAGCGAGCCATCGCCTCCGGCGACATAGACAACGCCATTGCTGCCGTTTGCTTCGGCAAAGGAGTGTACAGCCTCGCCAAGATGGCCTTCATGCTGAGTCAACAGGATTTCAAAATTTTCAGATAAGCCGGCAGCCGCGAAAGATGCCCTGACCTGATCCAGTAAATCAGAGTTAAGCACTCTCCCCTGACCTGCCTTGCCGCTGATAATAATAAGAAACTTCAAATCTCTCCCCACTTAACCCCAACCTCTTCTCTCTATACGCCCTGAAACAGAACTACTTAATAATAGCCTGACAAATCAGCTTGGGCAAGATGAAAGATAAATCGAATCTACTTGATGACGGCAAGCATCCGGAAATGGTTGCCTGCTTCGCTGTCCGCGGCGAAATAGACCTTTTCCTCTGCACGGATCAGGCGCAGATCCAGCTCGACATCAGGACGGACTTCCAGATTGTATTGCATAAGCAGATCGGAAACCTCGTGTCCGGCATGCTCTTCCAGTGTAAACAGATCGTCGAACCATTTCAGGTAGCTGGTGTTGTTAACGTGGCCATTCATGTCAAAGTCAGAATAGACCGGTCTGTATTTATAAACCATCTCCTCACCATCAGGAATGATGATCTTGCTCAAGGGGTTGAGATCATCAAAGGTCTGGATCTTGCGTGCGGGATATGATGACGGACCGCGGCTCGCCGGATTAATCATGCCGCGCTCTTCGAGGTCAATAAGACTCCACAAGCTGGCAGCATATATCTTTGTATCTCCTGCCTCATCAGCAAACGAGTACATACGGGGATAGATGCCAAGACGGGCCGGCTCAGGCCAGGAAGAGGTCTTTACAGTGTCAAAAAGCCTGGGGTAAGAGGCAAATTTAATATGGTAGCGCAGACACACCCAGCAAATGTTTTTGGCGCGCAAAGTCTCAAAGCCATAGCCAAGAACATGACTGTGTCTGGAGCCAAGCTCCTGCATCCAGGCCAGAATCGACCGCAGTGTCCACTTGTAGTTGATATCGACATCATCGGTAATGATCCGGCGCTCCTCATAATAGCGGCCGTCCGCAGCTTCCACGTATTCATTATTATTATTGTTCATTCATCAACCTTTTCACTTAATAAAATTGCCCTGACGCAGTTCACTGAAGGCCTTCTGCAGTTCCTCTTCGGTATTCATGACAATCGGGCCGCCCCAGGCGATGTCTTCGTTGAGGCGGGGCGCGCTGAGAAAGAGCAGTTCAATGCTCTCGTCTGCGGCTGCGACTGTAAGAGTTTTGCCCTCAGAGGTAGCAACAGCAGTCTTCTCTTCTACCGGCTCGCCGGCAATCAGTGCGTCTCCGCGTAAGGTAAAGAGGATAACGCTGTATGAATTTGGAACATCGAGCGTCAGACTGGCGTTCGCATCCAGCTGAATCGAATAGAAATTAGCAGGTACATACTTACCCTGAAACCCTTCATGCTCGCGAAAGCTGCCGGAGATCAGACGCAGTTTGCCGCCTTCGACCGGTATATCAATAATCTCGTCTTTGCCTAAGGCGTTATAGGCGGGAGCCGTCATCTTGTCCTTTTGCGGCAGATTGAGCCACACTTGCACACCCAGCATATGGCGGACAGGCCTGGGCATTTCCTCGTGCATGATACCGGAGCCTGCAGTCATCCATTGCACCTCACCATCGCGGATAACACCCTTGTTGCCGATGCTGTCCTGGTGAGCAATCTCTCCTGTGCTCAGATACGTGATCGTCTCTAAGCCGCGGTGCGGGTGCAAAGGAAAACCGGGTGAGTAATCCAGAGGGTTTTTGCTGTCAAAGGAGTCGAGCATTAAGAAAGGATCATAGTCCTTTGAGGTTCGGCGGCCCAATACTCGCACCAGCTTGACGCCGGCGCCGTCATGTGTTGTGTAGCCGGTAACCTTATTGGTAATTTTTCTTTCCATAGTTTCAGTCTCCGTTTCTGATCGGGATCAATCGATAACTGCTAATTATATTGCGGATATTACTTAGTATCTTAACAGCTCAGGACTTTGATTAAGATTTTTGTAATATATGTTAATTATAAGTTAACTGGCTCGAAAATAAAGTTAACTATGCTATTCTGCGAATATAGAAGATAGGTCAATAAGTCAATGTGGAGGTCAAAATGGAGAATCTGAACAAGTACATAAATAACGTTTTTGCCGGGTTGCCTGACAGCCCCAACAAAGAGGCTTTAAGAGATAAGGTACAGCGCGAAAGCCAGGAAAAATTCGATAATCTGATCTCTCAGGGTAATAATGAGCGAGAAGCTTTGGGAATTATAGTGCAGGAAATGGATGTTGAAGAGATTTACGGTTCCTTGTCTGTAGACTATGGTCAGCAAGAAGGCTTTAACCAGCAGCCTTTTCAGCAAGGGGCTCCGCAGTGGCAGCAACAGGGATACGGGGAATGGCAGCAGTCGCCTCAGCTAAACCAACAGACTCAGTGGCAGGAATATCAGCAATGGCCGCAGTCGCAGTCGGAACAACAAGGTGAGCAACAACCTTTCCAGCAGGGATTCCACCCGTATCAAACAGTGCAGACACCAAGAACCGCGGCTCAGCAAGCAGAGATAGATGAGATGGTATCCGGCTTCAGGCACTTTCAGCCACGCTTCGCAATCGGCATTGCTTTTGGTGTAGCGCTATGCATCTTAGCCATAGTTTTTGTCGGTCTGGTCTCAGTGGCCTGGGGTAATCAGGCGCTTACTGCGGCAGCCTTCTTTGTACCCATCGCCATCGGTGTATTCCTTTTTATTATTTTTGGTATGCGATACTCCAATTATATGAGCTACTTTAGAGCAAAGGGCATGTACGAGTTCCTGAGCGTTGAAGAACAAGAGAAAATGCTCAAGCTGGAACATCGGTACAGATTCACGCCCTCCGATAAAGCTTATAAAAAGGAACGCCGTCGTGAAGTTCTCAGCTCAGTACTTTGGCTTCTGACTATTATTGCCTATTTATTGCTGGGTTTCCTGGCCAATCTGTGGCATCCCGGCTGGATTATCTTCCTGGTCGCCGCAGCCATACAGACGGTTATTTCCCTGGCGTAAATTAAGCAGAATATTTTTATCCGATAAGATCTTATTTAAGTCAGGAAAACAACTCAATTCCCCTGGCACAGATTCAGCAAAATATTGTAACTCCTATTACTCTCCTCGCAGACCGGCAATTATGTGATCCAAACATTTGTCAAGGTGCGAGGAGAATTATTTTGTCCATTTTTGTCGAAATTTCAATAAATATTACCTTATTTTGAATTCAGCAAAATATGTATTCTATTAGTATATGCACTATTATCATTAATCTTTGCGATATTAAATCATAATTATGCATATGGCTACTATATATATTTGCATCTTTCCTGTTAGTAAATATTTCCGGATTATCTTGACATCACAATAAATTGTCAATCGAAATACTTGAAATTTATTTCCAGCATATTTCAGCGATTTCGCTTGCAGGTTACAACTACAGTTATTGCCTGCTCTTATAATCAGCGTATAAACAAAAGGTAGCCGGGAAGCGCAACTTCCACCACTTCATATTCAATTTTGGTTAAGCAGCCTGATAAATTATAGATACAAGAGGCTGTCTGATTGATACGTTATCGGAGACGGAAAGGCCGATCTCCACCCCAACGGTAACTATCGCATAATCAGACAGCCTCGCTTTGTTCAAGATTTTTACCGCTTTCTTACTTTTGTAAAAGTATTGAATAGCTCTCTCGCTATTAAAAAAGCTTAAAACGCTTGCTCGCAATGCAGCTTTCGCAACAACTTTTAGGATTTTACTGATTTGACTTTAGGCCCTTCAGACTAGAAAACTTTACCGTAAGGTATCGTCTCAGCATGACATATAAACTGACAATTCTTACACTGCAGACAGGCCTGTGTGTTGACATAGGCCTTTTTGTCTTCCCTCACCGCTATCGCTTCAGCAGGACAGACCTTTTCGCAGTCTTTGCAGCCATCGCAAGGTTCGGGTACCACAAAGCGGGAAAAACGCGGTGAACGGGCAAATAAACGCTGCAGGACGCCAAACGGGCAGATCTTATTGTGGAAGACTTCAGGCTTGTAGAAAAGGGTGACCATTACAGCCAGAGCCAGCCAGATAAGGAGGACCGGGAATGTCTTATGTATGACAAGCCTGGTTAATGCATAAATTGCTGCAGATATAATTAATGCAATCCAGGCGACTCTGCCCGACTGCAGCCATTTTGGCGACTTCCTGCCGCCGATGCCGAGCTTTTGAGATATCTTTGCAATCGGCATCATGACAGTATTGATCGGGCAGGCATAGCCGCAGTAAAGCCGTCCAAAGACGATTGCCACGAGAAGGCTGACGGCAAATATTACAAGCCAGAGCAGTACTCTGCCATTAACAACTAAGAAAATAAATAAGGCCAGAAAAGCTAATCGAATTAGCAAAACAGGAAGTCTCTTCATCAAATTAATGCCCTTTCCAAAACAAATTCTCTTTTCAATTTATTAATAAACTATCATCAAATATGATAATCATATCTGTGCTAAAATTTAGTTACCAAGGTAACTTTCAGGACAATAATTCTCAGGTGTTCGGCTGCAGAGAGGCTGAGGCCGTGTTCGGCTGCTGAGGATACTGCAGCAATGTCCGGGCAGAAGTTATTCCAACAGCATTTTGTCGCTGAAAGGCTCCGACAGTATCAGACAGTAGTTACTACTGCAGCGCTTAGACAGTAGATTTTAATGAAAGTGGTAAGAAGATGAGTTCAAAACCTGCACAAGCTAATTATGACAAACTGTCGGCACAGATAAAGCAAAGTCCTTTACTGGACAGCCTTCCTGACGATGTCATACAGGAACAGCTGGCGAACGGTTCCTTTCAAATCGAACACTATAGTAAAGACAGTGTAGTATATCTCGAAGGTGAAAGCTGCGATGCTCTAAAAGTTATTTTAAGCGGCAGTCTGGCTGTCGACCGCATCGAAGAAAGCGGTGATTTCCTGACAGTAAGCGCCTTCGACTGTGGCTGCGGTATCGGCGGAAACTTAATTTTCCTCGATAACCCTCGCTTCCCTCTGACCGTCAGTGCCAGAGAAAACAGCGTCCTGCTGTCGATCGACAGAGAATCGCTGTTTGCCTTGCTCAGCCAATATCCTGACTTCCTGCGTAAATATCTGCGGTTTACCGGCAGTCATGCTTTTATTCTGGGGGATAAAATCAAGCTTTATAAAAAGCGCAGTATCAGAGAGAACATGCTGGATTTTCTGGAGAGCGAGCGGCAAAGACAAAAGAGCAACCGGGTAGAACTGAAGCTGACCAAAAAGGCTCTGGCTGAGCAGCTGGGTGTGCGGCGCAGCTCTCTGTCACGGGAACTTAACAAGATGCGGGCTGACGGCCTGATCGACTTTGACGCCCGCAGCATCACTATTCTGCAATAACCTCGTGGTTTCAGTATTTGCAATAACCCCGGGGTTTCAGTCTTTACAATAACCAGGAGCATCACGCTCCTGCAATAAAAGGGAGTATCGCTTTTTTGCAGTAATTATCCCACCCAATAAATAAAAAACCGCTGCGATCTCTCACAGCGGCTATGTTTTTTCAGTTAAGTGTGGTTATTACTATCTGAACCAGTGCGGCATACGCCAGCCATCCCAGTTCCAACCCCACTCCGTATAGTTTTCACTGATGACCATGCCCATAAAGAAGCCAACACTGACCGCAATTATCAAATTGAGTATGAGGCCGATGATGCCCATTATCATGCCCGCGGTGGCCATAGACTGACCGCCGAGTTTACCGTCGCTTTCACGAATTTCCCGGCGAGCGCCGCTGCCCATCGCTGCAGCTACAATGCCCAGAATAAATCCTACAATTCCCAAAATCACAGTAAAGGCAAAAATGATAAGGACCAGAGATGCGATACCCAAAATCAGAGCCGCTACTGCCTTGTCGCTGTTTCTAACCGGCTGATAGGGAGGACGCTGGCCATAAGGGGGCTGCCCTTGCTGACCGTAAGGCGGAGGTCCTTGCTGATATTGATAAGGTCCCTGCTGGCCAAAGGGCGGGCCCTGATAATAACCTTGCTGTCCGTAGGGCTGGCCTTGATATGGTCCTCGCTGCCCTTGAGGAGGGCCTTGCTGTCCATAATAGGGCATACTTTGACTTTGACCATATTGTCCTGTATAGGGTGAGCTGTGGTACTGCTCTCCTGCGTCTGCGGACGCCTTTTGCCGCTCTTGCTGTCCGTGTTCAGCATGAGATTTCTGCTCATGCTGTTCATCTGCAGCCGCCGCCTGATAATTTTCTTGATTATTAGATTCGTCCATAATTTGTTACCCCCGTTCCCTTGTGAGAAGGATTTCAGATATAGATTTATTGCTGTTATAAGGATACAGCAAAGTTATTTTGGTTAGGCATGCTATGTTACGCTTTCTCAATGGAGGATTTTTTGGGATCTGCTGTTTCGGGTCAGGCGTCTTCATGGTCTATGTCGGCGAAGTCGCTGATCTTTGAGTCTTCGTTTTCTAGGCCGGTGCTTTCAGAGTCGTCGTTATCTAGATCGGCAATGGTAATCCAATAGCGGTTAAGATAAGTATCTTCCATGGCATAATATACTTTTCCTTCATAGACGCCTTTATTTGATAAAATGATCTTTTTACTGCCTTCATTGTCCGGAGAGCAGGTCACCAGTACATGCTCCAGACCGAAATCTTTACAGACCTTGAGGCAGTCAGCCAGCATTTGTGTGCCATAGCCCTTTCTTCTCTCACTCGGGCGCACAGAATAACCGATATGTCCTACATAAGGTCCCAGAAAGTCGTTTACATAATGGCGGAATAAAATCATACCGACTATCCTGTGATCCGATTTACGCACATAGATGAATTGCTCGCTCTCAACCCAACCTGCAGGAACTGTATAGGCATTTTCCAGGCGTTTATTAAAATCAAGCCATTGGGGAATGTTCTTCATACGCTCTAAGGATCCGGAACGCCCTCTTATTCCATCCTCTGCAATAATTTCGTCGCGCAAAGAAATTAATTCAAAATAATAGGAGATATCCGGTTTTATCAGGTCACAGCAGGAGACCAAGCTCAACCCTCCTTAGTCTGCAAAGGAAAGATTTTATAACAGCATTATACCCTGAAAGTTCAGCGATGATAAAACAGACGATACAACACTTGACACATCTGATTTGAGTATTATTATATAAGCATATGCTTATATGCTCTATTTGTGTACCTGTTTGTTTTTGCCCGGTGCCCGGATAGATACAATAATATTTTGCGCGAGATGGTGGTACTTGGATGACGGATAAAATTTCTATCAATGAATATGCAGACGTGTTAAAGCTGCTGGCAGATAAAACACGATTGATTATTCTAAAAATTCTCTCCGAAACGGATTGCTGCGTATGTGTTTTCGTCGAAGTGCTGGATATTTCTCAGCCGGCAGTCAGTCAGCACTTACGTAAACTTAAAGATCTTAAGCTCATAGAGGAAGAGCGCAATAAGCAGTGGGTATTATATTCCTTTGCCCAAGACAGTAAATATTCAGACTTTGTCCAAAATATACTGAACCTGATTCCAAATAATCTTATAGATACAGCGGATGTCGCTGACAGAATGGAGAAAATTAAAGCAAATGACTAACGATGAAAACAGACAAATAAATCTAAATAATCTGAATGGCGGAGAGCCTCTGTCCGATACTGGCCATACCGAAGTTGATCCTGAAGTCAGAGTGCTTGAAGGTGAAGCCGGCGCTGAATCCGGAATACTAGAAGGTGAAGCTGAACCTGAAGCCGGAGTGCTTTCAAGTGAAGCTAACCCTGAAGCCGGAGTGCATGAAGGTGAAGCTGGCGCTGAATCAGGAATACTAGCATGTGAAGCCGAACCAATAGATTTTCATGCAATCATCTTTACAGACAATGAGGATCTGGAGGAGGTCACGGATCCGATTAGAATCCTAAACCGCTGGATGGAGCATCCACAGGTTAATATTCATGGGCCTGAGCACCACGTGCTGGACGGAGCAGCCCTCCTGGTTGCTTTGGACCATTGGCTGAAGAAAAATCCGAAGAGAGCCGCTCAGCTGCAAGAATGGCGGCTGGGGCAGGCAGAAAAACTGAATAGAGGCATTGAGGTAGAAGAGGATTTAACTGTTCCCGCCATGAATATCGAGGAGGCAGTTGACGCTCTGATCGAACGCGCCGGCAGCTACCCGGGAGGCGCTTGCGGTTTCATGGGTGTTTGTGGTGCGGCAGTTAGCGTGGGCGCTGCTTTCAGCATCTTCAGCGTTACGACACCTTTCAGCGATGAGACCTGGAGTCAGGCCAATGAGCTGACAGGGCAAATCCTCACCAAGCTCAGCACCAGTCATGGACCGCGCTGCTGCAAGCGCAATGCTTATATGGCTTTAGAGGTCGCCGCAGATTTTTTAAAGAAAAAATATCAGATCGATCTTGAACCTACGAGTGAGATAAAATGTGAATATTTTGATCAGAGTGAAGAGTGTCTCTTCTCTGACTGCGAATACTTTTAACTAAGCGGGATTATTGATGAAGTTTATCAGGGCCTTAACTGCAGCTTCGGCGTCTTCGCCGTCAGCCTGAACTGTGAGCTCATCCCCGTCAGTTATCCCCAGAGATATCACGCCCAAAAGGCTTTTAGCATTAGCGCGCCGCTCACCTTTGAGCAGATAAATGCTGCAATTAAAGGCT
>DCDV01000028.1:16849-18546 GCA_002316595.1 Mageeibacillus sp. UBA1046
TAAATGCTGCAATTAAAGGCTGAAGCCTCATGTACCAGATTAGCTACGGCGTGATCAAGTTTTACCGTGCCGGCAGAGTTGAAAACTGCAGTTTCTTTATGCATAAAATCCTCCCAGTAGATAAGCGCCTTCAATAAATTGATGTTGAATAGGCAAAACGCCATGTCGTGTTTAAAGTATAATTTTGTAAATTTCTTTTTTCAACTAAATAACAGCTCCTAAAATTAAACATACTATTTTCATAATTAACCAGTCATTTCACGTTAAATATTAGGTGTTATTCGCCAAGAAATTCAGTAAATTCGGCGTTAAAATCAATTATTTTCGGACACGTCGGATGTGATTCTGTAACATTTAGCCTGATGTCAGGCGAGATATTTGCTCTTATTCTGACCCAAGGCAGGGCCGCTTAGGCCAGCATAGGCTCAAGATTCAGGTCCAGCCTCATTAAAAGGGCATCATCTCCAGTATCCTGATAATAATGCTTGCGTCTGCCGTAAACACGAAAGCCGAAATCCTCATACAGGCTGATCGCAGGCAAATTGGTCACTGCCACTTCCAGCATGACGAGGTCTATTTTGCGCGAGAACGCTTCATCGATGATTTTATTCATGAGCAGGCGGCCTATCCCCTGCTTGCGGGCTTCCGGCCGGATGGCTATTTCGTAGATGTCCATTGCTTCCGGCAGAGGGCAGGCGGAGATGTAGCCCAGCACGCCGGATTGAGTTTCAGCTACATAGTAAAGCATTGCTAATGGGCTTTTTGCCTCGGCTTCTTCGAGATCGCGAGCCAGAGCTGATCCGCCGGATTTCTTATTGAAGGCTTCCAGATAAATTTCCACGATTGCGGCCAGATCCTTCAGATTGGCAAGCCTGATTCTCACTTTTTGGTTCATGTCTTTACCTTAATTTTGCTTATCTGCTTGCTTTTTAAGCCTTTCAGCCTGTGAAAGGGAGAGATACTGCGGCATCAGGGCGAACGGATCTCCCTGGTCGCCCTCTTTGTATTTTAAATAAGCCAGACGGCTTAATACTGCTGCGCGCGGAGCCCAGTGCTCCGGAGTTGTCCAAATCACGTTAATCTCAGGCAGATTCTGAGGCCTGGCTGCTTTGACGGCGGGAAGTCCGTCCCCGACTACAATGATAGACGTAAGAGGCGGCTCAGATGTCGGTCCCAACTCAATGATGTCCTGCCAGAGGTCATCGGCCTGTCTGTTCGCCGGTTTAAGGAGTTCTGCGGGCTTTCCGGTCACTTTATACAGCCCCGAGAAAACACGGCCGCCGCGGGCATCCAGAACTGGGCAGACTATTGAACCCGGGAAGGCGGCTGCCAGAGTTTCCAGACTTGACACTCCGATGGCAGGCTTGCCCAGAGCCCAGGCCATGGTCTTGATGGCGGCAACGCCAATGCGAATTCCTGTGAAAGATCCTGGACCTGCGGCGCTGGCGAAGAGTTCAATTTCCTTCTTGTCCCTGCCGGAGCGCCGGATAACTTCGTCGATCAGCGGCTGAAAAGCAACGGAATGTTTGTAGCCGAGATTAAGTGTCGTCTCGATCAAAGACTTATCATCTTCGCAAAGTGAGACAGACAGGCTTTTGCCGGATGTGTCGGCGGCTAATATCAGCATTATGATCTCCTTCGAGTAAAGCTCTCCTGCAAAGGGCGGTCGTCTGACCAGGATATGGTGATACGGCGGC
>DCDV01000028.1:18665-25463 GCA_002316595.1 Mageeibacillus sp. UBA1046
GGATATGGTGATACGGCGGCTATTCTCACCTTGCCGTTCCAGCTGAATCCAGATCGTCTCCGGCGGCAGAGCCTCTTTAATCCTCTCTGCCCATTCTACAGCTGTAATTCCTCCCTCGGCAAGATACTCGTCAAAGCCAAGCTCATACCATTCCTCTGCGCCGCTGAGACGATATGCGTCAAAATGATAAAGAGCTATCCCCTGCTCACCTGCTTCGTGGTCGCGCAACAAAGTGAAAGTCGGGCTGGCCACTTGACCCTTGACTCCGAGCGTCTTGGCTAATCCTGTAACGAAGGCGGTTTTGCCCGCGCCCAGATCACCGTCTAAAGCTAATACATCTCCAGGCAAAAGCTGCCTGGCCAGATTGCCTGCCCAGAGTTCGGTTTCTGCCGCTGATTCGCTTATGACGGTATGCGTGCGCATATTATTATTACCCGGCGATGAAAAAAGCAGGCAGCTTGAGCTTTTGCTGCGCAAAAAGGACTCTTACTGCCTGCTGTGCTATGCATATTGTTTTGTCTTTCCTGAAGTCAGGATTAACGTTTAGAGAACTGAGAAGCCTTACGAGCCTTCTTGAGACCGTACTTCTTACGTTCCTTGACGCGTGAGTCACGTGTCAGGAAGCCGGCCTTCTTCAAAGCTGCCTTATACATTTCCGCATCAGCTTCAACCAGGGCTCTGGAGATGCCATGACGAATGGCTCCGGCCTGACCGGCTATGCCGCCCCCTTTTACATTAACTACGATAGAGTAGCGGTCAATTGCATTGACCTCATGCAAGGGCTGGCGCACGATATAACGAAGCGTCTCCAGATCTAAGTAGTCTTCGATATCTTTGCCATTGATGGTGATATCGCCCTTACCGGGATATAGTCTGACCCGGGCAACCGACTGCTTGCGTCTGCCTGTGCCATAGAAAAATTCCTTTTTATTTGCTGCCATTATTCAATCTCCTTTATGGCTTACAGCTCTATGCTTTCCGGCTGCTGAGCTTCGTGTGGGTGTTTGGGTCCGGGATAAACCTTGAGCTTACGGTACATCTGCCGGCCTAGTGTGTTCTTAGGCAGCATGCCTCTGACGGCGTGCTCCAGGATTCTCTCGGGATGTGTGGCCATAACCCTTTTATAGGGTACTTCCTTCAGCCCGCCCGGATAACCGGAATGACGGCGATAGATTTTCTGGTTTTCCTTATCACCTGTCACAGCAACCTTCTCGGCATTGACAACAATTACGAAATCGCCGGTATCTACAAATGGGGTGAATTCAGGCTTGTGCTTACCGCGTAAAATTGAGGCAATACCTGTTGCGAGACGACCCAGGGTTTTCCCTTCGGCGTCGACCAGATACCATTTACGCTCGACTTCGCCTTCCTTGGCAAAATATGTCTTCATGGAAGATCCTCCTTACTATCTGACAGAAGGAGTCTCTAACCCCTTCGGACATGCAAATTGACATGCTTTGCCATGTTAGCAGGCAATAAAGCAATTGTCAAGCAATTTTAGAAAATATTTAACTGAAGCTGAGGTTTTTGAGCTTTTAGTGCCAAATGCTCTATTTTTCTCACTTGTGCAGCACGCAATTATTGTTTTTTCCTGGACCTGTTCTTTTCAATCTTCTGACTCGTCCGCTACCTGTTCTTGCGAGTCATCATCCGGTTCGGTCTGCGCCAGACCCTTGGGGGCTGCTGCGGATTTTGCCCGCTCCTGTCTTTTGGGTGGCTGTTGAGGTACGGGTTTTCCCTTGTCTTCCCTGATGCTGTGACCTCTATTTTTATCTTTCCTGATACTGAGACCTAAGATCAGCAAGATTACCACCAGAACTAACATCAAAACTCCCAGAGTGATTAAGCCCATATTGGTAAGATCACCGGAGAAAATGCCCGTATTCTTCTGATTGCCGTTTTGTTCTACTGTCGCAGCGCCGGTTTCAGCCGGCAAGGTCTGCACAGATTCTGTGGCCTGAGATTCCTCTGCAGTCTCTTCCGTAATCTCTGTTTCATCCACAGTCTGCTCCGGGTTTTCCTGAGCAGGCGTCACAGGGCCGGCGATATAGCCTTGTCCGGAAGTTCCGTAGTCTTTTCTAATCGGTTCAACGCCTAGTCTTGCCGCTCCCTCTTCCAGTAAAGCGCGCATAAAAATGTCTATGGTGAGATTGGCTCCCTCTACCGCCAGCTCAGTATTAAGCAGGGTAGCAATAATCTGCCTGTCATCGTGAGTTGTTCCTGCGCCGACCAGACATTTTCCGGCCAGAGACGTGGTGCCCGTTTTGACTCCGTCATAGCTTTGGAAATATTGGGAGCCGTACAGTTCAGGTGAAGATAAGACCAGACTGTTGGTATTGCGCAATATTTTCCAGCCGGCGACCGGATGCTTATTGGTGGCAGGCATACGATAAAACGCCGTGCTTACAAGGCTTCTGAAGAGTGGTTCTTTCATCCCTTCATTAGCCAGCAGCGCCAGATCATAGGCGGTGGAAAAATGATTTTCCTCTGTAAAACCGCTGGGGTTTTTGATCGAAGTGTCGTTAGCCCCCAGACTGTGTGCATATTTCGTCGCCTCAGCGCAGAAAGCTGCACGGCGCTCGAGGGGATCGCTGACTCTTGCCTGCGAATAATTCTCAGCCAGAACATTGGCGCAATCATTGCCGGAATGCACCATTAAACCGTAGAGGCACTCTTCGGTAGTCAATTTCTCTCCGGTTTTAAGACCTACCCGGGAAGCGGATGAAGACGGCAGGACTGTTGCCTCTTTAGATACTGTAACGATACGCTCAGGATCAAAATCCGGATGATTAATAACTGTCAGTGCTGTCAAAATTTTAGTCGTACTGGCCATCGGCATGCGAGCTCTGGCATTGTGTTCAGCTAAAATCTCCATGTTCGAGCCATCTACAACTACATAGGCTCTGGCCTTTACCTGCTCAATCTCCGGCCATCTTGTCTTAAATGAATTAGCCTCTTCCGGAGTTTGTGTTTCTGTTGTTGCAGAGGCAGATTTTTGGGCAGTGGTTTTTGCAGTGCCTGGCTCAGGGAGGGTAGTATCTGCTGCTGTAGCCGTGACCTTAGATTCTTCAGACTGGGATGGTCCGCTTTTCTCAGAGAGACCGGTATCTGCAGTGGCAGACTCTGTCACAGCAGGTGCGGGAGCAGCCAGCACACCAGACGGATAGACCGTCATGCTCAAGCTCATAAAAAGAGCGATCAGCAAGGCAATCGCCTTCGCCCCGTTCCGATAGCCGCTCTTTTCTGCTCTTTGCTGCCGGCGTGGCCTGCCTGATATATTATTTTGCTCGTTCAAAGGCGCTGTCCCTCCTGTGAGGCGAATGTCTTCCTAATTAATGTTTTTAATAAGTTAATGACAATTATAGATATCCATGCGAAAACTGGCAACAATACCGGGAATAGTTTGAGAACCTCTGTCTCAGACATGACCTTCGAAAACCTGCAATTCCCCTGAGCCATGTTTGAAAACCTCTGTCCCGGACATGCTCTTCGAAAACCGGCAATTCCCCTGAGCCAAGTTTGAGAACCTCTGTCTCAGACATGACCTTCTAAAACCGGCAATACCCCTGAGCCTGGTTGAGAACCTCCGTTCCGTCCTTCCCTTTTCTGAGCAAAGATAAACGGCGCAGCCATGTGGCCGCGCCGTCTTTTGTTATAGGCTTAGTCTATCTTTTTGCCTTCCGCGTCGGTGAAAGCCGGGATTACTGAACCGGCGTAAGTCTCTTCGAGGTAATCTTTGACTTTATCAGACTGCAGAGCCTCCAGGAGCTTTTGGAACTTCTCAGCTTTAACTTCATCAGTGCGTACGGCGATGATGTTGACATAGGGTGAATTGGCGTCTTCAATCGCCAGTGAATCCTTAATCGGATCGATCTCGTGCTGGATGGCGTAATTGCCGTTAATGACTGCGATAGCCGCATCACCGTAAACAGTGGGGATGGCTGCCGCTTCCATCGCGGTGAACTTGAGATTCAAGGGATTCTCAATAATATCTTTTTCAGTTGCGGTTATGCCTTCCCCGCCCAGAGTGATCAGGCCTTGCTCCTGCAGGAGCAGAAGGGCGCGGGTGTTATTTGTTGTGTCGTTGGGGATTATGACTTCATCGCCGTCTTCCAGCTCATCCAGTGATTCTAGAGTGGTTGAGAAGATTGCCAGAGGCTCGATGTGGATGCCGCCCAGTACGGTGAGATCCAGGTCGCGCTCAGCTATGAATTCGTCCAGATATGGTGTGTGTTGGAAGAAGTTTGCGTCAAGCTCACCTTCTGCCAGATCAAGATTAGGCTGTACATAATCAGAATATTCTTTAACCGTAACAGTGATTCCTTCAGCTTTCAAATCGTCGACTACAAGCCTGACAATTTCTGCGTGAGGAGATGGCGATACGCCGATGACAATCTCGTCATCTCCGGAGGTTTCCTTTTTGCCGCAGGCTGATGCGAAAACAGTAGTAAGAACCAGCAACAGTGCTAATGTCAGGACCAGAATATTTCTCTTTTTCATAATTTAACTCCTCGATATTTTAATTTTGCGCTTAACGGGCGCAGTCCGTATTTTTTGCGCGTTACGGGCACTATCCGTTGTGTGCGCCCGCAATGGCGCCGTTCCTTTTTACTTATCTATGGTCAATCGCTCTGCTGAGAGCGTTACCAGCTAATTGAACCGCCTGTACCAGAATCACGATCAAGATCACAGCGACCAGCAGGGACTGAGGCTGGCGATTGTAATAGCCCCAGCGTATGGCCAGATCTCCCAGACCGCCGCCGCCAATCACGCCCGCCATCGCAGAATAGCCGACGATATTGATGATTGTTGTGGTAGCTCCCTGGATCAAGGCCGGCATCGCTTCCGGGATCAGCACTCTGGTGATGAGCTTCGGGATCGATGTGCCCATGGCCAGCGCCGCTTCAACCACTCCCTGTCCGACTTCATTGATGCTCGTCTCCATGATGCGCGCAACAAAGGGTATGGCCGCCAGAGACAAAGGCACGGTCAAGGCCAGAGTTCCCGATGAGCGCCCCGTCAGTATCAGGGCCAGCGGCGCAAAGACGATAATCAGGATAATAAAGGGCAGCGAGCGGAACAAATTGATGATGATGTCCAGCACCCGGTAGAGACCTGCCATGGGCTTAATGCCGTTCGGCTGAGTCAGAACCAGAATAATTCCCAGAGGCAGTCCGATCGCGATGGAGAACAAGCTGGACACTCCCACCATCAGCAGGGTTTCATTTAAAGCTTGAATATAATCACCCATTATTATCACCTCCCCTTACTTCAGAATCATCTGAAGTGTCTGCGGCGGCATCGTTTTCGGCACCGTCCGCCTGCTCTGAAGTATTCGACCCATTGGGAACGATCTTCTTGATATGGACGTTCTTCTCCTGCAGAAAAGCCAGTGCAGCCGCAACTTTTTTAGGTTCATCCTTGGGGAAGGTTACTGCCAGCCAGCCCACCTGCTCGTCCTGCAAAATGTTGATATCGCCGGCCAAAAGATTAATGTCGATCTCAAAGCGGCGGGAAATTTCGGATATCAAAGGCCGGGAAACCTCACCGCCGGCAAAGCCTAATCTATAGACATCGTCTTTGGCGAAGGCGCTTATCTCGGAGAGCGGCCGCTCTTCGTCAAGGCTTCTGATCAGCGCTACAGTGCGCGGATGCTTAGGCTCCAGGAAGAGTCCCTTAACTGTGTTTTGCTCAATTATCTCGCCGCCTTCCATAACCGCAACATGGTCGCAAATACGCCTGGCTACTTCCATCTGATGCGTGATCATGACTATGGAGATCTTCAGTTCATCGACAGAACGGCGCAAAAGATCCAGGATTAAGATTGAAGTTGCGGGATCCAGAGCAGAAGTGCCCTCATCGGAGAGGATCAGTTTGGGTGATGTGGCCAGGGAGCGAGCGATCGCAACTCTTTGCTTCTGCCCGCCTGACAGTTCAGAGGGATAGGCATTGATCTTATCGGTAAGCTCGACAAAGCCCAGTAGTTCCTCGACCCGTTTGGAGATGGCGGCTTTGTCTTTGCTGTGCAGTTCCAGAGGAAAGGCGATATTATCTCTGACCGTCTTCTGCTCAAAGAGGTTGAAATGCTGAAAGATCATGCCGATCTGCTGTCTCTTTTGGCGCAGTTCCTTGGCGGATAAGAGAGCCAGATCCTCACCTTCAAACAAAATCTGACCGCTGTCCGGTTTCTCCAGCATATTTATACAGCGGATAAGCGTAGACTTGCCAGCGCCCGATAAACCGATCAGCCCGTAAATCTCGCCCGGCTCTACTGTAAAGGACACATCTTTGACTGCTTCGATGGAACCTTCCGGGGTCTTAAAGGTCTTATTTACATTCCTTAATTCCAGCATCTGTTCTCCTCTTAGTAATAGTATTTAGCCAACAAAAAAGGGAAGCACTTCGCTTCCCTCCCACAGCCGGATATCTCCGCCTTTTACAATTGCAAGAAGGAAGCGATGTCATAGCCGGGCATCATCATAGCTTTTGTCATTGATACTGCTGGATTCATATTTCTGCTCAGCACAGTCACTTCGGCTCCCTTTCAATTACTATTTTCGCAATTGTATATTTAATCAAAATTAAAGTCAACTTCTTCTTCCGCAATAATTGCTTTTCCGGCTATCTGGACACACAGAACTGCATTTTCCTGTCTTTATCTGGTCATTTTAGCTAAACGGCAAAGGCGATTATCCAACTTCCCGGACACTCAGGCCAGCACCGGCTTGCATTTTTCCGGCTTTATCTGGACATTTAGCTAAATAGAGCAAAGGCGATTATCCAACTTCCCGGACACTC
>DCDV01000028.1:25647-26566 GCA_002316595.1 Mageeibacillus sp. UBA1046
CATTTTTCCGGCTTTATCTGGACTTTTTAGTTAAACAACAAGGGTGATCTGCAACTGAGCGATGAAATTGATTATCATCACTTCTCATTTATTGCCTTCGAATAGATAAAGAGTTATATTTAAAAACCATGAAGATGATTAATATCGCAATAATCTTTGGCGGGCACTCGCCAGAATACGAGGTCTCTCTTCAATCTGCTTTCACAATAATCAGCAGTCTTGATCCGGATAAACACAGGCCTGTCCTGATCGGCATCACCCGCGAGGGAGAATGGTTTCATTTCAGCGGCGACATCAACAAGATTAAAGACAACACCTGGAACAATGATTCTGACTGCGTTCCGGCAGTTCTCTCCTCTAACCGCTCAGATCATTCTCTCCTGCTTATTAATGATGACCATGTAAGCAGGGTGCCAATCGATGTGGTTTTCCCGGTATTGCACGGAAAATTCGGCGAAGACGGCACAGTACAAGGAATTGCGGAGCTGGCCGGCATCCCGCTCGCCGGCAGCGGCGTGTTATCTTCTGCTCTGTGCATGGATAAAGAACGGACGCACAAGCTGGTGCGATCTGCCGGCATAACAGTGCCGAAATTTACTGCGGCGGGATTTGATTATAATGAGGAAGAACTTCTGCAGGAGACTGCGGATATCGGCTATCCTGTCTTCGTAAAGCCGGTCAAGGCCGGCTCCTCATTTGGAGCCTCGCGGGTCATGTCATCAGCTGAGCTTATCTTTGCTGTTGATCTTGCTTTAGAATATGACGATCGCGTGATAATAGAAGAGAATATCACCGGCAGAGAGGTAGCCTGTGCTGTCTTAGGAAACAGTGATCTAATGGTCGGTGAGATTGACGAGGTTGAACTGGCAAACGGCTTTTTCGATTACAGCGAAAAATATACACCGCAGAAAACCATTAT
>DCDV01000028.1:26767-31870 GCA_002316595.1 Mageeibacillus sp. UBA1046
CAGGTGTTTCGCACGGATTGACTTTTTCTTAACTCCCGGGGGCAAGATCATTTTTAACGAAGCCAATACTATTCCGGGCTTTACGGAACACAGCCGCTACCCTCTCATGATGAAAGCCGCCGGCAATTCAATGAAAACGGTTGTTGATTTGATGATCAAGCTGGCACTGGAATCTCAAGTCAGATAATTGCACTCCGATCAAATAGCAAGGGAACCTGGAACATAAAGCTGGCACTGAAATTTCATGCAGGCTGTCATCGGAACGGCTTGCTAATAAGTGACAGGCCAGCGTCGCCGGCTGGCGCTGAAATTTCAAGCAGGCTGTCGTCGGCTGCGAAACCTTTAGGCTATTCCCAGCTGTTCGAGAATATTCCGGGAGATTTCACCCGCATTCACCGTGGGCAAGGGTGTGACATCATTGTCCGTCAAAGAAGTAAAAATCTGCGGCACGGCAATTCCGATCTCCTGCTCCAGCTCTGAGATAAGAACACTTTGGCTTCGTCCGCGCACGTAGCCGCGGCCCAGCAGCGCTTCACTCATCGTTCTGGTAAAACGGTAAGGACTGTCGGTATTGAGGACAACAGCGGGCAAATTACTGCGCTGGCGATCATTCCACGTTTCATAGGCTGTGACAAATCCGGCCGTATGCGGATCAAGTGCGTAATCTGTGCGGTCATAAATTGAGAGAATCATGGAGGCAATTCTTCTGTCATCCACAGATACAGCGTCAAGATACGCTTTTATGGCAGCGGTATCTTTTTTGTTTAGACGGATTATGCCCTCATTGATTAAGTCGTTAAGGTAAATTGATGTCTGCACCGGGTCCCGGCCCAGCACTTCATAAATCACGCGCTCAACATTCATCGGCAGATCTACATCAAGACCCGGCATATCAGTATGCAGAAGTTTTCTTCTCCTGCTGAAGCTGCCTTCGCGAATCAGATCAGCCAGACCGCGGTTGCGGTTCGTTGTGACAATAATCTTTTCAATCGGGATGCCCATTTCCCTGGCATAGATGGCGGCAACCAATTCACTGCCATTGCCGCTGGGTACAACCAGAGCCAGACCGCCCTCACCCCACTGCAGCCGATTCTGAGTAAAAAGGCAGGAAGCAGCCCAGCAATAATAAGCAATGGAAGGTATAATCCTCACCCAATTCAAGGAGTTGGCTGTGGACAAAATGACATTGTGATCTTTCAGCTTATTTACCAGCTGTTCATCAGCGAGTAATTGCCTGATCTCTTGCGACAGCTCTTCAAAAGATGCTGTCGAGTAGGAAGCAAAGCAATTTGCAGCCCATTCCGGTTTAAGCGGCTGCTCAGAACCGAGCGGTTCGCCGGTACTGGCAAAGAAAGCCATAACTGCAAAACCCTCTTTGTCTGCCAGGGTGGAAAGAGCGGACATGCCGGCACTGCCGGTGGTAGCGGTCAAAAGCAGCTGCTGCATGTCATCTTGGGTATTCTGTTTAGCCAGTGTCAGCAAAGGCGGAACCAGCAGCATCGAATAGTCTTTGATTGAGGCTGTAGGCCCAGTGTCGAGACGCAGCAGATAAAGATTTTCATTATAGGGATTAAGCTGTTCCATAAAGGCCGGCTTCTCACCAAAATTATCCTCTGAAAACACTTCATAACAGATGGAGGTCAATTCACTTTGGTCAAAGTCGGTCAGATAAAGTTCCAGAACTTTGGCTACCGCCTGATAATAAGGCAGCTCCGCTAAGCGAGTTATCCAGTCTTGATCGACCCGGGGAATGGTTTCGGGCACGAACAGCCCGCCGTCATCCGGAACTCCCTTGCGCAAAGCCTCGGAAGGCGAGCTCGGCTCATGGACACCTCTTGTACTGATATATAACATCTAAATCCTCATATCCTTCTTCATCTAAATATCTGTTCATTTACGAATCTAAGGCGAAATTACTCAGCTCCTGACTCAGCAGCAAAATCGCTTTAACGCCAATTCAGTATCAGAATTTATTCACCTCTGAACTCAGAATCGAAATTACTCAGTTCCAAATTCAGAATCAATCACTCTTTTTCTATTAAGCAGCGATCATTCAGCTCCAAACCTGGACTCATAATCAGTTAACAGATCAGCGATACCTGCATCATCTGACGCTCTGCTCTCCAGCTCCTGCTCGATCCAGGTCAATTTCTGATCTGTCTGCTGCCGCCTGATTATCCCCGGCCGGATAAAGAAATAAAAGATCAGGAAAATAACTGCAGTTGCAATCACAACCACGCTGACGAACTGAAGCCAGCGATTGGATTTATCGCCGGCATCGATTTCAAGCCCCCTGGGCAAGCCATCTTGCTCCTGGGCTCTGATCTGCTGCATGACCTTTTCCCGCTCGCGGGCAGTCGTCATCCGCATTTTGTCGGCTCTTTTGCTGTGGTCGGACTTCTCCAGAATGCCGCCTCTGACCAAATCCGCCTTGACCCCGGCCAGCTTGTTTTCCTTCAGCCTCTTGCTTCTGACTGTTTCCTGTGCTCGGATCTTGCCCTCTCTGGCAGCAAGCTTCGCCTCTTCCAGCGCCTCAAAGCCCTCTTCGGATTGATCAGCCAGCTCTGCCTGCCGCAGCATCTTCTCGGCCGCTTCAAAGTTCTTCTGACGTCCCAGGCAAAGCCCATAAAGATACGCCGCTTCAGCAAAGAGCGGAAACTCACTGGTCAGACGATCGAGAGCAATCATGGCTACATCGGCATTGCCATCGGCAATCTGTTCCAGCGCTCTGTTATATAAATTTATCGCCCGCTCATTTTCCCGGTCGGAAGCACTGACCTGAATCTCATCGCTGTCGAGCGCAGGCATATTTTCTATCTCTTTATCCCAATTCATGGTTAATCCTTATACATTTACTCTTTGCCTCGCAGCAGTGGCCGAATCTCGCCTACCAAATATAATGAGCCGAAGGCGATTAGCGGCAGGTCCCGATCCCGGGCGTACTGCCGTGCCTGCCCGGCGGCATCGTCAGCCTTTGCGAGAGCAACAATACGCATATTATAACTATCTTTAGGCAGGGATTCCAGACGGCTGTCATTTATCTCTCTGATCTGCTCTGCCAGCGTTTCGGCCGCATGCTTTCTGGAACTAGGTGGCTCTGTGGCAAAGACAGTATCTATGGCATAATTTCTGCCCGCAAGAATTTCTTTCAGCATGGCTTTGGTGTTTTTATCTGCCAGCATGCCGGTAAGAAAAACCAGCTTTTGTCCCGGCAATATCTGCTCTAAAGTCTCCGCCAGTGCGATGCAGCCCTGAACATTATGCGCGCCGTCCAGGAGAATAAAGGGATCATCAGAACATATCTCCAGCCTGCCGGGCCAGAAGGTGGCACTGATTCCCTCACTGATCTGATTCATACTGACATACGGGCTTGTCGCCTTCGCCGCCAAGACTGCATGCAGGGGCTGATACGATCCCAGCAGACGTGTTTGAAAGCGCCTGCCCTGCCAGAGAAAGGATTGTCCGCTCAGGTTTTGCTCCAGGATTTCCACACTGTCATGACCAATCCAGGTTAAGTCGCAGCCGAGCTCTGCTGCCTTTTGTGTCAATACCTGATGAACGGTTATCTGATCGCTGTCAGACAAGTAGGAGGCAGAAGGATCATAGGCATAGACCGGAACACCGGCTTTCATAATGCCGGCCTTTTCGGCGGCAATGTCGGCGATTGTAGGCCCTAGAATATTGACATGCTCATAACCCAGCGAGGTGATGATAACCGCCTCAGGCTTTTCAATAATATTGGTTGAATCAAGCCTGCCGCCCAGCCCTGTCTCCAGAACGACAAAATCGCAGTCCTGTTCAAAAAACCATATAAAGGCAGCGGCCGTAATAAGTTCAAATTCTGTGGGATTCTCAAACCCCGCCGCCAGCATGCCGAAAACCTCAGTTCGGATCCTGGTCATGACGCGGGCAAAATCTTCTTCGCCAATCTCCCCTGCCCTGTTATCCTTGTCGTAGGCTGCCAGATCCCGGGGACCGGAAAGTATGCGGATCCTCTCTGTGAAGCGTTCCAGATAGGGCGACGTAAACCAGCCTGTCTTGCAGCCGGCTGTCGTCAATATATGAGTGAGGTAGCTGCTGGTAGATCCCTTGCCATTAGTTCCGGCAATATGGAAGACTTTGAGCTGGTGCTGGGGATTACCTAGACGCCTGCATAACTCTCTGATGCGAGAGAGCCCCGGCTTGATGCCAAACCTCTCAGCTGACTTTATATATTCCAGCGCCTGTGAATAATCCATTTAATTAGCCTCGGAATTATCCGGATCTGCACTGGACGCTTTCGCATTCTTCCCTGTGAAGACCAGAAATTTGCCTACAACATAGTTGGCTATAACTACAAAGATCATGCCGATGAATTTGGCCCATGGCACATGCCGCAAGATCGGCATCATGGCCTGAAAGCCAACGATATCGTAGAGCAGATAATAACCGCCGTCTTCAAATATTAGGGATATAAGCAGTCTGGAGGCCGAAAAACGAACCATCTCGGGCAGAACCCTGGCTTTGGAGCGAAAGACATAGCGCCGGTTCGCAGCATAAGAGAAGAGGATAGCCGAAACGTAGGCGACTTTATTAGTGTAGTAACGCCATTCCAGACCTAGAAATCTGTTGCCGATTATTGTTATTGCGATGTTGACTAAAGTTGTCAGAACGCCAATGATTAAATAGCGGATTATTTCTGAATTGCTCAGAAGCTGTCTAACCTTGGCAAGCAATTTTCGCATTAAATTTCCCCACGGTCACCGAAAATATCGTCCTGATCATCTTGTTCTAATGGCTGGAAGCTGCCGGTATCCGTCATCTGTTCTATCCGGCTTTGGCGGAAGCTGTTGAAGCGCTGACGAGTTTGCGGCTCATCAGGCCAGATAAATCCGGAAGTCTCACCCTCAGAATCATTGTACCCCTCTCCCGAGCCGGAATCATCATGGCGGCTGTACGGGGCTGAATCGGGGTCGTCGCCTAATTCATCATGGGGTTGGTATGAGACGAAATCAGTTTCGCCACCCAATTGATCCTGGCGTTGGTACGGGGCTGAATCGGGTTCGTCGCCTAATTCATTATGGCGGGAATACGAGGAAGAATCGGGTTCGTCGCCTAATTCAT
>DCDV01000028.1:32007-32314 GCA_002316595.1 Mageeibacillus sp. UBA1046
ATCGGGTTCGTCGCCTAATTCATCATGACCTGATTTCATATCAATTCCGCCGTCATCTTCCTGGTAACCGGAACTCTGAGCATCTTCAGGATAATAGTTATTCACACCCGTCAGCGTCTGTGTTTTGTCGTCTTGCTGAGCGGCTTTAGCGCTGAATAATCTTCTGCCGAATCTGGAAGGTTTTTCTTCTTCCTGGACATACCAGGGCAGCGAGGTTTCTGTCTCCTCTTCTTCGGAGCGAGATTCGCCGGCTTGAGAATAATCCTGAGAATAATCAGGTTCAGCGAAAACCTGTGTTTGATTAGCT
>DCDV01000028.1:32422-33502 GCA_002316595.1 Mageeibacillus sp. UBA1046
GAAAACCTGTGTTTGATTAGCTTTATTGCCGTCTTCGCGCTTGAAAGCGTCCTGCACTGCAGAAGACTGGGAAGGGATCGCCGCAGTATTATTGTTGTCTGTTCCTGTCTGAGCGTCCGTCTTCCTATCCGGATTAATCCTTGCCTTGGCAAGTTTTCTTTTCGGGGCAGTGAACCAGAATATCAGCCAGCTGACTACCAGCAGTAAGGCCAGGATCAGGCTAAAGTTGCGATAATTATCACTTAGATTGGCCAGTGAGGCAACTTCGGCATTAATTGCGTCAGGATCATCCCCCAAAGGATCTGCTCCGGCTGCGGCCGGCTCTGTCGGTTCTGGCTCTGCCTTCTCCGGTATCACGATTGGCAAATAAGCGTAAGGGAAAATTGAGCCGGTTTCCAGATCGTAATAGTAGAAGCCGCCCTCGGCTTCTAAACCGCCTCCTTCTGCCTCAACATCCTTCTCGAGATACAGCAGATAGATCTGTTCCGGTATCCTGGTAATCCCTGCCGGCAGCTCTCTGTCCGGATCAGGTCTGAAAGCAGGATACTCTTGATCCGACAACAGTATTGTGGTTTCCACAAAACCCTCAGGAATTGCTGCATTTTTTGGTAAGCCAATGCGGAAAACTCCTTGAGGATACGAAATTTCTTTATAAGGAACATAGACATCCTGATCATAATCGTAATAGTAAAAGCTTGCAGCGCCGGCTGCATCCTCCAACCAAAAGAGAGTAAAACTGGTTCCTGGCATTACGTATGTTATCGGGTCCGGTGAATCTTCCTCTTCGAGCAGCAGAAATCCTTGGGGAATATTTTGCTCCTCAGGCTCATTTTGTGCCTTTATAAGTTGCTGTTTGTCAAAAGAATATATTTTTTCCGGCGGACTTGTCTGCTCTATCGTTGTTTCGATAGTAGTTTCCACAGTTGTTTCTACAGTTACTTCATTAGTCTTTGTAGCTTCAGGTTTTTCAGTAGGCTTAGGTGTAGGCTTAGCTGTGGGTTTAGCTGTGGGAGCGGCAGTAGGTTTAGCTGTAGGTTTTGCAGTAGTAGCAACCGGCGCAGAAACCTGAACCTTTTTGGA
>DCDV01000028.1:33621-51824 GCA_002316595.1 Mageeibacillus sp. UBA1046
CGGAGCATCATACATTCCTTCCAGCCCGATTGTAAGCTCGGTTAAAGTAAAGCTAGCTTCAGCTGAGGACTCTTTTGCTTCAAATATAAGTGTTCCTACACTTTTAATATCGCGGTTCACCCCGCTTGAATCGCTGCCAGTTATACTAACAACTCCCCCTTTAGCATTAGCAGTTGTGCTGATACCTGAGCTATTTGAAAAACCCTTAAAGGTAAAAACAGTAGAGTTATATTTAACTGTGGCTCCTAAAACATATCCTGACACAGGCGCCGAAGCACCTATGGAAACTTTCACAGTCTCGCCAATTTCTATTTGTGATTTATTGATACTAAGGGCGGCCGAAGCAGCCTGAAGCTTATGCGCAGGAAAAAAAGATATAACTAGCGAAATAAGAATTATAGCTAAAGTAATTTTTTTCGTTCTATTAGTAGTTTTCATATCAGCCTCGTTATTTATTCTTAGAAATTTCCATACGCATGAGATAATATTCAGAAATAATTGTGGCATCAATCATATTAACCCTGCTATCTCCATTGAGATCTGCTGTAATCATCTGTGCCTTGTTGAGTTCCATTCGCATCAGATAGTATTCACTCATATATGTAGCATCAATCATATTTATTCGACCGTCGCCGTTGATATCGCCATACATAATGAAGGGCATGATGAATGCCGGCGTGGACTGACCGGTGGGTATTATCTCCAAAGTACAGCCTGTAGATACGATACCTGAAGTTATCACCTTGCCGGAGCTGTTCTTAATTCGCATTTGGTAGCCGCTGGTATTAAATTTAAGGTCACGCAGAATATTCTCAGCCAGATGCTGATTCTTCTTAGGGTTCAAGCCATCGATTACGCCGTTACGGAAGCCATAGATGCTGCTTTGCAGAGGCGGAATGCCGGATGGATCCGCGCCCTGATGCTGCACAGTAATTGTGTATGTACGCTGAACATCCCGCTTTTCGGCGCAGACGGTCAACGTCACCACAAAGGGGGAACTTGCATTTATGGGGACTGGAATATTATTACCCGGAACGGTGCTGCCGTTAACCTTGGTAATTACATCAGACGTAGTTTGATAAGGTACACCAATCAACGATATATAGTTGGTTGGAGCTGTCAGCTTGAGCGTGTAACTATAGACTTCCGGGTTAAAGGCCGGCTGCAAAGCTACAGCGGTGGTAATCCCCTTCAGCCAATTATTGCGGCAGAGATTATCCGAAGGCTTTGGTGTCGGGGAGGCGGGCATATTCTTAAATACAGGAATAGAAAAATTAAAGGGCAGATTAATTGCTCCGATATTGTAATAATCACTTCTGACGATAGAAGACTCTGAGGTCGGCGCCATAATATTGGTCATATATTGATGATAGAAATTGACAAGATCAAATTTCTGATAATACAAAGTATCCTGTCCAACATTGATATAGCCGTTAGCTATCCATTCGGCGCCGCCGATTATGGCCTTTTCGGGATTGTTCCAGGGGCGCCGATAAGTAGTGCCTGAAGATGCATATTTGAGACCATTTGCAATGGGGCTGGTCCCCGAATAGGCACCGATATTATAGTAGTTGTATATCCCGGGATAAGTTAGATGACTTCCTGTGGCAGATGCACTGGGACTGGTTTTCCCTACTTCCTGAATTACTCTCCCTATCAAAAAGTAGGGGCTGGCTCCACTATTCTGAGCAGCTTCCAGAAAGACTTGCGCATAGGTTTTATTTATTGTCTGAGTATTACCGCTGGCATCCTTGTAAACGATATAGCCCTGATTATTTACATATGGAGAACCTGAAGCAGGATCCATGAAGCTTCCCTTTAAGGCGTTCTGAATACCGGCAAAAGTATGGAAATCGGGGTTATAACCCTGATTTTCAAATTGAAAGATATAGGTGCTGTTGAAAAAGTTCCTCGGATCCATATAGTACTTGATGGCATCCACAGAAGCGCCTGTGAAGCCTGAATCAAGATTCTTCCAGGTGTTGGTTGCGTAATTGTAAGAATCTGCCGCATAAGATTTAAGGGAAGTTTTAGAACTTATGGGCACCATTGAAGTCTTGCCGGGAGATTGTTTTGAAATGACATAATTCCAATCATGATTAATATTATCGGCCGTGAATGTCCAATAAGGGTAACTCTTATGCAGCTCCTTAAGCCCGGCATGATAACTGACCGGGAAATCTCTGTTAAGCATGGCCTGAAATTCACTGTCACTTAGGGGAGGAGGTAAATCTACAGGCGGATCAACAGCTACAATATATTGTTCCACCGTCACGCCGGGATTCAAGGTTACATATCTTGCAGACATGTATCCTTCAGGCTGAAGTGGCTCACTGAGAACGCCTGTGGGCTCAGTAATGACTGCGTACCAACGGGTAATACCATAGACTGACGACCCTTCCACATAACCAAGAACCAGAAGTTTAACACCGTCAGCCTTTGTGCCCAGATTTGTAGATTCGGTAGTCGGTAATGAGCGTAAGCGTAATCCATCCGTAGCTGAGACAGTTGCGTTCCAGGGAAAGCTCATCAGGCTCATCAGGCTTATGAGCTGCATCCCCTGCTCTAATGCACTATCATCTATTGGCTCAGTTGCCGTTGTTGAAGGATCGGTCTCTGTGCTCGAAGGCTTTGAGCTGGTATCTGAGGTTGACTGCTCAGAATCTGAAGCATCCGGTTTAGTCTCTTCAGAAGCAGTTTGGCCGGGATCTGACGGCTCTGCGTCAGTTCCGCCTGGCAGGGTCGTTTGTTCAGAATCTGTAGTAGAGGATTCTGATTGATCTCCATCAGCAGTTGTTGAACTTGGCGCAGATGATTCTGCAGCTGTGGATTGCGTCACAGTTGTGGATGCTAATCCTTCAGACGACATTGTGACAGAAAGCACCGTTTGTCCAAAGAAACTGAAAATTAAGATAATAGAAATGAGAAGCACTGATATTCGCTTTACTTTGCTTGGCTGGTATTTCATTGTGCCTCTCCTTCTCATATATCATTGATTATCTGGTGTTTGCATACAAATAAATCATCGTAAACATACTCTCGCTGTTAAATCGTGACAATTAATTTATCGAAAACTTACTTTCTCCATAAATCACGACAATTGGATTATCGTATCATAACTTGCGATTATCTAATAATTTTAGCATAGAGAGGGTGAGTGCAATACGGTTTAAACGCTATAAGGACAACGTTTTGGCCATTTGACCATGACTTGTAGGACAGATGAAACATCTGTGTAATCATGTTTGAATTTCGTTCATGGAGTCGGCCTCTTCAGCGGCGATTGAGCAACTTTAAAAGCGGGCAATAAAAAGTCCCGGTCCTCACGTTTGATGCAACAGCGGGCAGTAAAAATATTGGAGGATCTTTATCCGTCCAGCTCATCGAGTGTTTTGTAGTAAGTAGGAATGACGTTCTCCATAAACCATTCAATCTCAGGCAGATTCATCTGTTCCAGACGTTCCCTTACCCCCAGCATGGCACTTTTAAACTCATTGTTGCCTGCCTTTTGCTCATCCAGGCATTTTATATAGGCTCCGAAGCGATCTGCGGCTTTGACCAGCCGGGAAATCTCATATACTTCAGGATCGCTGGTGTCGGGCAGGATTAAAGGTTTATAGTGGTCCTGTAGGACCTCCGGCAGCATGGCCAGGAGTTTGGAGGCAGCTTCATGCTCCACCACGCCGTAACTCTCACGCATTTCAGCTGTTGCATACTTTACAGGCGTGGGAAGATCCCCGGTCATAATCTCCGGTAAATCATGATACAAAGCCATGACGGCGACCTTGTCCGGATTAGGACAAATTCTGTCCTCTGAGAAATACTCACAGCGAATCAGTGCCAAGGCATGAGCTATTACCGCCACCTCATAGGAATGCTCCATGATATTCTCGGTCTCGGTATTCTTCATCAGAGACCAGCGATTGATATATCTCATGCGATGGAGCATGGCAAAAAAGTTCGTCTTTTCCCTGCCCTCTTGATCAACAGCATCTTTGTCTCTATACATGGCAGTCTCACCTCCGGCTTTAGTTGTTTTTGTAAATAGTATCCGGCTTCGCATTGGCAGCCGGCTTCATCGTTAAGCGCCTTCGCCTTCGCTTCGTATTGGCAGCCGGCTTCACATATTTTAGTCTTAATTTGCGTCTTTATCCAAAAGTTGTTCAAGTTTTCATTCTCTGTTATGAGGTCTGCAGTTTTTATATGGGCCTAGATATTCCCACCTTATATCTGGTAGATGGAGTTGAAGACGGAAGTGGCGTAGTGGTCCGTCATGCCGGCAATGTAGTCTGTTATCTTGCGGATCGGCGTTGCTTCCTCCTCCGGATGGCGCTCCAGAAAGTCGATAAAGTTCCCCAGGGCCAGCTCGCTCTCCGGGGAGCCGGAAAAGTCACCTTTCTCCGCGGCCAAAAAGGCTTTAAACAGTCCCCTGATCACATTATCCACCATGTTCTCATAAGTAATGATCTGGTCAGCATTATATATTCTGGCGTAGTTCTCCTCGATCAGCTCATGCAAAGCTTCACCTTTGGCATCGCTCATGACAATGGCGTCCTGATCGTAGCTGTTTGAGAGGATGTCAAGAATAAGTGTATTGACTATGGCTGAATTAGAGTCGCCCAGCTCTGCGCGGATGTGGGCGGGGATGTCTGAGAAACTCATCAGGCCTGCCCGATAAGCGTCTTCAATATCTCTGCCGACATAAGCGATCCGATCGACAATTCGCACCACGCAGCCTTCCAGCGTGGCTGGCGGCTTATGCATTTGGGCGCCGGGTATCAGATCTTCCTCGGTCTTGTCCCGCCAAGGCACCAGCTTGTGCTCAGAGATTGTTTCGCCGCAGTGGCTGGCGATGCCGTCACGCACTTCAAAGGAGAGATTCAAGCCGGGCAAATTCTTGTGTTCGGCAAGAAGGTCTATGGTGCGTAGAGAGTGCAGTTCATGCTGAAATTTAAATTCAGAGCCTTGCTCTTCGATTACTTTGTTCAGTGAGTCCTCGCCGGCATGTCCGAAGGGGGCATGCCCCAAATCATGTCCGAGCGAGATCGCCTGGATCAAATCCTGATTTAGGTTCAGGGCTTTGCCGATGGTCATGGACAGATACATCACATAGATGACATGCTCCATCCGCGTGCAGATATGGTCATTTCTGGGATTGAAAAACACCTGTGTCTTCTGGCGCAAGCGCCTGAAAGGCATGGAATAAATGATGCGGCCGGTATCGCGTTCAAACATGGTGCGCACGGGGCAGTCATCCTGCTCGTATCTGCGTCCCCGGCTGAGTTTGCTCTTGGTTGCGTATGCGCTGAGATGCTTCAGCTCGACCTCTTCCTTTAGTTCTCGCGGCAATTTCATCATCTTTGGCCTCCTTGCCGATTGGCAGACTGTCAACCGAACTGTTGTCAATTTGTCTTGACGGCATCAGACTGTCAGATCGAGGCGCGTCTTGACCTCTTTCGGATCTCAAATAAATAATAGCAGATGCCGACAATTAATCTTCCAGCGGTTTGAGCAGCGAGAGTGATGCCTTAAAGCGCTTGACGCCGCTCTTAAAACTGATCTCCAAAATTGCATCGCCGCTGAAGGGTGTTATCTTCTTGATAGTTCCTGCTCCCAGGCGCTCATGTCTGACCTGATCGCCGGGGGCGAGCGTGGTATAATCCAGCCCGCGCTTCTCATCATTTATTGATTTGCCGAAGGCGGACACTTTAGCCCCCGCCCCTGCTCTGATCTTGTCCACATCACTATCTGCGGTTTTTGCTGCGGCCCCGAAATCTCTCAGGAAAGGATCTTTGGCTCTGTCGGCTGCTGCTCTACGCTCCAAGCCTCCGAAACTGCGTGAAAAACCTCCGGACTTGTGCTCGAAACTGCCGGAACTATCGCTGAAGCGGTCAAAGCGAGTTGCCTCATCCCCGTCTCGTGAGCCGCCTTCCTCTATTACCAGATCATCAGGAATATCGCGGATAAAACGGGACACCTCCCGATACATGGTCTGTCCGTAGAGAAGACGGCTTCTGGCAGCTGTCGCGTAGAAGCGTTTCTTTGCCCGGGTAATCGCTACATATGCCAGCCTGCGCTCTTCTTCAATTTCTGCGGCTGAATAAAGAGATTGTTCACTGGGGAACAGGCCTTCGTTGGCGCCGACTAAAAAGACGACATCAAACTCCAAGCCTTTAGAGCTGTGGATAGTCATCAAGCTGACGGCGTCTTCCTGATCTGCCTGATCCAGATCGCTGTAGAGAGATACACGTTCCAGATAAGCGCGCGATGTCATTTCCAGGCTCAGGGGCAAAGAAAGATCCGGCTGATCTTCCAGTAATTCGGGGAATTCACTCAGCTCTTCCAGCTCAGCTTCAAGTCTGACTTCAAACTCCATCGCGTCAGATACCAGCTCATCCATATTCTGGATTCTGGTCTCCGCCTCCAGGGGCAGCTTGTTGCGCAAGGCTTCCTGCTCTTTGCGCAAGCCGGAGTCATGTATTACCTGCTTGACGAAAAACCCGAACTCCTGTTCATTCTTGGACAGTGCCTTTTGCAAGTCTGTTATCAGCTGGACGAAGTAGCGGATTTTAGATGCCGCATAAGATAAGTCAGAGAATTCCTCCACGCGCTGACAGATCTCAAACATTGAGGAGTTATCCTGAGCTGTTTTGGCGCTTAAAACTTCGATTGTCGTTGCCCCGATGCCTCTTTTGGGTGTATTGATGATGCGGCGTAAAGCTACGTCATCGGACGGCTGTGTGATCAGACGCAAGTAAGCGATCACATCTCTAATTTCCTTGCGGTCGTAGAAGCGCATGCCGCCATAGACACGATAAGCAATACCTCTGTCTCTTAAGGCGCTCTCAAGGTTTCTGGCCAGAGCATTCACCCGATAGAGAATTCCGATGTTTTTTCCTGCCAGACCTTCTCCCGACTTAGACATCAGACGCTTAATCTGATTAGCCACATAAGCTGCTTCATCGTTTTGATCATAGGCGCGATAAAACATGATCTTGTCGCCTTCTTCTTTGTTGGTCCAAAGTTTCTTTTTATTGCGCTGGGCATTCTGGCAGATGACAGAGTTGGCCGCTGCCAGGATTGTGTTAGTAGAGCGGTAATTTTGTTCCAGACGGATGACGCGGCAGCCGGCGAAATCCTTTTCGAAATCCAGTATGTTCATCAGATTGGCGCCCCGGAAACTGTAGATAGACTGGTCATCATCTCCGACCACAAAGAGGTTTTTATGGCGCGCTGCCAGCTGTTGTACCAATACGTACTGGGCGTAGTTTGTGTCCTGATATTCATCGACAAGGACATGGAGGAAGCGCTCCTGATAATAGGCCAGAATGTTCGGCTGTTCCTCAAAGAGGAAAACTGTCAGAGCGAGAATATCGTCAAAATCCATGCAGTTGTTTTGCTTCAATTCATTTTGGTAATTTTCATAGATCATGGCAATTTGTCTTCGTTTCATATCTTTACCCGCGGCTTTGGCATATTCCTCCGGGTAAATCAATTTGTTTTTGGCCTTGCTGATCTCTTGCTGAATCTGGCGAATCGGATTTGACTTATCGCTGATACCTGCCTTTTGCATGCTGTCCTTAATCACTCGCTTCTGGTCATCTGTATCCAGGATAGAAAAAGACTTGTCATAGTCGAGATAATCGGCATGCTGGCGCAGAATTCTCAGCATCATGGCATGGAAAGTTCCTACCCAGACGGCTCTGGCTGCCAGGCCAATTTGCTGACTGACACGTTCTTTCATCTCATTGGCGGCCTTGTTGGTAAAGGTGATTGCCAGTATGCGGCCGGGATCAACTCCCTTTCTTTGCACCAGCCAGGAGATTCTGTGTGTTATGACACGGGTCTTCCCTGAGCCGGCGCCCGCCAGAATCAAAAGAGGTGAACCCTCATGAGTAACTGCTTCCAGCTGCTCGGGATTCAGATCCTGCAGCAGTGGATCCGCCTTGGGATCATACTCGCTCTGACCGGTCTGCAGGTCTGCCTTTGATTTATCTAGTTCAGGTGAAAACATCCTTAAGTCAAACTCCAATTTCTAATTTTTGCCTTACTCTAACTTCTGATTTAAGGCTGACTTTCAATTCCTCATTTTTCTAAAAGCGGCCGCCCTCGGGCGACCGCAAATTGAGTTTATAGTCAAAACACTGATTTTAATATTTAGGTTCTAATAAGCCATAGTTGCCGTCCAGGCGTTTATATACAAGATTCACTTTACCACTGTCAGGGTTCAGGAAAAGAAAGAACGTATGATCCAGAAGCTCCATTTGCAGCACTGCTTCGTTAGCGTCCATCGGTGCAATAACGAAACTCTTGCGGCGAGTTATGATGGGCATCTCTTCCTCTTCTTCATCCAGTGCGAGGCTGGCCTCTATGTCGGCTATATATTCTCTCATATAGTCGTAGTTGCGGTTTTGCTTTTTCATGCGGGTCTTTTGCTTGCGGATCTGACCCTCCATTACATCAATGGCTTTTTGCAAAGACATGATAGCTTCCGGAGCAATGGCCTCGGCGCGATATAGATGAGATCTAACTTTAATCGTAACTTCAGTACGGATGTCTTCGTGTTCGTGCTGGAAACGCACAGTTGCGTGTGCTTCATCGCCGAAATAGCGATCAAACTTCTGCATCTGCCTTCTTACTGTGCTCTCGAAACCTTCTCCGACCTTAATACCTATTCCATGGATATCAATAATCATAAGGAACATCCTTTCTTGATCGTTAATGCGATCAAATTACTAGTTCTCAAAATTATTGCTGAGAACAAACTATGCTTGTTTTTATTATAGCTGATTATTGGGATCTTATGAATCATCTTTAAGCTGAAATTAGACATTAGCATGTAACTAAAACCTGAAGGCTTTAGTCAGCATCCTCAAGTCAACCTATTATGATTGAAAACTGCGACGGCTTTAACGTCGATATAATTAGAAATCTGCGACGGCTTAACGTCGATCTCATATTAACGTGCAGCACTGAACGTCGATTTTATATAAAACCTGCAGCGGTCTTGGGTGATGTGCTTTCAGACAGAAAGCAGCCACGACAGGTAAAACAATCTTCCGAATTAAGACAGACAATTGTGCGTACTGTCTCACATGCCGCAATGGCCTGTATTTCAGCTTCCCCCTGCAAGTCCAGTCTGGATATTTCTAAACCGGTCCAGGCCAGAAAATCCTCTTGATCCGGATATGCGCCTGATTTTAGTATAATACCTTCAGATACTGTGAGCGGGAATTCCATACTTTCGCTGCCTTCAATACATTCCATGGCGGCAGGTTCGCAAACAAATGCTCCCGGATCCTGATTCAAGGCATAGTAGTTGAACTTGTGTCCTTGCTCCTTAAGCTTCTCACCGATTGCCAGCAAGCGCAGAAGCTTATTGTTTTCACCGGCATAGACCTGCCTGGGATTATCTTTGCCATAAATCCTGAAAGACTGCAGCTCCGGTTCTCTGCATGTTTTACAGGTATCGCTGCAGGTTCCCTCACCGGGCTTTTCTGCAAGATGATTCTTTTTAGTATAGATTTTGTCAGGAAAACATTTCACCAGCATCTTGTTGAGATTGAAGTAATCTTCTTTGATCATCTTTAGATAGTTTGATTCAGAATGATTCTGATATCGTAATATAAACGAAATGTGGATATATCAATACTATCATAATAATTAAATTTGTTGATTAGTCCTTCGGTTTTACTATTTTGTTCTTTAACAGTTACAACACTGTTTGCCTTTTTCCCATTTTCTCCCATTCTCTATTTCCTTTCTAACAATAAATGATTAGCTTTTATATCGTATCACAAAATTCGCTCTGTCACAATTTAAAAGGCTAATTCACGACATGATTAATCTACAAGCTTAAGACTAACCAGTCTTGTTTTGAGCTTCTATCATCCTGATTAGAAGCTCCTCAATTCTAGTGCATTCATCCTGCTTATAAAGTAAAGAATTGGATCTTTTTCAGGCGTCTGTCTATTCCCTTCAGCAAAGATTGAAAAAACACGTCCCCTGTGTCAATATCTAGTTATTACTGACGCCAGATCTATTCTATATCAGATATATAATTTAACAAATCCAAATCAGATAATGTAATTGTGGAAGTTAGTGAAACGTTGATATTTCAGGCAAAAGTAAAGTATTCTTTTTAATAGTCCGGATAACTGTTGTTACATTTCAGGTATGTGTAACACACGCTCACTTCATTTAACACCATAAAATATCTAAAACGGGGACTGGATAATGAGACAGAAGAAAACACGATCTGCATTCGAAGACTTGACTGCCCGCTCTATCCTGCTTACCATTCTGGGGTCGATCCTGATTACGGTCAGTTCTCTTTATATAGCTTTAAAAATGAGCGCATTGCCCTGGCCGACAATTTTTGTCGCAGTCTTATCAATGACTCTCCTGAAAGCAAGCGGCCGCATTAGCAAACGGGCTACCTCAATTCATGAGATGAATATTACTCAAACCGGCATGTCAGGCGGCGCCATGGTCGCAGGCGGCATTGCCTTTACCGTACCTGCCTTGTTTATCGCGGGTGTATATGAACCTTATGATGCCGCTGCCATGGATCTGGGCACCTGGCTGATGCCGAAATTCTGGCCGATCTTCTTCGTCTCTCTGGGAGGCGTAATTATTGGCACTGTGCTTTGCTGGATTTATCGCCCCCGCAATGTTGAAGATCTGGAATTGCCCTATCCTATCGGTGCTGCCGCGGCTGATACTCTGGAAGCAGGCGACGAAGGCGGTTTCAAAGCCTTTCTGCTGATAATATCCCTGGCTTTCTCAGCCCTCTTCGCTGTCATCCGCGATGTATGGGGCTGGATCCAGACTATCTACAGTTCCTCTATTGCTTTCTTCCCTGTCTCCATCTATATGTCTCCCCTAGCTATTGCCACCGGATACATAATCGGTTTTGCGCCGGCATGCTATTGGTTCGTAGGCGCCCTGGTCGGATTGATTATGCAGCAGGCAGGCGCCGCGGACGTTATTATGACTGCTGCGGTGGGGCTGATGGTCGGCGCCGGCGTCGGCATCATGATTAACTTTTTTAAGACCACCTTTGAGGAAAACAAAAAAAGACGGGAAGCAGAAAAAAGCGGCAAGCCTGTGTTCAGGAAAAATCGCAGCGGCCTGCTGCTATTGATAGCCGGCGCTGCTGCCTTTGTTATTACCGTTGTCGCAGGTCTATCTCCTCTGGTCTCTATTCTGGCCATGATAGGAGTAATTTTTGCGACTGCGATGTCATCAGTTATTACCGGCCAGACCGGCATAAACCCCATGGAGATCTTTGGCATCATCATACTGTTGGCGATAAGGCTGTTCGTTACTGTCAGCCATGAGCATGCGATCTATATCGCCTGCCTTGTCGCAGTAGCCTGCGGTTACGCCGGCGACGCTATGAATGATTACAAAACAGGCTATATGCTCAAGACCAATCCTAAGTCCCAGTTCGTCACCCAGCTGATTGGAGGTTTTACCGGCGTTCTCGTCGGAGTACCTGCCTTCTTCCTGGTGATCGCTCAATATGGAGGTGTCGGAGCTGAGGTTGGTTTGCCTGCAGCTCAGGCTCATAGTGTGGCCGCCATGGTCAGCGGCATTGGCGATCCTTTGATCTTTTCTGCCGCTTTGATTGCCGGCATGATACTTTATCTGTTAAAGATCCCCTCCATGATCATAGGCATCGGCATGATCTTAGGCCTGGGCATGTCTACCTCGATCTTCATCGGCGGCCTGATAGCTCTCGTTATGTCCGGGTTCAAGTCCAAAAAACTTGATACAGGCGGCAATATTATCGCTGCCGGCTTGCTGGGCGGAGAAGGAATTACATCGACAATAATTGCAATTATCACGATGTTTCAAGGCTGATAACTGCAAGTCAGACGATAGGTTCAGAGGCTTTAAAGTCAGGTCTCAATATAACTGAAAAGTCCGGCTGTCTAAACTCTTGAAAAATTATCAGGTCGGACAAGCTGACTACATTGGCAAAGGAGATCAAGAAAATAAAACGCAATCCGCGATTTTACCTAGCGATAGCCGCAGCCAGACTGATCGGCGGGATTATCCAGCTTCTGGGCGGCAAAGGCTCTCATTGGCCGGGCAAGGTCGCTCTTAGCTTGTGTCCGGATTTTCTGGCCAGAGTTGCGAGACCGGAACTGGTGCTGGCAATTACCGGTACAAATGGCAAGACTACTACTGCAAATCTGCTGGCAGACTCTATGAAAGAGCTGGGCTATGATCTCGCTCACAACAGTTATGGCAGCAATATAAAAGAAGGCGTCACAACTGCGATAATTCAATCCGCCTCGTTCTGGGGCGGCCCGAATATAAGCTGTGTCATCCTGGAAGTAGATGAACGTGCTTCGCGCATTATCTTCTCTGAGCTGGCGCCTGATTATCTGATAATCACAAATCTCTTCCGGGAGTCTTATGCGAGAAATGCCCATGTCGAGTTTATCTCCAAAGTATTGGAGGACAGCATCCCGGACTCAACGACTTTGATTGTCAATGCTGATGACCTGATCAGCAGTCGCCTTCGCCAAAATAATATGCGCTATGCCTTCTCTGTCGACCGCCTGCCCGGCGAAGAAGAAGAGCTCCCCTGCCTGATTGATGATCTGCCGCTGTGTCCTGTCTGCCGGAGCAAACTCGTCTTCGACTTCCGCAGATATAATCATCTGGGCAAGGTGCATTGTCCTGTTTGCGGATTGATGAACCTTACTCCGGATTTCAGTCTTAAGGCTCATGATGACATGCTGAGAGTTCTGGTCAAGGGAGAAATTGAGTCTTACCCCGCTGCCGGCGAGACTGTTCAGGATGACTATAACGCCTTGGCGGCAATATCTCTGATGCGGGTGTTGGGGCATGATGCCGGTGAGATTGCTGAGGCTATGACCGGCAAGCAAGTGATTGCCAGTCGTAAAGAAATGATCCAGGCAGGCGAAGTGACAATTTTCCGAACGCTGGCTAAAGGCAGCAATCCGATCGCTGTCACCAGAGGACTACATACCATCTTGCGTCTGCCGGGAACAAAAGCTGTCCTCCTGCTTTACGGCATCGGCAAGTCGAGCAGCAGCTATAGTGACATGACCGCCTGGTATTATGACACTGACTTTGAGTTGCTGGCTGATCCTGAAGTCAGGCAAATAGTAATAACCGGCGCCAGAATGGCGGATCTTAAAGTGCGCCTGCTGCTCGCAGGCATTCCGGAAGAAAAACTGACGCTCTGTCAGGACAGCGCAAAAATCGCGGAGGCTGTCTCATTAGAACAGGATAATATCTGCATCCTGCACGAGCTGTATGCCGAGTCACTGGCAGAAAAGACACAAAGTATCCTGGCGGATAAGGTTATGAAGGAGCGGGCGATAAATGAAAGTTGAGTTTCTCTATCCAAAATTAACAAATCTGCTGGGCGAGAACGGCAGCCTTAACCTTTTCGCGGAGATTTTCGGCCAGGACAATGTTGTCAGAACCTGCTATCCGGAAAGGCCGCGCTTCCTCAGCGAAGAAATAGCACTTGTATTCATGGGCGCCATGACAGAGCATACGCAAAAACTTATTTTGGAGCTATTGCTGCCCTGCCAAAATGAAATCCGAAACAGCATTGCTGCCGGACAGCATATTCTTTTCACCGGGAATTCTCTTGATCTTCTGGGAGAAGAAATAGTCTATGAGCATGTGGGCGCCGTACCTGCGCTTAACCTCTACCCCTTCAAAACTTATACGAATCGCTATGACCGATATAATGATCTGGTTTACGGGCTCTTCGGGGAAATTGAGATGATCGGATTTATCTCTCAATTTACACGATACGAAGGTGAAATGCCCGGGTTTATCAGCTCTGCACGAGGAAATTTTGGACTGCATGATAACAATCTGTTTGCTACTTCCCTGCTGGGGCCTTTAGTCATCACTTCTCCGCATTTCAGCAAATACCTGCTGGCAAGCCTCGGCTTAGATACCGGGCTGCCTCATGAGGAAGCTCTGCTCATCGCCTTCAACGAAAGGAAGCGACAGATCAAGGACCAGGCGCCCAAACTGCTGGATATTTAATCTCTTTGAGTTTGCAGGGTGCGCAGTGACTTATAGCTTGATCCGGTATCTTTCTATACGGATATCAACAAGTGCGCAGTGACTCATAGCATGATCCAGTATCTTTCAATGCAGATATCCTCTGTCTCGTAGTAGGTTGTGCGTTCATGTATTCCGCCATTTGCCAATATTGTGCGCTTGCTGCCTTCATTCTCTTGATCGCAAGTAATCAGGACTTTATCAAGGCCATGCTGTTTGCATACGGCAAGACAATCTGCGAGCATCCGCTTCGCGTAACCTTTTCTTCTTTCGTCTGGACGAACAGAATAACCAATATTTCCTCCGAATTCTGCCAGGAACTCATTGAAATAATGACGAAACTGAATCATGCCGACAATTTTATTATCTCTTTCACGCACATATATGAATTGCTCACTGGGAACCCAGTCATCAGGAGCGGTTTCTTCTTTTTCACTGCGCTGATTAAATTCCAGCCATTCGCGAATGTTTTCCATGCGTCTTAATGGACCCGAGCCATCCATGCCACTGCCGGCAGCAAGCATCTCTGCCCGAAAGGCTTTAATTTCATCTTCAAAAGAAATATCCGGTTTGATTAAAATACACTTATCCATTGAAGTTTTCATCGCATCTCACTTTATGCAGATTTAAACATATATCTGCTGCGCTCAGATCAGCAGTTCCAAAGATATTTTGGTAAGCGTGACCTGCTTGAATGCTTAGGTCAGATTGGCCGGTCCGAAGATTTGGCATGCGTAACCCGCTTGAATGCTTAGGTCAGATTGGCCGGTCCGAAGAAGCAGGGCAAAATCTCTTCCATCGTGTATTCTACATAGCTGCGATCCGGCTTAAGTGCAATCAGACAAAAGTCAGGGCTGGCAAACTCGGTCATAACCTGACGGCAGATGCCGCAGGGTCTGGCATAATCGTCTTCATCCGTGATAACAGCCAGCATTTCTATTTGGCGGGCACCCGCGGCGACAGCGCAGAAAATTGCAGTCCGCTCAGCACAGTTAGTTGCCCCATAACTAGAGTTCTCTATATTACAGCCTGAGTGGATCTCGCCCCTCTCATCAAGAACTGCCGCCCCTACCCGAAAGTTTGAATATGGCACATAGGCCTTCTTCTGAGCCGCCATGGCGGCATCGATCAGTTTTTCTTTTAATGATTGTTTATTCATAGAACTCACCTCAACTTAGTCCAATTTTTTCTGACCAATATCGGCCAGATGTAAAACTTATAAATTCGTGTGTCTGCTGCAGGAGTGTTTCCGTAAAAGATAATCGCTTTCTCCCAGCAGAGGTATGCAAAAAGGTAATCGCTTTCTCCAAGCAGAGTTTTCCGTATAAGGTAATTGCTTTCTCCCGGCAGATTTCTCCGTGATGGTTTAATCTTGTTAGTATTACTTATTTCTTTCAATTATAGCAAAAACCTTACGTCTATTGAGATAAAACCATCTGCGTATAGCGTGAAATCGTTTGTGCTTACTGGAAATAGTCTTGCCTGTTGAGATAAAACCGTCTTGTAAGCCAGGACACTATGAATGCTTTTCTTGTCCACTATACTAGAGTCATATCAGTGCAGATTTATTTTTAGAGAAAGTGAGATTATTATGAAGAACAAATTATCTAGTATATTAGCTGTCGCTTTGATTTTCAGCCTGGTTTTCGCTGTCGCTTGTGACACCTCTGACCCCGGTACTGCTACTGAGCCTGACGGCATGACAACTACGGCTGCTGAAGAAACATCGGAAGATACTATTGATTCCACGGCAACAAGAACTCCGGTTGAAACACCGGAAGATACTGTTGATTCTACGGCAACAAGAATTCCGGATGAAACAGCGGAGATGACTGATAAAGATACAACACCAACCCCGGAAGGCAAATTATTACTGTCCTCCGCAGCTGCCCGGCAGATGGTGATAAAACGCTTTGGCACCCCTTCAATCGTACAAAAGATCGAATACAACTACGATGATTATAATCCGCTTTATAAGGGAGAGGCTCTGAAGGAAGGCTACAAGGCTGTCTTTGAACTTAGCGCCGTGACCGGTGAGTTTAAAAAATGGGATGAAGATGATGACGATGATGAATGGTTTAAATTTTCCCATGTATTGGATCTCATGATCACGATGGATGATGCCGCTGAAATTGTTATTAAAAAATCAGGCGTCAAAGATACTTTTGTCCAGAAAATCGAGTTCGACTGGGATGAAGATATGCCCTTATATAAGGGGGAAGCATTTAGCCGAGGGTATAAATACCAATTCGAGATAGAGGCCTATGAGGGCAGTTTTTATAAATGGGATGTCGATTACGATGATGATACCTGGGAAAAGCAATACTACAACGTCCGCTGACTTATATCCGGTTACTAATTAAAAGCCGCCTGCAAATTTTGCAGGCGGCTTTTAATTACCAAATAAGATTATTCATTGCCTTTTTTCTTAAGATTCTGACAAGACTGATTATTGCCGCCTTGCTAAGACTCTAATTAAGACTTAATTGCCGTCCTTCTTGGCCATAAAGCGCAGCAGATCGATACAGCGGTTGCTGTAACCCCATTCATTATCGTACCAGCTGATGACCTTAAAGAAATTCTTCTCATCCTTGAGGTTGTTGTCCAGAGTCGCAGTCGAATCATAGACTGAGGAGCTGGCATCATGGATGATATCCGAGGAGACGATTTCATCTTTAGTGTAGACGAGAATATCTTTCAGATATGTGTCGGAAGCCTTCTTCATCAGGGAGTCAATCTCCTCAATAGAAGTTTCCTCCTTGCTGATGAACGTCAGCTCAACTACTGATCCGGTAACGATAGGCACCCGATAAGCCATTCCCGTCAAGATACCTTTTACTTCCGGCAGAACTTCACCGACAGCCTTGGCCGCTCCGGTTGAGGAAGGAATAATATTCTGAGCAGCTGCTCTGCCTATGCGCCAATTCTTTTTGGCCGCAGCGTCAACTACTGATTGGCTGGATGTGTAGGCATGTATGGTGGTCATCAGACCCTTTTCGATACCTATTCCTTCTTTAAGCAGGACATGAACTAATGGCGCGAGGCAGTTGGTGGTACAAGAAGCATTAGACACTATATCGTGTTCAGCACTGTCGTACTCATCCTGGTTCACGCCCATTACTATCGTCTTGACGCCGCCCTTGCCCGGAGCTGACAGCAGGACTTTCCTGGCACCGGCGTCAAGGTGTCCTTGCGCCTTATCCAAGCTGTTAAACAGTCCTGTACACTCAAGCACATACTCGACTCCCAGTTCTTTCCAAGGCAGATCCTTGGGCTCTCTGGCTGCAGGAACACATTTTACTTCGTGCTTGCCGTCAATAATCAGTATGTCCTCCTGCTCTTTATCGGGGCTCGACTTTCTGGTCGTGATTTCTTTGGTGAACTTGCCTTGTGCAGTATCGTACTTCATTAGATGCGCAAAATAATCTGCATCAGTCATTACATCAGCTACTGCGACTACATCAAGCTGATCTCCCAGCAGACCCTGCTCTGCGATAGACCGCAAAATCAAGCGGCCGATACGTCCGAAACCATTAATACCGACTTTAATTGCCATTAATTTATTACCATCCTTCCATATTTAACTGCTATTAGCAGATATTTTCAGATCTTAGTACATCTTACCATGTCCAAAAGCAATATAATATTTTTGGTCACATAGAATACGACCCTGACCTTCAGTTTAGTGCACGAGCCGGCCGAACCTGATCGTGACTTTTGCCCGGCTCACAAGCGGCTCGAACCTTGTCAGGCATGCAGTTTAGTGCACGAGCCGGCCGAACCTGATCGTGACTTTTGCCCGGCTCACAAGCTGCATTAATCTTGTCAGGCCTTCAGTTTTGGCTCACGTGCCGCCCGCACTTCGTCCGGCCTTGATATCGGAGCGTTATGAGGAGCTTCATGCAGCAGTTCAGGATTTGTCTTTGCTTCCTCCGCGATCTGCAGCAAGGCATCCGCAAAAGCATCCAGATCAGCCCGGGACTCTGTCTCGGTAGGCTCTACCATCATTGCTTCCGGCACAATCAGGGGGAAGTACACTGTCGGAGGATGAAAGCCGTAATCTATCAAGCGTTTTGCGATATCTAAAGTGCTGCAGCCGCAGCTTTCCTTCTGCGGGATGCCGGAGATCACAA
>DCDV01000028.1:51925-52859 GCA_002316595.1 Mageeibacillus sp. UBA1046
CTGCGGGATGCCGGAGATCACAAATTCATGCATAGACGGCTCATCTGACGCCGCCTTATAGACACTTCGCACCCTCTCTAAAATGTAGCGGGCATTTGCAACCGCTCCTTCGGATACTTCTTTCAGACCTTCTGCGCCGTTGGAGAGCACATAAGCGTAGGCACGAACCAAAATTCCGAAAGATCCGGTGTAGGCCCGGACCTTGCCGACGGACTTCGGCATGTCATAGTCCAGAGTGTAATGCCCGTCTCTCTTTACAACTGTTGGCCTGGGCAGATAAGACGCCAGGAATTCTTTGCAACCTACGGGGCCTGCTCCCGGACCGCCGCCGCCATGCGGAGTAGAGAAGGTTTTATGCACATTGAGATGCACGACATCAAAACCCATATCTCCCGGTCTGGTCTGCATCAGTATGGCATTGGCATTAGCGCCGTCATAATAGACCAGACCGCCGCAGTCATGCACAAGCTTTGTAATCTGCTCAATGTCTCTTTCGAACAGTCCCAGTGTATTGGGATTTGTCAGCATGAGCCCTGCGACATCATCGCCCAGGACTTCGCGCAAGGCATCGATATCTACCAGACCTCTCTCGTCGGAGGAAACTTCTCTGACTTCATAACCGGCCATTGCAGCTGAGGCGGGATTTGTTCCGTGCGCGGAATCCGGCACGATCATAACCTTGCGTTTATCGTCGCCTCTGTCATCATGATATGCCTTGATGAGAAGCAGTCCTGTCTGCTCACCGTGTGCTCCGGCAGAGGGCTGAAAGGTAAACCTGTCCATGCCGAAGATGTCGCAGAAGTTCTGCTCCAGCAGATACAGCAGTTCGAGGTTGCCCTGGACAGTCTCCTCCGGCTGCAGCGGATGCGTCATGGCGAATCCGGGCAGCGAGGCCATATCCTCATTGATCTTGGGATTATATTTCATGGTGCAG
>DCDV01000028.1:52981-53504 GCA_002316595.1 Mageeibacillus sp. UBA1046
GGATTATATTTCATGGTGCAGGAGCCCAGAGGATATGTTCCTGTCTCGACACCATAATTCTTGGCGGAAAGATTCGTGTAATGACGTACGACAGTAACCTCATCGATATCAGGGATATCGGGCAGTTCTTCTCTGTAGTCAGATCCGAAGAAGGAAGCTAAATCAGCCTTTTCGACATCGAGAGGTGCGATCAGGCGATTAGGTTTTGTCTTCGTTGTGTATTCAAATATCAATTTAGTGTCCTTGTACATCAGCTCACCTCCCCGCCGGCAATGGCTGTGACTGCCTCAACCAGATGATCCAGCTGAGCTTTGTTCTTTTTCTCCGTGACGGCCAGCAGCCAGGCATTCTCCGGCAGGACCAGACCGCCGATGATCCCCTGCTTCAGCAGTTCCCGGTTCAGTTTTGTCAAATCGAGGTCAGCGGCCGGCTTGAGTGCGAATTCACGGAAATAAGGAGAGTCGTAAAGCGGAGTGAAAAGACCGGTCTCTACCAGCTTATCCCGCAAATAAATCGCCTTCGC
>DCDV01000028.1:53634-54431 GCA_002316595.1 Mageeibacillus sp. UBA1046
TCCCGCAAATAAATCGCCTTCGCCGCTGACTGTTCTGCTACATCCCTGAGTCCTGATCTGCCGTTCAGTGCCAGATAAATTGTGGCTGCCGTGGCCAGGAGTGCCTGATTGGTACAGATGTTAGAGGTGGCTTTCTCGCGTCTGATATGCTGCTCTCTGGCCTGGATTGTAAGCACATAGGCAGTTTTGCCGTTAGAGTCAACTGTCTCCCCTGCCAGACGGCCGGGAATCTGACGCATCAGCTTTTGTGTTACTGCCATATAGCCTAAGGCCGGTCCGCCAAAGCTGGGTGCTATCCCCAGAGCCTGCGCTTCGCCGGTAACGATATCGAAGTCGAGATCTCCCGGCCGCTTAAGAAGCGCCAGACTGATCGGATCACAGGAGGCAGCTGCCAGGGCGTCTGCTTCATGAGCCGCCTGAGCGAAGGCTTCCAGGTCCTCTACTATGCCGTAGAAATTTGGGCTTTGGACCAGGAAGGCCGCATAGCCTTTCTCCGTGGGCATGTCGGATGTCTTGCCCTCTGAATTCAGCTTCCCGATTTCTACCTCAAGACCGGCTGCATGCAGATAGGTCTTGATCGTCTGCAGATATTCGGGGTTGAGACCTCCGGAAATCCAGACTTTATCTGATTTGCGTTTAGCGCGGACAGCGAGGAGCATCGACTCGGCCGCTGCGGAGGCGCCGTCATACATAGAAGAGTTGGCGACGTCCATGCCGGTCAGCCGGCAGATATAGCTCTGCCACTCAAAAATTGCCTGCAGCGTTCCCTGCGAAATCTCCGCCTGATAGGGCGTGTA
>DCDV01000028.1:54564-62175 GCA_002316595.1 Mageeibacillus sp. UBA1046
ATCTCCGCCTGATAGGGCGTGTACGCTGTGAGAAACTCCTGCCTCTGAATCAGATGCCCGATTGCGGCCGGAGTAAAATGGTCGTAGATTCCTGCGCCCAGATAACAGTCATAGTCATTAATGCTGATGTTCTTATCTGCCAGACCGGTGACTTCGCGCCTGACTTCCATCTCGCTGAGACCGGCCCTGGCTAAATAAGAAAAATCCTTTTGGCGAAGGCGCAAATCTTGCGGGACAGATGCAAATAACTCATCGATGTCCAGCCCTACATCAGCCAGCATCTCGGTTCTTTGTTCCCTGTCAACAGGCAGGTATCCCTTCATGCCTACTCTCCCTCAATAAACTTCTCGTAAGCATCAGCGCTGAGAAGCTTGTCCAGATCCGCCGGATCTGACATCTCAATCTTCACAAACCAGGATCCATATGGATCGTCGTTAATCTGTTCCGGCTCATCTTCCAAATCCGTATTGGCTGCGATGATCTTGCCTGCTACCGGTGAATAAATATCCGAAGCCATCTTGACAGACTCAACGCTGCCTAAAGCGTCTTCAACCTCAACTTCAGTATCCACTTCCATAGCTTCCGCATATACGATGTCGCCTAATTGATCCTGGGCGTAATCGCTGATGCCGATAGTCGCTACATTGTCTTCAACTTGTACCCACTCATGGGACTCTGCATAAAGCAGGTCTTTTTTTACCTCTGCCATTAAATGAACCCTCCTGTATATGCTCTCAATATTTATATTTCAGCGCCTTCGCGCTAATTTCTGTTATATTCATTATCCGGTGCCGGCGCCGCCAGCCGCTTGCTCCGGCAAACTGCTTGATTTTTATTGTTTGTTGCTAGCCGAGAAATTTTTCCACAACATCGAACATTATCTGCTTGTTGCGAATTTCAACAGCCAGTTCTTTTTCGTCTTCGGGAAGATCAGCCCGCACCAGAGCGTTGGCAATGCCTTTCTGCAAGGTGGGCGAGTAGGTTCCTGATGTAACGTAGCCTGCCTCCTCGTCACCATGAAAGACAGGATACCCTTCGCGGGGAATCTGCCTGCCCTGGGCGATTAAACGTACGATCTTCCTTGTCTTTTTGCCTTGCATGGCATCGCCCTGAAACTCACGGTCGAATTTCACGAAGAAGTCCATATCGGCATCCAGAGGATTGATCTCAGCTGACATCTCATGTCCGTACAGCGGCATTCCGGCTTCCAGCCGCAAAGCATCTCTCGAACCCAGTCCGCAAGGTACACAGCCTGCCTCCAGCAGCGCGTCCCAAAGCTCCCTGATCTTAGCGTCAGAGGCATAAATCTCAAAACCCTTCTCACCTGTATAGCCTGTTGAAGAGATGAACATGGGCGGCTTGGAGTCTGAGGATAACTCCAGATTGCGATAGCGCTTGAGTGAGCGCAGCACTTGTTCCTGATCGGCGGTCAAGCCCAGCAGAGCCTTAACTTTTAGAATATTGTCCAGACTGTCAGGACCTTGAATGGCAATCTGCGCATAGCGGTCAGACCAGTCTTCGATGACTGTCTGCCCTGCTGTTTCGGGGAATCTGGCGGTAAATGCTGCCAGACTTTCTTGCATATGCAATAAGTCTTTGTCCTTGTTGGCTGCATTGACGACCAGAAGATAGTAGTCCGCGAAAGTGTATACGAGAAGATCATCGACCACGCCTCCGTCCTCATAGCACATAATGGCGTAAGTTATCTGATCTCTTTCTTTGCCGGTTACTTTGCGGGAGAGCAGCCAGTTCAAAAAGTCGCCCGCACTCTCACCGGATACATAAACCTCGCCCATATGCGAGACATCAAAAATGCCGCAGCTCTCACGTACAGCGATAGTCTCTGCGGCAATTCCTTCATATTGAACCGGCATTTCCCAGCCGGCATATTCGACCATCCTGGCACCCAAGGACTTGTGTTGCTCATTCAGCGGTGTCTTTTTCACTTCTTATCCCCTCCAGACTGTCTGTAAAATACTGTCATTCAGCCTTTTGCGATAATCAATATCGCTTAAGACACCTTAACAGCTGCGAAAATAAATATTACAAGTAATATATTTTAGCATTATCGCAGTAGTTGCTCCAGTAGGGAGATCTTTTTTCAGATCGGCTAAAGCTCTGATGAAGTATTGCGCTGAAATTATAGCTGCAGTCAGTCCGTATTCTCGGATGCGCTGACAGGCACCTTGTTATAGCGTTTGTAAACAAGATAACCGGCAATGCCCAGCAAGGCTGTACCGGCGTAAAGAATCACGGCGGGAAGAATCTGTCCGGAACTTAGCAAACTTCCGCCTACAGTTGAAGAAATAACGGAGGGAAAGCGCCCTACAACGGAGATGAAAAGCCATGACTTAAGTGAGATCGGTGTCAGCCCGGTCAGATATGTGAAGATGTCCTTTGGTGTTCCCGGAATGAGGAAGATAAGAAATATTCCTGCTGTCAGACCCTTCCTACGTTTAAATATTTTCACTGAGTCAATTTGCCTGGGTGTAAAGAATAATTCAACCAGAGGGCGTCCAAAGCGGCGCACAGCAAGAAAGATGGTGATACTTGCGATCGCAATGCCCAGGGTGCTGATTATCGCCCCTTCTATACCGCCAAAGGCATAGCCCGCTCCTATTTCCACAGGTTCTCCCGGCAGAAAGGCAATTACTACTCGTATGATAGTAATAGCTAAAAAGAGGAGGCGGCTGAGCACCGGGTTATCAGAAACATAGCTTCTGACTCGTTCAGGGTCGGTAATAAAGCTGATGACGTCTTTACCGTGGGAGATGAATAAAAGCAGCGTGACAAGCAAAATTGCGGAAGGCACTGCGATTGCCAGAATGCGCTGAATGCGTCGGCGCTTCATTGATTTTTTATCTTCGTGTAAATCAGTTGTGTTCACAATGCGTAGCATTGTCCGCCAGCAATGTGAAATTCAAACTAACAGTATACGAACTTTCTTTGAACTCGCATCCTTTAGTTGAAAATTTTCACCTTAATAATCCGGTTCTAATATTGTCGTACCGATAATTAGTTTCTATGTATATAATGTATCCGTATTTAAACAACTGGAGGACCTTATGATTGATCTTCGCAAACACTTGCGTCATGTTCCGGATTTTCCCCAGGCGGGAATTGACTTTATTGATATTACCACCGTGCTCAAAGACCCCAAGCTCTTTAAAGAGGCGATTAATCAGATGCTGGCGTTAGTTTCCGATCTGGAATTTGACATTGTTGTCGGTTCAGAATCGCGTGGCTTTATTATGGGAGCGCCAGTAGCCCTGGCGGCTGACGTAGGATTTGTCCCTGTACGCAAAAAGGGCAAACTGCCTGCTGAGACTGTCACTATTTGCTACAATCTGGAATACGGATCAGACACCCTGGAAATGCACAGGGATGCGATCAAGCCGGGGTCAAGAGTCTTGATCGTTGACGACCTGCTGGCTACCGGCGGCACTGCCCAGGCGAATATTGATCTGATTGAACAATTAGGAGGAAAAGTAGTAGGCTTGCTCTTCTTTATTGAATTAGGTTATCTGAATGGCAGAGAGAAGCTTAAGGATTATCCGGTATATTCATTAGTCACATTCTAATTTTAAAAATAGCTCAACTCGTGTAATTCAAACTGGCTCCGGTTTGAGAAAAGCGCAACTCTTCTAATTCTAGCTGGCTCCGGCTGATATATTTTCTGTTTAACTTAGTCTTCAGGAGTAACTATTATTAAGAGACTGCCGCTGGCAAAGCTGTAGTTAAAATCCACCTGCGAAGGATCAGCACAACGGTTGCTGAGCCCTAAACTGGTGCCGCGGGGGATTGTTATCTTGTCTACGGGAAACTGAACATTATCATAACTCAAATCTGTAACCAGATCGCTTTGTGCTAAAGCGGAGAAAAGCCATTTTTGCTGTTCACCGGGCTCCCGGGGCCAAAGGATGCGCGCCTCGCTGGCGCCGCAAAGGGGAACGAACAGACTTATCCCATCACTTAAGAGTACGGGTATCCCCTTCTCAGTCAGTTTTCGGGCCAGCGCGATATTGGCCAGCATATGATCCGGCCTTGATCCGGCAGCACCGAGGAACAATAGTTCCAGATCGTCTCTAAGTTTTGCATTCTCCCAAGATTTGTGTGCGATCAGCGAAAGATGAATATCATTAAAATAGTCCGGAAATGAATTGGAGGCTGTTAAATCCTCCATTGCCAGGAGCAGATAGGCAGCCAGTTCCGCATCAGTTTCATCTTTGTCGGCAGCATAGTTATATAAGGGAACATCGTTTTCTTGCAGCCACTCCAGGTCCGAATCTGTAATAGAATCAAAATCGCCCACTGCCAGATCAGGAACTCGTCCCATCTCTCTGGCATAGGCGGCGCCGCTGTCAGCAGCGGCCAGAAAATCGCAGGATGCCAGCAAAGCTGTGCTTTCCCCGGTCGGGTGAAAATCTCCTCCCAAAAGGATGCCGGCTCTGTATTTGCATCTTTTTTGCCAGGGTATGGTCAGCATAGATATCAGACAACTTTCCCGTGTTTTCTGCTAAATAACTTCAAAAGTTTCAAGATAAGCAGTGTTGGCGGCTAAAGAGATTTTCCTCGCTGCTGCCTCCGGATCATCTTGGTCAAAGATCGCACTGCCGGCAACCAGCATATCGGCTCCGGCCTGAATCATCAGAGGAGCTGTATTCTCGTCAATGCCGCCGTCAACTTGAATATGCAAAGGCAGATTTCGCTCCCGGCTGATTTGGCGAAGGCGCTTAACTTTGTCAATCATCTCCGCAATAAAGGCCTGCCCGCCGAAGCCGGGGTTCACTGTCATGACCAGCACCATATCCACGAATGGCAGTAATTCTTCTATAGCGTTTAGAGGGGTTGCCGGGTTTAGACAAACTCCGGCTGTACAGCCCAGCTCTTTAATCCGGGTCGCCAGACGGTGGGCGTGAACTGTGCTTTCTATCTGCAAAACCAGACTGTCCGCTCCTGCCTCAGCAAATGGAGTTACCCAGTCTTCAGGACGTGACACCATTAGATGTACATCCAGAGGCAAATCTGTGGCTTGTCTTATTCTTGCCACCACCGGCGGACCAAAAGTAAGATTAGGAACAAAATGGCCATCCATAATATCGCAGTGCAAGATATCAACCTCAGCTTTAACCCTGTCTATCTCATCAGCAATGCGGGCAAAATCGCAGGATAATAAAGAAGGACAAAGTAAGGGTCTGCCTGCGGTGTCAGTATATGAAGGTAACATTCTTCAACTCCTCCGGTTAAAATTCCGGTGTCTAATATTCTGATCTTAACATTATTGAGTTTAGTTTTCTGCGCTTAATGATCCCAGATTCATTTGTGATAAAAGTTTTGAGAGATTCTTTGCCGGTGGCCGGTGGCCGAAACTTTATATTTCTGAGCCGAAGCGATTTCGCATCAGCCCGGTGACTTGGACTTAGTATTCCTGAGCTGAAGCGATTTCAGCTCTAAGCTCTAAATAGCGCTCATATCTTCCCGGAGGCATTGTCTCTTCTGATACTGCACAGCCAAGATCACCTGCATGCCTGCAGCTGGCGAAACGGCACAAATGCTTGACCTTGCGGATTTCAGCATAGCCATTGGCCAGATCTTCCACTGTAATGCCGGCTTCTGCCAGATTAACCTGACTGAATCCCGGGGTGTCGGCGAGATAGCCTCCATCTTCGACGGGGAACAGTTCTGTATGTCGGGTGGTATGTTTTCCCCGTCCTATCTTGTCGGACAGGTCGCCAATTTCCATCAGTTTGGCGGCAAACAGGCGATTAAGCAATGTAGATTTACCTGTCCCTGATTGACCGGCAAAGGAGACCATTTTCCCCCTGATCAGATCCTTCAGCTGATCCAGCTCAACTTCGCTTATATTAAAACCGGTTTCAAGTATCCTGATGCCCGCCTCGGCATATTCTTCTTTGATGTGATCGATTTCTGCCGGCTCGTCAAGCTCGTCCATTTTGTTGATCAGCAAAACTACTTCGATATTGTGAGTGTGCGACATGACGATCAGCCGATCAACCATTCTGAGATCAGGCCGGGGATGAGTGGCGGAAATTGTTATCAGAACCATATCCAGATTAGCTACGCCGGGTCTGGCAAGAAAGCTCTTGCGCGGCAGGAGCTCTTCTATGACATAGGGGATATCCGGATCATCACTTGGATCATAGAATGCCTTGTCACCCGGCAGCGGCCGGACATTCTCCAGACGCAAAATGCCGCGGAGCATAGCCAGACCTTGAAAATTGTCCTGATGGCTGTGCAGCAGATAATGACCGCCGACACCGCGCAGCAAAACGGCTCTGGGTTTACCGGGATCAACTGCTGGCATAAATATTTTGTCTTAGCTTACTGTCCGCAGTCATCATAAACCTCAAGCAGTAGACGGATCCGTCTCTGGTATATCGCTTGACTGAGGAGTAGGGGTTGTCGGCGGATCTGTGGGCGTCGGGGTCGGGTTGAGGTAATTATTATAATCCTGCTGTGTCCCATACACCACATTTACTGTATCAGCCGTGAAGCTGTCGTCGGCGTTAATGCTCTGCTTGATAATATAAATCGTGTTCCATTGGTCTTCATTGCGAGGATCGAGCTTGTTAGCTGCCTCTGACCCTATGCTCGATGTATTGATGTGCTTGATCCCGACCCTGCTCAGCAATGTGTATGCTTCTGCCATATTTTTGCCAACCAGATTCGGCATGATCTGTACCGGCTGCGGTGTTGGTGTCGGGTTGAAATAATAAGTATAGTCTTCTCTCGTTCCCACCAGTACGGAGACCCGGCTGCCGCTTTCCGTAGTGGAATTAGCTGCGGGAGTTTGTGTTATTACTACCTTTTTTGAATCAGGTATGCTGCGGCCTCCGATTGTAGTCTGACCGCCCAAAACAAGATTTGACTCTTCCAGCATCTGCACTGCCTGAGCCAGGCTCTGGTTTGTGATATCCGGCACTTGCACCGAGGCAGAGCCTGAACTGGATATGATTGTAATAGTAGAGCCCTTGGCCTGCAGTGTGTTTGCCTGAGGAATAGTGCCAATCACTGTATCTCTCTCTACAGTTTCGGAGAATTCCTGCCGGAAGACAACTTGAAAATCCTCCGCAGTTAATATCTCCTGAGCTGCCAATGTTGACAGCCCGGTTACATCCGGGACTGCTACGCTGTCCTGGCCTTGACTGACATACAGTTTCAGTATGGTGCTGGCGGGGTTAATTTTGACTGTGTTGTCTGACTCCGGATCCTGGCGAAAAATGACGCCGACATCAACGGTATCGTCCACCTCGCTGAAAACCTCGATTTCCAGACCTTGATCCCGCAATTCTTCTAAATCCTCCAGCACGTCCTCGTAATACTCACCGACAAAATTAGCCAATACCAAATCAGTGGTCGGTTCTTCAACAGGATTATCAAATCTTTGTACTAACCAGATTACCAATACTGCAACTAAGACCAGAGCCACCGCCACAATGCCGAATACCAGGGCAGTGTCACGGTAACGGGAGGTTCTTCTCTTGTTGTAAGTTTGTTCAATTTCACGAAGTTTGTTGTAATTGGCTTGCTGTTTCTGTAAGCCGATGGCTGATGTAGAGCCATCCCAGCTTTTTGCTGACTGAGGGATTA
>DCDV01000028.1:62305-77678 GCA_002316595.1 Mageeibacillus sp. UBA1046
ATTACACCATATACGCCATCCGGATCGATCATGAATGCGTCCAGTTCATCTACGAATTCGCGGGCTGACTGATAACGGCCATCCGGGTTCTTCTGCATGGCTTTATTGACTATATCGTCTAGGGCAGGCGGCAGAGTGCGCACGTATGTTGAGGGCGGCTCCGGTGTTTCCTGCAGATGCTTAATCGCCACCGCTACGGAAGATTCTCCGTCAAAAGGCAGATGTCCGCTAAGCATTTCATAGAAAACCACGCCTAAGGAGTACAGGTCGGAACGGGTCGTAATCGCTCCGCCTCTGGCTTGCTCAGGTGAGAAATAATGGACTGATCCGATCACCATGCCGCCGGTCAGGGTAATAGTGTTGGCGTCAGATGTGCGGGCAATGCCAAAGTCAGTTACCTTGGCAACCATATCGGGAGTGATAAGAATATTCTGGGGTTTAATGTCTCTGTGGATAATGCCGCGCTGATGAGCGTGCTCCAGCGCGAGACCAATCTGAATCATCAGAGGTGTCGCCAGCCTGTAATCCAAATGACCATGTTCCTGGATCAGTTCCTTAAGGGTATGGCCTTCGACATATTCCTGCACGATATATCTGGTTCGTCCGTCTTGTCCGTAATCCAGAACGCGGACGATATTTGGATTGTCAAGACTGGCGGCAGCGCGTGCCTCTGTGGCGAAGCGCTTAATGAATTCCGGGTCATCTGTCAATTCGCCCCGCATCAGTTTCAAAGCGACTTCTGTGCCCAGGTCCATGTCTTGAGCAAGGTAAACAGAGGCCATGCCTCCCTGACCTAAACTGCGGATTATACTGTATCGCCCGCCAATAATTGTGCCTGCGGCGAACTGGTAATTACTCTCTCTCATTAGAGCCTCCATTGCCTGCAAAGGCGACAATCACTGTGACATCATCCTGCCCTCCGGAAGCGAGGGCTTTGTCTACTAATCTTCCTGCAGCTTCCTTGGCGCTGTCAGAATCTTGCATGATCCGGCTGATGTCTTCGTCCGGCAAAAACCCATGTAACCCGTCACTGCAAAGCAGATAACGGTCATCTTTTTTGATTTCATGAGTGCTGATGCCGGGACTAATGTAGTCAGGCGAACCCAGTGCCTGTGTCAAAATATGTCTTTGCGGATGCTGCCTGGCTTCCTGGTCATCTATCTCGCCCAGATCAATCATCTCCTGCACCAGCGTCTGATCTCTGGTCATCTGTTCCAGCTTATCTGAGCGCATGCGATAACATCTGCTGTCGCCAATTTGGCAGAGATAGAGCAAGGTCGGGTAAATGACCGCGCAGGTCATCGTCGTGCCCATGCCTGTGTTAGCATCCTTCTCCAGTGATCGTTTATAGATAGTTATATTTATTTCCTGGGTAGTATCTTCCAATATTTTCTCAATCTTATCTTTATCTTCTTTGTCAGGCAGTTGAGAGAAGAGATCATCCCTTACTCCCTCTACCGCCGTCTTGCTTGCCAATTCGCCGTTTAAATGACCGCCCATGCCGTCTGCAACCACAAGCACAACCGGATAAACATTCTCTTTGCTGATAATGGCGAAATTGTCCTCATTGCCTTGTCTGGCGGGACCTTTCCGGCTCATCGCCGCATAATGCAGATTTTCAAGCACCTTCGTAACTTCTCCTTAGCTGTCCGCAGGCTGCAGCGATATCCGCTCCCAGTTCACGCCTGCGCGTTACATTGACACCATTTTGCTCCAAGACTTGCATGAACCGTTGAATTGTTGTCTCAAAAGAAGGTCGAAATGGAAATCCCGGCACTTCATTAGCAGGTATAATGTTCACGTGACAGTTTCTACCTCTTAAGGCTGTTGCCAGCTCCTGAGCATGTTTTTCCTGATCATTTATTCCGGAGAAGAGAGCATATTCGTATGTTATTCTTCTTCCGCTTTTTCTGGCGTAATGTTCGCCGGCGTTGATCAAGTCCGGAAATCGATATTTTTTCGCTGTCGGCATCAATTTTTCACGAATCCCTTGATTTGGAGCGTGAAGTGAGACCGATAGCGTAATATATAAACATTCGTTTACGAATTCTAACATTTTATCTATAATGCCGCAAGTTGATAAAGTGACCCTCCTGAGGCTTATATTGAGCCCCTTGGGGTCATTCAGACGCTTAAGAAACTCCACCAGATTTGCATAATTATCAAAAGGTTCGCCGATGCCCATGATGGTGACACGTTTAACCTCGCTATTGTTTAAGCGGTTAATGAGAGCAACCTGGGCCAGCATTTCGCCGGCGCTGAGGTTGCGCACGAAACTCAAGGCTGACGAAGCGCAGAAAGCACAGCGCATACGGCAGCCGACCTGAGTCGAGATACAGACGGAATAACCGTATTTATAGCGCATCAATACTGCTTCAATGACGTTGCCGTCGCGCAGGGCGAGAACGTACTTCTTCGTCTTGTCCTGCGCAGAGGAGATTTCCCGGCTCACCTGCAAAGGAATCGCATCAAACTCTTGTGTCAGTCTCTGACGGATATCTTTGCTGATGTCGGACATTTCAGCAAATTCAGTCAGACCTTTCTTTTGCCAGGTGAAAATCTGGTCAGCACGATAAGACTCCAATCCCTGTTTCTCGCACCAGGCTTTAATGTCCGGCAGAGAAAGAGAGTAGAAGTCTTGCTTAAGTTGTTTACTTTCTTTATTCATGGAATATACTATTCGCCTAAGACAGTCCCTTCAGAATAATTATGAGCGCAGTCGCAGCAAGGCATAATCCTGCTGCCTGCCGGTTGGATTATCTCCAGGTCAATAAGTCCGGTGCCACAGGCAACGGTGATAGTATTACGACAGCTGACGAGAGTTCCGGGCGGGGCGAAGTTCTTGCCGGAATCATCTAAAACGCTGGAAGAGAGAATCTTTAATCTTTTGCCTGCGCAGTAAGTATAAGCTCCTGGCCAAGGCTGTGTGCCGCGAATGAGATTGTGTATCTCGCGGGCAGACAAAGTCCAATCTACTTTGCCTGTTTCGCGGTCCAGGCGTCCGGCGTATGTCGCCTGACTGTCATCTTGCTCCCGGGCTTCAATTTCTCCTGCCAGAAATGCGGGAAGAAGCTCTAAGACCATGTCCGCGCCCAGGCGGGCTAAATCAAGCAGCAGCTCTCCTGCTGTAATGTCTTCTGTGAGAGGATATTCCTTTTGAGACAATATCAGGCCGCTGTCCAGTCCTGCCTCCATAATCATGACAGTGACGCCGGTAACCGTATCACCTGCAATAATTGCTGCTTGCACAGGCGATGCGCCGCGATAAAGAGGCAGCAGCGAAGGATGCACATTCAGACAGCCGTATCTGGGAATATCTAATAGAGCCTGCGGCAGTATCTGACCGTATGATGCGGTCAGAATAAGATCAGGCTTGAATTCTCTGAGCTTATTTAGAAAATCTTCATCACGGGCTTTCTCCGGCTGCCAGACCGGCACTTCATTGTCCTGACCCCAGACCTTGGCCGGCGGCGGACAAAGCTCCATCTTTCTGCCCTCCGGCTTGTCCGGCTGCGTAATAATAAGGTCGGGCAAGATGCCGCCTGCTTTGAGATGCCGGAGAAATTCTACAGCGAATTCAGGCGTCCCCATGAATACCAGTTTATAGTTCTTGATGCTCATCAGCTTCCTCGTCCTCTGTGACATTCTCAACGCTGGTCAAAGGCTCTAACGCCTTGTCTCGATATAAGATGCCGTCGAGGTGGTCAGTCTCATGACAGACGCAAACAGCACCAAGTCCGGTAAACTCGCGCTGCCAGGTATTACCTTCCAGGTCTTCAGCCTCAAGGATAAGACGCTCCGGCCGTTCAACATTTCCGACCAGGCCGGGCAAAGACAGGCAGCCTTCCTGCCCAGTTACTGCGCCTTCCTGCTCAATAATACGCGGATTGACAGCTATGATGTCTTCATCATCTTCTCCGCCCAGATTCATAACAAAAACTCTGCGTAAAATTCCGATTTGAGGTGCGGCAAGACCAACTCCGTTATACTCACGCATTGTATCTTTCATGTCCTCGGCTAAAAGACAGAGCCTTTCGTTAAACTCTGTTACCGGGCGTGACTTCTTGCGCAAGGTGGGATCGCCTTCAATTAAAATCTTGCGTAGTGCCATTAAATTCATCCTCCTAAACCATGATTATATCATGCTCCGGCCTAAAGCATGGAATAGGGGTTAATATCCGGGACTGCCGTGATTTCCTTTCGGCGCTTAAAACTGTCTGCTGCAGTAAAAGGGGGCAATTCTTCCCCTGTGCTTAAAGCATGGAATAGGGGTCAATATCCAGGACTACCGTGATTTCCTTCTGGCGCTTAAAACTGTCTGCTGCCCGCAGTAAAAGGGTTAACTCTTCCCTGGAGGGGGATTTGGCAATTAAACGATAGCGGTATCTGCCTCGCAGCCTGGCCAGGGGAGCCTTCTGGAAGGGCAGCAGCTCAGTTCCCCCAAAGCTAGCAGGATATCGTTCCAGCTGATCTCGCAAATGACTTTCCAGCAGCTGAGCCTGCTTTCTGACCTGATCATCGCGGCGGCCGGAGACCAAAATCAGACCAATATGGCCAAAGGGCGGATAGCCTGCTCTCTTACGAAACTGCAGCTCATGTTCCAGAAAGGCGGGAAAGTCCTGTCTGGCCGCTGTCCGGATCACAGTGTTGTCCGGCTGAAATGTCTGAATGATCACCAGTCCAGGCAAGTCTCCCCTGCCCGCTCTTCCTGCCGCCTGTGTCAGCAGCTGAAACGCGTGCTCTCTGGCGCGATAATCACTTTGGGCCAGTATCTGATCTGCTGACAAGACTCCCACAAGTGTTACGTTATGGAAATCGTGTCCTTTGGCGATCATCTGAGTGCCGATCAGGCAGTCGTATTCGCGGCGTGCGAAAGCATCGAGAATTTCCTGATGCGAATAGCGACCGCTGGTGGTATCAAGATCCATTCTCACCGCTGAGGCGGAGCTGAACATTTCCGCAAATAAGTCTTCAGCTTGCTGAGTTCCTGCGCCCACCCGGCCTAATTCCTCGCTGCAACAGACAGGACATTCAGACGGCAGAGGGGACACCTTGCCGCAATAGTGACAGATGAGGTGGCCGCCGGTCTCGTCCTTCTGCCAGGGATTCTTATGGACAGTTAAAGCTATATCACAACTGGGACAGGTAAGGCTTTGCCCGCAGTCATTACAAATAATTGTGGTAGAGAAGCCCCGTCGATTGATTAGCAGCATCGCCTGTTCATTCCTGGCGAACGTCACCTTAAGCGCCTTCGTTAAAGGCCTGCTGAAAAGGCTCTTATGTCCGGCCGCTCTCTCCCGGCGCATGTCGACAATTTTTACTTCAGCCATGCCGGCTTCGCCCACTCTGTTCGCCAGTTCCAGCTTGGTGCTGCGACCTTCCATGGCTCGATAACTGGTCTCGACTGAGGGTGTGGCGGAGCCGAGCACGAGCACCGAGCCGTTCAGCACGGCTCTGATTCGGGCCAGTTCCACTGCGTGATAGCGGGGCGTTGTCTCTGACTTATAGCTTTGATCCTGCTCTTCGTCCACGACGATGAGACCTAAATTGGTAAGAGGGGCGAAAACTGCGGAACGGGCGCCGACAACTATGCGCTTCTCACCTTGCAGAATGCGCTTCCAGGTCTCATAACGCTCGACCGGAGTGAGCCGGCTGTGGAGGATAGCTACTTCATCCTGAAAACGCTCTGACACCCTGGCCATCATTAGTGGCGTCAAGGCAATCTCCGGAACCAGTATGAGGACACTTCTGCCCTGAGCCAGGGTTTTGGCTGCGGTCTGCAGATAAATTTCGGTCTTGCCTGAGCCTGTGACACCCGCCAGAAGAAATTCTTTTAAACTGCCTTGCTCAGTTTTTGCCAAAGCAAAATTTATACTCTCAACTGCCTGGACTTGCTCAGTTGTTGAAACGATTGTCTGCGACGGCAGTTCGATAACGTTTGCCGGGTCAAGCTCACGTCTGACTTCCTGGGAAAAGTACTCCAGAATGCCTTTGTTCTTCATATACGTCAGCACGCCGCTGCTGACCTGACAGGCCTGCCTTATTTCTGACAGCAGCGCGGATTCATGCACGAGCAGGAATTCACAGACACGGATATGCCCGAGACTGGTAAGCTCGTCTTCGGCCAGCATGCCTATGACAGCGGCAGGATCAGCCAGTCTGGCCGCCAGCTCCTTTTTGTCGCCTACTTTTGTCACGGTGGCAGGAACCATGGTACGCACTGCCCGCCCCCGGGAACAAAAATATCTTCTGCGCATTTCCCGGGCCAGCTCCAGCATCTCCGGAGTAACGACCGGCTCAGGCAGCAGCAATCCTGAGATACTGCGCAGTTCCAGCTCTTCTGATGAGGCAGGTCTCTCCTGAGATACTTTATACACATACGCTCTGACCGGCTGCTTGCGCCTGGCAAACGGCACCTCAACCAGACAGCCAGGCTTTATCTTCCCTGCCAGATTCTCCGGTATTTCATAGGTCCAATCACGGTCAAAGTCCCGGGTAGCTTCTTCTATCCAGATTTGCGCATACATTGAGATCAAGCCTCCATTAAGGAGAATATATCGATCTGATCGCTGACAGGCAAGTCCTGTAAACAGCCGGCTTCCTGCAGTGCCTGCAGTACAGCAGGACCGACATTGCCACGGAGGGACAGATCATCCTGAGTGGCAAAAGGGGTTTTCTCTCTCGCTTGTACGATCTGTTCAGCCTGTGCGGCAGAGACGCCGGGGATAGCTGACAGGGGAGGAACTATCTTGCCTGCCCCGGGTGAATAAAATTCATTAGCCGCTGAATTTTTAATAGAAATTGGCAGAAAGTCGATTTCCCTTTGCTGCATTTCCTCGATCAGCTCGAGAATATAATAAATTTTCTGTTCTCTAGCGTCCAGACGTCCGCCTTTGCTGCCCAGTTCGCGCCGAACTTTCCTTACTTCATGAGGTGCCTGACACATGAGTGTGCTGTCTAATTCACCGGCACGGACTGTGAAATAAGAGCAATAGTATGCCTCGGGGTGATAGACTTTGAACCAGGCGATACGCAGACTGGAGATAGTGTAGGCAACGGCATGCGCCTTCGGAAACATATATTGAATCTTCTGACAGCTTTCTATATACCACTCAGGGATATTGCAGGCGCGCATCTCCTCTTCCTGCTCGGGCAATAAGCCTTTGCCCTTGCGCACTCTTTCCATTATGTCGAAGGCGATTTTGTTCGGTACGCCGCTATAGATCAGGCGGGTCATGATGCTGTCTCTGCAGCCGATGACCTCGTCCAGAGTACAGGTTTCATCTTGAATCAGATCCTGGGCATTCCCTGCCCACACACCTCTGCCGTGCGAGAGGCCGGAGATCTGCACAAGGTCGTAATAACGGGCAGGTTTAGTCTCGGCTATCATTCTGCGGGCGGCAAAGGTACCCATCTCCGGCAGCCCTATGACTGCTGAGCCGATGCTCGACTCCTCATCCGGGATACCCAGCGCTTCTGTGCTCCGGAACAAAGACATGACTTTGGGATCAGGTATGGGAATGTTCGTGACGTCAACGCCCGTAGTGTCTCCCAGCATTTTCAGCATGGAGGGATCATCATGCCCCAGGATGTCCAGTTTGAGGATCGTGTCATGCAGGGCGTTAAAGTCGAAGTGAGTGGTGACAACGCCGGATTGGGATTTGTCCGCCGGGTATTGAATGGGGGTGAAATCGTAGATTTCATATTGTCTGGGTACGATTACGATACCGCCGGGATGCTGGCCGGTAGTGCGCCGTACGCCGCTGATGCCTGACGCCAGACGCCGAATTTCCGCACGCCGGACCGGTCTGCCCTCTTCTTCGTAATAATTGTGTACCATGGCACTGGAATTCTTCTCCGCATAGCCGGAGATCGTGCCGGCGCGGAAGGTATAATCTTTGCCAAACATCTCCTCGATAAATCTATGCGCCCTGGCCTGATAAACGCCGGAGAAGTTCAGATCGATGTCCGGCTGCTTGTCACCGTCAAAGCCGAGGAAGGTCTCAAAGGGAATGTCCTGACCCTCTCTGGTCATTGGCACGGAACAGTCCGGACAATCCTTTGGCGGCAAATCATAGCCGGAGCCGTACTCTCCGCTCTCATCAAACTCGGTATAATGACAGTCCGGACAAACATAGTGGGGAGGCAAAGGATTAACCTCAGTTATTCCGCACAGTGTCGCTGCCAGCGATGAACCGACCGAGCCTCTGGAGCCGACAATATAGCCGTCGGAGTTGGATTTTCGCACCAGCTCACTGGTAATATAGTACATAACGGCAAAACCGTTATCGAGAATGGAGTTCATCTCCCGCTTTATGCGCTTTTCTACCGCTTCAGGCAGTTGACCGTCTTGCCCGTAAATATCTAAAGCGGTCTTCATGATCCTCTCGTTCAGCACTTCCTCCGCCTGCTCGACGACGGGCGGGAAAGAGCCTGCCGGGAAAGGTCTCAACCCCGGTTTGATCTTGTCAGCGATCATATTAGAATTGGAAATGACGATCTCTCTTGCCAGTTCCTCACCCAGATAGGAAAACTCAGATAACATCTCTTCTGTTGTGCGGAAATATAGTTCGGCCTCATTCTCTCCGGTCTTAAACCCGAGATCATTTGTCAGGATGGTCCTGTAGATCTGATCTCCCTTATCCAGATAATGAGCATCTCCCGTGGCGCAGACCGGGCGAGAGACCAGTTTGGCCAGCTCGATTACCAGATGGTTGAGATTCTTCAGATCTTCCTCATTGCGCAGCGGGTACTCTATATCGGACAAGAGATAATATGTATTTGTCAGCGGCTGTACTTCCAGATAATCATAAGCTGATGCCAGCTGTAACAGTTCAGGGTCAGACAGATTCGCCAAAGTCAAATCATAGTCGTAACCTGTCTTCTGATACTTGTCCAGCACACTTCTATAAACTTCGCCCTGGCTGCAGGCAGCTCCTTTGATGATGCCGGTGCCGAAATACTCCAGCCAGCTCTTTCTGATTCGCGGTCTGTAATAGAAATCTTCCAGATGCGCCAGAGACACCAGACGATAGAGATTATATAAACCAACCTCCTCAGCGGCCAAAATGATGATATGGGAACTCTTTAGTTTCTCTTGTCGCATCTGCTCAAAGCTCTTGCGGCCAAATTTCTCATTTAATCCGGCAATGCTTTGGCAGCCGGAACGAGCCAGCAAAGCGGCGAAAATTTCTCCGCCTGATCCGGCCTGGTGCTCAGCCTTTGTCTTATGCGCAGGGATGGCTGAAATATTGCTGTCTGCAGTTTTCGGGGCGGGCGCATCATTGGCAGCCGGAGCTTTCGGGGCGGCCGCATCATTGACAGCAGGAGCTTCCGGGGCGGCCGAATTATCGATATTAAGAGCTTTCGCTATCTGTGCCTGACTGTAACCGGGGAGATCCGGAAGCATCTTTTGCGCCAGCTTTGTTGTATCTACGGCGGAGTGATTGAACTTTAGCCGAGGGCTGCCGGGCTCCGTCCTGAAGCCTTCGCAGCGCAGGAAGGATAATTGAGTTATAACATCCTGTCCGACTACAGGCAGTCCGTCAATAAAAGATAAAAGCACAGGTAAAATTGTCAGTGCTGAGGGCATTGCGCTGAGCATGGCATCAGAAAGACCGGTCTGCTCTTTGGTGTCTTCGTCCAAAGTTATGCCGGGGTTTATCAGTTGGGAAAACTTATCCCCTGCCCGATACCCCCCCAGCCCGTCCGGCTCAAAATGAACTGCCGCCACTGCCACGAGGCGATCAAGGGAGGGATCCGAGCCGGTGGTAACGATCTGCAAAGAGACGAATCCTTGAGAGAGTTCGGCCTCGTCTAATACCCAGCCGACACAGTCACCGTCATTAATCAGATAGCCTTCCAGGCCATAAATCAGCTTAATATCTTTGCCTTTTCGAGCCAGTTTGGCTGCGGTTTCCGCCGCTTCAGGAAAGCCCTGAACAACCCCGTGATCTGTCAGAGCAACTGCGGAATGACCGAATTGAGCAGCTCTGGTCACAACGTCCGAGACATTGATAAGCCCGTCCTTGGCGCTCATCTTGGAATGAATGTGCAGTTCTACTCTCTTCTCCGGAGCATTATCTGCTCTTTCTAGCGGGCGATTGAGGGGACGGATGCCGGAAATATCAATAACCAGCTCTTTGGAATAATTATCTTCTTTTACTCTGCCTTCCAGCTCGACATAGCCATGACGAAACAGGTCATCAAAAGCCGCTTCATCCTCCGGAGCGGTAAAAAGTCGGCAGCTGACGGAATCCAGTTTGTCCGTCACGGCGAAACGAACCATGAGATTACCGTTTTTGGTAATCATCTTATCGAGGTCAAATATTTCAGCTTGCAGTCTGACCTTATCCAGGTCGCTGTCGATGGCAGAAACTTCTGTTATAGGCCACGGCTTTTTAGAGAAATATCCCCACTTGCAGTTATCCCACCTTGACTTTCCTTTATTCCTGCCGTTGCCATTACTTTGGCCGTTACTGCTGCTCCAGCCGCCATTGCCGTAACCGCTGCCATAATCGCTGCCCTGCTCCGCTTCCGCCTTGCTGCGTTCTTCCCTCTGCGCTTCCAGGCTGGAGATTATTTCCGCAGTCAGAAACGGTGCACTATCAACCGGCAAAACATCTTGTCCTTGCGTGAGTTCAATTTCTGCGGCAAAAGCAGCATAGTCCCGGATAAATCTTTCCAGCCATTCATAGCCTTGATTTACAATAATTTCTGTTGTATTGGCAGGCACCCGAATCTTCAGCCGCCCGTTCTCATATTTAAGACTGCTGTCTTGCAGCCAGGAATAGCAAAGGGCGTCCTGGTTCTGACAGTGTCTTAAGAGCCAGGGCATAAGTGCGGCGAAATATTTTTCTCTCTCCAAGCCGCTATTTTTATTAATTTCCTGATCTTCTCCCGGCAAGGAGCTATCAGCATCAATTTTCTGATCTTTTTTCGGCAAGGAGCTATTATTATCAATTTTCTGATCTATGATGACCTCTGAGATGCTGCAGGCCTTCTCCAGTTCCTCTTCGAGCCGGATTATTGCTGCTGCGGCGGGAGGCGCCGGAAAAAGCAGCTTCAAAATCAAGCGTGACTCTTGAGGGCATGCTTGTACTGAATGTACTTTGGCAGTGATGTTGAAACTGCTGCTCTCGGCAGAGACAGCAGGGATAAGCTTAGTCAGCCATGAGGATAATGAGCGTTCATTCATTGCTCCTCTGCCTGACCTTCTGCTTCCATGCGCTCGATTTCAGCAAATAGTTCCTCGACCGCCTTTTGCTCGGAAACTTTTCTCACAGCATGCCCCTTTTTGAAGAGAACAAATTCGCCTTTGCCGCCTGCCAGTCCAATATCGGCTTCCCGCGCTTCCCCGGGGCCATTGACGACACAGCCCATAACGGCCACAATCAGCGGGGTTTCGATCTTGCTCAGGCGAAGCTCAACTTCGCGCGCCAGAGTCATCAGATCAACCTCAGTACGTCCGCAGGTCGGGCAGCTTATGAGTACAGGTCCTTGTTCGCGAAGATTCAGCGCTCTTAAAATAGCGTAGGCGGCTCGCACTTCTTCGACAGGATCGGCTGTCAGAGAGACCCGGATTGTATCGCCGATTCCTTCCGCCAGTAACGTACCGATTCCTACAGCCGATCGTATTGTGCCCTCCCAGAGAGTGCCTGCTTCAGTAACTCCCAGGTGCAGAGGATAATCAGTCAGCTCTGATAAAAGGCGGTAGCTCTTAATCGTCAGCATGGGATCAGAGGCCTTGACGGACAGGCAGATATCATAGAAGCCTTCCAACTCCAATTGATTAGCCGCATTGAGGGCTGAATAAGCCATGGCTTCCTCATTGATGCCGCCATATTTTTCAATTATTTTACGATTCAGGGAACCGGCATTGACGCCGACTCTAATGGGGATGCTCCTGATTCGGGCAGCTTTGGCGATCTTGGCCAGACCTTCATTTTCTCTCAGGTTGCCCGGATTGATTCTTAAAGCGTTTACACCATTATTTATCGCTGTCAGGGCGAGACGGTAATCGAAATGTATGTCTGCCACGATGGGCAGAACGCTCTTGGGACAGATCTCCGCTAAAGCTTTGGCAGCATCGGCGTCCGGGACGGCCAGTCTGGTTATCTCGCAGCCTGCCGCAGCCAGCTCGAAGATCTGAGCAACGGTGGCCTCGACATCTTCAGTCTTGGTTGTGTTCATCGACTGGACGACAACAGGACTTCCGCCGCCGATTTTTACGCCGCCTATCTGAACTTGTTTCGTTATCCGCCTCATCGTTACCTCAAAAGCCAAATATTCTGCTCAGATCCACAAAGATGACAAGAATCAGCAGGGCTAATACAACAAATAAACCGATACTGCTTATGGCATGCTTGACCCGCATGGGCAGATCTTTGCGCATGCCGCCTTCAATAGCCAGGACGACCAGATGATTGCCGTCGAACGGCGGAATCGGCAGCAGATTCGTAGCTCCAACGGCTACGGAAAGCAGGCCCAGATACATCAGCAGCTGCTGAACAATTATTCCCAGAGGCTGCTTTTGCTGGACTACATCCCCTACCATAGAGACAATGCCGATAGGTCCGGCAAGACTGTCCTGAACAGAAACCTCGCCTCTAAAAAGCATGCTCAGACCTCTGCCGGTCGCCCTGATGATCGACCAGGGATATTTCGCCGCAGCGCTTACAGCTGAGCCGAAGTTCTTATTCAGTGTCAGGACAAGGCCCGGATCGCGGTATACTTCCAGCTGGGTGGGCTTTGTTTCAATTACCATGCTCTTTCCGTTACGAATGATATCGACTTCGACGACACCGCCCGCTTTCTCGGCTATCCGTTCCCGGATCTTATCGCCTTCGGCATAAGGGATATTTTCAATTGTCAAGACTACGTCTTCTTCTTGCAGAACGGGATTCCCCTGATTGGATTGGGGGTCAACAGCGATTATCTCGAAATTGCCGTCTGTTCTCTCAACAGCGACAATTCCCACCATCCATCTAATCTCGGAAACCTCAGGCTTCATGACGATACGCTTCACGTCATCGTTAGCCTTTTTGACTTCCAGGATGAGATCATCATCGTTTTGCGTAAACATCATGGTCATGGAATAATCCATATCTGTGCGGATTCTGCTGCCGTTGATGCTGATGAGCTCGTCCCCTGCTTCTATCTCATACCGGGCTGCCAGAGAATCTGCGGGAGGCGCCTGCAGCTCAGGCGAAACAGCGCCGGTCCAGGAGAAAAGAATGATGAAGACCAGGAAAGCGGAGAGCAGATTGACGATCGGACCCATGGCGACAACCAGTGCCCTGCCCCAGCGCGGACGGTTGTGAAACAAGCCCGGGTCATCAGGATCATACTTGGTATCTCCTGTCTGACCTTCAATTACTTCCTGCTCGCCGGCAAAACTGACTGAAGCGCCAATGGGCAGCAGCTTTATATTGAATTTGGTGCCATTTTTCTCCCGTTCATACAGAACTGGTCCCATGAAGAGTGAGAATTGCTCGATTTTAAAACCTAATAAACGAGCTGTCACATAGTGGCCTAGCTCGTGAAGTATCATAATAATGCTGATCAGGATTAAACCTGTCAGGATTGAAACTAAAGTCATGCTTTACTCCATAAATATTGAATTAGTAAATATTAGTATATTACAAATATTTTTTCCAGATGCGGTCCATTGTATCATGATGGGTAAAATTAAGGATCTCATAGTCCGGGTTCGTAATATTTGCTCTTTTTGCAGCCATTTCTTCGGCTACAATTTGCCAGATGCGGGGAAAGGATATCTTCTCATCCAGGAAGAGCTTTACTGCCGCTTCATTGGCGGCATTCAGTATACAGGGAGCCAGACCGCCCTCTGTTATAGCTGCGCGGGCTAAGCCTAAAGCCGGGAAAGCTCCCTCATCCGCTCTCTCAAAGGTCAGCTGTGAAGCCTGGGGGGAAAAGGGATCAAAAGGTTCGTGATACGAAGCAGGCGGACGCTCCGGCCATGTTATCGCCAGCCGGATGGGAAGGCGCATGTCCGGGAATCCCAGCTGCGCCAACACAGAGCCATCCTCTAATTCGACCATGGAATGAATAATACTTTGCGGATGAACCGCTACCTCAATTTGCTCAGGCGGGCAGGAAAATAAATGACAGGCTTCGATAATCTCTAAGCCTTTGTTCATCATAGTGGCTGAATCGATCGAGATTTTCGCTCCCATATCCCAGGTCGGATGCTTTAGCGCCATGGCCAAAGTCACATTTTTCAGTTCGGCTCCGCTATAGCCGCGGAAAGGACCGCCTGAAGCAGTCAGAAATATTCTGCTGAACTTTTGGTCAGGAGCGCCGTTCAGACATTGCCAGATCGCTGAGTGTTCACTGTCGACCGGCAGGATTTTCGCCTTCTTCCTATGGGCCAGATCCATAACCAGGGAGCCGCCGGCAACGAGCGTCTCTTTGTTAGCCAGCGCTACATCATAACCGGCATCCAGTGCAGCCAGTACCGGTTTCAGTCCTGAAAATCCCACAATGGCCGCCATTACCAGATCCAGACCGGGCATGGTGGCAGCGGTTACGAGTCCTTCTTCGCCGCTAAATATTTCCGGGATGTCCGTCTTTTTTATATCTTTCGTCTGCAGCAATGTGAGCAGTTCAGAGGCTGCTTCAGCAGTGCCGACACTAACCGCAGCAGGCCTGAATTCTTGGATCTGCTCGGCCAGCAGGGCGACGTTGCGGTTGCAGGTTAAAGCCTCAACGGCAAGGTTCAGCTCGCGGGCAACTTCCAGAGTCTGCCTGCCAATTGAACCGGTAGAACCTAAAATGGATATTGTCTTATGCAAATCAGACTCCAAAGTAGAGCAGACCCAGCAAGAGCGTTAACGGCAAGGTAAAAAAGGTACTGTCAAAGCGATCTAAAATTCCTCCGTGCCCGGGCAGGATATTGCCAAAGTCCTTGACACCGGCCCAGCGCTTTAAAGCTGATGCGAACAAATCACCTAATTGTGAGAACAGACCCAGTAATAATCCGAACAGCACTCCATAGGCAAGCAGAACTGCTGTCGAGGGTGAAACAAGATGTTCACTTCGGGGAGCTAGGACCAGAGGCAGCCAGATCATCATAGCTATAACAGGTCCGATGAGGCCGCCGATAAAGCCTTCAACGGTCTTATTGGGACTTATGCGGGGAAAGATCTTGTGCACACCTATAAAGGAGCCGGTGAAATAGGCGGCAGTGTCAGAGATCCAGGGAACTGCTATGGCTGTGAGCAGCCAGAACCAGCCTGCGGGCAAGGTGTACAGGATCGCAGCCGCTGAAACCAGAGGAAACGAAATGTATATGATGCCTGTAGCTGATACTAAAGCGCCAGTCAAAGCCTGTACACCTTGCCCGCAGGCT
>DCDV01000028.1:77776-78218 GCA_002316595.1 Mageeibacillus sp. UBA1046
ACTAAAGCGCCAGTCAAAGCCTGCACACCATATCGGATCAGCGGGATCATCAAAGCCAAAGCGACCATCAGCCACAATAACAGTATGGCTATCAGCATGGCCATGCCGGGCCAGCCTGATGACCAGACAACAAATTCCTTCCTGGCAAAGCCGATACTTATAAACGGAGTGAAGACGGATATCAGCGCGCACAGAGGCACTATCCACGGTTTATGCGAGTAACCCGCCATGCGCATCGCCGAGCTGAACTCAGAGCCGCCGATCAAGGCTATCAGGGCAAAAAGTATCAGCAAAATCCAGGGCAGCCAATAGCCCGGAATTAGAAAGGCCGCCATGACCAGCAAGAAAATTACTGCAGTGGATACTCTGGTCTTTAAATTCTTGGGCGGTCTCTTCCTGACCGGCTCATACTGAGGCTCATCTGAGAGCTCATATTCATAGG
>DCDV01000007.1:0-4581 GCA_002316595.1 Mageeibacillus sp. UBA1046
TCTTTTTCAGTCAGGGTCAGCTCGGCACCTGGGAGTTCTGCTCCCTCTGCGGCATCCTTCTTGCTGATCTCGGTGAGAATCTTCTTATTGCTGATTTGGATTTCTTTGGTTAGAACTGCTGTTCCTGATGTATCTCCGCTGAGGTTAACTCGCACTTCATCCGCTTTGGCATAGCCGGGAGCTGCAGTAGTTTCTGTAATAGTGTAAGTACCTTGAGGAAGCGGTTGAGAAACAGCTACTCCATTACTGCCTGTAGTAATCACAGACACAACATCATCACCTTTTTTGATGCTGAAGACTACCCCCTCCAATTGATTATTTTCTTCCCCGGTCTTGGTAACTCGTATCCGAATCCGCTGAGGTTCATTCACAATAGGAGCATTAGAATAGACATTATTAGTTTTATCTCTCTGAACAGTTAACTCACGGGGTGCGGGGTCGAGGGCATAACCATCAGGTGCCTTCGTCTCAATAAGAGAATATGTTCCTACCTCCAGCTGCGGTGAAATATATGTTTTTGTACCGACTGTGAAATCCAAAACAGATGCCTTGTTTGTGTTCAGCAATTTAAAAGATGCTCCTGATAATGCGGCTCCTTTATTATCTGTCTTTCTCAGTGAAAAATTGCCCTTGGGCTGAAGCGGGACAAAATTTATCACGGCCTCCTTTGGCGAGGCTATCCTCGGAACAACAATTGCTTGCCGCCTGACATTGTTTTCCAATACGACAAAGTAGAATATGGAAGTTCCTCTGTATGGATTAAGCCTTCTCAGCTTTATCGGGCCGCCGGTAAAATTTCCTGCGGCAGTTACCTTCAAATCCTGCCCCGAAATTGAAGCGGTCAAACCCTGCGGAAGACTGACAATAGAGTACTCTGACAGGACATTATTGGCATCCGCTATGCTGATACTGTCTCCAAGAGTAATATTTCTTGTGCCGGCATGGAAACTGGGATTAACGTTCCAGTAAGAACTTATTTTCTGATCTATTGCACTTTTCCAAGTCTTGTAATCATTCAAATTCACATCAGTGCCATCAACGTTAAATACATTTTTTACGGTCATGTCTGTGCTCAGTTCATTGATATAGACTTTAGTATAGAGGGCATCTCGCTTGGTTCTGGCAGAAAGCTCCCAGCCATATACTGACACCAATTCAATTTTCTTTTGCTTTTCCGGTGTCATCTTGTGCAGGCCTGAAGGGATATTATTATAACTGTCGCTGCTGGCTCCATAATCAGTCAGATCTACGCTTCTGATTTGCGGTGTGATGCAATAACCCGTCGCATCATCCATCTTAAAGGTAGTAAGTGAATTGGTAATATCTTTATCTGAAATTTCCAAGTCACTGGGCAGCCTGAATGTATATTTGTACGCGATATCCGTCTCTCTGTGCATGATTGCAGCTGAAGCAAATGTACTGAACAGATAGAGGGCAAGCAGCAGGATCGTCAGGGCTGCCAAGACTTCCTTCTTTTTCATGAAAAACTCCTGTCTTTGAGATATGTCATTTAGTTATAATGTTCACGACACTAACAGTGCTCTATTAAATTATGAAAAGAAGTTTCGAAGCGAAGCAGAAAAAATAAAATCAATCACGAACAATAAGCGACAAGATACTGCGGCCAAACGACCATCTTCAGAGGAAATGCCATTAAATGCAAAATAAAAAATCTGGCATCAGTGCTAACATACTTTTTACATTGGCTTAATCGAGCTATTATCCTTTTTGCTTATTCTGTTCATGGAGTCAAGTTTCTCCACTAATACAGAATAAGATATTTGGAGAAAAACATGAAAAAAATTAAATCTTTGATCGTTGCACTTCTTGTAATATCCCTTTTCATCAGCATCACAGCATGCGGTAGCAATGAGCCTGCAGAAACCGAAGCGCCGACAGATGCTCCGACAGAGACAACGGCTCCTGAAGAAACTGAAGCTCCTGCCGATAACGGCCTGGAAGGTGAAATTCACGTCTATTCACGTGACGCTGCTTCCGGAACCAGAGGTGCTTTTGAGGAATTGGTAGGATTTGAAGAAGAGCTGACCGACAACGCCATTCTTACCGAATCAAACGGCGACCTGGCAGCTAAAGTAGGAAGTGACCCGCTCGCAATCGGCTATGTATCTTTGACCACTGACTTCTCAGCAAATAATATTAAGGCAGTAAACTACGAAGGCGTTGAGGCTACAGAAGAAAATGTTCTCAATGAAACCTATACTCTGGCTCGTCCCTTTAACTATGTTACCCGCGCAGCCGGTGATTTCGGCGACGAGGATAAAGAGGCTCTGGTCGCATCTTTTATCGCTTTCTTAACTGAGAGTACTGAAGGCGCTAATGCTATCGCTTCAGCCGGCGGGATCGTAGATGTTGCCAGCAAGAAGGCCTGGGCTGACCTGCAGGCTGATCATCCCATCGTTGGCCAGGACAACTCCGGAATTGAAATCGTAACTGTTGGTTCTACTTCCGTTGAAAAGACAATCAGGACTGCTCTGGAAACCTTCCAGCCCATGGCAGGCAACTTTAGCTTTAAGATGAGCCATGCCGGTTCCGGCGAGGGTGCTCAAGGCACTATCGGTTCAGAAAAGGACTCAGCTAAAAAAGGTGATATCGGCTTTGCTTCCCGCGCTTTCAAAGATGAAGAAGAAGTCAGCCTTGGTATGAGTACCGGAACCTTCTGTTTGGACGCTGTTGTTATCTGTGCTGAAACCAGCAATCCAATCGAAGATCTTAGTCAAGACCAGACAGCAGCAATTTTCAAGGGCGAAATACTAAACTGGGAGGATCTTGATTAAAGTTATTTCTTTGCTTTAGAGCTCACAGCGCATGATGATTAAAGATAATAAGCATAAAGAAAAATTTGCAACCTTTCATCGTCGCAAATTGTGGCAAGATAAAGTGATACAGAGAATCTTTCAGGGCAGCGCTATCTTGGCTGCCCTGATGATTTTCTTTATCTACTTCTTCGTTATTTCTCGAGGCATACAGCCTTTCCTGCCTTCCTACGGGGAAGATCAGCAAAATCTCCTTTCCTTTATTACCGGAACCAGATGGCGTCCTGATATTAACCCGCCGGAGTACGGTGTCGGCTTCATTGTTATCAACACATTGCTTACTTCTCTGGGAGCAGCTGTCATCTCCTTTCCGATTTCCGTTTTGACCGCACTTTTTATCGCTAAGATAGCACCGCCGAAGGTTCGCTTCGTCCTGACAACAATCGTTGAATTATTGGCAGCAATCCCCTCAATCGTCTACGGTGTTTACGCTGCCGGCACAATTACAGGACTGGTCGATGGTTTTGCCGGCTTCTTCGGTATCAGTACCTACGGTGGCAACTCTGTTATGGCAGTTATACTGCTGCTTGCTATTATGATCTTTCCAACTATTACGTCTCTGGCTGTGGTCTCAATCAGAGCGGTCGACCGTAATCTGGAACTGGGCTCTATCGCTCTGGGAGCATCCACCATGGAGACAAATTTCAAAGTAGTGCTTACTTCAGCGAAGTCAGGGATTTTTGCCGGGCTGGCGCTTGGACTGGGACGAGCTTTTGGTGAAGCAACTGCGGTTTCAATGGTCGCAGGAAACCGCATGATAGGTCCAACCTGGAATCTCTTTGATATCACCCGTACTCTGACCACAACTATTTTGACAGGCATGCATGAAACCTCACCCGGTTTAGACTACGATATGCGCTTCTCAGTGGGAATAATATTACTGCTGGTTATTTTGGTCACGAACCTTTCCATTCAATATATCAAGCGGAAAGTCGGAGGCATAACCAATGAATAAAGTAAGACGCAGAAAGGATTTCTTCCGCTCAGCGGGAACTTGGGTTTCTGCTGGTTTATCCGTCATGGTATTGATTTCCGTTTTTGTTTTTGTTTTCAGCCGCGGTATATCCACCTTCAGCTTTGACATGCTTAAAGGCGATTACTGGGCGACTAATTATCTGGTAGCTTTTGAAGATGGTCAGGCAAATGATTTTGCTCCGATCGACACAGATGATGAAAATGAACACTTCTCAGCTAAATTCGGTTTTTCTTTGGCTGACGGTACAGATCGAGAAAATAATAAGCTGATGGAAGTGGTTTCAATGTCTGCTCTGTCACCTCTCCATGAGGGAATAATCACAACCGAAGGTCCGGATAAGGGGAAGACTCATCCTGTCCCGTTACATGCCAGAATCAGAAGAATAGACTTCACCGACAGCAACGGAGAAGCGAAAAGCGCCGGCATTCTGGCACAAGACAGCACTGCAGAGGAAACTATCGGACGTCTGGAGGCGGAGGCTGTCTCCATCGATGGCATATTCTATCAAACAGCAGGCGGCGGAATTCGTGGTTCTATCATCAGCACATTGATGCTCATAGGCCTGACTTTGCTGTTCGCCTTGCCTCTGGGCATATCCTCAGCCATTTATTTGCATGAGATTGCGCCCAAAAACAGAATAACCAGCTGTATCCGGGCAGCTGTAGAAATGCTGGCAGGAGTGCCCTCGATCATATTCGGCCTGATGGGCGTCTCTATGCTTTTCAGAATAACTAATCTATTCGGGATCAACACTCAGAGCATTCTTCTCGT
>DCDV01000007.1:4721-12379 GCA_002316595.1 Mageeibacillus sp. UBA1046
ATTCTTCTCGGTTCTATGACTATGACTATCATGCTGCTGCCCTTGATCATGAGACAAACTGAGGAGGCGCTGATAGTTGTGCCTCAGAGCTTAAGAATGGCCAGTCTTTCACTGGGAGCATCCACTACCCAGACCATTTTCAGAGTAATATTACCCAACGCCATTCCGGGCATTCTCAGTGCCACTCTTCTCTCCATGAGCCGCATCATTGGCGAGTCAGCCGCACTGATATTCACAATGGGAACAGCGATATCAGATAACCCGAAGATCTCCCAAAGTGCAACGTCCCTGGCCGTCCATATCTGGACTGTCATGGCGGGAGAGCAGCCAAATTTCGAGCTCGCAACGGCAATCTCTTTGTTGATACTGGTCCTGGTTCTGATACTTAACTTGACGGTCAAGTTATTGACCCACAGAATTAATAGAAAATGGCAGGTATAAGATGACCGCATTCAAAGTTGAAAATTTAAATCTATGGTATGACGATAATCATGCGTTGATCGATGTTTCACTTGATATCCCCAGAAATCAGGTTACAGCCTTCATTGGGCCTTCCGGCTGCGGAAAGTCAACTCTGCTGCGCTGTTTTAACCGCATGAATGACCTGATTCCCAGTACCAGGATTGAAGGAAATATAATTATGAACGACGGCAGAGATATCAGTGACCCGTCTGTGGATGTTGTTAAACTGCGTACAGAGGTGGGCATGGTGTTTCAAAGTCCCAACCCCTTTCCCATGAGCGTCTACGATAATGTAGCTTATGGCTTGCGCTGTCAGGGAATTAAGGATAAGAAACTCCTGAACTCTGCCGTGGAAAACTCCCTGCGCCAGGCAGCCCTCTGGGAAGAAGTGAAAGATTCTCTTCAGCGTAATGCCTTAAAGCTCTCCGGCGGTCAGCAGCAAAGGCTTTGCATAGCCAGAGCGATCGCTCTAGAGCCAAATGTCCTTTTAATGGATGAACCGACATCCGCACTAGATCCGATAGCAACCGCCAAGATAGAAGATTTGATGCAGTCACTGAAACAATTGTATACAATAATAATTGTCACCCACTCAATGAGTCAGGCTGCCAGGATCAGCGACCAAACCGCATTCTTTCTTTTGGGCCAGCTTATCGAGGTCGGCCCGACTCCCGAAATATTCCAGGTACCTAAGGATAAGAGGACAGAGGACTATATTTCCGGCAAATTCGGCTAAGTCTAAGAAGAAGATTCAGAAAAGTTCCACATAATCTCTAGCTAACTTATTAGCTTCAGATGTACTAAAGAATATTTGATAAAACCCAGGAGAAAATTTTAATCAAACTCCGGATAAAAGCTGAAGCGCCTTCGAAAATTACCAAGGTTAGTACAAAACGTTAAACTATTGCTAAAATATAACGTAATTGAAGTAAGAGGTATATCGATATGACGGTAAGAAAAGAATTTCAAAATGAGATTCGCTATTTACATGAACAAATTATTTGCATGGGCGCTAACGTAGAAAAAGCTCTCGCATTAGCTACAGATGCGCTCTTTACCAATGACTCCGATTTAGCCAGACAAGTAATTGAAGGCGACGATGTCATCGACGAGCAAGAGCGTGAAATTGACCGGCAATGTGTGCGTCTGATTGCTTTACAGCAGCCGGTAGCTCGTGATTTAAGGGACGTTACTTCTAACCTGAAGCTAATAACTGACTTGGAGAGAATCGCAGACCACGCTGTCAGCATCTCGAAACATTCTCTCGACTTTCACTCCCGAGCCTCAACAGCGATTATTCCCACCGATTTGATGAAGCTGGCTGAACGGACCAGACAAATCCTGCGCGCAGCGCTGGATTCCTATGTAACTCGCATCAAGTCCAAGGCAGAACAGACTATTCAGATGGAACAGTCGATCAACGATATTTATCAGGAATTAATGCGTAATCTGGTAATTCAGATGAAGAGCAATCCTGATTCGTTGGAAGCACTGGTGGAACTTATCCTCATCTGCAAGAACTTTGAACGTACCGCTGCTCATTCTCAAAATGTAGCCGAATGGGTAATATACTATATAGACGGACGTCACGCCAATTATCTGGAAGAAGAGCGCAATCCGGAGGAAGGAAGCAGTTCTGAGGAATGAAAAATTTCTTAATAGAGAAATAATTCACAAGAACGATTCAGAAGCAAAAGGCAATGCCAGAGTCAAAGATTATTATCGTAGAGGACGACGCTGTAATCGCGGAATTAATCGATTATAATCTTCAAACTGAAGATTATGAGACATTATTATTTACTTCCGGGCAGGAAATGTTTCAGGCTCTGGAGAATTCAAAGATTGAGCCGCTCCTCTTCCTGCTGGATATTATGCTGCCGGGAATGGATGGCTATGAAATTTGCGAGCGCCTGAGGTCAACACCTGCCTATAAAGATGTGCCGATCCTGATGCTTACAGCCCGGAGCTCGGAAAAAGATAAGGTCAGAGGACTTGATCTGGGAGCTGATGATTATCTCACCAAACCTTTCGGCATTCGGGAGCTGCTCTCCCGCGTCAAAGCTCTTTTGCGACGCTCTAATATTATCCGGCCGGAGATCTCTGCTTCATTGAGTGGCGACAACGCTGCCACACCAACTTCAGACGGGCAGGATCGTGCAGAAGTTCTGGTCAGCGGATCTCTGGTTTTAGATGACGCCAGGCATCAAGTTTACAAAGACGACGAGCCGGTAACCATGACGAACCGGGAATATGAACTCCTGAAATTCCTGATGAAAAACCGCGGCATCGCATACAGTCGCGATGACCTTCTAAATTATGTCTGGGGCTACGACTTCGCCGGCGAAACCAGAACTGTAGATGTACATATCAGACAGCTGCGGCGAAAAATCGAAGATGACAGCTCCGACCCCCAATTTATAGAAACTGTTCGTGGGCGCGGATATCGCTTCCGAGACGTTGAATGAAAAATAAACTGATCATGCTTATTGTGGTTGTCGTACTGGCAGCTGTTCTAATTACAGGCGGGGTCGGCTATATTCAATTGCGCAGTGTCAGCCGCAGTGCGACTACGCAGTATCTGGCTGCTGCTGCCGCTTCCTATACTAACGATATCAATGCAGGAGAAGATTATGCGAAGGCGTTTGCTCGTATTTCTGCTGCTTTTAACAGCAATCCTGCTTTAGCTGATGCAAATGACGTTGCGAATGATGACGCACGTGACAAAGACGGAATTGACAGCCAGACTGATAGTTTGGTGTTGAGGTCGACTATCATCGATTCAGCCGGTAAGGTTCTGTATGACAGTCACAGCACAAATACCCCGGATAACCATTCAAACCGGGAAGAAATCAGGCAGGCCTTCCGCAATAAAAGTGATGCGTCTTCAATAAGATATAGCGACACCCTGGAAAAAGAAATGGTATATTACGCCCTCTATAATCAGGAGACCGATACTGTCACCCGTTTCTCCTCGCCGCGTGCTTCGCTTAACTCCGCAGTATTGAGCTATGCCTCTGTCATCCTCGCCGTTATGGTGATTTCTGCCCTGCTCCTGATCGCAGTAGCTCTGACTAATCTGCGTAAAATTACCAAGCCTTTGCATCAGCTGGAAGATGCAGCCTGGCAGTTGCGTCAGGGAGATTATAATGCCAGAGTACCTGATGTGCACTTAGATACCAGTGATTTGCGCGGTTTATCGCTGTCCTTCAATGAGATGGCCCATGCTTTTCAGGAGAACCATCGCAAGCAGGAAGAGTACTCGGCAAATCTCAACGCAGTACTCAATAGCATTCAAGATTTAATCATTGTTGTAGATGAATACAATTGGGTCATGTCTATGAATCAGAGAGCCATAACGACCTTCGACCGCTCCATTCAGCCGGAAGAGAGATCTTGCCCGCTCTTTCTTCTGACTCAGGACAACAGAGTCGATGTCCTGGCCAAAAAGGCTCGCTCTGATGACAGGAGCGTCAAGGCTCAGCTGACTTTACGCATGCCGCACGGAAATCGCAGATATAAGATTGTCGCCTCTCCGGTGCAAAGTCAAAGGGCTAAAGGCGTAGTTGTCCTGAGTTTCTCGGATATTACTGATACGTATCAATCATCCGTTATGCGGACAGAATTTGCTGCTAATGTGACCCATGAATTGCGCACCCCCCTTACATCAATCCGCGGCTTTATTGATACCTTGAATAAAATGAAAAATATCGATCCTGAGACTCTGAAGAAGTTCATTAATATCATCGATGTGGAGGCTGAGCGTTTAGAGCTGCTCATCAATGATATCCTCTCGCTCTCCGCTATTGAAAGCGATAACACCGGCCGCAATGTTGAAGATTTTGACCTCAATGAGCTGATCGACGAAGTTCTGGTTTTCCTGGATGATTATGCACATGAGAACAAGGTCGCTCTCATCCCTGAGACAGAGGAATCGATCTTTGCAGTAAGGGCAGATCGAGACCGCATCAAGCAAGTCTTGATCAATCTGATCGATAATGCCATCAAATATAATAAAGAAGGCGGCAAAGTCTGGATCAGCGTCGCTGATGCCACCGCTGAAGAAGAGATGGAGGCCGAATTAGAGGAAGCAGAGATTCTCGAAGCCTTTTCCACGGAGACTCCTGATTCGGCCGCTCCTGCCGAGGATCTGCGTATGATCGTTTTAACCGTAAGGGATAGCGGCATCGGTATTCCCCCTGCATCGGTAGATCGCATCTTTGAAAGATTCTATCGGGCGGAAATCAGCCGTTCACGCGGGCTCGGCGGAACAGGACTAGGACTTTCAATCGTCAAGCATATCGCCAAACTTTATCGGGGCTATGCCACTGCTGAAAGCGTATCCGGAGAGGGGACCGTGATCCGGGTTTTCCTGAAGATCAGAAAATAATCAATAAGCGTCTTCGCGAAGGCGCTTATATTGCGGGACAAAGCATTTTATCGAAAGACCTTCCCTGAGGATCACAAGGAATAACACCAGCATTTGCTAATATCTTAAACAAAGCTTATATCGGAAGAACCCTCAAGGCGACATTAAAGTATATTATCAGACCTACGGCATCTACAATCGTGGTTATAAGAGGTGATGCCATGGTCGCAGGATCTAAATTGAGTTTATTCGCCAGGATCGGCAGGATTGCTCCGCTTATCTTCGCAACTATAATAATTACTATAAGAGATATAGATACTGTGAACGCCAGAGCAACATTTTGTCCGTATCCGAAGTAGATGCGCACGAAATTTATGGCAGAAAGAACCACACCTGCAATAATACTGATCTTTAACTCCTTCCAGATTACCTTGCCCAGATCACGGAATTGAATCTCACCCAGCACCATGCCGCGAATAATCACGGTACTGCTCTGCGCTCCGGAATTTCCCCCCGTTCCGGTAAGCATGGGAATAAAAGTAACCAGGATAGGCAGGGCGATAAAGGCCCGATCATATTGTTCCAGAATTAAGCCGTTTATCATGCCGGAAAACATAAGTACTAACAGCCACACCATGCGGTGGCTGGCCAAAGACCAGGTTGAAGTTTTTAGATAGGGTTTTTCTGAGGGGCGCAAGCCGGCCATCAGCTGCATGTCTTCTGTAGCTTCTCTTCTGACAACATCAAAAACATCATCAAAAGTGACAATGCCAACCAGGCGATTTTCCTTATCCACTACCGGTAAGGCAATTAGATCATAATCTGAAATAATATTGGCAACTTCTTCCTGGTCGGTGTTAACATCAACTGAAATCACATTTTCTTGCATGATTTCACTTACCAGCTGTTCATCACGTGCCAGTAACAGCTCACGGACGGAGACAACGCCAATTAATTTTCTGGTGGCATCAGAAATATAACAAGTATAGATGGTCTCGCGATCCTCTCCGCGTTCACGGATATGTCTGATCGCTTCACCGACTGTGAAGGAGGGATAAAGCTTAATATATTCTGAAGTCATAATGCTTCCGGCAGAATCTTCAGCATATTTCATATAGCGATTAAGCAGTTTCCTTGTTTCAGGGGTCGCAAGGCTTAACACCCTGTTAACTGCGTTGGCGGGCAGTTCTTCCAGGAAGTCTACGGCATCATCTGTATATAGTTCTTCGATTATTTGTGATACTTCCTGATCGCTGAAGGCAGCAACCAATGTGCGTCGCTGATCAATGTCCAGCAGGCTGAACACCTCTGCCGCCTGCGGCTTCGGCAGCAAGCGGAATACTATAGCTGCTTTATCAGGACTGTGTTCCTCAATAAATATCGCAACATCAGTTTCATGCAGCTCAGCCAGCTTTGCTTTCAAAGTGCGATAATCACGCTTGTCCAGCAATGCCAGCAGCTCTTCAAATACAACCTGATCAATCACGTTACACCTCCTGAATAAAGAGAGGTACGATGATATGATCTATTATGCTCATTAAAATTGCTTCAGAATAGTATCGATAAAGTTAAGATCTTTGCAGCAAACGCTGCCGGCTCTATTATTGAACTAGTGAACGTGCTCAATTCCTGAGATAAACTTGAAAAGATAATCAAAGGAAAGAGCCTTTATTAAATAACACTTACTCCACGATCGATACTCATCTGATCCAGTTTCATAGCATAAATGAACATCCATCAGTTAGCTCTCCTCCTTCTTACTTAAGTCAAACATGTCTTTTTTAGCCAATTATCAGAATAGCACAACAGTTTTGATTGCTCAAACAATTATCTCTTGGTGTTCTATGGTCCGGCACTGAAATATTAGAAGGGTTAAAGTATAAATACAATGATAAGACAGACTCTTGATAATGCTCAAGGTTCATATCTTAAACTTTGTTATTCATCGAATTTAAGGAGAATAATATGCATATTTTCGAACCCTTTACGGTAAAGAATCTTAAACTAAAAAACAAAATAGTTCTGCCGCCCATGTGTATGTATGCTGCGGGAACTGACGGCTTGGTTAACGACAGACATCTTGTCCATTACAGCACCCGTGCACTTGGCGGTACTGCCCTGATTATTATGGAGGCGACCGGAGTTATGCCGAACGGACGCATTACTGATAATTGTCTGGGCATCTGGGATGACAATTATATAGCCGGGCTAAAACGAGTGGTTGATTCCTGTCATGATGAGGGAGCTGCTATCGCGCTGCAATTAAATCACGCAGGCCGAAAATGCGAAGCGGAGAGCGAGAATAATTATTATACTGTTTCGCCAAGTGCGATAGCTCCGGATGAAACGTACCGCACACCGCGCGAGATTACACCTGATGAAATGGGTAAAGTAAAACTGGCATTCTGCAATGCAGCCAGAAGGGCTGACACAGCAGGTTTTGACGCTATCGAGATTCATGGAGCGCACGGATATTTGCTCAGCAGTTTCTTGTCACCGGTATCTAATGTGCGCACGGATGAATATGGCGGCAGTCTGGAAAACCGGGCTCGCTTTCTCCTTGAAGTATTGGAAGCGGTATCTGAGGTTTGGCCGCGTGATAAAGCTTTACTGCTCCGACTGTCCGCTACTGATTATTTGCCGGGAGGAACTAATCTGGCAGAGACGGTAGAGGTTGTGAAGATGGCCAAAAAATATGTCGATCTTTTCCATATCAGTTCCGGCGGCATCACTGCGGCGCCCATCAATATTTATCCCGGTTATCAGATCCCCTTTGCTGAAACCGTAAAGAGGGAATGTGATGTGCCGGTAATCGCTGTCGGCCGTATAA
>DCDV01000007.1:12517-12750 GCA_002316595.1 Mageeibacillus sp. UBA1046
GTAAAAAGGAAATGGTTGAAGAGATTCTGGCAAATAGCCGCGCAGATTTAGTGGCTTTGGGCAAAGAACAGCTCCGTAATCCTTACTGGGTAGCTAATACTGCCTGGGAGCTGGACCTGCCTTACGAATATTCAAGTATGTATAAAAGGGCCTATGACAGCAAGTTCTAGCACTAAGCTTCTATACGAATATCAAACTGATAAGTTGTAACTGATTTTTCATCATGGCTGCCT
>DCDV01000007.1:12834-12967 GCA_002316595.1 Mageeibacillus sp. UBA1046
TCCCCCTGATCTCGGCCGTAGCCTTAATCAAGCAAGACCCCGTTCATCAAATAAACAGGGTCTTGCTTTACGGGTTCTTACTTAACGGGTTCTTACTTAACGGGTCCTTACTTAACGGGTTCTTGCTTAACGG
>DCDV01000007.1:13129-13494 GCA_002316595.1 Mageeibacillus sp. UBA1046
CGGGTTCTTGCTTAACGGGTTCTGCACGATAAATTATTAGTTCACATTGTCAAAATAAATCAGTAATCAGATTTCCCTTTCGATTTCTTCATTATTATCCTTATCTGCCGGTTGATTATCTGGCTGATTCTTTTGCTGATCCTGATTGACCTGCGGACCCTGTATTTGATCCTTCATATCAGATGCCTGGTAATAACCGCCGCCGGATCTGTTCTGATAATTCTTTCTGCGTTTCCTGCCAGATCTGATAACAAGAATAATGATTAGAACTATTACAGCAAAAATAATTATTCCGGGTAAGAAATATACAATATTGACTACAAAGTTCTCCGCTCCGCGACGCAGATTGATCATCATCTGAGAGA
>DCDV01000009.1 GCA_002316595.1 Mageeibacillus sp. UBA1046
CGACATCAATATGGGTCGGGGAGCGGTCGTAATCGGACTGGCAGCTGTCATCATCGGCGAAGCTCTTTTCAGCCGGATCTTTAAAAATTTCGCTTTGCGTCTGCTCAGCACGGTCCTGGGCGCTGTAGTTTACTACATCGTCATCCAAACCATTCTCTGGCTGAGACTCGACCCGAATTATCTGAAACTTCTAACTGCCCTGGTAGTCGCAGTCTTCCTGGCTGTGCCGCATTGGAAGGGTAAGCTGTCAATTCTGACCTCCAGGCAGAAGGAGGGCGACAATGCTCAAGATTAATAATGTCAGTAAAACTTTTAACCGTAATACAGCAAATGAAAAGAAAGCCTTGATTGATCTTTCTCTATCACTTCAGGACGGTGATTTTGTCACCGTCATAGGCGGAAACGGCTCCGGAAAATCAACAATGCTCAATGCGGTAGCGGGCGTAATTTCGGTCGACGCCGGTAAAATATATGTTGATGCGGATGATGTTACCAGACTTCCGGAATATAAGAGAGCGCCCTATGTCGGCAGAGTGTTTCAGAATCCGATGATGGGGACCGCAGCCGACATGATGATAGAAGAGAACCTGGCGTTAGCCTATCGGCGCGGCGAACGGCGTGGTCTCAGCTGGGGAGTTACGAAAGCCGAGCGAGATATCTACCGTGAACATCTGGAACCTCTGAAACTTGGTCTGGAAGATCGGCTTTCTGACAAGACGGGGACGCTTTCCGGCGGGCAAAGACAAGCACTTACCCTATTAATGGCTACTTTAAAAAAACCCAAGCTCCTCTTATTGGATGAACACACTGCCGCGCTTGATCCCAAGACAGCCAAGACAGTACTGGAAATTACTGAAAGAATAGTCGAACGGGACAATCTCACGACTCTGATGGTCACGCATAATATGCGAGATGCGATCGCTCTTGGCAATCGGCTGGTCATGTTTTATGAGGGCAGCATTGTCATTGATGTGGCAGGGGAGGATAAAAAGCAGCTTACCGTGGAGAAGCTTCTGCAGATGTTTGACAGTGTTAGTGAGTCCGGAGCTGTTGAGGATAGTCTCCTGCTGCCCTGAGGCAGTGAATCGACCTAATCTTGATTGGCTGGGTAAGCGAACGAGGCAGCGGCCGAGGCACCAACCGGGTTACGAAATGACATCAATCGCAGCGTTCACCTGAGAGTTGAAGATGATCTGTTATTGACTTAAGAAAATCTGATGGATAATACCTTCTAAGTATCCCGTCCGACGAATGTCGGGCGGGTTTTCTATTTACCACTAACTTTAGTACAGGCACAGCTGCTACTTTACCCGCCCGATGAATGTCAAATGAGTCTGCTATGCTATACTTTTCTTGATCGGCAGGACTAAAATTTTGAACAATGCCGTAAAATTTTGAGGTCAAGAGGCTGATGGTGTGATTGAAGAGCCCAACAAGATTAAGAATTCCGGTCAGAAGAAGAGTTATGATCAAAATGAGGATTACGATCATAATAAGAACCACGATCAGAAAAACTCTTCAGAGAATCCTGATTCTGAAAACTCCAGAAAAGATGAAGAGTCTAATGAGAAAAAAAGAACTTCACATAATCAAGTGATACGCTCCATAGGTTATCTTACTCAAATTGGGATAACTATTGTCGCTACGGTCATGCTTGGCGTCCTTCTGGGCAGGGCATTGGATAATTGGCTGGGAACAACGCCATGGCTGTTACTGCTTTTTTCGCTCCTGGGTGCGGCAGCCGCGATCAGGACTCTGTTTGAGATGTCTAAGGGCAAGAAATAGGGAATATATTTATCTAGTCCAAGAAATAGGACAAGAAATAATCTGATTAAGTCTGATTGTCAGACAACCCAAATATTTTCAACCGGAATTCTGCCTTACTATTATTAAGTTTCAGATTGGTCTAAATACCAGATGATCATCGAAGATAAAAAATTCTCTCGGTCAAAGATGAGTTACTGTCACCTACTCTGAAGATGCTTCATTCACGTACATTAAGCTGATTATTACGAAAATATACGTCTGGATAAAGCCGATTACTACATCAAAAAATGCGTGGAGCAAGGCAGGAATGCCTATCTGAACAAGCCATGGAGTCAGGGCGTAATAGAGCGTAAGGATAATTGTACCTGAAAGCACATTGCCGAAAAGCCTGAAGCTCAGAGATAATGGTTTGGCCAGCTCCCCTATAAGATTAATCGGGAAAAACAAAAAGTGCGGTTCAAAAAGGCTTTTGATATAGTAGCCACCACGATTTCTAAGCCCGCTGAAAATCATAATAATAAAGGTTCCTATTGCCATTGCGAAGGTTGTTGCCCAGTCTGCGGTAGGCGCTCGTAGCCCGAAGGTGCTGAATAAACTTGACGACAGAATATAAAGGAAGACCGCAAAAAACCAGGGAACAACTACCCGGTTTTTTTCACCGACAGCACTGATAGCGAAATCATCAAACTTTTCCACAACGGATTCAATAACATTTTGTGCGCCGGAAGGGACAGTGGCGAAAGATCTTAGCTTAATACGAGCGATAATCGCCCCAAGAATAAGGATGCCCATAATAATCCAGGTATTAAAAATTGTCTCAGTAATCCAAATTTCTACGCCCGAAACTTCAATGACCCATAGATTCTTAATATTAATCATTTGGTCACCTTCTCTTGATTGTCTGTATCCGCCTCGTCGGCTGCCCTCTCGCCGGCAGTCGTATTCTCAATATAAAGTTCACTTGTTTCGAAATCAACGGTTTCCGACTCATCAGCTGCTGCCTCGCTGCTATCTGACATGGCCCTGTCCAATTTACCGGGCTCTGAATTAACGGCTGCTGCCTGACCGGCTGCGGTCTGATCGGCTGTTGAATCGTCGGAGTTAAGCTTGCCGGCTCTCTGTTTGCCGATTCTAAAATTTGCTATATATATAGCCGGGTGGAAAGCCACAATTCCGGCTGCGGCGCCCCATAAACTGATTTGTGGCACCAGGGCGGCTATCAGCAGCACAACTAATGTCAAAACCATACTGCCCATTTGCTGGGCGACAATTTGATTTTTAGCCCGCTGGGGACTCAGTGCGGATATCTTTTCCACAGATCTTTCCAGCAAGATAACCCTTACGATACTGGCAGCTGTACCTAATAAGACACCGAACAAAAAAGGCAAAAACTCCCAGGAACGATAATAAATAATTGAGCCTGCAATGCTCAATAGCGCGATAACCAGTATCGTTCCAATCATTCTTTTTCCAACTTTAGATAATTTCATAAACTACCGTTTCTACAGTCTAGCAACTCCTAATTCTCATCATCAGCTTCAGTTTCTTCAGTCTGGCAACTACTAATAATAATCATCAGCTACTGTTGCTTCAGTTCAGCAACGATCCTAATCCTCACCATCAGCTTCAGCTTCAGCTTCAGCCTCTACATTCTGGCAACTACAAATTTTAATCATCAGCTACTGTTGCTTAAGTTCAGCAAATTTGCTAATCCTCATCATCAGCTTCATCGAAATAGCCTTCATCTTGCATGTGCAGGTTAACCTCAATGCGGACATAAGATCTGCGCAGCATGACCTGTACTCTCCTGAGACTGGCGAAATCCTGCTTCTCTGACAACGCTTCTTCTGCTTCCTGACGGTCTCTTTCCGCTCTTTCCAGATCAATCTCTTCCGGAAGTTGAGCGATGGTGCTGAAGATGTTGACATCCAGGTTGTTAATTTCTGCTACTCCGCCAAAGACAGCCAGTTTCTTTTCAACATTATTATTAATAATACGCAAAGTGCCGTCACCTAATACGGTGGATAGAGGAGCATGACCAGGCAAAACACCCAGATCCCCATCTATGGCACGCATGATAACCATATCAGCTTCTTCTTCGAACTTTACTCCTCGCGGAGTGGTTATCGTTAAAGCCAATTTTCTCTTTTTCGCTTCATCCTTCTCTTGTTCTGCCACTTAATCTACTAACACTTTCCGGTTTTTGGTCGTTGTTTCAGGTCATCTCTTAATTTGTCTCTAAATCTGTCTCTGAGTTTTTATATCTCTCGATTACGTCTTCGATGGGGCCTGCATTAAGGAAGAATCCTTCCGGAATGTCGTCATGCTTTCCTTCCAGGATCTCTCGGAAGCCATGGACGGTCTCATCAATAGGAACATGGCTGCCTTTAGCGGTGGTGTATTTTTCAGCCACATAGAAGGGCTGGGATAAGAAGCGCTGGATCTTTCTCGCCCTGCCAACAACTAGCTTGTCTTCTTCCGACAATTCATCCATGCCCAGGATCGAAACAATATCTTGCAGGTCTTTATAGCGCTGCAAGATGTTTTGCACGGCATGAGCAACTCGGTAATGATCTCTGCCCACGATTCGCTCTTCCAGAATTCGGGAAGAGGATTCCAAAGGATCGACAGCCGGATAAATGCCCTGTTCGACAATAGATCTGGAGAGGATGGTTACCGCATCCAAGTGAGCAAATGTCGTAGCTGTCGCAGGGTCAGTCAAGTCATCTGCCGGTACGTATACAGCCTGAATTGAAGTGATCGAGCCGGTTTTGGTGGAGGTAATACGTTCTTGCAGCGCGCCGATTTCTGTAGCCAGAGTAGGCTGATAACCTACAGCGCTGGGTGTGCGTCCCAGGAGTGCGGAGACCTCCGAGCCGGCCTGTACAAAGCGATAGATATTATCGATGAAGAGCAAAATATCCTGATGTTCTCTGTCACGGAAGTATTCCGCCATGGTCAGACCCGTCAGGCCAACCCTCATTCTGACCCCGGGCGGCTCATTCATTTGTCCAAACACCAGTGCGGTTTTATCGATGACCCCGGAATCCTGCATGTCGTAATACAAGTCATTGCCTTCGCGGGTACGTTCTCCGACTCCGGCGAAAACCGAGAAGCCACCGTGTTCTTTGGCGATGCCGTTAATCAGCTCCATGATCAGGACAGTCTTTCCTACACCTGCTCCGCCGAATAAACCGATCTTGCCGCCTCTGGGGAAGGGACATAGCAGGTCGATGGCCTTGATGCCGGTTTCCAGCAGCTCAGGTTCTGCCATCTGATCGATTAGAGCCGGAGGATCTCTATGGATGGGCCAATATTCTTCAGACTCAATCTCGTCTATGTTGTCAATCGGTTTTCCCAGAATATTAACCATGCGTCCGAGTACCTTTTTCCCTACCGGAACAGATATCGGCGCGCCGGTATCTGTTGCCTCCGTTCCTCGCCGTAAACCGTCGGTTGGGTTCATGGAAATGCAGCGCGCCGTATTATCGCCGATGTGCTGCATAACCTCCAGGACGATCAGATCATCATTCTGACGAACTTCGATAGCGTTATACAAGGCAGGTAAATCATCCTCGAATTTCACATCGACAACTGAACCTATTATCTGAAGTATCTTGCCAATATTTTTCTCTGCCATTTATTTTTCCTTATTCATAACACTTCTGCTGCCGACAATTTCCGTTATCTCTGATGTAATTGCCGCTTGTCGGATTCTATTATATTGTCGCGTTAAATCCTCAATAACTTCCTCAGCGTTCTTACCGGCCGCATCCATGCTTACCATCCGGGCTGCGTTTTCGCTGGTATGCGCTTCAGAGAAGGCGCGGAATAGATTCATGTGCAAATACAATGGGACCATTTCGTCAATAAAGACACCTATGTCCGGTTCATATTTAATCTCAGAATCTTCGGATTCGCCGTTCCAGGGACAGACCGGCAGCATTCTTTCAATGATGGGTTCGTAATTAAGGACATTGATAAAGTCTGTATAACAAACAAAGACTTCGTCCACTTCACCGGACAAAAATTTATCAGTCGACCAGCGGGACAAACTCTCGGAGCCATAATAAACCTGGGTGTCGGATACATCGATTACTGACTTCGAGATGGTCTTGCCATGTTTATGGAAAAAATCGTTGCCTTTAAAGCCGACGATTAACAGCTTTTCGTTTTTCCCTTCCATATGTTCCAGAGCTTTGTGGCTGATGTTGGCATTAAACCCGCCTGACAGTCCTTTATCGCTCGTCAGGATTATATATAGAGAGCTCTTAACTTCACGTTCCTTATAATAAACATGGTTCTTAGCTTCTTCCTGCCTGCCGATTTTTTCTACAATGAACTTTAACTGATTATAAATCGGACGGACCCCTTCAAGTTGAGATCTCGCCTTAATCAGCTTGGTGGAAGCGACCATATCCATGGCTCTGATTAGCTGTTCTACCGAACTGACATTATCAATTCTTTGCTTAATGCTTCTGGTCGAACTCATTGCTGTTCACCTTCAATGTAGCCGTACTCTATTTTTGCCTTTTCAATCAAAGCGTTAATTTCACCGGCAAGCCTTTCGCTAATCTTGCCTGTATCTCTGATCTGCTCCCTGATATAGGGCGCATGCTCTTCAATATGCCTGATCATGTCTCTTTGGAATTTTCCGATGTCATTTATCTCAATATTCGCCAGATGCTTATGACTGAGGGCATAGATGACCAGGTTCTGGTTATCTATGCCCTCAGTCATAAGCA
>DCDV01000030.1:0-1150 GCA_002316595.1 Mageeibacillus sp. UBA1046
GCTTTCATGCTTGCCAAACACAGTTTTCCTGTAATTCGTAATTAATCATATGCTTTCTCCTTTCACACTTTTTTAATCACTAGATTGTGATACTTGTCGACTTCTACTCTATAGCCGGGAGGGATAACAGAAGTAGAGCTCAGCTCTTCAACAATAGCAGGCCCCATAAATGTGTGACCATAGGAGAGATTGCCCCGATCATATATATTTGTATCCTGCTCTTTCCCGTAAAATACCACTTTACTAGTCATTTTAGGATTGGGCTGATCGCTTGCAGGTTCAACTTCTATATCTGTCTCAGCTCTATCCATCAAGCCAATTCCAACTTGACGCAGATTAACTATTTCAACCTCAGCAACCGGATTATTATGACCATAGACCTGATAATGAAAGTCGTTGTAACCTTCTTTAAGCTCATCGATTGTAGAAGCATCAAAAGTTTTTGATGTAAACTCGATATTTAGCGTATAATCCTGCCCCACATATCTCATATCAGCAGTTCGAATGAATCTAATCTTTTCATTTGGTACTTTCTGCTGAGCCAGTATTTCCCGAATCTCGCATTCCATTTCACCATATAATTCATTCGCCTTATCCATCGATATATCATCTATTTTTGCCCTGAATGTTCTTACAGCATCTTGACGGATATCACATTGATGCATTCCCCAAGCTGAAAAAGTACCTGGCAGTATTGGCACAATCACTGTTTCAACACCTAGTTCTTCCGCAATGAAGACTACATGCATCGGTCCAGCTCCGCCGTATGCAACTATAGCAAAATCTTTGGGATCTATTCCTTTTCTGACGGTAATCTGTCTAATGACATCAGCCATGTTTGAATTAGCAATGGTACATATTCCTTCAGCAGTTTCAAAGGTATTTAAACCAAGCTTATTACCAATCTCAGATACAACTCTGATGGAAGCTTCCTTATCCAGAGTCATTCCTCCGCCGAGGAAGCCTTTAGGATCAACTCTTCCTAAAACAACGTTGGCGTCTGTTACAGTGGGATAATTACCACCTTTTCCATAGCATGCGGGACCCGGATTAGAACCTGCACTCTTAGGACCGACTCTGAGGCCTCCTCCTTCAAGCCATGCAATACTGCCGCCGCCGGCTCCGATAGTATAGATATTTACCATAGGAG
>DCDV01000030.1:1269-72153 GCA_002316595.1 Mageeibacillus sp. UBA1046
ATTTACCATAGGAGTAAGGATAGGGAAGCCTTCAAGATGCGTTTCAGATGCTACGTCAGCTTTCCCATTAACAAGCATACTTACATCAAAGCTCGTGCCTCCCATGTCGACTCCAATAATATTCTTATGTCCAAGAGTATCGAAGAAAGAATCTTTGCCGATCGCACCGCCTACCGGACCTGATAAAAGAGTAAGTATCGGGTTTTCTTTAGCGACCTTTGAAGTCATGATGCCACCGCTAGACTGCATGATATAAATCATGTCATCATAACCTTTTTCAGCCATTCTTTTTTCTAATGTGCCTAAATATTTTTCAACAATAGGCGCAACATAAGAATTCAGTACGACTGTGCTGGTTCTCTCATACTCTCTCCATTCACGGGCAATCTTGTGAGATATAGATAGAGTCTTGTCGCCAATCATATCTTTGAGTATTTTTTCAACTTCCAATTCATGCGCTGGATTGATATAGGCATTTATCAAAACGACTGCAACCGCATCATAGTCGCCTTTATTTATTTTTTCGGCAACTTCATACACGCTCTCTTTATCTAATTCAGTATCAACTGAACCGTCATAAAGAATTCTCTCATCAACCTCAAAAACATCGCTAGTCTTAACTAGAGGTACAGGTTTCTTATAGAACCTGTTATACATCTCCAACCGATCACCTCTTGCGATTTTATAGACATCCTTGAAGCCCTTAGTCGTTACGAGAGCCACTCTTACGCCTTTTCTTTCCAAAACCGCGTTAATTCCTGCCGTAGTCCCGTGAACAAAGAAGTTGATATCCGTGTAATCACCAATATCTCGGTCTATCCCCGCGGTCACAGCGTCAGATAAATTCTCTGGCGTAGATAATATCTTGTCAGTAGTGTATTTACCTGTCTCGGTGTTGTAGTAAACAAAGTCGGTAAATGTTCCTCCAATGTCCACTGAAACTCTAAATTTTCCCATTTTATTTAGCCTCCAATAAAATAATTACCAAAAATATTTCAGGTCTGTTAACGAGAATAAATCCTTATAAAAGCATTTAAATCATCTCCCCCAATTTGACAAATGTATGATATTGAAATTCAAGCGTTATTAAAAATAGCAGAACTCTGTTTAGTAACATCTTCTTTCCGTATTGGATATATTTTGGTGCAGTTCTTGTATGATCTGATTCAGTTTTCAAATACATGAATTTTAACTACATACACGGTATAATTATCCAAATTATTATTAATTGAAGTTATTGCTAAAATTTATTGTTGCTTCTTACTATAATAATGACATATTATTTTTAGCTCTTATTAAATACAATAAATTATTCTATTGATTAAATTCCATTCTTAATTCCAAATTTTTGTTCTTGTTGTCTAATATCGTCTATATTGTTTAATAATTTGGATGCTATCATAAATAAATTAGTACTGTCAAGTAAATTGTGATCTCGTAAAATTTATTTAATTTAGATGCCATTAAATTATGTTGAAGTTTTTTATAAATTCATTATAATCAATAATTGAAGGAAGCCAATTACTGATAATATAATATACTTACTTTACAGGGCAGCATCTTTTAACTGTCAAGAAGTATAGATATAGGAATTTTGAGGTTAAATATTTAAATAATTTATAAATATACAAATATTCATTTACACTTGAGAGGAGATATTTATATCATGTCAAAGTATTTAATTAAATGCGGAAAGCTCTTTGACGGAGTAGAACTGAGATTGCAGGAGAACGTAAATATTCTTGTTGAAGAAGATCGAATTATTGAAACGGGTTCTAATATTAAACAGCCTGATGATGCTGAGATTATTGACTTATCTCAACTAACTGTCTCCCCGGGTCTGATTGACGCACATACTCATTTCGATTTCATTGGCCCTAACTCATTCGGTACTTATGCCCATTGCTCCTCCGATGAAAGAAGGTCAATGAACATTCTTTACTGCGCCAACAAATCGTTAATGGGCGGTTTTACGACAGTGCGTCAGATGGGACTATCCATAAATGGTTTTGGTGCGATCGATGCCAGAGATGCTATTGCTTCGGGTGATTTTGTAGGGTCTCGTCTCATAGTAGCCCCGCACCTTTTGGGTATTAGCGGCGGTCATGGTGACTATTCATCCTTCTTTAGCAATTACCCAGCTCTGTCTGATGCAATGGAATCACTAAACCCTTTCACAGGGCATGGTGCTGACTTCTATCGTAAAGCAGTGCGCAAAGAGGTCAAATATGGCGCTGACTGCCTAAAAATCATGGCTACTGGAGGTTTTGCCTCACCTAACGATGACCCTTATGACTGCCAATTAAATGACGAAGAGCTTCAAGCACTAATTGAGACAGCGGCACAACTGAATCGACCAGTTACAGCTCATGCTTATAGTTCTGAACTGGTTCAGAAGTTACTAAAGATGGGTATCACGGGAATTGAGCACGGAGCATTGATCGACGAGAAAACCTTTGAACTATTTGAAGAAACAGACGCTTATCTAGTATGCACATTCTTGCCCTATGATGAAGCTGTCAATATGGACGAAGAAAAACTCGCCACAAAAAGCAAATACTTTATCGCTAAATTACTAAAATACCAAGAACAATTACAGGCTACACGGAGATTGATTATTCAAAAGATCTTAGAGGATAATATAAGAATAGGTTATGGTACTGATATCGTGGCTGTTTACAATAACTATGAATGCTGGCGAGAATTCCCAATCTGGAGAAAAAGTGGTATACCTGCTTTGAGAACTCTTAAAGCAGCCACTAGCATTAATGCATCTATCGTCGGGAATGAAGAAATTGGACAGATTGCGCCGGGGAAAATTGCAGATATCGTGGCTTGGGCGAGTGATATTGAGAATGATATTGAAGCTATATCCGATTGTGCTTTTGTAATGAAAGAAGGAGTAATCTATAAGTCTAACGACCGCAGGATATAATTGTGCCCTATTAAAATCCAATTTTTCTACACAATTAGAATTATAAAGAGAGCAAAGTTGCATTGATATTTCAAGAGACTGCACAATAATTTATTTTACTCATTTTTTGGGATTTATTGACTATTTATTGTCAATGACACTTTCCATTTATTCGAGACTGCGCCCCAGGAAGCGCTCAGTGCCTAAATTGTCTGGAGCCGGATTTGATAGAAGGTAACCTTGCTCTGATCGTAAGTAACCTGTGTTAAATAAGTTTATCTTTTGCTTAGTATGATGGATAATGATAGAAAGAATATACTGGCTAAGAAAGGAAATACTAATATGTGGTGGATTATTCCTGTAGCAATAGTGGTTTTGATCGCATTGTGGCTTGTTTCAGTTTATAACAAGCTTGTATCGGCACGGGAGTTCGTAAGAAATTCCATGGGAAATATTGCTGCTCAAATTGAATCAAGGTGGGATGCAGTCAGGAGCCTGATCGACGCAGCGAAGAAATATTCAACTCATGAAGCTGAAGTATTGACGGATATTACAGCCATGAGAGGAAAAGTTGACAGAACATCAGAGCCTGCAGATGTTGAGAAGGATGACAATCTTTTTGAACAAGCTATGCGTCAGATTGATGTAGTTGTCGAGAATTATCCGAACCTGAAGGCAGACGGAGTATACATTCAAGCCATGCAGGGCATTGATAAATACGAAAATAATGTTCGTCAGGCAAGAATGGTTTACAACGATACAGTAACTAGACTGAACAGAATGGTTCAACAGTTTCCTTCTTCCATAGTTGCCGGACTCTTTGGTTTTAATCAGGAAGCATACTTCGAAAGTACCAGTGACAAAGCCAAAATGCCACAATGGTAAAGTTCAAACTAATCAACCAAAAACGAACTGTATGGATTCTATTATTAGTGTCCATCTTTTCGTTTGTTTTGTTTTCCCCGATCAGTGTCCAGGCACAAAATCGAATTGATACCATTCAGATAGAGGCCACTGTTCAGGAGGATGGCTCTGTTCTTATCAGAGATCATCGGGTCTTTTATGCTGAAGAAGGCACTGAACATTTTATCTCCTTAGGTAATTTAGGCGAATCTGAATTACTGGCATTTGTCGTCTACGATGAAAATAATGAAGCCTTAGAGGATGTTGGCGCCTGGGATGTAGATGCTTCCTTTTCTCAAAAGGCAGGAAAATATGGGGTGAACCGTACCGGCCAGGGAATTGAGCTGTGCTTTGGACTGGGCGCATACGGCAGACGAGAGTTCACGCTTGAATATAAACTTTCGAATTTCATCTTCAATTTGGCTGATAACCACCAGGCCTTCTACTGGCAGTTCATTAATCCGGACATGGACCCGATAGATAGTATCGAGATAAATGCTAAAAATAACATCGCATATGAGTTTATCAATCCGGAAACGAGGTTCTGGGGCTTTGGGCACGAAGGCGGGATAACGGAGATCACCACCGACTCTCTCATTTTCAAAAGTGGAGATTCTTTTAAACAAAGTGATTATGTTGTTTTACTCGGGATCTTTGAAGGAGCACCATTTCTTACGGATTATAGTATTGACAGAACAAGCGAAGAACAGATTGCAATGGCAATGGAGGGTGCGCATTTAGATGAAGATGAAGACGATTTCAATCTGGGCGGTATCTTCAGATATATCATAATTGCCTTGCTGTTTTTATTTCCTGCCGGCAGAGCGATTAGAAATACTAATAAAAAGCCAAAAAGACAGAAATTTACACCAACTGTTAAGGATGCATATTTTAGAGACATCCCCTATGATAAGCATTTTATTGATACTCAATACTTTACCAATGCTGAAGTTTCCGACTGGATTTCCGCCTTTATCCTGAAGTGGGTTTCAGAGGGGCGCTTAATGGATCAAGTAGAGGAAGTTGGGCTTATCTTTAAGCGAGATAAACTTGAACTTAAAATTGTGCCCAACCTGCCGCAGCATGAAAACAAACTTGAAAGCAGATTGTGGAATATGGTAGTCGAAGCTGCAGGTGAAGACCAGATACTTTCCGAGAAAGAATTCAATCGTTATGTCAAAAAAAATATTGCCAGCTTTAATAGCTGGACAGAATCAGTTAAAAGCCAATCAGAAATAAGTTTGACAAATGATGGTTACCTTGAAGAGTTTACTGAAAAAGTTCTTAAATTCTTTACTCGAAAGCGGCTTGAAATAACGCCAAAAGGTCAGGAATTAGGTGACAATATCGCCGGATTCAAAAACTATTTGAAGGATTTTTCTCTGCTTGAAGAACGAGGAGTCTCTCATGTCGTACTGTGGCAGGAATTTATGATCTGGGCAGCATTTATGGGTATCGCAGAAGAGGTCTATGAGCAGCTGAAGATTGTTAATCCACAAGTTGAATATGAAATGCCTTATACTGCGCAGACAATCATAATGACCCACTATTTTGCTAATGCCGTTCAATCCACACAAAGCAGCGCCAACGCTGCATCGAGTGCCAGAGGTGCAGGTGGCAGCTCATTTGGCGGCGGCGGCGGCGGATCGTTTGGCGGCGGGTTCGGTGGCGGATCCAGATAGAATCTACATTAAACTTGAAGTCTTGCTGTTTAAAGCAGCGGAAGAGAAATGAGAACATTAATCCCCGTAATTTTACGGGGATTAATTTATTTATATACACTATATAAGTTATTGGTTACAGGTTATTGTGACTGCCAGGGAGATAAATGTTGTTTCCATGACCGCTTCCAGGTTTTCAGCTCCTGCTTCGTGGTTATTGTGACTGCCAGGGAGAAAAATATTGGTTCACCTTGAAACAGGCAACTTTATGCTCCGGAGAGATTTCACATAGTGGCGGCAGTTCTTCATGGCATCTTTTCTCAGCGTTCGGACAGCGGCCGGCAAAGCGGCAACTATCTGTAGGATTTATTGGACTTCCAACCTCACCTTGAACAACAAGCCTTCTTTTCTTCTTGGCTTGCTCAGGATCAGCTGTAGGGATAGAAGACAACAAAACTTTCGTATAAGGATGCTGGGGGTTTCTATATAGCTCCTCTGCTTCTGCTTCCTCTACTATGGTGCCCAGATACATGACAATAATGCGGTCAGATATATATTTAACAACACTGAGGTCATGTGCAATGAACAGATAAGTAAGGTCTCTTTTTCTTTGTAAATCTTTAAGCATATTCAATACTTGCGCTTGAATAGATACGTCAAGTGCAGAGATCGGTTCATCACACACTATGAAATCAGGATCTACTGATAATGCCCTGGCAATGCCAATTCTTTGTTTTTGCCCTCCGGAGAACTCATGCGGGAAACGGGACATATGATCCTTGTTCAGGCCAACCTGCCGCAGCAGCACTTCTATCCTGTCATCAATTTCATTTTGTTTGACAATATTATGAATTCTCAATCCGGTCCCTATAATGTCTTTGACAGTCATCCTGGGATTAAGTGAAGCGTGAGGATTTTGAAATATCATCTGTGCTTCCTTGCGATATCTCTTGTCTTCCTCATGATTAAAGGAGAAGATATCTTTGCCTTTGTAATAGATGTGTCCTGTATCCGGAGTATATAGCTTTAATATAGTTCGACCGGTAGTCGTTTTTCCACATCCTGACTCACCGACCAGCCCCACTGTCTCACCCTTATGAATCTTGAAGCTAATTTGATCTACTGCTTTAAGAACCTTATCCCGGCTGAGGCGAAAATACTGGGAAACATTATCCAACTCTAACAGAACTTCCTGGTTAATACTGTTCCTCATACATTCCCTCCAATTTCTTCCTTGTTTGGGGACTCGGCAGTTTCATCATCTTGCTTTCTCTTGACAGATACCAGTTCCACCTCAGGAGCATATTCATGTAATAGCCAGCAATGGCTGTAATGCTCCTCCGAAACACGAGTATGTTCCGGGAACAGCTCTCCGCAAATCTCCATGGCAAATTCACAGCGTGGTGTGAAAGGACAACCTATGGGAGGAGAAAAAAGATCCGGAGGAGTGCCATCGATAGGGATCAATTCCTCATCCTTGCTGGTGTCCAAAGTGGCTATTGACTGAATAAGGCCTGATGTATAGGGGTGCGCTGTTTCGTAAAAAATATTCTCCGCTGTGCCCTCCTCGACAATTTTTCCGCCATACATGACAAGAACTCTATCACACATTTTGGCAATAACACCCAAATCGTGTGTTATGAGAATAATCGAGGTTTGGTACTTTTCCTGTAAATCCTTAAGTATCTCCAGAATCTGAGCCTCAATTGTCACGTCCAAAGAGGTTGTTGGTTCATCTGCGATAATAACTGTCGGCTGACCTACCAGCGCGATGGCGATCATTACTCTCTGCTTCATGCCGCCGGATAATTCGTGAGGATACTGACGGTATCGTCTTTCAGGCTCGTTAATCCCGACCAGCTTGAGGATCTCCATAGATTTCTGTTTGGCTTCAGCTCTCGTTACTCCGGTTCTGCCAACAAATATTTCTTCTATCTGTTTTCCGACACGCATCGTTGGATTCAATGATGTCATCGGATCTTGAAAGATAAAGCCTATCTCTATACCTCTAATTTTCCTCATCTCTTTGTTAGATAGTTTTATAATATCCTTACCTGCAAAATTTATTGAACCGCCCTGAAAAAACCCTGGAGGCTCAGGATTCAGGCGCAAAATAGACTGTACGGTCACACTCTTTCCGCATCCGGATTCCCCGACTATGCCAAGAATCTCACCTTTCCGAACTTCAAAAGTGACATCACGAACTGCTTTAACAACTCCGCCGTAAGTTTTGAAAGAGTATTCAAGGTTATTTAATTCAAGTACAACTTCAGGCATATTTTTCTCCTCTGACAATTTCACAAGCTCCTATCAATCCGTACCGCGTAAACGTGGATCAAATGCATCCCGGAGTCCATTACCTAATTGGTTGAATGCTAAAACTGTTGTGCCAATAAAGAAAGCCGGTATATAAAGAAGGTGAGGAGCTACCTGCATCAAGGCTGTTCCTTCCTTAGCCAGCACCCCCCAGCTTGCATCCGGAGGGGATATTCCCAGTCCAATATAGCTGAGAAAGGCTTCGCGGAAAATTGCACTAGGAATAGCCATTGTCAGGTTTGTGATTAATAACCCCATAATATTGGGGATAATTTCCCGAACAATAATCATGAATGTGGATTGGCCAAGAACTCTGGCAGCTAAAACAAATTCCTGCTCCTTCAGGCGATAAACCTCTCCTCTGGTAAAACGACACGCTCCTGCCCAGCCTGTAATAACCATGGCTATAATCAAACTCTGGATACCGGTCCCAAGTACTACCATGACCAGGATATTTATGATCAAAGATGGAATGCCGTATATGATATCAATAATGCGCATGAGAATCATGTCGAGTTTGCCGCCGTAGTAACCGCTGAAACCACCAATTATTGTGCCAATTACAGAATTTATCAAGGCAGCAATAAAGCCGATAGAGAGAGATACGCGGGCACCTACCCAAACCCTGACCCAGAGATCTCTTCCCAGAGTGTCCGTGCCAAACCAGTGTTCAGCGGAAAAGGACTGTCTCATCGCATAAGCATCTTGCTGATCAAAGGAATACTTGCTCAGCAGGGGAGCAAAAATCGCTAACAGTACATATACTATCAGGATTACTAAACCGGCAAATGCTGCTTTGTTGCTCCGGATACGCAGCCACGCTTCCTTCCAGAAAGTGATGCTGGGCCTGGATATTGATTCCATCTCCTTGAGATTCTTACCCACAACTCGGAAGCGATCAGGTGTGATTGTCTGATTATGAAAATCCATATACTCCCTACTTTCCGGCAATCCTGATTCTTGGATCGACAATGCCATAAAATATATCTACTACCATATTGGCCAGAACTAGAAATGTACCATAGAAAACTGTAGTACCAAGAATCATCGAATAGTCATAATTCTGAACACTTTCAACATAATATTTACCCATGCCGGGAATAGCAAAAATCGATTCAATAACGAATGTCCCGGTCAAAACTGCAGCTACCGTTGGCCCCAATACTGTCACAACCGGCAAAATTGCATTTCTGATCTGATGCTTCCAGGTTATACGAAAATTAGATAGTCCCTTGGAGCGGGCAGTCTTAATATAATCTTGCTGGACAACTTCCAACATGCTGGCTCGCATAATTCTAGAAATAGATGCCATGGTATAAAAGCCCAATGCTATTGAGGGCAGGATTGTATGCGCAAAACCATAATATTGCGCTATTGGCAATAACCCCCATTTTACGGCAAAGAAATACTGTAAAATTGCTCCCATGATAAAATCCGGCACGCTCGTACCTATTACCGCCACAATAACAAAGAACAAATCGATTTTATTTCCTCTGTTCAAAGCGGAAATAATGCCAAAGACAAGCCCAAGGGATAATGACAGCACTAAGGCGCGGATTCCTAAATCTAAGGAATATGGGAAGGAGCTTGCTAAGAGGTTGTTCACAGTCTGATTCGGATAGATCATGGAATAACCGAAGTTCCCACGCAGCAGATTGCCCAGATAAGTCGCGTATTGTTGAATAACTGGTTTATCCAAACCATAATAGGCATTAAGATTAGCGCGAACGGTCGGCGTCATCTTCGGGTCATTAAAAGGGTCTCCGGGCATCAGTCGGACAAGAATAAAAACCACAGTTACCAACACTAAAACCGTTAGAATCGAGATGCCTATTCGCTTAGTAATATATTTAACCATTGCTGTCCCTCTGACTATCTAAACGTAGAACAATGCCCTGGCAAGCAGCTGCTTGCCAGGGTGTTAGGTTATAAACTTAAATGAATATTATCTGGATATGTCAGCATAGAGGAAATTGAAGTTAATCCCGACAAAATAACCTTCGAGACCGGTAACACCCTCGGCGACCAGGTAGTGAACTTGTCTTAATTGCTGAGGTACTAAAGCTCCGTCTTCCAAAAGCACTTTCTCTGCATTGAAGAGATTATCCATGCGTTCTTTTCCGGAAGTCTTAGTAGATTCTTCCATGTAGTTGTCGAATTCCTCACTCTTATAGTTGAGGAAATTGTAGCCTGAGGTGCTGATGAAAAGCTCCAGATAGCTATAGGGGTCGGAATAGTCAGGCGCCCAGCCGCTCATGATAATGTCGAACTCATCACTGTTAGGAACTAACATGGCATTTTTAGTTTTGTAGGGAACCAGATTAATATTCACCTTGATCCCCAAATTACTCTTCCATTGGCTTTGCAGGACTTCAGCTTCTTTCTTGGCTGTTTCCGTATCGGTAACTACCATCTTGAGTTCAATTACCGATGGATCGGTGAGACCAAACTCTGCCATTGCCTTGTCCAAATGCTCTTTTGCCTTGTCGAGATCACCGTTCAGAGGATAAGCCTCATAAGGATACTCGGTGCCGTACTCGCCTTCAACCCCGTGGACCTGAGGCAGGACATAACGAAGGTTTGGCATATAGAGGCCATTGTGACTTAAGAGAATATATTCTTCTCTGTTAAGGGCAAAATTCATGGCGAGACGGAAATCCTTATTTGCCAGATACTTATTGTTATGGTTCAGACCGGCAAAATCATTAGCCCCGTCATAATACTGCTTGCTCTCTCCTGCGTATTCAGTTGCGACATCCGTGGACAGCGACACCATTTCAAGCTCACCATTGTTAAACATCGAGAGTTGGGTATTAGATTCTTTAACAGTTAAAGCCTCAAACCCGTCAAGCTTTATCTTATCTGCATCATAGTAGTTTGGATTCTTTTTGGCAGCTAATTTTCCTTCACCGAATTGAGTTACGACGAAGGCGCCATTATATACTTGATTCTCAGGCTTGGCGCAGTAGTCTTTGCCGAATTTCTCTACAATGTCCTGTCTTTGCGGTGCGAAAGGTGACATGCTCAGCATGCTGATGAAATATTCAGCAGGGCGATCTAGTACGATCTCTAGTGTCTTATCATCGATAGCCTTGACACCCAATTCGTCCAGGGGCAGCTCACCTGATGAAACCTTATCACCATTCTTTATTACAGCTCCCAGATAGCTCATTGGTGCGGCTGTGTTGGGGTCAAGAAAGCGCTTAATTCCATATTCGAAGTCTTGTGCTCTGACTGGCTCGCCATCACTCCACAGCAGACCGTCACGAAGTATGAAAGTATAGGTCACCATGTCGTCAGCTACAGTATAACTCTCAGCAGAGGCGGGACGGATGTCTCCTACAACATCACGATACAGGCCATCATACAGGTTATAGCATATTGTCGCGTCCGGAATTGAATGCGTCAGGCTCGGGTCAAAAGAAGCAGGATCCGCTGCCAACGCATAACGAAAAATCTTGTCTCCGGTGGCAGGAGTCTCACCTTCAGTTTGTGCGGGTGTTGTCTCAGTTGGTTCCTGTGGCGTACTGCAGGCTGCTAAGCCTAGTATGAGAACAACCACCAGCAAAAACGAAATTATTTTTTTCATAGTTTTCCTCCAACAATTCTGTAATTATTCATAACAATAATCTTAGTTGTTCATAGGGTATTTAAAGCATTGATCATACTTATTGTATGATTTGTAATTCCTAATTAAGCCTAGCTTTTCCCTCCCTTCATAATCAAGAAAAAAATTATCCTCTGTCTATAAACAACAATAAAAACATTGTTATACATTGTTCAATTCAGCTATCTGAATCAGCTGACTGTATGGAATAAGATCTACGCTACCTATAACAGAGTAGCTTCTCACTGCCTCGAATCAGTTGCTTTAGCAGTGATGGGCACGACACCGGTTGAGAAATTTCGAACCGTCTGTCGCTAATTATTGCTTGTAAGACCGTTGCTGAATATCATAATACACAATTAGTTTCTAAATCTGAAATTATCCTCAGATGATTAAAAGATTCTAAGCACACGCATTATATAAACTTCTAACATAAACCTTAAGCAAAAGGTAAAATACTATACAATATTTGTCAAGAATATCTTACTTGCTTTCAATATATTGGCATATTTGCATATATTGATAACAATGATTGAATAATTTCATGTTTTGCCCAGAAATCTGATTTAGTCCGATTTTGCCATTCAGTTGAACCAGTGTACATATCACTCGCGCCTTTAATGGAAACTGATATAAGTCCGATTTTGCCATTCAGATCAAATGCCGGCAGGCTATTGATTTTACTGCGAAGGCGCTCATCCGGAAATACAGAAGCCTGCTGCTGTGCCTGGAATATCAGGCTAAGATAGTCAATGGAAGGATCTAAATAAAGCAGCACCCCAAATATTGAAGAGATAACCAACATTTGGAGTGCTGTTCAGAATCATGAATCTAATCGAAATATTAAATAAATAATATAACTTAAGTCTAGCGGTATCTAACCGCGGCCGCTGTTATTTTTTCCCAGCTTGCAGTCGTCCGACCCAGTTAGCGGTATCTATCCCGCGGACGCTGTGCCAATCCTTAATCGCCTTCGTCTGATCAGAATGCTTCTTGAAAGCGACACGAATAATTAACGAGAGATTATCACATCTTATGGAATAGCTTTTGTTGCTCCGCGGGTGTCGCTTATCAGCCGCCAGTGATTCTAAAGCCCTCGGGCAGCGGATCTTCAGGATCCAATACTAACTGATTGAAGCCTGTAATATGAGCATTGCCCTTTACTTCCGGGACAACACCGTCAAGGTCAGCTATCTTGACCTTTTCTACGATTGTGGAGGTCATGACTGTGTCGATGATGCTCTTGTTAACTAAGGTCATGTCTTCCTTAATCTGTCCTTTAGACAGCATCAAAGCAATACGGCCGGCAGTTCCTGTACCGGTAGGCGAGCGGTCAATCTGTCCTTCAGCGAAGATGCAGACATTCTTTGAGACTACCTTGTCACCCTGGTAATCAAGCTTGTCCATGAAAATTGTGCCGTAGATACTGTTCAAACCGGGCTCTTCCGGATGCACTACATTATATTTCTCGATGACCTTATTCTTGATTTCCATGCCTTTGGCAACCAGATACTCCATATTCTCAGGGTCGACTGTGCTGTTGATCTTATCTACATCAACATAGACATAGAAAGCGCCGCCGAAGGCGATGTCGCAGATTATGTTGCCAATTCCGTCGACATCAACCTCAATATTTTCCATGTAGAGGAAAGAAGGAACATTATTGAAGGCTACTTCACCGACAAAGCCGTCTTTCACTGTGGCAAAAGCTGTGATTCTGCCAGCGGGAGAATCAATCTTAACAGTATTGACTCCCTCTTTTGCCGGAAGTATTCCTGTTTGCAGAACAACTTTCGTCACGGCGATGATTCCGTGACCGCACATGGTGCTCAGTCCCTCGTTATGGGTGAAAAGCACGCCAAAGTCTCCGTCAGGAGTTACCGGCTCTGTGATAATGCAGCCGTACATGCCGCTATGGCCTCTAGGCTCCAACATCATCATTTTGCGAATATCGTCGTGATTTTCTTTGACATACTTTCTTTTCTCGAGAATTGTCTCTCCGGGAATAGGGGGAAATCCGCTGGTAATTATTCTTAGCGGTTCTCCACCAGTGTGAGCGTCAATACACGTAATAAAGTTCTTGAACTGTAGCATCTATCTACCTCCAATAATTAATGATCTGAATAGCAGCGAATTGCAATTATGCTATCTATTCAATTTGCGACGCGGAACAAGGATTCCATTTCTGTTTTGGTATCCCAAACTAAAGAATAGCATTGCTTATGATGGCATGTCAACCGATTCTCCGGCCAATGAGTTATGCGCCTTCGACTCTTAATTTTTTCAAAATTTGTATAACCTTCAAAAGCAAATAATTCTCTCTTCTCAAATCATACACAAGAGTAATTACAGCCGCAAGAAGTGAGCATGGCGGGTCATAATGCAAGCTTAGAGATTCGAGAGAAGTGAGCTCAAAGGCTCAAGATAAAACTTGAAGATTCTGGGAATTTTCTCTAAGAGATCTTGCAAAAGTGAGCTTAGAGATCCTGCAATTTGGAGTATATCGTGAGCTTAAAATCCTGCAATTTAGTGCATATTGTAAACTTAGAAGATGCTGTAATTTAGAGTATTTTATTTTTAATTTACTAATAGAATAGTTTTGGACTCTTGCTGATATAATATAGTTATCTTGACCAAAGTGGAATTAGCTGGACAACTACTGTTAGAATATAAACTTACGAAAATGAAAGATATAAAGGTTTAATGAACAAAGATCAAAAAGACAAATTTGATAATTATCCTCAGCGCTCGCCACAGAAGCCCGCCAACAGCAAACAAAATGGCAGGCGCAAAGTTCCTGTGGAAGGCAATTATCGGGATAACGTCGATACCGGGACCGGCAAAAGGACAACCCCGGGTTTTGAGGACAAAACTGTCTCCAGGCGCATACAGGTCGCAAAGAAAGAACTGCGACGCCGCGTTTCGGGCAAACCGACTCGTCACACTGGCATGGTTTCTGTGTTTAAGGTTGCCGGCAATGCGTTCAAACATCTGTTCACAGTTGTTATCGCCCTGATTCTTATTGCTTCCTTCCTGCTGGGAGGACTTGGCTTTGGCATGCTCAGCGGTTACATAGCTACTGCCACTCCTGTCGAAATCGTAGATATTAAGAGCACTAGCGAACCCACTTATGTGTACGATCGTAACGGCAATGAGATCGCAACATTTACCGGAGCGAGCAACTTTGAGCGCGAGTACGTCCAGATGGCAAAAATCAAGCCTACCTGGCTGGATGATGCTTTTATCGCTATTGAAGATGAACGGTACGAAACTCATCAGGGCATAGATCCCAGACGAATTGGCAGTGCAGTTTTCAGTATGATTGTTAACTCAGGCACTCCCACACATGGCGGATCAACCATCTCGCAGCAAGTGGTAAAAATGCTCTCCGGGGCAAAAGAAGAATCCGCCCAGCGGAAAGTCCAAGAATGGTATCGCGCTATCGAGCTGGAGAAAGTAAAATCCAAAGATGAAATAATGGAGTTGTACTGCAATCTGGTGCCAATGGCAAATAAATATGTTGGTGTACAATCAGCTGCCAAAGCATATTTTGGCAAAGACATTTCTGATTTGTCCTTGGCCGAATCCGCCTTCCTGGCAGGCATCCCCAATCTGCCGTCTATTTATAACCCGCGTACAGAATTCGGGCGCCGCAACGCTCAAAGGCGTATGCGCATTATCTTACAGAATATGTATGATCAGGGCAAGATCAACAAACAGGAACATGAGGCTGCCTTAAATGAAGAATTAATATTCGCGCCCGTGGAAATCTCGCTGCAATCAAGCAATGTTAACAGTTATTTTGTTGATGCGGCGATCCAGCAGATAATTCGTGATTTGCAATTGCGACGGGGTTATTCGCCCGAATTGGCACGTTTGGCAGTATACCAGCAAGGATTACGTATTGAAACGACTATGGACCCTATGGTTCAAGATGCTCTGACCAGATCATTTCAGAAACCTGAACTCTTTTCGAGCAAACCGGATTCCTTGCCCGATATTCCTGAGCCGCCTCAATCAGCTATGACCGTTATTTCCAATATGCCGTCACAAAGAGGACAGGTTGTGGGGATATACGGCGGGTTTGGTGAAAAAACTACTCCCATGGGCTGGAATAGAGCAACGCAGAGCAAACGCCAGCCCGGCTCATCTATAAAACCTTTATTAGTATATGCACCGTCTATTGAAATAGGGACGGCCACGGCAGGTTCTGTTCTGATGGACGAGGCCAAGCATCTGGATCCTCAGAATCCGGAAAAAGAATGGCCGCAAAACGTAACAAGATCATATTCTGGTCCCAGGACTCTCCGTGAGGCTTTGAAATATTCAGTTAACACTATAGCTGTCGATCTCTACGTTAATCAGGTAACTCCGCAGATAGGCCTTTCTTACCTGAGAGCCTTAGGAATAGACAGGCAGGAAGAAACACAACCGGCCGGTGCTTTAGGGGCGTTTGGCGAAGGAGTCAGCACTTATGAAATGGCTGGAGCTTTCAGTACCTTCGCAAATCAAGGCACTTATGTAGAGCCTTATATGTATACCAGAGTTCTGGATCAGGATGGTAAAGTCTTGCTCGAGAATAAGCCTGAGATAAGGCAAGTATTCACTCCTGAAACTGCCTATATAATGACAGATATCATGCAGGATGCAGTGGAAAATGTATACTGGTTTGCACCCGGCAGACTTGATAATCAGATATCCGCCGGTAAAACCGGCACAACTGACAATATAATCGACACTTGGTATTGCGGCTATACCCCTTATTACACAGGGGCTGTCTGGTATGGATATGACAATAATAACGGACGCCGTACTTCTGTTCCGGAAATCGACCGATATAGTGGCATGACCATCTGGGCTGATGTTATGAATCAAATACATGCAGGTAAAGAAAACATACAATTCGAGAGGCCTGCAAATGTTGTTTCAAGAACCATCTGCACTACGACAGGACTGCTCAGCAACCCATATTGCAATGAAACAGACACTGAACTTTTTGATCGGAGTAGGTCGAATTTCCCCAATCAAACCTGCAGCTTGCATCAGGCGAGACCGCCTGAACCTGAACCTGAACCTGAACCTGAGCCTGAGCCTGTGCCTGTGCCCGTTGAAGAACCTCAAACCCCCGCTAATGAGTCACCCGCAGCAACTCAACTGACTGAAGCTGAATCACCGTAAGAAATTCCGGTCAAACCACCGTCTGAATAACTTCAATACAATTCAATGCCGGATGATTCTCAATAGTCAGACCCTTAAATACCAATAAGAAGGAGTCCAAAATGTTATTCAAAGATATCAGCATCATTGATCATCGGGGGATTACTCACGATAATATGTATCTGGGAACTGCCTCAGATAAAATTATCTGGCTGGAAAAGTTTTCTCCCCCCTCAGAACTTCTCAGCTCTGTTGATGCAGAAATCTATGAAGGCAGAGACAAAGTACTCTTACCCGGTCTTTATAATATGCACAGTCATGTCCCCATGACTTTATTGCGGGGTTATGGAGAAGGATTGCCTTTAAAACGCTGGCTTCAAGAGAAAATCTTCCCTTTTGAAGCCTTGCTGGACGCCAACGACATGTATTGGGGTACTCTGCTGGGAGTCTATGAAATGCTGGCCTCCGGAGTCGTCTCTTTCAGCGACATGTATATGCGTCTGGAAGGCATCTTCCGTGCAGTTCTGGAAACGGGCATAAAAGCAAATATCACAAACGCTTTTATCGGTAACGAAGATACTGATATTTTTCATGACAGATCCTTTGCAGAAGTAACTGAGTTGATGCACAACTGCCTCTCTACTGAAGGACGCATAATAGCCGAAGCCGGTATCCACGCCGAATACTCCTGCGATGAACGTGTCATCCGCGATATTGTCGACTGGGCAAAAGATGAAGATCTTAACTTGCAGGTACATCTGTCTGAAACTAGAGCAGAACATGAAGAATGTAAAGGCAGACACCAAAATCTGACTCCTGCAGCGTATTTGAATTCTCTTGATTTCTTTGACCAGCCAACCGTGGCTGCCCATTGCGTCTACCTGGAAGACTCCGATCTGGATATTTTGCATGATAAAGAAGTAACTATCTGCCACTGCCCTTCGTCGAATCTTAAACTGGGCAGCGGAATCGCTCCGCTTGCTAAGTTCATGCAACGCGATATAGCCGTGACAATCGGTACAGACGGAGCCTCTTCGAATAACAATCTGAATATGCTTGAGGAGATCTCTCTGGCGGCACTCCTTGCCAAAGGCGTCAATCAAGATCCATCTCTAATGAAGACCGAGGACATCCTGCCTATTGTTACTGCCAACGGCGCAAAAGCCCAAGGACGCAAGAATTGCGGCAAGCTGGAAGTCGGAGCACAGGCTGATCTTTTTATCATGGATCTTCAGAAAGCCCACATGAGGCCTGTCTATGATCTGCCAGCCAATATTTTTTTCAGTGGTCAGAGTGCTGATGTTGTACTTACTATGGTTGACGGAAAAGTTGTTTATCGTGACGGCATTGCTCCCGGTATTGATCTGGAACGCGTCTTTTTTGAAGTTGACAGAATCAAAGAAGAGAAACTTCACAAACTAAGCAGCTGAATCACCTGAAACCTCAATGCTAATATGTGTTGATAAAATTTCGCTAAAATGTGCTGATAAAATTTCGCTTATAAATGAGCAGAAAGTTGGCAACAAGCCCGGGCTTGTTGCCAATTCCAAAAATATAAAGAGGAGAATTATTAAATCTAATACTTAAGTCTTACTTGTCTTTGTCTTTTCTAAAGGTCAAATACCAATCCTTCATATCGTATTCATAACGATCGTCGCTGCCGCTTTGGCCAAGCTCCACTCTTTCTTTGAGAGCGGTCTGGGTGCCCGGAGCGGGAATAATGACATCTTTCCCTGGCTGCCAGTTGGCCGGCAAAGCGACATTCTCTTTCTCACATAGCTGCAGTCCCGTCAGGATACGCTTGATTTCAGCAAAATTGCGGCCGAGAGAGGCGGGGTAATACAGAATAGTACGGACAATTCCTCGCGGATCTATGAAAAAGACTGCACGCACCGCGGATGTATCCGACTCTCCCTGAACCATGCCATATTTATTGGCTACTTCCATCTTGATGTCCGCTATAACAGGGAATTTAACCTCCGGATTCTCTATGTCTTCCCATGTATATCCTTCAATTGCATTAACCCAGGCTAAATGTGAGAAAAGTGAATCGATGGAAAGGCCTATCAGCTCTGTGTTCATCTCGGCGAATTCTTCATGCATTTTTGCAAAGGTCATAAACTCAGTTGTACAGACAGGTGTAAAGTCGGAAGGATGAGAAAAGAGAATTACCCATTTGCCTTCATAGTCCTCAGGAAATTTTATCATCCCTTGTGTGGTATTGGTTTCAAATGAGGGGGCTTTAGTTCCGATTAAGGGAAAACTGACAGCATTTTCCTTTTTCTCTGCGGTTTCAATGTTTTGATCATTCATTTTCAAAACTCCTTTTATTAAGATTCCGTGTTCTTTCCTAAAAAATATTAATGTGTTGATGCTGTTGTTTCAGTTGATGTTGTTGTTTCAGAATAAAAGAGAAGAATCAGAGATTCAAATACATGACAAGAATGTTTCTTCAGTTACACGAACAGGGATCTAGGAGTTATAGCTTAAAGAGAAAATACCGGCACTACTATGCCGGTAAAAAGCGAAAAGAGCTCTAGTTGGGAGCCCTTTTCTGAGGAGACGTATGAAGAGGTGTTGTATGTAAGTTTTAACTTACGCTGACATTTTAGTTAGTTTATGTGTCTTCTATTTCGCAGAATAATGAACTATTGTGAAAAAAGGTGAAACAGGCATAGCGTTTTCAGGTGCCCAGATATGCTTCACGGATACGCTCATCTTCGAGCATTTCACAAGCAATGCCTTCATGTACAATCCTGCCTGTTTCCAGCACATAAGCCCGATCAGCAATACTTAACGCCATACGGGCGTTTTGTTCAACCAGCAAAATAGTAGTCCCTTCTCTTCTCAGCTCCTGAATAAGATCAAAAACTTCTTTTACTAACAAGGGGGCCAGCCCCATAGAGGGTTCATCCATCAACATCAGCTTAGGTCTGGACATCAGCGCTCTGGCAATCGCCAGCATTTGCTGCTCACCCCCGGAAAGAGTACCGGCTGGCTGATGGCGTCTCTCGGCTAAACGGGGAAAGCGCTCAAGAATATCTTCAACATCCTTTTTTACTTCGGATTTCTTAGTACGGATATAAGCACCCATCTCCAGGTTGTCTTCTACAGACAGCCGGGTGAAGATCCTTCTTCCTTCAGGCACCTGAACCAAACCGGTAGTTACAATATCTTCCGGCTTAACCTTAACCAGATCCAGTCCGTTATATATAATCTGTCCCTGGCGGGGACGCAATAATCCGGAAATGCAGTGCATGATAGTCGTCTTACCGGCACCATTTGCCCCGATTAAAGATACCAACTCTCCTTCTTCCTTAATTTCGAGGCTGATACCTTTAATGGCGTGGATTGGACCGTAAAAAACATGCAGATCACTAATAGTGAACAGACTCTTCATCCTAAACCTCGCATCCTAAATAGGCATCGATTACTTCTTTGTTCTTCTTTATATTCTCAGGAATTCCTTCTGCGATCACGCAGCCATAATTCAAAACGACGATCTTGTCACAGATGCCCATTACCAGTTTCATGTCATGCTCAATAAGCAGTATGGCAATAGAAAATCGCTCGCGCACTGCATCTATTCTTTCCATCAGGGCTTCAGTCTCGGAGGGGTTCATACCTGCCGCAGGCTCATCGAGCAAAAGGACGCGTGGATTGGTTGCCAGGGCACGGCAAATTTCCAGTTGACGCTGTTGACCGTAAGGCAAGTTTCCTGCGTAGTAATCAGCATAGGGATCCAAATCAAAAACCTGCAGTAATTCCATAGCTTTTTCATGAATTGATTTTTCTTCCCGCCAGTAGGAAGGGAGGCGGAAAACTCCTGCCGGTACTGAGTATTTGCCCTGATAAATGAAACCTACTTTAACATTGTCAATGACGGGCATATTGCGGAAAAGGCGAATGTTCTGAAAAGTGCGGGTGAGTCCGCGTGCTACTGCCTGATGAGGCTTCTTCCCCTTCATGATCTCTCCGTCAAGGATAACGGTGCCGCTATTAGGCTGGTACACATGTGTAAGAAGATTAAAGATAGTTGTCTTCCCCGCGCCATTCTGTCCGATCATACCTGTAATACTGCCGTCCTCAACGGTAAAGCTAACATCATTGACAGCAATCAGGCCACCGAATCTGAGTGTTAAATTATTAACTTCAAGTAAAGCCATCTTTTATCTCCTTCCCTTCCATTTACGTTCTAATGGTTCTTCCGGAGTGCCTGAAGAAGTACCCGTCCTCTCGCGCAGGTCACTGTCTGCTTTGCGTTCAGCGCTGCCGCTGACGGGAATATTCTCCTGAGGAGTAACGCTGCTCCCTCCCACTCCTGAGCTCGGGGGAGATTCCTCTCGCTTCACTCTGCGGAAAAGATTGCCGATAACGCGCTGGGAAAGTTCCTTCTGTCCCAGCAATCCTTCAGGACGATATAACATTAATAAGATCAGGACTGCAGAGTAGATCAAGGTACGATATGCAGCTAATCCTCTTAACAGTTCCGGCAATAAGGTCAGGAAAAATGCAGATATTACTGAGCCTGTCAATGAACCGATACCACCGAGGACGACCATGACCATGAAGTTTATTGACTGGTTATAATCAAAAAAGCTTGGCTCCAATACGCCCTGGTAATGAGCATAGAGACCGCCGGCTACACCGGCGAAGAAAGCAGATAGAGAAAAGGCGATCAATTTATAACGTGTAACTGCTACACCGCAAGCTTCAGACGCAATATCATCCTCACGGATAGACAAGATCGCTCTGCCATGGCTGGAGCGTATCAGAGTATAGATAACAATAATAGTAATTATGAGTACCCAATACCCCATCGTGTAAGTAGTGTCAAGAGAAATCCCGGTCAGCGGCTGACCGCCTCCGGTAATTTTCATGGACCGCATAATAACTTTTACAATCTCACCAAAAGCCAAGGTGGTGATGGCAAGATAATCTCCTCTGAGCCGAAAGGCCGGGATACCGACAACTATACCCGAAAGTGCGGCCATCAGGCCGCCGGCAATCAGAGAGACAAAAAGGATGGGTATGTTCCCGGGACTGTCTGCAGACAACGTTATCAGCGCTGAAGTATAAGCGCCTACTGACATGAATCCTGCATGACCCAAATTCAATTCACCCAAAAGCCCCGTCGAAAGATTCAATGACACTGCGGCAATACTGAATATGCAGCAGAGAGTGAAAAGATCTATGAAGGTGCGACTGACCAGTCCATTACTGAATATCAGATAAAAGACTAAATAAACACAAGCTGCAGCAGCCAAATTTATCAGGTAAGATTTAAATTTTGATTTTGGCATACTCCCCCCTATACTTTCTCTCGCTCGCTTTTTCCCAATAATCCCGCTGGCTTTAGTAACAGGACCAGGATTAAGATGACAAATACTACTCCTTCAGAAAGTTGAGCAACCGATGAAGGGATATATGCTCTAGTCATCGTCTCGACGAGACCCAGGAGGAAGCCGCCCAGCATAGCGCCGGGGATAAGCCCTATTCCGCCCAGCACAGCAGCAATAAATGCCTTGATACCGGGCAACGCTCCCATATAAGGAGTTATCTGGGGATAGGAGACTATATATAACGCTGCTGCAATGGCAGCCAGAGCTGAACCGATAGCGAAGGTCATTGATACTATTCGGTTCACTTTGATCCCCATCAGATACGCTCCCTTCAAGTCTTCAGAAACAACCAGCATGGCTTTGCCTGCCTTGTGGCGGGTCACGAACAACTGCAGGAGGATCATTACAACCACAGCAACTGCAATAGTGATCAGGGTCCATGCACTTATAGAGATCTCTCCGGCGTGCAAGACCGGAAAACTGGATGCAGTCAAGGGGAAGGCTCTGGGGTCAGGAGTGAATAAAATAGCATATAAAGTTTGCAGAAACAGACTGACAGCTATAGCTGTGATCAAAGCAGAGAGCCTGGATGCCTGGCGTAAACGCCTGTACGCTATTCTCTCGATCAAAACGCCTAAAATTACAGACAAAATTGTAGCCAGAATAGTGGCTGCAATAAAGGGGAGATCCAGCAATGTCATGAAGAAATATATGAAATAGGCCGCTGTCATCATAATTTCACCATGAGCGAAGTTGATCAGCTTGATAATGCCATATACCATCGTGTAACCAAGGGCAATCAGGGCATAGATCGATCCTATCTGCAAGCCATTCAAAAACTGTAATATGAAATATGTCATAAATAATCTCTTTTCAACAGAGCTGTCTTTAAAGATACAAATGCCATGAACCAAGAGGATGTTATCCTGCCTGGTTCATGACTTTGATAAAAATTCACCTTTTAAGTGTTTAATCTATATCCGATTTACGATGCTATTCGTCGCTCTGCATCTTAGTAGACAGAGTATATTCACCATCTTTAATCAGAATGATAGACACAGTCTTGATGGGATTATTATTGTCATCAAAGGTAATGTTGCCGGTGACACCCTCATATTCCAGATTCTTCATAGCATCAATGATAGCATCTGAATCAGTATTTCCTGCCTCTTCTATAGCTTGTATCATCATATTGGCGGCATCGTAGCCGAGAGCTGCGAATGAAACAGCTTCCATATCATAAGCTTCGCGGTAAGCACTTAAGAAAGACTGCAATTTTTCATTAGGGTCGTCCTGTGCGTAATGGTTGGTAAAATATGCGCCGTCGGCATCATTCTTCTCTGTACCTATGACATTTTCGCTCAGAACGCCATCCCAGCCGTCGCCGCCCAGATAAGGAACATCCAAACCGACCTGCTTGGCCTGACGCACTATCATGATGTTGTCGTTATAGTAATTAGGAACATAGAGAACTTCAGCCCCGGCAGTCTTAATCTTGGTAAGCTGTGTTTTGAAATCTGTGTCTGTGGAACTGTAATTCTCAGAAGCTACAATCTCAACACCTTCTTCTTCACATCTGGCCGTGAAAGCGTCCGTCAGTCCCTGGGAATAGTTATCTGATACGTTGTATAAAATTGCTGCTTTCTTAAGTTCCAGATTATTAGCAACAAATGCGCCCATCAGATCGCCCTGTACCTCATCAATAAAGCAGGCACGGAAAACATTTTCTCCCTGCTTAGTAATGTCGGCAGACGTGCCGCTTGCTGTTATTAAGGGCATATTGTCGCGAGCTGCACGCTGAGCTACAGCGATAGATGGCTCTGAGGTAACGTCACCGATTACTGCCACAACTTTATCGTCATTGACTAAGCGGTTATAGGCGTTTGTTGCTTCTACTGTCTCGCCTTTTTCGTCGTAAACGATATACTCGATCTGTTTACCCAAAACTCCGCCGTTTTCATTAACCTCTTCGATTGCCAGCTGGACTCCATTATTAACAGCAATACCATAGATAGAAACATTTCCGGTTAGTGGGGCTAAGCCACCAATCTTAATGGTATCCCCTGTTTCGCCCGGTGCTTCTGTGTTGCCGTTTTCCGGATCTGTTGTCTCCGGTTCTGCCGCAGTCCCGCAGGATGTCAGCAGCATAATAATTGCCAACGACACCAGTAGAACTGTTGTGAACACTTTCTTAGATTTTGACTTTCTCATACATTTGACCTCCTCGGCAAATTGTTTAATTCGATCTGTGGAACAGGATTTCTGTGCCTCGTTGCATTTTTATGCATTATTTGCAAGAAAAATCGAATTCCCACAATTTTATTCTTAATCATTTAAAAGGTCAAACTATATATATAAATTTATCAATCTAAACAACTTAATCTTTGTTTAGATTATGATAGTATACACATTTCCCAATATTACCTTTAGTCCGGGAGATTTGCTTCGAGATTTGCTTCAACCTGCTTAAAACATAGGCCTTAAACCATAGCTCTGATTCACCCTTTATGCAGGTCAATTTTATGCTACAATTAAAGCCTAACGCCGTAACTGGCCTGCAGTTGATAGTGGGTCCCGTGCGATGCGGCCCGTGAACCCCGCCAGGTCTGGAAGGAAGCAGCGGTAAGCGGCAAACCGTAGGTGCCGCGGGGTTGCCCGCTTCAGCTGCAGCCCAGATGCGGCGTTTTCCCTGGAGGAAGGAGCAGTAACATGGCAAGAATCGCCTTTTATCGTGGATGGAGACCTCAGACTTTTGATGAAGTCGTGGCACAGGAACAAGTTGTTTTTCCTTTGCGGCAGAGTGTGGTCAAGGGCGAGACCTGTCACGCTTATCTGTTTACCGGTACCAGAGGAACCGGCAAGACTTCCCTGGCTCGTATCTACGCTAAGGCAGTAAACTGCCTGGATCCGGATAATGGCAACCCCTGTAATAAATGTGAGATTTGCCTCGCTATTGACGACGGGAGCTTACTTGACGTTGTAGAAATGGACGCCGCTTCACATAACAGTGTAGAAAATATCCGTCGGTTGACTGATGAGGTGCTCTTTGCGCCGGCCTCTGCCAGATATAAAGTGTACATAATTGACGAAGCTCATATGCTCTCAGCAGGTGCCTTCAATGCTCTGCTCAAAACGCTTGAGGAACCTCCGGCGCATGCAATTTTCATTCTTGCCACCACAGAGCCCCACCGAATCCCCGCTACAATTATCTCTCGCTGTCAGCGTTATGATTTCCGTCGTATCCCGCTGGAAGATGTTACAACAAGGCTGCGCCTAATCGCCGGCAGTTATAAGATAGATGTTACTGATGAAGCTTTGAGAACAATGGCCCTTCTGGCAGAAGGAACACTCCGTGACGCCATTTCGCTGCTTGACCAGGCCAATACAGGTGTCGAAGGCGAAATTACTCGTGATGCGGTATTAGATCTGGTAGGTTTAGTCGATGACCAGTTTCTGGCAGACCTTGCCGGTGCTATACTCGGTAAGAGGGTTGACCTGTTGCTGGCCTTAGTTGATCAGCTCTCTTTGTCCGGGCGCGACCTGGTCCAAACCGTGGCCGATCTCGCCCGTTACCTGCGCAATGTCCTGATTTGCAAAATATCCGACAATCCCGCAGATATGATCCAGGCTACCGGGCAATCATTAAATAATATGCTCAGCTTAGCAAAAAATTCCGATGCTAAAACGATAATTATGTTGATTCAAGGCTTATCCTCTTTGCTGAATGAATTGCGCTGGACTCCGGATCTGCGCACCAGTCTGGAGATCGGTTTGATCAGATTACTGGGCGATATTCCTGATTCAGTAATTGAGAGGTTGACCACCGACGATTCTGCCGTCACAGCAAAATCTGAGCCGATTGCAAAAGCAGCGCGGCAAGCAGCTGCGCCTGCTGAAGACAATCTGCCTGCCGAATCTGCAGTTGACGGCAACGGGAAGCCGCTGATAACTGCAGCCTGTGAAGCTATGGCTGAAGATACCGAAGCAAATGATACTTCAGTGACGGCCGCTGCCAAAGCCGCTGACTATGAGGTTGACGCAGCTGATGCCCCGGCAGATGCTGCAGTGGATGAAGCAACCGATGAAGCAGCCAAGGACGCAAAGAATAACACAGCTGACAACGCAGCGTATGACTCGGCAGATGAACCGGCAGATGCTCCAGCCTGTGAAGCTATGGATGAAGCAGCCAATGACGCTGCAGATGATTCAACAGATGGCACAGTGGACAGCACCGATGATGACCCGGCGGATGGCGAAGAGATTAATGATACAGTCGCTGCTGCAACCCTGTTGGACCATGATCAGCTGATTACACACTGGACAAATATCTTAAATGAACTTAATGAGCTCGGCCATATAGATATATTGATTATGGCACGCTCTTCACATGTTAGTTATGATGGTACCAACTGGTATCTTGATTTTGACAGCACTATGAATTCACAATTCGAGCGTTGCAGCATGCCCGATGCGACCAGGCTGCTATGCCGGCTTGTATCACAGGAGATGGAACAGCCGGTTAATGTTATAGCCAGGCAGAACACAGAGGCAGAGGATAATGCCGGTGCTACGGCTGAACCGGAATGGCTTAGTCGTATCAGAAAGGTCTGCCAGGATACTGACGTACCTTTAGAAGTGGAGGAAGAATAGATGGCGAAAAAAGGAATGCCGATGGGTAAAGGATTCGGCGGCGGCAATATGAATCAGCTTATGCAGCAGGCTCAGCGCATGCAGCGGGAGCTTGAGATAGCACAGGAAGAAACTAAGGATATGACAGGAGAGACTTCTGTCGGCGGTGGTTTTGTCAAAGTCACAGTCGGCAGCGACCACCAAGTTCTATCATTGGAACTGGCCAGGGAAGTAATTGATCCGGACGATGCGGAAATGCTGCAAGATCTGGTTGTGGCTGCCATTAATGAAGCAATGCGCGATCTTGACAGCAAGATTGAAGCCAGAATGGCCAAAGTTACTGGTGGAAGCGGCATGGGATTCCCGGGTTTATAAGTAATGGCAAGACATTTTTCACCTGCTATTGAACGCCTCATCACATCACTGGGAAAGCTGCCCGGCATCGGCAGAAAAGGTTCCCAGCGTCTCGCATATTATATTCTGGCTCAGGAAGATTCCTTTGCCCGGGAGCTGGCTGAAGCTATCCGGAATGCCAGCGAGCAGATCCATCTGTGCCCCATCTGCTGCGATCTGACAGAGACTGATCCCTGTGAAATCTGCGCCTCACCTCAGCGCGACCGCTCTATGATCTGTGTGGTTGAGAATCCGCGCGATATCGTTTCCATTGAGAAGATACAAGAGTACAAGGGGCTTTATCATGTCTTGCATGGAGCAATATCACCGATGCAAGACATCGGACCCGAGCAAATCAAGCTGAAGGAGCTTTTAGTCAGATTGCAGGAAGCTGATGAAGTATCAGAGGTCGTATTGGCGACTAATCCTACTGTAGAGGGAGAGGCGACAGCTTTATATATCGCCCGCTTGCTAAAAAACACCGGCATCAAAACCACCAGGCTGGCACATGGCATCCCTATGGGCAGTGATCTGGAATATGCGGACGAAGTAACTTTGATGAGAGCCTTTGTAGGCAGACAAGACATCAGTTAAGGCCGTGTCTCTGCAATAAGTTGGTATCTCTGCAGTAAGTCGGTATCTCTGTAATTATGCAGCATCTCTGTAATAAGTGGGTTTCTTTGCAAAACAGTGCAAGTATATTATAGATAATTAATTGAAGGCGCTTACCTTTGAGGGCAGCGTCTTTTATTTTTCAGCGATGATTATATCTTCAGGTGCGACCATGCCCAAGTTATCTCTTGCGACCCGTTCGATATATTCGGGGGTTCCCTCAATACTAAGTAATTGTTCTAATTCAAAGTTGATAGCTTCCAGCTCGGCCTTCTCCGCTGCCAGCTCTTCGTGCTTGCGCAGCAGACGTTCAGATTCCTGTTCCTGGGAAACAAAGATCGTAAAGCAGACAGCCAGAACAATAATCAGCCCGCCGGAGAAAATCATTCTCGTCAACGCTGCTTTTGACATTTTAGTCTTCACTTTTTCGGTCGAGCGCTTGCCGTTCATCGCTACAAGACCTCCTGCTGACGTTACATCATTACTTAACCATCTGTGTCGTTTATTGTATCTGTTTTTTGTTCGGTTTGTCCAGTCTCCAAGTCTCTTTTATCTGCGAAAACACACGAAAAAAGCCCGAAACCGGGCTTTAAAAGTAAAAGTAATCAAAATGTAACAATTCGCAGCGACGCTGGCCGCAGCCATATCGGAGTTCTTGGGGACAATAAATCAACTTAAAAGCTCGTATAGAGTCTCTGCTTCTTCTTTCCTTACCGACTGCTTAATATCCGTAACCTTTATCTTGGTCTGTCGCTCACCAAAACCGATTTCAATGATATCGCCGATCGCTACTTCAGTGCCCGGTTTCGCTCTCTTGCCATTAATGCTGACTCTGCCGGCTGCAGCCATTTCATTAGCCACTGTGCGCCTTTTCACAATCCTCGACACTTTTAAAAATTTATCTAATCTCACTCTTCTTCTCTCTTCTCTAACAACTTAACTTCATCCCACAAGTCATCTAATTCTTCCAGAGTCATACTCGCCATCTCTTTATCTCTGCTAATAGCCAATTGCTCCATGCTGGCAAATCTGCGAATAAATTTATCCGTACATAAATTTAGTGCCACTTCCGGTTCAACCTTCAGGGCTCTAAGGTAATTTACAACGGCAAATAACAGATCTCCGGATTCCTTCTCCACAGCTTTACGGCCATCGGCGGCGCTCCATTCACCGGAAATCAATTTATCCTGAGCTTCCTCAATTTGTTCTTTGATCTCTTCTAGTTCCTCAAAAATCTTTGCCAGCGACCCGCTGCTGTCCGGCCAGTCAAAACCTACCTGGGCTGCTCTTTTTTGTACCTTGTATGCTCTGGTAAGTGCCGGAAGGGAGCGGGGAACATCCTGGAGAACTTCTGTCTGACTCTTGAGTCCTTTTTCAATTTTCTTATTCTTCTCCCAGGTCTGCAGCACTTCCGCAGAATTGCAGGCAATATCCTGGCCAAAAACATGAGTGTGTCTTGAGATCAATTTTCGCGAGATAGAAGTCACGACGTCATTAAAGTCAAACTCGCCGTTTTCCTCAGCCATCCTAGCGTGAAAAACGACTTGCATCAGGACATCTCCCAATTCTTCCTTCAGACTGTCAGGATCCTCCGCTTGAATAGCGTCTATTACTTCGTAGGCTTCTTCGATCAAATTATGTTTAATACTGGCATGAGTCTGCTCTCTGTCCCAGGGACAACCGTCAGGAGAGCGCAAGAATGTCAGAATCGAAATCAGATCATCAATTCCATATTTCTTTTCTACCAGTTCTTTGATACCGGAATTCTTAAATTTCTCGGTGTCTGCGTCCATTACGTGAGTTCCCCTAATTCTTCAGTCATAAAACCATCTTTCATGACCAGTATACGCTGATTGCTGCTGCCGCGAATACTAAGGGAGATATCCTTCAATTCTTCTATGAAAGAGCCATCGATCAAATAATCAACCTGCCTTAGTAATTCACTGACATGCTGGCCGGCATCTGCGGCATATCTCAGTTCCTCATATGTATAACCACTATAACAGATGACATCAAGGCCTAAACGATGTGCCTCCTTCGCCAACATCGTCAGAGGCAACGGCTGCAAGAATGGTTCACCCCCGGAGATAGTAAGCCCTTTCAGGAGCTTATTTGCCCGCAAGGCTTTTACATGTGTCCAGAGGTCAGTTACCTGCCCTCCGTAAAAATCATGGGTGGTGGGATTATGGCAGCCGGAACAGTGATGTGAACAGCCCTGAACGAAGATTACATAACGCAGCCCCGGGCCATCAACAGAAGACTCCGCTTCAACACCTGCGATCCTGACGAAGGAATCGCGAAATACAAGCTCGTCTGTTTCAGCATTCATATTAATATTCACTCTAATGTCCAGGATTGAGTCCGTGATGTACCCGGGCCTTTACCTCAGACTGCTTGGCATCATTAAAGCGTTCCAGCGAGCCGACCAGATAGCCGGTAATTCGTCGGATACGCTGGAAGGCAAGGCCATTTCTCTGCTGTGAGCTAATGTAGGCGAGGGTATTGGGGTATTGTCTTTTCAGTTCCAGTAATTTATCTTTGGATAAGGTCTCGTTCTCTCTGCGTTCGCAGCGAGGACAGATCTCGCCTATTACCCCCACATAACCGCAAAGCGGATCACGATCAACGGGATGATTGACTGAACCATAACCAAGGTTATTTTCCTTCATTGCTCTGATTACTGCGGCAAAGGCCTCAGGATTCTGGGCAGCGTCTCCATCCAGCTCGACATAGCTGATGTGGCCGGCATTTGTTAACTCATGATAAGGTCCCTCTATCTGGATTTTTTCCAGGGCTGATATGGGGAAATAGACCGGGATATGGAAAGAATTTGTATAGAATTCACGATCTGTAATGCCGGGCAAAATTCCATAACGATTGCGGTCAAGCTTGAGGAAGCGTCCGGATAACCCCTCGGCGGGGGTTGCCAAAAGCGTGAAATTCAGTTGCATCATCTCAGATTTTTCGTCACAGCGTTTACGCATATGTCTGACGATCTCCAGTCCTAATTTCCTGCTTGCCTCGGATTCTCCGTGATGCTTGCCGGTAAGTGCCTTCAATGTCTCTGCCAAACCTATAAAGCCAACGGACAAAGTGCCGTGCCTCAGGACTTTTTCGACAGGATCATTGGCCTCCAGTTTATCTGAATCAAGCCAGATACCTTGTCCCATCAGGAAAGGATTGTTCTTAACCCGACGTGCCGCCTGGATGCGATAGCGGTGCAGCAGCTGTCTAAAGACCAGATCCATTTTCTTGTCGAGCTGGTTGAAAAATTCTTTGATATCGCCGCGTGCTTCTATACCCAGGCGCGGCAGATTTATCGAAGTAAAGCTGAGGTTGCCCCTGCCATTGGTGACTTCGCGCGAACGGTCATAAACATTTGCCATCACGCGCGTGCGGCAGCCCATATAGGCAACTTCAGAATTGTAGTCTCCCCGGCGGTAATATTGCATATTGAAGGTGGCGTCAAGGAAGGAGAAGTTCGGGAAAAGGCGCTTGGCAGAAGTGCGCATGGCAGCGCAGAAGAGATCATAGTTCGGATCCCCCTCATTGTAATTAATACCTTCTTTAACTTTAAAAATCTGAACCGGAAAAATCGGGGTTTCACCGTTGCCCAGGCCGTCACGGGTAGCTTCCAAAAGGGAGCTGATGACCAGCCTGCCCGCCGCTGAGGTATCCGTACCATAATTTATGGAGCTGAAAGGTACCTGAGCCCCAGCCCGCGAGTTCATGGTATTTAAATTATGAATCAGGGCTTGCATTGCCTGATAGGTCTCTTTTTTAGTAATTGTTCTGACTTGGACGGCAAGATTCTCCGCCAGTCGCCGGTCGATCCTGCCGGTTAAGTGCCGGATTAATTCTTCTTCGTGATCGAGAGTGAAGGGCTGGACAAAGCTGTCCAGGAGGTCTGCAGCTATTTCCTGAGCGTCTTCGTATGAAAGATTGGTATCTGAAGACAGAAGGCCCGTTGTGAGCACGCTGCGCCAGCTTTTTTTCCAGGTCTTGTTGACACCCGGCGCCATCGCAAAATCGAAAGCGGGGATTGACTGACCGCCGTGCATCTCATTCTGATTCGCCTGGATGGCGATGCAGGCCAGAGCGGAATAGCTGGTAATTGATTGAGGCGGACGCAGGAAACCGTGCCCGGTAGAAAAACCTTTCTCGAAGAGAGCCGGAATATCGATCTGACAGCAGGTTTCTGTCAGCATGTAAAAATCTTTGTCATGAATGTGGATGTCACCGTCGCGATGGGCTGATGCCATGTCTGTGGGGAGGATATCCTGATCTACGAAGGCTTTAGCGCCTTCAGAGCCGTATTTGAGCATCGTGCCCATGGCGGTATCGGCGTCAATATTGGCATTCTCCCGCAGGAGGTCGGCCTCCTCGGAGCGGGCGAAAGTTACCTGCCGGTAAATCTTCATCAGATCACCATGCGCTTCTCTTATTTTTGTATGCTCAGCGCGATAAATCATGTAGGCTTTGGCAGTTTGCAGTCTGCCCGCCTGGAAGAGCGCTTCTTCAACACAATCCTGAATTTGTTCGACCCCGGGTACGCCGTCAACAGGGAGGGTGCGAACCACCATTACTGTAACATCATCCAGTTCAGCCTCTGTCATTGTCTCTGAAGGGATCATGGCATTGGCTTTGGCGATGGCATTTCTGATCTTGTAGGCGTCAAAGGGCATATGGCTGCCATCTCTTTTGGTGATTGATTTAGGACCGTCGAGAGGCCCTAACGTGCCAATCAGATCCTCTCTTTGCACATTTATTTCCGGGATGACCAGTATTGGAGACAGATCTTGCTCCGTTCTGTTTGCGGCTCCATCTGCGGCTGGTATGTGATTGTGATCTTCCTGTGACATAACAAACACCTCGTAGACTACATGTTGTGGTTTCAGTTCTTCATACTACCATGTATAGTATCACTTCCAAGACTATAAGAACATTGCGTATTATTACAATCTTCTAACAAAAACAAGTCAACAAGTCCAAGAAATTAAAAAATTTATGGAAATTGCACGAACGAACTGTGGAACGTTGTTATTCTGCATGCTATTCCTCTGTGCCTCTTGATAGACTAAATAACTGGCAAGCGGTTCATTTGACGTAACTCACGTTAACGCGCAACTGCAGTTCATTTGACGTAACTCACGTTAATACGCAACTTGAGTTAAACTATATACAGATATTAGATATTATTTGTAAGGAGTGAAAGCCATGCTGAAGAAAGTATTGATTGTCGGCGGAGTCGCAGGCGGCATGTCCGCAGCAGCCCGTATTCGCAGACTTGATGAACAAGCAGAGATAATCGTCTTTGAACGAGGCGAGCACGTGTCTTTCTCCAACTGCAGTTTGCCATATCATCTGAGCGGGGTAGTCGCCACCAGCGAAGAGCTGGTCTTGACAACTCCTGAATCATTAAAGTCTCACTACAATATCGATGCTCGTGTCCGGCACGAGGTCATAGATATTGACCGCGCCAAAAGTGAAGTTGAAGTAAAAAACCTCAACACTGGTGAAGTATACCGTGAAGCTTATGACAAGTTAGTTCTTTCTCCGGGTGCCAAAGTGCCTGTGCCGCCTATTAAGGGGCTTGATGAAGTATCTTGTTTTACTGTGCGTAACGTAACGGATGTAAGAAGGATTCAAGAATGTCTTTCTGAAACCGAGGCTGTCAACGTTGTTGTTATTGGCGGAGGTTTCATTGGCATAGAGGCAGCGGAGAATCTGAAAATGGCCGGCTACGAGGTTTACCTGGTCGAGATGCTGCCGCAGGTTCTAATGACTTTTGACTTTGATATGGTACAAATTCTGCAAAAAGAATTGATTGACCAAGGCGTGAAGCTATATCTGAATCAAGCAGTTAACGCCCTTGAGGAAGGGCACGCCGTTCTCAGCTCCGGAGAGAAGCTGCCTTCTGATATTGTAATCATGGCAACAGGCGCAAAAGCGGATTCTGCTTTAGCAGAAAAGGCGGGGCTGGAATTAACGGAGAGAAAAGCTATTAAAGTGGATCAGAATTTCTTAACCTCAGACCCGGATATATATGCCATAGGTGACGCTGTCGAAGTCTTTTATGCTTTGTCCAGACAAACAGCCCCTCTTCCTTTAGCCGGACCGGCACTTAAGCAAGCGCGTTTCGCAGCTGATCATATGTACGGCAAATACACAATGAATACAGGTTATATAGGTTCCTCCTGCCTCAAAGTCTTCGATTACAACGGCGCCGTGACCGGCCTGACCGAAAATATTATCAAGCGAAATAATCTTCAGGTACCCTATGACTATGTTTATGTGATTCCCTCAGATATTGTCAGCATTATGCCCGGGGCTGAAAATCAGTATTTGAAAGTTATCTTCGAAATTCCAACCGGAAAAATACTTGGCGCACAATGTATCGGCCGCGGTGATGTGGTGAAGCGCTGTGATGTTATCGCCGGCATGTTAAAGTTCGGCCCCACCCTGGAAGACCTGAAGGATCTCGAGCTATGCTACGCACCCCCATTTTCGATTGGCCGTGACTCAGTAAATTTCGCCGGCTATGTGGGACTCAATATCCTGCATGGTGTCATAAAGCAAGTGCATGTCTCAGAGGTCAGGGGACTTGTAGAGTCAGGAGCGTACTTTGTCGATTCCCGCAGCAAGGGAGAGTATGATTGCGGTCATATAAAAGGGGCAGTTAATATTCCTTTATATGAATTGAGACAGCGTATGGATGAAATCCCCCGGGATCAGCCTGTCTATCTCTACTGCCGCTCCTCAACACGCAGTTACAACGCTGTTTGCGCCCTTCAGAACAGTGGCTGGGACAATGTAATCCTCGTCTCCGGTTCCATGCTGGGAATATCTTGGTATGAATGGTTCGAAGATCAACGAACAGGCAGAGATCCGATCGTAACCGAGTATAATTTTAATTGAAGACTGAAGTGGCTATTTCTAAGCAAGAGGATTTAGGGAGAGAATCATGAATGATACTATGAGATCTATTTTGGAGCGCAGCAGTACGCGGTCTTATACACATGAGGCAGTTTCTTCTGAGATGATCGAGGATCTGAAAAAGGCGGCTTTAGCAGCACCGACAGCTACAAACAAGCAAGAAAACCGCTTTGTATTTGTCACTGATAAAGATTTACTTGCCAAGATTAATACAAAAGTATATGAAGCTATGGCGGCTGAAAGTGACAGTAACGGGCTGGCTCGTTTGAAGCAGCGCAAAGCCGAAGATATTTTCTATGGCGCCCCTTTAGTGATATTCATATATTCACAGGATTCCCGCTACGCCATTATGGATGCCGGGATTGCAGTGCAGAATCTGGCTCTGGCCGCACATTCACTTGGCCTGGGCTCATGCATTAACGGCATGTGCAGACGCGCCTTTCGCAGTAATGATGAAGGAAATCTTCGTTCTGAACTGGGTTTTGCAGAAGGCGAATATTTTCGGGTCGCTATCGGCATAGGCCACATCGCAAGGGGTAAGAAACCGCACCGGTTTAATTATGCGCATATCAGAGAAATATAGTTCTAAAAAAATCGCTGCAAGCAAGGAGCTTATATGAGCTGGGACAAAATGGAAGATTTCCTGGAAATGACCGCCTTCGTGCGCAGCCGAATCAACAAAGCGCCAAAATTCGGAATTATTCTGGGCACCTCTCTGGGTGGTCTGGCCGATGAAATCAAAAACCCCATTAGCATTCCTTATGATGAAATACCGGGCTTCCCTCAATCTACTGCACCTTCACACGCCGGCTTGATGATCAGCGGCGAGCTGGCCGGCAGAGATGTCTTATGCATGTCAGGGCGTTTTCATTATTATGAAGGCTATTCCTTCTCGGATTTGGCCAAACCGATTAGACTGTTCAAGCTGTTGGGAGTGGATACTGTGATCATCACCAATATGGCCTCGGGGATTCTGCCTGAGGATGCGCCGCTTTCCCAGGTGGAAGAAATCGGATCCTCATCTGTCGAAAGGCTGACAAAGCTGGTTACAGCAGTATTAAGCGAGCTCTGATATGCAGGAAAACACTAAACGTTATGACGATGGCATGGCTTTTTTACTGCGCTATGAGAATGTCGCCTGGTTTGAGGACGGCAAGGTAAGAATCCTTGATCGCCGCATTTACCCTCAAGTAAAATTCGTCACCTGCCATACCCATCTGGAAGTTGCCCGGGCTATCGCTGATATGGTAACGCAAAGCGCAGGCCCATACACTGCCGCCGCCATGGGAATGGCACTGGCTGCCTGGGAATGCCGTCACTGTAAAACTGACGCAAGGCTGGAATTTCTTCGGCAGGCGGCTGAGGCTCTGGCAACAGCAAGGCCTACAACTGCACCACGAATGCGCAAGATTGTGAATGGCAGCCTGGCTGCAGCAAAAAAATCTGCAGCTGAAGGCTCTGACATGCCCGCAGCTCTTTTTGATCACGCTCTGGCAAATATTCAGCACCGTTATGCCGTCATGAGCCGGGTAGCCAGACATCTGGTCGATCTCTTTCCTCCCAAGGCGAGGATTTTGACTCAGTGTTTTGGCGAAACTATTGTCGGGACCATGCTCAGAGAAGCCGGAAACAGGGGAGTCGAACTGCAGCTGTTTGTTCCTGAGACCAGACCTTATCTGCAGGGGGCGCGTCTGACTGCCAGCGTCGCTCAGGATATGGGCTTCCCCGTCACTGTAATTACAGACAATATGGTCGCAGCGACTATAAAAAACAAAAAAATTGACCTGTTCACTTCTGCCGCGGATACAATCTGCCGGGATGGTCAAATTATAAATAAAGTAGGAACCTGGCAGATTGCCATCCTCTGTGATTATTTTGACATCCCCTATTATGTGACAGGTATTCCTGACAGTAGCACAGAAACCGCGGCTGACATCTTGATCGAAGAAAGAGATGTGGCTGAAGTTTTGCAATGCGGCGGCAAGAGAACTGCCATGAATGGAGTCAAAGCATATTATCCGGCTTTCGATATCACTCCTTCTGAACTGGTTACCGGAATTGTCACAAATAATGGCATCTACTCGCCGGATCAGCTTGACGAATATTTCTCTTCTCCCTCAATCGGATTTTATGATTAGGCTCTGAGTCAGAGTCCCTCAAAAATAAAGCTTAGCCGAGGCTAAGCTTTATCTGATGCCTTGATATTAACTTAATTGATACCGATCCTTGGTCTAAAAGTATTTAACTTTGGCTGTCTAAAGGTATTTTTTTACTTTACAGTCTGTTCGTGCTTGCAAGAAGTCTATTGTTCTTCAGATAATAAAGTCTTGCTGCCTTCCAGACTTCTCAGTTTAGAAATCTCTTCAGTAACTTCAACGGTTCCCAGATAAGTTCCCTTTGCATCTCGAACAGCATAAAAGCGAATCAGGATAAACTGACCATCTTTCTGAATCCAGAAAGTCTCCTCATCCTTTTTCCCCGACTTAAAGTCTTTCACAATAGAGTCAACTCGATGCAGACTCTTGGGTGGATGACAGTCTTCAACCTTGCGCCCGATAATAGTCCTGGTGCGGGGGAAGACACGATGTTTGCCTTCACTGAAGTACTGCACCTTATCATCAGCGTTCACATAAGTTATATCGTAAGGAATTGAGTTAAGCAGTGCTTCCAGATCATGAGCGTTGAAATAGCCGCTGGGCAGTTCCACATCGCTGCCACCGGCACGCTTATCTTGCGTCTGCTCTTCACCTCTGAGCCAGGTGGCGACATCTGACGGGCTGGCACCTTCAATATCAGCGGCAAAAGCGTAGCCGAATTGCCAGCTTTCCTCGGCCACTACTTTCCAGTCATCTTCCGTAATGTTGTCAAGCAGAAGCGGTTTGAGAATTTCATTTTCTTTTTGAATCATGCCGCGGACTTCAAATTCCATTTTGGAAAAAAGATCCTCGTCCCTTTCTCCCGCTTCAGCTTTAGCAAGAGAGGCTTTAATCAGATCGCGGATTTCATCGTCTTTGCCCCACATAACCTTAGGCGGAGCAGTGATGGTGTTCCTCTCCAGATAAGGGAACATCAGATGTTCTTTGCGGCCATAATGTTTGTCAATTTTTAACAGCTCTTTGAGCGCACGCACATAGGCAATATTATCTTGAGCAGCCAGAAACTTTTCCTTTGCCTCAGCATATTCTCCGTCCAGAAAATTCTCCAGGCCATCGTTTTCCAGATAAAATACTGTTAAGGGATGTCCCATCTCCGGATCGACAGAGATTACATTGACATTGCCTTCTACGACTGAAGCGTGCACATTACATAGATTTTGAATCTCTTCGACAGGCATGCCTGTCTTGATCAGTGCCGCTTCTGCGGCGGCAATCTCTCTGGCATCCACACCCTCGAAGGTCGTCTGAAATTCTTCCTTAACGTCCTCAACAGCAGCGCCCTCATTTAGTTTCTGCAAAATGTTCTTCAATACCTCAACCTGATTCTTTTTCTCTGCCATAAATAATCTCCAGTTCCCTTATTTTATTTATTAAATATCGCGGCTGGCCGCAAATAATTCCTCACAGATATTTCCTGATAATATGTGTTATGCAAATGCATTATATAGAAATACCAGCTCCAAAAAAGATACCAGTGTTCCACAAATTTTAATCGGCGATCCGTACACTGTACAAGTATTGAACATACGGCAGCAGATGCTATAATTATTGTGAAAGTTATCCGTAGCTAACTCAGCAGGAGGAACTATGACACTCGAAGAATTACTGCCCGGGCAGCAAGCCAATATCATCAATGTCGGCGGCGAAGGCGCTCTGCGTCGTCGTTTGCTTGATATGGGTCTGACACCGGGAACGAGTCTGGAGATGGGGAAACCCGCTCCCAGCGGAGACCCGCTGTGCATAAGGATCCGTTCATATGTATTAAGTCTGCGCAAGGCTGATGCTGCCTTTGTAGAGATAGACAGCGTAACTGCAGCAGCCAGTCCTTGCGGCAATTGTTACGGATGCAGCCGCAATCCCCGGCAGGAGCAAGGCTGTAAAAGCAGACGCGGCAGACGCGCACGAAGAAGAGGTGCCCTTTGATAATTGCGCTGATCGGTAATCAGAACAGTGGAAAAACCACTGTCTTTAATCAAATGACCGGCAGAAATCAGAAGGTCGGCAACTTCCCCGGAGTTACCGTCAGCAAGAAGGACGCCCCTTTGCGAGGTCATCCTGAGTTTACCGTTGTAGATCTTCCGGGTATTTATTCTCTTTCACCATACTCCGCTGAAGAAGTAGTCACGCGTGACTTCCTGATAGATGAAAAACCGGATGTTATTTTAAGTGTTATAGACACTACTCAAATAGAGCGCTCACTTTATCTATGTATTCAATTAATTGAAATGAATATTCCTATGGTGATAGCTCTCAATATGATGGATGAGATGCGTCTGCAGGGCAGTCACGTCCACATCGAAGAACTCACCGAGCGCCTGGGAGTGCCGCTGGTCCCAATCAGCGCCTCCAAGAACGAGGGCATCAGTGAGCTGATTGACGAAACTGTACGAGTTGCTAAAGCAGGACAGAAACCGGCTAAGCTGGATCTTTGTTCAGGACCTGCACATCGTGCAATCCACGCCATTATGTCCCTGACAGAGGAACGTGCTTCAGCCGCCGGATTATCGTCGCGTTACGCTGCCACTAAACTGGCTGAAAGAGATCCTTTAATTCAGGAACGTCTGAATTTAAACCTTAATGAGCTTGAGGCCATCGAACAGATAATTGTCTTGATGGAAGAAGAACTGCTGACTGACAATTTAGCTGCTCTTGCTAACATGCGTTATTGCTTTATTGATGAAGTGGTCTCAGCGGGAATTCACAAGGGATCAGGTGAGAACCTTCTGACTCAGCGTCTTGACCGCGTCTTAACTAACCGTTTCGCTGCGATTCCTATATTTATTCTCTTAATGGCTCTGGTCTTCTGGGTGGCTTTTGGCTTGCCCGGCAGCTGGCTTGCTGATCAGCTGACCAGCGGCATGGGCTGGCTAACCGGGCGAATTGACAGCAGCTTGACTGCGGCCGGATTAAATATTGTTCTTCACTCTCTGATTGTGGACGGAGTTCTGGCAGGAGTTGGTTCGGTACTATCTTTCCTCCCCTTGATAGCGCTGCTATACTTGATGCTCAGCATCCTTGAAGATAGCGGTTACATGGCCAGAGTCGCTTTTGTCATGGACAGCTGGATGCGTCGGCTGGGCATCTCCGGAGCGGCCATCGTTCCCTTAATAATGGGCTTTGGCTGTTCAGTGCCTGCAATTATGGCTACCCGGACTCTTCCCAGCAAGCGAGACCGTCGCTTAACAAATTACATGATCCCGTTCATGTCTTGTTCTGCCAAGGTGCCGATCTACGGTGCGATAGCTGCTGTCTTTTTTCCTGATCATGCAGGACTGGTTATTGCTCTGCTTTATCTGCTGGGGATTTATCTGGCCGTTCTGCTGGGACTTGGCCTGCGTCAACGTCCTGACTCCAGTAAAGCAGCCCCTTTTATCATGGAGCTGCCGACCTATCGTTTCCCCTCTTTCCTCTCTGTCAGCCGAAATCTATGGCAAAAAATCAGAGATTTTCTCCGCCGGGCATTCACAATAATTCTGGCTGTAACCGTAATAATCTGGTTCTTGAGCCATTTTAACCGGAATTTGAATTTCGTCTCTTCCTCAGACGACAGCCTGCTTGCCTGGTTGGGGTCAGCCATAGCTCCTGTATTCAACCCGTTGGGGCTGAACGATTGGCGAATTCCTGCTGCTTTGATTTCCGGTTTCACAGCCAAGGAAGCCGTCATCTCTACTTTGGCTGTAATGAGCGGGGCGACCGTAGAAACACTGGGGCCAACTCTGGCTGCCCTGTTTACAACACCATCGGCAATTGCCTTTCTGGTGTATGTCCTGATCTATACTCCCTGTGCAGCGGCAGTCACAGCAGCAAGAAATGAATTCGGCAACTGGCGGGATACCTGGATAATGATTATTTTCCAGTTATTGGCCGCCTGGGCAGTTGCATTCATTGCCTACGGACTAGCCTTACTGTGGGGAATATCCTCAGCTGCGACAATCAGCATAATCGCCGCTATGCTGCTTCTGCCATTAGTGTTGAACTATCGCGCTCAACGCATACAGCCGGTTTAGTCTGGCGCTCAAAAGAATACAGACGGTTTACACAGAGAGTTAACAAATCGATTCGAAGACGCCTCGTGCCAAACGCATACAGCCGGTTTACAAAGTCAAAGGATTAATTGGGGGCAGCCGATGCTCACGCTCAACGCATACAGCCGGTTTAGTCTTAGTCAAAGAGATCAGTAAAGAAATCGACTATCGCTTCAAATATTCTTCGGAAAAATTCGACTACTTGATCCCACCAGCCTTCTTCTTTTGCTGTATCAATGAAATCCAAAGCTATTCCCCATGTCTTTTCTCCAAAAGACTGCAGCTGCTCAAGGATTTTATCTACATCTTCAGCACTGAGTGTGTTCTTGAATTTCTCTAAAGTGCTTGTCAGTCTGTTTATATCCTCCTGAGAAATCTTAATATTGTAATTATTGAGGACATTATTAATAACCACGGTTATCTGCTCAATCGTGACATTGTCTTTGCCTTCCTTCTCTACCAGCTCGGCTATCTGACCTTTGATTTCAGTAAGCGCCTTGGAAAACTCCTGCGAATCAAAATCCTCGTTATTGGCGTTATTGTCCTCTATTACGGTAATGGTAATAAGCTCATCATTGCCGGCAATCATCTTATCCTGGTCAAGCTCAATGCCCTGGATCTCAGCAGCCTTATAAACACCGGTTAAAGCTGAATTCCCGGTAACAGGACGGATTGATCCGACGATAATCTCGCAGTCATAAATCCCTGCCGTAATGGCAGCGTTGGAATATTGATAAGTCTTAACTTTGGTGATATTCTCCAGAGTAACGATTTTGGTGTTGACGCCGGAGCCTTCTTCCTTGAATTCAACTGTAACCGACGAGATCATAGAGCTGTCAGCAATACTTTGGTTGATAAAACGTTCTGCGTCGCTTCCGGTAACCGTGTGTAAAACAACTCCGGACTGAGGATCTATTCCTAATTGCTCCAGAGTGCCAGTTCTTTCTGCTTCACTGAGTCCGGAGCCCAGCACAATCACACGTTCTTCGTTGTTAGCTTGCGCAGCGCTTACCTCCTGTCCGGAAAGGAGAACCGGAGCGCATACGACAGCAAGAGTCAGCATCACACCAGTTAAAGCGGCAAATAATCTTTTCATACTATATTTCATTTTCATAATTTACATTCCTCCATAGAAGCAGTTATAAATGTAACAGCTTATTCCGACTGCTTATTATAAACATAAGATAGCAAACAAATACGTCAATGCTGCGAATATTTTACGCAAAAAGACCGCCCCTGAGGGACGGTCTTACGCAAAACTTCCTGTATGTAAAAACTCGGGTTTTACCCGTTATCGATTTACAGCGGAGTTACGTTAACGGCTCTGGTCTTAGAACTGTTCCGGGGATCCGGCTCAGTTTCATAAGTGACACGCTGACCTTCGGACAACGTTTTAAAGCCATCGGTCTGGATCGCGGAGAAATGAATAAAAACATCATCGCCGCCTTCATCATCAGAGATAAATCCATAACCTTTTTCTGCATTGAACCATTTGATTGTACCGTTTTTCACCTGAGGTACCTCCTCAAAATTTTGTATCTGCATAGAAAAAGCCCCCAACCCCAAGAAACTGACAATCACTAACTTAAGGGTCGTGAGCTTGCATTCCTGACAGAGTACATTGACAATTTAGCACACATGATAAATAAAGTCAACAAAAAACCTTAAAGGTATTGCAAATTACGCTTTACCAAGGAATTTAACCCGCAAATATCGCCTTCGTCATATAATCTTTATCTGCGTTGCGGTCAAAAATCAGGTAAAATGAAAAAAAAGCAGGAGGATCGGTGAAGGGATATAACCTCTTACCCGGACAAAATTATGCCTCGAAGGAAATACCGTTTAGATATCGAAGAAGAGCAGATCTTGTGGAAAGATCGGAAGCGTTATCTGGGCTTGCCGATTTCGTTTACCCGCTATGAGGTCACTTCAACCCGCTTCATTATCCGCACCGGCTTATTCACTACCAATACGGAAGAAGTGTTGCTTTATAGAGTGCTGGACCTGAAGTTGAAGCGCACCTTGTGGCAAAAATTATTCCGTGTCGGCACAGTCACTATTCATACTATGGATCAGACTGCGAGATTAACGGAGTTTAAGAATATCAAGGGCTCCGAGAAGGTTAGACAATTCCTGGGCAAAATCGTCGAGGCGGAACGCGACCGCAAACGTATCACAGCCCGCGAAATTTATGGTTCCGGCTTCGGCGAAAGTATGGATTATGAATTGGATGCGGACGGAGACGGCATACCCGACTATTTGGAATAAGATCAGACAGCGTGCCCGCTTGTCCGCAATAGACAAAAACGGCTTACCTGACTGTTTGCAATAATCAGAGAAGCATACCCTGCTGTTTATAATAAGGAGGGTGACTAAATCGCATGCGGCAGTCAAGCAAATCCGGCACAAACGTCGGCTATCGCAAGCTTGCTGCAATGCCTTAAAGGAGAAAATGCATACTAAGAAACACCCATTCGGCAAATTTGCCGCGATAATAATCATCTGTGTACTTGTCCTTCTTTCCGCCTGTTCGCAAACGAACTCCGATGTATCCTCAGACAAGATCAGGATTATTACAGTTAATTTCCCTCCGGCAGACTTTAGCCGCATGATTGGCAAAGACTTGGTTGAAGTCAGACAGCTTCTTTTGCCAGGTGTGGAAAGTCACGTTTTTGAACCAACTCCTCAGGACATCATTGAGATCAGGGAAGCTGACCTCTTCATATACGGCGGAGGCTTATCCGATACCTGGGTCGAGAACTTGCTCAAAGACAATGAGATTTCGCCTGATAACACCTTGATTATGATGGATTATGTCACGGCCGTGACGGAAGAGATCATCCGGGGAATGCAGCACGAGCATGACCAGGATCACGCTGGTGAAATTGATGACGATGATAATCATCACAGACAGGAGAAAGATGAGCATGTCTGGACAGATCCAAAGAACGCCATAAAGATCAGTGAGGCAATACAAGACAAGCTGATTGCGCTTGACCCGGACAATGCCGGGGAATACCGCACCAACTATAACGCCTTCGCCAAGGAACTGAATGATTTGGATGACAAATGGAGCAGCGCTGTTGCTGACAATGAAAGAGATGTGCTGATTTTCGCTGACCGCTTCCCTTTCCGTTATCTGACAGACGCTTACGGCCTGAAATACTATGCAGCCTTCCCCGGCTGCTCAGCCGAGACCGAACCCAACCCCGCGACCATCGTATTCCTGATCAATAAGGTAAGAGACGAGTCCATCCCTTATATCTTCACTATCGAGATGTCGAATCAGGCTCTGGCCAAAACAGTCGCGGAGGAAACAGGTGCTGAGATCCTGCAGCTTCATTCGATTCATAACCGAACTGTCGAGGAAGCAGCTGAAGCTGTTTCTTATCTGGAGCTCATGTATAAGAATCTGGAAAATGTGACGAAGGCGCTTAACTAGCAGTACCGCACCCGACAAGCGGTGACGGATCAGGCATGAATGTATACCAATCTGCCGCCCGATAGAAACAGCTGGCTTGCAGTGCCCCACATAGTAGAATATCTGTAACTGAAGAATGCAGCCTGAATCCAAGTAATCATTCGGGTTGAGGATATTGAGACTGGATGAAGAGAGCAACCTGGATTTAAGCAATCATTCATGTTGAGGAGATTGAGAGTGGATGTAGATAGCAGCCTAATTCGGTGCGAAGATCTGTCTTTTGGATATGATGGCCGCAGAGTAATCAGGAATCTAAACTTTTCGATTAACAAGGGTGATTATTTGGCCATTGTGGGCGAGAACGGTTCCGGCAAGACAACCCTTCTTAAGGGTCTGCTTAATCTGATCAAGCCCTTGTCAGGACGCGTGATTATGAGCCAAGGTCTGGAATACAAAAATATCGGTTATCTGCCTCAGCAGACGCAGGTGCAAAGAGCATTTCCTGCCAATGTAAAAGAAGTTGTACTCTCCGGTCGTTTGAATCGAACAGCATTTATTCCCCGATACAGCAAACAGGATCGCCAGGCAGCAAAAAAGCAAATGGAACGTATGAGTATCCTTGATCTTAGTCAGGCAAGTTATCGCGACCTCTCCGGAGGACAGCAGCAAAGAGTCTTATTAGCGCGTGCGCTGTGCGCAGCTGACAGAATGATGGTTATGGACGAGCCGGCCTCAGGTCTGGATCCGCTGGTATCACATGAACTCTACTCGCTGATAAGAGAACTCAACCAGAAGGATCAAATGACAATCATTATTGTCTCTCACGATATCCACTGCGTGCTGAAAGATGCCAGCCATGTCCTGCATCTCAAAGGTGAGCAGATCTTTTATGGCAAGCGTGAAGATTATATTAACTCAGAGCACTCTTATTTATTGGATGGACATACCGAATGCATTGTGCCGAAAGATTGCCGAAGAGGGTGAATTATGCCGAGTTTCATTGTTGACTTTTTCAAATATGATTTCCTGGTCCGGGCGCTTCTGGTAGGTCTTATGGTTTCGCTTTCGGCTTCTTTGCTGGGTGTCAGTCTGGTCTTAAAACGCTACTCAATGATCGGTGACGGATTATCACATGTAGGATTCGGCTCTCTGGCCATAGCCACCGCACTGGGAGCCAGCCCCCTGATAATTACCATACCGGTTGTAATCCTGGCGGCTTTCCTGCTTCTGCGCATAAGCGAATCAGGAAATATCCGCGGTGATGCCGCCATCGCCATGATCTCAACAGGATCCATGGCAATCGGCGTTCTCTTTATCTCAGTTACAACAGGGGTTAACACCGACATATTTAATTACATGTTTGGCAGTATTCTCTCCATGAGCGAAGGTGATCTGGTACTCAGCCTTATTCTGTCCGCAATCGTCCTCATCTTGTACGTCCTCTTTTATCATAAGATCTTCGCCGTAACTTTTGATGAGAATTTCGCTCGGGCAACAGGTGTAAACGCAGGCGCTTATAATTCGTTACTGGCAGTACTGTCTGCAATAACTATTGTTCTGGGCATGCGTGTAATGGGAGCGCTCTTGATTTCCAGCCTGATCATCTTTCCGGCACTGACAGCCATGCGCCTGATGAAAAGTTTCCGTTCCGTCGCCATCACAGCCGCTGTCGTATCTTGCCTGTGCTTTCTGATCGGGCTTTTTTCTTCCTATGCTCTGGCCTTACCGACCGGGGCCACAATCGTCTGCGTCAACATTCTGGTCTTCCTGCTTTTCTCTGCTGTCTCTGTGCTAAAAAGTAACTTAGCCGGCAGAAAATTTAAAGAACAGTCCTGACGAAAGATACTTGAATGTCCCTGAACTGCATCAGCGGAGCTGTCACAAAAGAACAACATAACCATTATTCATGCTGCCGCAGCGGATTCATACAATCCTTGTAATATTCTGTACCTTCCCAAAACAAGAGAATCTTAGGATGCATAATCTCATCTATCGTAGTGGGCACATCATAACATTTGCCCGACAGCCGGCCGGGCTGAGGCTGCGCGAGCATACAAAAACGATGGTAAGCGGATGAACATATCTGAGAAAGGATGGAGATCCGTATTGTCACCATAAACGTCTTCGTAACAACTGTACATCTGCTCTAGAAAGTCCGGATTTTCTCTGGCTCCTCCGGTGTTAACGATAGAGTCCACTCCCCAAGATTCCTTGAAATAATCATAGCGAAGAAAAGACACTTCATGCCCTGTCGCACCAATAAACAGCGGCAGATCTGCCATCTTTCCTTACTGGAGAAGGCGCATGGGAAAATCCAAAAAAAGATCACCATCTACTACCGGCAGATAAGTAGTTACCCCGCTATCCAGATACTGGCTGAATTGCTGATTGCGATTGCCGATCGTCTCGGCGGGAATCCCCCTCAGTGCTTCAATGCTGTCAACACCCATAAACTCAAGGTATTTCCGGGCAATATCCTTACCTTCTTCTTTGCTGATTAAGCCTGTAGGAATTCCTGAAGAAATAACTGCACCCGCAAGAACATCTGACGTCTCCGGCAGGCAGGGCAAGATAGAAGCAATGGTACCTCCCGCGGATTCGCCCATAACCGTTATCCGATCAAGGTCACCGCCATAAGCAGCGATATTATCCTCAACCCAGTGCAAGAGCAATATTACATCATGAAGCCCGGGATTAGCTACAGCTCCGCCGCCCAGGGAGCTGAAATCCAAGAAGCCCAGAGCGCCTAATCTATAGTTAAAGGTAACAACAGTTAATTTTTGATCCCTTGCAAAATTTGAACCGTTAAAAAGAGGTGAGCTCCCCGCACCCGACATGAAAGAACCGCCATGAATATATACCAGGACCGGATGTGTCTTGTTGTCATCAGGAGACCAGATATTAAGAGTAAGACAATTCTCTGCTTGCCTGCTGAAGCGGCGATAACTCTGAGGGCAAATTTCACCGAAAGAGAAAGCTTCGAAGTTGACCAGAAGCGGAGGCGGACATGGCGCGCAGAAACGATTTTCTCCACTAGTATCGGAGGCGTAAGGAATGCCTAAAAATCTTTTAACCTTGTCTTCGGCAATACCGATGACAGTACCAGCCCTTGATTTCGCAAGTTTTGTTGCTCTGTTGTTATCATTCTCATCAAATTTTTGCATAGTCTCTCCAAATATTTAGGTAACATTTATTGAACAATTATAGATTATTCTGCTTCTCTTGGCAGATAAGCATCGCTTTATTGTATTGAATGTTACCTGTGCAAAATCCAATTGACCCCCATAACATGGCACTTTATAATCTAGGTGCATAAATTATGAGAAGAGGGACAGAATGGATAAGCTAAAAAGATTGCAGATTACCATGGTAATTCTTGTAGTATTGCTGCTGGTAGTAATTGCTTTTCTCGTCTACAGAAGTTATGATCACGAGATGAGCAGTCTACTTAATATCAACGGCCAGCCTAAGTTTGAAAACATCTCAGATAAGGGAGACTTTGTGGTATATCGGGGCGGTGTTGCCAAGAACTTCACGGGAAGAGGCAACATCAAACTCGAGTGGTACACGGATGCTCTCTGTCCTGACTGTACGCACGCTCATACCACAACCGAGGATTTCATATTCGAGAAAATTGAGAACGGCTCCCTGGAAATAAAATTTCATGTTCTAAATTTTTTGCCTCAATATTCTCCCGAAGGATATCCTTTGCGGGCAGCGGCCTGGACCTTAGGTATAGCGGAATTCGCTCCCGATAATATCAAAGAATTTATGAGTCTGGTTTTTGCTGAGAACGATGTGGAGATCAGCGCGCGAGATGACGCCTATTTCATGGATCTCGCCGAACAGGCTGAAGTCTCGCGAGGGAATATAAGCTTGATAGAAAAGAACCTTTTCGTTCTCGAAGCCATGGTAAATAAAGCTTCCGTCGGAATCCGCCAAAACGAAGATCTGATAGCGATATCACCTGAAGAAAGAATGTTTGTGCCTTTCATTTTCGTCAGTGGCAGCAGCGAACAGGCTTTCAGAGGTGAAGCAGAAGATACGCAGGCGGAGATAATCGATCCCATCCAAAAGCTCATTAATGATTTTGATGTCACTCCTTGCGGCAACGCTGACGAAGAAGGCTGTTATTAAGTGCAATAAATAGCGGCTACGAAGATAATATCAGCTTAAACAAATTTGCGCGGCGATCATATCCCGGCAGTAATATCCGGAGCAGGTGTTGAAAATTTCCTGCTCCTTTTTATTTTTTTCTTAGGTTACGACACGATGATAAAAACACAATTATTATTGAAGACAAGAGTATCCAATTGTACTCAGTTAGCTAAAAGAAAAATATCAGCTGACTATATGATAGAAAGGAGTAGACGATATGATAGAAGCGGGAAAAAAACTACCTGATTTTGAATTGTTAGATGACGCTGGCAATACAGTCACAAGCGAAGATTTAAGGGGCAAGAGGACAATTCTGTATTTCTATCCAAAGGATAATACTCCTGGCTGTACCAACCAGGCAGTCTCACTGGAGAACGCCAGAGAGGATCTGGAGCAAAAAGGGTACCAGATAATTGGCGTAAGCAAAGATTCTGTCGATTCGCACAAAAAATTTAAAGAAAAATACATGCTTAATTTCACATTATTGTCCGATCCCGAACTGAGACTGATTAATGCCATGGGCGTTTGGGTAGAAAAAAAGAACTTTGGCAGAAAATATTTTGGAATTGCCCGGACCACATTCCTCATTGATGAGGACCTCATGATAGCCATAGTTTATCCCAATGTAAAACCGTCCGGTCACGGCGAAGAGATATTGAAAGATATTCGTTCGTGACAAATAAGTTCTAGCCTATCTTTTTTTATGTTCTAGCCCGACTTTGTTCCTGACTAAGATTTCCTCTTCTGACGAGAGGTCCGATTAGACGAAACACAAATAAAATTCTGCTAGCCGCGGCTTAACCCAGCCGCATCCAGGCTTTTGCCGCTCCGCCGAATAGAATCCTGCTGGCCGTTGGCTTAACCTTTAAGCCAACGGCCTTTCTATATTATTTATCTTCAATACCCTCGCGAAATTTGCCCATATTCAAAACATCTTCTGCACATCTTATTATGTCGTATAATTATGCTGATAAAACTTTTAAAGGAAACGTACAGATTCGCAGCTGTTATGCTTGCTGCGACCCTGTGCGACTTGTGAAAATGAAAAATACGGACTATTTAAAGCAGCTCGATGAGGAGCTGGTTATCGCTGTCGGCTGTACAGAGCCAGTAGCAGTAGCCTATGCTGCAGCTCTGGCGAAGAAGCAAGCCGGCGAAGGAGACATAGAGTCTCTGGCAGTAAAGGCCAGCGTCAATATTTACAAGAATGCCATGGGTGTTAATATCCCCGGCACTCAAGAAATGGGTGTGGCTATGGCTGCTGCACTGGGCGCGATCGCAGGCGACTCTGATCTGGTACTGGAAGTCCTCAGACATGTTGATGAAGAAGATATTGCCAAGGCGAAGGCGCTTTGCGATGAGGGGCACGTCTCCTTAGATATATTCAAAGGTGATCAGCCCCTGTATATTGATGTTTTCTTAAGTACCGGTGCTCATTCCGGTCGGGCGGTCATAGAACATAAGCACGATCTGATAATGCTGCTGGAAAAAGACGGCCAGACAGTATTTATAAATGACACCGAGCTGTCAACTGATTTAAAGGACAGCATCACTGTTGATGACATAGCTTCAATTTACGACTTTGCAAGGACAGTTGACCTGTCTAAACTAGATAGAATCAGAGAAGCAATCAAACTGAACAGCGCAGTGGCGGAAGAAGGACTCCGGAAAGGCTATGGCCTGGGTGTTAGCCCGGCACTGCAGGGAACCCGCGATTTAACCGAACTGGATTTAGAACTCTATTGCGCGGTCTTAACATCTGCCGCTACTGATGTGCGCATGGCCGGTATACCTATGCCTGTTATGTCAAATTCCGGCAGCGGCAATCAGGGCCTGACTGTCACAGTGCCGGTCCTGGCTGCGGCCAGATGGCTCAAGTCTGAAGAAGATGAGCATCTGCGGGCGCAGACCCTGGCACATTTAATTGCGATTCATGTTAAAGGCAGCTTCGGCAGGCTCTCTCCTTTGTGTGGTGCTGTTGCTGCCGCTGTTGGCGCCAGCTGCGGTATCGTATATCTTCTCGGCGGCAAGTTGCAGGAATGTATTGCAGCTGTGCAAAACGTCTTCGGCTCCATAACCGGAATGATCTGCGACGGAGCCAAAGCAGGCTGCGCTCTCAAAGTATCCACTTGTGTTTTCACAGCCGTTCAGGCAGCCAAGGTAGCGATGGCGGGAAGATCTATCCAGTCTACAGACGGAGTCATCGAAGAGGATGTCGAAGCTACGATCCGCAACATGGAACGAATATCTAAAGAAGGAATGGCGGATATGGATAAGTTGTTATTGAATATAATGCTGAACAAATAATAGAATCTGACAAATAAAACTAAACTCCCCTCTTTAGACAAACATTTAAGTTCTTAAGGAGGGGAGTTTTATTGTGCATAAATTAATCAGGTCAGGCAGACTTTACCATCCCCACATGGCCCAGCGTGTTAACGCATACCATTCAATGGCGACAATGATGAAAGTCAAAACAACAAATATGCAGCCCATGATCAGCAATGTTAACCAGGTTTTCTGTCCTGTCTCCGGTTTGCTTACAATTGCTGCAACCCCCGCCAAGAGTGAAAAGACCAGTGTCCCTTTATACAGGGCATAGAAAAGATTAGCTGGTCCCACTCCGCCGATTGCCAAAACGAAGATCATGACTAAAAAGGAATAAAGGAAAATGATATTGAAATACGAGGCATATTCTGAGAAAAGGTTCTTGAATTCTACCTTCTCCTTAAAGACATATGTCTTAAGCAGCCAGGCTGCTGCCGGTATCGCGGCGACAAACAAAATCGAGAAGAACCAGACCAGGAAGAACCCTCCGGCATGCCAGTCATAAAAAGGAGCGCTGCTTAGTGTGTAAATCAACGTTGTAAGGAAAGGAATAATCGCGGCAAACAAAATGTGCATCGGTTCTTTTGTGCCCAGCATCCCCTTTGACAGCCAATTGAAATAGCGCTTGCCGTCAATAGCTATTTGCGAAGGCGGAGCTTTCGGAGCCGCCGGTTGAGGATAAGGAGAACCCTGTGGCGGAAATGGCTGCTGCCCCTGAGGGGGTTGATCTGCTTGTCCCTGCTGTTGTTGATACACTTGTCCCTGAGGCGGTTGATACCCTTGTCCTTGCTGCGGTTGATACCCTAGTCCTTGCGATGTTTGATCTGCTTGACCTTGCGGCGGTTGATAACCTTGCCCTTGCTGCGGGGTATAAGGTTGAGCTTGAGGCGGATTATAAACCTGAGCCTGAGGTAAAACGTTGACTTGTTCCTGAGGCTGAACATATGCCTGCTGAGGAGCAGATATTTCTGCCTGACTCTGGGGTTCTGTATACTCCTGCCGGGGAACTTCAGGTGCGGCAGCAATTTGGTCTGCTTCAGCTGTGACCCCTGCGGCAGCATCAACGTTATCTACAGGAGGTATTACTTCCTGCTTATGTCCGCATTTCGGACAAAATTGCGCAGTATCAACTATTTCTGCATTGCAATTCACACAATTCTTCATATTCAACTCCTTTTCAATAAACTAATCAGACAAAGAAACGTTGGATCACTAATAAGACCTCTATGCTTTACTGTTCATAGCGTTAATTTTACCATACCGACATAGCATATTTTAAATAGCTGCAGGCTCAAATGACAATGCCTGTCATAAGAATACAATGATCGCATGGTCATAACGGACACAAGATTACATGCGAACAGGTTATATATTTACTTCCGATGCGTTCGTTAAAAACTTTAGCGGGTCGACAAAAAATGTAGCGCAAAAATTAGAGCTTGCAGAGTATTTGACATCATCAATTCGCTTGCGTATAATCGACGTACATTGCGGAAGGGCATAATCCTTAAGGTGAATACTGAATCTGTTTTTGCTATAATTGTTGTCTAGATCTGCTCCGCGGGTGTAGTTCAATGGCAGAACATCAGCTTCCCAAGCTGACCACGAGGGTTCGATTCCCTTCACCCGCTCCATACGCCTTTTTAGCTCAGTAGGTAGAGCGCATCCATGGTAAGGATGAGGTCATCGGTTCGATTCCGATAAAAGGCTCCAAAAAAACTCCGTTACGGCTACAATCCGCAGCGGAGTTTTTTATGTCTTAAAATTACTGATATTTAATTCTGGCTCGCTTCCAGATTTTCAACGAAACAGTGCAAAAGTTGTATGCGAATTCTCATTGACATAATTTTATGTTATTTTATAATATCACTATAATCAATTATATAAATTATTAATTATGTCTGGAAATAATATATTATAGTCCCTCTTTGTTAAATATGAAGATAAATAGAAGCGCAGCTTTTACAAGTGCGAGGCATAATAAAAGCGAAAAACTGCACAATGTGTATGGTGCTCCATCAGGCTGCAAGAGGCTGCAAGCACATTGTATGCAATTTTCACAGACTGTTTTTCCCAAAAACATTATCTGCCGTTACTGTTCTTCAAAGGAAAATTTATAGGGCAGAGCTTTTTCGTCTCTTATCTCCATCAGTTCTTGTTGAACCGCCTCACCTACCGGAACCCCTTTATCTTTGCGTTCCTGCCAAATCAGCCATTCCTTTTCTCCCGCTGTATATATTCGGTCTTCGCCCGGGGCCTTTTCGGAGGCCCGCAGCTCACGCAGGATGTCACCTGCGATTTTCTTAAATGTTTCAAGTCCGCAGAAAGCCTCCGGATCAATAGCGATAAAGAAGTGTCCGAGATGATATGGACGCTTGTTTCCTTCTTCGTCCACATTGGTAATCATCTTGAGGAAACTGCCTGCCTGCAGCGCAGCTGAGAGAATCTCGACTACAGTAGCGTAACCATAGCCTTTATAGCCCGCCAGCTCTTCACCTATTCCACCTAATGGAGCCAGTGCCGCCGTGCCTTCAGTCAACCCTTTAAGGATTGCCTGACTATCGGTCATGGCGGAGCCGTCCCTGCCTATAACCATGCCGGCTGGTGTATCCATCCCCTGACGGGCGAAAAACTCGATTTTGCCGCGCTGGCTGATACTGGTGGCACAATCCAGCATGAAGGAGAAATCCTCGTCAGTAGGCATGCCAAAGGTGATTGGATTAGTTCCCAGCATATTTTCTACACCGAATGTTGGCGCGATACTTGGTCTTGCATTAGTACCCGTGATGCCAATCAGGCCTGCATTTACTGCCATTTCAGCCCAGTATCCGGCTATACCGTAGTGCGAGCTGTTGCGTATTGCCGCCATGGCCATTCCATATTTTTTCGCTTTATCAATAATGCTTGCCATCGCCTTGTGAGATGCCACCATTCCCATGCCGTCATGTGCGTCTATGACTAAAGTAGTTGGCGTTTCTTTGACAATCTCGTGTTTGGTAACAGGATTCAATATTCCCGCCTTTATTCGATCAATATAAATCGGCTTAAAGCGGTTACAGCCATGACTCTCAATTCCTCGTCTGTCGCTCTCCATCAGAACATCTGCGCAAATCTCAGCGTCATCGCGTGGAACACCGTAGGCCACGAAGGCATCAGTCATAAAGCTGCCAATCTGTTCCCAGGATATATAGGGTCTGGTTTCAACTTCTCTTTTCATATTGATCTCCCTTCAACAAATGCTTTCCTCATCAGGAACTGAGGATAATCTCCTCAACTCATCTCATAGACACAGCAGCCTAATAACGATGCTAAAGATTAAATACTCCCCAATAATATCAAATATCATACGCTTATTCACATTATTGTTTCTCAAGACGTAGAAGCTCTAATAAATTACCTAAACGTATTAAAAACAAATCAACTTTACTTACATTTCTTGCTGTTAGATTTATGCCCTCTAAAGATTTGAATATTCGATTAATCTTTCAATATACATCTGATTTTCATTTATTTACTTTGTATAAACAAAGATTGAGAGGTATAATAATTTATCTAAAGGAAGGTTAAATGAAAAATATACGGCCAGCTAATAAGATTAGACGCATTTCAGGACTATTTCTAGTTTTGCTGGTGATTACCGGCACGCTTACTGAGACTGCGTTCGCCGCCTCAGGAAAGATGGTTACACAGAATTGGTCTGCCGCAGCTGTTTTCTACAGCTCTCAGTCTGATGAAACTGAAACCTTCCGGATGTCCGAAGATGAATTCCTCAAATATAAAGTAGGCCTGGAGGAAAGATTAATAGTGGCATACAGTACCTACTATAATCGCCTGGTAGACAAAGAAAAAGAAGCTCTGCAAGAATCTCAAGAAGCGTGGATCGATTGTTATTATTCGTATATCACATCGCTGGAGCAATTGTGGCTTGCTCCTGTAAAGATTTATTTTGGAGTTCCGGGGCAAGAACGCCGTACTAATGTATATCGTGACATAATCCTATTATTGCTGGTCAATCGGGTCACGGATCTGGAAGAGTGGAATGAGCAGCGATTCGCCCGCATAGAAGGGTTTTTTTTCGCAGACATAAGCAATGAGCTAGTTTCAGCCAAAAAACAACTTCAAATAGATATGGGATTGTGCCTTTATGTAATCCAAGAAGAATATCGTGCGAAGATTTCAGATTCACATCAGAAGTTCAATACATTTTTGGACAGTAATCAGAGGTTTGTCTCTCTTATTACCACCGGTGATGAGACCATTATTACAGCGGAAGAATTACTACAAGTACAGCGTATGAGCAGCATTACTCAGATCCATTATCAAGGATGCCGTTTCTTTCGCAGAGAGCGAGAAGAGTAAAAGTTTTGTTATGGATAAGACAATCGGCTTTTGTATTTGCATAGATCTGATGGAATTACGCATAGCTTTATTGCTTCTAGAAAAATGGAAATAATATAACAACGCAGGGACAAATTAATTTGAATTGGAGGTGTGAGGCAAGTCTATTGAAAGAAGTTATTAAGTCGGAAATAAAAGGGGGTGATAATGCGATAAAGAGCTGGTCTGAACAGAAGCAATTTTAAGCATGAATATCAGTATCGAAATATTAATAGGGAGGAACACATGAAGAAACTTAAGTTTCTACTCATTACAATTCTTGTAATATCTCTTTTTATAAGTTTGGCCGCTTGTGCTAGTGAGGAGCCCGCTGCAACTGACGCTCCATCTGAACCGACTGATGCTCCCGATGAAACTGAAGCCCCTGCCGAGCCTAGTGAGGAACCGCCTAAAGCTTCAGTTTTAGATGATCTTCTGACCCCTGCTGAAGACAGCAATTGGGAAAGAACTACCTCGTCAGCAGAGGTGATTGAATTTCTGGAGATCGTGTCCGAGAACAGTGATGGCCGTATAATCCTTGATACCACATCTTTCAAGACCGATCTGAGGCCGATTCCTGTTCTGATCATAAGTGATCAGGCACCTGCCAGTCCTGCTGAAGTCTCTGATGACAAAGGCGTTGTATTTGTCAACTGCAATATTCACTCGGGTGAAGTAGAGGGCAAGGAAGCCATGCTGATCTTCGCCCGTGAAGTGGCGCAGGGCAAACACGATGAGCTATTAAAGGACCTGGTTGTCATCATTACCCCTAATGTCAATCCAGACGGCAATGACACTCTAGGCAAAAACCGCATCAACAGCCAATTCACTCCTAAACTGGTTGGCACTCGTCAAGAGGGTAACGGCTTCAACGTTAATCGTGATATGACTAAGCTTGAAACCGCCGTTGCCCGCACTATCGTTCAGATAATGAATGACTGGGATCCTCTCCTGTTCATCGACGCTCACGCAACTGACGGCTCCTTAATGCGTCATGCTGTCAGCTATAACTGGGGACTTAATGCAGGCACAGACCAGGAGCTGCTGGAATACAATCGAGATGTTTTCTGCTCAAAGGCCATGCGTGAAGGATCCTATCTAGAATCTAAAGGAAAGAGCGCGGTGCCCTATGGCAACTGGGGCTTCTACTACAGCGGAATCGTAGAGGAAGGTTGGCGTACTTTTGAGGACTATGCCCGTTACACCACAAACTATGCCGGCGTGCGCAACCGTTTAGCCCTGCTCTTAGAAGTATATTCTTATGATGATTTTCCTGTTCGCGTTGATACTCAATATGAATGCATTTATGGCTCTCTGCAGGTAATAGCGGAGGATAAGGCAGAAATAAAAGAGTTGATCGCGGCGGCAGATGCCCGCTCTCTGGCCCGAGAAACTGAAGGTATTGACCCAGAAGTAGATTTCGTAGCTCTAAACTCGGAAATGACACCGATGTCCTTCGAAGGCAAGGATACCCTGACAGTTATGTCTTACGAAACTGACGAAGAGGGTCAGGTTATGAGCGCCCGTTTATATGACGATGATGGTGACCCTTATGCTGTTGAGCATGGCGAACCTGTGGACTACGAAACCGAGTATTGGGGTACATTCATACCTATTGATTCAGAAACCATGGGAGCATTTTACCTGATAGACCACGACTGCGTTGAGTTTATTGATTTGATGAAATTCCACGGAGTTGAAATTTCCCAGTTAGAAGAAGATATTACCATTAATGCTGAAGATTATCAGCACTATGGTATCAAATCGTATACCAGCGGCGGCGCAGTAATCGATGGACGTCCTCGCGCTGAATATGAGGGCCACTTTCAGACTCTCGTTACAGGTGAATGGGAACAGGGTAATAAATCAATCGTGATCCCTGCAGGTACTTATGTAATCTCTACTGCGCAGCGTTTTGGTTCCTTTGCTGCTCTGATGTGCGAACCAGCATGCGTTGACGGTGGAGTTGCCTGGAACTTCTTTGATGCCTACTTCGATGCTAAAGAGGGCACTTTCCGTGCCAACTTCAGCAATACCGTTACTGCCGCTGAAGGCTCCGAAGAAGAGAGGACTGAAGAGGTCTCAATCCCCATTCTGAAGATTCTCGATTTCGACACAATCGTTATAGATTAAGCATTAATGCAACTCTAGCAAATAATCTATCAATCTATTGGCAACATAACACAATATTAAAAGCTTCTAAATTGAAAAACCCCGTTCGCCTGATGAGCGGGGTTTTTCTCAGCTATGTCGGCTGCTCATTTACCGAAGTAAGTTTAATAAATACTGTCAGAAAGATTATTTGAAAAGAACAAATCTGTCTCGCTTGCATGAGGAGAGCGGATGCTATATACTGGGAAATTGTTAACTAGTTAAGTAATTAAAGATATTTATCGTAATTGATTGGATCACATAAGATATTTATAAGATAGTTGTAGAACACATAGACATTTACAAGATAGTTGGGAGACTAATGTGAAAAGCCCTGCCTCAATAAATCAAAAAGAAAATCCTGAAATGACTCTCGCCTGGTTGCTGCGAGACATCAATCAGATGGCGCAAAGCAATCTTGCGCAAAGCCTTGTCGAGTATGGACTCTACATCGGCCAGCCGCGGATATTGCGTCTTATCCACGATTATCCCGGAGAGACACAAAAGCAAATCGCTGACAGACTTTATGTATCTGCCGCCTCGCTCTCAATCTCTCTCAAACGTCTGCAAAAAGCTGCTCTGGTGGAAAGGCGTCAATCTGCACAAGACCGACGTCGTCATGAACTCTATTTAACCCCTGCCGGAGCAGAGGCCATCCAAAAATGCGGCAGCGATTTATGCTCCTTGTATCGTTACATGATGTCAAATATGGATGAAAAAGAAGTGCAGCAGCTGCTGGAAAGTCTCAAGAAAATCCATGATAATCTGGCCGCTTTGTCGGACACTTCTGTAAACATCGTTCAGACTGATAATTCTGCAAGCAATATTCATTCAGACAATCCGAAGTCCAATTTCCTGACGGGAATTGAAGTAAACAACTCACAGGAGGGTAATTAATGCTGCGTCAACTGATTCGCTACATGAAGCCTTATCGCCTTAAAGCAATTTTCAGTCCTATTTTGATGATTATTGAGGTGCTGACGGATGTGTATATCCCCTTCCTGATGAAAGATATTGTTAACATCGGCATCTACGAATCCAATTCTGAAGTAGTCATCACTTTGGGGTTGAAGATGATACTGTCCGCCTTGATCGGAATTACGGCAGGTGTATTGTCCGCTCGCTTAGGAGCAGTAGCTGGTTATGGGTTTGGAGCCAATTTGCGCTCAGACTTATACCGCAAGATTCAACGCTTTTCCTTTGGCAATCTGGACAAGTTTAGTGTTCCCAGTCTGATTACCAGACTAACCAATGACTGCAATAATATCTCGCAGGCAGCCATGATGTCCTTGCGCATGGGAATCAGAGCTCCCGCTTTGTTCGTCTTCGCTTTGATAATGGCATTTAATATCGACCCCGGAATGGCTAAAGTTTTCCTGGTCGCAATTCCTGTTCTCCTTTTGATTTTCGCAGTCATTATCAAGCTGGCGCATCCTCGTTTCAGAGAAATGCAGCGACGCATTGATGATCTCAACGCAGTTGTACAGGAAGACTTGACCAATATTCGCGAGATCAAGTCCTTTGTTCGCGAAGATCATGAAAAAGGTAAATTTAAGAAATTTAATGATTCTTTGATGATTTCTGCTTACAAGGCGATTTCACTGGTAATTATTACAATGCCGGCAGCTGAACTGGTCATCTACAGTACTATTATTGCCATACTATGGATCGGCGGACGTGAAATAGTAACCGGTAATATGCTGGCAGGCAATCTGATCAGCTTCCTTACTTATGTTATGCAGATTCTCATGAGCCTGATCATGCTTTCACAGGTATTCTTACATTTAACCAGAGCAAAAGCCTCCGCCGAACGAGTCACCGAGGTCTTGAATACTGAAGTTGATATCACCTCTCCGGAAGACGGACTTACTATCGTTGCAGATGGCTCAATAGAGTTCAAAAGTGTAGATTTCTGTTATCCGGGCAGTGATAATTACAGTTTGACTGACATAAATCTAGATATTAAATCCGGTGAGGTGATCGGCATACTGGGCGCGACAGGGTCAGGCAAATCGACACTTCTTGCACTCATTCCGCGTCTCTATGATGTAACGGAGGGGCAGGTACTGGTGGGCGGTAAAGATGTACGTGATTATGATCTGAGGACATTGCGCGACTCGGTGAGCTTTGTCCTGCAGCAAAATACTCTCTTCTCGGGCACCCTGCGGGAGAATATGAAGTGGGGTGACGCTGAAGCGACCGACGACATGATCATCAAAGCTCTGCAAAGGGCTCAGGCCTGGGAATTCGTCCAAAAACTCCCTGATGGTCTGGACAGCCGTGTTGAGCAAGGCGGCACTAACTTCTCAGGCGGGCAGCGCCAGCGCCTTACCATCGCCCGTGCTCTGCTCAAAGAGCCGCAGGTCATTATTCTCGATGACTCTACTTCAGCCGTCGATATGGATACGGATGCCCGCATTCGCCGCGCTTTTGCAACGGATCTCCCCGGCGTGACCAAGATCATCGTAGCTCAGCGTCTGGCTTCAATCGAAGACGCTGACCGCATCCTTATCTTGGATGACGGCCGCGTCTCGGCTTTTGCCAGCGCCGCCGAATTGATGGAGACCAGCACTATCTATCGTGAGATCTACGAATCACAGCAGAGGGGGGTAGTCGCCTGATGGCTAAGCAAAAACACAATGGAAATAATGCGGCGAAGACGCCTGAAAATAAAGCCGGAAGCCCGCCCAAAACAGACCGGAGAGCCGGTTTCGACCACTTTGCCAAACCACAGGATACCAAGGCTACATTAAGACGCGTGGCCGAATATGTCGGCAAAAATCGCTGGCGGCTGGTAGTGGGGCTCTTGCTCGCCGCAGTCGGGGCACTGGGCGGTGTAGCGGGAAATGCTTTTCTGATGCCGATAATAAACGCCTTCGTTTATGAACAAAGTTTCGCAGCAGCTCTGCCTGGAATTACCGCCATGGCTGTAGTATCTATTTCCGCAGCTGTATGTAATTATTTCGGCTTTCGTCTCATGGCCAAGGTGGCTCAGCGCACTACAAACCTGATCCGCCGCGACCTCTTCAGTAATTTACAGGATATGCCGCTCAGTTTTTTTGATACACATAGCCACGGTGAGCTGATGAGCACCTTTACCAATGATATCGATAACATCAGCATGGCATTGGATCAGACCCTGGTCAGTCTGCTGACCTCAGGAGTGTCTTTCATCGGCACTGTGATCATGATGCTTGTTCTAAGTCCGCTAATGACTTTGCTGGTGATAGTGATGGTCGCACTGATGCTTTTTATTATCAGTTTTATTATGAAACGCAGCCGCAAATCCTTTAGAGCCCAGCAGCATGATCTGGCCAACCTGAACGGGTACATTGAGGAATTGATGCAGGGCCAGAAGGTGGTTAAAGTCTTTAATTATGAAGATAAGACTATCAGCGAATTTGATGAGCACAATGAGAAATTACGTCAGGCCTCAACCGATGCGCAGTCTTATTCCGTCAGCATCTTCCCCATCATGGGCAATCTGGGCTTCATACAATATGCTATAACGGCTATGTTCGGCGCTCTGCGCATTATCAGCGGACGGATGGATATAGGCACTCTGGCAGCATTCCTGCAATACAGCCGGCAATTTTCGCGCCCGCTGACTCAGATCTCCAACCAGATAAATGTATTGATTGCAGCCATGGCCGGAGCTGAACGTGTGTTCCATGTTATGGATCAGCCTGCGGAAGTTGATGACGGCAAAGTACATCTGGTGCGTGTCGCAGATTCGGAAGCCGAAGTGACTGACAATACAGTCGAGGATCCTCTCCGCGGCACGAAGGATTCTGTGCCTCTGCTCTATCTGCCCGGAGTAGAAGCAGGCTTGCGTAATTTGGTCTTGGCCGTGCCTGAAGAAGGTGGTCAAACTAAGTATGTGCCTGTCTGCGGAGACATACGCTTTGATCATGTGACATTTTCTTATATTGAAGGCCAGCCGGTACTGAGAGATATTTCTCTCTATGCCAAACCTGGTCAAAGGATTGCTTTCGTAGGTTCTACCGGCGCCGGAAAAACAACGATAACGAACTTGATTAATCGTTTTTACGATGTGCAGGAAGGTGTAATTTATTTTGATGGAATAGATGTAAAGGATTTACGCAAGGATCATTTGCGCATGATGCTTGGCATGGTTTTGCAGGAGGTACACCTGTTTACTGACACCGTAGCTGATAATATCCGTTACGGTTATCTGAAAGCCACCGATGAAGAGGTGGAAACGGCAGCTCAATTCGCAAATGCAGACAGTTTTATCCGTCATCTTCCTGAAGGTTACGACACCATGCTGCATGATAATGGCAGAAATCTGTCGCAGGGGCAAAGGCAGCTGATCTCTATCGCCCGCGCCGCAGTGGCTGATCCTCTTGTGCTGATACTGGATGAGGCTACCAGCTCTGTTGATACCCGTACTGAAAGGCTTATCGAGAAAGGTATGGATAACATGATGGAGGGACGCACGACTTTTGCCATCGCGCATCGTCTCTCTACAGTCCGGCACTCTAACGCTATCATGGTCCTGGAACAAGGGGAAATTATGGAGCGCGGAGACCACGATCATCTCATGAGCCTGAAGGGTCGTTATTACGATTTGAATATGGGAACAGTCGAGCTGGAATAATCTCGCCGACAGACTTGTTCTTCTTGAATAATGTTACATATTTTTGGCTGCATATTCATTAGATGCTGTTTTGAGTACCAAGTTCCTGATAATCAGGCAGCAGTAAATGGGGGCTTTCAGGGCCTTGATTTTAAGTAAGGGCAAACATAATTGTTGAGGATACACCCTCTTGATTTTTTGACCGTTGTTAACTGCGGCTCTAGTAAGGTGGATATCAGATGTTTGGAAGACGAGCACATGAGCGGATATTATATTGTTGCTGAAATTTTTAAATGCTATAATGCATAAAGTGGTTCGGGCTTTTGGGTGTTGAATATTACTGCGCTGAACACATTATAAATATACGCGTTCCTGTAAATCAGGCGCAGGCATCCCCTGACTAATCAGCTCCTGTTCAGCCCGCTGCTACAAGCGTTGCCGCATGTGAATGGTGACAGAAATGGGGTGATTGTATGCTTCGGTATATCGGTAAGCGACTGCTCCAAATGATTCCGGTACTTATTGGAATCGCCTTTATAATATTTTTTATAATGGATTTCACACCGGGTAATCCTGCCCGTCTTATTCTGGGCCAATCTGCCACAGCAGAAGCAGTTGAACAATTAACCGAAGAAATGGGACTTAACGATCCTTTTTTCACGCGTTTTTTCAGGTATTTATACAACTCGATTGTACATCTTGATTTTGGGGTTTCTTACCGCACAATGAAACCTGTTTTTGATGATGTCTTCACCCGCTTTCCGGTAAGTATATATTTGGCCCTTTGCGGCATGGTCGGTTCCACTTTATTTGGCATACCTCTGGGCGTACTCAGCGCAGTAAAACAATATTCTAAGCTTGATACTGTTGTAAACGTAGTTGCCATGACTATGGTTGCAATGCCGCCTTTCTGGGTTGCGATGGTACTTATTCTAGTCTTTTCTTTGTATCTGGGTCTGTTGCCGTCTGCGGGAGCGGCAACATGGCTGCATTACATCCTGCCTACAATTACCTTGACGCTGGCTAACGGCAGCGCTGTGCTTCGTATCACACGCTCTTCCATGCTGGAGACTATTCGGATGGATTATGTGCGTACAGCTCAAGCGAAAGGCGTTCCCCGTAAGGTAATAATCTTCAAGCATGCTTTCAAAAATGCGCTTCTGCCTGTAATCACCACAGTCGGGTATATATTTGGCTCCCTTTTAGGCGGCGCCATAGTCAGCGAAACAGTATTCGCCATGCCCGGACTGGGCTCTTTGATTGTACTCAGCATCAAAATGAAAGATATCCCGGTAGTTATGGCAAGTATTATTCTTCTCGCCTTAAGCTACGGTGTGATAATGCTCGTTGTTGACCTGATGTATGCTTTCATCGACCCGCGCATCAAGGCTAAGTATCAAAGAGGTTAGGTGGCAGAAGGGATGGCAATGGCAGTGGCTGATAAGAATAAGGGCATTGCGCTGAAACGCAAAGGCAAGGTTAAAGAATTCTGGCGCAGGTACAAAAAGAATAAAAGTGCCATGGTCGGCCTTGTTTTGTTGCTTTTCATATTGTTTTGCGCTATCTTCGCCAATGTGATTGCGGATGAAGAAGCTGTTACACGTCATAATCCGGAAGTCCGCAGGCAGGGTCCAAGCGCTGAGCACTGGTTCGGCACGGATATCTACGGGCGAGATATTTATTCGCGAGTAATATTCGGTTCGCGCATTTCTCTTACAATCGGTGTATTGTCTGCGGCTTTGTCGTTGTTTTTGGGCGGCATATTAGGTGCAGTATCTGCTTACTTTGGCGGCTGGCTCGATGATATTATCATGCGTATCATGGATATGCTGATGTCTATCCCTGCTACCTTGCTTGCTCTGACTTTGGTTGCTGCTTTAGGCAGCAGTACTACTAATCTGGTTATTGCGCTGGCGCTGTCAAATCTGCCCAGCTTCGCCCGCCTGACTCGTTCTTCGATGCTCACGGTAGTAGACTCAGATTATGTAGAAGCAGCAAAGGCCTATGGTGCCAGAAACGGACACATAATTTTTAAGGAAGTTCTGCCGAATGCCATGGGACCTATCATCGTACAAACCACACAGAGTGTGTCTAATATGATTCTCACAGCTTCCAGCCTGAGCTTTCTCGGTGTAGGAGTTCAGGCACCGGCACCGGAATGGGGCGCCATGCTGGCCGAGGCGCGGGAATTCATGCGTCAGTTCCCCTATATGATAATATCTCCCGGCATCTTCATAATAATCACAGCCCTTTCATTCAATCTGGTCGGCGACGGCTTCCGCGATGCACTCGATCCGAGACTCAAGGATTGATCCCTTGAATTGGCTAAGGAGTAAATGCACATGAGTGAGTATAACTTCGATAGACCTGATAACGACGGCTATGTGCTGGAGATCAAGGATCTGGAAGTAATCTACGAGACTGATTTAGAAACAGTCCATGCTGTTAACAGTGTCTCCCTTTCAGTCAGACCAGGAAAAACATTTGGTCTGGTGGGAGAAACCGGTGCCGGCAAAACTACGATGGCCTTGTCTGTTTTACGCCTGCTGCCGGATCGCACCGGCAAAGTAACCAATGGCGAGATACTCTTCAATGGTCAAAATTTGCTTGAGCTGTCGGATGAAGTTATGCGAAAAGAGATCAATGGAGAGAGGATCTCCATGATTTTTCAAGATCCGATGACTTCTCTGAATCCTATTATGAATATTGGCGATCAGATATACGAAGCGCTGAAATATCACAATCCTGAAAACAAGACAAAAGAAGAATTGGAAAAGCGGGTAGAGGATACGCTGGAACTGGTAGGCATCTCCAAGAACCGTAAGAATGAGTATCCGCATCAATTTTCAGGGGGCATGAAGCAGCGTGTCATCATTGCTATTGCTCTTGCCTGTGAACCGGAACTGCTAATAGCTGATGAACCTACAACCGCGCTTGATGTCACTATCCAGGCGCAGGTACTGGCTATGATGAGCGAGCTGAATGAAAAACTGGGTACGGCTACCGTACTTATTACTCATGACTTAGGTGTTGTTGCCAACATGTGTGATGATGCTGCGGTCATGTACGCTGGTGAAATAGTCGAGATCGGCACGGTAGAAGACCTATTTGAATCTGAAGATCACCATCCTTATACAGTAGGGCTTTTTGGCTCGATCCCTAATCTTGATGAAGAAACTGACAGACTGCAGCCCATAGAAGGACTGATGCCGGATCCGACGGCACTGCCGTATGGCTGCCATTTTCAGGAACGCTGCCCCAAATGTTTCGATAGATGCATCAAGGAGCACCCTCAGCTGCTTAAAATCTCTGACACTCACTTCATTAGATGCCACCTGTTCTCAGATAAGGCTCTGGAGGTGAATCATGACTGACACTGATTACGGACAAACCCCTTTAATTGAAGTCAAGGACTTAAGTAAATACTTTAGTATTGGTAAAAAGTCAAAACTTCACGCTGTGGACAACGTCAACTTTACCATCTATAAAGGCAAGACACTGGGAGTTGTTGGCGAGAGCGGCTGCGGCAAATCCACTCTCGGCCGCACCATACTGCGTTTGCTTGAACCTACAAGCGGGCAGATTTTCTTTGAAGGCGAAGACATTGCTAAATACAGTAAAACACGTATGCGTCACCTGCGCCGTTTCATGCAGATTATCTTCCAGGATCCCTATGCCAGTCTGAATCCACGTAAAACCGTAGCCGACATTATTGCGCAGCCCTTAATCGTAAATGATGTTTTTGACTCCAAGGCTAAGCTGGCTGAGAGAGTAGCAGAATTGATGGAGATCGTCGGACTCGCCACACGATTATCTGATGCATACCCACATGAATTGGATGGCGGACGACGCCAACGAATTGGCGTGGCGCGTGCGCTGGCTTTACGACCAAAGTTCATCGTCTGCGATGAGCCTGTTTCTGCTTTAGATGTATCTATTCAGGCGCAGATACTTAATTTATTAATGGATTTGCAAGATGACATGGGGCTGACATATATGTTCATTACCCATGATTTGTCCGTTGTTAAGCATATATCAGATGATATCTGTGTTATGTATCTCGGACAGATCGTCGAGAAAGCAGCTTCACGCGAACTGTTTAAAAATCCGCTTCACCCCTATACACAAATGCTCCTTAACGCGATTCTCGTACCCAGCCTTTCGCGGCGGCTGGCTAAAAAAGGTGTTGTCCATGGTGAGGTAACGAGCCCTATTGATCCTCCCCCCGGCTGTCGTTTTGCTCCTCGCTGTGATTATCGTATGGAGATATGCACTACGGCTGATCCAAAGCTCAGGGAAGTAACGCCAGACCATTACGCTGCCTGTTATTACGTAGAACAGGAGTTAGGCTTGAATAGTGCTGAGCCGGAGAAACATGGTGAATCCGGTGCAGAAGATAATAATTAAACACAGGATTAAAGGAGAATTCTTCACGCGCATTTAATATGGCTTTAAAGGAATTAAAATTGAGACATGCAAGGGGACAAGCAATGAAGATACTGATTGGCCATTGCGGACATGAGGCTAACACATTTGCAAGCAGGGTTCTTGACTTTGAAACATTCAAGGATTATAGCAACTGGCTGCAAGGAGATGTGTTGAAGGAGACCTTCCCGGATACACCAACTTATCTTGGCGGAATGCTTGAAGCAGGGAATGAATTTGATGTCGACATGGTTTTTTCCATTGCTGCCGAAGCTCCTGCTCCCTTACTCAGCCATGAATGTGCAGAATCTATCCTGGCGGAAATACTTCAGGATGTCAAAGCTGCTCAAGATGGACTGGACGGAATCTGTTATATGTTGCACGGCGCAGGCTGTGCTGAAGGCATTGACGATCTGGAAAGCTATATTTTGCAGAATATCCGCAACATAGTCGGAGACAAGATGCCGATTTGTGTTCCCCTGGATCTGCATGGGAATATCACTCCGGAGATGGCAAGACTTGCGACATTATTCGGTATCAAACAATATCCGCATGTGGATTGCAAAGAAGCCGGTCTGCTGGCGATGAAGACTTGTATTGAAAGCATTGAACGAGGGGAAAGCCCGCAAACTGCCTGCATCAGATTACCGCTGCTGATCCCCTGCTCCGCCGGCTACACCTTTGCTGAACCCTTTACATCTATTCTGACCTTTTTGGAAGAATATAAAAACACTCACAAACTGATAGATGTAACTTTTTTTCATGGTTTCCCTTATTGTGACAGAGACATAACAGGAAGCTCTATTGTGGTAACATCCTGGTCTGACCCGAGTGAACACGCTGCAGTGTTAGCAGATTATATCTGGCAGCGACGAAGTGATTTCACAGCGGAAAGCCTGTCTGCATCGGAGGCCTTGGATCTCGCTGAAGATTCCGCGGCTGCGGGATTTATCGTTATCAATGAGCTCTCCGACAATGCCGGCGGCGGCGCGCCAGGTGATGGCACACATCTTCTGCGGGAACTGCTGGCACGCGATCTACCCAAGAGTATTTTTGGTTATATATACGATAAAGAAGCAGTCACAGAAATTCACAAAGGTAAAGTTGGTGACAAGATTAGTTTCCAGCTGGGAGGCAAGACAGAGCCCATGCACGGTGATCCTCTGTTTATAAACAACGCCAGAATCGTCTCTTTGTCTGATGGCGATCATATCTCAACATCGCCTGTACAAGCAGGTGTACCGCACAGCATTGGCCGCTCAGCCAGAGTGCGAACAGGTAATGTGGAAATAATAATCGGTTCCAAGTTAACCCAGACCTACGACGACCGACCATTCCTTGTCACGGGAGCCGACATTGAGCAGTATCGCTATGTCTGTCTGAAATCGGCTCATCATTTCCACGCATATTTTGACGACCGAGCCGGGGAGATTATCCCTTGCGATACCCCGGGAATCGTGTCCGGAAATCTAAGCGCCTTCAATTACGAACATGTGAAAAGGCCTATATACCCCTTGGATAAAGAAACGGTATTCTTAATTTAATATGGAAACTGTACTTTTGGGCGCATAATAGAAGTGAAAGAGTTTACGATCAGCAATATACTTAATTTGGAAGTGTCTTGGACTGCAAAGCAGCAGTTGCCTGCAACAGGCAACTGCTGCCAGAAGTAAACTTAACTTAGAAGTATCCGGCAAAAATGCCGGTTGCTATAAAAAGAAAGGAAAGTAACCGCATGACAAACGAGAAAAGTATGATCATGAAGAAACTGGCTTTGTTGTTGGCTTGCCTGATGCTCTTCGCAGTATTGGCTGCCTGTACATCAAATGGCGAAGACCCAGATGAAACACCAGCCGCTACGGATGAAACCCCGGGCGAAGGAGATGACAAAGGAGTTAACGTATACGTCGAGGGAATTATCTCTTCACTCGACCCCTATTCCTCTATTGAATATGTTAACTGGTATGTCTGGAATCAAATCTACGAGACTCTTGTTACCGTAGATGCTGAAACCGGTGAAATAATTCCAGCTTTGGCCAAAGAACACACAATCTCTGAAGACGGATTGACCTATTCTTTCGTCCTTGAAGAAGGTGTCAAATTCCATAATGACGCTGAGCTGAAGGCTCCTGACGTTGTTTTCAGCCTCAATACCGCTATGGAAATGCCGGCTATGAGCTCCTGGACAAACATGATGGAAAAGGCTGAGGCAACCGGAGATTACACCTTTGACCTCACACTGAAACGCCAGTATGCCGCTTTGCCGTCAATGTTGGCTCAGCTGCCAATTGTCAATGAGGCATTCTATTCCAGCAATGACAATCATTACGATATAGCATGCGGCACCGGTCCTTACATGCTGGAAGAAGGCAAAGTAGATCCTAACACTGAAATCACAGCTGTACGCTTTGACGACTATCGCAAAGGTCCGGCGTCGATCCCCAGCGTAACCTTTAAGGTTATCACCGACGCCTCTACAGCAACCATTCAGCTGGAAACAGGCGAGCTTGATTTCCTGATGGTTTACAGCGTTTCCAACTATCAGCCGCTGGTTGATACCGGCAACTTTAATTCCACTCTTGTCAGCGCACCTCATACTGCGTATATATCTATTAACAACACAGTAGAACCCCTTAATAACAAGGCCCTCCGTCAAGCCTTGAACTACGCTGCTGACAAAGAAACCATTACTTTAGTTGCTTATGAAGGCCTTGCTGTTCCCGCCCGTATGCTCTGTAACGAGACCAGCTTTGGCGCCGACTTCAGTGAGGCGACCGACTTCACCTTCGATATTGACAAGGCAAAAGAGAAATTAGCTGAGGCAGGTTTTCCGGATGGCATAAATTTTGACGACTATGACATCGAGCTTGACTACATTCCCGGTTCCTACCATGAGAAGATTGCTCAGTCCCTGAAGGAATCCTGGTCACAAGCCGGAATCGAAGTCAGTCTCAGAGCTTCTGAAACCTATAACAGTGACAGTGCTGCAGGAACCTACACTCTAGTAACCCAGGGCAGCTCATTCACCGCTGACATGTCCTTTATGGCTACAATGTACGGCACGGAAGGTATAGATGCAACCAACTATGCCCGCTACTCCAATCCGGAAGTTGATGATCTCTTCGCTCAGGGAGATGCTACCACCGACAGCGCAGAACGTCTTGCCATATATAAAGAAATCTGCGAGATAGTAATCGACGACTGTCCGCATATCCCCATCCAGCATAAGCAGATGCCTTTTGTCTGGAACAAGGACCTTGATGCAAAAGTGTATCCTTCTAACGACCATCCTTGGTACGTTTATGAGTGGAGCTGGAAATAATTAAGTTACGGCCTATATTTTAGGAATTAGTTAGAGTCTAATGACTGCGGGACACAATTAAGCGTCCCGCATGAGAAGTTTAAGAACGCCGCGGTTATATCAGCCGCGGCGTTCTACATTTAAAGCAAATCAGTTTATCAGCAATAATCAGGTGACAAGCGATTTAAAGAGAAAGAATATCACTCCCAAAATAATTAATATACCTAAAATTGCAAGCAGCCAGACCAGGAAGGAAGCCGCCATCATAGGGATGAAGTCGCCCTTTTGGTATTGATATGCCTCCTGCTCCTCCTCTGGATTATCAGCAATTGTATCTGCTCCCGCTTCCGGATCAGTCAGCGGATTTTTATCGGCAGAAATCTCCTGATTCTGCTTTTGCGGAGGGGTTGTATCCTCTTTTTCTCTATTCATTATTTCAATTAGGCGTTCTCTTCTTGACCGCATAAACATAGGGCTGCATTCCTCCAACAGGAGCTATTCAAAAATAATCGGTATAGAAAAATAGTATCATATCAACTGTCCGTATGTAATCTATTAGCGTCTCATGAAGGCAAAAACGTTTCTTCACTTACAATTATCATCATAAACATTTGTGTTCAAATAATAATGATAAGATAAATGGATAAGATAATAATTCGGAGGTTACTTATGCCCCTCTTCTTCTATGATATTACCTATATATTTGTCTTAATTGGCGCCTTGCTAAGTATTGCAGCCTCAGCGAATGTTCAACGGACATTCTCTCGCTATAGTGAAGTTCGCTCAGGCAGAGGATTAACCGGAGCTCAAGCTGCCAAGATAATTCTGCAAAAATACGACATCACCAATGTCTCAATTAAGCCGGTGGCTGGAAATCTGACGGATCATTATAGACCTTCTAACAAAACCCTCGGTCTATCTGAGCCAGTCATGGACGTAAATTCTATCGCTGCAATCGGAGTAGCGGCTCATGAGGTTGGACACGCTGTACAGCATTCACGAGGCTATGTGCCACTGCATGTACGTAACGCCATCGTGCCGGTAGTAAATATTGGCAGCCGCTTGTCTTGGCCAATTATTTTGGTTGGGCTTCTTGTTCAGGAATCATGGAGTCAAACTGTTCTGAACATCGGCATTCTACTCTTCGCTCTGACAACTGTGTTTACTCTAATTACACTGCCAGTGGAATTTAACGCCTCCAGAAGAGCTGTCGCAGCTCTGGAAGATAGTCAGATTCTAAATAGCGAGGAACTAAAAGGCACCAGAAAGGTCTTACGAGCAGCCGCCCTGACCTATGTCGCAGCTGCAGCGGCCTCAATCTTGTCTTTACTGCGGATTTTGCTTCTTACCCGCTCTCGCCGCCGCAATTAGAAGCAAGCTGAAAATAATCAGCAAACAGCCTGATAGATATCCCCCACTGTCTTCCCCTGTTTTTGGCAAAAGCACATTAATCATCTCTACCTTATTGACTG
>DCDV01000030.1:72311-72439 GCA_002316595.1 Mageeibacillus sp. UBA1046
TCAACATCCTGAGCCAGAGCATAACCGGGCGGAGCAAGAGTCTCTATCAGAACATAGGTCTCGCCCTGATGCAGGCCTGTGATTACATGAGGTTTATCTGTTGAAGTCCAGGATTCGATGATTGCGCC
>DCDV01000030.1:72693-73010 GCA_002316595.1 Mageeibacillus sp. UBA1046
TCAACATCCTGAGCCAGAGCATAGCCCGGTGGGGCCAGAGTCTCTGTCAGAACATAGGTCTTGCCCTGGTGCAGGCCTGTGATTACATGGGGCTTATCTGTTGAGGTCCAGGATTCGATGATTGCACCTGTTTCTTTTTCCTTCAGGGTCAGCTCGGCACCGGGAAGTTCTTCTCCATCCGCGACAGTCTTCTTGCTGATCTCGGTAACTGTTAGTTCATCAATCATCTCTACCTTATTGACTATATCGTTCGCTCCGTCCACGACGAACTCAACATCCTGGGCCAGAGCATAGCCGGGCGGAGCCAGAGTTTCTGT
>DCDV01000016.1:0-269 GCA_002316595.1 Mageeibacillus sp. UBA1046
TCCCCGGTTCAGATCACCTTTGCTAAGAATCTTCCTTATCGCTGTTATCCGTTCAGAGCCGTTAGCATGGAGTACGTATTCATTTATATTCGGCTTATCCAGTCCTTTTTCCTCGATAATTATCTCAACCGGTTCTCTTTGGTAAAGATAAGAAATGTCCATCACCGCTCTGGAGAAAGTAGCTGAGAACATGGCGATTTGTGAAACGCGCGGCATCTGATCGAGAATGTAGCGGACATCATTGACAAACCCCATGTCGAGCATACGGT
>DCDV01000016.1:426-1109 GCA_002316595.1 Mageeibacillus sp. UBA1046
AACCCCATGTCGAGCATACGGTCTGCCTCATCTAAAACAATACTCTCAACTTGATCCAACCGCAGATGACGCCGCTTAAGCATGTCAATTAAGCGGCCAGGCGTACCTACAACTATCTGTGGTTTGCGATTCAGAGCATCTATCTGAGTGCGGATAGACTGCCCTCCGTATATAATCGCTACCTCGATCCAGGGTCTGGTAATTGCGAGTTGTGAAAGGTCCGCTCCTATTTGCAGAGCAAGCTCTCGGGTGGGTGCGAGTATCAAGGCTTGAACGTATCTTTGGTTTCTTTCGATATGCTCCATTATGGGGATGCCGAATGCCAATGTTTTGCCAGTTCCCGTTGGCGCTTTGGCCATAACATCATACCAATCCAACATGGGCAAAATCGCTTCAACCTGTACTGAGGTTGGTACAGAAATCCCCATGCGTGACAGCATTTCTAAAGTCGGTTCAGACAAATTTAAATCATGAAATGTATATGTTTGCGAGTTGTTTTCTTCCATAGTCATATGATAGCAGATAGCGGGACAGCTCACAGCACTTTGATTTGAAAAATATTTCTATCTTGATGTTTATTGTGCAGTATTGGTATTTTGCAACGAAAGTTGACACCGGCAGCATGAGAAAAAAGTGATGGCAGGCGGCTATGGCTGCAGGCTACGTAATTTTATGATGGCAGG
>DCDV01000016.1:1250-2011 GCA_002316595.1 Mageeibacillus sp. UBA1046
GGACATGGCTGCAAGCATCGCAATTTTACCATGACTATATCAGTTACAGCTTCTGCCGTGGCCGTGTAATCCGGTACTTTGTATTTGGTTAAAAGCTAGTTCAATGTATGATGTCAGAGTATTTTTCCATATACAAGGCTCTGGCTTTCTTTTCCGCTACTGAATAAATGCTGACCGGATTGATTTTTAATACTTGCATCAATTGCAGTACCTTGAAGCTGTTTTTCCAAATCTTGCCATTTTCTATCTCACAGATATAAGATGTGGAAATATCAATCTCTGCTGCCATATCAATTTGTCGGAAACCTCTTTCTTTTCGTCTGTAACGGATCAGGTCGCCAACAAAAACTCCAATTGTCTTTAAGTAAATCTCCTGATAGTCGTCGTCAATGTAATCTCGCTTCTCTTCAATCAGATTAGATATGAATCCCTTATAGTCTTGATCAAGCTGGTAATAATCAAGCATCGTATCCATAATAACCCTCCTCTATTTTTACCGACAAGGAAGAATCTAAACCTTGCTGCGGTTACTAAACAAGTTCATCTCAATACTTATTACAAGACATTTTCAGGCAGATGCTATTGCTGGTCGGGACAATAGGGTAAAATATAGTTACGGATTAATAATAACATGAAAATATTTTAGAAGGGCAAGAATTAGTATTATTGTGAAAGTTAATGAACCGAAAAGAGCGATATTGGCAACAATTCAGTTTGGGACTGATGCCTTGGCAGATCTTCGCAGTGAAAGAAGCTTGACC
>DCDV01000016.1:2117-36115 GCA_002316595.1 Mageeibacillus sp. UBA1046
TTCGCAGTGAAAGAAGCTTGACCGAGCTGGAAAGCTTAGCAAGCGAATGTAATATTGTGACTGTTGGAACTGTCATCCAGAAACGTGATACTCCGAGTCGATCATATTGGCTGGGCAAAGGCAAGCTGGAGGAAATGGCAGAAATGGCTATTGCTCTGGATGCAGATATATTAGTATTCGATACTGAGCTGTCTCCCACCCAGGTCAGAATGATTGAAGATTTGACTTCCATGGTGATAGTCGATCGCAGTCTGATTATTTTTGAGATTTTTGCTACGCGGGCAAAAACAGATGAAGGGAAAATTCAGGTAGAGCTTGCTCAATTGCGTTATCGCCTGACCAGACTGACCGGCAGAGGAGGAGAGCTATCAAGACTGGGCGGCGGTATCGGTACAAGAGGGCCCGGTGAAGCACAACTGGAGACAGACCGACGCCACATCATGCGGCGTATCTCTTTACTTAAGAAAGAAATGGAGAAAATTTCTACGCGCAGAGCCAGAACCCGAGAAAATAGAAGTTCTCGTGAGATAGCGACGGTAGCCGTTGTAGGCTACACTAATTCCGGAAAATCAACTATTGTTAACTCGCTTTGCGATGCTGAAATTGAGGCTGAAGACCGATTGTTCATGACGCTTGATCCTACTGCCAGACGCTTAGTGACTAAACAGGGATTAAGCCTGGTATTGATTGATACAGTTGGTTTTATCAGAGATTTGCCGAGATATCTGCTGGACGCATTCTCAGCTACGCTTGAAGAAGTTGCTGAGGCTGATTATATAATGCAGGTAACTGACATTTCTGATCCGGATTATGAGCAGCAGATCAAGGTAGTAGAACAACAACTTCTGAAGTTGGGATCAGCAGGCAAACCCAGGCTCCATGTTCTAAATAAGATAGATCAGGCATTGGATGAAAACTGGAGAGTGCTCCTGCATCAAAAGCAAGATCCGGATCAAAAAACCATAGCTGCTTCTGCAACAGAGGGAACAGGCATGGATGCTGTCAGAGAAGCATTATGTGTTCTTGCCGAAAGAAATGCCTTAGAGTTTTCTCTTGTTATTCCTTACGATGAAGCCGGTCTGGTTAATTATATTCAGGAAAGAGGTGTAGTTGATGAGCTTTCCTACGATGAAAAGGGGATTTTTATTAGCGGCAGGATCCCTGCTTCAATGTCAGGTCCTCTAAAGTTATACCTTTAAGCCTTGATTCTGTCTTGCCAGATACCAATTGCGCAGCTCCTCCGTCATTTCATCAACATTGCCGTAGTTCTCCGGCATTAATGGCTGACCGTATTCAATTGTCAATCTCTTCCTGGCAAATCTTTTTCCGTCAATGGGGTAGGGAACAGGCATATGACGCGAGAAGATTTTGTACCCGCCATGAATATAAACAGGAACCAGAGGCCTATTTGTTTTTTGGCTTATATAAGCAGAGCCGTTATGCAGCTCTCCGAGCTTTCCGTCACAAGACCTTGTACCTTCAGGATGTATCAGAAGTAGATAGCCTTCATCAACTGCTTTCTTAGCCATTATTAATCCTCGAACCGGATTGCCAAAACGGTCGATCGTTATGGCTCTGCCGACACGAATCATTATATGTCCGAAGAGCCCATAATCTGTTTTTAAATCTGATCCGGCGATCGCGGTGAAAACATCTTGGTGTGCCTTAGGCAATCCCGCGCAAATCCACATGCCATCAACTAAAGTTACATGATTAGCGGCTAGAACATACGGTATATCGGGCAGGTTTTCTTGACCTTTAACCCGAAATCGTGTGAGCAATTTGGTTAAAAATAATGCCAAATAAAAAAACAAGTTGCCTATAATGCCGCGTTTGGGAACCTCAAAAGAAGAGCCTTGCTTACTTAGTTGCTGGTTGTTTTTTGCCTTAGATGCCATTTTACTCCCCAATTAGCGTCTTCGTTTAAAAAAATCTTTCAAATGCTCACTGCATTCTTCCTGCAAAACAGAGCCTGTAATCATGACCTGATGATTCGACGGCAAGTCAAACACATTATATACTGACCCGGCCATGCCGCCTTTAGGGTCAGGCGCACCAAAAATAAGACGACGGATTCTGGCTTGAATAATTGCTCCGGCACACATCAGACAAGGTTCCAGAGTAACATAGAGGTCACATCCGTCAAGACGCCAGCTTGGTTTCAATTTTCCTGCAGCCCGCAATGCAAGTATCTCAGCGTGCGCAGTAGCGTCCTGATCAATTTCCCGGCGATTATATTCTGCAGCTATCACCTTATTATCTTCTATGATAATACATCCAACCGGGACTTCGCCAATAGCGTCTGCCTTTTTTGCCAGAGCTAAGGCGCGGCCCATAATCTGCTTGTCCAGCTCCCGGTCAATTTTTAATTTTTCAGTATTATTGTTCAAAGCTGCTCCTTCTCGCTGCTTTCTTGCTAACTGTAAATTTTACACTTATAATAGCATGACGAAAGTACAAGACAAGGTGGTAAATATGGCACTAAAAGAAGGACGTTGTATAAATTGTGGCTCTCTTTTAATTCTAGACCCCAAAATGGAAAAAGGACAATGCATGTTCTGTGGCGCGGTCTTTCTAAATGATGATGCGTTTGCCGCAATGGATTATCCTGCTGATTACGAATTTCCGAATGAAGAACAGCCTGAATATGATGGCCCTTCGCTTGCAATCCAGCCTGTCCGTGAAGCAGTCTACGCACCGACATTGACACCTCGCAAGAAAAAAGGCAAAAAAATTGAGGCGTTTGAAATTAAGGACCCTGAAATCCCTGACCTGAAGATACCTAAAAAGAAAAACATCCTGATGTCTTCTGTGGTCGCGGGTGTATTCATAATATTCTTAGCTGTGTTTTTCTTATTTTCATTAGACCGGGATAACAAACGAGAGGCAATCAGAGATCAATTTGTTTCAAATCTCGAATATGAGTTGATTAATGAGTCCGGAATCGCCATTGACAATATGAATAACAACGACGTCACTATTATTCTTAAGGAGCCTGTTACTGAGGAAGAAGCTGCCGGAATATTTTTGGACTACGCCAATGTCAGAGCTGAAGTAATGGGTTATGATCAGTCAGATTTTTCTGCCAGTGCGGAAACGGTTTCTATGCGGCTGGCATCCCGATCCGGAGGTTTTCTGATCAGGCAGCCGGAAAGCCCTGAAGATCTGGTGCTGGATAAGGCCATATCAAAGCTGGATTGATTCAAAATTTCTTGCTCCGCCAGCATAATTAATCAGATACTTATTACACCGCAGCGTCTACAGCAAGCTAAATACCTTATATGTGACAAACAGATTTCAGATTTAGCCCGATATCTGGAATCTGTTATTTATTTATTTACAATTGATCTTTATCTTTGTAATTTCTAAGAGTTATTCTGTAACTGTATAAATAGAGGGATCGAATACCTCCTTTTTTCATACTTTTCTCCTCCAATGCAACAAATCCGAGAGTGGTGCCTCGGATTTGTTTCTTTTTATCTTATTTTTTTTATCTTTATTGAGAATTGGCTTAAAACTTATTGGCAGCCGCAGCGGACGACCTCAGGGCCGCAGCCGCAGCGGAAGATCTCAGGCGCAGCGGAAGATCTCAGGCCGCAGCGGACGGTCTCAAAATTTCACAGCAGCCGCAGCGGACGGCCTCAGGGCCGCAGCCGCAGCGGACTGTCTCAGGATTTCACAGCAGCCGCATCTTCAGGACTTACTTCACCATGCTTGACAAAGAGCATCGAGATAAAAGCGAGGAAGAAAGCTGTACACGAGAAGACAAAGAGTAAAGAGTAATTATCGGTAAGATCGCGAATCGCTCCGAAGGTGATGGGAGCCAGAATCGCAGCTGAAAAGGAAAAAAAGTAGTAATAACCGGTAAAGCTGCCAATCTTATCCTTTGTTGCCAGCTCAACCACCATAGGTAAGGAATTAATATTCACACAAGCCCAGAACAACCCCCCGATTGCTAACAATACAGTCAGAATTAACTGATTTTCCAAGAATAAAATTGGTACGAAAACCAAGGTGAGTCCGGCAAGTCCGATCAGGATAGTTCGCTTGCGTCCGATTTTGCTGCCGATTATTCCGGCAGGGATGGCAAAAGCTACAAAGGCCAGAGAAAATACGGTTAACATTTGTGTTCCGGCTCCGGCTGAAAGATCGAGAACATTTACTGCATAGAGTGTGAAGAAAGTCTCGATAGCGTTAAAACCGCTGAACCAGAAGAAGATTGCTATGAGGATAAAAACGAGAGAGCGAAGTTCGCCGGGGCTCAGAGCGAATAATTCAGCTTTTAGAATTTCCCAGCGTGACATATGCTTTGAGTTAGCCTTAGCTTCCATCTTAATCCTGTGCTGCTCATCAATACGCTTCCTTCTTTGATCTTGCCAGGCTGCCAGAATTGCCGGATCTTTTTTATAACCGCGCGGCAGAGCAGACGGTTCTCTGATAAATACAACCAGCATAACCAAAGATATCAGCATGATAATTGTGCCCATCAGGAAAGCCGACTCGTTGGTTGGATCACGTTTGCTCAGCTCACCTCCGACAAAAAAGGCCAGTATGCTGCCGATCCCGCCCATGAGATTGATTACCCCGTTGGCTTTACTGCGCAGAGGGCGGGGAGTTACGTCAGGCATTAAGGCAATAACAGGTGATCGCCACAGTGACATGACAAAGTTAAAGCCAATCAAGATCGCCATCATGCCTGCGAGAGTATACATCATGGGGATGATGGCGAATAGTATGGCGCAAATTGGCAGCCCGATCATGATCCAGGGCATTCTATGACCGAAGCGCGAATGCGTCCGATCGCTCAGAACGCCAACCGCAGGTTGAAAAATCAGGCCGAAGAAATTATCGATAGTCATAACTGTGCCGATTACAGTTGTAGACAAAGCAAATCTCTCTTCCAGCATAGTCGGCACATAAGCATTATACAGGCTCCAGGCGAGTGAGCTTGCCAGAAAGCCAAAACCAATAAAAAATGTTTTACGATAATCCAGTTTCATAACGTCACCTCAAATAATGCTTGTAAATATCTGTCAATAAGCTAATAGACTGATCTTGTTCATATCCGAATTATTAAGGCATAGTCTGTTTTTTAGAACATCCTCTATGTTATTATAACTGTACTTCCAGAGCTGATCTAATTTTATATTTAGGAAGATTTTGACATATGGCTGAATTTAGCAAACTAGTGGAATTATCTGTGGAAGAGCTGGAAAAAAAGCTTGGCGGATCCCGCCTGACCCAATTCATCGAGGAGTCTGAATCAGGGTTTAGCCAACAGGTGGATATTGTTGCGGAACGCATAATCAATGACACCGACATTAAGGCTTTTTTTGTCTCCGGTCCGACCTCTTCCGGCAAGACAACTTTTTCCAATCAGTTCACTAAGAGATTGATTGAGGGAGGCAGGAATACATATCTCCTCTCCATGGATGATTACTATAAGACGGAAGACACGAGATATGATGAAGACGGCAGACCGGATTTTGAGAGCATTGATACCTTAGATTTAGATTTAATGCTTGAGGATATCTCAAAATTTTTCGCCGGCAGCGAGGTTGCTCTTCCGACCTTTGTTTTTACAACCAGAAGCAGATTCTTTGCTCCTGAAAAGGTTATTAATCCCCAACCGGGAGATGTGTTTGTCGTTGAAGGATTACACGGGTTAGCTCCGGAGGTCATAAACAGTCTGCCCGAAGACAAGACTTTTGGTCTTTTTATCATGCCGCACGGGCGTGTACATTCAGATGCCCGCATGATATCAGGTTCAGATATCCGCATGTTGCGCCGGATCAGCCGTGACGTGCGCCAGCGAGGTTCATCAGCTTTGGCTACAATTGATTACTGGCCTATGATTGAGCAGGCGGAGCAGAGTTTTATTCCCGGTTATCTGGAGGCTGCGGACTTCTATATAAACACTCTTTTGCCTTATGAATTCATGGTTACGGCTACTTTGGCCCGTGATCAGATTCAAATATCCTTAGATCAGCTGCTTAAGGGCACATTGCCTCCATCCAGAAATACAATTAATCCCAGCGGCTGGTCAGACTTGTCCACGGCTGTGAAGAAAGCTACAAAACTTGTAGAAGCAAGTGCTAAACTGCCCTCGATCAGTCCGAACCTGGTGCCGCCAACATCGATATTGCAAGAGTTTATCTAACAAGCTCTGAAATTATTTTTTCTGCCGAGACAGTAACTGCAGTTACTTCTTTGAAAGAATAATTAGCTCATGATATCCATTGATGAGTATTCATTAGCAAAACGACAACAATTAATAATTTATGTGAAAGGAAAGACAAGAATGACCAAGATTATTACGAAAAAGAATTTTACTGAAGAGGTTCTCAATAGCGAAACACCATTTCTGGTTGATTTTTGGGCTCCCTGGTGTGCCCCTTGCCGTCTGGTCGGTCCCAGCGTGGAAAAACTGGAAGAACATTACCAAGGTAAGCTGGGAGTCGGCAAAGTCAATGTAGACGAAGAACCTGACTTGGCAGAACGGTATCGTGTCATGAATATTCCGACTCTATATTTGTTCAAAGATGGTGAGATTGTAGATAAGATGGTAGGAGCCAGGCCATACGATGATTTAGTCCGTACCCTGGATAAACACGTATAGACTCTAAGATCGGACTGGTTCGCAGATGGCAAAGAAGGAAAATATTTCTTCATCCTATCGATCACCTGCTTTGACTGACCTGAGAAGAGACAGCATTGTTCTCATGACTAGAGATGAGCAAAGAACATTAGATAAGGCCTGGACTGAAAAGACAGGTCTTTCTTTATCGGTTTTAATGGAGCAAGCAGCTTTTGCGGTTACCTCAGCGGTCCTTGATCTTATCAGATCAGTTCCTGCTGCTGACCTGCCCAAATCCCGAGAGGCAATTATCTGCAGACCAGAGGCGGAACAAGAAGAGTTCAGGCTCTTCAGCAAAAGCGAGATCCTGATTCTGGCAGGTGCAGGACAAAATGGCGGAGACGCATGGGCTTCTGCGCGTCAGTTGATGGCTTATGGCTGCAAAGTTACAGTTGTAGATTTTCATTACGGAGAAAAGCTCCCTGCAGAATCTGAAGCAAATAGATCTGCCTATCGGCAATTAGATGGTCTGGTGATTTCACCGGAAAATCTCTCTGAGCATGTCCTTATTGCTCCACCCGAATATATTATCGATGGAATTTTTGGCTCCGGTTTTCAAACAGACAGAGCATTGTCTTCGGACTTGAATGAGATTTTCAGCCTGATCAACGAACTCGCCGGCACAACCAGAGCGGTCATTGCCATCGATGTTCCCAGCGGTGTCGACTGCGACACCGGAGCTGCTGTAAAAGAGGCAATCAAAGCGGATTATACAGTAAGTTTTGGCCGGGCAAAGGCAGGATTATTCTCTGAGCCGGGTTGCCTTTTTGCAGGGCAGATTATTACAGCTCCGATCAGCATGCCTGATCTATGGCAGGATAAAAACCTTGAGTCAAAAAACAGTATGTCGGCCAACAGAACTATCCATCTGGCTGTTACTTCTGAATGGTTGAAGACGCGTAAGATAATTCGCAGAGAAGACGGGAACAAAGGGGATTTTGGCAGAGGCTTAATTTTAGGGGGTTTCCGCGACATGCCCGGGGCTGTGATTTTGGCTGCTCGTGCAATGATGCAGGCAGGATGCGGTTATACTTATGTCAGAACTTCTCAAGACATTTTGCCTTTGTTGGCTGACGCCCTTCCCTCTGCCCTGATTGCTGAACTGAAGGAAGACAGTGAGCTTTCGGAGCTTATTGCCCAAGTGCGGGCGGTCGCTGCAGGCCCCGGAGCAGGTCAGCCCCCGTGGATGAAGATATTGCCCAGCCTGATCAGTAATGCCAGCCAGCTAGTTGTGGACGCTGATGCGTTAAATTATCTGGCAGAAAGAGAAAATTGGTCTGATATTACTTTAAAACGCGCGCAGTCCGGATTGAGTCCGGCAGTACTGACCCCTCATCCGGGCGAATTTAAGCGATTAGCTCCGGATCTTTCAGACTTGCTGTCTCGCGACAGAGCCGGTGCGGCCTTGAAGCTAGCGCAAAGGTCCGGAAGTATTATCGTGCTCAAAGGCCATGCCACAGTAACTGCTTTGCCCTCCGGTGTGTGTTTTTATAATACAAGTGGCAATCAGGGTCTAAGTAAAGCGGGATCAGGCGACGTGCTCACAGGACTCATGGCCTCATTGCTTGCACAAGGATATACTCCGGAGACGGCGGCTCCGGCAGCAGTTTTTTTACATGGACTGGCAGCGGATCTGGCACTGGCCGACCTTAAGAATGTCAGATCTGTTACTCCCGAAATTATCCTGTCCTATCTCGCTTTGTCCTTTCAATATGCAGGCTGGTAAATACACCACACTCCATGAAGAATATAGATACTGGTAAGAAACAGGACTTATTAGTTATAATAACTAATAATTAGAATTAGCAGCGGTCGGAGACTCATTTGCCAGCGGAGGATTGAGGGTGCCATCTAATTTATTCCAGTCAATAAAAGATTTCCTTTCAAACGTCTGGAGGATTATTTCTGATGGACTGCTGTTGTTCGGCGGACCGGTGGACACTTTTCTAGCCATTGTTGATATCCTGGCCACGGCTTTTGTTATCTACTATATTTTAAAACTATTGCGTGACACCAGAGCATGGCAGCTGCTGCGAGGTCTTCTCCTGATTTTCGCCTTTGGAATTTTTGCCAGCATGGTTGGTCTGGATACGATAGGATTCCTGCTCAATCGTACCATCTCTCTCTTCGCCATCGCCTTCGTTGTTATTTTCCAGCCAGAGCTTAGACGGGCGTTAGAAACCTTCGGCAGAAGCAGCTTTAATGTGATAGCTTCCACCTTTATTACAGATGATGGCACGGATACTATTCATCAACTGATTGAGTCAATAGTCAATGCCTGTGATGTACTAAGCAAAAACATGACGGGCGCTCTAATAATAATTGAACGCTCAACTAAGCTTGGTGAACTGCAAGAACAAGAAAACGCTGTCTCAATTGATGCTCAGGTCACAAGCTCTCTCTTGCAGCAAATATTTTTTCAGGGATCTCCTTTACATGACGGCGCTGTTCTGATCAGGGATGGGCGTGTATCAGCCGCCCGCGTGCATGTTCCTCTTTCAGATAATTATCACTTAAGACGGGAGTTTGGTACCAGACACCGTGCAGCGGTAGGGGCAAGTGAGATGGGAGATGCTATCTCAATAGTTGTCTCAGAAGAGAGAGGCTCTATTTCAATCGCGATTGACGGCAAGCTCTATGTCTTAAGTAATGCTGACGCCTTACGAACTCAGCTGCACCGGCTGCTTCCAGTCAAACCGGAGGAAAAGCGCACCGGACTTGGCCGTTTATGGGCCAATCGTCCGGATAGAATAAGAAAACAAAATGCAAAACAGAAAGAGAGCACAGACCAGCCTGACATTATCTCCGCTGCCAAGACAGACAAGAGTGACTCATATACGAGCATCATCTCCGCTGCCAAGACAGACAAGAGTGACTCACAGACAAGCATTATCCCGGATGAAACGGCAAGTGAGAAATCAGATGATATCGTCAAGGCAGGCGTCGATGATAACGAGATATTCGAGCGTTACCAGATTCCGCCTTCAGATAAGTTTTCGGCGCTCCATCCCAAAAGAAGAGGTCTGTTCAAACGCAAAAAGAAAAATTCAACCAACACGAGGAAGAAAGTACTCCTGTTTGTTGTCTCTCTCCTAATTGCTTTTGGCATCTGGATCTATGTTCAAATAACGATAAATCCAATTGACACCAGAAATTATTCTGTTCAACTGCAATACAGAAACAAAGAAATTGCTGCTGAGAACGGCTTTGGCGTACAAAGCTATCCACTGGAAACTGTTCAGGTGCGTCTTAGAGGTCGTGAACGCTTATTGCAGGATTTGTCAGCTAATGATATTGTAGCTTTTGTTGATTTAGGGCAAATAACTGAAAGTGGTATTCAGGATCTGCCAGTGCAGATTGATACCGGGACTGTGTTTTACACAGATACTGAGCAGCTATTACCGGAACGAGTTACTGTCAACGCTTTTTCCGAAAATAATCCCTAGCAGCGATTGAGAGGTATTATGACCAGACTATTTGGAACGGACGGTGTCCGTGGCATTGCCAATAAGGAATTGACCGCCGATCTCGTATATAAGATCGGTTTTGCCAGTGCTGATGTTTTGGCTAATGTGAATTCACATCGTCCGGTTTTCGTAGTTGGACGGGACACAAGAATATCGGGAACTATGCTGGAGTCTGCTCTGGTTTCAGGCCTGACATCAGCGGGCGCTGATGTTTATCTGGCAGGTGTTATTCCCACGCCGGGTGTGGCATACCTGACGCGGAAACATGCCTATGATGCAGGTGTTGTAATCTCCGCTTCTCATAACCCCTTTGAACATAACGGCATTAAGCTCTTTTCCAGCGATGGATACAAGCTCTCAGATGAGACTGAGGACCAGATTGAAAAGCTGATAAAAGCCAGCGAGACCGTGAAGGCAGATTTGCCGATTGGTGAGAAGATCGGACAAAGCATGAAGATGGATAATGCATCCCGTGAATATGCAGATCATCTGATTGAGGAAATGGGCGTTGATCTGGCCGGCATGAAGATCGCTATTGACTGTGCCAACGGCGCCAGCTGTTATATTGCCCCCGGCTTGTTTAGAGAACTGGGAGCTGAGGTAATTGCGGTCAGCGTTGAGCCGGACGGGGTAAATATTAATCTTGGCTGTGGTTCTACGTCTCTTTCCTTGCTGGCCGAGACTGTCCGAAAAGAAGGCTGTGATCTGGGTCTGGCTTTTGATGGCGACGCTGATCGTCTGCTGGCAGTAGATAATGAGGGCAATCTTGCTGATGGCGATGTTATCATGGCCATTATTGCCAAAGACATGAAAAGAGAAGGCAAGTTGACAAAGAACACTCTGGTTGCCACGGTAATGAGCAATCTGGGACTGATAAATATGGGATCCGACAATGATATCAATATTGTCCTTACTCAGGTGGGGGACCGCTATGTTCTCGAAGAGATGCTGCGCTCAGGTTATGTGCTGGGCGGCGAACAGTCAGGTCACATCATTTTGCTGGATCACACTACGACAGGAGATGGTCTTTTGAGCGCATTGCGCCTTCTCAAGGCTTTGAAAAATTCCGGTCAGGACCTCTCTCAAGCCCGAAGAATCATGATAGTGTTCCCTCAGGTTTTAATCAATGTTGAAGTGGAGAACTCTAATAAGACCAAAGCCTTAGATGATCCGGATGTCAATGAAGCTATTAGGGAAATAGAAGAGGAGCTGGGAGACAAAGGCCGAATTTTTGTGCGCGCCTCAGGAACGGAATCTATCATCAGAGTCATGATTGAAGGCGAAAACTTTGAGGACATCACGCAAAAGGCAAAGTCAGTGGCACAGCTGGTACGCGATAAGTATGGTGTTCGGACGTGAAGCCTAAAAAGGCAGCTCAAATAGTATCCTGGCTGGTAATGGTAAGTGCGATCTTATTACTTCTGTCCTACTTTGACGTAGTCGATAAACCGCTGGCTTTACCTCCCGATCCGGAACAATATGAACAAACTGAAGCAGCAGATACAAAAAGTGAGGGCTCCTTGCCGACAGGAGCAGCAAGTCACAGTGAACAAACAGAAGATACTTCAGCACAAACAGATGAAACAGAGTCAACAGCTGAAACCGAAGAGACGGCACCTCTAAAACCTTTAGTCTTTACAAATATTGATTCCAATTTAATCACAACTGACGGCTCACGGCTCAGGATCTGGCCGGAGAAATCCAGCTTGCCATCAATCGGCCTGCCTGAAGTGCAGCTCCCTTTACAGCTAAACCCTGAAAAGCCATTGCAAGGGGCAGTAGTAATTCTTGATCCGGGACACGGAGGATCTGATATCGGCGAAAGCTGGCAAGGAGAATCAGAAGAAGAAACACTGTTGGAAAAGACTATTAATCTGCAAATAGCTGTCAAAATTCAGGAAGAGCTTGTTAAACAGGGCGCGGAAGTTCGTATGACACGCGCCAGTGATGAGAGACATTCCTATTTTTATATAATGGCCTATACAGCAGATATGATGCTCCAACGCTATGCTAACGACGCCAAACAGGCAGGCTATGACCCTGAGCCACTCGAGTCTCTAAGACTTCTTATGCAAGATGTGATCAGGATCAACTCGGGAACTGTGGATTCAGGCGGAAGAGGTATTTTCAACTCTATCGGGACACCTGCAAATCTGAAGCTGATTTATGACATAGAAAATCATTATAAAGATACTGTTTTTCTTTCAGTTCACCTGGATGCATCTGAAAAGGCGGAAGATAAAGGGGTACATGTTCGTTACATGAGCAATGAGTATATTCAAAGTATGAATAACAGTTATGCGGCAGGGACAGACGCTCTGTCACATGCACCTAATTACAATGCCTATGACAGTGCGCAAAGAGAGAGATTTGCTTCCTTATTGGAGAGCAGCCTTACAGGGCAGGATCCCGGTATGAGGTCAAATCAAAAGGCTGTGTTCGAGGATGATTTGGCCGTGCTGCGCTTAAATAACGTGACTTCTGCCCAACTTACATGTGGTTTTCTCTCAAATGCTGAAGATCGGTCCAGATTAACCAGTACTGAAGGGCAGGAGGCAATAGCACGCGGAGTAGCCAATGCCATGCTGCAATATTATTCCGCAGCTCCTTAATTGAGCGTGAACGAGGGTTAAGCGAACGAGCGAACAAAACTTGACAGAAATAACGACGGGCGTTATTATCATAAGGCTGATTTGCAAACAGTTTTGTAATAAAAAGCAAACAGCATATAACAAACATGAGCTTTAGATTAGCATAATGCGAAATCGCAAAGAAGGTGAAAATAAATGAAAGATAATATCCATCCTGAATACAATAAATGCGTCGTGCGCTGTGCCTGCGGAGAAGTGTTTGAGACAGGTTCTGTTCGTGAGGAGATGTCTGTTGATATCTGCTCTAAATGTCATCCGTTTTTTACCGGCAAACAAAAGATGGTGGACTCAGGCGGACGTGTAGACAAGTTCAAAAGAAGAATGGCGACCACTAAAGAAGAAAGATTGGCAAGCACTAAGGAAGAAGAGTAAGAAAGAAGACTATAAAATTTGTTCTGCTCCAAGCAGAATTATAAAGTCAGAATATCTGGAGCTCTATTGCACTCAAGTGCTCTAGAGCTCAGTTTTTTTGTTATCATAATTTCATCACACTATTTTGTTAATGTGAAGGCCAGCAGGTGAGGTTATTAACCTGACAAGCAGGGGGATCCGCTAGTCATCCTATATAAACAGTGATAAGTAAAGGGCAAAGCATGAAAAACAGTACTGACAATCAAAACCAGCTTAAGAAAACCTCCATCGGTGGCCAAGCTCTGATCGAGGGACTGATCATGCTGGGACCGGATAAGAAGGCTATGGCTACCAGAAGTGCTGACGGTAAGATAAAGCTTTCAGTTTCCGAGCGGGTACCGGCAAAAGGTATAGCTAAGATTCCCTTCATTAGAGGGCCTGTGCGGCTGGTTTCGCAGATGGCCGTTGGAATTACTGCCCTGATGAAATCGGCAGAACTGGCAGAACTTGAAGAAGAGAAAATAGAGAGCCCGACTTTGTCCGAAGACGGCGCTGCGTCTGGTGCAGAAGCCGATGTTCTTGCTGATCAAAGGGAAACGAATAGTCATGATTTGATTGACAGCTCTGATCAGTCATCACCGGAACACGATGTCACAGATCTGAGTGTTATTGCTGCAAAGGAATCGCCTGCGACAAATCAAGCTGATTCAGCGGCAGAAACTGATACTGCAACCGAGACTGATGCTGCGGCAGAAACCAAAGAGGAGCCCGGTAAAATTGAGGCCTGGTTTAACCGTCATACCAAAGTGGCACTTTGGGGCACGGTGGCTATAGCACTTGGCTTTTCAGTCGTGCTTTTCATTCTCCTTCCCAGTCTGCTGACGGACGGTATCAGGGCACTGATAACCTGGCAGGGTGGAGCTGTCAGCCAGAGCAATTTTGTTTTGTCGTTAATTGAAGGATTAATTCGTATAGTAATCTTCATCTTGTATTTGTGGCTTGCATCGCGCATGGAAGAGATCAAAAGGGTCTGGATGTATCACGGCTCCGAGCATAAGACGATAGCTGCCTACGAGGCAGGAGAGGAACTTACAGTTGAGAATGTCAGGAAATACAGTCGTTTTCATCCGCGCTGCGGCACGGCCTTTATGTTTCTGGTAATGGTGGTATCTATCCTGGTTTTTGCGCTGGTCGGACGGCATGGACCAATTATTAATTTACTCTTGCGCCTGCTGTTGCTGCCGATAGTTACTGCGATTTCTTATGAACTGGTTCGTTTGGCAGGACGCTTTGATAATCCTGTTACACGCATTATTTCTATGCCCGGTCTGGCGCTGCAGCGTTTTACAACAGCAGAGCCTGATGATTCCATGCTCGAGGTTGCCATTGCTGCCATAAAGCCCGTGATACCGGCGGATCCTGACAGTGATCAGTGGTAATTATGGAAATTTCTCTGCGCGATTTCAGCCGGCAGCTAACTGAATTATTTGCACAGGCGGGGCTCAAGGAGCCCAGAATCGAAATGCGGCTTTTCTTGCGAGAAGTAGCAGGACTTGCGCTGGAAGAACAATTGGCGCGGGCAGATCAGCCTCTGGCAGAAGAGATGGCTGCTGATCTTTGGTCCAAGGCTAAACGCAGAGCTGATCGTGAACCGTTAGCATATATTGCGGGCGAAGCCTGGTTTTACGGACGTAGTTTCTTAGTGCAGACGGGACTTTTGGTACCTCGTTCTGACTCTGAGGTGCTTATCGAGGCAGCTCTGGAGGAGCTTTTTAGTTTGAACCCGGAACCGGAAGCGATGGCAGCAGAAAAAAAACGATTGCACATATTGGACACCTGCTGTGGAACCGGATGTCTCGGTCTGACTTTGCTGGCAGAATTAAAAGAGCGCGGCATTCCTGCCAGTCTGCATCTGGTGGATCTGGAAGAGCTCGCTTTAGAGACTGCAAAAGCAAATGCAGACAGACTAGGTCTTACGGATCTGATAAGCTTTGAGAAAGCTGATTTGTGGCCGGCAAAAGATGGCTCTGAAGCGGGTGTCAGATATGATGTTATTCTCAGCAATCCACCATATATTCCCAGCGGAGATATCTCCGGTTTAATGCCCGAGGTGGGAGTCTGGGAGTCAAAGAGAGCTCTTGACGGGGGAATAGACGGACTGGATTTTTACCGCCGTCTGGCACACGGGTATCAAGATTATCTGACCGATGCGGGGATTGTGATTCTGGAACTAGGCGCAGGTCAGGACGAACAGGCAGTTGCATTATTTCAGCCTGCTGAGCAAACCTGGATCCGGTTGAGAAAAGATTACAGCGGTCAGCAAAGAGCTTTGATCCTGAAAGGCCATACTTAAATTCCATGTATAATATAGAAGCCTGCCGGGTCATTTGACGTAATTTATTGACCGGCATAAAAATTGAGCAAAAATTAATATGTTTGCTGGAGGAACAAATGGCAAATGATAGAGATATAAGGCTGGATGCAAGTGTCAGCCGTTATGAAGAATTGAATACTCTGCTGGCGGATGCTGAGATTATGAAGGATCAGGAGCAGTATATCGCTCTCTTGCAAGAGCATGCCGCCCTGTCTGAGCTGGTAGCGGATATTAAGCAGAGCCGAAAACTAAAGGAAGAGTTAGAGGAAAACCGGGTTTTGCTTACAGAGTCGGATGATGCTGAATTCCGTGAACTGGTGCGGGAAGATATCAATCAGTCCGAAGCGGAGCTGCAAAAGATCGAAGCCAGAATCGAAGATACCATAGCTCCCAGCGACCCTAATGATAAAAGGAATGTCATTATGGAGATTCGTGCAGGAGCCGGTGGTGATGAGGCTGCCCTCTTCGCCGCCACTCTTTACAATATGTATACTTCCTATGCTGAAAATCAGGGCTGGCAGTATGAGATTATCAGCAGCAATGAAACTGAGCTGGGCGGCTTTAAGGAAGTGGTTTTTCAGATTCAGGGCAAAGGCGCATTCTCGCGTTTTAAATATGAAAGCGGCGTACACAGGGTTCAGCGTGTTCCTGTAACCGAATCCGGAGGACGGGTGCATACCTCAACAGTGACCGTTGCCGTTTTGCCCGAGGCGGAAGATGTGGAATTTAAGATCGACCCTGCAGATCTGCAGGTCGATACCTATCGTGCCTCCGGTGCGGGAGGGCAGCACGTCAACAAGACTTCCTCCGCCATCCGGATAACCCACATACCTACAGGCACAGTTGTTACCTGTCAGGACCAAAGATCACAGCATAAGAACCGGGACAAGGCGATGAGGCATCTGCGCTCTATTTTGCTGGAGGAAGAGAAGTCCCGGCAGGCAGCAGACATAGCCAGTGAAAGGCGTGATCAGGTCGGTACAGGTGACCGCAGTGAAAGAATCCGAACCTATAACTATTCTCAGGGCAGAGTAACCGACCACAGAATCGGTCTTAGCCTTTACAATCTGGAAAACATCTTAAACGGGGACATTGACGAGCTTATTGCGGGATTGAATGCCGCAGCGCATGAAGCCAAGGTTCGAGGAGAGAGCTTGTGATCGAAACCAGGTTAATAACCATAGGTGAGACGATTGATGAAGAGGAATTAGCTCAAGTTGCCGCAGCACTGGTAAAGGGAGCGCTGGTAGGCATGCCGACAGAAACCGTTTATGGATTAGCAGGCAATGCCTTTCTCCCCGAGGTTGTGACTAGAATTTTCACTGTCAAAGGGCGTCCGCAGGATAATCCTCTGATTGTTCATTTGTACGATAAAAGCCAGATAGAGCAAGTCGTATCAGAGATCCCGGCTCTCTTTCCCATATTGTATGAAGCATTCTGTCCCGGTCCTTTAACCATGGTCATGCCCAAAAGCCCTCTTATACCTGATCAGGTCAGTGCCGGACTGGACACTGCAGCAGTCCGCTTTCCGGCTCAAAGAACCGCACGCGCCTTGCTCCGCCTGGCGAATGTTCCGGTTGTAGCGCCTTCCGGAAATCTTTCCGGCGGTCCTTCTCCGACCAAGGCAGAGCACATGCTGGACGATATGCGAGGCAAAATTGAATATATTTTAGATGACGGACCTTGTGATCTGGGGGTTGAGTCTACGGTGCTGGACCTGACATCTGATCCGCCCAGGATCTTGCGGCCCGGAGTAATAACCGCCGATCTTATCCGTCAGCGGACAGGGATATCGGTTGCTGATGATCAAAGTATTTTGGCGAAGGCGGCAAGGGTAGTGCCGGCCTCCCCGGGCAGCGAGGCAGAGCGTTCCCTGCAGGATAGTGAAGGCACCTGGATACCTCGTTCTCCCGGACAGAAATACCGTCACTATTCGCCCCGCGCCAAGGTGTTTATTGCCAGAGGCAATGATGAGGAGCAGCGCTCAGATTATATTATCGCAGCCATAGCTCAGCTGTTAGAAAAGAAGTCAGGGTTTTTTGGCTCTGAAGCCACCTTTAATTTGCTGGCAAAAAAGCTCACTGCTGAGCAAGACGGTTTGCCTGTGCTAAACAATATGGTAACTTATTTATATCCGGGCTCCGGAGATGACAAGATTGCCACCCATGAACTTTTTTCAGCCTTCAGAGCGTTAGATAAGGCTGGCGTTGAAATTATTATCGCAGAGGAATTTCCGCATATTAATTATGGAGTTGCCTATATGAACAGACTGGAAAGGGCGGCAGAAAGGGAATAGAATGCAGATTCTTTTTGTATGTATGGGCAATACCTGCCGCAGTCCCATGGCAGAGGTAATGTTTAATACTCATACTCCTAATCGGGAATGGGAAGCTGTTTCCGCAGGACTTGCTAACTGGGACGGCCTGATGGCGTCGCCGCTGGCTATTGATGAAATGGAAGCCAGGGGCATGTCACTGGATCAGCATAGATCCCGGCAGATCACCGCAAGTATCGTTGATTCTGCGGCTCTGGTTTTAGCCATGACCTCTCAGCACAAACAGCAATTATTACAGCAATACCCGGAGTCTGCGGAAAAGATATTCACTTTAGGGGAATACGCAGGCATGATAAATGAGGAAGTACAGGACCCCTTCGGTCAAGATGCTGAAAGCTACCTTGCCACTGCCAATCAGTTGGTGAAACTGCTGCAGAAATTATTTGACAAGCTGGATGATAAGCCTGAATAAATGCTGCTGAGACAAAGACAGTGAAACATTTTGAGCCCATCTGAGCCTATATGGAATGTTCTGGGCTGATCTTACTGCTTTATCCTTTTTTCTTATTATGGCAAAATTGAGGCAGTAAGCGTAGACAAAGCGATTATTTGCAGGTTGCAGCTGCTGCGATTCTGAGCAAACCGGCAAACCAACCAGAGTTCAGTTGTACGGTTCTTGCAAACCGAAAAACAGAGTTCAGCAGTGCAGTTCTTGCAAACCGGCAAACCAGAGTTGCAGCTGCTGAGGATAACAATCGCTTGACTCATGCTTTAGGGAAATGCTATCATTTATGTCTGTGTCATAAGACGCAAATCCTCGCTCTGTGCAACCAAAGACAGGGCCGAAGACCAGGAGGAGGTATAAGATGAGAACTTACGAACTGATGTACGTTTTGAATCCCGCCATTGGTGACGATAATATCAAAGCGGAAATGGACAGGATTCAGTCAATCGTTGAGACCCAAGGCAAAATCCACGATACGGATGTCTGGGGCCGTCGCAAATTGGCTTACGAAATTCAGGACGAACAAGAAGGCTATTATGTTCTTGTTCATTTTGAGTCAGAACCGGATTTCCCTAAAGAAGTTGAACGTCTACTCAAGATCTCAGATAGTGTCTTACGCTATTTGATCGTATTGCCGAACGCCAAATAATCGGCAGAAAGGACGTTAAATGAACAAAGCAATTTTGATGGGGAGATTAACCAGAGATCCGGAGCTGCGCACGACATCTAATAATGTCTCGGTCAGCACATTTACTTTAGCGATTGATCGTAATTATAAGACTCGTGATGGCGAAAGACTAACCGATTTTATTCCTATCGTGGTCTGGAGACAGCAGGCCGATTTTGTACACCGTTATTTTGTAAAAGGTCAGCGGATGTTGGTGGTAGGTTCTATCCAGCCCCGCAGTTACGTGGATCAGAGCGGTCAGAAAAGGTATGTGACTGAGGTCATAGCGGATGAAGTATATTTTGCAGATTCCAAGCGTGACAGCGGCGGATATGATGAATCCGGCGACAAAGACTTCCAGTCTGAAGATAAAGAATGGAAGAAAGCAGAAGCTTCAGATGACGACTTTTTCCCCGGCAGCAGCGAAGATTCTACTTCCCTGCCCTTTGATATGAACTGATTAATACCTATTTAAGGAGTTTTTAGAATGAAAGAAAGAAACAATCGCGATCGTCGCGATTTTAATAAAGGCAGACAGCGCCGCGGCAGAAGAAAAGTATGCATGCTTTGTGCCGAAAAGATAGATCGTATTGACTACAAGGACTTGAACCGTCTGTCTAAATTGATCGCTGAGAATGGCAAGATTTTGCCCCGCAGAATGTCCGGAACTTGTGCCAGACATCAACGTTATGTGACCACGGCTATAAAGAGAGCAAGGCACGTTTCCCTGCTGCCGTATACAGACGCATAAAGTTTCTTGAGCTTATCAGGAATTTTTGGCTGCTTCGGCAGCCTTTTTTATTGAGAATGTCCGGCCGTGTGATACAATGAGAAACACGAAACCGGATAAGAATTATATTACAGGATATGAGGTGAAGGCATGAAAGTAGTTCTTCTGAAAGATGTAGACAAGTTAGGGAAGGCCGGAGAAGTAGTCGAGGTCGCTTCAGGCTACGCCAATAATTTTCTCTTTCGCCGCGATCTGGCTGTAGAACTGACACCGGAGAATCTCAATACTTTGAAAAATCAGCAGAAAGCTGCTGCAGAGAAAGCTCAGCGTTTGCTTGAGGAGGCCGGGGAGATTAAAAACAAGATAGCAGATCAACATTTTACTCTCAAGGTTAAGACAGGATCCCAGGGCAAATTATATGGTTCTGTTACTACTATGGATATAGCAGCGGTACTTGAGAAAGCCGGCTATAAAGTTGATAAGCGAAACATTTCCGTAGAAGAGCAGATCAAAGAAATCGGCGAGTATAAGGTTGAAGTCAAGCTCCATCCTGAGGTCAACGCCAGTATCGTAGTGGACGTTGTCAGTGAGGGGGCATAAGTAATAATGGCTCAAGACTTGATTCCGGAGACCCCATCCTCTGGTGCCGGCAGACGCCAGCTTGTGATGCCTTACAGCGATGAGGCAGAGCAATCTGTTTTGGGCAGCGCTCTGTATGGCAAAGAGTATCTTGCCAATGCAGTAGCTGAGCTCAAGGTCAATGATTTTTATGTCAAGCGCAATCAAGTTGTTTTTGCTGTCATTCTTGAGCTGTTTCAGCGTAATGAACCGGTAGATATCTTAACAGTCACAGACAGACTGGAGACTAAGGGAGAACTGTCGCAGGCAGGCGGTGCTGAATACGTTATCTCGCTGCCTGATAAGACTCCGGTCATGCAAAATCAGGCTTATTATATTCATGTGGTCCGGCAACATGCGCAAAGACGCGCTCTGATTTTGACACTGCGCAAGATCATCGACATGGCCTACACTTCCGGCGAAGATGTTGAAGAACTGATCAATCTGGCCGCCAACCGTATTTATGATATTCGTGAGAATCGGGATCTCGGCGGTTTCGATCGTCTCGGCGATATCTTGAATTTGAAAATTAATGAATTACACGAACAGGCCAAGGGTAAAAGGCCTAAACTTATTCAAAGCGGTTTTCCTTCGATCGACCGCATTTTAGGCGGGCTGCGTCCGGGAGGCTTATACATTCTGGCAGCGCGTCCCGGCGTAGGAAAAACTTCACTGGCTCTGAATATGGCCCATCTTGCTGCCCAGCGAGGCTCGCATCATGTTGGTATCTTCAGCCTTGAAATGTCTAAAGAGGAAGTAGGCATGAGGATCCTCGTGAGCCAATCGAAAGTAACAGCTGACAGGATGGATAAACTTAAAGTCAAGGATACTGATTGGGATAAGATTTCCCAGGCCTTAATTGCCCTTTATGACAAACCGATTTATATTGACGACCGCTCCGGAACTAATGTCGTGGAAATGCAGGCGCGCTGCAGGCAATTACAGATTAAAGACCGCTTAGACTTTGTCATCGTTGACTACCTGCAGCTAATGTCTTCAGGAGGAAGAACCAGCAGATCTGAGAATCGGCAACAAGAGATTGCTGAGATTTCCCGTATGCTGAAGATTATGGCCAAGGAATTGGAAGTTCCGGTACTTGCCCTTTCTCAGCTGAGCCGCGAGAGTGAGAGACGCGCTAACCGCAGACCTATGCTGATTGATCTGCGTGAATCAGGCGCTATCGAGCAGGACGCTGACGTTGTCATGTTTCTGCACGATCAGGACGCAAATTCAGACGAACCTCGTCCGGATGTTTACGAGATAGAGATGATTATTGCCAAGAATCGTCATGGCGCCACCGGCAATCTCCACTTAGGCTGGAAGCCGTCCCTGACCAGTTTCTTTGACACCCTTGAAGTGCCACCTCCGGAGGCGCCGTTTTGATCTTGCCGTTACCCTCTGAGACTTATAAGTTTTTCCAGGCAGTAATCGCTGATCTGGTAAGCGCGAATGCTTTGCCTTTAGATAATGATACTGCTGTTATTGCCGGTGTTTCGGGCGGAGTTGATTCGATGCTCATGTTGGCATTCTTACAATATCTGCAGAAGACAAATCCTTTTCGTTTAATTGCCGCCCATTTGAATCACGGACTGAGGCCTTTGGCTGCTGATCGAGATCAAGCAGTTGTTGAGGATTATTGCCGGCAGGAGAGGATAGAATTTCATTCCCGGAAAGTAGATGTGCTGGCACTGTCACGGGAACGTAAAAAAGGTATTGAAGAAGCGGGCAGGAAAGCCCGCTTTGATTTTTTCCGGCATTTAGGAAGCGAGATTTTGGCAGAAGACAAACAGCAAAGATACTTAGTTAGTCTGGCGCATCATGAACAAGATCAAGCAGAGACGATCCTTCTCAACTTAGGACGCGGGAGCGGACTGGAAGGTCTGATCGGCATGGAGATTATCAGAGACAGGATTATGAGACCCTTTTTGCTGAAAAATAAAAAGGAGATTATTAATGCGGCATCTGCACTGAAACTTCCCTGGCAGGAAGATCAAACAAATATTGAGGGAGACTACCGCAGAAATCGTCTTAGAAATGAGCTCCTGCCTTTATGGGCGGACATCCTCTCTTATGACGTGTCGCCTTTGCTGGTCAGACTCTCCCAGAATCTCTCAGCAGATGCCAAAGCTCTACAAAAGGAAGCAGCTTCTCTCTATGAGATGGCATTATTGCCAGATGGCAGCCTGAGCACCAAGATTCTCCTGTCTGCCCCAGAAGCGATTACAGCCAGAGCCCTGAATATAGGCATTAGAGAGTCATATAAAATACATAATGACGACATAACGACAACACAGATATATGCTCTTTCCAGAGAAGACATTAAGAGGTTATTACGGCTCTGTGAAGCCGATGAAACGACTATATGTTCTTTGGATATGGCGGATGGCGTCCGTGCTGAGGTCTATGCGAACACTCTGAGATTTGTCTAAATGTTTGTCTGTTTAAAACTATTAATGTATTATATCTAAACATCTGCGTGTAACTGTTGCGATTATCAGTATTAGATCTGTCGCCCATGGAGCCCATTTATGTTACGGAGACCGACAAGTTTTCGCCTTCGTATATAAAAAAAATTGAGCTCTTGCTATAATACACGAGTGTTATAAAATAATTGTCTACTGTAAAGAGATACTTTCCAGCAAGACAAGTGATGTCTCAGAAAGACAAGTGATGTCATCGATATATTCGAATAAGAAATTCAGATACATTATTAGGATGCAATCTTTAATTCAACGGAGAAAAAGACAAGCAAAATGAGCCAGGAAATAGAAAGAATTTTAGTTAGCAGGGACGAGATAAGTGAAATATGTCATCGTCTTGGCGGAGAAATCACAGAGGATTACAAAGACAAGAAAGTGATTCTTATTTGTGTACTTAAAGGCGCTTTCGTCTTTCTGGCTGATTTAATCAGGGAGATTGATTTGCCATGTGAAGTTGATTTTATGTCAGTCAGCAGTTACAGCGGGCAGCAATCTACCGGGGTAGTTAAGATTATTAAAGACCTTGATACGGATATTGCGGATAAACATGTAATAATTGTTGAAGATATTGTTGATTCCGGGTTGACCTTAAAACATTTAAGCGAATTACTTAAAACAAGAAATCCGGCCAGCATTCGAATTTGTACCGCTTTCGATAAGCCTTCCAGACGCAAGGTAGAGATTTTCGTAGATTATGTAGGTATGGAAATCCCGGACGAATTTATAGTTGGATACGGTCTGGACCTGGATGAGCGTTATCGCAATCTGCCGGAAGTGGCGGTGCTGTCCCCGGGAACAGAAACACAAAAAACCGAAAATGAAGAGCAAGATGACGAAAAGTGCAGAGAAGATTTAAACTTGGAGGCCGCGAGTGAATAATATGGGACCCAAAAGACGGTTCGGGGGATTTTCTTTTTATGTGATCTTGCTGATCGTGATCTTTATCATGACTTATTTCATGTCTAATGTTCCTGAAGGCAGAACTTATACGCTTTCGGAAATGCGCAATTTAATCGAGACTGAACAAGTTGAATCAGTCGTTATCAATGGCAATGAACTGCGAATGGTACTGAAGAGTGTTGGAGACCAGCCTCAGGAAATCATCGCTAAGGAGATTCCGCTGGAGTCGATCGGTGAGTATGAGATTTATCTTGCTGATGCTGTTAATGAGGGATTAATCGAGTCCTATGACTATAATCGCCCGGCTGACATATCTTCCTTTTTGAACATTTTGATTATCGTTATGCTGCTGGTATCGATCGGCGTGTTCATATACATTAACTATTCCAGACAAGGTGAAGGCAAGAGGGCTTTAAGCTTTGGCAAGAGCCGGGCTAAACTTAATGACCCCAGTAAGAATAAGGTCACCTTTGATGACGTTGCCGGTGCCGAAGAGGAAAAGGAAGAGTTGCAGGAAATTGTTGATTTCCTTAAGAATCCGAAGAAATATTCTGATCTCGGTGCGAAGATACCTAGTGGAATAATGCTGGTAGGCGCTCCGGGAACAGGAAAAACACTGCTTGCTAAAGCTGTGGCAGGCGAAGCAAATGTCCCCTTCTTCTCCATCAGCGGATCCGACTTTGTCGAGATGTTTGTTGGTGTCGGTGCTTCGAGGGTACGTGACCTGTTTGACAATGCGAAAAAGCAAGCGCCTTGTATAATCTTTATTGATGAAATTGACGCAGTCGGTCGTCATCGTGGCGCAGGTTTAGGCGGCGGTCATGATGAGAGAGAGCAGACACTTAATCAGTTACTGGTTGAGATGGACGGGTTTGGACCTAATGAAGGCGTCATTGTCATGGCAGCTACGAACAGGCCGGATATTTTGGATCCTGCTTTGTTGAGGCCAGGGCGTTTTGACCGCCGCGTGGTAGTTATGAGTCCGGATATGCGCGGACGTGAAGAGATTTTGAAAGTTCATGCACGCAATAAGCCTCTGGCCAAGGATGTTAATTTGAAAGATATTGCCAAAATCACTCCCGGTTTTACTGGAGCTGATCTTGCCAATCTGCTTAACGAAGCAGCACTTCTGGCAGCAAGAAGAGGGGGCAAGGAGGTTGTCTACAACGATATTTCTGAAGCTGTATTCAAGATTACTATTGGTCCGGAGAAGAAGAGCCGTATTATCAGTCCGGAGGAGAGAGAATTAACAGCTTACCACGAAGCAGGCCATGCTATCGTGACTCGGGTTGCGTCTACTGACGTTAAAATTGAGCGTGTTTCTATCATACCAGCCGGTGGAGCAGGCGGTTACACTGCCTTCAGACCGTATGAAGATATGAATTTCCAAACCAGAAAGCAGCTCATGATCAGGATTATGGTAGCCTTGGGCGGCAGAGCAGCTGAAGAGTTAACTTTCGATGAGATAAGCACCGGAGCCAGTCAGGACTTGCAGCAATGTAACAGGATCGCCAGGGAGATGGTTACTCATTATGGCATGAGTGAGCGTTTAGGCAATTTCGTTATCGATAAGGATCAAGAGGTTTTTCTGGGCAGAGATTATTCTCATACTCAGCAGCACAGTGAAAGTCTATCGGCTGTCATTGATGAGGAAGTCAAGAGAATTCTCGATGAAGCGTATGAACAGACTTTGGCTATATTGCGAGAGAATCATAATTTGCTGGAGAAGCTTGCTTCCAGATTGTTAGAAGTTGAGAAGATCGAGAGTACTGAATTTGAAGATCTCTATCGTGAATATGCCGCTAATTATGAAGCTCTGCCGGATGAAGATGATAAGGAAAAGGTTATCATCGATCCTACCGGAGATGCCCCTCGCCAGCTCCCGATCGATTCAACTGCGGATGAGCCTCGCGAGCCTTCAGGTCCTTAGAACAACTTTCGGACTTCGGACTCGTGTCTGATGAGTGCAGTTTAATTGTCCGGTTTTTTCATGTGGTCTGTGCGTCCGGTAAGCTTGTCTGCAGTGTTTCGCAAATCCACGCCCATGATGAGTAAGACATCACCCGGTTCAATTATGGTGCGCAGATGCGCTTCTAAATCTTCATTAGTTGGGAAGAACAGCGCTTCACCGCCTAATTCATTGATCCGGTCGCAGATATCCTTAGAGCTGATAGATTTATCCCGCTCTCTATCGTTATAGATTTCCGACATCATAATCGGCCTTACATCTTTGAGCGCATCGACAAATTCATCAAAAAGTCCACGCACTCTGCTGTGAGTGAGAGGCTGAAAGCAAATCCAGAGTTTTTTGGCCGGGATTTTACGCGCAGCTTCAACAGTCACGCGCACGGCTGAGGGATGGTGGGCATAGTCAGCATAGACTCTAGCACCGTTAAATTTTCCTGTGTAAGTGAATCTGCCTTCGGCTCCACTGAACTCAGCCAGGACCCTTTCTGCTGACTCAGGGCAAGAGCCATGCAGATCCGCCAGCGATACCGCAGCAAGAGCGTTTTGAATGTTGAATACGCCGGGCACCCTAAGCTGAATACGTCGATACAATCTACCTCTCTTGTAGATGGAAAAGGCAGGAAAGCCGCTGCTAAAATCAGCTTCATCCCAGCTGTAATCAGGCTCTGTCCCTGCCGGGCTGCTATTACTCAAGGTTTTCAGGCTGGCCAGATTATCCGGGATCAGTTCCTTCTTATGCCCAAACCAGATTAGTCGCAAGTCGGCTAATCCGCCTTGCCGTCTGGCTTGGACCAGCTCCAGCATTTTCATGATATTATCGTCAAATGTTGGCAGCAAGAGCTGGCAATTGTCCGGCTGTAAGACAACAAAATCGGCGAAAGCGGATATCATGTCTTCCGGGGTAGGATAGCAATCAATATGATCGTGAACGATGTTTAATATTGCGGCTGTACTGGAACGATAGTTGAGGAATCCTCGCCTGAATTCACAGGCTTCAGATAAGAATAAGTCAGAACTGCCGATACGGATGGTAGTCTTGAATTCCAGTAATTCCGCTCCCAGGTGAACTGTAGGATCTAAAGCGGACTCAATCATAATGAGAGCGCACATAGCGGCAACTGAAGATTTACCATTTGTGCCGGCTACATTTACCACAGTTTTAAACAGCCGGTTTATAGCCCCTAAAAAAACTGCTCTTTCCACACTCAGAATGCCTCTTGCTTTTGCTTCAGCAAGTTCGGCATTATCCGCGAAGACTGCTCCTGAATATACTACCAAATCAGGATTGAAAGAGATGATATTATTCTTGTCATGTCCTGAAAAGACCTGAATACCAATTTTCTCCAAATAATCAGTGCGTGCATTGCCGTTCGCGTCTGAGCCGCTTACTGTAACGCCGCGGCTCTGAGAAAACTCAGCCAGACCGCACATGCTTATGCCGCCGATACCGATAAAATAGATTCTTTTGTCAGGCAGGATGAACTGCGAAACTTGCTGTGATAGTTCATCCAGCTGTTCCTTGTCCGGCATGGCAGAGCAAATGCTGTTTTTGTTTAGATCTAAATCTTTCATATCTTTACCTTAGCTTAAAATATTTAGCTTGGAGTGTTTTTCGGACTAGTTTTGCCGTCAGGGAAAATATGGATTTTGCTCCATGGCAGTTTAAGATCTTCCTCTTTCAGAAATTGCCAGATGAAGCTCAAAACGGCATCTCTCTCCTGCACGAAAACATCATAATCAAGCGATTTTATATAGAACTGGAAGAAAAGCACCAAGCTGTTATCAGCCAGCGACTCTAAAGCGATATAGGGCTGATCTTCACTTTTTTGCTCTCTTGATTGTACAAATTCTTCCAGTTTCATTTTTAGCTTGTCAATTTGTTCAAGGGAAATATCAACAGGTAAGGAAATTTGGAGACGCAGACGTCTCTTTTTCATATTGCTGAGATTGACCAAAACATTATCGGTCAGCTTGGCATTAGGAATAATTAATTCAGTCTGCTCGAAGCTGCGGACTCTGGATGACCTTAAGCCGATATATTCTACTGTTCCTTCAAATTCGGGTCCACTGATTATATCACCCAGTTCAAACATTTTATCAGTCATTATTGTCAAGCCGGCAAACAAGTTTGTCAAAGTGTCCTTAGCTGCCAATGATACTGCCAGTCCCCCAATTCCCAGACCCGTGACTATGCCTGAAACATTTAGTCCGAAGAGACTCAGCACCATGATGATTCCTAAGATAACCAGGAAAATTCGCAAAATCTGCAGATAGAAGAGTTGTACCGTCTCGGTCATTTTTTTCGGATTTCTCAGTTCCAGCCAGCGAAACAATAGTTGTAAGACAGTATCCGCGAGCAATAAAATGATGACAATCAGGAAGATCTGCAGCAAGATATCAAGAGCTCTGCCGGCATCAGCAGACAGATTCAGAGCACAGACCAGGGCATAACGCAGACCGAACAGGGGTAAAATCCACTTGAGAGTCGGGATCAGTCTCGCAAACCGTGTCGTGCCTAATCTCTCTCCTTGCCACCTGATGTTTGCCAATATCTGAACTATTAATTTCGCGAAGGGTTTCCCTAAAGCAAAAGCTGCCAGGATGACAATAATCGCAGCAGCCCATTGAACAGGGGCACGTGTGATAATCACCGGCTCAGACCAGCTCTCTGGCAGTAATGCGCTTATTCTATCTACTAAAAAACAGCCAAAAGACGAATCGCTCATGTCCTAATAATACCCTAAAGAGTGCCAAACAGAGAATAATAAATATTTTTGCCCATCAGGTTTGAAAAAATTTGTCTATTCTGTAACTTCTTCTTGCAATATAGCCTATAATCTGTTTATCTGTTTCTTTCTGCCCCATGATCTGGAGGTATTGATGGAGAAGATTAAAAGAGTCAGGAATGTCAACTGGAAAATTTGGGCACCCACTTTTATTATCTTGGCCGGTATTACCTGGGGATTGATTGGCTTGTTCTCACACGATTTGAGGAGAGTAGGGCTGACTCCGCTGCAAATTACTCATTGGCGCAATCTGGTCTCGGGAATCTCAATCGTTACCTTTGTTCTCATAAAAGATAAATCGCTTTTGAAGATCTTTTTGCGTGATCTTTGGATGTTTTTTGGCACCGGTGTTCTCAGCATCGCTTTCTTTAACATCTGTTACCTGACCGCCATGCAGGAAAGCTCAATAGCTGTCGCTGTTACACTCCTGTACACCTCACCTGTTTTTCTGATGCTCTTTTCGGTATTCCTCTTCAAAGAAAAATTTACTGCCAACAAAGCCCTGGCAATAGTACTTGCCGGGACCGGCTTGCTTTTTATAACCGGACTGATCGGCGCTGCATCAGTGCCGATAACAACCCGTGCTCTTGTCTTTGGCGTATTATCCGGTTTTGGTTATGCCCTGTATAGTGTTTTTGGACGCTTTGCCTTACGAAAGTATAATTGGCTTACTATTCTTGCCTATACCTTTATTTTTGCCGTTATCGCGCTTTTCCCTTTTGCCGATTTCCCCGGGATGGTTGAAGCGACTTTCACGGAAACCAGAGCTATTCTCAGCATGCTTGCACTGGGACTGGTTTCTACTGTGATGCCTTTCACTTTTTACACAATAGGTCTCAAACACATGGAGATAAGCAAGGCTGCTTTACTTACTTTTGTGGAACCGACAGTAGGAATGCTGGTAAGTGTTCTGGTTTTTAAGGAAGCCTTCACCATCAATTACGCTATCGGTATGGTATTGATAGTCTCTTCTATAATTGCGCTCAACCGTCCTATGCGTTGGGCTGCAGTAAAGAAGTAACTGGAATTTCCACTTTTATAGGGAAAAACATATCGATATTATTGTTTACGCCAGTGAGTGCACGCTGTCCAAGGGCTAAAGCATGCTTTCCGGATCTCTTCTCATGATTGACAATGAGTCGTTCCTGAGTTATTATTGTTCGGCGACCGCTTTGGGAGGGTTTACAAATTCGCTTTGCGAAACCCCAATACTCGAGCGTGAACGCAGGAGGAATTAGATGTACGCTATCATTAAGACAGGCGGCAAGCAATACAAAGTACAAGAAGGCGATGAGATCTTCATCGAGAAAATCGCCGGCGAAAGCGGCGATAAGGTAGAATTTGACGAGGTTTTAGCTATCTCTACAGATGATGGTCTTAATGTAGGCCGGCCTTTGTTGGACGGTGCTAAAGCCGAGGCAGAGATTTTGATCCAAGGCAAGCATAAGAAGATCACGATTATAAAGTATAAAGCCAAGAAGGGCTACCGCCGCAAGCAGGGACACCGTCAACCCTATACCAGGGTTAAGATCACCAAGATAGTACCTTAGAGCATCACACAAGGCATACCCTTTGGAGATGATTAAGGTAACAATATATCGGACAAAATCTGACTTCACCAGGGCATTTAAACTGGCGGGTCATGCAGGTCAAGCTCCACACGGACAAGATATTGTCTGTGCAGCGGTTTCCGGCTTAGCTCAGAGCATTATCGGCTCACTGCAGGAAATCGTCGGAATCGAACCACAATACTCTCTTGAACCTGGCAGGATATACTGTGAGATAGAAGAAGATACTTTAGATGATACGAAGCGGATACAGGCAGATGCGCTAATGCGGGCAGTAGAGATCGGAGCCAGACAAATCCGAGAAAGCTACGGGCGTCAGTTTATAACCGTCGATATCAACAAAGCAGAAAGTTAGGAGGCTCAACATGATTAAAATAGATTTACAATTATTGGCACATAAAAAAGGAATGGGCTCGACCAGAAACGGCCGTGAGTCTCAATCCAAGAGACTGGGCGCGAAGCTGGCCGATGGTCAATACTGCCTCGCCGGCAGCATTATCTATCGTCAGCGCGGTACCAAGATCCATCCCGGTAATAATGTAGGCAAAGGAAAAGATGATACTCTCTTTGCTACTATTGACGGACAAGTGCGCTACGAGCGCATGGATCGCAAGCGTACCTGTGCCAGCGTCTATCCCATCGCGTAATTTTGTTTTACGATCGCGCAACAATTAATGTCCGTTCCGGCAATGGCGGGAACGGACATATGTCTTTTCGGCGGGAGAAGAACATACCTGCCGGCGGCCCTGATGGCGGGGACGGCGGCAAAGGCGGCAGCGTCATTATGCGTGTCAATGCTGCCAAGAACACTCTGCTTGATTTTCGTTTCCGACATAATTTCATCGCTCAGAACGGCACTAACGGCGGCAGTAATAACAGGACCGGGAAATCGGCGCCTGATTTAATTATTGAAGTACCTCCCGGGACGATTGTTCGTTCTGCAGACACCAACGAATTAATAGCTGATCTGCTTGAGGACGGTGCTGAAATAGTTCTTGCGGAAGGCGGCAAGGGGGGAATTGGAAATAGTAAATTCGCTAATTCGGTACGACAGGCTCCCCGCTTCTCAACGTCCGGCAAGACAGGTCAGGAACTCAGAGTAAATCTGGAACTGAAGCTGATAGCGGATGTTGCCTTGATTGGTTTTCCTAATGCGGGAAAATCTACTTTACTGTCTGTAATTTCTGCAGCTAAACCTAAGATCGCGGATTATCCCTTTACAACTCTGGAGCCTGTTTTAGGAGTTGTCGCTAAGGACGATTTCCGTTTTGTGGTCGCTGATATACCGGGGCTTATTTCCGGAGCGGCTGAAGGTGCAGGTATGGGGCACGACTTCCTGCGCCATATCGAACGTACCAGGATTCTCTTGCATCTGGTTGATGCTTCCGGACAAGAAGGCCGCGATCCCTATTCCGATTTTCAAGTCATTAATCAAGAACTTCTCCGCTATAAAGAAGAGCTGGCTGAGCGTCCACAATGGGTTTTATTGAACAAAACGGACATTACTCCGGAAGTTGAACTCAAAAATCTCCAAGAGAAGATTGAGCAAGAAGGCTACAAAGTCTACTTGATATCAGCAGCTACTAAAGATGGCGTGGATAAACTGGTTAATGATCTGGCGGCCGAAGTACAAGCCCTGCCTCCTTCGTTACCTTACGATGAATCTGAACTGCGCAGGAAATATTCGTTTACAGATGAGGAAAAATTTACTATTAAAAGACAAGGTGAAAAGCTTGCTGTTGAGGGTGCCTGGATCAGGGAACTGCTGCAATCTACAAATTTCTCGGATTATGAGTCTAGGCGTCATTTCCAGAGGCAAATAGACGCTGCCGGACTGGAGAAGGCTTTACTTGCTGTCGGCATGAAAGCGGGAGACACTGTCCTGCTGGATGGTAGTGAGTTTGAGTTTGATGAAGACGAAGACGATGAGAGTTAAAGTAACTAACATATCTTTAAGATGACCCTAAAATCCTCAGATCAGAATACATATCTTTGAGATACGTTAAATTTCTCAGATCAGAATACATAAATCAAGTGTTTCACAATTCAATTTCAAATGTTTCTATAATCGGCATAGCAGAGTTAAAGCCGCTGCCAATATGATATTTACCATTTAATTGGTAATACTGTTTTTAATTGGTTATAATAATTTTTGAATTGATACTGTGACCAAGTAGTAATTAAAGGATAAATTTTATTAACGTCAAAAAAGAAAAGTGAGGTATTTGAATGAAATACGTATGTGATCTATGTGGTTATGTTTATGACCCTGAGCTGGGTGATCCCGATAACGGTGTAGAAGCCGGCACTGAGTTCGCGAATTTGCCTGAAGATTGGGTATGTCCTCTGTGCGGAGCCTCGCAAGATGATTTTTCTCCGCTAGATTAAGTATCACGAAGACGCACAGGGTTTATGCCCGGTGAAAGATTCTACTAGCCGGTTACTAAGTGACCGGCGTTTTTATTAAGGAGGGTAAGAACATGTTACAAATCTCTGACCATGTACACGAAGTTGGAGCGTCTCATCCGGAACTGTGCTATTTTGATCGGTTAATGCCTACCGAATATGGGACAACTTACAACTCGTATCTGGTTCAAGGTGAGAAAACGGCTTTAATTGACCCGGTAGAACCTGAATTGAAAGAAATATTGCTGCAAAATCTTCGGGATCTGGGAATTACAAAACTGGATTATCTTATTTGCCTCCATACAGAACAAGATCATGCCGGATCAACACCTGATGTTTTGGCGGCATACCCGGGAGTTCAGCTGGTATCCAATGCAAAAGTCGCGGAGTTTATCGAAAACCATATTCATATTCCCCAGACAGATTTTCAAATTATGGCAGACGGCGATAAACTTGATCTGGGGGGTCTGACCTTGAGCTTCAAGTCGATCCCGTTTTCTCATTGGCCGGATAATACTATGGTGTATCTGGAAGAGGAGTCAAAACTATTTTCATCCGACCTTTTCGGCTCACATTATGCCGCTCCCAATCCGGCTGCACCCGACTTTCAACTTCAGATAAAAGAAGCACAAGCCTATTATGCTGAAATCATGATGCCGACGCGCCAGCAGACCGGAAGACATACGCAGTGGGTCAGGGATCTGAATCCTGCCATGATTTTACCGTCTCATGGACCTGTCTGGCATGATCCGGATATAATTTTATCCCTGTATGAACGCTGGACATCTGATGCAGTTACTCCGGCTGTGGTGATTCCCTATATCACAATGCACGAATCTACCAGAGTGATGGCTAAATATTTGGCAGAAAAAATTGCTGAGCAAGGAATTCAAGTTGACCTCTGTGACTTAGGATTGTCAGATAAAGATCTGCGTCAGACCGCAGGTGAAGCACTATATTTATCAGTAGATGCTGCTGCTATCGTACTGGCAGCCCCGACCGTTTTAACAGGTCCTCATCCCAGCATGATCTTCTTTGCAGCTTTAATGAACGGCATGCGAGTAAAAGCCAGATTTTTGGGCTTGATTGGATCATATGGCTGGGGAACCCAGATTGAGAAGTCACTGATCGCCCTGACAGACCGATTGAAGGGGGAGCATCTGCCGCCGTACCTTTGTAAAGGTTTGCCGCGTGAAGAAGATTACACTGCTCTGGATAAATATGCCCAAGATATTGTTGATAAAATCAAGTCACTTCCCCCTGAAGATTTGCTAGACTAGTCGGATAATAAGCGAGAGATAATCAATTCATACAATTCTATTGAAGCCGCCTCCCAGGAAGAGGCGGCTTTTTTCGCCATTTCTTTGGTCGGGAAGGTAAGTCTGATGGTGAAGTTAGGCGTATCTGTTTCGTAGCGCTCCAATATCAGAAGCCATTCTCCGGTACCGGTCTGTTCCATCCTCGAACTGTATGTCTCTAAAAGAAGCTGCTCCCCTTTTAGTTCAACAGCCTTGCGGCTGATCCATTTATTTACAGATTCCGGGATCTGGTTTTCCAGAGCCTGCAGTACTTCAGCCCCTCTTTGGGTGACGTCAATACGCTCCACGGCTTGCTG
>DCDV01000016.1:36261-37312 GCA_002316595.1 Mageeibacillus sp. UBA1046
GATGAGGCTCTCCTTTTCGGACAGCTTTATACAGAAGTTTACCCTCGATCAACTCTGACAGTGCCAGACTATATTCAAAAAAATTCATCTGCAGTGAATCCAAGACAGCGTCTGACAACATAGCATGCCTCAGTCCCGGAAGCAGGCTGGCTAATTTGAGAATGATTACTTTATTCAGTGTTTTTTGATCCAAAGCCATAAATATTTCCTAGAGAGACAATTCCTTTGTGGCAAGCCCATTTTTTGGGCAGCGCCTATTTTCCAGAGCAGAGCCTATTTCCAGAGCAGAGCTTATTTTTGAGCTTAGTCTGTTTTTTTGAGGCAGCTAATTTTTATTTAGGCAGATTTGCTTTCCTGATTATATCATGTCAATCTATCTCGCTGACACCATCAATGGTATAATAACATTTCCTGATTATGCATAGGCGGAGGAATTTATGGCTACAGTCCTGGTCACCGGCGGAGCCGGCTATATCGGCAGTCACACTGTTTCTACGCTTCTGCAGCAGGAATATTCAATAATCGTGGCAGATGATCTGCGCAATAGCAGTATGGAAGTAGTACGACGGATAAAAGAGATTTCCGGCCGGGACTTCTCTTTTTATCAGATAGATGTCTGCGATTCCGATGCGTTTCGGCGAATATTTGAACAAAGAACAATAGATGCAGTCATCCACTTAGCCGGGTTGAAAGCATTGGGTGAGTCTGTCCAAAAACCGCTGAGTTATTATCGCAATAATATTGACTCTGCCTTGACGCTGCTTGAACTGATGGCAGAGTATCAAGTTAAAAGACTTGTCTTTAGCTCTTCCGCAACCGTATATGACTCAAATAATAAATTACCACTATCCGAAGACGCTCAACTAAAAGCCAGCAATCCCTATAGCTGGAGCAAGTTGATGATTGAGCGGATTTTGGCCTCTTGCGTGGAAGCTGATCAGGATATGGCAGTAATTCTCCTGCGTTACTTCAACCCCATCGGGGCGGATAAGAGTGGCAGACTCGGAGAGGATCCGCGCGACATTCCTAATAATCTTATGCCTTATATAAC
>DCDV01000016.1:37448-37968 GCA_002316595.1 Mageeibacillus sp. UBA1046
AATAATCTTATGCCTTATATAACCCAGGTAGCTATTGGCGACAGGGATTATCTGCAAGTGTTCGGAAATGACTACCCTACCAGAGATGGCACAGGAGTGAGGGACTACATACATGTCCTTGATTTAGTCGAAGCCCACCGGCTCGCTTTGGATTACCTTTTTAATATGCAAGGCATCCTGGCGCTGAATCTGGGCACCGGCAAGGGATATTCTGTACTGGAAGTGATCAAGACTTTCGAGGAAGTTTCCGGCTGTGAAATCAAATATAAAATTACCGGCCGCAGACCCGGCGATATGGCAGAATTTTATGCTGATCCTTCTTTGGCATATAAGCTCCTTGGCTGGAAGGCAAAGAGAGATCTGGCAGAAATGTGTTTGGACTCTTGGCGTTGGCAGAAATTGAATCCTTCCGGTTACGAGAGGAGCTGATGTAATTGCTGCTTGATATAGCAATAGTCGTTGTTTTAATTATCTGTATTGCAAACGGAGCCCGCCGGGGACTTTTGCTTTCCCTGGCGAG
>DCDV01000016.1:38109-39091 GCA_002316595.1 Mageeibacillus sp. UBA1046
GGACTTTTGCTTTCCCTGGCGAGATTTATAATTTTCTTATTATCCTTGATTATGTCGTTTCTGTTAGTTAGACCTGTCAGTTCCTGGTTAATCGGTCAGGGAATCTTTGCCGGGCAAAGACAGGATTTGGCAGCCAATATAGAGTCAGCATCACAGGGTAACATAATAATTACCGAGGTTTTAAATACTCTTCGCTTACCTGGGGTCTGGGTGCGGCATCTATCAGAGAACATAAGCGAAGGTGAGCTTAATCCGGCGGAGAACATTGCTCTTACTTTAGTAGAATTGGCTTTATCCGCTCTGGTATTTTTTGTTTTATTCATAATTATTAACTTTCTCTTGAATAGAATTGCCAGAAGTCTTACCGGATTACTGGATAATATCTTCCTCATCGGTTTCCTGAATCGTATCGGCGGTGTAGTGATAAATTTATGCTTCAGTGCAGTCATTGTCGTCCTCTTAGTGTTCCTGCTGTCAGCGCTGACACCATTGGTACCGAGATTCGGGATTTGGCAGGAAGGATCTTATATTGCTTCATTCCTGCGTGAGAAGAATTATTTTCTTGATCTCCTGGAAACTATTTTTTAAATACAGGCAAAAACGCCTTGTTTCATGCAATTCGTAAGATTGATTACATTCAGGCATAATCAAGCAGGATAAGCTTGACAAAGAATTTGACAGGCGTTATATTAAGTCATAGTTAGCACTCGGGCTCCCTGAGTGCTAACTATTGTAAAGTGATTATAAATTTTTAAATGGAGGGTTTTAGCATGAATATTAAACCATTGGCCGATCGAGTAGTGGTCAAAATGCTGGAAGCAGAAGAAACCACCAAGAGTGGTATTGTTTTACCTGGTTCTGCAAAAGAGAAACCGCAAGTGGCAGAGATAATGGCAGTTGGCCCGGGCGGTATCGTTGATGGCAAAGACGTCATTATGGAAGTTGATGTAGGGGACAATGTCCTGATCAGCAAATATGCAGG
>DCDV01000016.1:39306-39513 GCA_002316595.1 Mageeibacillus sp. UBA1046
AAAACTATGGCAAAAGATTTATCATATGGAATTGAGGCGCGCAAACATCTGGAGATTGGCGTCAATAAACTGGCCGACACAGTCAGGATAACTATGGGACCTAAGGGCAGAAATGTTGTTCTGGACAAGACCTATGGCTCTCCCGTATTCTCAAAGCGATCTTCCAGCTCAATTTCGCGAGCGATGGTGACGCCGTCATTTGTAATT
>DCDV01000014.1 GCA_002316595.1 Mageeibacillus sp. UBA1046
ATTAAGAATGCTTTCTCTCAGATGATGATCAATCTGAGAGAAAGCATTCTTAATTCTGTCGCCTAAAGACTGTGTAACACCATCAGTCGGGGTAAAGTCTCTTACTTCCATCAAGCTGATGGTTATCGTTGAATAATCAACATAATGGTCCATCCTCTGCATCTCGCCCTTGAGATATTCCAACTGGAAGATTACGTCATCAATTTTTGTTTGAATTTCAATAATATCCGCCATTATGTCAGCTTTTTCATAAAGTGCAGATAATCTGTTGAGCTGACTTTCCAGCGACTGGATCCGCATCTCAGTATCATAATACCGATCAGTAATATCTTCGCCCGATTCTCCCTGGTTCGTAATTCTGCCTGCGTCCCCCAGCTGCTCTCTGAATCTCGGGATATATTTGGTGGGAATACGAAGCTGTAATTGAGCTCTCTTGGGACCTACGTCCCCATATCCTGCAGCATAGATATCAGAATAAAGGACATATCCTTCGGCAGGTTCTACGGCTGACATTATATTACTTAGCGATTCGTCAAAATTTTGAGTCTCTATAGTATAAGAGTATTGCTTTATGATCTTCCGCCCCGCAGGAGAAAAATCATTATCATTAGCTTCTGCCGCTGCTGCCTCCGGCTCCTCCGGAGCATAACCCGGATCCAGGCCGGAAGCGTCCTCTTCCACATAATCTCCGCCCGCAGTCTCTGCAGGTGCTTCGAAACCGGCGGAGCATGATGTAAAGGTCGATACTATCATAATCATTGTCAGTAGAAACAAGATTATTTGAATTTTCTTTTGTTTTTTCATTCCGTGCTCCTTTGCTGATCATAAATATGTTAATTATTTCGTAACCTGATTTGGAAATAATATCTGATCACTGATAATTAGACGCAAATGGGGCAACAAAGGTTCCTGCAGTAAACTGCCTCCTTTGATCAACTTTGCTCCTCATGTGATTACCTGAGGCATATGTAATGTCGACATGACAACATTGCCATTAATTGAGTACGGTTCTCCAGACCTCAGAATGATGCTGAGTTTACTCATCTTCTATTCCAAAAAGCTCCATTAGTCTTTGCAAATCGTGCAAATCTTTGTAGCGAATTGTTATGGAACCTTTACCCTCTCTATAAGTAAATCTGACTTTCGTTCCAAGTGCTTTGGAAATCTTCTCCTGTGTCGACTTGACGCTGAGGCTTTGTGCCTCATTAAGCGATGAAGGTGCAGATTTTTTCCCAGGCTTTTGCATGACCTGAACCGCTTTTTCTGTCTCTCGAACAGACAGATCTTCATTCATGATACGTTCTGCGAGTTTCATCTGACTTTCTTCAGTGTCTAAGGCCAACAAGGTTCTGGCATGCCCGGCAGAAAGATCACCGGAACGAATTAGACTCTGGATAGATTCCGGCAGCTTCAACAGACGTAATGTGTTTGTTATTGCCGGTCTGCTGCGGCCAACATCTTTCGCCAGTTCTTCCTGAGTCATATTATATTCTTCAAGAAGCCTGCTCAGAGCCATCGCTTCTTCAATCTGATTCAGATCCTCGCGGTTAAGATTCTCGATCAGAGAGATGCGCTGGATCTCTCTGTCATCCAGATCGCGTACGATGACGGGCACTTCTTTAAGTCCTGCCAGGCGAGCTGCCCGCCAGCGTCTTTCACCGGCAACAATCGTGTACCCCTTGCCCTCCTTATTGACGACTGCCAGCAAAGGCTGGACTATGCCATTGTTCTCAATCGATAAGGCCAGTTCTTCCAGGCTTCCCTGATCAAAATCCTGACGAGGCTGCGCTTTATTAGGGTTAAGTTCATTTATTCTTATCTTTTTTATTTGTTCCGAATCGGCATCCGTCACCGAAGCTATGGCATCAGCGCTGAGCAAGGCATTTAATCCCCGCCCTAATCCGCGGCTGGCAGATTTTGTTCCTTTGGCAGTTTTTTCTGTCTTATTTACATTTTTATCTTGTGCCATACTTACCCCTCAATTCTTTTTCTTGCGCATGATCTCTTTAGTGAGAGCTTTATAAGCTCTGGCACCAGTAGACCACTTATCATAGGCCATTATTGGCTTGCCATGACTTGGCGCTTCACTTAAACGGACATTGCGGGGAATAATTGTCTTAAATACCTGATTCGGGAACAGATTTCTAACTTCCGTCTCTACCTGATGAGACAACTGTGTTCTGGTATCGAACATGGTTATCACTATGCCAAGAAATTTCAAAGAAGGATTGCTGCTGTTCTTAACTCTGGAATAAGTCTCAAGGAGCTGTTCCAATCCTTCAAGAGCGTAATACTCTGCCTGAACAGGAATAAGAATGTAATCAGATGCTGTAAGAGCATTTACCGTCATCTGCCCCAGTGAAGGCGGGCAATCGATAATTATATAATCAAAATCATTCTTAATTTTTTGCATAGCAGCGGAGAGAATCTTTTCGCGGTCAGGCATATTTATTAACTCAACCTCTGCACCGGTTAAATCAATATTCGCTGGAACAAGTGATAAGTTTTGATACTTTGTGTCAATAATCGCATCATTCAATGGTACATTATTGACCATGACATCATAAGTTGTATATTCTTGCTCCTTTTTGGCTATGCCTAAGCCGGATGTGGTATTCCCTTGCGGGTCCGCATCAATTAACAATGTTTTTTGTGATTCTTTGCCCAGATAAGCTGCCAGATTCACCGCAGTAGTGGTTTTGCCCACTCCGCCCTTTTGGTTTACTACTGAAATGACATAACCCATAACAACTCACTCTCCACGTGATTATTTACATATTACCACAGGATGACAGTCTTTCTTATGACTGTCACGCTATGAAATTTGGAATTTTTTTCCTCCTGGCTGTATTTTCTTTCAAGCGCCAGACACTCAGTTGAATCCTGCTTTCCTGCCAAAATGTTCGTTTCGTGTTAGCGCGTGTCCATATCTTGATCTTCACCCTTGCTCATCTGCATGTTTCACGTGAAACAAACAACAACAATAATCCTTTGTACCAGAAAAAACCCACTCTAGAATGTTCCACGTGAAACATTCTAGAGTGGGGGTAAATACCCGATATGTACAAAAGCGGAATTCCCTGATATGTGCAATACCTTGTACTAGTTGTTCATATTCTTTTACTTGTTATTCTTATCCATGATTCCGCGGATTGAGCAGCTATACGTCAGTATTAGCATACACAGCATTAGCTCGAATAAAATCACGGCGAGGTTCTACCTTGTTGCCCATCAGGAGAGTAAAAGTTTCGTCTGCTGCCTGAGCATCTCCTACAGTAACTTGCTTCAAATGGCGCGTTTCCGGATTCATGGTCGTCTCCCACAACTGGTCCGGATTCATTTCGCCGAGACCCTTAAAACGCTGCAGCTTGAAATTAGTCCAGCCGGTCTCTTCAAGAATTTTTTCTACGTCTCCATCTTCATAAGCATAGTAACCTTCATTGCCGTTGTACACCCTGAACAGCGGTGGAACGGCAATATAGACATGACCTGCTTCTACTAATGGTTTCATGTAACGGTAGAAAAAGGTCATTAGCAGCGTTCTGATGTGGGCACCGTCAACGTCAGCGTCTGCCATCATGATTACTTTGCCGTAGCGGAGTTTAGACAGATCAAAATCGCTGCCTATTCCTGTCCCCAGAGACATTACCACGGGCATCAGCTTCTCATTATCCAGTACTTTGTCAACTCTGGCTTTTTCGACATTCAACATCTTGCCCCAAAGCGGCAGTATTGCTTGGTATTTTCTTTCACGGCCGTTTTTCGCGGTTCCTCCTGCCGAATCACCCTCAACAATAAATAATTCGCAGAATGTGGGGTCTTTCTCAGAGCAGTCTGCAAGCTTGCCCGGTAAAACATTAGATTCCAAAACGCTTACTCGTCTGGTCAGGTTCCTGGCTTTACGGGCTGCTTCACTGGCTCTGGAGGCCGCCAGTGATTTATCTAAAATAATCCTTGCTGTTTGCGGGTTCTCCTCAAGATAGATTGCGAGCTTTTCATTAATCGCTGATTCAACTATTGTGCGTACTTCAGCATTGCCTAATCTTGATTTAGTCTGTCCTTCAAATTGAGGCTCAGGCAATTTAACGCTTATGATTGCGGCCATGCCTTCACGGACATCTTCTCCTGAGAGATTTTTGTCGTTATCTTTTAAGAAATTGAATTTACGGGCATAGTCATTAATTGTTTTAGTTACTGCGGAGCGAAAGCCGGTCAAATGCGAGCCGCCCTCAATTGTTGCGATATTATTGGCATATGAATAAACGTTTTCTGAATAGCTGTCATTGTATTGGATCGCCACCTCAACAAAAGTATCTTTTACCTGGTTACAAAAATAGATAGGGGGTCTGTGTAAAGCGGTCTTATGCTTATTAAGATATTCAACAAAGGAAATTATGCCGCCTTCATAGAAAAGTGTTTTCTCGACCGGAGGATCCTTGCGAAGGTCAATTAGATTAATTCTAACTCCTTGATTCAGAAAGGCCATCTCGCGATAGCGGGTAATCATCAGATCAAAGTCTATAGTATCGTCGGGGAAAACCTGAGGATCCGGCTTAAACCTTGTGATGGTTCCTGAGCTTTTGCTTTCGCCAACAACTTCTAATGGATCGACAGTAACGCCGCGATTGAAGCGGATTCTGTGAGATTTACCTTCACGATTGACAGTCACTTCCATCCAGGAAGACAAAGCGTTAACAACTGCAGCACCAACCCCATGTAATCCTCCGGACACAGAGTATGCTCCGCCGCCGAATTTGCCTCCCGCATGGAGCATAGTGTGTACCACCTCTACTGTCGGGATGCCTGCCTGCGGATGGATGCCGACGGGAATGCCGATACCGTTATCTTCGACTTTGACAGATTGATCAGGATATACCGTAACGGTTATTTCATCACAGCGTCCCGCCAAAGCTTCGTCAACCGAATTAGCAACGATCTCGTATATTAAATGATGCAAGCCTCTGGGAGTAGTGTCGCCGATATACATTCCCGGACGCTTACGCACAGCTTCTAAGCCTTCTAATACTTGAATATCTTCATCAGAGTATTTAGAATCGCTGTGTGTGTCAAAAGAAGTATCCAGCTTGATGTCACTCAAAGATTCCTCGTAGTCTTCAACGAGTGCTCGTGGATCTTCTGCCAGATTTTGCAGACCTTCTGTGTCCACAGAATCGTCGACGTCATCAATTACTGCATTAGCATCTTCTTCTGCCCTGCGCAGCAATTCTTGCAAGGAATCATCAGGATTTTCGTTTTCTTCATATTTTTTTTCGTTGTCATTATTAATCATCTAAATCACCTTTTTATTTCCCGGTCAGCCCGGTTTCTCTGCTCATCCCCTTTTGCCAGCGCAATCTAAGCGCAGCAGACGAAACAGGTGAGAGAAATACTCTATTTATTGTTAATACAATAGTGCGAGGAATATCTGAAGTCAGAATGTCAACACGCGAAGCTTTTTCGGCATTTGACAAGAAGTTCACCGTATCCGGGGCTGAGCTGGTTACGTTATCAAGATCAAATATGCCAATAATCCATTCGGCAGGCAGCGATACATCCGCTCCAATATGAATATACAATCTATTATCCTTCCTGCCTCAAAAATTAATTCTAAACACCCTACTATTATAACACTAATAAAGAAACTCGCGCGCGCGAGTATATAAGCAGCAAATTTATTCACTGATTTTAATGAAATCTATTAATATTGAAGCGGAATTTCTGTGACGGTGGCATTGTCTACCTCAAAGATTGAATAGTCGTCAACAATGTCTGCCAGAGAAGAAGCATCAGATCCACATTCATGTAAGACCTGAGACAAATCAGTGCAGGTAATAAATGATTGGTGCTTATCTATAGTTTGCAACAAACGGAATCTCCTGCTGCTGTCAAGCTCTGACATGACGTCATCAAGCAAGAGGACCGGACTCTCTCCTGTCCTGTGGCGCAGCAATAATAATTCAGCCAGTTTTAAGGCTAATACTACTGAGCGTTGTTGTCCCTGAGATGCATATGGACGAACTTCATTGCCGTTAAGCGTAAACAAGAGATCATCTCGATGAGGACCAATGCCGGTAAATCCTTTAGAAATATCATCGGCAGACTGATCTTGTAATCGCGTCTGCATAAGTTCTCTGATTTCATCAAGTGAACTGGTACGTGATACAGATCCTACTGTTTTGTACCGGAGGCAAAGTTCTTCTTTTAGCCCTGTAATCTGTGAAATAGCTTCATTTGCCAGTATGTTAATTTCATTTAAAGTGTCTTGACGGCGATTGATAATGCGTGCTGAACAATTAGCTATCTGCTCATCCCAGACAGCTAAATTGAGATTATATTCAGTTGCATCATTCCTCGTTGTGTAGTCTTCACGAAGTTTTTTGAGGAGATTATTTCGTTGAGTCAGCAGATGCTGATATTGCAGGAGATCCTGAAAATAGGGTGGATAAAGCTGCGAGATCAGGAGATCAAGAAAACGTCTCCGGGCAGAGGGACCATCTTTGATAATCTGTAAATCTTCCGGAGCAAAGATTACGGCATTGAATAAACCCATCATGTCACCTACCCGCTCAAGACGTACGCCATTGTGGTAAATATGACGAATAGGCTTTAACCGCAGAGGGTCGCCGCTTATAGCGGCTAAGTAATGAATCCTGATTTCTTCCTCAATTTCTTTGTCCGTAATAAATTTTACTAAAACATCATAGTCATCTTTGCCTTGCTGTACTAACTCAATATCCTTGCCTGTTCGATGGGAGCGTGCACAAGTACAGAGATATATAGCCTCAAGAATATTTGTTTTTCCCTGAGCGTTTTTTCCATACATGATCTGGGCACCCGGATTAAACTCCTGCTCCAGATGAGAATAGTTTCTGAAATTCTTTAATTCGATTTTTGTTACGCGCATGCCTAGCGTCTTAAGGGCAACACTAAGTAGCTAAAGGAATCTCCTTCGACCGGGTGGATTACACAGGGTCCCAAGCTGCCATTAAAGGTTATCAGTATTTCTTCATCAGGAATAACTTTTAATGCCTCTATAAAATATTTGGGATTAAAATCAATATCAAATAGCTTACCTGACATAGCAATGTTTAATTCCTCCTGAGAAGCACCTATATCGGTCTTAGCGCTAATACTCAATAACTCATCACTATTTGTCTGTAAAGTGACGGAAAAACGTCTGTCCTCAGTCCTTATCACCAGGGAAGCCCGCTCAAAGGCATCCTGCAGATGACTAGTATTAATCGTCATACTGGTCTCGTGATTACGCGGCAGAATGCTGTTATAGTCCATGAACTCACCTTGGATCAAACGAGAAACAACTAAAACACGTCCCATATCAAAAAGAATATGATTGTGAGAAATTGAAATTACGACATCTCCCTCTTCCTCCAGAACTCTTGCTACCTCGTTAAGTGTTTTAGCCGGAACAATAAACTGTGAGTCGGGAATTTCCCCTTGTAGTTCTTCTTTGCGCACAGCCAGCCTGAAGCCGTCAATTGCTACTAAAGTTAAGTTTCCTTGTTCAGAAAGAATGTTTATGCCATTTAGAATCGGACGACTCTCATCTATAGAAGCCGCGAAGCTTGTCTGCAAAATCATGTCTCTTAATATGTTCTGCGGCACATTCATATTTTTAGCTTCTTCAACTATCGGAATCTTAGGATAGTCTTCCGCCGGCAACCCTCTCAGCTGAAATGTAGATGAACCGCTCTCAATGGTAATAATATTATTTTCCTTCATCTCAAGAAGAACTGCTTCTTCAGGGAGTCTGCGCACAATATTGCCAAAGAGACGAGAATTAATCACGGTGCTCCCGGTCATATAAATTTCAGCATCTAATTTATATTCGATACCGGTTTCCAGATCATATCCTGTTAATTTGATATTGTCAGCAACTTCTAATAAAATTCCGTCCAGGATGGGCATAGTCGAACGGGAAGAAACGGCTTTTTGTACCGTATTTATGGCGTCGACCAGATTAGTTCGTGAACATTCAAACCTCATGATATTTCTCCTTATCTTCCGAAAAATTCAAAGAGAGTACAAGCAATAATTATCGGAAGTAATCCTTTTATGTTTTTGCCAATTAAGGCTTATTACCACCTGCAATAGTTATAAGGGACATATTCTTCATCTTATTATGGTCTGTCAATAATGTTGATAATCCCCAAAAGTTTGTCATTGCACGACTTTGCTCTGGTTAGTATCTTGTTCATTACTCTGTTAGTGTTGTGCTACTTACTGAAAAGTATTAACAAGCAAATTTTACACACATTTTACTAATGTTAATATCACATTAATATTCACAGAATGTTAATAACTGAGCAGGCATTAAGCTAAGCGTTCTTCAATTTCTTTTAGTTGCTCTTGAATCCTGGGATCAGCTTCTAATTTACCTTTTATATTAGCACAAGCATTGATGACAGTAGCGTGATTCTTGCCGCCAAAGAGCTTGCCTATTTCCGTATTTGTTAAACCTAGTTTTGTCCGGCACAGATACATGGCCATATGTCGCGGTATGATAATATCCTGGCTTCTTTGTCTTGATTTCAGGTCTCCGACAGTCACAGAATAATAATTTGCAACAACTTCCATTATCAGGGCAGGATCCAGTGGCCGCACGGTACCGGGATGAATCATATTCTTCAGCAGATTGTTAACTGTTTCCAAATTTACAGGGTGTCCAATATCAGCGGAAGCCTTAATTGTCTTATAGGCGCCTTCAAGTTCTCTAATATTAGTAGTAAAAGAATTCGCGATATATTGAATGACTTCAGATGGCAAAATTAAATGATCATTTTCAGCCAGGCTGTTCAAGATGGCAACTCTGGTCTCATAATCCGGTGGTGTGATGTCAATGGTAAGCCCACTAATAAATCTGGTTTTGAGCCGCTCCTCCAATGCCGCTAAACTCTGAGGAGGTTTATCACAAGAAAGTACGATATTTTTTCCGGATTCAAAAAGCCAATTAAAGGTGTGGAAAAACTCGACCTGCATCTGTTCCTTGCCTTCAATGAACTGGATATCATCGATTAGCAACATATCAACCATGCGGTACGATCTGCGAAAATCATCATAGTCGTTCCGCTGAATGCACGAAATGAACTCATTTACAAATTGCTCCGTCTGAATGTAAACGACATTTTTTCCCGGAAAATCTTTTTGAACCTGATTGCCGATAGCATGCATAAGGTGAGTCTTACCTAATCCGGAGCCGCCGTAAAGAAAGAGAGGATTGTAGTTCTGTGTTCCCTGCATTGAAGCAACAGCTACACAGGCTGCATGAGCAAAACCATTACTGCTGCCGACTATGAAGTTATCAAAAGTATATTGCGGATTGAGGGCACTGCCCTTATGCCGCCTCTTTTCCCTGACTGCGGAAGTTTTCTTACTGCGCTTCTCCTCGATAGAGCTTTCAATATCCGAAATTCCATCTTCAAATACTTTGACTTCGACATCGTAGTTTTTATTTGTCAACAAAACCAGTACGTTAGAAATTAAGTCAGTGTATTTCACCAAATACTCACGAGTAACATCATTCGGAACTGCCAGAACGAATGTTCTCTCATCGGGAGAAAATGGCTCTACTTTTCTGAACCATGTATTGTATGTCAGGGGAGAAACTTCGTTAACCAAATACTTGTCGCAAGCGGAAGTCCAGATTTTTCTTGCTTCAGTAACTTGCATACACACACCATCTCTTTCACGTCTAGTCACATTATCGTATCAGAAAGAGAGAAAAAATTAAAGTGGAAAATCGCTGCAAATAGTGGGTTTCTGGTTTTTGTTAACATTTTATGCAGTTAATAATGTTAATAACTTTATTCAAACGATTTTAATAATGTTAAGAGAATTCTCTAAGGCTGTTAGATAGGGATTATCTTATCAACAGCAAAACTAATTTATGTGGATAAGATTTTTGTAACCAAAATATTTATTCTTTTATGCAGATCATTTATTAAGGTTTTTCAGGAAATTCCAGCTTGTATTATTTTTATTGTCTCTTTCTCAAATCCACAAATCGAACTGCTAAATAAGCTGGAAATGTAATAATGCGTGCTCAATCCCCTCATCGACAACATCAAGTGTAGCAAAGTCGGTATGCCGGAGGATGTCGGGATCAGAGTTACCCATGGCGATTCCCACGGTGGCATGGGACAGCATATCCACATCATTCTTACTGTCACCAAAAGCATATGTGGAGTCGATTGTGACCATTTCTTCTTGTTGCAGCCACTGTTCGAGGACTATCATGCCGGACTTTTTGCTGCTGCCGACTGGAAGTCCTTCGCGTACTTCATGAGGGTAGACAATAAAGTCAATTTTATGCTTCAGAGAATTAATAATAGCCTGATCAGACTCTTTGTCTTTAATGAGATAGCTGATCTTATTGATTCGGACCGGGTGATCATCAAGACTCCTGTTGATGCCATGTGCGTCAAAGAGGTCCAGAGCATTTCTTGCCACGACAGGATCAAACACAGTGTCTAAAGTGTAAATATATTCAGGACCTTCTAATAACAGGTCTGTTTTCTCGCGGGAGAAGGTCTCGATGATTAGACTGATCACCTCTTCATCCAACAAGTTATTGTGAATGACCTTACCTTTGATTTCTACATATGTACCGCAGCCGGCGATGATTCCGTCAAAGTTAAGATTAAGGATCTCTTGTGGTATACAGGCTAAAGAGCGGCCGGTATTGACAACCACCAAATTGCCCTTTTCTTGTATTTTAGTGATCGAGTCACGTGTTTTATCGGAGACTCTAAAGTCACGCTGCACATCAATTAGAGTGCCATCAATATCAAAGTAAAATATTTTTTTCATAAAACATACTTTACCAGAACAAAATGGCGAAAAGTAGTAACAAATCGTAAGGATTAACTGTCTTGCTTCTTTATATCCATGTTAGAGAAATCAAAACTGCAGTTTTCTTTGGCAGTTTTGCAGCCATTGCAGTAAGAAATATGCTTCTTCATCAGTTCAAAAGTCTGGGCAGAAAGTCCATGTTCAATGCGGCAGGCATCGTTGACGGCTGTTGTCTCATCTACCCCCAGGGACATGAAGTACTGTGTTAAGAACAGATGTCGTTCATAGATTGCTTTGGCCTTCTCCAGTCCTTTCCCGGTCAATTCCAGATGGCCGTCCTTATGAACCTTAAGATAATCTAAATCCTGTAATTTGTGGACAGCACGGCTGACACTCGGCTTGGAAAAGCTCATGCTGCGTGCCAGATCTATTGACCGCACCATAGAGTTTTTCTGCGAGAGGATAAAAATATTCTCCAGATAATTTTCTGTAGATTCTTTTAATTTCATAACTGATCTCTTCCTCCGGACTTGGACTGATCCAGACACGGTCTAGAGCCAGAGCTTGATTTCTCGATCTCTTCCCCGGACATTAGACTGATCTCTTCCCCCGGACTCAGATCTGACACTTTGGACAGTAGTGTGTGCCTCTGCCTGCTACTTTATCCTTGCATATATCACAGCCGCAGATTTTACATTTTTCACCTGACCGACGGTACACTTGCAATTGCTGCTGGAAGTGACCCTGGCGTCCCAGTCCGTCTACATAGTCACTAAATGTGGTGCCATGATGTCCAATACCTTCTTTGATAACATATCGCACAGCTTCGTGAAGTTGCCTTATTTCCTTCTCAGAAAGACTGTCAGCTTTTCTGTCAGGTAAGATTTTCGCGCGGAAAAGAGCTTCATCGCAGTAGATGTTCCCGATTCCCGCCACAGCTGTTTGATTCAACAAAACTGATTTAATAGGCGCCTTCGACTTTTTGATTTTGTTTTGAAAATCCTCTAAAGTCCATGCTTCAGATAAAGGTTCCGGCCCCAATCCGGCCACACCGGGATTTTCATTTTCACCGCCGGCAGGCAGCAGCCAGATTCTGCCAAAACGTCTGACATCCTCATAATCAAGCCAAGCATCCTGGTCTCCATGTAAATGAAACCTCACATGCGTGTGTTTTGTCGGCGAAACCAATTCTGTGCGAAACAAGAGTTTTCCCGTCATGCGGAAATGGACCATCAGCAAAGCTTCGGCTTCCGGGTTATCCGAACTGACGATATCAATCAATAGATATTTACCGCGCCGCCGCAGGTCTGAAATAATCCAGCCCTGCAGCGGACGCTGATCTTTATTGATTAGAACGTCCTCATGAAAAACTTCAGTTTTTATGATCTCCAGATCTTTAATCAGTGGCAGCAGACTGGTGCGAATAGTTTCAACTTCCGGCAATTCCGGCATGCGTGATTCTCCTGACTTGCCAATTTGTTAGTCAACTCAAAGGTGCGCAGGTCTTGCGCAGCCATTCGATCTCTTTTTCATCTTCTAGCAGAGGCTCGACTTTTGTCAGAACAGAAGCTTGAAAGTCATTGACCCAGTTGAGTTCTTCCGGGCTTAGCATATCGGTGTCAATTAATTCCCGATCCATGGGAACAAAGGTCAAATTCTCGAAATACAGATATTGATCAATGTCAATTTTCTCTCCCGATTGAACAACAACATCATTTTCGATCCTGATGCCGGATATTCCCTCGCGATAGACGCCGGGTTCAATGGTCATCTGCATTCCTGGCTTAAGTTCCGTCCCGTTGAAGGCTCGCATGAAGCGGCATGGTCCTTCGTGAACACCCAAGAGATAACCGAAAGAATGTCCCGTGCCGCATTTATAATCCAGGCCATGTCTCCACATTACTCCTCGCGCCAGCAGCTCGAGATAGGTCCCGGTGGTTCCTGTTAGGAAAGGCTGAGAGGCAAGTCCTATCAGAGACTTTAGTGTCAGAGTGTAGTCATACTGCTGGTCTTTTGTCACCGTGCCCAAAGACATAGTCCGGGTTATATCAGTAGTTCCGTCAAGATATTGACCGCCGGAATCCAACAGGTAAAGCTTGCCGGGTTCAAGTCTGGCATGGTTTTCTTTTGTTGGGGCATAATGCATCATAGCGGCATTGGCACCGGAAGCAGAAATCGGATTGAAACTCAGTCCGACAAAGTTATCGCCCTCTTTGCGCAGCTCGTAGATCTTGTCTAGCACATTGAGCTCATCCAGATCAGCCCCCTTAGCGCTTTGCCCTTTCAGCCAGAAGATGAAGCGGGTAAGAGCTACGCTGTCTCGCAGGTGTGAATTTCTGGTGTTCTTTAACTCAACTTCGTTAAGCTGAGCTTTCATCAGGTGAGGATAATCAATTTCAGAAGTAATCTCAACATGACTGGGTATGGCATTGAAGAAAGCAGTGCCGATGGCGCTGCGGTTCAAAACCATTTTGCCGGCAGGCAGCTGCTGCAGATTGGGGATTATTTCGTCATAGTCAACCAGAGTGACTCCATTTTCAGACATTGAAGTGCAAAATTTGTCATCTGTTTTGTTTAGATCTATAAACAGCCGTGCATCTTTTTGTGAGATGAGAGCAAAAGACAGTGTAACAGGATTAAAGGGGACATCTCCTCCCCGGAAATTGAATAGCCAGCAGATATCATCGAGACGAGCATAAAAAGCTAAATCATAGTTGTTTTCCGACATTTTGGCTCGCACTTCGTCCAGTTTTTCTTTAGCAGACTTGCCGGTAAATTCAATATCATGCAGCCAGACTTTGGCAGAGGGTAAAGCAGGGCGTTCTTCCCAGATTTCTCCTACTAAGTCCAGATCAGTTATTAACTCGATATTGGACTTCTCCAGAGAAGGCTTTAATTCATCAATAAAGGCTTGAGAGACAATTCTTCCGTCAAGCCCAAGGCGTCCGCCCTCAGGAAGGTTGTCTCTGAGATAATCTTTCAGACTGGGAAAGCCGTCGATACCAATCTTCATCAGTTCAAATTCTGAACCTTCAATTTGCTTAGCTGCCTGGATAAAATAACGGCCATCTGCCCACAAGAGAGCCTTGTCTTTGGTCACAAGGGCGTAGCCGGCAGAGCCGTCAAAGCCAGTCAACCAGGCTCTTGTCTGAAAATAATCAGAAATATATTCTGACTGGTGTGAATCTGCCGTATTTATGTAATAGGCATCCAGATTATCAGCTTGCATAAGTGTTCTCAGTGAAGTCAGCTTTTCGTTAGTGGTCATGTCTTTCCTCCCTTTAGTTGTCTATCCTTGCTCATGAAATTATTTATTTTACTTTACTGTATTTTACTACATTATATCGTAGCAAGGGCGCTGAAGACTTATAACAGGCGCCATGCCCGACGAATTGTTGGATTTTGAGAGACGGGGTGTCGGATTTTGAGAAGTTTCTTTGGCTCAAATGAAGATTTATACGGTGCTCAACGTTCAAAATAAAGAGAATAAGCCCATGTAATCATCTTTTATTTAAGCGCTTCACAACAGCTTAAATCATTGACGCCTTCTCTTTTAAAGGGTATTCTATATGCGTATGTATACCTTGTTACTAAAATTCCGAAGTTTCTATGCAGGACAACATAATTGGGAATAAGCCGACCGTCTATTGCGGTCGACCAAAAATAAGGAGGAATTATTAATGACCAAAATCACAGATCCACAGTATTACATGGATATGGAAGCGAAACATGGTGCGCACAACTATCATCCGCTGCCTGTAGTATTGTCAAAAGGAAAAGGAGCTAAGGTTTGGGACGTAGAAGGCAAAGAATATTATGATTTTCTGTCCGCCTATTCTGCCGTAAACCAAGGACACAGTCATCCGAAGATTGTCGCAGCCATGAAAGATCAGCTTGATAATATTGCATTGACATCAAGGGCTTTCTACAATGATAAGCTGGGTCCCTTTACTAAGTTTATTACTGAATATTTTGGCTATGACAAAGTTCTGCCGATGAACTCAGGCGCAGAAGCTGATGAGACCGCTCTCAAATTGGCACGTAAATGGGGCTATGAGGTTAAAGGAATTCCTGAGAACCAGGCCAAGATTATCTGCTGTGAAGAGAACTTCCATGGCCGTACCATAGCGATTATCTCCATGTCTACTGACCCCGAGGCCACTGAAAATTATGGTCCTTTCCTGCCCGGTATTGAGAAGATTCCCTACGACGATATTGATGCACTTGAGAAAAAGCTTGACGAGATCGGTGAGACGACCTGTGGCTTCATTCTTGAGCCTATTCAGGGCGAGCGCGGCGTTTACGTACCGGAAGATGGCTATCTTAAGAAAGCATATGACCTCTGTAAGAAGCACAACGTTCTGTTTATTGCTGATGAAGTGCAGACCGGTATCGGCAGAACCGGCAGACTCCTCGCCTGTGACTATGAAGATGTGCGTCCTGACATCCTGATTCTTGGTAAGGCACTGTCCGGTGGTACTATGCCTGTATCCGCAGTACTTGCTGACGACGAGATTATGCTGACAATTAAGCCCGGACAGCACGGCTCCACCTTCGGTGGTAACCCGGTTGCCTGTGCAGTTGCTCAAGCAGCACTTGAAGTCATCCGTGATGAGAAACTTACTGAAGGAGCATTAGCCAAAGGCGAGAAGTTCCGTAAGTATCTCAGAGATCTGAATGACCCGAACATCGTATTGGTACGCGGTAAGGGACTGCTGAACGCAGCTATTATCAAAGAAAGAAACGGCTTGGAAGCTTGGGATCTCTGCCTGATTATGGCAAAGAATGGTGTTCTGGCCAAACCTACCCATGGTGATATCATTCGCTTTGCACCTCCTCTGGTTATTACTGATGAAGAGCTCGAAGATGCTCTTGGCAGAATCAAGAAGTCAGTCGAAGAATACGGCAAAGCATAAGCTGCTTAGTTAGCTTAGATTATTATTTATAAAAAGAGGCATCTCCGTGTGAGATGCCTCTTTTGCATGTGTGCCGGGCAGATAAGCTTGAAAGCTTTGAGCTGATCACAACAGTTCTTGTGGATCAATGCGGCGCTTCCTCAGCCGCGAATATGGCAGGTCAGGTGATCAGGCCGCTTCTCTTTCGCGCACACGCCTCAAGATCAAAGTAAGACTAAAGAATAGCAATCCCATCAGGAACATAATGCCAATATTGTGCCAAACCTCTCTCAAATCCGCCGAGAGCGATACTGTGCTTGCTATCCGATTGTCACTAAAAGCCTTGCTTCAATAATTGAAATGTCTTCGAGCAAGGATAATGCTGAAGAGGTTACTGTTTTAGCCACCGGTTCTGATGGTCAAGATGCAATTGATTTATTTCATCAACACCGTCCGGATATCATACTTCTTGATATCAGGATTGAGAAAATTGACGGATTAACTGCGGGCAAAGCAATTCTGTCTGAAGACAATGATGCGAAGATCCTCTATCTCACTACTTTTGTTGATGAGGAATATATAATTGCAGCTCTGCGGATGGGCGCCAAAGGTTATCTGAGAAAGTCCGATGTTGAAAACATTTTGCCCGCCCTTTATGCGATCCAAAGAGGTCAGCATGTTTACGGCGGAGAAATAGCAGAAAAGATTTCTCCGATTCTGTTTCATGAGAAGCAAAGCAACGTCCTTTCCGATCAAGAAAACGGGCATTGTGACAAAATGTTCCAAGGCCTGTCCGACCGCGAATGGGATTTAGTCAAGCTGGTCGCCCAAGGCTTAAACAATCGCGAGATTTCTAATACCCTGCACCTTAGTGAAGGAATGGTGAGGAATTATCTTTCTGCAATTCTGGAGAAGCTTGATTTCCGCGACCGCACACAATTAGCGATTGCCTACTATAAATCTGGCTATGATGAAGGCGCGAATTGATTATTCCCGATCTTGACCCGCTTTGCGATATGATATGCTCACGAAAGTTTATTGAGGTACTTATGCTTCCAGAAAAAGTTAAAATTAGAACAATAGAATACGGCAGTGAAGATTATAAACAATCTATCAAATTGCGTGATGAAGTGCTGCGTCGGCCATGGGGACATTCGATCTCAGAGGATAACCTTGATCACGAAGCAAATGACTTGTTGATAGGCGCCTTCGCAGACGACAAGCTGATCGGTTTCGGTACCTTGGTCTGGCCGGAAGGTGATACAGCACAGGTGCGCTATATGACCATTGATGAATCCTGGCGCAAACACGGAATCGGTTCTAAAATTTTGTCTGCTTTGGAAAAGGCCGGCCGTGAAGCAGGCAAGAGCAAGATAATCCTCAATGCCAGAGAAAAGGCAATCCCTTTTTATGAGAAACATGGCTATAAACTGATTGGCGAACTAAAAGTTCCGGCTTTTATTCCAATTCCTCATGCCATGATGGAAAAAGAACTATAAGATATTCAGGTGAAAGGCAGATAATTTCTTAACAATTATACTGGCGCTGATGTTGGCGCTGATGCCGCATCTTAAACGCTGGACCGCAATATCTATGATGCCTGTGAGTAAAAAACCGGTGGAGTTCGATTCAGCCGTTTAATCCCCTTTATTGTTACAGATGGGAAGTAAAAGCCCTGAAGCAGTTAATTGCTGCAGGGCTTAATTTTGCATGTTATTTCAGGGCTTAATTTAGCATGTTAATTCAGGTCTTCATTTCTGCAAGTTTCAACATTCGGCAGAGCTTTGCAATTTGTGGATAAGCTGACAATAAAGTATTGACGGCTCAATAATTAAAAGGTAAAAGCATCACTGCCTGCGTAGACTGCGTTGGAGCCCAGCTCTTCTTCAATGCGCAGGAGCTGGTTGTATTTGGCTACCCGGTCAGTGCGGGAGGGTGCTCCTGTCTTAATCTGGCCGGCGTTTACGGCGACGGTTAAATCGGCAATGGTGACATCTTCTGTTTCGCCCGAACGGTGAGAGATTACTGTCGTCCAGCTGTTTATCTGCGCCATCTGGATAGCCTCCAGAGTTTCTGTGAGAGTGCCGATCTGATTCGGCTTGATTAAGATGGAATTGGCTGCATCAAGAGCGATTCCTCTTGCCAGACGGTCAGTATTAGTGACAAAAAGGTCATCGCCTACCAGCTGCATGCGGGAGCCCAGTCTTTCCTTAAGCAGCTGCCAACCCTCCCAGTCTTCTTCAGCCAGACCGTCTTCCAGCGAGATAATCGGATATTCACCTGCAAGATAAGACCAGTAATCCACCATTTCTGCGCTGGTCTTAAATTCACCTGTCTTCCAGAAAAGATAACCTTCTTTATCAATCTTCCTGGCCTCTTCATAGAGTTCGGTCGCAGCGGGATCCATGGCTATAAAGAAATCGCTGCCGGGCTCATAGCCGGCTTCTTCGATGCCTTTAACCAGATACTTCAGAGCGTCTTCGTCACTTTTTAGATCAGGAGCAAAGCCGCCTTCATCACCAACTGAAGTACCATAGCCGTCTTTCTTTAACACATCTCTTAAAGTATGGAAAACCTCTGCGCACCAGCGAAGACCTTCACGGAATGAATCAGCTCCCACCGGCATGACCATGAATTCCTGCAAATTGACGCTGTTGTCTGCGTGTTTCCCTCCGTTAATTATATTCATCATCGGCACAGGAAGAATATGAGCTCTGATTCCTCCTAAATAACGCCATAGGGGTATATTTAGAGAAGCTGCGGCACACTTGGCACTGGCCAGAGAAACGGCCAGAATGGCATTAGCGCCTAATCTGGCTTTATTGTCTGTACCGTCCAGCTCTCGCAGCAGATAATCGATCTGATCCTGGGCGTAGACATTGTAGCCAAGCAGGCTGGGGGTAATGATTTCTTCAATGTTTTCAACTGCCTTTAGCACCCCCTTGCCTGAGAAACGAGATTTATCGCCGTCTCTTAGCTCAACTGCCTCAAAGGCGCCGGTAGAGGCTCCGGAAGGTACTGCAGCGCGTCCCATTGAGCCATCATCAGCAAAGACTTCAGCCTCTACTGTGGGATTTCCGCGCGAGTCAATGATTTCTCTTGCTTTGATATCCAGAATGATTAGTTCTTCCATAATTTCCCCCCTTGTTGTCGCATCTTTATTTAAGAGTCTGATTATTCCTTCTATTATAGACCTTTATAGCGTTTATGGCTCTGATTATTCGAGGCAAATTGATCAACCGCATTTTCACCTTCATACCGCCCCCGGAAATTAATAATTTCTAAAATCTGATAATTGTTATCGATAGGGGGAATACACAGGTGTTGCTATAATGATAAATATAAATCTTATTGAGGGAGAAGATTATATGAGCGAATATCAGACAATACTTGATCAGAGTATCGAACACGCTCGACCGCATCTTAAATCAGGAAAAACCGCAGATTATATTCCTGAATTAGCCAAAGTCGATCCTGAATTGCTTGGAGTCACTGTCGTCGAGCTGGGCGGCCGGGAGATCTCCTCCGGTAATGCGGACTCTTACTTCACACTGCAAAGTATCGAGAAGGTTTTCGCTCTGATCTTCGCCCTTGACCTGGTCGGAGAAGATACGCTCTTTGAGTTAGTTGGCATGGAACCCTCCGGTGCACCTTTCAGCGAGCTTGCTACTTTGGGCGAGTTTTCAGAAAAGCCCAGCAACCCTCTTATAAATGCAGGAGCTATCGCAGTCTCCTCACTGCTCACAACCTTAATAAGTTTTGACGATTTTTTAGATAAGGTAAGGTCTTTATGCAAGAATCCAAAAATCAGCTGCAATGATTCAGTCTATGCCTCAGAATTCGCCCATAGTGAGAGGAATCATTCCCTGGCCTGGGAGTTGAAGAGGATGAAGCTTCTTGTCGGTGACTTGGACGAGTCTTTGCGTTTTTATACTCGTTCATGCGCAATTAATGTCTGTGCCCGCGATCTGGCCGTATTTGCTTCAACATTGGCCAGCGGCGGCATAGACTGCGATACCGGTGAGCGTGTTATTTCAAAGTCAGCTGTCAGGATAGCAAAATCTTTAATGTTTACTTGCGGGCTTTATGATGGCAGCGGCGAATTTGCCGTGCGAGTTGGACTGCCTGCCAAGAGCGGTGTCGGAGGGGGCATCCTGGCAGTTGTGAATCATCGCCTGGGCATAGGCGCCTTCGGCCCTTCACTGGATAGAAATGGCAACAGTATCGGTTCAATCTTGATTCTGGAATACTTGTCGGAGAAATTCGGCTGGCATATCTTCAGTCACTGAACCTTAAAGATGCCTTGACCAGCAGCCGCAAGAGATGGCCGGCTGCCATGAGAATTATCCCTGCCAGTATTGACAGCAATGGCAAGCTGGCGGCCATCAAAATACAGAGAATTAAGCCTGTTCGGGATATCCAGTGCGGCAAAAAACGATCATCATCTTTTAGACGCAGAGCTGACAGATTGGCAATACCGTAATAGACCAGAATGGTGAAAGAGGCTGTTTGAGTAATGAAATTAAGCTCGCCCAGCCAGACAGTCAGAAGGATGAAGGCGCCGCTCAGAATAATTCCATAGACAGGAACCCTGCCGCCGGAGCTTATTTTGCAAAGTACTTGAGGTAAATCACCTCGTCTGCCCATAGCGAAGAACATGCGGCTGGTTCCCAGAATTTGTGACAATAACACGCCCAGCATGGCCGTTATGGCAGCAATTCCTATGACAGTCATAATGCCGGGCCAGTTCATAGCACTGGCAGCAGAGAAAAGCGGGGAGCCGCCTTCTGCCATGGCCGGAGCACCAATTGCTCCCAGGGCGATCAAAGTGACCATACTGTAAAGAAGGAAAGATATTATCAGTGTACTTATAATTGCCAGCGGAATCGTTCGTTTCGGTTCTTTAACTTCCTCTCCCACAGTAGCAATACGCGCATACCCGGTAAAAGCAAAAAACAGTACGGCGCTGGCTTCAAGTATTCCTGTTATACCAAAGGGAGCAAACGGTAAAAGATTGTCCGAATCAAAGACTTCGAACCCGGCAGAGATGAAATAGAGTAATGATAATACAGTTATGCTGACGATGATGCGATTAAGCAGGCCGGCTTTCTTGATGCCGGCAATGTTAGCAATGATAAGCAAGACTACTGCAAAGGTAGCGCTCCAGCGTTGATCCAGAGCCGGGAAGAAAGCTTTCAGGTATGAAGCGAAGCCTAAGGCCACAACGCCGCCGGCAGTCAGCTTACTGGCCAGGAACATCCATCCTGCTGAAAAACCGGCCAGCGGATGAAGCAGCTCGTAAGCATATTCATAAGTACCGCCCGCCTTGGGGAAGCGAGCCGCAAGCTGGGCAGAAGTCAAACCGTTAAACGTTGCTGCCAGACCGGCAATCAAGAGAGACAGTATAATACCGGGGCCGGCAATGCCTGCGGCCACACCTGATACTACAAAAATTCCGGCTCCGATAACCGCTCCCAGCCCAATGGCGAGTGCATCTCCCAGACCCAGGGCCCTGAATAATGTTCCGGAAGCAGTATCTTCTCGCTTCTGATTTGTATTCATCACAATCCTCAGAATTAGTGCTGTTATTTTGAATCATTTTCAGAATATATGAGGACCGAAAAATAAGACAGGGGGAAATTTGTTATAATCAATAATCAAGACTGAGATTAGTTTAAGCATAACGCAGGCTTAGATTGATATTAGTTTGAGCTGCTGACGATATGTGTTGTGTTTATGTAAAATCATTTTAACCGGACTATTTAGCAGAACGGAAAAGGAGAAAAAGATGAGGAAAAAAGCGATTGTTTTAACATCGCTTCTACTATCACTGATAATTATGCTCGGTGCATGCAGTAGTGGTGAAATTCAAGAAACAACACAGGCAACCGATCCTGCCGTGACTGAAGAAAACGAAGAAACAGAGGCTGTTGCGGAGGAAACGCTGCCCGTCAATCCCGCAGCTGACAAGGGCAATGTTTTTACTTACGCCAATGTGACCCCGCCGGGAGTTTTCAATGGGGTGCTGTATACTGATCTTTACGACAACTATATTTGTTCTTTGGTTTTTGACCGCTTAATCACATATGAACCGGAAACTATGAACTTCACTGGAAAAATGGCAGAATCCTTTAATCCGGATTTCGATAATAACACCATTGAATTTACTTTAAGGCCTGGCATCAAGATTCATAATGATCTTGGAGAAATGACGGCAGAAGATGTTGCTTTCACAATCAAAATGATCTGTGACCCGGAATATGACGGCAAACATTTTCCCCTTTATGCAAATATTATTGGCGCCGGCGATTATAAAGCAGGCAATGCCGAAATTATTGAAGGAATAGTGCTTCATACTGAAAAACCGGAAAACCCTCTCCCGGTTACATATGAACCCTCTGAAAACAATCCTTTAAAAATTACACTTAGGTATAATGACCTGTCCATGAGCAATATGCATGTATTCGCTAATTATGGTTATATCTTGCCGCGGGCATATTATGAGCAGCACACCTATGCTGAGTTTAAGGCTCTAAACAATAAGCCGGCCGGTACCGGTCCTTACGTTTTTAACCGGTATCTGGCTGAAGAGTACATCGAGATGGATAAGTTTGAAGATTACTGGCAAGGATCTCCAAAAATAGATAAGGTATTCTATCAGTTCCTGACATATGACAATATTATCCCATCACTTCTAAACGGCACAATCGACCTGGCAGAGATCCGCAATATTGATCATGATCTTAATCAGATAGATGACGCAGCAGCGCCACATCTTGATATGATTTCAACGCAGGGCGCAAACTTTGCTTTCATAGAATTTCGCTGCAATGATCCTGTTATGAGTGATGTGCGTGTCAGACAGGCCTTGACTTTCGGATTTGACCGTGAGCAGTTTATTGACACCTATTTCAGCGGCAAAGCCAATTTAGCCTATGCTGTTGTTCCGAGAACATCATCGGCATACCCTGACGAAGATTTGCTGATAAGCTATGATTATGATCCGGATAAAGCAGGCGAACTGCTCGATGAAGCAGGATGGCTTATGGCTGACGATGGCTGGCGCTATAAAGACGGTGAGAAACTGGCAGTTCACTATACAGGAATCGCAGATAATGCGAACGACAGCATGAAGACTGAGAAAATGGCCGAGGAATATAAATTAATTGGTGTTGAGCTTGTTCCCGGCTTCCATGACTGGGAAATATATATGGATCTTGTCAAGACTGATCCGGAGACGCAAATGTTTGGTTACGCCTGGACAATGAATCCTGACCCGTATGTATCTTCTACTCTGCTGCGCAGCGACAGTATTAATAACGACGGCAACTATAATAATCCCGAATTTGACCGCCTGTGCAATGAAGCAAGATATGCTAAGAGCCTGGAAGAAGCTGCCCGGCTATACCAGGAGGCTTATCTGATTATTAATGAAGAAGTACCTATGATTTTCATGAACGATTACACAACTATTTCGGCATATAATAAGAGAGTAGAAGGGCTCTTGATTGACACATTCCTTCCATGGACATATAACATTGTTAACATGGAAATTAAGCCCTGAAATATGTTGAACTGTGGGCAGAGTTTGTTTATTATGGAAAAAAAGAGGCTTGATTGAGTAGAAAATCGGGGGTGACCATGCAGATAGTCAAGAGAGCTAAGCAAGTAATTTTCGTTGCTCTGACGATTATTTCAGCTACCTTGCTGATGGGAACCGATATATCTCCCCGATATCAGCCCGAAAAAATTCCTGTTTCTCAAATAGATTTTGAGGAAACAGAAATTGAAAAAGAAAATTCTTCTACATCCTTACCATCAGCAGAAATCCATATTAATGAAGAACAGCGGAAAGGACTGGATCCGGATCCTGCTGTAGTGAATAAATACGACAGAGAAGTTGAACCGGAAGCAAGTATGGATGATGTGCCTGTTGCCAGTCCCGCTCCGGAGCCGACTGCGACGCCTGCACCTAAACCTGCTGCCAAAACAACCAAGCCTACATCTATCCCTGCAAAAAAGAGCACTTCGGCATTAGAGACTACTCCCGCAACTGAACTTGCGATGGAAAATCCCGAGACAGGAACTGACAGTGAAATCGTTGATTCAGAGTCGGCAGAGACCACGTCAACTCAGCAGACAGATACTACTGCTGCGCAAGAGAAGCCGGCGAACGGAATAAAATACATCGCTTTTACTTTTGATGACGGTCCATCCAAATTAACGGGAAAGCTTCTGAGCGCGCTGGCTAAGAACAATGATAAGGTAACGTTCTTTGTCTTAGGCCAGGAAGTAAATGAGGACTCCGGTGGCACAGTAGCCCGGGCTGCAAATGAAGGCCATGAAATTGGCAATCACACCTATAATCATCCTAACTTGACTAAATTATCTTCTGCCCGGATAAAGAAGGAATTGGAGCTGACAGACAATGCCGTCATCAGGCAAACCGGGGAAAAGCCTACCCTTATGCGGCCGCCCGGAGGCAACTATAACTCGACAGTTTTGCAGGCTGCAGGGCGTCCGGTAATTCTCTGGAACAAGGATCCGGCAGACTGGAGAAATCGTAGTCGAAGCTACGTAAGACAACAGGTCTTAAGTCAGGCAAAAGACGGTGATATAATGATCCTTCATGATATTTACAGCACCACTGTCGACGGATTTATTGATGCTTTGCCGGAGCTGCATAGCCGTGGATTCAAGCTTGTCACTGTTTCCGAAATGATGAGAATCAAAGGCATAAACATGCACTCAGGATCCCGATACAAAAGCGCACGCTGATTCCGACAAGATGGAAGACAACAGCGCACGCTGGTTCAGACAAGATGGAACTCCCAATAGACAGCTGCGTAAGACGCAGCTGTTTTAATTATTTGATCAGTGCCTGCAGTCGTTTGAAGTTCTCATCTTTTGAGTCGTAGATCAGCTCAAAAAGTATGGTTTCGGTGGAAGTGACATTGGCTCCCATCCGGCGGAACTGCTCTAAAGCGATATCCCGATTTATCTCGTTCCTTGAATCAACTGCATCCCAGGGAACAAAAACTTCAAAACCTTCTTTTATGAAGTCTCTTACTGACTGAAATACGCATATGTGGGTCTCTACACCTGAGACAATAAGCTGCTTCCGTTTGCTGTCACTGATTTTCTCGAGCAGCTCGGGCAAAGCTGTGGTGAAGCAGGTCTTTTCCAGGCAAAAAGCAGACTTAGTTTTTAATTTTTCAGCTAATGTGCTGCAAGTTGGTCCCAGTCCGCGAGGGTATTGCTCGCTGTAAAAAATCGGCAGACCATAAGCATTGGCGGCTTCGATCAGAACATCAGCGTTCTTCAACACGAGATCTTTATTAGGCATAGGCGGCATCATACGCTCTTGTAAGTCAATGATTAAAACAGCAGCGTTTTCGCGTTGCAAATCGGGGATTGTCATAGAATTACCTCATAATCCAGATATTGATTAAATATCTTGCTTCCGGAAACTAAACGCGGCTTGAGATAAGCCGGAGAGTCTAAAATTTGTTCAAGCTACTTAGTTCCGAAAATCCTGTCACCGGCATCGCCCAGGCCCGGCACGATGTAGGCGTTTTCATCTAATTCATTGTCAAGAGCCGCACAATAGATTTTTACATCAGGATAGGCTTCAGATACTTTCATGATGCCCTCTAGGGCAGCAATTATACAGAGCAGTTTGATATGGCGGGCACCGTGCTTTCGCAAAGAATCGATCGCCGCCACAACTGAACCTCCTGTCGCAACCATTGGATCGAGGAGAAAAACATCTCTTTGATCAATATCTTCAGGTAATTTACAGTAGTAATCGATTGGCTGCAAGGTGTCGTGATCACGAAATAGTCCAATATGCCCCACTCTGGCACTGGGTACGATAGTCAACATCCCCTCAACCATGCCCAGACCTGCTCTCAAGATTGGAACCAGGGCCAGCTTGGTGCCTGCAAGCTGTTTGATTTTAGCTCGGGCAATCGGTGTCTCAACTTCAACTTCCTCAACAGCTAAATCACGAGTTGCCTCATATCCCATTAACATGGAAACTTCAGAGACCAGTTCGCGAAATTCTTTTGTAGAAGTCGACTTGTTTCTCAGTATTCCAACTTTATGCTGTATTAATGGATGATCAAATACGATGACATTCTTGGGTAAATTAAGATCCATACTTCGCTCCTCGGTGTTTTTGTAATTATAGCACTTCTTAAGTTGCCCGGATCTGTAAAATCACTCAGGAAAAAATTCTTCGAACTGTGTGTAGCCCAATTCTTCAAGCTCTTCGATTTGACGTCTGACATTTCTGCGGCGAGTGGCAATAAAGATCGTCTCACCATTGACTCTGCGGTTTGCCGCTTCCTGCATTAATTCTATAATCCGGTCTGTTTCAAGATCCTTGTCAAGCAGATAAGCAGTGCGAGGATCAGTAAATCCCGGTATCATGCCCTGTTCTTCAAGCAGGACGATAATACGCTCGAAACCAATTGAGAAACCACAGGCAGGAACTGGCTGGTTTACATATTTTTCGATCATCTCATCATAACGTCCGCCGCCTGCAACTGATCCTGCCATTCCGGGGAGAGAGATTTCAAAGATGGTACCGGTGTAGTAGCTCATACCTCGTACCAAAGTAGGATCAAAAATTATACTGACCTCCGGACCGGTTAATTCTCGTGTCGCAGATAAAATTTGATCCAGGTTCTCGAAAATCTCCAGATCAGATAAAATTTCAGGATTGCTCTCAAAATAAGCCCGGCTTAGTGTGGATTCGGGGAGTTCTCTGAATAAGCCCAGATACTTATCAATGCTCTCTGGCAAGTAACCTGCAGCTATTAGTTCATCTCTCAGCCCGGTAAATCCGATTTTGTCCATTTTATCCAGCAGTATATAAATATCTGACAGCTGATCTTCGGGGAAACCTGCATATAGAGCCATTGCCCTGAGAATACGCCGGTCGTTAATTTTTACAACCAGATCTTCAAAACCAAGGCTGGATAAAGCCTCAGCAGTTGCTGAGATCAGCTCAATTTCCGCCAGCTTGGACGCTTCTCCCAAAATATCGATATCACATTGCATGAATTGGCGGAAACGGCCGCGCTGGGGACGGTCTGCGCGCCAGACCGGACCTGTCTGCATTACCTTGAAGGGGATTGGCAGATCGCTCATATTATTTGCATAAAACCTGGTTAACGGTACTGTTAAATCAAAGCGGAGACCTTCCGCGCTGAGCTCACCTTGTTCCTTGAGGGCTCGCTCAAGGCTGTCGCCTCGCTTGAGCAGACGAAACATCAGCTTCTCGTTCTCACCGCCC
>DCDV01000012.1:0-12756 GCA_002316595.1 Mageeibacillus sp. UBA1046
AGGAAAGGCGCTCGACTAGAATACCATCGCAATTTGATAATGTCAAATCTTTTTCGGATGAATTTGAAAATATTCCTAAATTCCCCATAATTGAGTGTTATTGGGAGTTTTCGGGTGTTCCTCTATGTTACAGATATCACATAATTACTGCGATACTGCTACAGTCTCATTACTTAGCTCCGCTGAAAATTTGCATTATGAAAGCAATAGATTTTCCATCTTCTCTAAGTATTCCCCAAATACATGAAAAGTATCTTCAATCGGCTTAACATCTGACATATCTACTCCGGCTTTATTTAAAACCGATAAGGGGTAGTCAGAGCTGCCGGCTTTTAGAAATTCAATGTAACGATCGACTGCCTCTTGTCCCTCTTCTTTGATCGTGCGGGCGAGGAAGGTGGCAGCTGAAAAGCCGGTGGCATATTGATAGACGTAATAATTATAGTAAAAGTGAGGGACGCGCGACCATTCAAGGGCGATCTGAGAATCAAAGTCAAGATCTGCACCGTAGTATTTTTTGTTGATTTCACCGTATTCCTCTGTTAGGAAAGCATTTGTGAGAGGCTGGCCATGGGCGGCGGCTGTATGAATCAAATGTTCAAATTCAGCAAATTGAGTTTGCCTGAATACTGTGCCCTTAAAGCCATCCAGATAGTGATTAATCACTGTTTCGCGTAATTTATCGTCATTTGAATTCTCCAGAAGATAGTCCACCAGCAAGTTCTCATTGGTAGTGGAGGCAATCTCCGCCAGGAAAATTGAATAACTGGAATAAACGAAGGGCTGTGCAGTCCTTGAGTACCAGGAGTGAACGCTGTGGCCTAATTCATGAGCCAAAGTAAATAAATTATCCAGGGTTCCCTGCCAATTCATCAGGATATAGGGATTAGTGCCGTAACTGCCGCTGGAATATGCACCGGAGCGTTTGCCCTTATTGTCAGCACGGTCTATCCAGCGCTCTGTAAAAGCTTTGCGCACGATATCCACATATTCTGTGCCTAAAGGAGCCAAAGCCTTAAGGATAATTTCTTGTGCCTCAGGAAAGCTGTACTTAAAGTCAGCGCCTTCAATTAATGATACATATAGATCATATGAATGGAGTTCCTCGAGCCCAAGGGCTTTCTTGCGCAGTGACACGTAGCGATGCAGCAGGGGCAGATTAGCATTGACCGTGCTGACCAGATTATCGTAGACATCTTCAGAGATTGCGTTCTCGAAGAGAGCCGCCGCTCTGGCACCGGAAAAACCCCTCACCTCAGCATTGTAATTGTGGACGTTAACAGCACCTGCAAGTGTAGAGGCATTTGTATTTGCGAACTGATCGTAGATTTTATAAAGATTTTCGAAGGCGTCACGCCGTACTCTGCGCTCTCTGCTCTCCAGAAATTCGCCGTAACGTCCATGGGTCAGCTCGACCTCTACACCCTTCTCATCTATGATATTGGGGAATTTCAGGTCAGCATCATTCAGGATACTGAATGTCAGAGCCGGCTGATTGAATATTTCACCTGCTTTGGCCAGGAGAAGCTCTTCAGGCGCAGAAAGCTGATGAGCGGCTTGGCGCATAATGTTCTGGAGGAAATGGCGCTTAGCCGCGATTTCTGCATTCTCTGAGATGAATATAACCATATTATCTGCAGATATCTTCGCAATTTCAGGCTCAGCCCAGGAGATTGCGGCATGGTATTTAGTCATCAGTTGGACTGCTCTGAGATACATGCCGTTATTGTCGGAATCGGCAGTGTCTTCATCTCTCTTGAGCTGAGCATATACATAGAGCTTGTATACCTGTATGGCAATTTCTTCCGCTAGATTCAGATATTCACTCAGAACGGCTGAAGAAGAGCTAAGCCTGTTCTGGAATGCGTTTAAGGAAGGAATTTTATCGATTATCCGGGAAAGCTCTTTTTCCCATGTCTCATTATCCGGGAAGATTGCTGTCAGATCCCAGGTTTCCTCCACGGGAACCTCGGAACGAAGTTGGACCCTCCGGGGAGCGGTTTTCTCTTTTCTTTTCGCATCTGCTGCCTTCTCAGCGCCTGATTTTCCGCTTTGTTCCTGATAAATATGATGCAAGCTCCTGAGCTTACTGAGATCAAACATATGACATCCTTTCCCTTCCTGATTTCATATACTTTATAAGCAGAGCTCGAAGATATTAGTCACATCATCCTCGGTGAGTGGCTGAAAATATCCGAGAAGATCGCCATTATTCGGGACCACTGCCTTGAGAAGGCGCGGAATGTCGTCCGCTCCGATACCCAGGTCAGCAAGCGTCTTCGGCATTCCTATTTCATCTAGAAATTCGCGGAATTTCTTAATCCCTTCCCGGCCAGTTTCCGGTTCGCTCTTACCTTGCGGGTCGACACCAAACATCTTGACGGCGAAACGGGAAAAGCGTGCCGGGTCATGCTCTAAGGTATAAGTAAGGAAGTTAGGGAATATTACCGCTAACCCGGCGCCATGAGCGACATCAAACTCAGCAGACAAAGCGTGTTCCATCCGATGACTGCTCCAATCTTGCTCCCTGCCTGCACCGAGAATATCATTGTGTGCCAAAGTTCCTCCCCAGAGGAGATCCGCTCTGGCCTCATAATTCTCAGGATCAGCCAAAGCTTCCCGAGTGGCTTCCAGTATTCTGGTAAAAATCGCTTCAGACATACGGTCAGTCAGCTCCACTTCGGTGGTATTGGTAAGATACCTCTCAAGGATATGAGAGAGAATATCTGTCGCACCGCAGGCAGTATGGTAATCGGGCACTGTAAAGGTCAACTCCGGGTTAAGTATCGAGAAAACAGGTTTGCTGAGATCATTATTGGAACTGCTCTTAATATTACCTAGATAGTCATTGGTAATAACTGAGGCGTTTGATCCTTCTGTCCCCGTGGCAGCCAATGTAACAATGCTGCCAACCGGCAGTGCTCTTATCGGCGAAGCCTTGCCACTATAAAAATCCCAAAAATCTCCCTCATAAGGTATGCCTAGAGCAATTGCTTTCGCAGAGTCAACCGCACTGCCGCCGCCAATACCCAGGATGAGATCAACGTCCGCCTGCCGCCCCAGCTCTATGCCCTCATATACCAGAGAGGCACGTGGATTAGGCACCGCCCCGCCCAGCTCTACAAAACTGATGTTGTAGTTATTTAGTGATTGCCTCACTTTGTCCAGTAATCCACTCTTGACGACAGAACCTTTGCCATAGTGAATCATTACTTTACGGCTCCCATATCGGGCAGCCAGCTCGCCAACTCTATGTTCACTGCCTCGCCCAAAGGCAAAATAAGTGGGGCTGAAAAAATCAAAATTTATCATTTTTATCCTTTAACCTTTAATAAGTATTTGTAAAAAAGATCCAAACACGCATCACTCACGAGCAAATGTTTCGTATTTGGATCGCCTTTAATGTTTAACCCTTAATCAGAAGATCCAAACACGCACCACGCATGAGCAAATGTTTCGTATTTGGATCGGCTTTAATGTTCAACCCTTAATCAGAAAACCTTAATCAGAACTCATCCTCAAAACTCATCCTCAAAGAAATCCTCTTCTTCCGGATCTGACTTTGCTGTTTCTGCATCGTCGGTGAGATCTGTCTCTATCTTATCCTCTATATCGGTCTCTTCAGATTCATCTGCCTCAATTTCACGTATGGGAGCAAGACATACCACTTTGCTGTCTTTTGCGCGCATGAGTTTGACGCCAATAGTATTTCGAGACAAAACAGGGATTTCATGTGATCTGATTCTAATTACAATACCTGTGTCATTTATCAGCAGGATGTCACAATCTCCGTTAACCAGCAGCGCACTGACAAGCTTGCCCGTCTTTGCAGTGGTTTTATAAGTGATTATGCCCTTGCCTCCTCGCCTTTGCGGACGATAATCTGAGAGCAAAGTGCGTTTCCCGTAACCGTACTCTGATACAACCAGCAGTGTCTGGTTCTCATCAGCGGAGACCATGGAAATAACTTCATCTCCATCAGACAAAGTGATTCCCTTTACGCCCCTCGTATCGCGCCCGGTAGTTCTTACATCAGACTCATCAAAGCGAATTGACTTGCCGTTTCTGGTAACCAGAATGACGTCATTTTCTCCGGAAGTGCGCCTGACACCTATAAGCTCATCATCCTCCTGCAAATCAATCGCGATTATGCCCGAGCGATTAATATTGGCGTATTCTGAGAGCAGGGTCTTCTTGACCAGACCCTTCTTAGTAGCCATTAGCAGATTCTCATCAGGAGAAAAATCGTCAATCGAGATAATGCCATAGACTTTTTCATCCGGAGAAAGATTGAGGAGGTTAACAACTGCCATGCCTTTGGAAGTACGTGAAGCCTCAGGTATGCGATAACCCTTTATGCGGTGAACTTTGCCCTTGGTCGTGAAGAAGAGTAACGTCTGATGTGTTGAAGTGGTAATTATCTGACAAACTACATCCTCTTCCCTGGTTTGTATGCCTGTAATACCTCGCCCGCCTCGCCTTTGCGATCTATAGGTATCTACCGGCAGGCGCTTGACATAACCTGCATTGGTCATGGTGATTACGACTTGTTCTTCCTCTATTAAAGACTCGTCGTCAATATCCAGGTATCCTGCCAGATCAATTTCAGTTCTGCGCGGATTTCCATAACGCTTCTTGATCTCTAAAAGTTCTTCTTTAACATTATCGGTAAGCAATTGTTCGTCAGTCAGAATGCGCTTGAACAAATCAATTTTCTCTTCCAGTTCATCATGTTCAGACTGCAGCTTCTCGAGTTCCAATCCTGACAAACGGCCTAATCTCATATCAACAACATGCTGTGCCTGCTTGTCTGAGAGCCCAAAGTGCTCCGACAGACTGGCTTTGGCCTGATCTTCGTTGGCAGATGAACGGATGATGCTGATTACTTTTTCGATGTTATCAATTGCCAGCTGGAGACCTTCCACTATATGGAGTCTGGCTTCAGCTTTTTCCAGATCAAAACGGGTGCGTCTGGTAAGAACCTCTTTGTGATGGGCAATATAATGCATAAGCGCATCCTTCAGCCCTATCATGCGCGGAATGAACTTACCGTCTTCAGTGGGGATCAGCGCCAGCATATTAGCATTAAAAGCATCTTGCATCTGCGTGAGATGATAGAGCTGGTTCAAAACTACCAGAGGTGTAGCATCTTTCTTCAGCTCAATTACTATGCGGATGGCGTCATGTCGGTCTGACTCATCACGAATATCTGAGATTCCTTCAATACGTTTGTCCTTGACAAGCTCTGCAATTCTTTCGATCAGGCGAGCCTTGTTTACCATATAAGGCAGGTCTTGCACAATTATGCGATGCCGCCCTCCGCGCATCTCTTCGATCTCTGCATGAGCTTGCACGACAATGCGCCCGCGTCCGGTCCTGTATGCCTGATGAATGCCGGAAGTACCCATAATCCGGCCTCCCGTAGGAAAGTCCGGACCTGGAATAAGTTCCATCAGATCATTTACCGATGCCTCAGGATCATCCAGTAATAAAACCGTGCCATCAATGATCTCACCCAGATTATGAGGCGGAATGTTAGTAGTCATTCCCACTGCGATACCGGATGAGCCATTTACCAGCAAATTAGGATATGAGGCCGGCAAAACCACCGGTTCTTCAGTATGTTCATCGTAGTTTGGCTGGAAATCTACTGTATCCCGGTTAATGTTCGCCATCATTTCGCTGGCGATACGGGTCAGTCTGGCTTCGGTGTAACGGTAGGCAGCCGGCGGATCGCCATCGCGGGAACCAAAGTTTCCGTGACCGTCTACCAGCGTCTCACGCATGGAAAAGTCCTGCGCCAGCCTTACCAGTGCATCATATACTGCAGCGTCTCCATGCGGATGGAAGCGCCCAAGCACATCACCGACTGTAGTTGCGCACTTTCTATAGGGTTTATCATGTGTAAAGCCCTGAGTATACATCGAATAGAGTATGCGGCGATGTACCGGCTTCAGCCCGTCACGCACATCCGGCAGTGCCCTGTCTGTAATAACGCTCATGGCATAATCGATAAACGATTTGCGCATTTCCTGTTCCAGTTCAACCGGAATTACTTCATTTTCCGGGTTTCGAAAAGCATCATCTATTTCTTTTTCTTTCACCAAATAACTGTTTTTATCTCTAGGCTTTTCTGCCATAAATTTCCTCCCTGAGTATTAAATACATATCCTATATATTGTACCATAGTGCATAGTCAAAAATGAGGTCTAACCATTGAAAACAGCGAATAATCGCGACTTTATCATTATCCGGCAGGCTGTTATTGACACAAAAAAGATGATCTTCAATTTGACCGTTTTTAGACAGTAAGCTGCTGTGATCAGCCGGAAATTTATCCGTTACTTGAACTCTGAACTATACTCACTTCAAGGGATTTTTCTTGATTTTTGCATATGAGCGGGGGAAGGCCGGCTTGGTGGGAGAAATCTTTTCAATTACCAGCAGACTTCTCATCATATCTGTTCCGGGAAGAACATATTCCTGCACTGCCCTCAACTGTCCCGATAACTGCGCAATGGCGGATCTGGCACTGTCTGTCTCTTCATCAGCCTGACCTTTCATGGCCAGAAATATTCCGCCCGGTCTGACCAAAGGGAGACAGAGCTCCGCTAATTGCGGCAATGCTGCCACCGCCCGCGCCGTGACAATATCAAAGGCATCACGAAAACGACGGTCTCTGCCTGCTTCTTCAGCTCTCATCCGGATAGCCTGAATGCCGGACAATTCCAGTCTCCCGATTGTCTCTGTCAGAAAATCAACCCTTTTTTTCTGAGAATCCAGTAAAATTACTTCCAGGCGGGGGCGCACAATTTTAAGCGGCAACCCCGGAAAGCCTGCGCCGGATCCTACGTCTGCCAGAGACAGCCGATTCGCGCTTACCTGCTGATCAATCAGAGGCAGGAGCATCCAGCTGTCCAGCAAGTGTTTAACACCTAGCTCTTCAGCTTTCGTAATATTGGTGAGGTCCATCACCCGGTTTTTCTCCAGGAGATGAGAGATAAATTCGAGCAGTTGCTCCTCCTGCTCAGGCAGGAGCTGCAGATCTGCTCTCTTTGCTGCTTCTCTGATCCATTCGCGATATTTTGAAGATAATTCCAAGGCTGACATATGATTACTTTGCTCTCTTGTATACTTGACCGCAGCTATTCCGCTGCTCCGGTATCCGTTTATGATTACTTTGCTCTCTTGTATACTTGACCGCAGCTATTCCGCTGCTCTGATAACCGTTACTGTTCCCTCTCTTCAGATTCGGCCCGCCTTCTATTTGCTTCCAGCCAGACTAAGAGAACCTGAACATCTGCCGGAGACACTCCGGAGATACGGCTCGCCTGTCCGACAGAGGACGGCTGTCTTGAGTTAAGTTTCTGCACGGCTTCCAGCCTTAAGCCGCGGATAACGCTATAGTCGAATTGAGCAGGCAGAGACTTCTTTTCGACTTTGCGGAAACGCCTGACTCTGTCCTCTTCCATACGGATATAGCCTTCGTATTTAATAATAATTTCCATTGTTGAAGTGACATAATCAGGCAGATCCGGCCTCTCGGGATCGAACGCTTCCAGATCACTGTAGCTAAGCTCCGGGCGCTTAAGAAGCTTGGCCAGGGAAGTCGGCTCGCGCAAGGGACTGCTGTCATGCTCCAGCAAAAAGGCGTCTGTCTCATCTCCGGGTGTTAAGACTACCTGATTCAGGCGCTCTGTCTCCGCAGCAATCATTTCTTGTTTTAACTTGAACTTCTGCCATCTCTCCTCACTGATGAGGCCGATTTCGTATCCCAGCGGTGTCAGCCGCTGGTCGGCATTATCCTGACGCAGAACAAGTCTGTATTCAGCGCGCGATGTCATCATGCGATATGGCTCGTTAGTGCCGCGAGTGACCAGATCATCTATTAAGACTCCAATGTAACCCTGTGAGCGATCGATGATGACCGGCTCTTTCCCCTCCAGTTTGCGGGCGGCGTTGATGCCTGCGATAAGACCTTGTCCGGCCGCCTCTTCATAGCCGGAGGAGCCGTTGATCTGCCCGGCCAGATAGAGGTTTTCGGCTCGTCTGGATTCTAAGGATAAATGTAATTCAGTAGGATCGACTGAATCATACTCGATGGCGTAAGCAACTCGCATCATGTGTGCATCCTCCATGCCGGGAATGGTCTTGAGCATGGCGTGCTGGACATCTTCAGGCATGCTGGACGAAAGTCCGGAAGCGTACATCTCCTCGGTATCAAGTCCTGTCGGCTCTAAAAATACATGATGCCTTTCGTGCTCAGGAAATTTTACATATTTATCCTCAATGGAAGGACAATATCTGGGTCCGATACCCTCTATCTTGCCGGAATAGAGTGGCGAACGATCAATATTCTCGAGTATTACTTTTTTGGTATCTGCTGTTGTCCATGTCAGATAACAGGGAATCTCAGCTTTTGGCTGCCATTCAGGATCAGCTTCATTCTCGAAGGAGAAGGGTCTGGCAACAGTATCAGAGAGCTGTATGTCACAGTCCTTAAGGTGAAGTGTCCTTCTGTGCAGTCTGGCAGGTGTTCCTGTCTTGAATCTTTGGATGGTGTGTCCTAGTTCTTGAAGGGTATCTGATAGACCGATTGCAGGGAAAAGTGAATCGGGGCCTGATGAATAGATAGCCTCACCCACGATAACTTTGCTATCCAGAAAAGTGCCTGTTGCAAGGATGCATACTTTGCACTTATAGATAGCACCGGTACGTGTCTGCAAGCCGACAATTCCGGGTAAGTGTTTTGTTTCGGACACTCTTTTTGCCTGTTTATGGTCTGCTGAGAAGTCATGGGACAATATTTCTGTGGCAGCAGCTTCCTTGACAGCGGTACCTGACGGGTTGTCTTCGGCAGAATTTTCTGTTGAGTGACGATCAGCTGAGGTATCTGTTTCCCAGATCAGATCAACAACTTCCTGCTGCAAGAGATCCAGTCTTTCCTGCTTCTCAAGTACATGTTTCATGCTGCGCTGATAGCCTACCCGGTCGGTCTGGGTTCGGGGCGACATTACGGCGGGTCCGCGCGAAGCGTTAAGCATCCGAAATTGAATCATCTGCGAATCAGCGAGTTTGCCCATTTCGCCCCCGAGTGCGTCAATCTCGCGCACCAGCTGACCTTTAGCTGTGCCGCCGATGCTGGGATTGCAGGGGAGGTTGGCCAGGCTGTCCAGGGTCATGGTGAACAGCAATACTTCATGGCCTAATCTGGCTGCCGCCAGGGCAGCCTCGCAACCGGCATGGCCGGCGCCGACCACGGCTATATCGCAGCTGCCCGCGAGCCAGGCGCCTTCAACTTTTAATGCTTGATTAAGGGATGACATATCTTATGTGAACCAATCTATTTGCCAACGCAAAATCGTGAAAACAGGGTGTCTACCAGACTTACATCTATGCTGTCTCCTGTCATCTCCGCCAGATATTCTGCTGCCAGACGGAGCCTCGCTGCTACCAGGTCTAATGTAAGGCCTTTACCGATACCTCGAGCCGCTTGGTCTAGTTGGGATGCAGAATCTTCCAGCAGATTCCGGTGTCTTTCGTGTGTTATCAATGTTTCCTGATCATACTGGTGTTCCAGTTTATGTAAATGATCTCTGATCTGCATGCGGATCTGTTCTGTGCTATCCTCACGGAGGATAGAGAACCTGACGATCCCGATATTTGCAATGCGTTGTCTGATATCAGCCTCCATGCTGTCAGAAGATCCTTTATCGTCCTTGCCTAATACAATTACTATTTCTTTGCCATCCGCCAGCAGCTCCCGGATTTCTGTAATCTCTGCTTCAAAATCCTCTGCTTCAGGATAGGGAGGAGAGATCATCCAGAAAAGTAAATCTGCTTCAGAGTGAGCCAGGCGGGCACGACGCACACCTTCTTGTTCTACGACATCGTCGCTGCTTTGAGTCAGCCCGGCTGTATCAGTTATATGTACCAGATAACCGTCAACTATTATGCGCTCTTCAATCAGATCGCGGGTTGTACCGGGAATTGAGGTTACTATCGCTTTGTCTTCTCCTACCAGACTATTGAGCAAAGTAGATTTGCCGGCATTCGGTCTGCCTGCGATAGCAACTTTAAGACCTTCCCGGACTACCTTGCCTCTGCCGTAACCGGAAGCAAGCTGTTTTATCCTTGCGCTCTCTTGTGAAACGTCAGCAGCTAATTGTTTCAAAGCAGGCGGGGTCTCTTCCAGTTCCGGAAACTCCAGAATCATCTCAACACGCGCCATTAACTCATAAAGACTATCCGCTCTGGCTCTGATCTTTGCAGAGAGCTGACCTTTCAGCTGGTTATATGCTGCCTGAACCTGACGGCTGGCCTCAGCGCTGATAAGATCCATGACAGCTTCCGCCTGAGACAGATCCAGCTTGCCATTGATAAAAGCTCTTTTGCTGAATTCGCCGGCTTCAGCCAGTCTGGCTCCCGCTTCCACAATAGATTCAAGAATTGCCTGCTTCACGGCAGTCCCGCCATGGCAGCTGATCTCAAAAACATCTTCACCTGTATAAGAATGCGGTGCCAGAAAACAGCTGAGGACTACTTGATCTAAGTCTGCCCAGGAGCCGACAGCAGTAGTATATCCTGCCATCTCCGATGGTTTCAGAGGAGTGACAGGGTAAGGACGGAATAGAGCATCACAGTAACTTGCGGCATCTGATCCTGATAAGCGCAGTACCGCCAGTCCACTTGTTCCCGGCGGTGTCGATACAGCTACGATGGTATCAGTTATCGTCGAATTCTCCATCCCAATATTCTTCTTTCATATCAGAGGGACCTGCCTCATCATCTTGAGGAGCAATTACTATGTAACGTGCGGATTCATAGCCTTCACTCCAGGTGGTGACTCCCGGATAATCAGAAAGCGAGAGATGAATTTTTCTTCTTTCAGCAGGATTCATCGGCTTCAGACGAATCTTTTTATTTTCACTCAAGGAACGCTCCGCCATGCGCAAAGCCATGTCACGCAATTTGTTGTCCCGGCGTTGCCTATATCCGCCAATATCTACTATCACGCGAATGTGGTTGTCTGTATTGGTGTTCGCCACCAGATTAGTCAGATACTGTATTGCATCAAGAGTTTCTCCTCTGCGGCCGATCGCAGCTCCCAGATCATCTCCCTCGACTTCGAAGTGCAAATTCTCTTCCTCATCAAGCCAGGAAGATATGCGGCCATGCATGCCCAGACCACTCAGCACTACTTGCAGATAGTCCAGGGCAGCATTCTCGGCATCGTCAATATCCGCTTCTTCTGGTTCGGATTCTTCGTCTGCTGTGAGAACAGCCGCTTTCTCGTGTCGGGTCTTGGCTGCTGTTTGCGCTGTTGATCCTAAGTCAGCGAAGTCATCACCTGTCTCTGCCTCGAGCGCTGATTCAGCAGTCTCGTTTTCATCACCGTAGTAGACTCTGATCCGGGCAGGTTTCTTGCCAAAACCCAGAAGTCCTCCACTTTCTCCTTCGTCTAATACTTCGATAACTACATCATCAGCACTGAGATTTAATTCAGACAGAGCTTCAGAAATCGCTAAATCGACAGTCTTAGCTGTTTTTTCAATAAAGCTACCCATTTTGTAGGCCTCCTAAGCGGGAGTGAGCTTATCTTTTCCCTTTCCCGCGTTTATTCTTCTTATTCCCTCCGGCCTTCTGCTTAACAGCTTTTTGCGCCAAATCTGCGGTTTTGTCTGATTCTTTCGCAGATTGAGGCAATATCTGAGCCTCCGCTTCCTCTGCCAATATTAACCGTCCGGGTTTTATATACATCTCATAACTGATCCAGGATTGTACGATGAAAACCAAGTTTGAGGTTACCCAGTAGAGTCCCATGGCCGAAGGCATAGTAAATACTGTGAAGATCATCAGAACAGGCATGAAATATTGCATGTATTTCATTGTTTTTTCGGAGGGATCCGCCTGTTGCTGGCCGGCTTTGGCCGGGTTGCTTTTTGCCCGCTCAATTTCTTCTTTTGAAGGAGCTTTGCGCAGGACATTAAGCCGTGACATCTTCATATTGAGCATCATGGTCAGAACGGTAAGGATCGGCAGAATGATAAGCGGCAATTCAACTTGCCAGTTTGGTCCAAACCAATCAAGCGGATTATAGGAAGGAACTCTCCCTAAATCCATACCCAGAAAATTTGTATTTATTAACTGATCAGGCCTTATCCAGCCTTGGCCGACTGATTCCGCCAGGGCGCTGGCATTATTTTTTAATACATTTATTATCGGCAGGTCGTTTTGAGCTACCGAACCCAGGATATTCTGATCCAATATACCTTTATCAACCAAAAACTCTGCAATTTTGGTGATATTATCGACAGAAACCTGTCCCACATATTGCAGAGGTGCGCGGATTATACGCCAAATCGGCCAGATGATAATCAGAGGGATTATCGATGATATGCAGCCGGCACCCATAGAGACACCGGTTCGTTTCATCAAGGCTGAGCTCTATTGTTGTTGTTTCTGGGGGTCATCAGCATAGTGGCGCTTGATATCATTCAGCGCCGGCTGCAGGAATTGCTGCTTGATCATATTGCGCTGAGACTTAAGTCGCAGTGGTACCAATAGAGAGTTGATCGCAAGTGAGAAGAAAATGATTACTAAGCCGTAATTGCCGATAACATAATATAGCCAGCTCAGTATTGCTCCAAATAAAGTGTATAGCGGGTCAAGCATTTTTAGTACCACCTATCATATGTAATTCTCCAGTTACTTTTACTTTCTTTTTTCTATGCGACAAGCTGAGTGTTTCCCGGC
>DCDV01000012.1:12904-39335 GCA_002316595.1 Mageeibacillus sp. UBA1046
CCCGGCCGCATTTCCGGATGGAATACTCTACTAGCGAAGAGGGTCGTAACCGCCTTTATTAAAGGGATTACAGCGGACGATACGCCAAACCGACCGTGCCCCTCCGCCTAAAGGACCATAACGGCTGATTGCTTCTATGGCGTATTGCGAGCAAGTTGGTGTAAAGCGGCAACGCCCCATAGATATAGGCGAACGCCCTTTTTGATACAGGCGGATCGTACTAATAATCATCTTGCTTAACCAGACACTAAAAGAGCTCTTAGATTCATCTGAGCGTTGGTCAAGCTTAGTTTCATCTGAATTTCGGCTGTATATATTAGTTTTGCAGCTCTCTTTAGCCACAATTATTTTCCTCCGATGCAAGCTTGGCTCTGATTATCATATCATGAAGCTCTTTGCGAAGGCTAAAAAAATCGGGTGGATTCGTTTTCTTCTTTCCCACCAGAATTATATCCGTTCCGGGTATAATTTTTAGTCCGGATAATCTCATAGCTTCGCGCAGAAGTCTCTTGATTTTATTGCGTTCTACCGCCGTTCTTATCTTTCGGCTTACCGTATAGCCGACACGGGGAGTTTCCTGATCCCCCCTTTGCCTGTAATGCATAATTATGTAATCGCCTCTCAAGATTTTACCCTGTCGGTAAGTTCTCGAGAAATCGCGGTTGGCTTTTATTGTCGGATACGGTTTATTGCTTGTCATGAAAAAAAAGACCACATCACCTGCGGTCTTAATGTGAGAGTTTCTTTCTTCCTCTCAATCGTCTTCTGGCAAGTATTCTGCGACCTGAGGCTTTTCGCATTCTCTTGCGGAAACCGTGTTCTCTTTTCCGCTGACGTTTCTTGGGCTGATAAGTCATCTTAGGCATAATTTACTCCTTTCGCACTCTGCCATTCATCTATATGCATCGGCTTTGCGAAGTATTATCAATCAGCTGTCACTAATATTCTAAATAAAAGAGAAACAGCCTGCCAATTATACTAACGAAGCCGGCTATCTGTCAAATAAAGACTATCAATCAGGGGCGGAAAAAATAATCAAGACCCCTCCGTTTTTTGTTGGAGGGGTCCGATTATGAGCTAAATGATATTGATTTCTAAAGAAGAACTTAATTCAAAATCAAAGTACGGCATTTGAAATCAACGGCATGACTGTCCTTAAGATGAAAAGCGCTGCCAGAATATACATCGTGATTGACACGCTCTTCGCTTTGCGGCCTAGTACTTTCAGGATCACGTATGAGACCATGCCGAATACAATGCCTTCAGCTATGCTGTAAGCAAAGGGCATCATTACAATGGTCAGGAAAGCCGGAATCGCTTCTGTGTAGTCTTTGGTCAAATCGATTTCTTTTATGGGGCTCATCATAAAGAGGCCTACCATAATCAGAGCCGGAGCAGTTGCCTGAGCCGGAATAATTCCGATAATCGGATAGAAGAAGAGAGCGAGAACGAACATGCCAACTGTAGTCAGAGCTGTAAGACCGGTCCGTCCGCCTTCGGCTACTCCGGCTGCAGATTCTACATAAGTTGTAACTGTGCTTGTTCCCAGTGCAGCTCCGGCAACGGTGCCAATAGCATCAGCAGTAAGAGCACGGTTAGCGCGCGGCAGTTTGCCTTCCTCGTCCAGCATATTTGCTTTGGATGCTACCCCGATCAGGGTGCCAATGGTATCAAATACGTCTACAAACAGGAAAGTAAATACTACTATTACCATCTTCCAGGTAAAAATGCTACTCCATTCAAATTGGAATGCTACGTTTGAAAGTGATGGCGGCAAGCTGAAAATACCGGTGGGGAGGTCAGCAATGCCCATAATCATGCCGATTGCAGTAGAAGCAAGAATCCCGATTAACAGGGCGCCACGCACTTTGTAGGCATAAAGAACTCCGATAATAATCAAACCGATTATTGTCAGTAGCACGCCCGGTGAGAGCAGATCACCCAATCCAAGAATTGTAGCCGGATTAGATACTACCAGACCGCCATTAATCAAGCCGATAAGGCAGATAAAAAGGCCAATACCGACCGATACTGCCTTCTTCAGTGTCATAGGAATCGAGTCGAAAATTTTCTCTCGCACGCCTATAAAGGAGAAGAGCAGGAATATCACACCTTCAATCAGAACGGCTGTTAAGGCGAATTGCCAGGTCACACCCATGCCCATGACGACAGAATAAGTAAAATAGGCGTTTAACCCCATGCCCGGAGCAAGCGCGAAAGGCAGCTTGGCATAAAGTGCCATTATCAGTGTTGCAATCATGGAAGACAATATAGTTGCGGTGAATACACCACCCCTGTCCATTCCGGCATCAGCTAAAATACTGGGATTAACAGCAATAATGTAGGCCATAGTCATAAAGGTAGTAATACCAGCCATGACCTCGGTTCTTACTGTAGAGCCATGTGCTTTTATCTGGAAAAAACGATCCAAAAAGCCACCATCTTTTACAGTGGTTTCATTCTTCGACATACAAACCTCCTCAAGTCCTCTGCCTTTTTCTGGTACAAAACAACAAAAAAATTGTACCATAACATCTAATTTGCGTGGAACAAAACTCAGAATATTTCATAAATTTTCCTATTGCCTAAAAATTAGATCATTAAATATGAGGAAAGTTGTGCCTTTTGACTGCAAGTTGTCCCTGTTTTGGGATACGCCCTTTTGTAGAGTTTTAGTCTTTGTAGGTTTACGCCTTTTTGCAGGGTTACGCCCTTTTGTAGGTTTACGGCCTTTAGTAGATTTATAGTCTTTAGTTGTAACGAGGAGTATTTTAATCCATAATATTGTCAATCTGCGAATCAGCCATTTGCGATTTGCCCTGACATGACTTGTAATTATTCAAGTGTGCTGAAGGAGAGACTTGGTGAAGACAAACAGAAACAATGGCCGTACCCCTTCCAGAAAGAAAAAATTTTCGTATACCATTGCCATGAAGATTATGGCTGCAACACTGGGAGTCCTTATAGTACTATTTTCCGGTGCAGGAATTTATTATAAGACGAGACTTAATCTCATGCCTGATGCGGATGCAATATTTCAGGGCGAGGCAGAAATGTCCGCTCAGGAAATATATGCAGGAGTGACAGCAAAACCTGATATCGCTGCAGATTCTATTGAGCAGGGAATGCTGCAGGAGTTGGAAGCTTTAGGGGCGCTTGGCAGTGAGGCTGGCGGAGATGGCATTGCAGAAGAAACTGAAGCTCCTGTTATTTCAGACAAAAACATCGTGCAAATGAAAGGTGTTAAGAATTATCTGGTCATAGGTGTAGACTCTCGCTCCAATAATTTCCGAGGCAGATCAGATGTGATCATGATCCTGTCGGTTAATTCAAATACTAATAAAATTAACATGCTGTCACTCTTAAGGAGCACTTCTGTCGATATCCCCGGTCGCGGCTGGGACAGTCTCAATCACTCGTACGCATATGGCGGTGCCAACCTGCTTAGAAAAACCATAGAGACAAATTTCAGATTTCATATCGATGACCATGTTGTTTTCAATTTTTCAGCATTCAGAAAGTGTATAGATGCTCTGGGCGGCGTTAAAATCAGTGTTACAGGCAGCGAAGCCAGGATTATCGGGCTGCCCGGAGCCGGAACATACAATCTTAGCGGCAGTCAGGCATTGGCATACAGCCGTATCCGCAGCATTGACTCGGATTTCCAGCGAACAGGCAGGCAAAGGAAAGTTGTTAATGCCACCCTGAATAAACTGAAATCCAGCGGGGTTGGTAAGTTAAACGCAGTGGTTAATGCTACTTTGCCCAATGTTTCCACCAGCTTGAGCCATAGCCAGATTACGAGCCTGCTGTCTAAAGCCGGATCCTACCTCAGCTATGGGCGACAGGAGCTTCTTATCCCAACAAGTGGAAATCGCAGTCGCTATTTTAATCGGAACGGACACGAAATGTGGTCTTATAAAGTGACTTCGACTGTTAATCAGGTAAATAATTTTTTATACAAATAATCGGATTCATAACTGACATGCACTCTGCTTAATGGAATTAGTTCCGGCCGTTGTTGTGCCGTTAACATGTTCTCTGTTAGTGCGGCTATTTCTTATGTCAGAGCCAATAGGGTATAATGCAATGTGTATTAAGCCTCTATTTTTTAGGGCTTGAAGCTAATGGAAGCAATTCCAAATATTGTCTGGGAGTGATAAAACATGCTTGATCTGGTCATGATACGCAAAAATCCTGAGCTGGTGGCAGAAAAGCTGGCGCGCAGGGGGTTCGAGATTGACTTTGCGGATTTTCTTGCAGAGGACGAAAAAAGAAGAGCAATCATCTTTGAAAACGAACAATTGAAGGCTGAGCGCAATAAAACTTCAGCCGAAATTCCCCTGCTTAAACGACAAGGAAAAGATACAGCAGACTTAATGGCGCACATGCGTGAAGTCGGAGAAGAAATCAAGGCTAATGACGAAATCTTAGTCAGAATGCAAAGCGAGCAGGACGATTTTCTCGCCTCTCTGCCCAATCTTCCCGCCGATGACGTTGTGCCGGGAGGAAAAGAAAACAACCAGGTTGTATCAGTTTGGGGAGAAAAACCCGAATTTGATTTTACTCCTAAACACCATGTTGATTTAGTCACTGATTTAGGTATGATTGATTACCCGAGGGGGGCAAAGCTTGGCGGGACAGGATTCTGGATCTATCGAGGCGATGGAGCCAGACTGGAGTGGGCACTTCTGAACTATTTCGTGCAGCAGCATTTGGCTGATGGTTATGAAATGATGCTTCTGCCCCATATTTTGAACTATAAATGCGGTTTCACAGCCGGCCAATTCCCCAAATTCAGTGAAGATGTCTTCCATTTGGAAGCAAAGTCGAATCCGAATGAAAAGGAAACCAGCTTTTTGCTGCCTACAGCTGAGACTGCTCTTGTAAATCTGCATCGAGATGAGATTCTGACAGAGGATGAACTGCCGCTGAAGTATTTTGGCTATACTCCTTGTTACCGTAAAGAAGCAGGCAGCCACGGGGCTAACGAAAGAGGAATGATAAGAGGACATCAGTTTAACAAGGTTGAGCTGTTCCAGTATACATTGCCAGACCAGTCCGATGCCGCTTTGGCAGAATTGATCAGTAAGGCTGAGCAGCTTGTCAAAGGTCTGGGACTTCATTTCCGCACTTCAAAACTGGCCGCCGAAGATTGCAGTGCCTCTATGCGCAAAACCTACGATATCGAGGTTTGGATCCCTTCTATGGATGATTACAAGGAGGTCAGCTCTGCTTCCGATGCCGGCGACTATCAGGCAAGGCGCGGGAATATGCGCTATCGCCGCAGCGACACCGGGAAGACTGATTTTGTTCACACCCTGAATGCATCCGGACTCGCTACAAGCCGATTAATTCCGGCAATCGTCGAACAAATGCAGAGAGCAGACGGCAGCGTTGTCATACCTGAGATACTGCGTCCCTGGATGGACGGACAGGAAGTAATCAAATAACCCTAGGAGAACTTTATGGCAGGACATTCTAAATGGAACAACATAAAAAAGCGCAAAGAAGCAGTTGACGCAAAGCGAGGTAAAATCTTTACGAAACTGGGACGGGAAATCGCAGTCGCTGTTAAGGCTGGCGGCCCTAATCCTGAAACTAATACCAGTCTGGCAGATGCCATCGCAAGGGCAAAGGCTAATAATATGCCCAACGACAGCATTCAGCGCTCTATCAGTAAGGCAGATAAAAGTGAAGAAAGCGGCAACTTTGAAGACATAATCTATGAAGGATACGGCCCCGGCGGCGTGGCCGTTATGGTAAGAACCCTGACCGATAATCGCAACCGCACAGCAGGGGATATCCGTCATATTTTTGACAAATACGGCGGCAATCTGGGTACCTGCGGTTGTGTAGCATTCCAATTTGAGCGTAAAGGAAGCTTAATATTGGACAGAGAAATCTATCCAGAAGAAGATCAAGTCTTCATTGACGCTCTGGAATTAGGCGCAGAAGATATTGAAGCTACCGAAGAAATGTACGAAATCATCACTGCTCCGGAGGAATATCACAAGGTGCGTGATGGTTTGACGGAAAAAAATTACGAGTTCTCTGATGTCTCACTCGCTCCACAGCCAATCAACTGGATTGACCTGAATGAAGAAGAGCAAATCCTGCAGATGGAGAAACTAATTGAAGCTATGGAGGATCACGATGATGTGCAGGATGTGTACCATAACTGGAACCAAGACTCCTAAGAGTAAAGGTATCATCCTTCGGATTTGAATTTTCTGCAATGGGGATTGTAAACTGGCTAAAGAAAAGACTCGGCTTCAAAGCTGATTCAGATATTGCTTCAGAAAAGAAAACTGAAGCAGAAACTAAAGCACGGGATAAACTTACACGTGATGAGCCTATTTTTAATCCCTTTGAGCGCTTTGCTGAGGCAGTCAAAACGCAAGTCAGCGAACGTACCATAAAATATGAAGAAGCTACCCAGAATGAAATCCGTGAGATTTTGTCAAATATCGCGGTTATAGCTTTTGTCGGACCAAGCGGCACCGGTAAGAGTACCCGCGCAATTATTATTGCCCGCCGTTACGATATACGTTATATAATCGATGATGGCTTGTTAATTCATGGTTCCAGCGTAGTCACCGGATCATCTGCCAAGAGGGCAGGCACAAAGTTAGAGTCAGTAAGACAGGCTTTGTTCATTGATCCGACGCGGGCTGCCAACATGAGACGAGCACTGGTTGAACATCGCCCTGCCACACTGATGATTTTGGGCACATCTGATGGCATGCTGGAGCGGATTTGCGATAATCTTTGGCTTAACCGGCCCTCCCTGCATATCAATATTGATGATGTTACTACTGAAGAAGAAAGAAATATCGCCAAAAACACCCGTTTAACTGAGGGAAAACATACCATTCCTGTACCAAGCATGGAGATCAAGCATGAGTTTTCAGGCTATTTTGCTGAACCTCTGCAAAAATTGAGGCGCAGATTCGACCGTGGATCTTCATACGTGCCTGGTGATCTTGATCTGGAACGCACAGTTGTGCGGCCTACATTTTCAAGTCTGGGCAGCTACTCCATGTCCGATGAAGCGGTTGAGCAGCTGTTGAACCTGATAGCTAAGCAGATCCCCGGAATTGAAAGCATGGTGCACTACAATGTCAGAAAAGAGCCTTATGGCGTAATTATTGATTTGGATCTTGAGCTAATTTATGGCTTCAACGCTCAAAAAGTACTCGTTGAAGCTCAAGAGAAAATCAGCGAAAACTTTGAGCATCTGACTGCGATAAACGTGCTGGTGACTAACGTCCGCGCTTTGCGCGTCGCCAGAGTAAACGTGTAAGAGCACTTGTTCGTACTATACCGGACCCTTCACTGAGGATCATTAGTTATGGGATTATTCGCGAAGGGATCATTTGTTATTTGCTCTTCACTTAAGGTTGTTAATCCGGAACCGCTCAAATCATAAGGATTCCCCAAATAACGAGGCTTTACCTGGAATTGAGTTTCCCACCATGCTTTACCGCGGGCAAAGAAATCACGGATGGTATTCTTGATCACAGTTCCGGTCCGATAATTATAGAAATCAGTCTCATAGCCGGCAAGATCAATATCCAGACGCTCTGCAATGTATAAGGCTCTCAGCAGATGAAATCTCTGTGTTGCGATTACTCCCGACTGAACTTTGAAAATCTCTCCGGCACGGTATACTGTCGCATAGGTATCCAAGCCGTAATTATCCATGAATATCGCTTCAGGCGGGATGCCTGCAGCAGCCAGATAATTACGCATTACCCAAGGCTCGTCATACTTCGAACTGCTGCTGTCGCCGGAAACGATGATACGGTCAGAGACACCTTCCTGATAAAGATAAATAGCTCCGTCCAGTCTGTCTTTAAGCATTGGCGATGGTGTTTTGTCCGGATAGACCTGACACCCCGGCACAATAATTGCATCCAGCCCGGACTCCAGTTCCTGCCGGCTCTGAATCCTCGTACTGCCTGTTCTCACTATAGTTGCATTGATATAAATCAGGGCAGTCAGCAGGGCTATTACTAAAACAAAGAAGATAATCATAGCGTACCGCACCCTTTTTCCTGCCTTTCCGGCAGGACTCTTCTCATCATTATGTCTCACAAAATATCCTTTCAAAATGCTCTGATGTCCTTCAAAAATTAATTTTGTGATTAGCTGCGTATCGGCAGCAGAATACTATCTCCAGTTAAGCACAATCAGGTTATCATGTTACAATAAAAATACTCTGGAAAGGAAATAAATCGTGACGTTAGAATTCATAAAAACGGATACGAATATAAAAACCCGAAAAATCAGCTTGTACGTGCTTTCATTTGTACTATGCTTCTGCTTGTTGATTGGTGTAACCGCCTGCACTTCACAAAGAGAAACTGAGATTACGAATCAGACAGCTGGGAGTGGGGATGTCCAAGAACCGCAGGATTCAGAGGTAACGCCTTCAATTAATCAATCCGATAATCAAGGTAATGGCATAGAAATTGGTTTTACACCTGATCCTGAAGACACGCTTTCCATGCAGCTGCTGGATAAAGAAATTAATCTGGATCCCTTCTCGGATCAGGATGGATTCCCGGTAGATACGGAAAGCGGCTGTGATCTGATTTATGAGACATTATTGAAATGGGATCCGGAGAGGCTTACCTATGTCCCCGGCTTGGCGGAACTGGTTAATATTACTGGTCAGGGGATTGAAATAAAGCTAAGAGAAGGTGCCGGCTGGCATGATGGCAGACCGGTCACTCCGGAACAAATTGAGATTTCCTTGTATTGGATGTCAAAGCATTTTAGCGCTCTCTCTGCGGCTGAAGGGCTGATTATAGACGTAATGGCGAAGACAGACACCGACAATCAGGATACAATTTTGCTTACTCTGGCAGATCCGGATGACTATCATCTGGCTCTGGCTTTGGATCTCTTGTGCCGGGCACCGATCTTGCCTGCTACACTGTGGAGTGCGGGAGAAGACCCCTTGACCATAACTGCTGATGAGCTGCGTTCTGCGGCAGAGAAGCAGCCATTGGGTACAGGACAGTGGAAAGTACTGTTGAATGATTCTTTCCAGCTGGTTTTAGAACGTCAGGGTGATATTGACGAAAACAAGCCTCGCTATCTGATGCTGCGGAAGTACGCAGATGAGGCAGCCAGCGAACGGGCAATAGCGGAGCAAGAAGTAGATTTACTTATCGGTGCTGGTTCAGATATTATTGATGGTCTGAAATCTTATCCCGGCAGGTCAGTTCTGACCGGCATCAGAAGCAATACTGATAACGACTTGCTCAGCAACCCTCTAATTTTGAACCTGCTTCAATTATCAATAGACACTGCCCAAACAGGAGCAGCGTTGGACGATAGCGCACCGGTAACTAACTTCTGGCATTATTTTGGAGGCATCACTTTAGTAAATTCTTTACGTGCAAGATTATCAAACCCGGCCTTTGCAGAGTCATACCTTGATAACAAGGACGATATTGCTGAGAGATTGGGAGGCCGGATTGACAAAAGCGGCATATTGAATTTAAACGATAACCCGGTCCCTGCCTTGGAATTGATATTGCCTGAAGGCGATACAAAGGCAGAAGAAGCATGTCAGGCTTTCGCTGATTCCGCTCGCAGCCAGGGGCTTCTTATTGACTTGTTAATGCTTCCGCCGGAAGAATATTCGCACAGACTTGCCGGCTACCAATACGATCTGGCTTTTGTCCAGACACAAGAGAGGCTGGAGTCACCCTTAAGTCTGGCAGAGTACTTTTTGCATCAATGGGGGGAAGAAAAAGCAGATATGGAGCCCGGCGGACAAGAGATTATTTTAAGGCTTGCTGCTGCAATAACTACAGAAGAATTCTCTCTGGCAGCCGAGGAAGCCTTCCTTTATGCCCTGACAGAAATGCGCTTTTTCCCACTGGGTCTGCGAACCTTGAACTACAATTATCTCGCCACTGAAAACTGGACGAACATTTCTCAATATTGGTCTTTCCATCAGGATAACCGCGACATAACAGGCATTGGAGCAACAGCCATACTGGACAGCATTACTGCTAAAAATCAGTAACACCACATGCTGAGGAGCGATTTAGCAGCCGCAGCAACATCACATACCGAAACGTGATTTAGCAGCCGCACAAATCTTGCGGTCGTGATAGTATTGTCAGCGGTCCAGTCAACCGCAATCTTTGACTGCGACATGGCGATGGTCATCACCGCGTCTATCTTTTTGATGGTATGGCAGCGGCAGCAGACCAATGGGCAATTGATGATGGATAATGAACCATTAAAGGAAGGCGGTGCCTCTGCCGCACCACGTATCACTCCAACACCGGCTGAACCCACACCTACAGCCGCAGCTACGCCCGAAGATGCATCAATTACCCCTGCTGTCAATCCTACCCAGCCCAATCTCACCGACCCAGTGTTTTCGATTTACATCGGTGGCAAGACCATATCCATCGCTTATGGAGTGGCCGAAAATACACTGGACAAAGGCCCTGGCTGGCTAGAAACCTCTGCCCTGCCAGGGCAAGATGGCATGTGCGTAATCTACGGCCATCGCAACCGAACGCATTTGCGCATCCTCCAGACCGTGGAAGCCGGTGATGGTATTACGGCCACGCTGCCGGATGGAAGCAAGCATACCTATATCGTGGCGCAGGTGACGACGCTTGAGCATGCTGATGAGTTAATGCTTCCTACGCTGGACGGCAAAGCCATCGCGCTCATTACCTGTTATCCGTTCCGCTATTCGGGCAGAGCGCCCGGTGAGTATATGGTTATTGGTCAGCTTGACAGGGAGACAGCGGGCTGACAAGCAGCAAAGTGCTTGTATTGATTACTCCTGTGTTGTCTGCAAAACAGGGGGATACAGGTATCTATAAGAATAGATAACCGATTTTTAAAAAGTGCAACCAATTTAATAAGACTACCCACTGCGGATAGGGTGTAAAAACTGCGAGCCCGATACAATATCATTGGAAAGTATTATATATTTTTTAGGCATGAAAGAGTTTTTCATATGAAAAGAATCGATTTCACCACAACCAATAAAGTGATTGCCCTTAGCATTGCGGCGGCCGTAAAGGGTAATCTTTATTTGAGACTGGGACTTTCCTTGTTACTGAATCCATCACCAATTTTGGATGCAGATCTGGATGAGGATCTTGTAAGGGTTGATATTGCTGGTGTTGATGTTATGAGTGTGACCACGAAATGAACCGAAACTGTTTTGGTTATTTGCGAAAGGCTACCCTAAACGGTTCTTCTAGGCTATTGGCTGTTGCTCCTTGTGACACAAGATAATAAGAAGGGGTGCAAAATGACGATCGATGCTATAAAAAAACAAAGCCGCCGACGATTTTGTGTTATACGTTATTGGAGTATCCGTCCGCCAGGATGGGAATCTCTTGAATTATAGTGTATAGTATAATAAAGTCAAGCGTATATGGAGGGGGTGCGTTTGCTTGAGAAAAGGAGCCTGTAATTGCATATTTCAAATTGCGGCATGGGTGATGCTATGTCTGATTTGCCTTTCTCTTAGCGGATGCACTAGGGGCAATACGCAAAGCACCGTTATATGCAACAACGATGAAAACTCATCCTACCTTGAGGTCATATCTAAAGCCCTGCCCTCCTATACGGTTACCATAGAAAAGCGAAACCATACAATGTTTTCTTCTCTTAATGCAGGCAATGAAGTGGAGGTTTTCAACGTGCAAGCCATGCCCGCGTTGGAAAGTGGCGTGGCCACTCATTGGTATCCTCACTATCTAGCCACGGTGATCATCGCGGTTGACCGCGATAGGACGGATGCCCGGATCGATGGCTGGAACGATCTGCCCGCCGCAGGCGAGGCCATCGGGTACTTAGATCATTATCCAGACAGGCACCTATTGATGGGCGCCATCGCCTATGGATTAGAAGGTGAAGACTTTACGCTAAAAAAGGCTGCCGATTTGCTGGAAACGCTGCATGTCGAAAATCGTCTGGCATTGAAGGCGTTTGATGCCCCTATTGTGATATGCTACGATTATCAGGTAGCGTCACTCATAAAAAATGGCCGGAACATGGAGATTGTTCTGCCCAATGAAGGTACGCTTACTTACCAAAAGGGCCTGTTGTCGAACATGGAGATTTTCTTTTCGGGCGATGTGGAGTCGTTGCTGCTGTCCGGCGGTTTTCGCCTGATGGATGGGCGTTGTGATGATGCCCTTTATGCGGATGCAGCGGATTACAAACGTGCTGCTGTTGTCACCGATTACGATCGCCTAAATACCGCTTTTCAGGATGTCCCCCGCGTTTTTCGAAGGGATGTTCAACATATTCACCTATATACATCTGCAGATGGACGAGAGCATCAGCTTTTTGCGCTGGTTTATATGGCGCTCATCCACGTCAACAGTCCGTGGTTCGATGAGATTCGTTTCCGTCTCAACAGCAGCACGATTGAAATTGAGCCTCCGGCCGGCCGTGTTTGGATGCAAGGCGGAGCAGATGTCGGACGAAGAAGTGTGGAATACCGGGAATGCGAAGCGCTCGGAGAGGAAATCAAGCAGGCGCTGACACAAGTCCGGCAGCAGGTGCGCGAAAGCGTAGCCGCCGCCAATGCGCCCAAGGTGGCGCAGACCTGCCCGCTGTGCGGGGCCACGACCACCCCTGATGCCAGCGGGCGCTGTGAATATTGCGGCGGGGCCATGCAAGGATAAAAGTGTAAACGCTTTAACGTATATCAACCATGTTCTAATGTACGCAATGATGGATAGTCGCGAAATGATTTCGCGTTAGACCATAAATAAATATTTTTGGAGGGGATCAAGATGGAAAGAAAAAGTAACGGGCTTCTCAAGGTGACGGGCATTCTCATGATCATCGGTGGGGGAATCAGTATTATTCTCGGTATTATTGCTGTGCTGGGCGTAGGTCTGATAGTTGCTGCATTGGGAGCAGAGGAGGCGGCATTGGGTTTGCTCACATTTGCGGCCATCCTCGCATTGCTAGGCGCGATTGTCAGCCTGGTTGCGGGCATCTTGGGCGTGGCCAACGCGGCAAAGCCGGAAAAGGCCACCGTTTGTATCGTGTTTGGTATTCTGGCGGCAGTGTTTTCGGTGCTGGGCAATGTGTTGACCGCGGCGGGCGGCGGAAGCTTCAGCGCGGTGAACTTGATACTCGGGCTGGTACTGCCGGTATTATACCTGATCGGCGCGTTCCAGAACAAAAAAAGAATGGTAGAGGCGTAAAGCTGCGGTAGGCATGAGGGGTTCGCGCTGAATCCCTTATGCCTATTTTTTTATCATTCGCGCAGCCGGCAGTGCCTTTAACACAGGCGGCACGGATATGGCGATGTGCGGAAACACCGGTACAATCAACGTACAACGAAATGGATAAGGCGGCGCTGAGATGGGCGTCTGGAAATTTTGGCGGGGTGATGTGGCTATGAGGAATAAAGTGCGATCTGTTTTTGCGGCACTTACGGCAATAGTATGCGTGTGCGCGCTTGCGGCTTGCAATCAAATGGAGGGATATGCCGCCCCCTCTTCTGCGATCAGTGAAAGTCCCCCGCAAACATCAAGCGGCGGCGAGCCTACGGCCGCACATACGCCTGGGCAACAGCATTGGTTTCGGGTTCGCCGTGAAGCGAGATATATGCCATGAGATCGATGGGTCCTTCAAAACAGAATACTGTATCATTGACCGAATCAGTGGGCAGCCGGAAAGCGTTATTTTTATCTCCGCCTGGGACGTCGCCTTTGAAGCCGTTGCCGTTTTGATTGTAGGTGCCGCGCATATATGCGTTAACGGCTTTACCTTTAGCATTCACCCCAACAAACACCGCGTTGTGATAGTCGGCGCTTTCATACAGCAGGCCGTTTCGGATGAAATCGGCGATTACATTCCGTGAGATTCCTCTTTTGATGAGATAGGCAAATACGCGGCGATGATTTATATGGACATCGGGTAGGATAAATTCAGCAGGAGACTTTACTTCTTGAGGCGGAGGGGAAACGCGTGGCGGCGTTAGCTTTGACTGTTTGTGCTTATGGCCATTATATTCCAGCAAGTAATGTACAGCCTGTTTGAAATCCATGTTGTGATGTGCTTGCAGAAATGTGGTCGCATCGCCCCAAGCGCGGGTGTAATTATCGTAGTAGCTTGAGCGACGCTTAATCATAATATGGGGCATATCGGTGAGGGTGTGATAATTGCCTTTTGGCTTTACCTGGTAGCCGAGAGAAGCGAAAAGATCGGGCAGGTCGGTCTGCCGTGCGATGTCCAACTCATCCGGGGTAAAGGGTGGGCTGTGTTCGCTCATGGCATCAACTCCTTCTTAATGAAATGCAAAAGCCGTCATCGGGTTTTCATAATGAAATCTGATGACGGCTTATGTTGCCGATTGTTATTTGGTTGAAACGGTGAGTGCCTGGAAACGTCCGAGGCCTAAGGGTTTGTGGGAAAAACTCAAAGCGTCCGGAAAGCGGGTTTGACATCTACGGTATGAGAAAAGTAAAAATACAACTTAAAAGATATGAAAAAGCCCGCAACTGCGGGCTTCTCTGGCTCTGACATCTAAACAGTCAAAGCATTATGGTGTTCCCGCCGGGATTCGAACCCGGGGCCTTTCGCTTAGGAGGCGAATGCTCTATCCGGCTGAGCTACAGGAACATATACGAACGCCGACCATATTCGAACGCATCACATCGTGTAGACATTCTATTTTAGGCTTACTGCGATGTCAATTGAGCATGCAGGGCAAACAGCTGTTTCACTTAGCTTTTAACCGCAACAGAGCACTTAATAACATATAATACGAAACAATATGGTAAACCATGGTATAAGAAATATGTGTGACAGGAAGGATATCTGTCACAAGGCAGGGAGGAAAATTTGGCTAAGCAAATCGATTACAGGAAACAGATAGTTCTGCCAACTTTATTTGGCGTCGAAGCTGCCACCGTTAAGGAACTCGAGCAACTGGATCTGCCTGAAGGTGAAACGGTCGTAACTGACGGACAGGTGTCCTTCATTCCCAAAGAGGAGAAAGAAATTTCAATTCTTGCAGCTCGTTGCAACTATAATTGCCGGACCCCCGAACGTGTTCTGATCGGTCTGGCATCTTTTGATGCAGACAATTTTGACGCTCTATATGACTTCACGCGGGAGCTGCCCTGGGAAGACTGGCTTGATCGGGATTATGCCATTACAGTCACCGGGTATTCTCTCAAGTCAAAACTTTACGGTGTACCGTCGATGCAATCTATCATCAAAAAAGCCATAGTTGACAGATTGACACAGGCTCGCAAACTTATTCCCGGCAGTCACATCGTCGAGGATAAAAATAAAGGCGAACTCAATATCCGCTTCGCCGCTGTCAAGGACAAAATTTCCTTTTCACTTGATACCTCCGGAGAAGGTTTGCACAAGAGGGGTTATCGTCCGCTGACCCACATGGCTCCAATCAGAGAAACATTGGCAGCGGCAATTTTGGATTACTTATTCTTTCTTCGCAACCAGAAACAAGGTGAGATCTTGTTTGACCCCGTCTGTGGATCAGGAACGTTTCTGATTGAAGGAGCAATGATGCTCTCAGGCCTGGCTCCCGGATTAATGAGACACTTCAGCGGAGAAAACCTCGGTTTAGCAGGAGCTAAAGCTTTTAAGCAAGAACGTGATTATGCTGAGTCAAAAAGGAAGCAAATCTCCGGCAAAGATAAAGTCTTTTTCGGCTCAGATCTATCAGCGCAAAGTATTGAAGACGCTAAGAGTAACGCCCGGCGAGCCGGAGTTGAGGGGTTGATAGATTTCAAGCAGGCAGACCTGATGCAAATCAGCTATGAAGATATTGTCGCGCTGTCGCCGCGAGCACTGGTTGTTGCAAATCCTCCTTATGGAGAGCGCATGGCGTCACCGGATGAATCTTCAATTATCAATCGCGCTCTGGGTATGCTGGTCATCGACAAACTTACAGGTATGAATAAAAAAGGTTTGCGCCTGGGTGTAATTACAGCAGATAGTGACTTCGAAGAAGAAGTCGGGTTCAAAGCAGATAAGAGGCGGAAACTATACAATGGTATGATTCCATGTCAGCTCTATCAATATTTCAGAACCTCTGCCCGGGAGAGATTGGAGAGCGAGGTCCGATCATAAGAAACAGGCAAAGGAATATCCTCAGGTTGTCATGATGACCAAGCGAGCTGTCCGTAGGAAGCGGACATATTATTTTCAAGTGTTTTTTGTTATTGCCGGAAGTCGAGAATATCAAGGTTCTTTAAGAATATTAAAAAGTGGAACTGTTTTGGCGAGATTGTGTACAAAAAGTGAAAACATTGATATTTCAAGGAGTATAACCGGCCAAAACGCTAAAGAGCTTGTCCTATAAGTTATACACATAGTTATCCACATTATTAACATTGTTCGCAGGATTGTGAATTGCCGCATCTCGCCATTATGTTCGATTATAAGTCCCAAAACATCGAGGTGCCACGCTCTTCCACGGACGTATCAGCATAATATATACTAGTTGTCAAGTATTAATTTAAATACGGAAAGAGAGTTGGATATGAAAATTGTATTAGGAAATGATCATGCCGGATATGAACTGAAAATGAAGATTAAGGAACACTTAGAAAGAAATAACTATACAGTCATTGACATAGGCGGTCATGGCACAGATTCTGTTTCGTATGTGGACTACGGACATTTAGCGGCTGAAGAAGTATTAGCTGAGAGAGCAGATCTGGGAATTATCATCTGCGGTACCGGAATCGGAATATCTATCGCTGCTAATAAACATCATGGAATCAGAGCTGCGCTATGTACAAACTGCTATATGGCAGAAGTGGCCAGAAAACACAATAATGCCAACATGTTAGCTTTAGGCGGCAGAGTTGTAGCAGCTCCTTATGCTATTACAATTGTTGATGCCTTTTTAAAGGCTGACTTTGAAGGCGGCAGACATAAAACTCGTGTCGACAGCCTCAAAGAGATAGAAAACTCTTAATTTCTTCGGCTGACTTACACTTGCCTGAACTAAATCAGCTGCTGTCAGTGGAGAAGTAAAAGGATCTGTCAGCAAAGGTCAGTCTGCAGCGATCCGGTAACAGGACCTCGCGATATTTCTCTATGCGCTTTCCATCCATTAGAGTATTGTTGATTGAGCCCAAGTCTTCAATAAAAAAGTTCTCACCCCGGCGGATTATGCGAGCGTGTCTTCTGCCGACAGCCGCTGAATCCAAGAGCAGATCTGACTTATTTGTGTCGCGTCCGATAATAAACTCATCAACCAGAATAAATGCCTTCTGCCCTTCGTCTTCTGCCTTAGTTCCGGGTAATCCTTCACTTAGCATGGCAAGGCGATAATTGGGCATGCGATTAGGCAAATTTTCTGTTGGTTCAAGATCAATTAATTCTGACTGTCTCTTTTCAGCAGTAGTGATTCCCAGCCAATCTCCCCAGCTTCGCAGCTTAGTCTTAACAGAATTTCTGGACTTTGATTTAGTATTCTTTTTGCTTTTCTGCTTTTTTGCGTTCATTTTTTGAATAATGTCTCCCTTCTTCCCCTCACAAATTTTTGTCTTCGCTGAACTAAGAGAACCTTTTGAACTGCGCTTTCGTTGAAACAACTTCATTTTGCTTCTGCGTTCCTTTTTCGATACTTCACTGATAGAGTCTCTGGCTGCAGCTTCAGCCAACTGACTCTTAACCTGATTAATTAATTCACGCAGATACTGAAGCAACTCGGCCCAGCGCATATTTAAAAATAAGCGATTAAGTTCCCTGATCAGCTCTTCTGCCCAGGCATTTTCTGCCCCCAGCCAGCGAATCAGATTGTTACCGCCAGGCTGCGTATATTCTTGTCCATCGATACTGACAGTAATATCTGTCGTCTCGGGCACAGGCAGAGATACTATTCTTATTTGCTCAAGCTTTGCAGACTCAAAAAATATCAATTCCGGGCTCAGCAGCCTCAAATCGACGTTTAACAAATAATCTGATACCGTATATGCCGCCTGAGCAATAAGGTACAAAAATTCCAAGGCATCGCCGGCTTTAATTTTTCCTTTCAATTCCTGCAATGATATTAACCGGTAGCTGTCAATCAAAATTGATATTGAAGTTGATTTTTCATCTGCAATAATCCATAGAGGCATAACTGCTCGCGGTCTGTGACGGAGCAGACAGAAAGACTGCTTTTTGTCCACATCACTGGATAAAGGACAAGTTATGATTATGTTTTTTCTATCTGTCTGCTCCATAATTCTTCACTTTAGAAGCTGTCAATGATGGAGTCTTTGAAAACACGATCAATCAGCCTCGCAGCAAAGTTGCTGATCTCTGACCTGAAGAGAAATACTACAGCCAACATCACGGCAATTATTATAACTACCTCAATTGTCCCAAAGCCATTCTCTCTCTTAAGCGTATAGAGTTTTCTTCTAGTCTGATCAGTCCAAGTCATTTTAGGTCGTAAGAATCCAATACGTCTCTTCATGCGATTTTTCCTTTCTCTGCGCCCGCAGATTAATTTTGTGGTTCACCACACCAGTTGAAAAGAAGCTAATGCCGGAATCACGGCTATAGCTAACACATTTAGCAGCGCCAGACCCATCGGGATAAATAGCAGCAGTGATTTTTGTTCTAACTGTCGCCTCAGTCCATTGCGATAAATCTGCCAGCCTGCGGCTGCCTGCATATTAAGCAAATTAAGTAATTCCGCAGAACCCTGCTGATCATATCGGGCTGCGCAGCGCAAAGCGGAAGATATTTCAAGAAGCGGACATTTATCAGCAAGACTTTTTACTGCCTGTGCTGCAGTCGCTCCGGCTTTGATGGATTTTTGAGCACGGCGCAGATCATTTTTTATCAGCTGTGCCGAGCTGATATTGTCTATGGCCTTAATGGACAATTCCAGAGCAATCTCCAGTGTCAGGCCGCTCTCCATAAGTATGGACAGAACATTGAGAAATGGAGGATAAGAAAGGCGATAAACTTGCTTGCTTTGTTGCTCCTGGCTCAAGAGGTATAAATCCTGCAGTAAAGGAAAAAATATTATTGGTAAAGGAAGGAGCCAGATTGGCAGAGCTCTTATCACCAGTAAAAACATTGAAATGATTATGCCGAAAATTAAATAGATTACTTTTTTATAGATATAATGCTGCCAGATTTGCGCTGTCTCCTGCTCAGTACCGCTCCTGCGTATTAAGTTTGTGATTCGATAACTGAAAGATGCAGGCATTAATTTCAGATAAACCGCTGAAGCTCTGGAAAATTTGGCTTGTTTCCCAGTTCCTGTCTCATAATAGGAAATTGAGGCCTGATTTTTCTTTGCAGCTGATCTGGCCATGATAATCAAGGTTATGCTCAAAATAAACACTGCAAAAATATGAAAAATTGTGCCCGCTGCGGGCAGCCAGGAGAAACCCGGTTCTCCTTCTGAGCCCAAATACTGTCTGAAAAGGATGATCCCGAACAAAAAAGGTAAAACCCCCATGATGCCCGCTTCTGTAGTCTTTTGACTATTCTCAGCCGCTACTTCAGCTTTCATGTCGATTTCCATATATAACTGACGATGACTTTCCCGTAAATAAAAATCAATCTGACCGCCGTATTGTCTGAGATAAGGCAAAATGGCCAGATCCATACTAAGCCGCGAACAGGAGTATGCCTCCGCCAGCTGATTTAGTGCAGCAGGGAGTTCTACCTGAGAGTGAATTTGTTGTCTCAGCCTCACTAACAGGCGCACAAGTTTACTGCGCAGGCCCAGTTGTTCCTTGAGTGCGCCGGCTGCATCAAGAAATGACCTCTCCAGCGTGTAACCGGATGCAGCCTGACCTGAGAGATAGCCTAAAAATTGTTCAACTTCTTTAAGCTTTAATTGCTCCGATCTGGACAAGAGAACTTCGTTAATCGCTTTGCTGAGCATAATCGAACCAATGCCCGCAGATATTAGTCTGAGTCTTAGATCAGTAAGGAAAATTGCTGAAGTGACCCAGGAGAACACCCCGGCTGCAAGTACTGAGGAAACAGTCTTCGAAAAAGCATAAGATTTTTTCATTTTAACCCTCGTTTATCAGTTCTAAACTATTTCCATAAGACTCATTTGAGTTGATTTATACTCAAAACGATCTCGCAGAATAAACTTGCCCTCTTCGTAAGCTTCAATAGTCAGGATGCGTTCAACTATACGTTGTCCTTTTTTAGTCCGGGTAAGATGGACCATAGTGTCAAGTGCAGAAGCAACCATGCGCCGGCATGCTTCCCAGGGAAGCTGTGACGCAGTGAGCAAAAGGAGACAAAGCCTTTCCAGCATTTCTTCCGGATTATTGCCATGACCCGTGCACATAGATCCGGGATGTCCGGTCTGCATAGCCTGAATCATGTCATAAGTCTCATCTCCTCTCACCTCACCTACAATTATCCTGTCAGGTCTGAGCCGCAGTGATGATCTGATCAGATCAGTCAGGGATATTGCGCCTTGATTGTCCGGTCCGGGCAGTCTGGCTTCCAGACGCACCAAGTTATCTTGAGACAGCTGTAATTCACAGGAATCTTCTATAGTGACAACTCGTTCTGAGGGTGGAATAAAGGCAGACAATGCATTTAGAAAAGTAGTCTTACCTGTTCCGGTCCCGCCTGATATGAAAATATTGCTCTTAGCTCTGACTCTTTCCTCCAGCCATTCAGCCGCTTTTTGACTGAGAGTCTTGTTTTCAACCAGCGCTGACATTGCAGGAATAATTCCGGTAAAGCGCCTAATTGTCAGAATCGGCCCATCAGGCGCTATTGGCGGTAATACTGCGTGGATTCTGGAACCATCTTTCAAGTGCATATCACGTATCGGCTTTTGTTCATTAATCAGTCTGTTTGCACGCCCGAAGTAACGAGAAATTACACTTGTCAGATGCTCAATATCCTCAAAGAACAATTCGGACCGATAGAGCATGCCGTTTTTTTCGTAATATATACAGTTAGGACCATTAACCATAATCTCCGTGATCATTTCGTCATCAACCAATTCCTGCAAAATATCCCATCCACGCATGGAATTGAAAATATCCTTGATAAGTTTTCTTCGATCTGAAAAGGATAATGGCTGTCTAAAGTTAAAACGATTAACAATGAGAGCTATCAGCCCGCGCAATTCATCAGGAGTCATCTGATCTGCGTGAGGAGATTCTTGAAGTATCTGTCCGATAAGTTGTTTTTTCAGAGCTCTGGTGAGTATCATAACTTCACCTCATTTAACACTCTGAAGTCTACCGATGAAGGCAAAGCAGCCAGATATCTTGCCAGTTCACGCCTGGCAACTGCACCTGCTCCTGTCTCAGCGGTCGCTGCATCTGCATATAAGATGTCACATAATTGTGTAAGTCTTATTGCCGTATCAAGACAAATGCTTTCGCAATCAATAATCACTATGACCTGATCAGGCAACAGGTTGATGTATTCTCTTACCGCAAGAAGTAACTTGCGCAATAGGTGAGGAGGACAGCTAATCATGTCGTCGGACATGGAGGATAGACGGAAAGTCATATATCCAAGATCGTGCATAAAAAGATAATGACCGATATCTTTAGAGAAATCCTTTTCCGACTGATCAAGTGATATCAACAGGTCCGTCAGTTTAGGGCCGATTAATTTTTCTTCCAGGTTAGGAACTCGATACAAAGGCATAACCGGAAGATAAATCACAACCAGCCCTTGATTTAGCAGGGCTGTCAAATAATGAGAAACCCAGCGTTCTTTTAAGGCTGGATCAAAACAAAATATGAGAGCCATGCTAGCTTTTTTACCTGTGGACAAAGATCTTTGCCGTTGCAGCCAAGTATCCAGATAACCCTCAATCTTGTGATGGATTTCTGTAACTGTTAGCGGTGAGGCAAATTCTCTTTCCCAAGTCAAAATGGTGGCTTCAGAACTGATATTTTGACAAAAGGAAGCCTTACATTCCGGACAGATGATCAGATCAAATTCGACAACCGTACTCTCTTCCGCCAATTGATGAACCTCGTATCTGCCGGCTGCACGTCTTTCTAATTGCTCATATATACGGTTTTCCTGACTTTTATCGAGGTCATGAACGAGAATTTTGGGGAGCATTTTAACCTCTTTCAGTAATGTGCTACTGTCAGAATATTGAACTGAAAGAACCTTTGCTTATCTCTCTTTCGACAAAGAGTTACGTTATCAGCAAACAACGGACAGGCGTCTGATTGTATTGAATACAGCATTTATTGATTTTTACAAGATTATTAAAGCAGGAATTATTATCACGAGCTGCTTTGTAATGCGGAAACACTCTTCGTATCTTTTAATAAATGCTTTAATAGCTTGATGTTTTACCGTATACTCTAACCAGCGTTGCAAAACGTAAATGCAAGGAACATAAAGGAGGTGTTAAAATGCAAAAAGCAAAAGGTAGTGTGCCCATTGCCGTTGGCTCGGTCTTGACGATAATCGGTTCAATATTAGGAATTTTAGCAGGAATCATTATTACTGTAGCAGGGAGCTGGTTTTGGAGCGTGTTTTCAAGTGCTGAATTCGGAGAGCTCCCGGGCTTCCCGGAATTATGGCTGGCCAATAGCGCCGGTGCGGCATTTACCATTATTGGAATTATATTCATATTACTATCGATTTTGGTTCTGATCTTGGGAGTCATGACTTTCAAACGCAGACAGGATCTTAGACGTGCAACTTTCCCACTTGTGATTGGAATAATATTTACGATATTTGGAGTGATCTCACTAATCTCCAGCTTCTCGGGTTATAGTGTTGTTTCTCTTGTTGCGCCGCTGCTGATCCTGGTCGGAGCTATCTTGAATATGCAGCAGAAAAGCGGAATGTCGGAACAGGAACTAAATGCCATGTATTCCGCAGGTCAGCAATACCCACCCTACGGGCAACAGCAGTATCCTCCCTACGGGCAACAGCAATACCCGCAGCAGCAATACCAGCAACCACAATATGGTCAGCAACAACAGTACCCACAAGCAGGTCAGCAATACCAGCAACCTCCACATCAGTCTCAACCACCGTATGGACAGCAACAACAGCAGCAATATCCTCAGCCACAGCCACAGCCTCAGCCACAGCATCAGCCGCAGTATCAGGCACAACCACAATACCAGCCACAGGAGCAAAATGAACAGCCGCAGCAGGGGACAGCTTCGCAAGAGGATCAATAAGCATAAAGTCAATTAAAGTAATCACCCACCATAATCAGCATTTATCTGCTGATTAACGCTTATCAAGATAGTTGCAATGACCTGTAACTTGCCTATACCAAAGGCTTGAATAAGGAGCAAAGCATGCAAAGGACAAAGGGTTCCACTTCTATTGCTATCGGATCAATATTGACTATATTGGGATCAATATTCGGTATTTTGTTGGGGATTTTTCTCCTGCGAGCAGAGCGGTTTGGAGCGGTGCTGACAAATGTTGCCGCTGAGATACGCGATATGTATCCAGTCGCCAGCTTTTTGTTTTCGATGGGCGAAGCTTTTGGCTTCATCATCATGACGATTTCAGTATTCATTTTACTCACAGGAATAATGACTTTTAAACGCAGGCGGGTATTGAGATACTGGAAATTCACACTTGTGTTTGGTCTGATTCTCTTCATCATAGGTTTTCTCCTGATGATTTACGATTTTGCTCCTGCACTCATTATTCCTCTGATTGGACCGCTATTAATCATTGTGGGTGCGCTGTTAAACAAACAGCAACAAAAAGAGATGTCCGAACAGACAGTAAACTGATATAATGCTAGCGAATATAATCATTTCGTTAGCAGACAATATCGCTTTCGAGAGCAATGTATCTTCAAATGAATAATTCTCTTATCTAGAGAGGCGGAGGGACTGGCCCTATGATGCCCGGCAACCGCGGTAAAGCAGCGGTGCCAATTCCAGCGCCTCAGGCAACAAGCTTGAGGCGGCAGATGAGGTTTATTAGACCTCGCTTCTGAGGTCTTTTTTATGCTTTGCTTTAGGAGGAAAGGAAACACTATGAATTCTTACAAGAAATGGCTTTTTACTTCTGAATCGGTTACTGAAGGCCATCCGGACAAATTATGCGATCAGATATCAGACGCAGTTCTCGACGCCATCCTCACGAATGATCCCATGGCTCGGGTAGCTTGCGAGACAACCGCAACTACCGGACTTATTTTGGTCATGGGTGAAATAACTACAAGTGCCTATGTGGATATCGCACAAATAGCACGTGGCGTAGTACGCGACATCGGTTATACGCGTGATAAAGGCGGTTTTGACGCAGAAAGCTGTGCAGTGCTTTTAAGCATAGATGAACAGTCACCGGATATTTGTCAAGGTGTTGACCAATCTCTCGACTGCCATGATGAAGGTTTTAGCACGGGTGCAGGAGATCAGGGGCTGGTCTTTGGCTATGCCAATGATGATACGGAGGAGTTTATGCCCTTGCCGATCACACTGGCTCATAAACTAAGCAAAAGGCTGGCAGATGTCAGGAAAACAGGTCAGACCAATTTTATCTATCCCGATGGTAAGACCCAAGTCACCGTGAGTTACCAAGGAGATACCCCCATACATATTGATACTGTTGTGGTCTCCACGCAGCATGCCGAAGAGGTATCTTTAGAGGAACTAAGAAAATTTATTATAGAGGAAGTTATCACCCCCGTATTACCGCCACATCTGTTCGATGAAAAAACCAAAATATTCGTCAATCCAACAGGACGCTTTGTGGTTGGCGGACCTCAGGGAGACACCGGGCTTACCGGCAGAAAGATAATCTGCGATACATATGGTGGTGCTGCTCACCACGGCGGCGGGGCTTTCTCAGGAAAGGATCCTACAAAAGTCGACCGCACTGCCAGCTACGCGGCCAGACATATTGCGAAAAACATTGTCGCAGCAGGATTGGCAAAAGAATGTGAAGTACAAATTGCTTACGCAATAGGAATTGCCAACCCTGTCTCCGTCACAGTCAACAGCTTTGGCACGGGCGTTGTATCTGACGAAATCTTAGCTTCATATGTGGATCAATTGTTTGATCTCCGACCTGAAGCTATCATCAGATCATTCAACATGAGACGGCCTATCTATCGGCAAGTCAGTAATTATGGACACTTCGGACGTTCAGATTTGGATTTGCCTTGGGAGAAGATCGATTACGTCGAAAAACTAAGAAAACTGGCCGGAGAGATCTGACAACCGCTGATTAAGCTGTTTATACTACTGTAGAGAATATTAAAGAGAGGCTCTGAAACAGCTTCTCTTTTTTTTTGATCAATCAAAAATATTATTCGAAGGCTGCAAGGGCAGTACGGCAGTAATTAGACTTAAACTGCAACATAAACTCGAGTATTTGTTGCTTCAGCATAGCGATTGGCAGCTGCGAACCATCCGAACAACAAATTAATGTATTTGTTGCTTCAGCATAGCTATTATCAGCAGCGAACCATCCGGAGATAAAATTAGTGTATTTGTCGCTTCAACACAGCGATTGTCAACTGAGAGCCGTCACCGGTCAAAGAATTATTGTATTATCAAATATAGAACAATTATAAATAATCATAACTGAGGATGTCTTGTATCAGGATAAAGAAACAATTGAAATCACCGGAACCATTACTCGCATCACATTTGTCAATTCTGAGAATGGCTTCACAGTTGCCGAGGTTGACAGCAAGAAGCTGGACTTTGTGGCAGTCGGAGTCATGCCGCCGCTGAAAGTCGGTGATTCCGCCCGCTTTACAGGCAATTGGATAGACCATAAAGATTACGGAATGCAGCTTAAGGTAAATCAAATTGAATTGCTCTTGCCTGCGACTGAGGCAGCGATCGAGTCTTATCTGGCTGCAGGCGCAGTCTCCGGAATCGGACCTGTTCTGGCTAAAAGGCTGGTAAGACACTTCGGAGAAGACACCTTAAAAATCATGTCCGAAGAACCGGAAAAGCTGGCAGAAGTAAAAGGTATCTCCACAACCAAGGCAGCTGTTCTTGCCAACAGTTTCAAAGCCAGCAGGTCCTGGCAGGATCTGGCACTGCTCCTGACGCCCTTAGGAATCGGTACTTCCCGCATACAGCGAATCCATAGACAGTTAGGCACTGATTCTGTCCGGATCGTTAAAGATAACCCCTATTACCTGGCTGCTGCAATCGATGGCATAGGCTTTGACACAGCAGACAAGCTGGCAAAGAAACTGGGTTTTCCTGACGATCATCCTGCACGTTTGCAGGCAGGTACTCTGCATATATTAAGGAATATGTTAAATAAAGGGGATACCTGGATGCTAAAGCAAAGCCTGATCAAAGGAATTGCCAATCTTTTGGATCTTGACGAAGAATCAGTTCTCAGTGCAATTCAAATACCTGCTTTTCATTCAGACAGAATTATCGAGTTCTCCACTCCTGCTCAGGAAGGAGTTTGCCTGCATTCAAATTGGATAAAGATCGGAAGAGCACAC
>DCDV01000012.1:39447-54856 GCA_002316595.1 Mageeibacillus sp. UBA1046
AAGTCAATTGTCAAAAAGCTCTCCGACATGCTTGCAGGATCAACAACATTGTTCAGCCATTGGCTGGATGAGGAGATAGCTTACACTGAAATCGCCTCAGCAGCTGCCTCCTTATGCATCGAACTGGCACCAGAACAAACAGAAGCTCTGCGCATGGCTTGCGGCAATAAATTCTCTATTCTCACAGGAGGACCCGGAACCGGCAAGACGACAATAGTAAAAGTATTAGTAGCATTACTGCAACAACAAGATGCCAAGATTCTTTTGGCTGCACCGACAGGAAGGGCCGCCAGACGCTTGACAGAATCAAGCGGAGAGACTGCCATAACCATTCACAGGATGCTGAAAATGCAGCCAATTGATGAAGAGTTTGGCACTGTTTCTTTCCAGGATCAAGAAGAACTGGAAGGAGACTATCTGATTATTGACGAAAGCTCTATGTTGGATGTTGCTCTCTTCGCACGCTTAATGTCCGCTGTCCCCGAGGCCATGAACGTTCTCTTAATTGGTGACAGTGACCAGCTGCCTTCCGTTGGTGCAGGACAAGTATTGCGTGATTTACTGGCTCAAGCCAGAATCCCCCGTACAACTCTGGTCAAAATCTTTCGGCAGGAAGCAGAGAACCTGATTGTTGTTAATGCTCATCGCATTCGCAAAGGACAACCTTTGATTCTGGATCAGACTTTAGATTCACCTTTCTTGCTGGTCTTGCAGGAGAACGAGCAAAACATTGCCAAAGCGGTTACGCGATTGGTTGCAGAAATATTGCCTAAACACTATAACCTCACTTCAGAATCCGAGGTACAGGTGCTCGCAGCTATGAGACGAGGTGTCGCCGGAGTAACGGCTCTGAACAAGGAGCTGCAAATAATTAAGCATGGAGGTCCTGACTTCATTTCAATCCACAAAATTAACGCTTTTGCTGTCGGAGATAAAGTAATCCAATCCAGAAACAACTACGATTTGAAATACCGCATGATTTCGGACGACAGTCAGGGGCAAGGCGTTATGAATGGTGAAAGGGGCATCGTAACTGAGCTTAATCTGGCCGACAAAACAATGTTCGTCCTGTTTGAAGATGAGCGCCTTGTAAAGATTGAGAGTGAGAATTTTGAAGATATAGAACTTGCGTATGCCATAACAATTCATAAAAGCCAAGGCTCTGAGTATCAGAACGTTATCCTGGCTATCCCTCACAGCACACCCGCCTTCCTGACCAGAAATCTGCTCTATACCGGAGTGACACGAGCAAGCCGGCGCCTGTTTCTGGTTTGCAGCGATTATACGCTTAAGATGATGATAGAAAATGAAATTGCTTTAAACAGGCGTACCTTGTTATCGGGGCTGTTACCTGAACCAAAGCTGTTTAAGGTAAATATTTAAAAGTTACACATATAGCAGTTCTGACAGCAGTTCAGATTTTTCCCTATATCAGCTGCAGACTTTGCTTAGATGGACTTATATATTGCTCATTCGAACTTACAATAGTCAGAAGCAACTTACGTCGGGATTTAATTTCTTATGGCATTTAATCATTTGCTTGACCGCATTATTTTTCCTCCTTGCTGCTATCTTTGCTCACGCCTGCTATCAGGTCAGGTCAGATCTCACCTGCGCAATATCTGTCCACAGTGTCTAAGCTCACTTCCCTTCCGTCCGAAAAGCAACTTGCCTCCTCCGGATGATATGCCGGTTCTATTAGAAGAAGAACGTGCACCATGGAAATTTGGAAAAATCTCTGTACAGGCAATTTTTTATTATGAAGGCGCTATCCGTGAAGCTATCCTGCGCCTCAAATTCTCCGGGTGTACTGAGTACGGCAGGTTATTAGGCGCTCTTACAGGCTCCGTACTCAAGGATCGTCTTCGGAAATCAGGCTCATGGCCGGCAGGAATTGTTCCGATACCTCTTAGCGAAGCCAGGCTACTTAGACGCGGCTATAATCAGGCAGATTTACTGGCAAAACATCTGAGTGAAGAAATCGGTGTGGAGGTTTTCCCCATGGTGCGGAGAATTAAGGATACTGAACGTCAAAGTGAAATGCACTCTCGCGAGGAAAGACAAAATAATGTGAACGGAGCATTTGAGCTCAATCCTGATTTCCCGGTTGAGGCTTTTCGGGGAAGAGAGATAATTTTAATAGACGATGTACTTACATCAGGATTTACCATGCAGGCCTGTGCTAAACCATTACAGCAAGCAGGCCTGAATCTGCTGGGCCTTGCAGCGGCCTCAGGGAGCATGAACAAACGTTTATAACCAGGCCGCATATGCCCGCTGGCTCGGGGAAAACGACTTCATAAATCCATCACAAAGTATTTGCTTTTCTGACATAATACTGATAAACTTGTTCTAAGTTTTCGGGATAACTGACATTTTCATAAGATATTAGTTATCCCGGGTTATGTTTACGGGATAAATTTTTATCCTGCAACAAGTTTTCAATATGTGTTATTAAAAACACATAAAAAGAGGAGGAAATCTATAATGAAAAAAAAGTGGTTTTTACTGCTAACCCTCGTTCTGGCTCTTAGCATTTTTATGCTGGGCTGCGGCGAGACAGAAGAACCCGAAGCTACGGATCCCCCTGCTGAGACAGAGGAACCGGGCGAAACAGATGCACCAGATGAAACTGAAGAGCCAGGCGAGACTGATGCCCCTGCAGGCGGAGTCTTCAAAATTGGCGCACTTCTTCCGATGACTGGTCCTGAAGCATACTACGGAAACGATATGTTTCAGTCTTACCAATTGGCAGTTGATGAGATCAACGAAGCCGGCGGAGTACTAGGCTATACCTTTGAGATCTTCAACGAAGACGATGCCTGCGACGCGGCACAAGCTGCAACAGCCGGATCAAAAATCGTCTCCGCGGATCCTGACATTGTTGTCGGCGGTTACTGCTCCGGAGCAACAATCCCAGCTTTGCAGCAGTTCTATGACGCAAATCTTAACTGTCTGATCTCTGCTGCTAACTCCACCAACATCACCGACCTGGCACTGAACCAGACCTTTATGCTCAACAGCCCGGGAACACACGGTGTCCAGACTTTGACCAACTTGGCAAAGAGTCTTGGCGTTGTTAAAATCGCCACAATTCACCAAGGTGATGACTACACAAAGAACCTTTCAGACATCGTACATCGCGAAATGCCCGATGACGGCTTTGAAGTTGTAGGCGAAGAAGTTATGGAGAAGGGTGCTGCCGACGTGTCCGCTATCGTTACAGCTATCCGTAATTCAGGCGCAGAGCTGGTATACTGGTGCGGCTATTTCGCTGACGGCTCTAACGTCATCAAGCAGCTGCGTCAGGGCGGTTATGAAGGCGTCATCGTCTGTGGTGACGGTTCTGCTTCCACCGAACTGATCACAGGCAGCGGCGAAGCCGGAGAAGGCGTCTATGTGACTGCTCCTCCGTTTGTTGAGCTGATTGAGGGCGGCGAAGACTATATCGCTCAGTATCAGGCTAAGTTCAACATGCCTCCGGGCTCATACTCCACACTCTGCTATGACACCATTTATGTTATCAAGCAGGCCATAGAAGATGCCGGTTCTATCGAGTTTGAAGATCTGCGTGTAGCGATTGAGAATATCGATTTTCCGGGTATGTCAGGACAAATCAAGTTTGCTCCAAATCATGAGCTGGCTCTGTCCAACTTCATGATCGTCCAGATTCAGGATGGCGCATTCGTTCGTGTCGATCTTGAATAAGTTTTAAGTTTATGAAAGGGCGCTTTGCTGCGCCCTTTCTCTTTTTTTTATCAAAATGATTAGGTGGTGATAACCGCATGTTCTCCACAGGCGAAATTATTATTCAACAAATTGTAAACGGTCTGATTCTAGGCTGTTTTTACGCCCTTATTTCTCTGGGGTATACAATGGTGTACGGTATCGTCAGGCTTTTGAACTTTGCCCACGGCGATATTTATATGGTCGGCGCATTTGCCGGTTTCTTTGTCTTCGGCGCTTTAGCCGCAGTAACAGGTACCGGCTGGCTCAGTATTATCCTTGCTATGATAGCTGCTATGTTCCTTTGCGGCGTTCTTGGCTTCTTAATCCAGAGATTTGCTTATCGGCCTTTACTTGACGCACCGCGTCTTTCTTTATTGATCACAGCTATTGGTGTCTCATTGATCCTGCAGAACGCTGTGATGATACTCACCAATGGTGAATTCAAATTCTTCAACCATTCAGTTAACCCCAGAGCGGGCATAACATTTGGAAATTTAACAATTACATGGATTCAAATAGTTCTATTGGGAATTACAGCCATTTTGTTAATCTCACTTACCTGGTTTGTCACGAAGACGATCTGGGGCAAAGCGATGCGCGCCATATCAATGGACAGACCTACTTGTCGTCTAATGGGCATTAATGTCAATACTATTATTGGTATTACCTTTTTCATCGGCTCTGCACTGGCAGCTGTCGCTGGCGTCATGGCTTGCGTTTATTACGGCAACGTTCATTACTTCATGGGTTATATCATGGGTATGAAAGCATTTACTGCAGCTGTTATCGGTGGTATTGGATCTATTCCAGGCGCCATGCTGGGCGGTTTACTGCTAGGTTTGCTGGAAGCGGGCGGGACTCAAGTGCTGGGGTCTTCTTGGAAAGACGTTTTTGCCTTCGGAATTTTGATCCTTATGCTTATCTTTAAGCCCACGGGTCTCTTAGGCAAAACCGAGGTTGAGAGGATGTAGCATGGAAAACAATAATCTAAATAAAATTAATAACGGAGAAGTTGCTGTAGCCCAAGAGGACACAAGAAAACGAGGATTCTTTACTAGAATCATTGATGGATTTTATAACTTCATGGACAAGACCTATAATAAAGTCATTGTCTACGGAATCTTGATTGCGTTTGTATTGACTTTACCGCTATGGGCCAGTAACTATATTCTACAAGTGGCATGGAACGCCATGTTCTACATGCTCCTCGGCCTCGGTTGTAATATAATCGTCGGATTTACAGGCATGATTGACTTGGGTTTCGCTGCTAAATTCGCGGTCGGCGCTTATACATCAGGCATCCTGGTCCACACCTTTGGCTGGAATTTCTGGTTGACTCTGCCGATAGTTGTTTTGGTAGGCATGCTGGCCGCCGTACTGATTGGCGGGCCTGCATTGCGTTTACGCAGTGACTATTTGGCCATCGTCACCTTAGGCTTTGGTGAAATAGTCCGTATCGTCGCCCGTAATCTTGAAATTACCGGTTCAGCCTCCGGCCTCTCAGGCATCAAGAGACCTTACATCTTTGGGGTACAGCTGACAAGAATTTGGATGTGGTACTATCTATTTATTGTTCTTGTTATTATCTTTGTCATAGCATCTAACAGAGTTAAAGATTCTCGCTTCGGCAGAGGACTTGCCTATGTTAGAGAAGACGAAGACGCAGCCAGAGCAATGGGTGTTAACGTAGTAAAATACAAAATGTGGGCATTCATCGTTGGAACAGTTATGGGCGCAGTAGCCGGTGCATTCTATGTTATGCAAATGGCTGCAGTATCACCAAACAGCTTCCAGTTCACACAATCCTCTAATATCCTCCTTTCCGTTGTCCTAGGCGGAATGGGTAAGGTACCGGGTGTTATGGCAGGTGCGGCCTTCTTCTCAATATTCCCTGAGATCTTCCGTGAGATCGGTGAATACCGCATGTTGTTCTTTGGCATCGCACTTGTCTTGGTCATGATTTTCCGTCCGCAAGGATTGTGGCCAGATAGACGCCGCAGGTAGAAAGGGGTAGATAGTTTATGGCATTAATGGAAGTAAAAGATTTAACAATGCTTTTTGGTGGTATTACCGCTGTTAATCATTTGGATTTTGAAGTTGCAGAGGGATCTATCACAGCTCTAATAGGACCGAACGGGGCTGGTAAAACAGCCACCTTCAACTGTTTAACAGGTTTTTATGTTCCGACAAGCGGAGAAATTCTCTTTGAAGGCGAATCATTAGTGAATGTTCCGCCGCACAAGATTACTGATAGGGGAATCATTCGTACATTCCAAAACGTCCGGCTTTTCAACAACCTGACTGTTATGGATAATGTCATGAGTGGCTGCCACAGCATCAGTAAGAAATTTGTTGGCAGCGCCCTGCTGCGTACTCCGTCTGAACGCAGGGAAGAAGCTGAAATCAAACGCATAGCAGAAGAAGCTTTGGATTATATCGGCATCCTGGATTTAAAGGATGAAATTGCTAAGAACTTGCCCTACGGCACGCAAAGGCGTGTTGAATGGGCTCGCGCAATAGCGAGCAAACCAAAACTCTTACTGCTTGATGAGCCTGCTGCCGGTCTGAATCGGCAGGAGAAGGGGGAACTGGTTGAGCTGATAAACCGTTTCCGTGATGAACTGGGCATGACTGTTTTCTTGATAGAGCACGATATGGGTATGGTCATGAAGGTTGCGGAAAAGATTATCGTTATCAACTTCGGCACTAAAATATCCGAGGGAACGCCGAAAGAAGTCCAGGATGATCCTCTCGTAGTAGAAGCTTACCTCGGTAAAGAAGAAGAGGAGGAGGCTGTCTAATGAGTGATTCAAATGTTATTTTGAAAGTCGATGCAATCGAAACATATTATGGACAGATTTGTGCATTGCGTGATGTCAGCTTTGAAGTGCATGACAAGCAAATAGTCACCTTACTCGGAGGAAACGGTGCCGGAAAATCGACGACACTGAAGACTATATCTAATATTGAGCCTTGCAGAGTTGGGAAAATCACATTCTTTGGCGAAGACATTACCACTATGCCCCCTCACAAGATTGTCGAACGCGGATTGATCCACATTCCTGAAGGACGTAGAATTTTCAAGGATCTTACGGTTACTGAGAACCTGGAACTGGGAGCCTTTTCTCTTAAAGACGACAGAAAGCGTAAACTTCTTATTGATGAAGTGTTCTGTCGCTTTCCTAGACTCAGAGAGAGATATGACCAGATCGGCGGCACCCTTTCAGGTGGTGAGCAACAGATGCTGGCTGTCGGCCGTGGCCTGATGGCCCAACCTAAGCTCCTCATGCTGGACGAGCCTTCGATGGGCTTAGCCCCTTTGCTCGTTGCAGAAATTGGCCAAATCATCCGCGATCTGAACGACGAAGGCATTCCCATCTTGCTGGTAGAACAGAACTCCAAGATGGCACTAGGTCTGGCTGACTATGGTTATGTTTTGGAAACCGGAAATATTACACTTGAAGGACCCGCCAGTGAACTGATCAAGGATCCAAAAGTGGTCAAGGCATACTTGGGTCTGGCGTAAGACTAAGAACAAAAAATTTCCAGCGCGCAAAACGCGCAAAAAATAACACCCCCGCCGAATCGTGCAGGGGTGTATTTTTTTTCTAATAATTGAAGCAAATTGCGTTGTTTAAATAGATTTCTACTCCAAGAATCTCTAGCTGAAAAACAAGCGTTTGCCACTGGCGTCGCGCAAAGCTAAATCCCGCTTCGTCAATTCATTGTGAATCCGCTGCAATTCTTCGTTGCGTTTGATCTTCAGAGTAGTTGTCATTATCGGGTCGCTTTCGTCCCAAATAAAGTGCTTAATTTTCTTGTATTCTGTCATCTCATGATTAATTCTCTCTACTTCATCTTCCAGCCAAATATTAATATCAATATCTTCCGTGCCGACATTTTCCGGCAAGGCCTCTTTATCAATCTGGAATCTCGCAGATAAATCGATCGCTCCACGTTCTGTAAGCTCTCCCCAGATCATCACATTCTTGACTCCTGGAATCTGATTAAAGAAAAGTTCAACTTCCTCAGGAAAGACATTCTTGCCATTACTTAATACAATCACGGATTTTGCTCTGCCGGTAATATGCAGGCAGTCCTGGTCGTCAAAATAACCAATATCTCCGGTTTTAAACCAGCCGTCTTCCGTAAATACTTCGCGAGTGGCTTCCTCATTTTCATAATAACCCAGCATAACGTTCTCGCCTTTGGCCAAGATCTCCCCTGAGCTTTCTTCGCTGTCTGCAGCCCCTTGAGAATCAATGGCTAAGGTAACATCTGCAAGTGGACGGCCAACACTGCCCATTACATTAAGTGTTGGTGTACAGGCAGACAAGATGGGCGATGTTTCTGTCAATCCATAACCGGCAAGGCAGGTAATACCAATGTCAGTAAAAAATTGGTGCTGTTCTGCCGGCAAGGCCGCAGCGCCGCTGACAACCATGTCCAATTTTCCGCCCAGGGCAGCATGAATATCTTTAAAGACCTTGCGTCTGATGTCGATGCCGAATTTATTCAGAAAGCGGGTTAACTTAAGACCGAACTCAAAAGTTTTGAGTTTACCTTTTTGCTCTATATTTTTAATTATTTGCCGGTGCATTGTAATCAGCATCAGGGGCACTGTCAAAATCATAGCTATGCCCCATTCCTTCATGTTCTTGGTCAAAGTCCGCAGGTTCTCATTAATGCAAATGCTAATGCCGGTAGCCCAGAAACAGTACATTCCTACAGTACCTTCAAAAGTATGGTGAAGAGGGAGAACTGAAAGAGCCCGCTTACCAATATCTAAAGGGATCGTGCGCACAGCCTGCTTTATATTGCTGACGATATTGTGTTGACTTAGCATTACACCCTTAGACTGTGAAGTAGTTCCGGAAGTGTAATAGATGGCAGCCATCACTTTGTTATCTATCGGCAAAGACATGAATTCTTTTTTCTGATCTAGCATAGGCTGTCCGGTTTTTATAAGATTGCCAAGGCTCAGGAGCTTGGACAAATCCTTCTTTGCTTCGTCGAACTTATCCTCACTGTCCAGCAGTACATAGGTATGTATTTGAGGATTTTCCTTTTCTACCATTAACGCAGTATCTAAGTGCGCATAATCAAAGGCGAATACAGTAACCTTGCCTCGTTGACATAGTCTGGCCACTTCGTGATCTGCCAGCTGTTTATCCAGAGGCACACTGATCCCAAGTCCTAATAAAGCAGCATTGTGCACTATTACCCAAGGGTATGAATTTGCGCCAATGACAGCGATATGTTCCTTGCCGGAACCATCGATCTTTACTTTGCCCTGTGAAATTAAACCCGCAGCAAAAGAATTTATATCATCTTTAAGCTGCAAATAATCCTTAGTCACTGTCTTCACTTCCCCATTTCCCATCTCGTGAAAGATGTAGGCAGAGACTCCAGGATATTTCTGAATCGATACATCAAGCATTTCCCTCAGATTGTCAAAGGGTGTGGCAAACTCTATCTGGGGCAGGCCATGTACTGTTCTCATTATTTACTCTCTTTCTTCTACATAATTTATTTCTGACTCAGGGTCAACTGTCTTCTTATCTAACAATAAAGAACCCATCAATCCCTGTTGGTCGATAAACATTTCTGCGAGCAGTTTGAATGCCAAAGACTCGCAGATAAAAGCGAGATTCAGCTTTTGCAGTGAAACATTTAGCCCTCCGAATTGTAGAGGTTCTGTTTCCGGAATTGGCTTTAAGAGGAAAGCGGTAACTCGCTGCATCGAGTCTTCGATCTGTTCACAAAAGCTGTCATAAGCCAATTCTGTGCTCATTAATCTGGTTAGAAGGCTTATGCCGGTGTGAACATACTGTATGGAAATTATCTCCTTTAAGACACTTAGGACGATGAAATGCACCAGATGAATCCGGCCATATCTCCTATTTACCGGCCGGGGAGCTAAACCCCACTTAATATAGTTTTGCACCATTGTGCCGGTAATGATTGTCCTGTCCGAGAATAATGGAGTCAATTTCTCATCGATATATTGTAGCATGTTCTGCCGCAACACTTCTTCTTCCGGCAGTTCACGCCAGCGCGGTAAGCGGAATTTATGGATTTCGCTTGCACGCTTGTATAATAAATGATCTTCCTTAAGCCTAATAATAGGTACTTCCCTCATTTCGCAGTTATGATAACTGCGAGAAGTTTAGCCTTAAATATAGATACTGTCAAGCTTAGGGAAACGATAGGCATAATATTATGCACTTACTGTTGCAACAGCTGCTTAGCTTTTCTTTCAATCCTAATCATTATTGTGTTGATTGAAAACCGAAGTACATACTCGGTCATCTGCAGTGTATTGCAAACTAGAATGTGTGATTAGTATTGCAAAGATCATTCATCATAATTTTTTGCTGTGAAGGCGCTAATATAACCGTTTTGGATGCTTCAATATTGTCGGAAGGAGCTAAAGATGTTAATCTGAGTATATGACAAACAAGAACACAATTTTAAAAATCGGTTTTGTTGGAGTTGGCACAATGGCCTCCGCTATTGTCAGGTCATTAATCTCTTTTGGATCAAAAGACATGCAGATATTCCTCTCTCCCCGCAGTGCCGAGCGCACAAGAGAGTTGGCTGAGTTGTCAGAGTTTGTTCATGTGACGGCCGGCAATCAGGAAGTACTGGATCACGCTGACTGGATAGTTTTAGGCGTAACTCCACAAGTAGCGCAGGAAGTTTTGCCATCCCTGAAGTTTAGCAGCAATCATCATCTGATCAGCCTTATCTCACCTGTCTCTCTTGCCAGAATTAAAGAGATGGTGCCGGCAGATGTTGAGGTAAATAAAGTTATTCCTTTACCCTTTATCGAGCATGGAAAAGGACCAATTCTGCTTTATCCGGATAATGATGAGATTAACTCACTTTTTTCAGATCTGGGACATGTAGTAACCGTCGAAGACGAATCTCAGCTTGATGCTCTGATCACAATAACAGCTCTGGCCAGCCCTTTCTATCGGGTACTATCCGAGGTTATTGATTGGGGCAGTGACCATGATTTAAGTATAGTTAAATCGTCCGACTATACTCTGGCTTTCTTTGATGCTCTTCTATACAGAGCTAAAGAAACCGGGACTGATGAAATCTTGGACTTATGGCGGGAAATGACTCCGGGAGGCCTTAATCAGAGAGCTACTAAATCTCTGGAAGAGAGATCCGGCTTTAGTATGTGGTATGACGCCCTGGATTCAGTTCTGGAATTTTTCACCGGCAATAATGCAAAAGAGTAATAACCGCCTGACAGCCTTATCATGGGTTGAGAACAAGCTGATTCTAAAGCTTTTTAAATTGACAAAGGCTACGAGGCTGGATAGAATAAGCAAGCTGAGCTTTTCATAGAAAGCTATATATATTAATATGACCAGCTTCGGAGAAGTACCCAAGAGGCCGAAGGGGACGGTTTGCTAAACCGTTAGTGGGGGCAACTCCAGCGAGGGTTCGAATCCCTCCTTCTCCACCATAAACGTCTGTAATATAGACATTACAGACGTTTCTTTTTTACTGATTTTATTTGCTGCAGACGTTTCCTCTTTTTACTGATACTTCTTCGATACTTATTCATGTGATTTCCAGTTACTTTCTGTCCAGCCTGACCAACGACCGTATAGAGGAGAGTGAGTCAAGATGGATACACATTCCCCTGTTTCAGATAATATAAATTCTCATCAATTCAGCATTTATCAGAGTGGAAACAGCAACAGTTCACTAATAAACACCATCGCGCAGCAAGCAAGGGAGACACTGAAAAGGCTTGCCCCCAGCCACGCTGCAATAACACCGGTAAGTAAAGCCAATAATCCGGATATCGAGCTCTGTGTTGCATGAATAATCGCCGGAAAGGTCATCACTGCCAATGTTACAGAAGGTACATAGTATAAGAATGACTGAATAAACTGATTATTAATCCGCTTTTTTATTAATGTCAGAGGCAAAACTCGTATTGCATAGGTAACCAATGCCATTATTAATATATAAATATACGTGTTCTGAGTCATGTTCCCTCACCTTCCCAATTTCTAGGGAATAGAACAGCAACGATAGAGCTGATGGAGATTGTCAGTATTATTGTTCGCGACCCCTCAGACAGAGTTGAAAGCCAGGGGAGTACAGAACTTGCGAAACTGGATGCGAAGCAAACTAAAATGAGACCAGTTAAGACCTTACTATCTCGAGCAGGCGGAATAATTATGGCAAGAAACATACCATAAAGGGCGACGCTCAAGGCGCTTACAGCACGCATGGGCAGAATATTTCCGGCGATTATACCTAATGCCGTCCCAATAGCCCAGCTCGGTATAGCAACAAGTGCTGCCCCGTAAGTATAAAAAGGGTCTAAATACCCTGGTCTGGCAATAGAAATTGCAAAGATCTCGTCAGTAATATAATCTCCCATCAAAAGCCGATGATACCATGGTGTATCCGGATTCATACGTTGACTCATAGCAAAGCTCATTAGTGAATAGCGAATATTCGCTATAAACGTCACAATTATCATTTCTACATAGGGCGCGCTTGCCGCCATAACAATGAATCCTGCGTATTGACCGGCGGATGCTTTGACAAGCGCACTGGTCAGAAATCCCTGAAACGCGGTAAGACCGGCATTTTTTGCTGCAATTCCTAAGGAAAAGGATACGCCCAGATAACCTAGTCCTATAGGGATTCCATCTCTCATTCCATTCTTGAACGCACTGAATTTCCCGGAACGGCTCCCGGACTCTATAGAAGACAAAGATTTCAATGATGCCCCTCCATTTATAGTATTCATCAGATAATTTCCATAGTCATTTTATACCATCATTCTGCCGGCACAGGAAGACCGATATATTTTCGGCTTGACAAAGTAAGATAATGAATATATCCTAGTGAAAATTGAATATTTAAACCTATGATTAAGAGTAGTAACCTCGAGGGTTTGGTTTTCAGAGAGTTGCGGATGGTGAAATCGCAGTAACCGGCACGAGGCGAATGGACTTATGAGGGCGGCCAAAAGCATTTTGCATAATAAAGCCGACGGGAGCCGTATCCGTTATCAACACGGCCTGCATGAAGTGCGGGAAAAGAGTGGGTATTAATTTACCAATTTGGGTGGTACCGCAGGATGGAAGTCTTGTCCCATAGAGGGATAGGACTTTTTGTTTGGAAGTCTTATCTCTGGAGAGATAGGACTTTTTTATTTGGTAAAAATGAGAGGAGAGCGATATGTTCAACACAAATCGATGGCGATGGCGAAGTCATATTATACACAACATAGCGCATACACCAGCTTCACCTTTTTGCCCATAAAATTTAAATATTTGGAGTGATAATCATGAAAAGAATAATATCCATATTGATAATAATCGCCTTCGCCCTTGCATTTACTGCAGGCTGCAGCAAATCTGAAATCCCTGTTATCGGAATTTCACAGTATGGAGAGCACGCCTCTCTGGACAATTGCCGTGAGGGCTTTATTCAAGGGCTGCTCGACTATGGCTTGGTTGAAAAAGAAGACTTTCAGATTGACTATCAGAACGCCGGCTTTGATGACGGCATTACAACTCAGATCGCCCAGAGATTCTCTGCCAACAATGTAGCAATGATGTGTGCTATCGCCACGCCGTCAGCCACCGCCTGCTTTGCCGCAGCTGAAGATAAGGATATTCCGGTTATCTTCACCGCAATAACCGATCCTGTAGAAGCTAAGCTTGATCAGGGAAACATTACCGGTACCAGCGACAGATTGCCGGTAGACGCTCAGCTGGAGCTAATCCGGAAACTTCAGCCGACAGCGAAAACAATTGGCATAATTTACACAACCAGCGAGCCCAACTCTGTTTCTGCAATAGCTGAGTATGAGGAAAAGGCGGCAGACTATGGTTTCTCCATTGAGTCTGTAGGTGTAACTCAGCAATCCGAGATTACGTTGGCTGTAGATAATCTGATCAGAAGAGATGTTGACTGCTTCTCCAACCTGACTGATAACAATGTAGTCGGCGTTCTTTCTGCCATACTGGAAAAAACAGATCAGGCACGTATCCCTGTTTACGGCAGCGAGATTGAGCAGGTTCGAATTGGCTGTGTTGCTTCCGCCGGCATTGATTATTATTTGCTGGGTCAGAGAACCGGCGTCATGGCGGCGAAAATCCTTAAGGGAGAGTCAACTGCCGAGGAAATGCCTTACGAATCCATAACCGACTTCAACTACTATGTCAACACTCAGGCAATGGCGGACATGGGATTTGCTGTTCCCGAGGATCTGGCAGATCAGGCTATTGAAGTGGGAGAATGAGTGACATAAGTTTTTCTGAACTTGCATGAAGATCAGCCAGGCAGTTCAGAAGTCGCCAGCCAGACTGCTGAAAAGTGGCCAGTCTGGGGGATTGGAAGTAGCCGGCCTGACTGCTGAAAGGTGGCCACCAGTCTGAAGATTGAGAAGTCCGGCCAGACTGCTGAAAAGTGGCCAGCCGGACGGTTGAACAGGAGGATTGTAATGAGCAGTTTTATTGATTTATCTGTCGGAACTGTAACCCAGGGCTTGATATACGCTTTACTTTCGTATGGTGTTCTTATCACTTATAGAGTTCTCGACTTTCCGGATCTCACGGTAGACGGCAGCTTTCCTCTTGGCGCGGCTGTAACAGCGGTCATGCTGAGTAATGGAGTTAATCCCTATCTTACTCTTCCTGTTGCGCTGTTAGTGGGCGCAGCGGCAGGCCTGATCACCGGATTGATACATGTCAAGCTGGGAGTGAGGGACTTATTGGCAGGCATTATAACGATGACTGCGTTGTTCTCTATAAACTTACAGATTGCTGGCTCAAATCTGATTGTAGACCGATCTACGGATACTATATTCAGTGCGCCGGCTACCATGGCTGTATTTGGAGGCATGGCTCTGACAACGAGGAAGTTGGTTGTTTCTCTTCTGCTGGCGCTTGTTTTCAAGTTTCTGCTGGATCTGTACTTTAATACTAAAAGCGGCCTGCTGCTCAGAGCAGTAGGAGACAACAGTGTGCTGGTTACTACTTTGGCCAAGGATAAGGGAAAGGTAAAAATTCTTGGACTGGTCATCGCCAACTCTCTGGTTGCGTTATCCGGAGCTGTAGTCTGTCATGAACAGAGAGCCTTCTCCAGTACCATGGGTACAGGCCAGATGGTATTCGGACTGGCTTCTGTAATCATAGGTACGACGCTGTTTCGCAAGCTGCCTTTCTTTAAGAGCACAACGGCGGTATTGATAGGAAGCATAATATACAAGGCCAGTATTCAGGTGGCCATTAGCATTGGCTTGCCTGCAAATCTGATGAAGCTGATAACGGCAGTGTTGTTCCTGATAATACTTATTCTGGGCAATCGCCAGAAAAAAGAGGTGAGCGTCCATGCTTGAACTCAGAGATATCAGTAAAATATATAATCCCGGTTCAGTAACTGAGATGTGCCTGTTTAAAAACTTCAGCCTCAGTGTAAAAGATGGAGAATTCCTCTCAATAGTAGGCAGCAACGGCAGCGGTAAGACCTCTCTGCTCAATATTATCTGCGGCAGTATTCCAATTGAGGGCGGCCAGGTATTGATAAATAGCGAAGACGTAACTGCTCTGGAAGATTATAAGAGATACGAACAAATGGGCAGAGTCTACCAAAATCCTGCCTTAGGCAGTTGTCCAAATCTGACTTT
>DCDV01000012.1:54975-55585 GCA_002316595.1 Mageeibacillus sp. UBA1046
GGCAGTTGTCCAAATCTGACTTTATTGGAGAATATGTCTCTGGCAGACAACAAAGGCAAGAGATTCGGTCTTGGCAGGAGTATAAATTCCTCCAGACTGGACTTCTACCGGGAACAGCTTGCCACTTTGAATCTGGGGCTGGAGAATAAACTATCAGTAAAAATGGGAGAGTTGTCAGGCGGTCAGCGTCAGGCCGCAGCACTGATTATGTCAACCCTTACTCCTATCGGTTTTCTGATTTTGGATGAACATACTGCTTCTCTTGATCCGAAAACCGCCGAATTAATTATGGAGCTGACAGATAAAATCATTAAGAGCAAGAACTTGACAGCCCTGATGGTCACACATAATCTCCGCCATGCGGTGAATTATGGCAGCAGGCTTATCATGATGGACAAAGGTGAGATCGTTTTAGAAAAGGACGGGCAGGACAAGAACGATACCACTGTTGATGATGTCCTCGACATATTCACTGCAATCAGTATTGAGTTGGGCAACTAATATTCAGCAAATTGCTATGCAGAAAAATCTTGCCCTCTGAATGCACCTGCCTTCAGCTTGCTTTATCCGGGTAAATATACTTATTTCTAGTACCCAGCAACTGCCGCCG
>DCDV01000012.1:55684-68150 GCA_002316595.1 Mageeibacillus sp. UBA1046
TACCCAGCAACTGCCGCCGTCTGATGCTCCGCCGCCTGAGCCTCCGGAATTTGATGAATAGTAATCCCGGTTTTGAGTAAATTAATAGTATCTGCAAACACAACGTGGGCATCTCGTTATGAGATGCCCACGTTAATATAGTCGGATTCGATTTCACTGAGGACGTAAGTTTACTGTTCATAACCGGGTCACTGATACCCCGTAATAAAGCTGGATTGGCTTTAACTTAGGACTGTAATTCTGTATCGGCCAGTAAGCGTCTTCAGTAACAATCCTGATATATCCTGTTCTAAATATGAAAGATCAGCCTTGCCTCAGTTAAGGAGATATTTACAAATTGCCGGCGACAAAATCCCAATTGACCAGATCCCAGAATTTTTCAATGTAAGCAGGGCGGGCGTTTCTGTAATCGATATAGTAAGCGTGCTCCCAAACGTCACAGGTTAAGAGTGGCTTTTTACCATCAGTCACTGGTGTGCCTGCGTTGCCGGTGCTGACAATCTCAAGCTTGCCGTCAGCATCCTTAACCAGCCAGGCCCAACCGGAACCAAAAGTGCCGGCTGCTGTAGCTGAGAACTTCTCTTTAAACTCATCAAAGGATCCGAAGGCTTCATCAATAGCCTCTGCCAGCTTGCCGCTTGGCTTTCCTCCGGCATTAGGAGCCAGACAGTTCCAGTAGAAAGTGTGATTTTGGACTTGCGCGGCATTGTTAAAGATACCGCCGCTGGACTTTTTGACAATTTCATCCAAGGACATATTCTCGAAATCGGTACCGGCAATTTGCTTATTCAAGTTAGTTACATAGGCTTGATGATGTTTGCCGTAATGATAATCGATGGTTTCCTTTGAAATAATCGGTTCCAGAGCATCTCTGCTATAGGGCAGTTCGGGTAATTTGTGTTCCATTCTTATTCCTCCTGATTTTCTTCAAGTAGATATGATGACATTTCATCCATGATTTACGAGCTCAAGGGGCCGTTCAGCATAGGTATTATAGAATTAATACCTCTTCAAACTCATACATACACTTTACTATTCACCCCGTGATCCAGCAAGACAGGGGCAGGAAAAGAGACTCTTCGTAAGATATGTTTCTTTTTATCATCTATCAGCAGGCCGGATGATCCGCCGGTGGACTTTTCAGCTGTCGGGTGTATTCGCTTTATGTGTCTTCCGATGTTATTGCTCAACAACGGCCATATTAGAGTAGCTGTCTTGCTGCTGCGTGTTCGCTTTATGTGTCTTCCGATATGATTGTTATTTCCCGAACCAGTTCCAGATATGCCAGAATTCGAGAGAATCTGCTTTAAGAATTGATATAATTGCGCCGACAACAATGAGTACAGTAAACAATAACAGCGCCACGAGTGATACAATTCGCAGACTTCGCTTGCCCCTGGAGGGTAATTGGGGGAAAAGTGCCAGTGACGGCAATCCCGGTTTGCCATCAGCAGCAGCCATTGTATTGCGGTGAAACCTGCCATAAGCGCGCAACAGCTGTCGGACAAAAGCTGAAAAATAGAGGCAGGCAGCGGCAGATAAAATAGCCAGGGCAATAAAAGCTATGCCGAATATTATGGCACTTTGTGAAGGCATTGGTACAACATCAAGCAGCGGCTCATAACCGCTTATCAGACCAGCAGCCAAGACCATACATCCCAGAGAAAACATAACCATAGCAATCCCCCAGGCAATCATTAAGACAAAAAGCAACACAACCACAAAAGCCGTCAGACTTAGACCGAATACTGTGAAGGCCTTGATACCTTTACCCTTGTGTATTAGTTGACCCTCATCATCTGCGGCATATTGAGCAGCAAGTTGAACCGGATCCCCAAGCTTTGCGGCAATCTCCTCTTCAGAGAATCCGTCATTCATTTTGAAAGAGAAGTGTTGTTCATATTCATCTGCAATATCAGAAGAATCAGAAACCTTTTTGTGGTTTAGCTCTTTGATGAGCAAATCCATGAATTCATTTTTTTTCATTTTGGTCACCTTCCAAAAGAGTATTAACTGCTTTCGCAAACAACATATATTCTTTACGGTCTTTTTCGAATGACACGCGCCCATACTCTGTTAACGAATAATACTTGCGAGGCGGACCACCACTTCCTTCCTGCAGATAAGTGGAGAGTAAACCGTCCGCCTTAAGCTTCCTCAAAATCGGATACACTGTACCATCTGCGATGTCAATCTGTTTTGATAGAAAATCAGACACCTCATAGCCATACATATCTCGTCTTTTCAACAAACTCAGTACGCATAGTTCCAAAATTCCCTTTTTATATTGAATATTCACACATTACCTTTCTCCACAATCATTGGTATTATCTATTTACTACTACTATATAATATATAGTAGCATATTTGTCAATAGTTTTTTTGAACAACCGCAATATAACCCATTAGATGGTAAAGACAGTCGAAAGCTATGGCATAGAAGCAAGGTGAGCCAGCAGCTCAGGCAGGAAGCAGCAAGGGGAAAGGAGTTTATTCGTATTGACAAGAAAAACCCCCTGCAGCACTGCGCAGGGGGTTTGGTGGAGAGTGTGGGATTTGAACCCACGGAAGACTAATGCCTTCTCCGGTTTTCAAGACCGGTGCCTTCAGCCAGCTCGACCAACTCTCCGTGTTTTGGTTCTTTGATTAAGATCCTAAATACATATCGCGATTGTTCATTAGAAAACATCTCTAACTTCAATTCATAAGCAATCGCACGCCACCTATTTTAGCCTCCAGCTCTGGTAAATGTCAATTTCAGTATTCGCTGCATCTTCATTACTGCAAACATCTGCTTTGCTTTCAGCAATTGGAGCAAACATCTGCTTCGCTTTGCTTTCAACCCTGACTCTTCATTAATCCGGCATTTTCATTCCTGCCTGCAAATATCCGGTGTGTGCATGAATGTCAATATTTCGGGATGCGTTATGATGCGGGCTGTCCCGATTCACTTAAGTTGCCTCAGCTCGGTCAGGCATTGCAAAACCGCCAAAGTTTTTAACTACAGCCTCTTCAAACGAGTCAGCTGATCAAAGTTCAGTCCGGATGCCCGCAAATTCGCTTCATCACCTACTACGCAGATTGAGCCTTGGGCTATTGTCTGTTCCAGCCAGTCAGCAGCCTCATGTAAATTAGACAGCTTTGTAGACATCGCTTCGCTCTTAAGTCTGCCCAATCTCTTCTCGTCTAAACCGGAATATCTGCGCTCCAGCATGATCAGATCTACTTCATAAGGACTGATCACCGGATCAAATTTGTTCAAAGAGCCGATAATAATCCTCTCCAGCTCCACTGGTGTAAAATCGGCCGCTCTCAGCCAGGCCGCAAGTCCATTATATACATCAACTGTCTCTTTCAGATTCGGATCCCGGTAGGAAGAAAGGGACATAATTCCGCCGGTGCTTAAGGATATTCCCTGACCATATGCACCGCCCTTGGCTCTGATTAGAGAATACAGATAATCTGAAGTTAAGAGATTCTCCAAAACTGCCATCGATCCGGAATATTCGACTCCTTGCTGAAGATAGTCTGAGCATAGGGTGACATAATTTACATTTGATGACATATAAAGGCCTTCATGCAAAGGCTCCGGTGTAAAATCAAATTCCTGTCTGAGGATGGGTTCGGCCGGCAAGACCTGCAGATAAGACTTAGCCGTATGTAACAGTCCGGTCAGCTGCTCCTCTTCTGCAGTCAGCGAGACTGTCATATTGCCTTTGCAAAATATCCGGTCTCTGACTCTGTTCAGTCCCCGGATCAGGTCATCAACATTACTGTCAAAATCAGCCAGCAGAGAACACAGATGCCAATAATAATTCAAGCCGTTAAACATCTCGGTCATAGCGCAGGCGGGATTAATTCTGGCGGTTGCATGCCTTATGGCAACCTGATGTGACCTGTTGTCGATATAGTCCTCATAGTCCGACTTGGCGGTCAGCAGCAGTTCCTTAAGTCTCGTCCTGTCCGTGAATTGTGTCTCCAGCATAATCTCATGCAAGAGTTCAAACATAGGCTCTATCTTGGCATTCAAGGAGTGAGAGCGCACAATAAGTCTGGGTTTATAGATCGAGGGATCAAGGAATTTCGTTGAAGTGCCGGCTGCAAAGGTAAACCCGTCACAGGTCTTCCCTATCTCATTGTTGAGTTCAATATAATCTCTCTTGCCAGTGCTAAGATCGCCTAAGAGCCTAGTCAAATAACCTACGTAGACATAATCTTCTTTGTCAATCGCCTCCAGATCAAAGCTGAGCGAAAAGGCACCTATGCCTCCTGTTGACTGCGGGTGCAGCAGATACTCAATCTCATCTGATACTGCCACTTCCTGCTCAATCTCAGCAACAGCTTCATCAATATCCCCCAGCGACAGGTATGGTAATGTCTCCTTCTCCTCCGGCGTGTCCGGTCTATCCTGCCAGACAGTAAGCGCCTTCGTGTCTGCAATTAATTTAGAAATATCTTCTGCAGCGAGATCATCCTTTTTCTTCTCCAGCTCTAAAGCCACGTCTCTGTCCAATTTCTGATACAGCCCTGCAACCGGTCGATGTATGCCGGCGATACAAGCAGAATTCTCCAGGATATTCTGCCGCACATAATCCTCGAACAGCCCCTTGTCCAGATCCTCTCTAAGCTGCTTCAGTGGCTCGTCAAAGGCCAGATCCGTAAGTAATGGCTGATTATAGCGGAAGCGAGACAAGGCACGGATAGAGTAAATTATTCCGCGATTGGCCCCTCCTGACCTGCGCAGGTTAAGCTCTCTGCTGTTCAGCTCAGCAAGCAGCAGGTCGGAATTAAATCCCTGCTCGACTCCCCGCTTAAGTTCGCGGCTGATAATTTCGCTAAACTCCTCTGCCCGCTGCGGGTCGACATTGCGGGCAAGCACTCCGAAATCGGTGTAATAAGTATCCGCGCTATAGGACATAATATCCTCGCCCAGTCCTGCAGCGCGCAAGGCCAGCTTCAGCGGCGCCGACTCCGACTCGACTAACACACCATAAACTAATTGCGCCAGAAAGCGTTCCCCGACAGACTCGATCGCACCCAGAGACCAGACTTTGGAGAGCCAGCTGTGCTTATCCGTCTCTGCTCCCTCCTCGCCGTTAAACTCAAATTCCAAAAACTTGCGTCCGGCGCCAGGGGCAAAGCCCGGCACGATTTTAATTTTCTCAGACGAAGGCGTAAATTGTGACAACACCTGATCGAGAAAAGGAAACAACCGGTCCGAATCTATTGCGCCGTGCAAAACTATCAGAGCATTCGAAGGGTGATAGCAGCGTCTGTGGAAATCCAGAAAATCCTCATAGCGCAGCTGCGGTATGTCATAAGGATAACCGCCTGACTCATGGCTGTATGAAGACCCTGGGTGGAGCGCCCTGGCAATATCGAAAAATATCTGTCGGCAGGGATCGCTGTAAGCTCCACGCATCTCATTATATACAACGCCATTATAAGTCAGGGGAGAATCCTTATCTTCCAGGGCCAGATGCCAGCCTTCCTGCAGGAATATCTCTTTGGTTTCGTAAATGCGCGGGAAAAAGACCGCATCCAAATAAACGGAAATCAGATTGAGGAAATCCTGATCATCCTGAGAGCTTAAAGGATAGATTGTCATATCCTCGAAAGTAATCGCATTCAAGAAGGTCTGTCTGGAGGTTTTCAGCATATCCATGAAGGGCTCGCGGGTGCGATACTTCTTCGACCCAGCCAGGACAGAGTGCTCCAAAATATGAGGAACACCGGTTGAATCCGGCGGCGGTGTGCAAAAACCAATGGTAAACGACTTGTTAGTGCTGTCAGACTGCAGGAGCAGCAGTCTTAAACCACTTTTCTCGTGCAGATATTCTTTGGCTTCGACAGCAGCTTCGCGGATAATATTGGTGCTGCGCATAGTAAATCCGTGTACATGGTCGCGTTCCATATTGCCTCCCGGGTTTAGAAATTACAGATGTCAAACTAATAAATGCAGTTGCCGAACTACTCATTGGGCTGGTTTGTCTATATCTCATTAATTATTGAGTCGGCTTATTTATATCTCGTTAATCATTGAGTCGGCTTATCCATATCTCTATGAGTGACTGCTACCTGATAGCCCTTGCTGCGCAGATCGTCGGCAATGTAATTGGCGAATGTTACTGAACGATGCCGGCCTCCAGTGCAGCCAATACCGATGACCAGCTGAGATTTGCCCTCTGCGATATAAAGAGGGATGGCGAACGTCAGGAAATCGAGAATCCTTGTGAGCATACCTGTCGCCTCAGGAAAGCTCATAACATAATCACTTACTTCAGGGTCATCTCCTGTCAATGGCCGCAGCTCATCTATATAGTGAGGATTGGGCAGACAGCGCATATCAAAAAGCAGATCGGCGTCACTCACAGTACCGTGTTTAAAGCCAAAAGAATAGATATTGATTACCATGGATTCACGTGAATCCAGTGACAGGGTCTTAAGCAGTTTATCCCGCAACTGGGCAGGTGTGAGATAGGAAGTATCGATGATATAGGAAGCGCGCGCTCTGATGGGCGCAAGATAGATCCCTTCCTTTTCGATTGCCGCTTCATAGCTCAGATTCTCGGTTGCCATTAAGGGGTGTATGCGTCTGGACTCTTTATACCGCTTGCGCAAAACTTCTGTGTTGCAGTCCAGATACAGAATTTTATATTTAATACCTCTTTCGTCCAGATCGGAGAGAACCCGCTCCAGGTCGGTAAACATATTCTGACTTCTGGAATCGATACCGAAAGCTATCTTTCTTTGCATTGAGTCCTGCTCACTCATGAAGTCGGTAAAGTTAAGTAAAATCTGCGGAGGAAGGTTGTCAATGCAATAATAGTTCATATCCTCCAAAACATCCAAGGACAAAGACTTGCCGGCACCGCTTTTGCCGGTCACTATCAGTAATTCCATATCTCCTCCTAAAGATTACGTAGTCCTGACAAATATTTATTCTAATCGTAGCGTAACAAACCTTGCGAATTCCGGCTAATCAGAATTTGCCTTCAGGTCTGAAAATGTATCAATCTCTATTATATACAGAAAAGATGCTGAAGGCGCTTAATAATGAGAACAGTAAGCAATGGACCCTGCGGGATCTAGCGCCCGATATTTACTTCTGACAGTACAGACTGACTAAATATTGCCGAGGATTACTGTGCTCAGATTTTGTTCAGCGATCTTCTTAAGTCTGCTCATAGTTTCCGGCGGTGTGGGCGGAGGAACAGCCATCTTGTAGCGGGGAAAATAACGTGACAGATGATAGGGTATCTCAGGGTCGATCCCGGCCAGCCAGCCGGTGAGCTCTTTCATCTCCTGCTCATCATCAGAGAAATCAGGAATTACCAGTGTTGTAACCTCCAGATGAGCTGTCCGGGCTGCAATCTCAATCGTGGATTTGACCAGATCAAAGTCACCGCACAAGCTCTCATAACCTTCCTTATTGAAGCACTTCAAATCAATATTCCAGGCAGTAGTCACTTCCGCAATTCTCCTGACAATCCCCGGTCTGAAGCTCCCGTTAGTAATCAGTATAGTTTCCAATCCTCTCAGTCTGGCCAGCTCAAAGGTTTCGAGGATGTACTCGAAATTTATCAAGGGTTCATTATATGTGAAGGCAATGCCAATATTGCCTTCGCTGCGAGCTTGCTCCGCAATTTTGATCAGTTCAGCGGAACTGTACTGATAGGAATCGAATATGATCTTCTCCGCTGCAATTTGCGATATGGATGCATTCTGACAGAAGGGGCAAGCCATGTTGCAGCCGAATCCCCCGGCAGACAGGATCTTCTTGCCGGGGTGAAAGCGTGAAAGGGGCTTTTTCTCTATCGGATCAAGCGCTAGGCTTGAAAGCCTGCCGGCAAATTTATTAATAATCTTACCGTCAATATTGGCCCTGGCATGGCAGACACCTACTTCTCCAGGGAGCAGACGGCAAGTATGATGGCAGAGCGGACAGGTCAATTCCCTTGGCTCGTCCTTTTGATTTTCATTTACATTATTTATGGCGTATCACCTTGAAGCGTTCCAGGGTAACCGGCTCATCCGGGCCGATACCTGCCTTTTGCCTTGCTATGGCCACTTGATCTTGGGCTGTATCAACTCCGTCAAGATCGGGAAGAAGCAATCCTCTTCTCCTGCCGCGGCTGACTATCACTCCATAGCGCTTGACATCCAGCTCGTCGATACTGTCAATGCTCTCAGGCTGAGTCAGTACATCAACGCCGTATTCTAAACTGTCCAGCTCGTCCTCTTTGACAGGCTCAAAGCGAAGATCTGCAGTGCTGGCTGCGATAGCATTCAGGATAATCTCTTCAGCGATGTTTTCAGCGCGAGGCTGAATGGTACCTATGCAGCCTCTTAGTTTTCCTTGTCTATGCAAAGAGACAAAAGTACCCGCTTTTTCTGAGGTCATCTCTTGCGGCAGAGCCGACAGTTCCTCAGCTGATAAAACAGGTTTTCTGCCGCTGCTGATATAGGTTTCAACAGCGAAGTGGGCCAGAGCCGCATAAGGATCCTGATCTGAAAGCCATGGTATCTGCTTTGCTGATTTACTTATGGCAGCTTTATTTCTCTCTCCCCGACTTGGTGATGGCCGGATGACATTGCGGAAAGCAGCCTGAGCATAACCGACTCCGAAAGTATTTTCGTAACTGAGCAGTTCAGGCTCAAAATCAGCGCCTTCAAGAACTCCGCCTAAAATATTCAAAGATCTCAGACCACATTCGGCAACCTCTTCCAGGAGATCATCCTCAAAAGTCAGGAGCCTTAAGAAATCCCCGGCAGCTAAAGAGGATATAACATCCTTGTCAAAAGCTGAGCTGCGAGGTGCCAGCCCATATGGACCATTTTTCTTAAGCCGGTGCGAGAGATCACCGCTGGCAATGAAGACTATTCTCTTACCGGAGGCCTGGATAGCATCACTAATAGCCATGCCATATTCAAAATGCGTCTGCTTAGATAAACCGCTGAAAGATAGCCGTACTACTTTGGTATTCAGGTGCAATTCCCTCGTGAAAGTCCTGCCTGCCAATTCCATCTCGGCCTGTGCAACAAAATAAAGAGGCACAAAGCTGCCATGATCAACTCTTTCTCCGGCAACTCTCCTTTTGCCTTCACTGATTACAACCGGCACATGTATGGCGGCAGTCTTGTCTTTAATCTGGCGGGCAAGTTCCTGATCATGATCTATGGTCAGAATCGGCAATGGCTCGATAGCTGAATGAGGAGCCCCGAAAGTCTCTAAAGACATTTCTTCAGTCTCGCCGCCGGCGATTAAAAAGGTCTGCACATTGGTTATGGCGTGTGGCGATACTATTACAATTGTATCCGGGGCAAGCAGCGCTATCTCTTCGCCTATCCTTAAATAGGACTCCATTGTTTGAGGAATTTTCGCTTCGGACCCGCGCCCTATATCCGGTATTGCTAAAGGCGGGTGGGGCATAACATAGGCTGAAAGTAAAGACATAAAACCACTCCTCTTTTAATAACAGAGGCATTTACACCGAAAAAGACATCTGATCCAAGTGTTTGCCTCACAGTTGTCTTCAGGATATTGGTTTTTACAGTATACCAAGATTTAACTCTGTGCGCCGGAGAGGGTAATCTTGTGAGCTATGATACTGATCATAATTTTTGAGGTCAGGAATTATTTGCCCGTGATCATATTGAGATCCAGCATGTTTTTCTTGAGCCTGTTAAGAGTAGATTTCATTGCCTTAAGCTGATTATCAGACAATTCAGTCAGGTCATGATGCCGATCTTCCCACGCCCCTACCATGCGGGCAACATCTTCCACCAATATCTCCACTTCTTCCAGATCAGGAGAATCTGCACTGACTGAAGGATTCAGGTGCGTAACTTCACCACGCAATTCATATTCGTCTCCGTCTGCAGGAGTCATCACTTTAATATTCAGATCCTGCTCTATCCTGTCACGCAGCGGAAGCATCTCATCCGGCTCACCGTGGACCAAAATAACTTTCTTCGGTTCAACCTTAAAGCCGGATAGCCAATCTATCAAGGTTGGTGCGTCAGCATGTGCCGAGAATCCGGGCATACTCCAGACAGACGATTTGATATCCACCCACGAGCCCGAAATCTTAACTTTATCTACTTCCCCGTCCAGGATAATCCGCCCCAAAGTTCCCGCAGCCTGATAGCCGACAAACACAACAGCAGATTTCGGATTCCAGATGTTGTGTTTAAGATGGTGCCGGACTCTTCCTCCGGTAGCCATGCCGCTCGCTGAAATTATGACTTTGGGCGCCTTGTTAAGGTTAAGCGCCTTCGATTCTTCTACCGTGCGCGTATATACAAGATTTGGAAAAGCAAAAATATTGTCTCCGCGTCTGATCAGGCTCTGTGCTTCATCATCCAGCAAATCTGTATGCTTCATGAAGACACCGGTGGCTTTGGTTGCCATCGGACTATCTACATAAATCGGAACAGGCTTGGCATGTCTGGAACCGCCATACTCATAGTATTTGTTCATTTCGTAAAGTAATTCCTGTGTCCGGCCGATAGCGAAACTGGGGATTATCACTGTACCGCCGTCATCAGTAGTTTCATTTATTACCTTCATCAGGTTATCCAGAGAATTTTTGTAATTTTCATGGACCGTATTGCCGTATGTTGATTCCATTACAACTACGTCGGCGCTCTCAATCTTCACAGGATTGCGTATCAAGGGATGATCCGGCATGCCTATGTCACCGCTAAAGACTACTTTAGTAGTGACATCGCCTTCAGTGACCCAGAGTTCAATTATTGCTGCACCCAGAATATGTCCTGCATCCTGCAGTCTAACTTTAATATTTGGAGTAACCTCGATCATTTCGTCATAAAAATGAGGATCAAAAAGCTGCGTCGCCCGCACGACATCATCAGAGTCATACAGAGGCTCGATCAGTTCCTCACCAGCTCGTTCCCTCTTTTTGTTCTCCCATTGAGTATCGTAGTATTGGATTTGGGCTGAGTCCTGCAGCATTATATCCACCAGATCCATTGTCGCTCTTGTGCTGTAGATAGGTTTGTCGAAACCCTCTCTGACCAGCTTGGGAATCCTGCCTGAATGATCAATATGGGCATGAGAAAGAATTACGAAATCGAGCTTAGATATGTCATAGGGAAACGGCAAGCGGTTTTTGGCTTCTTCACTATCGCTGCCTTGAAACATACCGCAATCAATGAGAAAGCTCTCCCCATTATCGGTTGTCACCAGGAAATTTGAACCGGTAACATCTTCAGTTGCTCCCAAAAAGGCGATTTTCATGCTATTTATCCTCTCGTTTCATAAGATATATAAGTTTTACCCGGGCATGACCGGGCGTGACCGGGCGACCTGAGCATCGAACTTATGTTGTTTTCGTCTGCCATTAAGCAGCTATTTCCACCAACTAGATATCCTTGTCCATACTATCTTCAACTATGCCACCGCCTACAAGCAAATCACCCTGATAGAAGACGGCGGATTGTCCGGGTGCCGGCGCTTTTTCCCTTTTGTCGAAGGCTGCCACTATTATTGCGTCTGACAGCTGCCGCAGTCTGGCCTTGACAGCAGTTGCCCGGTAACGAGTCTGTATCTCAACTTCCAGACCTGGAGCTATTTCCTCAGCTGCAATCAGATTAATATCTCTTACCCTGACTGAATCAGTATACAAATCAGATTCCTTGCCCAGTACTACTTCATTTAGCTCCTTATCTTTACGGATAACATAATAAGGCTCGCCCATTGCAATTCCCAGGCCTTTTCTTTGTCCTACCGTGTAATTTATCAAGCCATTGTGAGTACCCAGAATTTCACCTTTTTTGTTCACTATGGCGCCGGGTTCTTGTTTACCGATCTCTCGCTCAATAAAAGAGACGTAATCTCCATCAGGGACAAAACAGAGATCCTGACTGTCTTCCCTGCCGGCTGATGTTAAGCCAAGACGGTCGGCAATGCGGCGCACTTCATTTTTGTCGTAATCTCCCAAAGGCAAGAGCAGCCTTCCCAGTTGTTTCTGGCTGAGGCGATAGAGCATATAGCTTTGGTCTTTTTGCGTGTCTTTGCCTTTGTAGAGCAGATTACGCCTATTATCGCAGGAAGCATATGTGACACGTGCATAATGACCCGTAGCAATATAATCAAGCCCTCGTTTGTCCGCTTCAGTCAGAAGCATGCTGAGCTTTACTTCATTATTACAGCGAACACAAGGATTGGGCGTCTCCCCTTCTTTATAAGAATCAATAAAATCGGAAACCACACAGGTGCGAAATTGTTCTTTCGCATCTATGGTATAGAAAGGTATGTTCAGCTGCCCGCAAACAGCTGCCGCATCTTCAATTGCTTCATTGCCATGCATGATAAGCATGACGCCATGGCAGGCATAACCCTGCTCAGACAAGAGAGCAGCAGCTACACTGGAGTCAACTCCGCCGCTCATAGCTACTAAGACCGATTTCATAATGTCAGGATAACACACACGGGTGCTGA
>DCDV01000012.1:68421-73087 GCA_002316595.1 Mageeibacillus sp. UBA1046
GCGGCAGTTCGGATGAACCGGAAGCCACTGAAGCGACAACGACTGAGCAGACAACAATGACGTCAACTGTGGAGACTACTGCACAGGCAACAGAAACTACTGCTGCTGAGACGGCAGGGCCGCCTGAAGAAGCCGTGCTTCTCTTCCCGGACCGTTATCCCTTCGCTTTCATGATCAACAATGTAGCGGCTGCCAGACCACAATCCGGCTTAGACAAAGCCAAACTCATTTATCAGATAATGACTGAGGGGCGCACGACCAGATTACTGCTGTTGACGGACGCTGAAGAAGGAATCATAGGCCCGGTCAGAAGCGCCAGACCCGCTTATCTGGATCTGGTTGCTCAGCATCAGGCTTTTTATTCGCATGCCGGCAACTATAGCGTGGTAGCTGCCAGCCCTGTCGCCAATGATATTCGCAGCTTGGATGCTCTTGAGGAGCATTATTCAATGTATTACCGTACAGATCACCGCAAAGCTCCGCATAATCTTTACACAAAGATGGAAAATGCTTATGCCCGGGCTGAGAAGACATACAGTAAGATTGCGCCCGAAGAGCCGGTTGCAGGCCTGTATGTTCATAATAACTTCGTTCTGCCCGATGACGGAGAGCAAGTCACCGAGATCAATTACAGGTTCGCCAGCCTGCGGGAATCCTTTAAATATGATGAAGAAAAAAATGTCTACAATAAATACAATGACAGCAGTGTGCTGGTAGATGAGCAGACTAGGGAGAATCTCGAAGTCGCAAATATTATAATCTTACACCGTCCACACAGCCTGATGCCCAATAATGTTCATAATAAGATAGACTGGATAGATGAAAATGTCGCAGCCACCTACCTTACCGGAGGCAGAAAATATGACATCACCTGGGAAAAATCATCCCATACAGATCCGATTATTTATTATTTGAATGGAGAAGAGCTGGTTATAAATCCGGGACTGACCTGGATAGTAGTCGTTGACGACAGGGCTTTAAATTCAGTCGAGTACAAATAATATTCTTATTGCGGATCTTGATGTGAAAATAAACGGAGTCAGTTTTTGGTAACAGCTGACTCCGTCTCATTTTCGACTGCAGTGTCTTACTTATTACGCATCTGTCACTCCTGAGAAGTCGACTCCGGTATCCTTTGGTTCATCGACAGTAAAAGTGTAATCTTTACCCGGCAGGATCGCATTAAGCACTATGCCTATGATGGCAGCGATAGCCAGACCGGACAGATGAATCTGACTGGCTCCAATATTAAACTGCAGACCGCCTGTAACTTCAAAACCCAGCGCGCTAACCAGAATCGCGGCTGCGACGATCAAATTCCTGCTTTTGGTCAGGTCAACCTGATTCTCAACCATATTACGGACACCTATGGCAGAGATCATGCCGTACAGGATCATAGAAACACCACCGATTACCGCTGCCGGTATGCTCTCGATAACTCCGCTGACGACCGGGAAGAAGCTGGCAATAATGGCCATGACTGCCGCAATCCGCATAACCTGCGGAGCATATACTCTGGTTAATACGAGAACTCCTGTATTCTCCCCATAAGTAGTATTCGCCGGTCCGCCAAAAGCTGCCGCCATACTGGTGGCCAATCCGTCTCCCAGAAGGGTTCGATGCAGTCCCGGGTCAGCTATGTAGTTCCTGCCTGTTGTCGCGCTGATTGCGGAAATATCTCCAATATGTTCCATAATTGTCGCTAAAGAAATGGGTATGATTGTGATAATCGCGGATATGTCAAAGACCATGAAATTCTCACTCTTCAGCGGTATTGCAAAAGCACGGGCGGATTCTACAAAAGTAAAATCTACTCTGTTCGTTGCCAGAGCAAAAACATAGGCCACCCCGATTCCCAGCATGATAGGAATTATCTTGATCATCCCCTTGCCCCAAATGTTGCAGACAACTACAGTGATAACGGCAATGATAGCAACCAGCCAGTCAGTTGAAGCGCTTTGTATGGCTGTCGGAGCCAAAATTAAGCCAATCGCTATGATAATCGGTCCGGTTACTACGGGCGGGAAAAACTTCATCACCCTTTCAACCCCGAAGAACTTGAACAGCGCTGCAACCACAACATAAACCAATCCGGCGAAGAATACTCCTCCGCCGGCCTTAGGCAGATTCTCTGCAATGAAGGTCGGAGAATCAGGTCCTCCCATGGTTACAACATTATATCCGGCAATAAAAGCGAAGGAAGATCCTAGAAAGGCGGGTACCTTCCCTTTCGTCAACAGGTGGAATAAAAGAGTGCCTAACCCGGCCATTAACAATGTCGTTGAGACATCCAATCCCGTTATCAATGGGACCAGAACTGTAGCCCCAAACATGGCAAAAGCATTCTGAAGCCCCAATAACAACGATTTCCCGATCGACAGTCCCTTCAGACTATAGATCGGTTCTTCTCCTAATTTAACTGTACTTTTTTCTGAACTCATCGGCTTACCTCCTCATAAAAAAAGCTGCCGCTGAGACTGTAAAATCACATGTCCTCGGGCAGTCTACAACGAGTAGCCGCAGTAGAACTACATGGAATGTAAGAAATCTTACAAGTCTCTCAGTACCTGCTTAAAGCTTTCTGGCAGAAATTGTGACACAGCTATACTCTTATGTCAATATTTATGTCAAAATTTCGACACAATCCAGAGTAACTAAATTTTTGTACATAGACGAAGGCGATGATCTCCGAGACCGGCAGATCTTAACGAAATATGACGAAGACGATTATCCTGTCGGCCGGCAGACTAAAGCAGAAGCAGAACGGCTCGCAGTGCCTGTTCTTCATATGCCTGTCGGTGTTCTTCGTTCATCTGTTAGTGCTTTGGATAACTGTCAGCGTTCTTGGGTAAAGGTTCGCATTCTGCATTTGACTTTTTATCCGGGGTTAGCTGAGAAATCAGAATACCTGCCAGCATAAAGGCACAGCCCAGAAGCTCTCTGCCGGTCATAGTTTCGCCTAGCAAGGCCCAACCGAAAAATACGGAGAAAGTAGATTCTTGCGCAGTAATCAAGGCCGCCTGATTGGGGGGCACTCTTTGCATAGCAATTAGCTGCAAGGTGAATCCGACCCCTGAAGATAACGCTCCAGAGTATAAAATCGGTATCGCGGCAGCGAGTATTCCTTGCCAGGCGGGATTCTCCAGAGCGAACATGGGTATAAGCGAAACTGCTCCGACTATTAAAAATTGAGCTGAAGAAAGTGCGACACAATCAACAAGATTCGAGTAGTGTCTTTGAATCAACATATGAATGGTAAAAGAAAGAGAACCGAGAATAAGATATATATCGCCTTTCGAAATATGAAATCCGCCTGTGATGCTCAGCAAATATAGCCCGACAACTGCCATAACAACAGCCAGCCAATCAACAGATCTTATCTTATGACCAAGAAAAATACCGATTAGCGGAACCAATACCACATACATGGAGATAATAAATCCGGCTTTCCCCACATTGGACAGTTGAATGCCGTAAATTTGAAAACTGGTGGCGGCAAAAAGTGCTAAGCCGGCAAAAATACTGCCATAAAGCTGCGGTTTCCTATCATACCAGGGCAGATCCTCTACAGATTCCACCTTCTTAGCGGCCAGAATTTCCTGTATGTCTACTTTATTTGAGACGCCAAGCTTCCTGAGCAAAGGGATGAAGGGCAGCAAGACTATTCCGCCGACCAGCATGCGCACCCCATTGAAGGTAAAAGTACCGACATGCTCTACGCCTACCTTCTGAGAAACATATGAAGCTCCCCAGATCAAAGCAGTGACAGTTAACATGAAGAGGTGCAGATAAGGTTTTTTGGGTTTTTGGGGACCGGCCGCCGGTTTATAATTCATTCTCTATACTTTCATAGCATTTTTGTTCGCTATGCTTTCATTACATTATTATTGAAATTACCAATAGTAACTGACAAACAGGTCTTGTTCTGATTTCTCTTTAGCAACTAAACATTAATTCCGGCGTTTGATTTTTGCTTCTTTTCAGGCGCTAATTGTGAGATAAGCACACCGGTCAGCATAAAGACACCGCCGAGGATCTCTCGACCGGTCATGGTTTCACCAAGTATCAGCCAGCCGAAAAACGCAGCAAGTGTTGATTCCTGAGCAGTTATTAACGCAGCCTGATTGGACGGCACTTTTTGCAGAGCTATTATTTGTAAAGTAAAGCCAAGTCCGGAAGACATTGCACCCGAATATAGTATCGGCACAGCTGCTTGCAAAATACCTTGCCAGCTCGGATTCTCCAGAACGAACATGGGTATGAGCGAAATCGTCCCCACTATCAAGAATTGGACTGACGAGAGTGCGACACCATCGACCATATTAGCGTAGTGTCTTTGAATCAAGATATGAATCGCAAAGGACAGAGCGCCGAGAATTAGATAAATATCACCGACAGAAATTGCGAATTCGCCTTTAATGCTCAGCAGATACAAACCAATTACCGCCAGAACAACAGCCAGCCAGTCAACAGATCTGATCTTATGACCCAGGAAAAGACCGAGTATCGGCACCAGCACCACATACATGGATATAATAAAGCCCGCTTTTCCTATGCTGGATAATTGCAGACCATAAATCTGGAAACTGCTGGCAGCAAAAAGCGCTAAACCGCAAAAAATGCTGCCATACAGCTGCGGCTTTCTATCATACCAGGGCAGATCCTC
>DCDV01000012.1:73219-76357 GCA_002316595.1 Mageeibacillus sp. UBA1046
CTCTACCTGTTTATCAGCCAGAATCTCCTTCATACTGACTTTTCTTGAGACACCTAATTTGCGCATCAAAGGAGTCGCCGACAGCACAACTATTCCGGCAACCAACATGCGCACCCCATTAAAGGTAAAGGGCTCAACATGTTCCATGCCGATTTTCTGAGAAACATAGGAAGCTCCCCAGATAATTGCTGTAACAGCGAGCAGGAAGAGATGCAGATGAGGTTTCTTTTGCTTATTGGCATTGGCAGCCGGTATGATTTTCATTCGCTATCTTTCACCGAAATGTTTTGAAATATTCAGTTGAAATTTCCGCACATAATCCGGATAAACGGCTCTGATCAGACTCTTTATGCAGTCCGGTTCACAGTCAGGTTAACGATTGAGATTTTGACTTCTTTTCAGGGGCTAATTGTGAGATCAGAACACCTGTCAACATCATAGCACAGCCGATAAGCTCCCTGCCGGTCATGGTTTCTCCAAGGAGAAGCCAGCCGAACACAACTGAGAGAGTCGATTCCTGAGAAGTTATCAGAGATGCCTGAGTGGGCGGGACTTTCTGCAGGCCGATTGTTTGCAAAGTGAAGCCTACGCCGGATGACAAAATACCGGAGTATAAAAGAGGCGGTCCCGCAGCGATCAATGCCCCCCAGGCAGGGTTTTCCATTGCGAACATCGGTACTAATGAAATCAGCCCGACAATAAAGAACTGAGTAGAGGAGAGGACTACACCGTCAACCATGGGAGAATAATGATCCAGGACAATTATATGAATGGCATAAAAAATTGCGCAGAGGATCAGGAAGAAATCACCGTGTGAGATGTAAAAACCTCCCTTAATGCTCAGCAGATACAGCCCCACCAGCGCCAGTGAAACACCTGCCCAGTCAGATTTCTTTATCTTATGACCCAGAAATATTCCAAAAACAGGTACAAGAACTACATAGAGAGAAGTAATGAAACCGGCTTTGCCCGTAGTGGTAAATTGAATCGCGTATTGTTGGAAACTACTGGCGAAAAAGAGTACTATTCCGGCAAAGAGTCCGCCAAAAAATTGGGGCTTGCGATCATACCAAGGCAAGTCCTCTACTGAATCCACTCCTTTTACGGCAAGAACATCATCCATGTCTACTCTTTTAGTTATGCCGAATTTCCTCAGCAGTGGAATAACGGGAAGCAGAACCGTGCCGCCCATCAACATGCGGACGCCGTTGTATGTAAAGGGTCCTACATGGTCCATTCCTACACTCTGGGAAACAAAGGAGGCTCCCCAGACTACTGCTGTGATACTGAGCAAGAATAAGTGCAGATATGGTTTCTTTTCTTTTTCCGGTCTTTCTGCAGCTACATTGTTCATACCTGTTTTCAAATTATTTTCCTCTTCATGATTAATTCTTATCACGCTTTGAAAAGCTCGCATCAGTATACCCGAGAACTGCTGCCAAAGAAAAGTCAGCTTAGATTCTCCTGAGATTGAGCCTCGTACATAGACTTGTAAATTCCGTTCTGAGCAATCAGATTAGCGTGAACACCCTGCTCGGCAATTCTGCCGTGATCCAGCACAATTATCTGATCGGCATGCTTGATTGTCGAAAGCCGGTGAGCAATGATCAGCGTCGTGCGTCCTTGCTCCAGTCTGTGCAGAGCCTTTTGTATGGCAGTTTCAGTCTCCGAGTCAATACTGGATGTCGCCTCATCCAACACCAGAATTCGCGGGTTATGAGCAAGAGCACGGGCAAACGATATGAGTTGCCGTTCGCCGGCAGAAAAGCCCTGCCCTTTTTCTATGACTTTAGTATCCAGTCCCAGCTCCAGGCGATCGAGCAGCATATCACCCCCCACTTCGCGCAAAGCCGTTTCGGCATCAGCTCGGCTGATCTCCTCCCTGTTAAGGGTTATGTTGGATAAAATAGTCCCGGTGAAGAGGAAAGGATCTTGCAGTACGATAGCCATCTGTCTTCTAAAACTCTTAAAGTCAAGATTATCCAAAGGCTCATCTTCAAAAAGAATCCTGCCTTTTTGCGGCTGATAGAAGCCGAAGAGTAAATTTAAGATCGTGCTTTTACCTGATCCGGTCTGTCCGACAAAGGCTACTGTCTGGTCAGGCTTGACTTCAAAACTTATGTCCTTTAGGACATCCTCATCCTTATAAGCAAAAGTAACGTTCTCAAAGGCGATCCTGCCGCTAGCTTCAGGTGCCGATTCACAGCCATTGGTTACAGTCTCAAGATCCAATATTTCGAAAATATGATCTGCTGCACTGCGAGACCGTTCCAGATCACCTACTCTGGTCATGGCATTATTAATCTGGGAAAATAAATTGAGCATATAGTCTATGAACACATAGAAAGTGCCGATGGGAACCCAGTAAGCGCCTGACAGGTGACCATAGCCAAAGTAGAGCAATACAGCTGCCAGCATCAAATATTGCAAAACTGAAGTGGCATTGTAAGCGCTGTAGCTGAATAGCTTAGTCATATTTCGGCCCTGTTCATAGCTCTGATCATTTATGACTGCGAATTCGAGATAAATCTGACTTTCTTTACCTAAACTGGATATTACTTCCATGCCCTGAATATTCTCATTCAGATTGCCGTTCAGCTCGCTTAATTTCCTGCGCATGATGCGATTGTAGAGCGCAGATTTACTTCGGAAATCACGAAATAAAAAGAAAAGCAGCGGTACTGGAATTAGTGCGATCAATAACAACATCGGATCAATAAAGGTTAAACTTATATAGATACCCAGTGCATAAATGCCTGCCATCATGAACTGTGATAAAACTACCTGATACAACAATTTGACTGCTTTAGTATCGTTAGTTATTCGTGATACTACCTGGCCGGCCGGAAGCTGATCAAAGAACTCAATCGGCAGTTTCTGAACATGGGAGAAGACATCAAGCTGCATCTGCATAGAAATCTCATTAGCCGCTTTCTGCATAAGCAAGTAGCTTAAATACCTCATAATGGCTGATAAGAGCGTTGCCCCGAGATATGCTGCCAGTATTAGTACAAAGAAATTGATACTCAGCGATACGCCTTCTTTAAGCTCATTATCCAGAAGATATTTAACAAGATAGGGAGCCAGAAGACCCGAAGCGACCGAAAGCACAGACACCAGAAGCCCTTGTCCCAGAGT
>DCDV01000012.1:76472-101407 GCA_002316595.1 Mageeibacillus sp. UBA1046
CCAGAAGCCCTTGTCCCAGAGTGCCTTTTGATTGCAAGGAATACTTGAGGAGACGCCCTTGCCTTTTGTTATTCGGTTTTTCTTGTTCTGCCTGCTTCAATGTCTGTCCCCCGGAGGTCGATCCAAATCCTCTCAATCGCTTATGTCTGCCTGATTCTTCAGGTTGTTTCCTTATGTGGCCAATAAGTCTCTAAGATGTAGAAACTACTTGTGTTCCTGCTTTTCCCGCTGTAATTTTTGACGTTCGTATTGTCTCTTATACCAGCCATCTGCGGCTAACAGCTCTTGATGAGTTCCCGACTCAACAACCTGACCTTCATCCAGAACGAGGATCAGGTCGGCGTGCATTATGGCGGATATCCTGTGTGAGCTGATCAGTGTCGTCCGTCCTGCCCTTTTCGCCTTCAAAGTATTCAATATTGTTTCTTCCGTGTTAGCGTCAACCGCCGACAGGCAATCGTCAAGAATGAGAATCTCCGGGTTTTTCATCAGTGCTCTGGCGATAGTAATTCTCTGCTTCTGCCCGCCTGAAAGTGCTATTCCCTTTTCTCCGGCCAAGGTATCCAGCCCCTCCGGCAATTGCTCCAGATCCTTGCGAAAATCAGCCAGTTCAATGGCCTCCTCTATGGAGATTGATGATTTATCTGCATTAGGTTCTGTGTCTTCACCTGTTGTTTCCTGAAGCTCTGCCAGGCCCAATTTATTGTCAGGATCTATCACCGGCCGGTATTTAATTCCGGGAACCGCTTCTATCTCCTCTGATAACTCTGCACCCGCCGGAGCGCCCAGCTCAATATTGGAACGGATCGTCCTCGAGAAAAGAAAAGGCTGCTGAGGGACATAGCCTATAGCACTTCTCAGACTGGAGCGCGAATAAGACTCAAGAGGTTTCTCTCCCAGCATTATCTTACCTTCTGTCTGGGGATAAAAGCGCAGAAGTTGCTTCATTAATGTTGTTTTGCCGCTGCCTACCTTTCCCACTACTCCCAGAGTCTCCCCCGGTTGTAATTTCAGGGTTATATTGCAGAGCGAAGGTATTTGCGCTCCGGGATATGTAAAGCTGAGATTTTTAAATTCAATGCTGCCGTTGCCGGAGTATGATTTTGACTGAGGGTCAAACTTCACATTCTCCTCATAGGCCAATATTTCCTGAATTCGTTCCATAGAGGCTGATCCTTGTTGAGACACATTGATAAAGTCACCAATTGCCATCATCGGCCAAATCAGCATATCTAAATAGAACAGGAACGACACCAGGCCGCCAATACTGATCTCTTGCAGATTTATAAGTACTGCGCCGTATGCTAATGCAGCCGTATGGCTGACACCGGAAATAATGCGTGCAGTAGGCCAAAATAAACCGCTTATGCGAACCAGCGACATGTTTTTATTGTATAAATTTTGAGCAGTCTTGATGAAATCTTTGACCTCATCATCGCCTTTTTCATAGGCTCTTATGACACGCATGCCGGCAATATTCTCTAACACCTTATCGTTCATTTCATCAAAGGCTTGCTGCGCTTCAAAGTATCTGTCATACAATTTCTGCCCGATAATCTTGGAAAGATAGATCAATAGAGGCAGCGGCAGCACTGATATTAAAGTCAGCTTCCAGGAAACTGTGAAGACCATAACAAAGATAACTGCCAATGGATAAAAGGTAGAATCAAAAAAGGTCATCAATCCGTATCCTGCCATCTCAGCGATAGCGTCAACATCATTTGTCGCTTTCCCCATCAGGCTGCCGGTAGAATTTTTTGCAAAAAAGGGAGGACTTTGCTTCAGATATTTAGTGACCAGAAGACGTCTGGCGGCCCTTGAGATTTCATCAGAGGCTAAGAAAACAAGGTACTGCCAAATATAGTTTATGAGATAGAACAGCATTATCACGACAACCAACAGGGCAAGACTATTATAAAAAGTGTTAATCTGAACCCGGCCGGTGACAATCAAATCGGCCAGATAACCTGTAGCCCATGGTGGTATAAGCGCCATTACATAGTTTATGAGCAATACAATAGAAGCGACAATGTAAACCTTGCCATAATCGCGCAGAAACCACTTATATTGAGCGTAGAGCTTTCTCAGCATTTGATTACCTTAAAATATGATAAACCTGTCAGCCGAAATTCTTTATCGGAGAACATACTAAATCTTACTGTAAATTTTCTTTCTGCTCTCTAACAAAGGCCTGCCAGGTCTGGTATCGGAGAATATTCTAACCCTTCCGAGGAATTACTGTACCTGATTATATTCTTAACCTTACAGCGTAATTACTGTACCTCGGAATTTTCAAACTTTCTGCCGAAATCTCGCACTTGCGCAGCAAATACAGCTTAAAAGTTTGGTTTATCTCTATTTGTCAAGCTGTACCTGCAAATTTTGCACTGATGCTTATTTAGCAGCAGGCTGCTCGTCCAAATGATGAACATGCACTACCCGGCGTACTTTTTACGCCGGTGCTTATTTAGCCGCTCTTAAAATCATACAAACTCTGCTGCTTAATCCAAGCGAGAGCGTGCTTCTTCGTCAGCTATCAATATTACCTTTGGGTGGAGCTGCAGTATCGAAGCAGGGCATAGCGGCGTAACTTCACCATGCAGCATCTCATATACTGCATCAGCCTTCTTAATCCCCGAAGCCAACATAATTATTTTCTTAGCACTCATTATGCCTTCCATACCCATAGTAATCGCAGTACGGGGAACCTCGTCGGGATTGTCAAAAAACCTTGAATTCACCTGTATTGTGTCTTCGGTCAAGTCTGCTTTGTGTGTCTTGGCAGTAAAGTGATGCCCGTCTGGCTCGTTAAAGGCAATGTGCCCATTCTCACCAACACCCAGGATCTGAATGTCCGCTCCGCCCAGAAAATTTATGATTTCATCGTAAATTTTGCAGTAACCTTCTATGTCTTCGGCATTACCGTCGGGGATAAAAATTGATTCCGGATCAATATTTATATGGTTGAACAGTTCTGTATACATAAAGTAGCTATAACACGCAGAATGGTCGACAGGCAGACCGCAATACTCATCTAAATTAATTGTAGTGACCTGAGAGAAATCCAAGCCTTCTTCCTGATGCATGCGAATCAGCTCTTTGTACAAGCCTAGCGGCGTAGACCCTGTTGCCAGACCCAAAACTGAATCCGGCACCAGACGTACCTGAGCCGCTACGATACGTGCCGCTGCAAGACTCATCTCCTCATAATCAGGTGCTTTTATTATGCTAATCATTTAAACTCCTTTAAAACGAATACTAAATTCGGATTTCTGATATCTGGCTATAGGCTATAATATAGAAGCCAATCAAGCAGTATTGCAGAATTTCAATTCCGAACACCGGCCTGATGTGATTATTATCCCATGGTTTTACGGATAATAACAACACTATATTATATCAGGAAGTAAGATAATAGGATGAAAAGGGCAGTATCAGCCCAGTAAAAAAATACTGACAGGGGGGCGGACAAGATGAGAAAGATTTTATTTTATGCTATGCAAGGCAAAAAAATGTGCTTTATGCACGTGCTCATGAATGCTCTGCAATTACACGAGCAAGGACATGAGGTAAAGATCATTTTCGAAGGTGAAGCGGTCAGGCTGCCGTCGCAATTAGAAAAAGAAGAGAACAAATTGTATCTTTCATCACGGAAAGCAGGCTTGCTGGCAGGTATTTGTCTGGGCTGCTCGATACAGTTCGACATGCTGGAAGTGAATGAGGCTGTTGGTCTGCGCTTGCTTGATGATATGTACGGGCACGCCGGATTGCTGCCTTTTGTAAAAGAGAACTACGAGGTAATCTGGGCATGAGAGCTATCGTACAGCGAGTGACATCAGCTCATGTTCAAGTGGGAGAACGAATTGTCGGCAGTATTGGCCAGGGTTATCTGATTTTACTGGGTGTCGGCCACGATGATGACAGCCGCAGCTGCGCACGTCTTTGGCATAAGATTGAGAATCTTCGAATTTTCGAAGATGAAGAAGGCAAGACCAATCTCAGTTTGGGGCAGGTTGAAGGCGAAGTTTTGATTGTTTCACAGTTTACATTATTTGCTGACTGTAAAAAGGGTAATAGACCCAGCTTCACCAAAGCAGCTCCGCCTGAGCAAAGTGAAGAGCTGTATCGCCAATTCATTGCGCTGGCCAGGGCCAGTCTGGGGGATCGGACAGCCAGCGGAGAATTCGGCGCCGTCATGGATGTTCATCTGGTAAATCACGGACCTTTTACAATCTGGCTCGATACTGAAATACTATAATTTTAAATTATAAACGGTGAAGGCGCTTTATGACCGGTCCCGGCACACCTACCCAGTTATCATTGGTATCTTTCAGGCTTTTGAAGATGGTCTGACCTTTGCTGCGCCAATCCCGATACTCTGGCTGAGAAACCCATGGTGTGAATAGTGATACATCCTCAGATTTTAAATAAATTATCCGGATTAAGGATGATTAACCGGACTGCTCAATTTGCTGATGAACCGGACTGCTCAATTTAGCTGATGAACCGGCTTGCTGAATTTAGCATGATGAATCGGCTTACTGAATTTAGCATGATGAACCGGTTTGCTGAATTTAGCATGATAAATCGGCTTGCTGAAAATAGAATGATGAACGGGATTGAATAAGATGAGCAGGCAAAAATACTGTATCTTTATGCGCAGGGTCTTTTAGCATTTGCAAAGAGAGGTCCCGTTCTTCCTCTGAAGTGTACAAAGCAAAGACAACCGGGCCTGAACCGGTCATCCTTACCATCTCTGCATCGGTTTCCAGCAGCGCCTGCTGCAAAGATGTCACATTCTCGTCAGGAATATTGGAGAATACATTGAAAGCTGTCTGATTGATGCCTGCAATATCATGACTATTAATTGCTTGCAGGAGGGCTTCAGTATCAGGTTGCTGCCAAAGGGATTTATCCAGCTGATCCAGCTCTTTGTATCTTGCAGCTGTCGAAAAAGAAAACGGCGGCAAGGCTAAAATCAAGGGCCATTGAGGCAGGGGCTCAAGCGGTTCAACGATTTCACCGATGCCACGGCAGCGGGCAATGCCTCCATATAAGCAGAAAGGCACATCCGCTCCTATGGCGGCAGCGATTTCCAGAAGAATCTCTGCAGATAGCGGGGCGACACCGATTCGTTCTTCTCTTGCCAGCCGATTTAAACTACGCAATACAGCTGCGGCATCAGAACTGCCCCCTCCTAAGCCGGCGCCCACAGGTATATTTTTCTGAAGATATATTCTAATCTTGAGATTAGCAGCGGCAGTATACCTGCACCATAATCTGGCCGCTCTCACGGCTGTATTCGTCTCAACAGGAGCAATAGCTATTGAACTTTGCAGTTCAATAGCTATTGACGATTCTTGATAAGGAACAGAATTTATCAAAGCCGAATCGCCAGATGAATGATCAGGGTTGTCCTGGCAGCTATCTGCGCTGTATCTGTTTTCTGTACATGAAAATGGCGCCACAGTAACTGTGACGCCATCAGCAAGCGAAATAGCTTGCATTACACTGTCGATCGTATGGTACCCGTCATCTCTGCGATCAATAACATCCAGTGACAAATTGATTTTCGCAGTTGCTTCTTCCCGGACTGTTACCGGCGCAAATGACATACTCTCAGGCTGAAGGAAGCGTCTTAGATGCGCATTCCATGCTGTCAAGATCCTTGTCGAAACGAATTTCAACCACTTTGGTCAAAACGTCGACATAACTAAAAGATACATATTCATCATAGGCCGAAGTGACAGGGCAACGCACTGTAAACACGTTCGATGAACATGTGTCTAAATAACCTTCGTGAATAATCGTGCGTTTTCTGCCACCCTTGGACTTGAGCCAGATCTTACGACCGAGACGCTCTTCCAGACCGGTGCGACAAATCTTCAGATCAGATTTTTCGATCAAACGAATCACCTCATGACTTTAAAAAATCCGCAAAATGCTACGTGAATATTTTACCATATTCTGGTAAAAAAATCAAGTATGCTGCGGCTAACCGGATTCAATAAAATACAATCTGTTGTGTTTCATGATTTGCAGAGCACAAATTGTAGTGGAAAAAAGCAAATGGATTACGTGAACAAAAATTATTAGCAAGTCCTTATACCGGTATGACAATTCTTAACTGTAAACTATCCGATTTGTTGTTGATAATTTAAGAATTTCATGCGAAACGGGCAGGATCCGTAAAATAATTTGAACCAGTTGTCACTAAATGGATGATGTCGGATTCATCTGCCCGTTTCATTGAGGTGTACTTCCAATCAGTACTTCCTCCTTCCTTCGCCCAAGTCAGATCTTTGCCAGTGCGCCACTCCCCATTGAAAGGGCCGAATATGGCGGCTAAGTAACTGCATTATGTCACATAGTAAGTTACTACCGTGTTGGATCTCTTAATTACGATCCTTTATGGCTAAGCGCCATGGGCTTTTGCAGTCTGTCAAGTTTCATCCTGCTCAGTTACCTGGCAACTGATGGGCAAGTTCCTTAACATCTTTCAAGCTTGGAACTTACTAAAATTCTAGGCCATTTTCGCCTAAGTGTCAAGTATGAAGCGCCTTATCCGGGCATGAAACTACAAGCTTCCTAAGCTCAAAGAAGGCGGCAAAGCCTGGGTTTGCGTCGCCAGCACTGCGGTTATTGAAGAGAGATGGAGGCCGAATTAGAGAAAAAAGCAGCCCGTTTTAAATCAGGCTGCTTTGTCTGCAAATAATGCAAATAAAATTTTATCAATAGTTACTCTTTAGCGTGCTTCACTCTCATCAAGATTATCTTTTAGCTTATTTCCTCGTTCGTAGAGCTCAACTTCCAAATATGCTTCAGCTCTCTCTAAAATCCGGGCTTTAGCGGTTAAAGACAGATGGTCAAAAATATCGATCAAGCGGCGCTTCATTTCCAATTCGCCTGCCTTGCTGGCATTTACACCCCTGTGGTAGGGAGAATCAGTATAAATATATGGCAAATAAGAATCCTTGCCTTCGCTTTCTTCGGTGTGAGGCGTCAATATTTGATCCAGGCTCGCTCCAAAATAATCGGCGAGCTTGCGAGCGGTTTTTATATCAGGAAAATTCCTGCCGCTTTCCCATTGACTAACTGATGTTTGAGTCACATTTAACTTTTCAGCTAACTGAGCCTGGGTTATATGGTGTTGTTTTCTTAGTTGGCGGATATAACTCATAATTATCTTGAGTCCTCTTTCCATTAATTCGATATATTTATTATATCACCTGTGTATTTGCGATTCAATCAACTAAAGTGATAAATTTATTGAAGATTATTCCACATATATACAATAATGTGGCAAGATTATGGCCTTATTATTAAAATATTATGATTTACGCATATGGCAATGAACAATATTAAGTCTAAGAGAGAGCAACTTGATTCGAAGCACCATAGAGAGTAATGACAAAAGTATAACTCACTTATATTGGCTAATAAAAAATTATTATGTATACTGTAAGGTAGTAATTTTCAATTATTCAACGAACAATAATCAAAAATATTTCTGGAGGAAAAAAATGAAACTTTCAAAAAGAATGCAAGCCATGCAGTCATCTCCGATCAGACGCCTGGTTCCTTATGCAGATGAAGCCAGAGCCAGAGGAGTTAAGATCTATGGCCTGAATGTCGGGCAGCCGGATATTGAGACGCCATCAGTCTTTATGGATGCCATCCGCAACACAGAGATCAAAGTTCTGGCTTATGCGAATTCAAAGGGCGACCCTGAATTGATCAAGGCCACCTCTGATTATTACAAGAGGATCGGTCTGCCGTACGAGCCTGAAGATATCATCATCACCAACGGCGGCAGCGAAGCCCTGATGTGGGCCTTCGTCGCTGTTGCAGATGTCGGTGAGGAAATTCTGGTGCCTGAGCCTTTCTATACCAACTACCGCAGCTTTTCAGCTCCTTACTCAGTAACACTCAAGCCGATCACAACCTACGCTGAAAATGGTTTTGCTCTGCCCTCTGAAGATGAGATTGTAGCTAAGATAAATGATAAGACCAGAGCAATCGCTCTGTCCAACCCGGGCAATCCTACCGGTGTAGTTTATACTCGCGAAGAAGTTGAACTTATTGCTAAGATTGCCAAAGAACACGACCTCTTTATTATTGCTGACGAAGTGTACAGAGAGTTTGCTTATGAGGGCTTGAAAGCCACCAGCTTTGGTGAAATGACTGACGTTCTGGATCGTGTCATCATTGTTGACAGTGTTTCTAAGAGATTCTCTGCCTGCGGCGCTCGTATCGGCTCGCTGGCAACAAAGAATAAAGAGCTTCCTGAGCAGTTGCTCAAGCTGGGACAAGGCCGACTCTGCGCGCCTACTCTGGAAATGATTGGTTCCACCGCACTTTACAAGCTGGATCCATCTTACTTTGATCCGATTCGTCAGCGTTATGAAGAGCGTCGCGACGTTCTCTGTGACGGCCTGGCAGCTATCGATGGCGTCGTATGTATGAAACCGATGGGCGCTTTCTACGCTATCGCGAAATTACCTGTTAAGAACGCTGAAGACTTTGCCAAATGGATGCTCACAGACTATACGGATAATAATGAGACCGTAATGGTAGCCCCCGTTGAGGATTTCTACCAGACTTTGGGCATGGGTGTTGACGAAGTACGTGTCGCCTATGTGCTCAAGGTAGAAGACTTGAAGCGTGCCGTCGAGATTCTGGATAAGGCATTGAAAGTCTATCCGGACCGAGTTTAAGCTATCTTTTTGTTAGTCCTCAGTTCTGCTCAATTACCTGAGGCCAGACGGATCTGCTCAATTACCTGGGGCAAGACGGGTCTGCTCAATAACCTGAGGCCAAACCTGTTGTCCGCCGTGTTGCTTTGTCTGGCGAGCGGCAGGGAGTAAAAAAAATATAGCCGGCCTCCTGCGATTATGCGGGAGCCGGCTTTTTTTGTTTTTCTTTAAGCAATTGAGTGATTCTCATCAATATTGCTGTTTTCTGTAACCCTCAGTGCATCGTCCTTTTTTGATTATTGCACGGCCTCAACATAGCTGCTAATTATCTCGCGTCTTGTCTTCATATGTGATGAAGACGGTACCTTTATGTCCGGTAAACGATAATCCATTCCCAAATTGTTATAGGTAGAGACTCCTAGCCTGTGATAGGGCAATAATTCTACAGAGGATAAATTCCTCAGCGAGCCCAAAAACTCACCCATTTTATGCATAGTTTCATCATCATCATTCACTCCCGGAATCAAAGGTATGCGGACAATCAGCTCCAAAGGGTAATCCGCTGCAGCAACACGCCTGATATTGTCCATTATAAAGCGATTATCAGTGCCGACCAGATCACGATGCCGTTCAGAATCAATATGTTTGAGATCAGCAAAGAGAATATTCAGGTGCGGCAATACTTTCTCCAGCTCGCTGAAGGGAAAACAGAGACTGGATTCCATGGCAGTATTAATCCCCAGCATTTGAGTTCGACGCAATACTTCAGCAACAAAGTCAGCCTGCTGCAAAGGTTCTCCTCCGGAGAAGGTAATGCCTCCGCTGGAATGGAAAAAGAAAACCTCATCCTTGACAACTTCGGTCATTAATTCGTCGACTGTCATCACAGAGCCGTAGGTTTTTCCTCCTGCGCTCTCTATCTCCTCTGCCTGACCCTCCGGGGTTGAACACCAGGCGCATCTGAGAGGACAGCCTTTGAGAAAGATTACCGTGCGCAGGCCTTCTCCATCATGGATAGAAGAACGCTCAATACGAAGAATTGTTCCCTCTAAACTCATTGCTAATATCCTTTAAATAATCTGTTTCTGTACGGTACGGGCAATGATCTCATCTTGAACATCTTTGCCCAGTTCCACGAAGTAAGCTGTATAGCCGGCAACCCGTATCAAGAGTCCTTTGTACTGTTCCGGGTTCTTTTGCGCCTTCAGCAATTTCTCCTGATCAATAACATTAAACTGAACATGGAAGACACCCAGACTGCACATGCTCTTTAATAGAGCCATCATCTGCTGGATACCCTTCTCAGAATTAAGGAGTTCGTCTTCAACCTTCATATTGAGCAAGGTGCCCTGATTAAACCTGTCATGAGGTATGTGTGAGACAGATTTCAGTACTGCTGTCGGGCCGCCCATATCAGTTCCTCCGCTGGGACTTACTCCGTCTGCCAGAGGCTTCCAGGCTCTCCGACCCGAGGGCAGAGCGCCGACTTCCAGACCAAAGGGGGTATTGCCTGATACGGGCAGAATCCCCGGTGTCATCCGGCCGAATTTGCTCTCATACTGCTCGATCTCATCTGCGATAAAGGTAAAGATTTCGGCTGCGATATCATCAACTTCTTCAATATCATTGCCGTACATAGGAACATCGAGGCACAGCTCCTGCACGTGTTCATAGCCCTGAAAGTCTGCTGCCAGAGCGTTACAGAGCTCTTGCATACTGACAGTTTTATCCTCATAGACCAGTTTCTGCACTGAGGCTATGCTGTTAACCAGATCGGCAACGCCAATCATGATTATGCCGTTACCGACATTGTATTTAGCTCCGCCGGCTGAATAGTCAGTGCCGTTCTCTATACATTCCTTAAAGGTGAGTGATAGTGCCGGTACGGGTCTTTCCAGACATATTTCATCCAGCAGATGGCTGCCGACCACTGTCGCGTGTATGGTATGGGAGAGGTGATCTTTAAGCGCCTTCATGAAATCATCAAATGATTCAAATTCGGCGGGATCACCGGTACTGACGGATATCTTGTCGCCGCTCTTGCGGCTGACGCCGTCGTTGAGAGTCAGCTCAACTATGCTGCCGAGGTTGACATCTGCCAGGGCGGTATACTGACGCATGCGTCCGGAGAGATTTGTCTCGACGCAGCCGCAGGGATTCCAGTCCCAGGCTTCTTTGAGCGGAACGCCCTTGTTCAGCATCATGCGGATGCCGACCTCGTCATTATGAAAAGCGGGGAAACCGGTACCCAGACTGATCAGTTCGACTACCTTCCTCAGGAAAGAATTGGGATTCTTTGCCATATTGTAGCGAACCGATAGTGATGGCTGGTATAGCTGTACATCAATTGAGGCCTGCAAAATCAGGTATGAAAGTTCATTGACTGCATCACGGCCCGCTTCGTCTACTCCGCCGACACTGACATTCTGGAACATGGGGTAACCGGCAGCATATTCAGCCGTCTCCGCATCCTGGAACAGGCAAGGCTCACTGAACTTGACCCAGAGGCAATCCAGGAGTTCTTGTGCCTGATTCTGATTAATCCTTTCCGCTTCTATATCTCCGCGATAAAACGGCAGGAGATATTGGTCCATGCGGCCAGGATTGTATGAGGCGGCATTTTGCTCCATGAAGATGCTCGTATGATAAAAATAAAATGACTGCAGCGCCTCATGGAAGGTTGCAGCGGGATTCTCAGGCACCTTTCGGCACACATCCGCAATCTGCAGCAGCTCAGCTTTGCGCACTATATTCTTTTCCTCTGCCGCCATTTCTTCTGCCAGACCGGCATAGCGGTTAGCCATCGTCGCGATACCTTCACAGACAAGAAGCAAAGCCTGCAGGAAATTGTCCTTTTCCAGATCGCCGGGCACTGCCAGATCTAAGCGTGAACGTCGTTCATCAATTGTCTGTCTGATACCCTTGAGACCTACGTTGAGCAGCCAGCTGTATCCGGCAGTAGTCTCGCCGAAACCGCGAACGCCCTTGCGGTCAATGAAGACTACTCCATTGTCGCGCAGCAGGCGCAGATCTTCCGGGATCTGGCGGCGCCATTGCTCGTAGTTAGATCTGCCACGCCAGTATGGCTTGACAGTATCAAGGAACATTTCCTTATCGTCTTCGCGCAAGTGAAAGGGGTCATATTTGCGCTCGCTCATCGTCTCCAGCTCATCGTCGAGAACAGACCAGCAGCAGTCAGCGCATAAAATTCCACCCCGGATCTTGGAGCCGGAATTGCCAACGATCAATTCATCATCAGCGATGAAGATAGTTTTTTCCCGGCACTGTTTGCGGAAGGCATATGCTTTCTTCAAAATCAAGGGCATATTCTCATATTCAATAAAACCCTCTGTCAAAATTCTGGCGTTTTCCAGATCCATCTCCGGCTTCACAGTCAATAGTCTGTCTTTCAGTCTGGAAATTCTTTCCATATAATCTGCCATTCTTAAATCCTCCCCTGTCTATTGTTCACTGTCTATTTAGTATTAATTCTATATTTATGATTTATCGAAGTCGCTTAGCGGCTAATACTGATCTTCCGGCACAGCTTGTCATCCGGGTTATTTGCCGCCCTCAGAGGCAGCTAAGCTGTCAGTGCTGTGCCTTGTTTATAGATCCGTTTCAAGGCCGGTTACCCGTACCCTTGAGCGTGTCAGCAATGCGGCCGGCTCGTGAAGTGTCTTGTCTTTAGATCTGCTTCAAGGCCAGTTCCAGTGCGCCGCTTAAATGGTCACGGTCAAAGATACGCAAAGCATCGTCCTTCCGCTCTTCGCGGATTGCCTTAATGATATCTTCCCAGCCTTGAATGATGTGAGCTATATATTGATGGTCACGATCCTCGCTGCGCACAAAGCTTAATCCGATGCGGACCAGCTCGTCTTGAGCGTTGCGGTAAATCCGGTCTATCCTTTTGTTGCCTAAAGCATTAACGATCGCCATGTGTAAATCAGTCTCCGCCAGCTCTCGCTCATAAAGATCTTTGACATTGGCTTTGATACGAAGCAAACCTTCCTCCATCACAAAGGAGAATTTCCAGGTTTTCTCTTCGGCAAAGATCTTCTCCATCGCAGGGAGCTCCAAGAGACTGCGCATTTGATAAATATCGATTACATCCTGCCTTAAGATGGGCTTGACTTTAGTTTTCTTGCGAAAGTCAGCGATCAGCCAGTCCTCCAGCTCCAGACGATGCAGAGCGGAACGAATCGGCATTCTGCTCATCTGCAGCTCATCCGCCAGACGAGCTTCAGTCAGATCAGAACCGGGCGCATACGTTAAATCCAATATATTACGCTTGATAATCTTATAGGCTTGTTCAGACATTGATAATGCCTGATTTCTATCTGCTGTCTGTAAAACCGGATTTGTCATGCCTGCTCCTCCTCCGTCGCTGTCAGTCTGTTTTATGATCACAATAAGTTCGGTATTGCTCTCGGGCTAAATAGGATTTCATTTCTGTTTTGGTATCCTAAATCAAGGATAGCATCCCTGCATAAATGTGTCAATACTTTTGAAGGCGCAAATCTTGAAAGGCATTTATTATTGACTAAATATTAATGCAAATCTGCATGGTTGTGGTCACGTAGACTGATGTTCGCAACTTGAAAATGGAATATGGCAAGCCATTGGGTCTCCTATAGAATGTTAATAAGCAAAAAGACATTAAGGAGGCACAACCAATGGCTCAAATAAAAGATAGCACGAACTTGACAAAATTACTATGGGAATGTTTAGGGGCGGCAGATCCGATGCTGCATATGCTGGAATGGCTCTGCGATCAGTTAATGGAAGCCGAGGTAAGTTCACAGATAGGCGCTGACAAGCACGAGCAAAATAGCGAGCGGACAACATCTCGAAGCGGGTACCGTCCACGGAGACTTGATACAAGAATGGGAACACTCTACCTGCTGGTACCGAAGGTGCGAAACGGCGGCTACATACCGTTTTTCATCACCGATAGGAAACGCAGTGAGGCGGCGCTCATTCAAGTGATACAAGAAGCATACGTCCAAGGTGTTTCGACCAGGAAGATTGAGAAGTTGGCGAGCAAGCTTGGAATCGAGAACATCTCCCGCAGTCAAGTAAGTGAGATGACCAAAGGTCTGAATGAGCAAGCGGAAGCCTTCCGGAATCGGTCTTTGGAGGACGCGAGTTATCCTGTGATTTGGGTCGATGCCTTATACGAGAAAGTACGATATGGTGGTCACGTGGTGAACATGGCTATATTGTTGGTCTGCGGTGTACGAGAGGACGGCCGCCGCGAGGTTCTGGCGATTGAGCCGATGCTAGAGGAATCCGCAGCAACGTATGGAGAACTGTTTACCAAGCTGAAGGAACGAGGTCTTAGAGGCGTACGTCTCGTGGTGTCAGACGCGCACAGAGGATTGATAACGGCCATTGAGCGCGCCTTCCCCGGTGCTAGTTGGCAACGCTGCAAAGTCCACTTTATGCGCAACATCCTCATGCACGTGCCGAAGCGACACAAGAAAACCTTTGCCGGCTTACTGAAGTTAATCTGGCAAGCACCGAACAAAGAGGTTGCCAGAAAACAGGCTAAAGCACTAGCGGAACGTTACGGGGATAGATATCCCAAGGCGATTGAAGTGCTTGAGGATGGACTGGAGGACAGCCTGATCTTCTTTGATTTCCCTAGTTTGGATTCAAGGAAGATAAGCTCAAACAACATGATTGAGCGTCTAAACAAGGAAATACGGCGGCGTACAAGGGTCATAGGGATTTTCCCCAATCCAGAATCTTAAGTTCGCCTTGTGACGATATACCTGATGGAATATTCGGAAGATTGGTCCGTCTCTCGCTCTTACTTAAGCGAACAATCGATTTCCGAGATTCCTCAACTCGCTGCCTAGCAGCACAGAACAGACCGATTTTTAGTTCAGGGGGGTACCCCCCTGAACTAAAACAACAACTACGACTTAGATGTAGGAGTCCAAAGTTGCGAACATGATTTGACAGTACTCAGAAATATGTTTTGACAAATTCGATGCAAATAATCTTGTGTTCCATTTTTCGTGTGGGAAGGCATTATCGGACTTTATTGAAATTCAGTGTGAGCTTGCAGAATGCAAAGTGTTTATGGCAGACTAGAAATCACCCATTGGGGGAATTGCTACTTGCCAAACACAGCGAAGAGAATTCAAATCTCCAGGAACATTTGAATAAGGGGATTAAACCCGTTTGGTTGAATGATAAATAAGATGTTTGTTACGGAAGAAATTAAGCTGTCGGCTTCCCAAAGTATTCTGCATGTGGATCACTGTGAATTGATAGGATTGTGACAATTTTATCAGTGTAATTCAACCATTCGTGTTGAATCGACGAACAAAAATGAGCGCTTTCGCCCTCAGATAGAGAATATGTGTGATTATCCACTTTTAAAGTAAGAATACCTTGCAATACGTATACGAATTCCTCCCCGCTATGCGAATAAGGAACCGTATGGACAATGTTTTGACTCGGCAATATGGCTACCTTTATGGGCTCAAAAAGTCTAGGAATAAAAGAATCATCAACTAGGTAGTTATAAATCATTGTAGAGCCTTCAAGCTTAATTGAGGGTCTCTCATAAAACCTGACAAGTCCTTTTTTTGTGTCTGATTCAGCAATAGTCAAATCAGCTTGGCTGACTCCCAATGCCTCTGATATCCTTTGTAATGCCGATACATATATTGAACAAAGACCTCGTTCCACCATTGAGAGGTAACTTGTAGATAATTCAGTCTTATCTGCAAGATCCTTTAGCGTCATACCTCTGTCAAGCCGAAGTTTCCTGATATTATTTCCAAGTTGTTTATCTTTACTCATAATAAGTTCACCTGTTATTCTGTATATGAAACATAAAGGTAATTGATCAGACCTTCACTATTATTTGTGAACTTATACTCTATTGTACCGTCCATATATAAGCAATCACCATGGAACAATTGAGCCTTTTCGCCATTCCATTCGATCGTCAGAATTCCACTCAGAATAAATATAAAACCGGTCTTTTTTTTCGAATAGGGCTTATTTGAAAAAGGTAAAATAGTTGCCTGGATAACTCTAATACTCTTCCCGCCTGCGTCATTTGATAGCACCTTATAATAGTAAGGCTCACAAGAGGGACATATATAAGGGGCTGAAGCACCTAGTGGTCCGGTATAGTCTTTCGCATCATGAAAAAGATAATCGACGCTGACACCAAGGCTATCGGCAATCCTCTCCAAAGAATCAAGAGAAATCGATGTCAATCCTCGTTCTATCTGCGAAATAAAACTTGTAGAAAGCCCCGAAGAATCGCTCAATTCTACTAAAGTCAAACCAAATGCTTTTCTTAGGGATCTGATTTTCTTACCAAGATCTGCGATCAAAATAGCCCCTTTATTTGATTAATTGTATAGATGACTTTTTTATTATAGCTTGTCATCATAGATGTGGCAACTGACATAGTGATCTGGAAATACTTCCAATAACTGCGGCTCTGAAGTAAGGCACAGGTCGAATTTTCTCGGACAGCGAGAATTGAAGCGACAGCCAGCAGGAATATTGACCGGGCTGGGGATTTCTCCTCTGGATTCTACTCTGGTAGGAATCAGTTTCTCTTCTTCTTCCAGTACTACTGGAATAGAGGAGATTAGCATCTCAGTATAAGGATGCAACGGTTTGCAGAAAAAATCTGCAGTTGGAGCCATTTCCATGATGCGGCCAAGATACATGATTGCAACTCTGTCCGCAATATTACGCATCAAACTCATATCATGTGTAATAAAAAGATAAGACATATTAAACTGCCTGCGTAACTCCAGCAGTATATTAATAATTTTAGCCTGAATAGATACATCAAGAGCAGAAGTAGGTTCGTCAAGTATCATCAGCTCCGGATTGGTAGTCAGGGCTCTTGCAATAGCGACCAGCTGTTTTTCACCGCCCCCTAAAGAACTTGGCAGTTTATAGTAGCATTCTTGTGACAGCCCGACTAATTCCATAAGCTCGCGCACTCGATATTCAAGCTTTGAGGCTGGAACTATCTTATGAATCTTTAGCGGCAAAGATAAAATTTCACCTATTCCCCTTTGCGGATTCAAAGATGTGCCTGGATCTTGAAAAACTATTTGCATGTGTCGTTTTAGAGGCTTTGGACGAGCTCTGGAAGACATTGAAATATCCTGTCCCAAAAACTTTACTTCGCCGCTTGTTATTCCATACATTCCGATAACAGTGTAGGCAGTAGTGCTCTTTCCTGATCCGCTTTCACCTACTAAACCGACAACTTCGTTCTTGCGAACTTCGAAACTTATATCATCGATAGCTTTAACAAACAGATTCTTATCTTTTGTAGCAAAGTATTTTTTAAGATTCTTTACCTCAAGTATGTTTTCATACATATTTGTATGTTTGTTAAGTATGTTGTTAGTAATAATCTCACCACTCATTGTTCACTATTTCCTTTCTTATTAAGCAATAAATGTTCCTTATCATAAAGATAACAAGCAACCATGTGCCCATCGCCGGTATCAAAAGAAGGTGGATATTTTTCAATGCAAGGCGCATGCACATGCGGACAGCGGTCAGAGAATCTACATCCCGGAGGAGGATTCTGATAGCTGGGCAAAGTGCCGGGAATCCCGGAAAAGATGCTATCTCCGGTAAGCTTGGGTATTGAATCCATTAGTCCGATAGTATATGGATGAAGCGGGTTTTCTAATATCTTTTTAGACTTTGCATTTTCGACAATATTGCCTGCGTACATTACACAGATCCGGTCTGCCATCATTCTTGCTACACCTATTGAGTGTGTAATCAATATAAGAGACATTCCTTTCTCTTCTGTCAGTTCCCTAATGAGTTTTAGTACTTGATCTTGTATGGTGACATCCAAATTGGTAGTTGGCTCGTCCGCAATCATCAGATTACTGGCGGTTGCAAGCGCCATGGCAATACAGACGCGCTGTCTCATGCCGCCGGAAAGCTGAAAAGGATAATTCTCCATTATTCTCTCAGGGTCTGGCATAGAGCAGTCTTTTAAAGCTTGAACAGCTTTTCTCTTAACAGCATTTCTATCTCTTTTATCAACAATTTCAGCATATTTTATGATATCAGACAACTGATATCCTACAGTAAAGACCGGGTTCAAGGCGGCTGTAGGATCTTGAAAAATCATTGACAATTCTCGTTTACGCACTCTGTTTAATTGCGATTTCTTCATCTTCAAAATATCCTGATCGTTATACAGAATGCTGCCGCCCGGAATTCTTGCCTGTCTTGGCAAAACACGAAGAATTGATTTAACGGTCGTAGTTTTGCCGCATCCGCTTTCGCCGACCAAAGCGATTTTTTCGCCGGGAAAAACCTGTAAACTTAGACCATTGATTACATAACATAAGCCGCCAAAAGCTTTATAATTTATATATAAATTCTTGATATCCAAAATAGGCTTTTTTTGATCTAAAACGTCTGCCATGCTACTCCTCCTTAGTTTTCAGCATGTCACCAATGCCATCACCAAATAAATTGAAAGATAACACGATTAACATGATTGCAGCGGCTGGGAAAATGGTCAACCACCAAGAGTTTGGTAATAGTTTATACCCCTCTGATACCATCGTTCCCAGATCCGGCTGTGGAGGTTGTGCACCCAATCCTACAAAGCTCAATGAAGCCCCCATCAGAATGACTACACCCATATCTAAGGTCATTTTTGTAAGAATTACAGACCAACAATTTGGCAAAATCTCCCGAAAAATTATATGTGCTCTGCTGGCTCCCAAAAGTTCAGCTGATTTGACATAGTATTCATTGCGTACTGACGAAGCAGTGCCATACACTAACCGAGCGTACCATGCCCACCATGAGACAGTAATTGCCATCATTGAGTTGAACAGCGTCGGAGACAGGATTGCGGATACTGCAAGTGCAAGCACTAATGACGGTAAAGAAAGAAAAATATCTACAATACGCATAATAACTGACGAAATAAATCTACCAGAAAAATAGCCGGCAAATAAACCCATGATGACTCCAATCGGCGCAGCGATAAGGATTACCCCAACACCCATAGTCAATGCTCCTCGAAAAGAGAATATTATTCGGCTAAGTACATCACGGCCAGTGGAATCTGTCCCCAGAAGATATTCACTGTTTGGAGGCAAATTTGCATCTCCGAAATTCGTAAATGCTGCAGCATGCTCAGGAAACGGAGCAATATATTGAGGAAGAATGGCTATTAGTACTACAAGAATAACACCAACCAAACCAACAACAGAAATCTTATTACGCGAAAACATGTACCAGTTCCGCTTAACGCTATTCCACCAGGCTGATGCGCTGTTTATTTTAATTTTTGATACACTCACATCTGTGTTCATTAAGCTGAATTCTCCTTCAATCTTATCCTTGGATCAAGAAAAGCTGACATAATATCAACAAAAATATTGACCAGAAGAAACGCTATGCCTATCACCATTACTACCCCTACAATAGCGTTCAGATCCTTATTCAGGATTGCCGCCAGACAGTATTTTGAGACTCCCGGGTAGCTAAATACTTGCTCGACCATGAATGCATTGCCTAACATGGCGGCAATATCTAGCGCAATAATGGATACGACCGGTATTGATGATGGCCGCAAAACATATAAGGAAATTACTTTGCGCTTGGGAATTCCAGAAGCGATTTCTGAAGCTACGAAATCCTTATCCATATTATCAACCATGCTGGAGCGTGTCATTCTGGCGGTTTGGGCAATTCCTGTAAGAGCAAGAGCAGTGCCGGGCATTATTATATGCTTGAATGTATCCCAGGCTGCTTCAAAGTTACCAGTCAAAAGACCATCAAATACAAATAAACCGGTAATTGTTCTTGGAGGGGTTATACCTCTGGTCAACCGGCCAACTGTAGGCAATAACCCTGTCCAGTAGGAAAACACTAACATGAATAATATGCCCCATACGAATGATGGAGTAGCAATACCCAAGTAAGAAGTTACTCTAACTGAATTATCTAGCATACCGCCAGGTTTACTGGCAGACAAAATCCCTAATCCTATACCAATTATGATTTCTAAAGCTGCAGCAAGTATTATTAGCTCCACTGTTGCCGGCAGCAGTTCCTTAATATCCTGGCTAACGGGTCTCTTAGTATGAGTAGATTTGCCAAAATCACCTTTGACTGCATCGCCAAGCCAATATATATATTGTACAGGCAGAGGCTCATCTAGATTATTCTCTTTTCGGAATAATTCTTTCGCCTCTTCAGAAGCAGTGGGCCCCAAAGCCATTGACGCAGGGTCTCCTGGGATTACTCTTGCAATGACAAAAATTAGTACTGACAGTCCCAATAGTACAACGATCGACCATGCAAGACGTTTAATAATATACTTTATTCCATGCATGTTTATACTCCCTCATTAACTACAGTTACGCCTCAAACAAACAATTGAAAAAATATGTTTGTGTATAATTTGATATTGCTCTTACACTAAGCGAAACCGCCAGTGGATATTCAGTTTATCCTGTGATCACTGATGTGAGGGGGTGTAAAGGCACTCACATCCCACTCACATCAATGATATATAGAGAAAATCTACTTATCCAAAACCTTGGTTATTTGAATTTGATTGTACGGAAGTATAGGCTACGACCTAAAACCGGTGCGTTAGATTCAGCTTCAGCCTCCGGCCAGGTAAACAAGTCAGCACGATAAGCTCTTTGTTCCGGCCATTCCAAACACCAGATAGACGGACAGATTTCAACTAGATCATGTTGAATCTGTTTATACATTTCCAGTCTCTTATCTTTATCTATTTCACCCAGAGCTGCTTCAATCGCAGCATCAATATTAGCATCCTGCAGCCATTCGAATTGATTAGATGTACCGGTTGAGGAAGAATGATATCTGAGATTCAATACCGATCCTGCTTCCGAATAGCTGTCACTCGGGCTCCAACATGAAATGCTCGGAGTAGACTCAATTGTGGAAGCGTCTTGCATCATTGTGCCGAAAGGAGTAGCAGTAATAGTAACATTAATACCTAACTTTGCAGCATTTTCCTGTAAAACTAAAGCTAGCTTCTCCATATCTGGTACTGAGTCTGAATAATGGATTTCCACCGTATACTCGCCAGGATTATTCGCATATTTCGAGAGAGCCAACTCCTCCCTGGCTTTTTCTAAGTCAAAGGGGTATTGGTAGACAGTGTTATCATGTCCTTGATATGCAGCAGATACTGGTCCAAATGTACGTTTTGTTCCGGGGTATATATTTTCGATGACATTATCATAGTCAAACAAGTGCGCCAAACACTTCCGGAAATGTACGTCATCTGTAGGAGCCTTTTTTGTATTCATTTCAAAAGTGTGAACAGCTCCGGAATAGATATTGGATATCTCTACTCCTTCAAACTCAGACATAAATCTTATACTTTCTTGAGATTGCCATTCATCAGTAATGGAGAGCTCCTTGTTGGATATCATTGTACGTACAACGGCTGTCTCATTAACTCCAAGAACTGAGAATCCTTCCGGAGCGTTAGGATCCCATTCCATCCAGTAATCATCAAATTTAGAGCATTCAATATATTCGTTAATATTGATTTCATCAGTCTTATACGGGCCGGAACCTGCATCATTTGTAATGAGCCAATTCATACCATAATCGCCTTTGTCACCATATGATCCTTCAGTTTTATTAGCCATGACGAGTTCTTCATTCAGGATACTTAAGCGAGCGAGAGTAGATTCAAAGACTCCATATGGTTTTTTAAGTTGAAAGACAACAGTGGTAGCATCGGTTGCTTCGGCACTGTCTACATAAGCTGCCCATAGATAGGAAAAACCCCTGCCAATTTCCAATGTTCGATTCATGGAAAACGCTACATCGCTAGCTTCCAAAGTATCACCGTTATGGAATTTAATATCATCACGAATTTTAAAGGTATATGTCAAGCCATCATCAGAATTTGTCCACTCAGTGGCAACATGCGGTATGATAGTGCCGTCTATTGCTGTAAATACTAAGCTGTCATACACATTAAAGTACATCGAGCAATCAATGGAGCCCATACCCCCAACTCCTGGGTCATAATTCAGCGGTAAGGATGCATTCACATATATCCATTTATCTCCAGCCGCTTCTGGTTCAGTTTCAGCAGCTGGTTCGGTTGTTTTACCAGGAGTATCTTCCGCACTGCTGCAAGCTCCCAGTAAAAAAATAAATGACAAGAGTATGCAAGCAAAAGATACTAATTTACGCATTTTCATATCAGAAATTTCCTCCTAATTTAATTCATGAAATTTTTCTTTTGATTTTATTCTGAGTTAGCAGGCTGGATCTCTTTACATAGATACATATATTTTAAGTCAGAATATCTACATCAATAAGATTGCCGCTTGCCTAGGGCAGCATCAAAAATAGTGTTATTTTGATGACTCCCACAATATTGAAATGCTTGCTGTATTCAACAATAATCAAGGTACAGGCATTTCTGTGTCTATTATTGCCCAGTATAAATTTCGCGGAGCAGTTTCCGTAGCAGCAAGGCTGCTGTTAACTTGTCATCGTCTAGCATTTAAAAAATGCTAGACGATGTGACAGAGCCGGATATTTATCTCATACCATTTAATAAAACCCATATTAGACGGCAATCTGTATCGAAATCATTGATACTCTCATGTGAATCGCCGGCATCAATATAGGACGCCTGACCAGCTCTCATGATATACTCAACATTTCCAACAATAACCTTAAGTGATCCCTCAAGGATATAACAATATTCATGCTGTTCATGAGCTGTAGGTTTTGCGCGAGAACCGACCGGAAACACTGCCATCCCCATCTTCATCCCAGTGTCTGGATGACAAAATAAATCCAGTATGATCGGTGCGTCTGTACTTGTAACTGTGTTCAAGTTCTGGCTATCAACAATTTTCACAAATTCACCTTCAAATAATTTCAAAAAATTCAGTACTGACTAAGTATATTGCCTCCTGACTCGATCAGAAGGAAAAATATTCTACAGTAACTTTTTCGCTCCCTTGCTGCCAGACTCTTAAACCAATCTCTTCCAGCAAGTCTTCCTGTTCAACCCCAACCCTCCCAATTACATTGACATGCAATAAGCCATCATGCCACTGAAGAAGATCTGTACCATAGAATAGTGAAAGACTTTCAGCTTGCTGCCCTTTTCCTTCACAATCACGATCCCAGTCTCTCCAATATGTAACATCAAACTTGCTGGCAATCGCAGTTTGATTTTCTTTTGACGGTTTGGTCGTTGTCTTGATCCCAGTGTAGACTTCACGCCCACACCATCTTGTATGATTTATATTGCTTTCTATCGGTAAAATTTCTAGAATACTTTTTTTGGATTCGGAGGTAAGGTCAAACAAACGAGCATAAATAGTGCCTCCTCTTTCAAAAGTAAATTTTAATCCATCCATTAACAATACTCCCTTATCTCTCTTTGATAATCAGAACAAGCGCAAATGCCGGGATACATGATGATTAGATATCAACTGGCTCTTAGCTTCTCAGATGCTTCAATATCTACTTTCCCGTCTGGAGCAAAGACAACGCCATACTTCTCTTTCGCCTGTTTTTCACTGATGTAACCTTCATTAAAGTCTTCTTGCACAAGCTCATAATCTCTTTCAAAGGCATTTCCAAAGCCTCCGCCTCCGCCGGTATGAGCCATAACGATTTGACCTTTTTTCAAAGGATAACAATTGGTCTTGAGCATGTGAACATCTTGCCCATTTCCTTTTACTACTACATCGGGAGGCATGCCATCTTGTCCGCCATTGATGCCCCAACCAGGTGTCTTCGATCTCTCAAACCAGAGAAAGAGATTTGTATCGTCATACACTGCTTCGTATTCTTTGATAATGCCGTTTCCGCCCCTGAACTTGCCCGGGCCTCCCGAATCTTGTCTAAACTTAAAGCTGTTTATTTTGACAGGATAATTACTTTCGAATACTTCAACGGGAATATTTTTATAAACACCGTTAAGTGTATTGATCAAGGCGCTTTCACCGTCACTTCCGGCATGAGCTCCCCAACCGCCAACGGTAGCTTCAACATATAGGTAGGGTTTATTATTATCTCTTGGGTCATTACCGGAGAAATATACCACCATCGAGTCACCATAATGAGCTGCGCCAACCATATCAGGTATTGCCTCCTGCATCGCCTTAGCTACCAGATCAATCATGAGTCCCAGAGAAGTGAAATACCAGGCACAAGCTGTCGGTTCTTCAGCATAAAAAATCGAACCTCTGGGAGCAATTACGTCCAGAGCTCTGAAGCTGCCTCCAGAAACCGAAGACATAGGCGAGATAATCATTTTGTAAGCCATCCTGCAAGCAGATATTGTTTGAGCAATCCCGCAATTGGTAGAACCGACCGCTGCTTTATTTGATCCGGTTAAGTCGATGACCATCTCATCACCGGCAACTTTTACAGTGACTTTAACATATATAGGCTGGTCTTTTATGGTTCCATCATTATCCAGACATCCATCAGCAGTATATACACCATCAGGAATAGTTCTGATAACTTCTCTCTCCATTGCATCCGACTGATTAAATATGTCTTGTGTGCTTCTCATAAGAGTCTCGAGGCCAAAACGTTCAATCAGCGCAATGTACCTGGCTTCACCTGTTTTACATGACGCTATCTGCGCATTCAAATCCCCTCTGGCTGCCCGATAAAAACGATTGTTCCGACAAATGAAGTCCGCGATATCCTCCTTAAGAACCCCATTTTCCATTATTTTAATCGGCGGAATGCGGATGCCTTCTTGGTAAATTGAAGTAGAATCCATAGGATATCCTGAGTCTTTTGAGCCGATATCAACCCAGTGCGCTCTGTTTGCAGTAAAGCCGACCAGCAGACCTTTATAGAAAATTGGTGATATTAATGTAACATCACTGAGATGAGCACCAGTCATATAACAGTCATTTAGGATAAATACATCACCTTCTTTATACTTATCCTGACCGCCGATATATTTGGTAGTTTCTTCTATGGTTACTTCAAGATTTCCAAGAAATGCAGGTACACCCGCAGAAAGTCCCAACACCCCATAATTTAGATCAAATAATCCAGCGGCACAGTCTTTAGATTCATATATAATAGGTGAATAAGAACTTCTAAAGAGGGTCTCATTCATTTCTAATGCCGCTGAAATAAAGGCACCCCTGATGATTTCAGTCGTAATAGGGTTTTCCTATGTTTGGCAGAATAGAATCC
>DCDV01000015.1:0-527 GCA_002316595.1 Mageeibacillus sp. UBA1046
ACAGCGATCCGTAACATGGTGGTGCGCGGTGCTCCTGCAATTGGTGTTGCTGCCGCCTACGGCATGGTCTTTGCCGCCCGCTCCTGCCAGCCAGGAGAGGAATTTCTGCCGGCGCTGGAAGCGTGTGCAGATTATTTAATCAGTGCCAGACCAACCGCAGTCAATCTGCCTTGGGCGGTTGAGAAAATGCTCAGTACAGCTAGAAATTATTTAGCTATCAGTGACGAAGGCGCTATTCATGAAGAGCTGCTGACGAAATTGGAGCAGGAAGCCGTCCGGATTCATGAGGAAGATAAAGCCACAAGCAAAGCCATAGGTGAAAACCTGCTCTCGCTTTTAGAGCCCGGAAATGGAGTGTTGACACATTGTAATGCAGGAGCATTGGCTACTACCGGCTACGGCACTGCTCTCGCTCCCTTTTATCTGGCCCTGGAGAGAGGCTTTCCGCTAAAGATCTATGTAGATGAGACAAGACCAAGGCTGCAAGGCTCCAGGCTGACAGCTTTCGAGCTGGAGCAGGCCGGGGC
>DCDV01000015.1:734-10770 GCA_002316595.1 Mageeibacillus sp. UBA1046
GACCGTATTGCCGCCAATGGCGACACGGCTAACAAGATTGGCACCTTCAATGTCGCCATCCTGGCAAAATATTTTCAAATTCCCTTTTATGTGGCCGCGCCTGCTTCCACGATCGATATGGCGTGTTCAACTGGTAAGGATATTCCGATCGAAGAGAGGGATGCTGACGAAGTCAGGCTTGTTAACGGAGCCTTGATCTGTCCGCCGGAGACGAATGTCTACAATCCCAGCTTCGACGTCACTCCAGCTGATCTGATTACAGCCATTGTCACCGAAAAGAGTATTATACGATCTCCGTTTGCAAAGGGTCTGGCAGAGGCTGCTGTCAGAAGCAGAGAAGATTAATGAAGGTACCCGGCTGCCGGCAGCTGAGCAGATTAAATAAAAGTACTCTTCAGTTTTACCAGATAATTATATGGCAGTAATATTGCAACAGCTGCGGATATAGGTCAACGCGCTCAGACTGCCTTCAGTTTCCAGGCTTCAATGGCTTCTTTAACCAGAGTTTCAACCAGATCGCTCATGCTGTAACCAGCCGCAGCCGCCATCGCGGGATAATGTTCGAAACCCGGTTCAAGAGCAGGCATGGTGTTGATCTCGATAATATTCGGCTTCTCATCAGCATCCAGCTTGATATCAACACGAGCCAGTTCAGAGCACTGCAGGGTGTTATAAGCTTGCAGAGCAATCGAGGAAATCTCGGCATTAAGCTGAGGAGATATTTCTGCCGGACAGACGCGCTTTACACCATTTTCGGCTTTAACCGTTACTGTTTGAATATCTGTGCCGTATTTGTCTGGGATTATTACTTCAGTAACAGGCAGCACCTCGGGCTCTTTTGTACCCAGAATACCAACTGAGAATTCCCTGCCGGGCAAGTAACCTTCCACGAGGGCAGGCTGTTTAAAGCTGTCAATAACGTAATCAACCTGACTGCGCAGCTCAGCTTCATTCTCAACCAGACTGTCGGCTGTGATGCCTAAGGCAGAACCTTCCTGAATCGGTTTCACGAACAGAGGATATGTCATATCGGAATTCAGAGGATCCTCAGCGGAGAAGAAAGTCTGAAAAGCTGTGATCGGAACGCCGGCCGCGGTGAATGCCGCATTGGCATTGGCCTTATTTAGAGCAGTGGCTTGAGCCGTCAGACCCGATCCGACGAAAGGGATATCCACCAGTTCCAGCAAAGCGACAATATTAGCCTGTTCTCTCTTGCTGTTGATGCCGGTGCAGCAATTGAAGATAACATCCAGATCTCCTGCTGCTTTAATGTCTTGCAGCAGGTCCAGAGATGCAGGTATTTTTTTTACCTGATGACCTCTGGTTATGAAAGCTTCTTCGATATAGTCTGCGATGATTGCCGGTTGACGATAACTTCGCGGATCCAATTCTTTGTCTGCGGCTGTTAATTCTTTCGGCTCATTATAAACGAGTCCTATTCTGTACATAAAATACGTACCTCCATGCAACAAGGTAACATAAGGCGGAAATCAGACAAAAAAGGATGTTACTTAGGATACTGATGAGCTTCAGGCTGCCGGCCATAGCTTTGGAAACGTACAACCATACTCTCCATTTCTTCCGCACTCAGGATCTGAGGTTCCCCAAAGGTCTTGGCATGGCAATAAATCCGGCAGCAAAACTCTATCGTCTCGGCGATATTATAAGCCTCCGCCAGCGTCTCCCCGCCGGCCAGAAGCCCGTGATTAGCCATCAGGCAGGCTTTGCGTTCGGCCATGGAGGCAAAAACATTCTCAGCCAGTTCGGGCGTGCCAAAGGAGGCGTATCCCGCGCAGGGAACGTCGGGTCCGGCGACAGCAATCAGATAATGGACAGCGGGCAAAGTTTGCCTCAGGCAGGAGTAAGCAGTAGCGAAGACGGAATGAGTGTGGACAAGCGCATTCAGATCAGTCCGCCGCTGATAAATGATACGGTGCAGAGCGATCTCGCTGGACGGGACACCCTCTCCGGCTACTGTCTCGCCGCTCTCTACGTCAATCTGCAGAATCTGTTCGCGGCGTATCTTTGGATATGGAATACCTCCGGGAGTAATTGCCATGATTCCCGTCCGGCGGTCAAGCACACTGATATTTCCCCCGGTGCCCGTGGTCAGATTGTCTTCACACATTCGCATTCCGTATTTTATTATTGCTTCGCTGATATTGTTCATGATCATACCCGCCTCATATCATCGGATCTCCTGCTGTGTGATTTTTCTTTCGGCAGGAGGGAATGAAACTGTCTGCCTTTTCCGTGCAGCCTGATAAAGGCTAAGCACCATGGCGACAGCATCTCTTCCGCCAATGCCTGAAGCCAGGGGCTCCTTATCCTCGCGAATAGCTGTAATCAGGTCGTCATAGATTGCTGTGTGTGGATTCTTGATCTGATTAAGACCTCGTAAGCCATAACGCAATCTCATGTTATTAAGGCTGCGGCGGATATATTTTCTCCCCTGCGAACGGTCATCTTTGTCCAGAACCTTAAAGCTCAGTTTGCCTTTGCAGATAGAGGCTCGGATGGTGCCGTTTTCGGTTTGCATGAAGATCGAGGCTTCTTTGTTCTCAGAAGGCCCTGCAGTTGTACCCTCTACGGATAATAATGCTCCATTGTCCAGCCGGAAGATGCCCAGCCCGAAATCTTCTGCTTCAATATCATGGCGCAGGCGGGCGATCTCGGCTGCAGCAGTGACTGGCAAAGACATGCATAGATAGCTCATAAGGTCAAGAGCATGTACGGTCTGATTCATCAGGGCGCCGCCGTCTTCGTTCCAGCTGCCGCGCCAGTCAGCCTGATCATAATAGGCTTGATCATGTCCCCAGCGCACAATAACAGCGGCATGAAGGACACGGCCGAATATTCCGGCAGACAGGTCCGCCTGTAACTCTCTGATAGTAAGCATGTAGCGGAAAATGTGTCCGACTGCGATCTTAAGCTTCTTGCTCTCAGCCAGCTCAATTAATTGATCAGCTTCGTCCAGATCAAGAGTGAAGGGTTTTTCCATAAAAAGATGACAGCCTGCCTGAAGCACTTGCTCGGCCAGAGTGAAATGGCTGCCGCTGGGACAAGTGACAGCGCAGATATCCGGCACCACTTCCTGCAGCATATCCTCTATGCGGCTGAAGCCGGGGATATCTCTGTGATATCCTGCTGCCTGCAGTTTTTTTGCCCTGATATCTTCCAGGGGCTCAACTACAGCCACCAAAATCAGCTCACCTTTTTTCTCCCAGAATCTGATAGCCTGAAGATGATTTTCAGCGACTCTCCCCAGGCCGACCAGAGCGACAGATAATGGATTTCTCTTGTGACTCATTTATTACTTCCGCCAGTTCTCAGTCTATAGCGCCTTCACCATATTGTGCCTGGCAAAAGTATAGCACAGGGCACAGATGTTTTAGTGTCCTCCGATGCTCTGCATAAAAGGTTATAATATTAGATACACTATGAATAAACGGGAGAAAGACTTGTATGGATTTAAAAGAAATCTTAACTCATGTTGATCATACTTTGCTTAAGCCGACTGCCTCCTGGGAGGATATTCGGCAACTTATAGATGATGCAATCAAGTACAAGTGTGCATCAGTTTGCCTGCCGCCCTCTTATGTTTTCGAGGCGGTGCAATACGCGGAAGGTCAAATACCGGTTTGTACTGTTATAGGTTTTCCGCTCGGGTATAACACTACGGCCGCCAAGATGTTCGAAGCTCAGGAAGCAATCGATATGGGTGCCTCTGAGATAGACATGGTTGTCAATCTGGGCTGGGTCAAGGACAGTCTCTTCGAGTATGTGCAAGATGAGATTGAGCAGCTGGTAATTGTTACCGAAGACAAGATTCTTAAAGTGATTATTGAAACCTGTGAGCTGACCGAGCAAGAGAAAATTAGACTCTGCAAAGTCGTTACCGCTGCCGGGGCTGACTTTATCAAGACATCAACCGGCTTTTCCGGAGGCGGTGCTACCTTTGCCGACGTAGCTCTGTTGCGCAAACACAGCGGACCAAAAGTTAAAGTCAAGGCTTCCGGAGGCATATCATCTCTGGAAGATGCGCAAAAACTCATCGAACTTGGAGCGGACAGGCTGGGAACATCCCGTCTGGTAAAAATCGCCAAAGCTCAGGAAGACTAGGTCAGTCAGATGAATATGGTCGATATCATCATGAAAAAGCGTAGTGGCGAAGCCCTCTCTCAGGCAGAGATCAACTTCTTCATTACCGAATATGTGCAGGATAGGATCCCTGATTATCAGGCAGCGGCACTTTTGATGGCGATATGGTTTCGGGGCATGGATGCACGTGAGACGGCTGATCTAACCATTGCGATGACGGAGACAGGCGATAAGATCGATTTGTCAGCCATCCCCGGCATTAAAGTTGATAAACACTCAACGGGCGGAGTCGGGGACAAAACGACATTGATCATTGTGCCCGTTGTCGCATCCTGCGGCGTGCCGGTCGCCAAATTATCAGGACGCAGTTTAGGCCACACCGGCGGCACGATCGACAAACTGGAGTCGATTCCCGGCCTTTCAACCTCGCTGGCCATTGAAGACTTTATCAGGCAGGTACAAGACATCGGTCTGGCTATCGCCGGACAGACAGCCAATCTGGCCCCCGCAGACAAAAAACTCTACGCACTGCGCGATGTCACGGCGACAGTCGACCAGGTTTCCCTTATTGCCTCGAGTATTATGTCAAAGAAGATTGCCTCCGGAGCAGATAAGATTGTCCTGGATGTTAAAACGGGCAGCGGCGCCTTCATGAAAACTGTTGAAGAATCCGTGGATTTAGCGAAGGCGATGGTTGATATTGCGGAGCACGCAGGCAAGGAGACTGTAGCTCTGGTCACAGATATGGACCGGCCGCTGGGACGAATGATCGGCAACAGTCTGGAGGTTGAGGAAGCTCTGTCTGTGCTGAGGGGTGAGGGCCCGGCGGATTTAATTGAAATCTGCAATTTATTAGCGGCAAATATGCTTTTTCTGGCCGGCAAGGGAAGTCTTGCTCATTGTGAAGATCTGGTCAAAGAAGCTGTCAGCAGCGGCAGTGCATTGGAGAAATTTGCGCTGATGGTTGCAGCACAAGGAGGAGATGCGGCTTATATTCGCGGCAGCAGGCAGTTTGAGCGTGCTAGTAAAGCTCGGGACATAGTCGCACCGATTTCCGGATATATAAATTTTGTCGAAGCAGATGATCTGGGCAAAGCAGCAGGTCTCATGGGCGCAGCGCGCTTGCAGAAGGATACCGAGGTAGATCCTCAGGCAGGAATCATATTGCATAAGACACTGGGTGACTATGTGGTCCAGGGAGAGCCTATGGCCAGCCTGCTCTACAATAAGAGCGATAATCTCGATCAGGCCTGTGATCTCGCTCTTTCCGCTTTTAAGATCGGGACAGGTGAACCGGAGGCAAGGCCTCTGCTTTTTGCCAGAGTCACTGCTATGCAGCAGCAATAAAATATACTATTCTGAGAGGACAGTCACATAAATAGAAGCGGTTATTCCTGTTTTTGACTTTTGCTGACTGGCTTACGGATTTTTCAACAAAGAAAGGATCATAAATACTGTATGAAGAAAAGAAATTTGCTTATTTACTATCTGATATTAGCAGTGGCGCTTTTCATCTGGTGGTACTTTACACTCCTGCCGATTAACCTGCGCCATCCAGGCTTCTTCTTCTCTCTTATCGTAATCTCATTCCTGATTATCTTACCTTTTGTGGGTCTGTTTACCTTTGGTAAACCGGATGACGATAAAAAGGATAAATTGCACGGAGAAGATGAAGAAGGTGTTTATCGGGAACAAGTCGGTCCTTTCGGCATTCGTTATCGGGTTCGGGTGGATGATCAACCTGCATCTCCGCGAGATCAATTCAACCGGATTATCAAAGGTTTTCGCAAAGGGAGAAAGCTGCTTTGGATACCGATAATTTTTCTGGTTTTGTATTTCGTCCTCCAGCTTACCGGGGCTAAAATCTTCCGTTCAAGTGATTATGCTGACCTGATTACTAAGGTTAACGGTGATTTCGCAGAAGACGTGTATGAAATTGAATTCTATGACATCCCCACAGTCGATCGGGATACCGCTATGCGGCTGGGCAACAAAAGGATGGGCGAGATGGCCGATCTGGTCTCTCAGTTTAATGTCGCGGACGATTATACTCAAATCAACTATAAAGGTCGCCCGACACGTGTTACCCCGCTGCGCTATGTCGATATCTTTAAGTGGTTCAATAATCGCAAGGAGGGTCTGCCCAGAGTTATCATGGTCGACCTGATTTCCGGCGAGGTGAATATGCACGATTTGCCCAGCGGTATAAAATATTCTGATTCTGATATGTTCTTTCGCAATATCAGCCGTCACCTGCGGTTTAAATATCCAACGGCCATCATGGGAGATGAGCGTTTTGAAGTAGATGAAAGCGGCACGCCCTTTTGGATTGTGCCGGTATTTAAACCGCAAGTTGGCTGGTTCGATGGACAGGACGTAACCGATGTCATTCTCTGTAACGCTATTACCGGCGAATCTGAGAAGCTGCCGGTTGAGGAATGTCCCACTTGGGCAGATCGCATTTACCCTTCTGAACTTATTATCGAACAGCTGGATTGGAATGGTATCTATCAGGACGGTTTCTTCAACTCTCTGATCGGACAGAAAGGGGTGCTGCGCACGACTCATGGGTATAATTATCTGGCCTTGTATGATGATGTCTATCTTTATACGGGCATCACATCTGTAGCCAGCGATTCTTCTAATCTGGGTTTTGTCCTTGTTAATCTGCGCACGAAGGATACAAAATTTTATCCCGTTTCATCAGCGGATGAGTATTCCGCCATGGCTTCAGCCGAAGGCGCGGTACAGGAGAAACGTTATATATCTACTTTCCCCATCTTGCTTAATGTCGGGGATGAGCCGACCTATTGCATGGCCTTGAAAGATGATGCTCAGCTGGTTAAGATGTACGCCCTCGTTAATGCGGAGAATTATCAGGTGACTGCGACAGGATTCTCGATCAGGGAAGCTTTATCCAATTACCAGCTGAGACTGGCCGGACGTTTGCAAATGGATGAAGAAGATGACACCCCGAATGATGTCACGCCGATCACCATTTCCGGAACCCTGACTGATATCCAGGATCTTGTCATGGAAGGCAATACTTATTATTATCTTCTCTTGGAGGGACATGATGAAGTATTGTCCGCGCCAATTTCAGTATCTCAGCTTCTGCCCTTTTTGAAGGTGGGCGAGGAAGTGACTGTCATCTGCGAAGGGGGAGATATCCCGGCAGGCAGTCCCAGATATGTCATAAGCATCGAAGGTAAGTGATGGCATCTGCTTTGGCAGGTCAAGTAAATTTCCAAAATAAACGGTCACAGCGTAATCGCTGTGACCGTGTTTTTTTATTCAGGGCAAGATAGAAGATTGTGGCTTAGCTTTGCAGACGTTCTTCTAAAGAAGACAGCTCTTCCCTAAGCTCCTGAGGAAGTCTCGGACCATAACTGTCAAAATTCTCCCGGATTGATGCTGCCTCTGACAGCCACTTCTCTCTATCTACCTTAAGAAGTTCTTCCAGATTATCCGCAGAAATGTCTAATCCGGACAAGTCCAGATCTTTAGCTTCCGGTACATAGCCGATAGCCGTCTCTCTTGCTCCGGCACGGCCATCGCAGCGTTCGACAATCCATTTTAATACGCGTGAGTTCTCACCAAAGCCAGGCCAGATGAATGTATCTTTGTCGTTCTTTCGAAACCAGTTTACTGAGAATAGGAGAGGAAGCTTGCCTGGGTCTGCCTTTTTACCTGTATTCAGCCAATGCCGGAAATAATCGCCTATGTGGTAGCCGATGAAAGGCAGCATGGCGAATGGATCACGTCTGACTTGCCCGATCTTATCCGAGATTACCGCAGAGGTAATGGCTGATCCCATAATGGCACCAAGGAAAACACCGTGCTGCCAAGATGTGCTCTGATAGACCAGAGGGATGGTATCTGATCTTCTGCCGCCTACCAGTATGGCGTCAATTGGCACTCCCTGTGGATCTTCCCACTCCGGTGCGATGGAAGGGGTCTGCTTGGCACTCACTGTGAAGCGTGCGTTTGGATGTGAAGCCTTGGTTTTGCTGTCCGGTGTCCAGTTCTGGCCCTGCCAGTCAATTAAATTTTCAGGTGCAGAAGTACCAATGTCTTCCCACCAGATATCGCCGTCCTCCGTTAGAGCGGTGTTAGTGAAAATCGTATTAGATTCAATAGTCTTCATGGCGTTATAGTTTGATTCGTATGAAGTTCCCGGAGCTACGCCAAAAAAGCCAGATTCGGGATTTATAGCCCAGAGACGTCCATCTTTACCGAAGCGCAGCCAGGCGATATCATCGCCAACAGTTTCAGCTGTCCAGCCGGGCAATGTCGGTTTAATCATCGCCAAATTAGTTTTGCCGCAAGCCGAGGGGAAGGCACCGCAAATATGAAAGACCTTTCCTTCCGGTGAGGTCAATTTCAAGATCAGCATATGCTCCGCCAGCCAGCCTTCATCTCTGGCCAGGACAGAGGCGATTCTTAAGGCATAACATTTTTTGCCCAGCAGCGCGTTGCCTCCGTAGCCGGAGCCATAAGACCAGATCTCTCTGGTTTCGGGGAAATGGGCAATATATTTTTGTTCCATCGGTGCGCAAGGCCAGAGAGGATCCTCTTGACCCGGCTCCAGAGGATAACCAACAGATTGCAAGGCCGGCACGAAGAATTCGCCCTGATTAATTCTCTCCAGAGCTTCATTGCCTACTCGCGCCATAATGTGCATATTGATTACGACATATGCGCTGTCCGTGACTTCCACTCCTAAGCGGGATGCCGGAGAAGACAAGGGCCCCATGCAGAAGGGTATGATATACATCGTGCGCCCCTTCATGCAGCCTCGGTACAAATCGGACATAGTCTTTTTCAATTCAACCGGATCAATCCAATTGTTGGTTGGGCCGGCTTCATCTTTAGTCTTGGAAGAGATAAATGTTCTATCCTCGACTCTGGCAACGTCAGAAGGATCTGAGCGGAAGAGATAACTATTCGGTCTCAGCTCAGGGTTCAGAGGAATAGCTGCTCCTCTGGCTGTTTCCTGAGCCAGCAGACGTTCATACTCTTCCTTTGATCCGTCACAAAGATAAATATCATCAGGTGTGAGGTGAGAAGTCAGCTCATCTACCCATTTTTTCAATTTCTCATTTTTTATCATAATTTTCCTCGAGTCTTTCTGCCTCCGCAGCAAACAGGCGGATGTGAACAGGCGGATTACACTGCGATTCTATGAATTCTAGCACAAATAATGAAGCAGTCCAGTAAGATTTTGATTTTTTTACATAAATTTTAATTTTAATAAAGACAACTCGGAAGAGTCCTGATAAGAATTGTGCCCTTGAAACCACAGCCGCGGTATCTGTTGTACCAACTTGATCTCCTGATACGAATAGCTGGTCATATGAGGTAAAATATTGCTGATACGGTATAATCATCGATGGTTACCGAATTGGATAGTTGGAATTCAGGGGGAGGAAAAGATGAAAAATAATCCGGATTACGCAGCAATATCTTTAAAAAAACATGAAGAATGGCGGGGAAAGTTCGAGATTTCTACGCGGGTGCCCGTGACTTCCAATGAAGAATTGGCAGTTGCCTATACTCCCGGTGTAGCTCAACCCTGTCTGGAGATCCAGAAGGATGTAGAGCGCAGTTATGATCTGACCAGACGCTGGAATCTTTGTCTGGTGGTCACTGATGGCAGTGCGGTTCTGGGTCTGGGCAATATCGGCGCAGAAGCCGCCATGCCGGTGATGGAAGGAAAATGTGCCCTCTTTAAAGCCTTTGGCGGTGTAGACGCAATCCCCCTGTGTATCAAAACTCAGGATGTCGATGAGATCGTACATATTATTTATAATATCTCCGGGAGTTTTGGCGGCATAAATCTGGAAGATATTGCAGCTCCCCGCTGTTTTGAGATTGAGCGCAAACTGAAAGAACTGTGCGACATCCCGGTTTTTCATGATGACCAGCACGGAAC
>DCDV01000015.1:10892-11321 GCA_002316595.1 Mageeibacillus sp. UBA1046
TTTCATGATGACCAGCACGGAACAGCTATCGTAACTTTAGCCGGACTTGTCAATGCCTTAAAAGTTGTCAGCAAAGATCTTTCCGAGGTCAAGATTGTCTTTAACGGTGCCGGCGCAGCAGCTATCGCTGCAGCGCGGCTGCTATTGTCTGCCGGTGCGCGTCACATTACTATCTGTGACAGGACAGGTGCGATCTACGCAGGCCGAAAAGAGGACATGGACTCAGAAAAGCAGGACATTGCCAAGCTGACTAATCTCGAGAAACGTGTCGGATCACTTGCTGACATGATGGCGGGAGCGGATATCTTCATCGGGCTTTCCGGTCCTGATGCTGTAACAGGGACAATGGTGAAATCGATGGCAGAGAGAGCGGTGGTTTTCGCCTGCGCCAATCCTGTTCCGGAGATCTATCCGGAGGAGGCCTTGGCT
>DCDV01000015.1:11450-15122 GCA_002316595.1 Mageeibacillus sp. UBA1046
CCTTGGCTGCCGGTGCGGCTGTTGTTGCTACAGGGCGTTCAGATTTTCCCAATCAGATTAACAATGTGCTCGCCTTTCCGGGAGTTTTCCGGGGAGCTTTTGATGTGCGGGCCAGCGAAATAAACGATACAATGAACGTCGCTGCAGCCTATGCTCTGGCCGGTCTGGTTCCGGCATCTGCACTAAACACTGAGAACATTATGCCGGAAGCTTTCGATCCGGCGGTCCGCCCGACGGTTGCCGCTGCAGTAGCAAAAGCGGCCAAAGAATCCGGAGTAGCAAGGCTTTAATGCGGCAAGCAATATAAGTAAATCAGGAGCGCATGATTTTGATGAAAAAAAGTATAGTTGGCAGATTTATCAGTTATTACAAACCCTATAAATGGACGTTACTTCTAGATTTAATATGCGCCGCCATAATCGGTCTTGTAGGAGTCGTTTTCCCAGCTATACTTAGAAGTCTGACAGGACAAGTTTTCCTGATGCCTGATACTGCGGAAATGATGCGTCAGTTGTGGATCTACTCCGGAGTGTTGCTGATTGTATACATTGTGGAAGCATTAGCTACCTATTATATGGCGACTTACGGACATATCATGGGAGCCAAGATGGAAACTGACATGCGAGACGACCTGTTTACGCATCTGGAGAAGCTCTCCTTTTCTTTCTTTGACAAGACGAATACGGGTCAGATGATGTCTCGTCTGATCTCTGATCTGGCTGACGTTACCGAATTAGCTCACCATGGTCCGGAGAATATCTTTATTGCCACGGTCAAGATGGTGGGAGCTTTCATTGTATTATTTCTCATTCATGTGCCCACTACTCTGGTCCTGCTGGCAGTAACTATCCTAATGTTTATTTTTACCCTGATCCAAAGACGCAAAATGCAGCGTACCTTTATGGAGAACAGGCGCCGGATCGCTGATGTTAATGCCGTTGTTCAGGACAGTCTCTCAGGGATCAGAACAGTGCAGTCTTTTTCTAACGAGGATATAGAGGCCGAGAAATTCGGACAGGGTAATAAACGCTTTTTACAATCAAAGATCGACAATTATCTGGTTATGGGCGAATACCAGTCGGTGAACGGCTTCATGCAAGGGATGATGTATCTGGCCGTTATCCTGGTCGGCGGATATTTTGTTTCCAGAAGTGAACTGCAAGCCGCCGATATCATCCTCTATGTGCTCTATATCAGTATGTTTTTGGATCCGATCCGGATGCTGGTTAATTTTACAGAGCAGTTCCAGAAAGGTATGACCGGGTTTCAGCGCATGGTCGAGATTCTGGACACCGAACCTGAAGTCCAGGATCGGCCAAATGCCATTGAGGCAGACGTTCTGAATGGTGACATCGAATTTTTAGACGTGAGTTTCCGCTACAATGATGAGGAGCCGGTGCTGGAAAACATCCGGACTTCAATCTCAAGCGGCTCAACAGTAGCACTTGTCGGGCCTTCCGGTGCAGGAAAATCAACCTTTGTATCTCTGATACCCAGATTTTATGACGTGACTTCCGGCCAGGTGACTGTTGACGGCATAGACGTACGTGACATGACCCTCAAGTCATTACGCGCCAATATCGGTGTCGTGCAGCAGGATGTCTATATCTTCAACAGCAGTGTGCGTGACAATATTGCCTACGGCAGACCCGGAGCCAACGACGAAGATATCATTTCTGCCGCCAAAGACGCCAATATCCACGATTTCATCATGACCCTGCCACAAGGTTACGACACTATGATGGGAGAACGCGGGGTCAGATTCTCCGGCGGCCAGAAACAGCGCATCTCTATCGCCCGTGTCTTTCTAAAGAACCCGCCCATCCTGATCCTCGACGAGGCTACCTCCTCGCTGGACAATGAGAGCGAGCTCTTTATCCAGTCATCACTTGATGCTCTGTCTCGTGACCGCACCACTCTGGTCATCGCTCATCGCCTCTCAACAATCAAGAACGCCGATAACATTCTGGTTTTGACAGAGGAGGGTATTGTCGAGCAGGGTACGCATCAGAGCCTTTTAGCTACCGATGGAGTTTACGCTTATCTGTACCGCCTCCAATTCCTGGATAAAGCCGACGAAGTCAATCAACCTGGTCCTGCGGAAGTGGCTGTCAGCAAAGAATAACCGAATAAGCCGATGAATACACAGGGTGCGAAGGCGATGGAATCCCGGATTTTTTTCTCCCTGCCAAGGAGCAGGAAAACCGCTGTCAAGCCGGAAACCATGAATGAACAAAAAATTACCGGGACAGCTTCTCTGATTCCCAGATAAAAACCCATCAGTGCGAAGAGCTTAACATCTCCCAGACCAAAGTGATATCTGCTGATTATCGTAATAAGATAGAAGACCGTTCCCAGTATAAGAGCGGCTGCCAGATCTGCAAAAACAGCTTTAATAATGGAGTATTGAGGCTTTGTGTTTCCACCGGCGATGTTGAAATACTTTACTAAGCGATAAGACATAGTCGAATTATTTTTAAGCAGAAATTCCGGCAGGTAACAGCAGACTCTGATTCCTGTCGTAATGAGAAGAAAGCGATTAGGTATAATTTTCAGTCTGATGTCCACTGCCGCCATCGGTAAAATAAGCAGCAATAATATTATCAGCTTATGCTGCCTTACAGCTTCACTGCCAAACAGAGGATTTCCCCCTCTCAAAAATAGCAGACATACGCCGGCAGACAATGACACAGCCAAATAGATACAGGTATGTTTCTTGCCCCACCCCCTGTCGTAGCTGTTCAATCCCCTTTCGTTGTTGTTCAATCTACTGTCGTAGCTTTTCAATCCAAAACTACTTGTTTTTTCCGGGCGGTTGCGGATGTTCCATCCGCAATCACCGCTTCTTTCTTCCTGTGAGCTGTTTTGCTCAGCACTCGATTCCTCTTTCCGCTCAGTGCCGGCAAGATAGTTTTTAGTGGCGTCGTGGCCAATTATTGTCAGAGCTATAATGAGTAATATATTTAGCATATAGTATTCCAATTTGCATACCTGCTTTATAATTAGTTGTTTACTTTAAATAAAACAGCCTCCTATATAGAATATTAAATGCTCTGCACACTGAAACAGCATTAACATGGCGGGCAGCGACAATTATCTGCAATAAGCGAAGACATTTACAAGTTTGAAGACTGATGGTATACTGATTTTCCGTTCATTTTGCCTGTGAGGCAAAATTTTGGGTGCGTAAAATCCGAAGGGATCATCGCCCTGAGCGGATACTTTAGAATCAAAGAAGGGAGGTACAGGAATGCCTACGTTCAACCAATTGGTGAAAAAAGGACGCCGGAAAAGAACTTATAAGTCCGGATCGCCAGCACTGCAGTATGGACTAAACACGCTCAAGAAACGCGAGAGCGAGTATCCTTCACCGCAGAAGCGCGGAGTCTGCACAGTGGTCAAAACCACTACACCTAAGAAGCCGAATTCAGCACTTCGTAAAGTTGCAAGAGTTCGTCTGACTAATCAGTATGAAGTGACTGCCTATATTCCCGGTATTGGCCACAATCTGCAAGAGCATAGTGTGGTGTTAATCCGCGGAGGACGTGTTAAAGATTTACCAGGCGTACGGTATCATATCGTTCGCGGTACTCTTGATACGGCTGGAGTGACATCGCGCATGCAGGGCCGTTCTAAGTACGGCACCAAAAAACCGAAGGCTGCCAAGACCAG
>DCDV01000011.1 GCA_002316595.1 Mageeibacillus sp. UBA1046
GCAGGAAAACTACATATATTGCAACAAAGACGGTGTAAACCACGCCACCATTATAGAATGTCTTGCTCTGCAAGGCGGCGTCCCTTGGTGGTGCCGGTTGCGGTCAGTTGCGGTGGTGCGGTCAAAACACATATAGGGATACTCAGCACTCAGAACTCAGCGTTGTCTCTCATTTCGATCCGTCACCGTCACCTGCGGGATGATCGCACGCCGCGATCCGGGTGACGCACGTTGGAATGAGTAACCATTATTTATGTATTTCCCTGCAGGAGAGGCTCCGGCGCACCTGTTTAGGTGAGGCATTCCCGTGGGGTACCCATCTTTGCGTCAGGCGCGTTGGCTGACGCACTTGTGAAGCATATTCCCCGCACGCAGAAAACCTGCGTACCCGTTTGGGTGACGCAGGTGTCGCCATCGCCCGGCAGAGCCGGTCAAGAGGGTTTTCGTCGTGATTCCTCCTGATATGCATGGCAATGCAAAATGACGAGCAAAAGCCAATTCTGATTGATTACGAGCGAAGAATGACCTTCGTTCAGTACCCCTCACGAGCTGCGTGTTTCGCACCGTTTTACGCTCACACCCCGCTGAATTGCGCTTTATGGGTGTCCATCACTTACCTATGTCCTGACCGGTCACGCTCAACGGTCAACCTTAATTCGGCATTCTGCATTTTGCATTTTGCATTATTCCTTTTATTGTTCCTTCACCCGTTCTTGCTGCAAGCATTGATATTGCTCACTTTTTGGGGCTTGTAGCAGCTGTAGCAGCTATTTATAGCCCTCTCACGGTTTACTGGTAAAATTCCCAACGGCTATAAAACACTGCTACATCTGCTACAAATGGTGTTTCATAAAGTAAACAAGGTTCACCTGCCGGCCTTATTGCCTCTCACGGCCGGATGCCCCGGGAGTCCGGCTCATCCGGCGCGGATACAGACGCATCACTGTGCTTCCCGACGGTCAGACCGCTTGCACCCGGTTCTTCCCCCGGCTTTTGGCAAGATACAGCGCTTTGTCGCTGAGCCGGTAGAATTGATCTATGGTGGTCTCCCTGTCCGGTATCAGGGTGGAGACGCCGATGCTGACCGTATACCGGATCTCCTTATGGCCTTCCATCTTCTGCGCTTCCACGGCCGCCCGCAAGCGTTCCGCGATTGCAAGGCCCTGATTTTTGTCAGCCCCCGGCAGCAGGATGGAAAACTCCTCCCCGCCATACCGGCCGAAAAGGTCATCATCCCTCAGCATGCTTCTGATCGTGGATGCAAAACCGCGCAGGACGGCATCCCCCATCAAATGCCCATGCTGATCATTGACCCGTTTAAAATCATCAATATCCAGCAGCAGGCAGGACACCGGCTCCTGCCTTCCGGCGAACAGCGAGATACTTTCAGCCGAGCGCTTTTCAAAGGTCTGGCGGTTGAGCACATTGGTCAATCCGTCAAGCGTCGCCGCCTTGACCAATTCTGCGTCCATCCTTTCCTTATCCAGCAGGATGAACCCCATACTCCCGGTCACCATGTACAGGTAGAGCACCACATACAGCCAGGAATTGAACGGGTTGGAGGAGGACAGGCTCAGGTCCAGGCCGGAAGTGACGGACGTGACACCTCTGAAAAGCAGCATCAGAACGGTGAGGCTGAAGGATGCCGCGATCAATCTTTGCAAAAGGGATGCCTGTTTGTCTGTGAACAGGCTGTAGACCGGGAAGGCCATCAGGAGGCCAGGACGCAAGAGGCGATGGTGATCTTGATGTTCTCGCCCATCCCAAAGGCTGCCGCGGCGCTGTATGCAAGGAAGCCGCCTGCCAGCAGGGACAAATAGGCTTTTTTGTTTTTCTTGGTAAAGCTTTCCTTAAGTATCAAAAAGGCAATCAGTTCCAGGGTGACTCCTGTGAAAAGCAGGATGTTGGAGGCGGCATTGACGAAAACGCCGGGCATATTGGTTCTGTGGCTCATTAAAATCCAGGCGAATGTCTGCAGCAGCTTTGAAATAAGGAAGGTATTGAGCGCCTTGCTTCTTTCGTGCCGGGAGGTGTACGCCAGGATTACGCAGGATATACGTGGGGACGGATTCCTGCGTCTTGATTCAGAACATTGGGGACGGATACCTGTGTTTTCTCTATTCGGTTAACGGTTTTGCGTTTGTGCCATGCAACGACTAATAAGTGTACGATCCATTTCACTCATGCGCCTCAGCGCATTTCACAAATCCCCGCAGGATCTACTCCATAGAAAAATCCCCGCTGCAGAGCAACAGGGATTTTTATGGTGCGGTCGGAGGGAATCGAACCCTCACGGTAATACCACACGCCCCTCAAGCGTGCGCGTCTGCCAGTTCCGCCACGACCGCTTAAACGATCTCGAGCCTATGTATTATTACAAAATCGGCCCAAATTGTCAATCACGGGAGAAGTTTATAGTATCTTATTTCTTATTTATTAATTTGGATAATTTTTGCCGGCTCAGCAGCTGCCTAAGATCAATCCGGATTTAATGTACGCACTATCCTGGTCGGTAAGATATTTGCTGACGCAGAGTCCAAAGATCAATCCGGAAGCTGACGCTGCAGCAGCCAAAGATAGATCCTGATTCAAAGTTCAGTACACTTGCTCCAGGTCTGTCTACACCTGCCGGTGTTTTCGGGGTAGAATGTCTTTATGAGAGACAGTTACCGCACCTTAAAGCAAGAGGGAAGATCAAGCTACATTGATCGCAAATCTGAATTCATCGGCATAGCCAGGCCGGTCGCATCCGCCGACGAAGCTGAGAAATTTGTCGCTCAGATGCGCTCTGAATTTCCCGATGCCAGACACCATGTTTATGCCTGGATCAGCGGAGGCAAGGAAATCCAGCAGAAGTATTCAGATGATGGTGAACCGCGAGGTACGGGGGGCATGCCTGTTCTGGACGTGCTTTTGCATCAAAACATTGAAGACGCGGCAATCGTAGTTATCAGATATTTCGGCGGGATATTGCTTGGCACCGGAGGGCTGGTCAAAGCATACAGCTCAGCAGCAGCTCAGGCGGTAGAAGCCGCCGCCCCTCAATATATGCAGAAACTGCAGATTTATCGCCTGACCGCCCCCTACAACACAGCTGATAAGCTCAGGTATCAGCTGCAGGAATCTGGCTTCTGGCAGTCAGAGGCTGAGTTTGGTCTAGACGTGGAATGGGAGGTCGGAACTCCGACGAACAGGTCTTCAGAGCTTATGGACCTTGTGCAGGATGTCACATCCGGATCAGCCCTGATAGAATTCCGGCGCAGTGACTTTATGCCTGTGGCAGATCTGGTTTAATACCCCATTACAGAGTTGCACTGACGATACTATTATCGTCGCCGCATCCGCCTGTGACAGATCAGTAATATCTCGATAGTTTCATCCGGAATTGTTTGAGTCAAGTCACTTTGTGCTGTGGCAGATCTATCCTTTGGTACGTCGGCAACGGTGGCGTGCAAGTCACTTTATGTCTGTGTCAGATCTGGTTTGGTGTTCCATTTTGCCGTATTAAGTGAGATGGCGAATAACTGTACCGTTTTATTGTCGCCTTAGTTTAATAACTGGTAGAATATCGGCAGCATTTCATAAGGAGGACTTCCTTTGTCACCTATAGAAAAAACATCTCAGTCTAATTTTCCTGAGGGAGAAAATGTCTCCAATTTGTACAGGGAGCTTTTTGCGGTTTCAGATGATACTCTGCGGCTTTCGCAGCAGGCTCTGACGGATTGCCGAGAGCCTTTTGACGGTATAGAAGCCAGAGTACAGAGAAGACAACTGAAACTGATCAAGGCCATGCAGGATGCGGGAGTCGCTGAAAGCGCTTTTGGCAGTTCTACCGGCTATGGCTATTCGGATCCGGGCAGAGAGCAGCTTGAGCGCTGCTATGCTGCAGCCATGGATGCTGAAGACGCTATCGTGCGTATACAGTTCTCCTCGGGGACGCATGTGCTGGCTGTCTGTTTGCGGGGATTGCTGCTTCCGGGTGATGAGGTTATCTTTGCCACAGGCCAGCCGTATGATACTTTGCTCGACACACTGGAATATCTGCGCAGGCGTCAGGTGAAAGTTACAGTTATTGATCTGCAAGACGGCAAAGTTAATGAGGAGAGACTAAAAGGCAAAATCTCCGCCCAAACCAGTCTTGTTTATATACAAAAATCCCGCGGCTATGATCTGCGCGAGACATTTAAAAATACGGAGATCAAGGTGGTCTGTGATCTGGTTAAGTCGCAAAGCCCGGATATTAATATCATGGTAGATAACTGCTATGGCGAGTTTACGGAAGATCATGAACCTTCCTTTTATGGTGCAGATTTGATTGCCGGTTCTCTGATAAAGAATCCAGGCGCCGGGATTGCGACTTCCGGAGGATATATTGCAGGGAAGCAAGAGCTTCTGGATAAGGTTGCCGAGGCCATGACTGCGCCGGGAGTGGGCAGGCATATCGGACCGCAGCTGGGTTTCAGCCGTTCGCTGCTGCAGGGGCTTTATTTTGCGCCGCAGGTTGTGGGCGAAGCGCTGAAAGGGGCTGTACATGCTGCCAGACTGTTTGAGCTGGCAGGTTATGAGGTTAGTCCTTCAGCCGAAGCAGTGAGAGGGGATATCGTTCAGGCCGTCAATTTGGGCAAGGCTGAGAAACTGATAGCCTTCTGTGAAGCAGTTCAAAAAGCTGCTCCGGTAGACAGTTTTGTTACTCCGATACCTGCGCCCATGCCCGGTTATGATTGTGATATTATTATGGCGTCCGGCTCGTTTGTGCAAGGTTCCTCGATAGAGCTTTCGGCAGACGGACCTATAAGAGAGCCCTATACTGTGTTCCTGCAGGGCGGACTAAACTTTGCCAATGCCAGACTGGGGGCTCTCTTGGCCCTGGATGCTGTCAGGATGTTAGAATATTAACAATGACTAATAATGATTTATCAGGCTTGAGGAGAAAGAAGGAACGCCGCAGAAGAAGGCGTGCCCTGCTCTTATCTGCGATCTCTATCGTGCTGGTCGCAGTTCTGATTTCCGGACTTCTTTTGGTCTTAGATAATAGCAGTGAGACCATTAGACTTGCCTTTTTTAGTACGGATACTATCGAGCGCACAGTGAAGGCGCAAGGCTTAATCGTCAGAGAAGAAGTTCGTCTTTCGGCTCCACAGAGCGGTTATCTGTTGCCGCTTTATCATTCAGGCAGCAAAGTCAGCAAGGCTGATCAGGTCGGTGTGGTATTACCGGCAGATCATGACGGGATAGTTGATGAGCTGCATTCATTGGAGAGGGAGATTTACTTTCGTCAGTCTGAACTCATCAGGGAAAATTATAATCAGCCTGTCGTGCTTGATGCCAGGACTATGGGTCAAAATGAGATTACTGCGGCGATGGCCACTGCCAGACTTGCAGCGGGCAAAGGCGAGATTACAGATATTGTAGCGGCAAAAGAAGAGGTTCAGCGAACGATCAGTCTGAATAGCTATAAGCTGCGCCAGTTAGAATTTACTGATCAGCAACTTAAGACCTTAAATAATCAATACAATACGTTGGTTTCGGGGTTAAAGCAAGGCAATCAGGGCCCGGTCATCACTAATCCCACTCCGGGATGGATATCCTATCGTAATGACAACACTACTTCAATTTTGCCCAGCGATTTGCTGACAGCTAATTATGACCATCTTAATCAGCTGATTATGGCAACTGAGACGCAGTCCTCAAAATCATATCCGGCTCAAGTGGAATATAATGATACTGCTCTCACGTTGATAACCGGACAAGAGCAGTACTTGACTTTTTGCTTGCCCGGATTTTACAGTCAGGATTTCCCGGCTGACAAGAAATATAAGATCAAGTCAGCAGCACTGGAGCAAGAATTGAGTGATTGTGAGATTGTGCGCAGTGAAGAAGGAGCAGAAGGCTTGCTGATTGTCTTCCGGACACGTCAGGGCATCGATAAATTGGCAGATTATGCGAAGGATGATTTTATAATATCCCTGTCTGAAAAAAGAGGATTGATCATGCCGATTGCGAGTTTGCTTGAATATGTGCCCGAACAAAAAGCCGCCCGGATCATGAAAGTTGTTGGAGGGCGTACAGAGATAGTGCCTGTGGTTGTGGAAGCTTCAGATAGTTTTTATGTATTGGTTCGAGGCCGCGATGGCGACCCCCTGGCTCCAAAAGCAGCTGATATCTATGTGCGCAATCCGGAAAACATAGAAGCAGGCATAATCATTGATTAATATTTTTAGGATGGGATAAAATGCTGAAAGAAGAAGGAAGCAGGATTGCCGGTAATCTGGCAAAAGTAAAAGAAGAAATCAGATTAGCTGTCGCAGAAGCTGACAGAAAACCCGAAGAAGTCAAGTTGATCGCAATATCTAAAAACGTCCCCGTGGATGACATCAAGTCAGCAATTGCTGCCGGGCAGGTAGATTTTGGGGAGAATAGAGTACAAGAGCTCACAACGAAAATCGAAGCTCTGTCAGAGTATAAAAACCCGAACTGGCATCTGGTCGGTACTTTGCAGCGCAATAAGGTTAAGTTTATTGTTGGTAAGGTTGCAATGATTCATTCTGTTGACAGTATTCGTCTAATTAAGCAGATAGACCGTATCAGCAGGCAGAATGACTGTATCAGCGACATCTTGCTGCAAGTTAATATTTCCGGCGAGGAAAGCAAATCGGGCTTCGAGCCGGAAGAACTTGATGAAGCTATCAGGGTTAGCCTTGAGGAGTATCCGGCGGTCAGAATCCGCGGGTTGATGACTATGGCTCCCTGGCATGAAGATCCGGATGATGCCCTGCCTGTTTTTGCGGAGGCTAAAAGACTTCTTGACTCATACAAAGAGAAGTTCAGTCTGGAGGATTTCGATCAACTTTCAATGGGGATGAGCCACGACTATAAACAAGCGATCGCCTGTGGCTCCACTATGGTTCGGATCGGCACCGCCATCTTCGGTGAGCGCGACTATACTTAACCATAAGCGTCTTCAATAAGAGCGGGTGGACTTGTCGGCTATGTCGGCTGTGTCTGCACGGCAATACTTAAGCATAAGCGCCTTCGATAAAGCCCATATTAATTAAAATTGCAAAGTTTATTACAGTTACATTACCGCTGCATGTCTCCTGTCACGCTGTCATTGCGCTGAGTTAACAATTGCAGGTGCATTAACGGTATTTTATTGAAATGGCTGCCGGCAATATCTATAATCTTTATACAGAGTATTTATATAACATTGGACTACTTTACGCTGGTTGAGGTGTCCTTGCCCTCAATGAAAGGAGGCGTGTAATGTCTTTTTTCGATAAACTGTTTGGCCGTGATTATGACGAGAACAGATTTGAATACGAAGACGATTATTATGAGCCCGAGACAGAAGTGATGCGGCAGCCGATGAACGTCAGTTCCGGTCACAGATCAGGGCGGGTACTTAATCTGAATTCCAATAATCCCGGACCCGGCGGTCAGCAATTGATTGAGATCGTTGAGCCTCAAAGCATGGAGTCCATGTGGCAGATTTGCGATTATGTCCGGGAAGGGAAAACAGTCATCTGCAATATTGAGGGCATCTCGGCGGAACACAGACAACGTCTGGTAGATTTTGTTACCGGAGCTGCTTATGCGATGGAAGGTGAAATCCAGCCGGTCTCTCAATTAATATTTGTCTTTACTCCGCACACGATCAGAATTAATCGCGATGGACACGGTACCGGTGATTACGCTTTTGCGTCTGATGAATATATGCGTAATGCCAGAGTGTTCGCCAGATAATTCCAAGAGTCTGCCCGATAGTTCTCTATGAGTCTGTTTTATTACTCCGGTGTACTTCAGATTGTCCCGGATTGTTCGCCGATATTTCCAAGAGCGTTTGCCATATTGCCCGGAGACTGTAATACTGTATCTGTAGAAATCATAGGCGCGGTACAATAAGCGCCTTATGTCTGATAGGAGGCGGGGAGAACCTGCTCTTTCGGTTTTCCGGATTGTTATGAGTCAAGTTACAGTAGGTCTGGATATTGGCGGCAGCACAACAAAGATTATCGGCTTCAGGGAGGATATACTTCTTGATGAGTGCCTGGTTAAGGCAAGTGATCCTGTCGCTTCAGCTTATGGAGGCTTTGGAGCTTTTCTCAAACACAACTCCCTTAAACTTCGTGATATTTCCGATATAAGGATTACAGGCGTTGGCGCTTCATACATTGAAGGCAATCTTTTTGATTTGCCTACTACCAAGACTGATGAGTTTTTGTCTGTGGGTTTAGGCGGTCTCTATGCCGCCAAGGTCAAAGAGGCGGTTGTCGTCAGCATGGGCACCGGCACATCTTTTGTTTACGCTAATGGGAAATCTGTACGCCATGTTATCGGTTCCGGCGTTGGCGGCGGAACTTTGCTTGGTCTTGCCAACAAGATACTAAATGTCCACGACATCGATACTTTGACCTATCTGGCTCAGGATGGTGATCTTAGCATGGTAGATCTCACTGTCGGAGATATCTCTCAGAAGATTATTCCGGGCTTGACCGGGGATACAACCGCATCAAACTTCGGCAAAGTGCGTGATACTGCCAGAGCAGAAGATCTGGCCAGAGGTATTGTCAATTTGGTTTTCCAGTCTGTCGGTACAGCGGCGGTATTAGCAGCCAGGGTCGAAAATACCAAGACAATTGTTGTAACAGGGAACTTGATGCGCGTTGACTCGGGAAGGGCAGTTCTTGATTCCTTTTCACAGCTATATGGCGTTGATATTATCATTCCGCACAATGCAGAATATGCCACTGCCGTAGGAGCTGCACTTAGCAGATACCGCACTGATTAGATATTCTGGCTGTGCTTTAATGCTATAAAACGATATCCTCGCTGACTATATAAGGCAGCGTAATATGGTCTGTGTCAGCGCAAGTCCGGTTATATTCCTCTGCCGTGGCACAGGCGTTAGGGTTTCTGGCCCAGGAGCGTCTGGCAACCCCAACCATTACATCCCAGGGCATTGATGATTTAAGAATTTTGTCAACGCGCTCGCTGCCGTCAAGCACCATGCCGAAACCGCCGTTTATAGCATTGCCAATTCCTGTACCGCCGCCGTTATGGAGCGAGACCATGCTCATGCCGCGAGCGCTGTTGCCGGCAAAGCATTGAACCGCCATGTCAGCCATAATATTGGATCCGTCCTTAATATTAGAGGTCTCGCGGAAAGGAGAATCAGTTCCGCCGGTGTCATGATGATCTCTGCCCAGCATTATCGGACCGATTAGTCCCTCTCTGATCATTTCATTAAACTTTAGTGCAATCTTTAATCTGCCTTCCGCATCCTGATAGAGGATTCTACATTTCGTCCCGACAATCAAGTTGTTTTTCCCCGCATCCCTGACCCAGTTATAGTTGTCCCGATCCTGGTATCTTCGCTCGGGGTTGATGCATTCCATGGCAGCTTTGTCCGTTGCTGCCAAATCCTCATCCTTACCGGACAGACAACACCAGCGGAAAGGGCCATAACCGAAATCAAACAAATTTGGTCCCAGAATGTCCTCGACATAGGAGGGAAAAACAAAGCCATCACCCGGATTCTGCCTGTTCTTGCAGACGTCAATCACCCCGGCGTCAAATACCGCCTTTAGAAAACAGTTGCCATAGTCAAAGAAATAGGTTCCCCGATCATGCAGCATACTTATATATTTGTATTGCAGACGAAGACTCTTATCTACTAAGCCGCGAAAATATTCCCGATCCTCGGCCAGAAGCCTGGTGCGCTCCTCGAAACTTATCCCCTGCGGGCAGTAGCCGCCATCATAGGGGACATGACAGGAAGTCTGATCGGATAATAAATCCACATGGATATTATTCTCAACAAGGTAAGAGAGCAGATCAACTATATTGCCGTGGTAGGCGATTGAGCAAGGGTCTTTGTTCTCCTGCATTTGCATAGCCCAGCTTACAGCTTCAGCTAAAGAATCTGTCTTCCTGCTGACCCAGCCCTGCTCATATCTGGTCTTTATCCTGGATTCATCCACTTCGGCGATGATGCTGACAGCGGAAGCAATCTCTGCAGCCTTACCCTGTGCTCCGCTCATGCCGCCAAGCCCGGAGGAAACAAACAATTTACCGGCCAAATCCTGATCCTGGGGTATCCCCAGTTCTATGCGGCCGGCATTAAGCAAAGTATTGAAAGTGCCGTGCACAATTCCCTGAGGTCCGATATACATCCAGCCGCCTGCGGTCATCTGGCCATAATTTGCAACGCCGATAGCGGCAGCCCGGTTAAAGGTTTCCTGATTGTCGGCTATTCCTACCATCAGGCCATTAGTTATAATCACTCGGGGTGAAGTCTTATGCGAATTAAAAAGTCCTGCCGGGTGACCGGACATGACAACCAGCGTTTGCCTGTCAGTTAATACTTCAAGATATTTCCTTATAAGCTGATATTGCATCCAGTTCTGACAGACTTGTCCTGTTTCACCATAAGTTACCAGCTCATAAGGATACAGCGCCACATCAAAATCGAGATTGTTGTCTATCATGACCTGGAAGGCTTTGCCCTCGATACAGTTTCCTTTATACTCATCCAAGCTTTTGCCCCTGATGCTGCCTGCAGGGCGAAAGCGATAGCCATATATTCTGCCATGCTCCTCCAACTCCCGGGAGAATTCTGCAGCCATAAAAGCATGATGCTGAGGGGGGATATAGCGCAGGGCATTTAATACAGCCAGTTTTTTGTCCTCAGCGGACAGATTTGCATGCCGGTGCGGAGCTCTCCTGATTCCTGGTTCAAATTTGGGATATTCCGGTAACTCCCGGAAGAGATTCAATTGGTCGGCAAGATTTAAGCTCATAGACATAATCTACCCTCCTGACTGTCACAGTTACATGATAATCACAGATGAAATATCTTGCAATTTTTCCTATCCGATCAAGTCAAATATTCCACACTTGCTACTATCCGTAATGACATAAGAGGTTACTATATGTTATAATATAAACCAAGTATGCGCAAAAATACCTTAGATTAGCGCACTTATAGTAGTATATTCGCGTTTGTATTTTAAAGTTGACATAATTTGAAAGCGATGATATTCTAGTCGAGCGCCTTTCCT
>DCDV01000029.1:0-632 GCA_002316595.1 Mageeibacillus sp. UBA1046
GTCCGCGTGGCCGGACGTTTTATGGCCAAGCGCGGCATGGGCAAAGTAAGTTTCGCTGATCTTCAGGATCGCTCAGGCCGTATCCAGATCTTTACAAAAATTGATTTGCTCGGTGAAGCGGAATACCAGAAATGGCTAGACCTTGATCTGGGCGATATTGTAGGTGTAGAAGGAGAGGTTTTCCGCACTAAAAAAGGTGAAGTCTCTGTCCGCAACAGTAATTACACACTGTTAGCGAAATCGCTTCGCCCTCTGCCTGAAAAATTCCATGGTCTTAAAGATACCGACACTCGCTACCGCAAGCGTTATTTGGACTTGATAGTCAATCCGGAGGTAAAGGAGACTTTTGAAAAACGCAGCAGGATTATCCGCGCTATCAGAAAGGAACTTGAAGAAAGAAATTTCCTTGAGGTAGAGACACCTATCCTGAATCTAATTGCCGGCGGAGCTGCCGCCAGACCCTTTGTTACGCATCACAATACACTTGATCTCGATTTATTTATGAGGATTTCTCCGGAGCTGTACTTAAAACGACTGATCGTTGGCGGTATGGAACGGGTCTTCGAGATAGGACGAAACTTCCGCAATGAAGGTATGAGCGTTCGCCACAATCCTGAATTTACCATGATGGA
>DCDV01000029.1:752-20485 GCA_002316595.1 Mageeibacillus sp. UBA1046
AATCCTGAATTTACCATGATGGAGGCATATCAGGCATACACGGATTATCACGGTATGATGGAGCTGACAGAGGCTCTGATAGTGGAAGCCTGCAAAGATATCAACGAAGGCAATACCGTGATTGAATTTCAGGGCACCAAGATCGATCTTACGCCGCCTTTTGCCAGGATTACCATGAGTGACGCTGTTGCTAAATATTCCGGCGTAGATTTCTCAGCCATCGATGATGCTGAAACCGCTCGCAAAATCGGTCGCGAGAGAGGGCTGGAAGGCATTGAGAACCATATGGGAATAGGCGATGTACTGGAACTGTTCTTTGATGCTTTTGTAGAACCTGAATTGATTCAGCCTACCTTTATCTTAGATTATCCGATCGAGATTTCACCCTTGACGAAGAAAAAAACCGGCAAACCCGGTTTGACCGAACGATTTGAACTCTTCATCTATGGTAGCGAGTTCGGCAATGCCTACTCAGAGCTGAATGACCCTCTGGATCAGGCAGAACGTTTCCGCGCACAAATGGACAAGCGCGCAGCAGGTGATGACGAAGCCCATGTACAAGATGATGACTTTGTTGAGGCGCTGTCTTACGGTATGCCTCCTACAGGCGGGTTGGGAATAGGCATTGACAGGCTGGTAATGTTATTAACTGATAATCCCTCAATCAGAGATGTTCTTCTCTTTCCGACCATGAAACCTTTGTAAGAAAGTTAGATGATATGACAGAAAAAACAAGACTTAGATTAGACCGCGCCTTGACTAAAGCAGGCTTTGGCACCAGGAAAGAAGTTCGTGCCCTGATAAAATCCAAGCGCGTTACTGTAAATGATGAGATCGTGACTGATCACGGTTTCATAATTACCGACCCTGCAGCTACCAGGGTTGAAGTTGACGGGATGCAGATTACGCTTCGTCAGCATACTCACATAATGCTGAATAAGCCTTCCGGTTATCTTATAGCCAACAAAGACAGCAGATATCCTGTTGTTCTTGACCTGATACCTGAAGAGCTGAGGTCACTTCAGTTCACCAGTGCAGGACGGCTTGATCGGGATGCAACCGGCCTCATCTTCTTAACAACGGATGGAAAACTGGCACACAGGCTGATGTCACCGAAATATCAGATAAAGAAGACTTATTACGTTGTTTTTCTCGGCAATCCAATTACTGCCGGTGATGAAGAGAAGTTCCGCTCTGGCCTTGTGCTTGAGGATAAAACCATATGCCTGCCGGCAGAAATCGAGATTTTGTCCGATCAGGAGATATTGCTGACAATTACCGAAGGCAAATATCATCAGGTTAAGCGCATGATGCAGGCTGTCGGCAGAGAAGTTATAAATTTGCAGCGCCGCAGTATTGGGGATTTGCAGCTTGATCTTGAGTTAGCAGAGGGTGAATATCGCTACCTCAGTCAGGATGAGCTTGCGACGCTGTACAAAGATGTTAATCTGGACATTAATACGGAGTATCTCTGATTGATTCTATTCCGGAGATCCTGTGGAGAATTCAGATATAATGATTGACTGACAGGAGAATAAGAACCATTACAAACAAATTATGCAAAACGCCTCATATGCATTGGATTACTGTCTTGGCTGTGTTTTTTTCTCTCGCCGCGATGTGGGGCGCGACCTTTAATTCTTCAAGCCTTTTCATCACGCCAATTCAAGAATCACTTGGTGCTACCAGGGCGGAAATGGTTGTCGGGGCAACTGTCAAGGGATTAGGAACTATTATCGGTTCCTTTTTCTGTGCTTGTATTCTGAAGAGATTGCAAATCATGAGGGTAATGTGGATATCCGGGTTCCTTTTGGTTGGCAGTATATTCGCACTCAGTTTTGTGCAAAACATTCCTCAGTATTATCTGGTGCTGGCGTTGCAAACGATTATTACGAGCATTGGCGGCTATATTCCCTTGTCGATGATAATTCAGAGTTGGTTTGAGAAACGTACGTCAGTAGCGACGGGAATGGCTTTTATGGGGTCCGGCTTCGGAGGTATGATCTATAATTGGCTAGGCGGTATTTGGATCCCCAGTCTGGGCTGGCGTCAAACCTACATGATCTTTGCTCTAATTACTCTCGGTATCTTATTAATCACTTTCTCAATCATCAGACCTACTCCATACCATTTCAATCTCCGGCCGCTGGGCGCCGAAGAAGTATATGATGATGCCAATGAGCCGGCCGAGCAGGAATCATATGCCGGGGCAGAAATTAGCGATGAATTAAAATCTGCCCGCTTCTGGCTTTTCTTACTGGCTATCTTTCTTACTACTATGATAACGAACGTATTGTTTAACAATCTTTCGCCTCATGTTATTGATTCAGGTTACAGTCTCACTGAGGCAGCCAGAATTTCTTCCGTAATGATGATTTTCCTGATGCTTGGCAAGCCTGTAATTGGATATATGTTTGAGACACTTGGTTTAAAAGGCGCCTCAATTGTCAGTACTATAAGCATGGCTGTCGGCCTGATAAGCGCGATATTCATCTCTCAGGGCTTCTTTGTAATTACTTTGATTATTGGTTCGGGCATTGGCTTCGCTTATGGCTCAGTCGCATATCCTGCTTATTCTCATCGCTTATTTGGCCAGAAGAACTTCGCATCTTTTTCCGCTCTTTTGCAGATAGTCAGTGGCGCAGGCTCAATACTAAGCCCTCTAATTACCGGGGCATTGTACAGTCATACCGGCAGTTATAATATTTCCTTTACTATCGCGCTGTTTTATTGTGTAATCGCAATTCTTATTTGGCTGTTCGCTCTGCCCAAAAGAGGCCGTGAACCATATTAGGCGGGCAGAGTATACAGAAAGAAGATTTAGAGGCATTAATAAAATACTGAACAAATCTCCTTATACTATGCATTGGATTACTGTTTTGGTTGTATTTTTTTCACTTGCCGCTATGTGGGGCGCTACTTTTAATTCCGCAAGTCTCTTTATCGCACCTATGCAGGAGACATTGGGAGCGACCAGAGCGCAGATGGTCATCGGAGTTACTGTCAAAGGAATCGGCGGCATAGTCGGTTCATTTTTCTGCGCCTATATTCTCAAAAGGATGCAAGTGGTGAGAGTATTGCGCATTGGCGGGATTCTTCTGGTGGGAAGCGTATTCGCGCTCAGCTTTGTGCAAAATATTCCCCAGTATTATCTCGCGCTGGCTATACAAAGTATCATCATTAGTATTGGCGGCTATATCCCAATGTCAATGATAATTCAGAATTGGTTTGAGAAGAAAACTTCAGTTGTGATGGGGTTTGCTTTTATGGGATCCGGCTTCGGGGGCATCATCTACAATTGGCTGGGCGGTATTTGGATACCCAGTCTGGGCTGGCGTCAAACCTACCTGATTTTCGCTGCCATTACTTTCGTTGTTTTATCCGTTACTTTCTCAATTCTCAGACCGACTCCATACCATTTTAATCTCAGGCCGCTGGGAGCCGAGCAGAATAATGATAAAGTAAAAAGTGAACCTGTCAGGCAGGAATTACTTCCCGGGGCTGAAGTCGAGGATGAGCTGAAATCTGCTCGTTTCTGGATGTTCATGCTTGCAATTTTCCTTGTTGGCATGGGTTCCAATGCGCTATTTGATAATGTTTCGCCTCATCTGATTGATTCCGGGTACAGCCTTACACAAGCAGCAAGGATTTCTTCTGCGCTGATGGTTTTCCTGATGCTGGGCAAACCTGCAGTGGGATATTTGTTTGATACTTTTGGCATAAAAAGCGCATCAATAATATCAACATTGCTTATGGCCATCGGTCTGATAAGTGCGATATTCATATCTCAGAATTTCTTTATTATCACTTTGGTTGTCGGTGCGGGTATAGGATTTGCATCTCTTTCAGTTGCCTTCCCCATCTACTGCTATGGATTATTCGGCGCAAAAAATTATCCCGGCTTTTCCTCGCTGCTGCAGATAGCCCATAGTACAGGCAAAATAATAAGCCCGCTGGTCGTCGGTGCCTTGTATGACCAGACAGGCAGCTATACTCTCTCTTTTTACATAGCGCTGATGTATCATGTCGCAGTACTTCTTATTTGGGTATTTGTTCTGCCAAAGCACGGCCGTGAGCCGTATTAAGCGGTGAAAACCTCTCCAGTTCCCTATAATCGATTCTAAATACCGGTTCGGGAACCTGTCCAAAAAGCAGTGTACCTGACTCTTGGAATTGATCAGGATCACCTGTAGTCAAAAGGAGCCTTCTGCCAACTTCGCGACAATCTGCAGCCACAAGAGGCAAATCCCTGCCAGGCAAATGCACACTGGAGTAATCTTCATCAGGCAAATCCCCGCCTGGCAAATGCACACTGGAGGAATCCATGTCAGTTAACCCCTCTTTAGAGGAAACTTCATCAGGGGAGTTCCCCTGCAAGAAGCGCGCTTGCTGCAAATCAGCTGCAACTGCCTGCGCGTAATATATTGCGGGATCGACTATCACGACCTTGTCAGGCAGATATTCCTTCAGCAAGGGTATGAGAGCAGGGTAATGAGTACAGCCGATCAGGAGCGTATCGATATCTTTGTCAGAAAATTGAGAGCACACCTCAGCTACAGCCGTTCTGGCGGCAGGGCTGGAAACAAGGCCGTTTTCGACCAGGGGAACAAAAGCCGGACAAGCAACACCTGTGATCTGCGCATCGGGCAGAAGCTCTTTGATTCCTTTAACGAATGACTGACTGTTGGTTGTAGTTGCCGTCGCGATAACACCTATTTTCTGTGATCTTGTATTTTGAACGGCAGCATTTACACCGGCTTCGAGTATCGAATAGACGGGCAGGGGAGCCAGCAAAGAACGGATCTCAGTGATTAAGGTAGAAGATATTGTGTTGCAGGCTATGGCAATTGCTTTAGCGCCTTTATCTTTAAGCCAAAGAGACATGCTGCCTCCCAGTTCAAACAGCTCAGCAGGTGAACGGTCCCCGTAAGGAGCGTGGCAAGAGTCGCCAATATACACATAATCTTCCAGAGGCAGAATATCCAAGAATCTGGCCAGGACGCTAAGACCGCCTACACCGGAATCAAACACCCCTACGAATGGCCTGTCCGGCAGAGAACATTCAGCCTGTAATTTCTCCTTAGTCTGACAACTATTCATGCAAGAGATAATAGCATATATTACAAAGAACAACCGAAAATCATTATCTTGTACCTGAAATTGTATACTGTTATAATGCACGCATGAAAAGGGAAGATAGATACTCGGCTGAGCAAAAGCGATACGAGGAATATATTAATAAAAGAGATAGTCACACCGACTTCATTGACGCCGAACAGTCTTTCGACAGAGACGAGAATGGCGAACAGTCTTTCTTTGGTGATCCTGTTATGACCGACTCTGAGCAATCTAATGGCAGCAAACGGCCTCTCCGCGGCAATGAACGCACATACTCGCGCCGCAACAAGCAATTCTACCCCGAGAACGATGAGGAATATGACACAGATAACTATGAAGGATATTACTCAAAAAACGATGAAGAATTTGACTCAGATAACGATGAAGAATATTACTCAAAGAACGATGAAGAATCTCACTCAGTATACTATGAGCCTGACGAGCTGGACTCAGGTGAAGAAGTCCATGATTCTGCAGCCGCAGTCAAGCCGAAAACCAAAGTCAGGCAGAAAAATGACAAGCGTAAGCAAATCAGCTCCACAAATGTATTCTTGTATCTTATCGCCTCTTTTGTCTGGCTGGATATTTGGTTTCGCATTTTTGTCCATAAAGGTATAGATTTTCCCGGTTTCTTCATAAATTTGTTTTTCAGCTTATCTTTAGCCTTCGTACTTACATTTTTAATTACACTATTCCCTAAACGCTGGTGGCGGCGTCTTATGGCTGTGCCATTAGTGATTACTCTGATCTTTTTTGCAGCACAGTATGTCTATTACGCCTTTTTCCGCACGCTCTTTACCTGGTTCTCCATGTTGCGCAGCGCTCAGGTGGCAGAATTCGCCGGTGACGTTGTCCTCAAGATACTGGCTAATATTCCAGTGCTGTTACTGGCATTTGTTCCTCTTATAATATTTTTCGCAAAAAACCCGATAGTGAATTTTCTCAAAGATAAGAGAATCATTCCTGAACATTGGCTTGTCGAAGGCGAAACATATGGGACCGGTGCTTTTTTCGGACGCGACAAAATTCTCGGCAGTCTTTTCCTGGTGACCGCAGCTCTGGTGACCTATACTTTCGCCCTGTTATTTGTAAACGTCGGAGATCGCTCGGTAAACTCAGCTTATGATCTTTACTATGAGACCGACGATCCGCTGGTGGCCTCAAACAGACTAGGCCTGATCACTGCTATGAGCGTTGATCTCAGGCATTTTCTAAATTTAGAAGAGTCCGAAGTGCCAACTGAAGAAACATTGCCGGATGATGTTATTATTCAGGATCCGACCTCATCTGCGAATGCCGGTACAGACACAACTGATCCGTCTGCTGACCCTTCAGGCACTGTGCCTGAACCGACCGCCGCACCACAGAAAGTACATGCCTTCCCGATTGATTTTGATACGATCAGCGAGTCTGAAAGCAATGAGACGCTTAGAAACATGGCCTTGTATTTTAATGATATCGAGCCAAGCAAATCTAACGAACAAACCGGGATTTTCAAAGGATATAACCTGATATTTATTACTGCTGAAAGCCACTCCCTGTATTCAGCAGACCCCGAGCTGACGCCCACACTATGGCACATGCAGGAAAACGGGATTAAGTTTAATAATTTTTATAATCCTGTCTGGGGAGTGTCAACATCAGACGGTGAGTATACAGGCATAACCGGCTTAGCTCCGAAAGCAGGTGTCTGGAGTTTAAGCAAGTCAGCGGAAAACAACATGGCTATGACTCCCGGCAATATGCTTAAGCGTCTGGGTTACTCAACATCTGCCTGGCATAACCATACCTATACGTATTATGGAAGGGATGAGTCACACCCCAATCTGGGCTATGACACGTACAAGGGGGTCGGCAACGGGCTTGAAGTGAAAAAGACCTGGCCGGAGTCAGACTTGGAAATGATGGAGTTGTCTTTCGATGAATTCACCGCCACGGAGCCGTTTCATGCCTATTTTATGACGGTGAGCGGGCATATGAATTATACTTTCCGCGGCAACTATATGGCGTCCAAGAACAGGGACCTTGTCAAAGATCTGCCATATAACGAAGGCGGCAGAGCCTATATGGCAACTCAGATTGAATTTGACAAGGCCATGGAATATCTCTTGCAGAGATTACGCGATGAAGGTATCGCTGACAGAACTCTTATTGTGATCAATGCCGACCATTATCCATACGGACTGGAAAAGGCTGATTATGATCAATTAGCCGGTAAGACGCTAGAAGAGAATTTCGAAATTTATCATAATTCACTCATCATGTATGTTGACGGCATGGAACCTATGGTTGTGGATAAAGTGTGCTTTACCTTGGATATTTTGCCTACGATCTATAATTTAATGGATATTCCCTTTGACTCGCGTTTGTTAATGGGCAGTGATGTTTTTTCTGAGCGAGATCCTCTGGCTTTCTTCATTAACCGCAGCTGGATAACAGATAAGGGCAGTTATAACGCTGTGACGAAGAAATTTACGCCTGCACCCGGAGTTACCGTAGAAGATGAAGAAGCATATATCAGCCGCATAACTCATAGTGTCCAAAACAAGAGGAAGTTCTCCGCCCAGATTCTGGACTACGATTACTTTGATCACATCTTGCCGGACAGTATCTGGGAAATAGTGAACAAGGACAGCGGCTATCCGCCGGTAAGAGAATAAGAGCGGCTTTACAACTTCTTACAGCCGGCGCAAAAGATTACAGCTGGCTGTCAGTCTTAAGAGTGTCTTTTCTGGCTTCCCGGCGCTGCTGAATTTCTTCCATGCGCTTTTCGTGATCAGCTGGAGAACGATCGAGCAAAGAAGGATTCTTCAAATATTCGCTGAATATTTTCAGAGATTTAGCCAGGTAAAAGCCGTCACAGATTCTTTCATCGATAGAGAGCTTAAGATCGATAGTTTTACGCCATTCAATTTGGTCGTCTTTACCTTTGTAGGGTGCGTCATAAGTGCGCCCGATAGTAATGAAGATTGAAGTTGAACCCAGCTCATATAGATGGTGAAAGGGTGCATCTGCACCCAAGGAGCCAATATGGGCGATATAGATTGACGAATACAGAGGGATGGACTCCTGTAATTTCCTGGGCATGACCCCGTAAAAATCCATTAAGCGAACCAGCCAGACAGCAAACTGAAGGAAAGAGCGCGGCAGTTTTGCTACGGCGTGTATAAATTTGTCGTCAGATTTATCTTCGCCGTCCTTAATAGAATCCGTATTGGTTTTCATACGCATGGCAATATCGTCAATAGTATCTTCCGGACTCAGTTTAACCTCTGCAATTGATTCCAGAGCATCGTCTGTAAGTTTGTTTTTTACAACGTAGAGAATCGATATATCGTTGTGATCATATAGACGTCTGCCGGCAATGAAACGATTTACCTTTGGCCGCCGATATATCGTTTGCAGCAAAGCAGCAACAACAACATTGAATAAAGTAACGCGCTTATCCTGAGAGCGTTTCTCCTGTATAAAATCTTGAATCGCTTCAATATCATAAGATTTTGAATAATAGACAACAGCCTCATTGCGTTTACGCATGATAAAGGGGGTCATCCTGATTAGAGGATCTTCACCCTTTACAAGCTTGCCGTCACTTCTTTTCGTGCTGAAAAAAAAACCCATATGTTTACACCTTCTCCTGCGACATCTCCAAACACCAACAAGGGCCTAATACCGATGCATAGATCAACCCCCATCATAGCGGATTATTTCCGGTGACTCAAGTTTAGTCCGGCCAGAGGTTCCAGGACTGGGAAAGTAGATTGTTAAACAGCCGTCTGAGATTAGTTTTTCTGACATTGTGCCAGTTCATGATGTTTGAGACGGAAGAATAAATCCAGAATACCTGCATCCCGATAACGCTTAACAGTAGAAAGAGATTTGCCCATTATCTGCGAAGTCTCACGCATACTCCGCTGTTCAAAATATAACGATACTAAAGTTTCACGATAAGCGGCATGTAATCTGGCGATGTTATGAATTATCAGATTCAGCAATTCTTTTCTTCTCCCTAAGAGATCATAAGTGTGTTGATAATCCCCGGGCTTATATAGTGAACGGCTCTCAATTTGATCCGGTACTTGAAGGGAAATGCATTGTTCCCTCACGAGCCAATCTGACAACTGTTTGATGCTTCTGCTCTCATCGGGCAAGAAGGTCAGGTAGCGGCGTAATTCAGAACAATCCGAAAAGGAAGTCACCTGTGGAATATCATCTTCTGTGATCCCTTCATCTTCTGTGATCCCTTCATATCTGACAAAATTTATCCCTTGATCCTTTACTGCGGCGCTGTTATCTTCTGATAAGGAATAGCGTTCTGCTTGTTTTTTGCTTGACATTTTCACTCCTCCGTTCTTAAAATGATTTCTGCCTCTAAGGTTGGTTGCCGAACCTATGTAGTAAAAACAATTCTAGAAAATATTTTGTTAAGTCAGAGTCAAAGAAAACGGGAATAGTAATTTGTATCCGACAATAAGCGACACTCAAGAGAAAAACCCCTTAAGTTCGGCAACAGGTTGGCGGAAATGTTGAAAATGTTGTTCAATAAGTATGTAAGCGGATTTTATTACTTATTTGAGAGCTTATCGCCTTCGTAATAATACTAATACGATACATTTGACAGATTATGAGTTAAGATATCAATTGGAATTCTAGTAACATTTGAACCAGCATTTGGTTTACACTTATTATTGTTTGACATAGAATTATCATTATGTAACCCTGAGTTGAAAAATCGGTTTTGGCATAAGGAGAAAGAATTGGAATGAGCAGACGGCGGAAATTTGGCTCCCAAATAATCATTATTATATTAGCACTTGTTATCCTTTTAGGTGTCGTTACATCTTGCAGTGCAGTTCAGCAAACACAAGCATTTGAGAAGTTGGAAACAGAACCTGCCAACAGCGATGCCGGTTTCTTGCCTGAAGAGACGACGATTGAATCTGAAGATGAAAAGGATAGCATAGAAACTACGGATTATCGCACATATGACTGGAGGGGATATGACATCCCCATAGGCGATATTGCTGAGACAGGCAAAAAGACTAATCCCGCTGAAGGTGCTGAAACTACAGGGACTACAGTGCCGACTGAGCCCACTCCTTCACCCACACCAAAACCTCTCCCTGTCCTAAGTTTTGGCTCAGGAAGTTACTCAGCGCCCTATACAATCCGCGTCTTCCTCGATAAACAAAGGATAATAATATATGGCACCAATTCCCAGGGCCAGGAAGTGCCGTTCAGAAGTATGGTAACTTCAACCGGGGTTAGTAGTAAGAGAACACCTCAAACCGGTGAGAAAGGGTATTTCACATTAACTGCGAGATCAGGGAGTGTGAGGAAGAATGGAGCTCCATGGGTCAGGTTTTCTTTGATAGGAGACACTCCCACTTACCATCAGTATGCGAGACAATTCAGAGGCACAGATATCAAGGGCAGAAATATCGGCGGCAACTATTTCTTTCACTCCACAACTTACAAAACCAGATATGATAATTCTTCTTTGGTAAAGAACACATATAACAAGTTAGGCAGAACCGCTTCATCAGGGTGTATACGCCTTAATGTTGCAGACGCAAAGTTTATTTACGGTCTCCCTTATGGGACAAAGGTTAAAGTTCTCAGCAGCAGCTCCGGCTACAACCTAAATGTTGGCGGCTTGCCAAAATACACTATTAAAAACCACAATGGCTGGGATCCTTACGATCCTGATCCGAGAAATCCATACGGTACCTTGACTGCGCCGTCAATAAGCGGACCCAACACTTTGGCTCTTGATGAAGGTTATGCTGCGGCAGAATCTACTGCTTTCAAGTTATCCGGCAACCCGTCACCTAAGGTAACACTTTCAGGCAATACCGGCGGCGATAAAATTGTATGGGACAAAAGCAGCAACAAACTAAAAATTGCTGCAGGGTTGGAACCGGGCAACTATGAAGTAATTCTGACAGCCGCAGGCGCAGGTGATTCAGCGACACTCAAGTTCATATTGACTGTTAAGGCTAACCCGACTCCGACTCCGACACCGACGACAACGACAACACAGTCGACAACGACGACGCCGACAAAGCCGCCGACAGAACCGCCGACGTCCACAACAACAGCATCATCGACATCGTCAGAGTCATCGACAGAAGCACCTACAGGGGAATCGTCAAAGACGCCAGAGTCTACGGAGTAGGGCATTAGATAATATTCGGTCCTGCTAACCGGACACTTATAACCGGGGAATAGCAAGCACCTGTAGAAAACTGTGGCTTGAGGATTAATGGCCAGACGAGATACAACATCAGATAAAAGCAAACGTGTTTTCATGAGGCCGACAGATCTTTTGATTGTCGGCCTCATTTTACTTGTTGCCCTTGTGTTGTTTTTTGTCGTTGGAAACCTGAACAAATCTGAAGTTAAAGAGGCTCACATATTCCATGAGAATGAACTTATAGATGTGTTGCCGCTGACCTGGGAGGAAGAACGAGACATTGTCTATGAACAACAGCCAAAGATTACCTTACATCTCTATCAGGACGGATCGATAGCTTTCGTTGAATCCAGCTGCCCGGACAAAGTCTGCATAAATAGCGGGATACTGTCAGAGGCAGGCGACTGGACTGCCTGCCTGCCTAATCGCATGCTGGTGCAAATTGTCGGACTTTCCGGCGACGAGTCTCAAGAAGTAGATCTGGTTGGCTGACGATATGAATATTAAAACAACAAAAAATAATAAATCTGAAAGCCTAAGGCCGACATGGTAAGAAAGTCAAAATTTTCCTCTCGGGACCTGGTCATGACCGCCATGCTTTTCGCCATGGCGATCGCCCTTGGCCTTTTTGAAAATCTATTGCCGCCGCTGCCCACACCTGTCCCTTTGCGCTATGGCCTGTCCAACATCGCTGTCATGTATGCTTTGTTGTTTCTGGGCGCACCTGCTGCTTTTACCATGGCCCTGCTGAAAAGTGGTTTTGCCGTCATGACCAGAGGACTAATCGCGGGACTGACCAGCCTTTCCGGCGGCCTTGTCTCGGTTGCCTGCATGTACCTGTTAAATCGCCTGAGCGGCAATAAAGCCAGTATAGTCGCTCTTGGCGTAACGGGGGCTGTGACACACAATCTGGGACAGTATTTATTTATTGTCATGATTGACTATCTGCGGCTGCCGGTACTGGCAATTCTGCCCTTACTTTTAATCACAGGCGTTATCACGGGATTGCTGTCGGCGGCTTTGCTTAAAGCTGCTGAACCGGCCCTTAAGCGTCTTCATAATATCAACAGGAAAATTTGATACAATAACTTATCTAAAAAACTACGATAAGCAGAGTATGAAATAACGCTTTTGTGTATAGAGCGTTTACCAGAGCATCGTCTGCAATTACGTTTCTGTGAATAGAACGGTACGAGAGCAGGGTTGAAATAACGTTTCTGCGGTAAGGACAGTTCGAGAGCAGGGTTTGAAATTACGTTTCTGATTATTGGAAAGTTATGAGAACAGAGTTTGAATAAACCTTCTAGTGCAGAACAGCTTCGAGGGCAAAGTTGAAAAAATCCATTTATATCAGAGACATTTTTATTTTGATCACGCTGCTGCTGGCTTTAAGCGGCGCTTCCTGTTTTAACACCGGCAAAGAGCCTGCGCCCGGCGGCAGCCTTCGTTTCGAGCAGAATTTTATTGGCCCCTTTGACACGGTCACAACGCTCTTAGCCTATTGTGAAGACGAAGCAAGCTTCCGGCAGCTGGAGGATCTGGTCAGCGAGGATCTGGATCACTACCACACCTTGTTTGATTTCTATAACAATTATGCCGGGGTTAATAATATCAAGACGATTAACGATGAGGCCGGCAAGACTGAGGTCGACGCAGATCAGGTCATAATAGATTTTCTCGAACAATGCAAATGGGCGGCGGATATTACAGACGGCAGAGTAAATGTCGCCTTTGGTTCAGTGCTGTCCATCTGGCATCGCCAGCGTACAGAGGGTCTTGAAAATCCATCTGAGGCAAAACTTCCGAAACGAGCAGAGCTGGAACAGGCGAATTTACATACCAATATCGAGAAATTGCAGATCGACAGGGAAGCCGGAACAGTTTATCTGCAGGATCCGCACATGAGTCTTGATGTCGGTTCCGGCGCGAAGGGCTTTGCCTGTGAGCTGATCACCGAGCATGCCATCGCAGCAGGGTTTGACTCTTTCGTGCTATCACTGGGAGGCAATGTCCGTTGCGTGGGGGTCAAAGCGGATTCCGGGGAAAAGTGGAATATCGGCATCAAGAATCCGGACGTAGAGGCAGAAAATAAAGTTTTGGATGTTTTGTCTGTCTCAGATATGGCGATTGTTACTTCCGGGATATATGAGCGCTATTATACTGTAGGCGAAATACGCTATCATCATATTATTCATCCTAACACTTTGATGCCTTCGGAGTTTTTTGATTCTGTGACGCTGATTGCGCCTGACGCCAGGGTGGCTGATGCCTTGACAACTGCTTTGCTCAATATGCCGCTTGAGGAGGGGCAGGAACTGGTGGCTGAACTGGAAGACTGCGAAGCACTCTGGATTAAAGATGGCCGGCGTTATAAAACAGCAGGATACGATACCCTGTTAGCCGCTGATTAGGGTAAAATAGCAAGAACGCTCCACCGGAGATGGATAACTGCCTTGCCAATTGTTGCTGCCGGTTAGAGTAAAATAGCAAGAAGACTCAGCCGGAGGTGGATAACTGCTTGCCAATTGTTGCCGCCGGTTAGAGTAAAATAGAAAAATACAACCTGTCAGCGGCGGTTAAACGCTGTGCTGATTGAAGGAGAAAATATATGCCATTGGTTTTAACTGGAATATTCGGGGGTTTTGACCTGCGCGGTCTGCTAATAACAATTCTGGTACTAACCTTATCTTTATCACTGCATGAGTTTTCACATGCCTGGATGGCTCTAAAGATGGGTGACAGCACAGCAGCCGATGCCGGCCGCTTAACGCTGAACCCTGTCAAACATCTTGATCTGATCGGCTCATTAGTATTTTTGATCACGAGGAGGATCGGCTGGGCCAAGCCGGTTCCTATCAATCCTGCCCGCTTTGACCGCAAGCGTTCCATGCGAACCAGCCTCGCCTTTGTCAGCGTAGCAGGCCCGCTCTCCAACGTGATTTTAGCTTTTTTGAGCTACTTGCTGCTTCTGATTATGTTAACGATATATCTGGTGGTAAACGATGGCAGTTTTTCCGGCTACACCCCGCTAAGTTTAATCGGCACAATTCAGGAATTTTTGCTTCTTATGTTTTATGCGAATTTAACTTTGGCTGTCTTTAATTTGCTGCCGGTGCCGCCTCTGGACGGCTTTAAGGTGGTCGGCGCTGCCTTGCCGCAGAGGATTTACTATAGAATCCTCGAATATGAGCGTTATATCGGACTGGTTTTTATATTGTTGATTTTCTTCGGCCGCGGTATTATCGGCACAGTCATGGGCTGGATCATAACCCCCCTTGTCTGGCTGATTCAGACCCCTTTGGATGCACTGTTCAATTGGATCTGGGGTTTAATCCTCTGAGGTGCTATGACTGCTGCAAAGATGCAAATCGATATTCGTTCTTTTGACGGTCCTTTCGATCTTCTCTATGAATTGATCGAAAAGAACCGCATGGACATTTACGATATCCCGATTTCTGAAATTACTGATCAATATCTCGATGCCATCAGCGAGCTGGAAACTCTGGATATGGATTTCGCCAGCGAGTTTCTGGTCATGGCGGCAACCCTGCTGCAGATCAAATCGAGAAGCCTCCTGCCGGACAAGAAAGCCGAAGAGCTGTCTGCCGATGATCCCAGAGATGAACTGGTCATTAAGCTGCTGCGTTACCGACGCTGCCGTGTTCTGGCCGTTCAGCTCAAAGAGTCTCATGAGATCTACAGTGATACTGTTATCAGGCTGCCCGAGACAGCAGCCAATTTAGGTATCACGCAGGAATATGTCGAAGATAATCTGGATTATGATAAGTTTCTCAGCGCTGCAAAAGCGGTTGACAGCAGAAACCAAAGCAAATACCACGATCTGAGGAAGAGCCTGCGTTATCTGCTCAGGCGGGAAGAAGTATCCATAAAGGACAAAGTCAAGGAGATTCTTCGTCAGGTTTGGAAGCGCAATCAGGTCCTCTTTCACGAGATATTCCCGCCGCAAAGCTCCAGCAGGATAGAGCAGGTAACGGGCTTTCTCGCACTCCTGGAGCTGATGCGTCAGAACAGAATCACTGTGTATCAGACCGTGCCATATGGCAAAATGCTGATTGAGAAGGGCAGCCGGCTCAGCGAAGAAGATGTCATCGGCGGCGTAGAAGTAGAGGATGAAGAAGAGCTCCGGCAATGAGGGCGCTGAGAGAAAATTAGCGCAGCGATGGCCGACGTGGCTGAGAGAGAATTAGAACTGCCATGATCAAGGCGCCCCGGCAAAAAGTAAAACTGCAGAGGCGAAGACGCTAAGAGATTAGAAGTGTGTACTATCAAGGTACTTGGAAAGAGGTAATATGGAAGCCAGCGAATTAAGACAGGAAAGTGATCTGATGTCAGCCTTAGAGGCCGTTTTGTTTGCGGCAGGAGATCCTCTGGAGCTTGATCTGGCGGCCAGAATTCTTGAGCTGGACATAGAGCAGACACACGAAATTATTGAGCAGCTGCAAAGAAAATACCAGCGCGATTCACAGTCCGGTCTCATGATCCGGGTGATCAACAATAAAGTCCTCCTCACAACCAAGCCATCTTTAAAGGAGATGGTAAGCAGACTGTTTCGGCCTCAGAACCGACCTGCGCTCTCCCAGGCCAGCTATGAGACACTGGCGGTTATAGCTTATAATCAGCCCTGCACCAGAGCTCAGGTTGAAGAAGTCCGAGGAGTGAACAGTGACGGGATTATTACTCGCCTGCAGGAGAGAAATCTCATTCGTGAAGAAGGAACTTTGGATCTTCCCGGCCGTCCATCGGTTTTTTCAGTGACCGACCATTTTCTCATTGAGTTCGGACTTAAGTCGACTGCTGATCTGCCGGCGGCAGACTTTGTCATGTATAAGACATTGGATGAGCTGGATAAGCAGTTTCAATCCAAGATCGAAGAAGGTGAAATAGTCAGATGACGCATGCGATTGCCATTGACGGTCTTTCCGGTGCCGGGAAAAGCACAGTATCCAGACTGCTGGCGCAGAATTTAGGCATTCATTATTTAGACACCGGAGCCATGTACCGTTCTTTGGCCTATGCCGCCAGGCAAGACAAAATTGATCTTAATAACGAGGCTCAGGTCAAAGACTGGCTTCCGATCAGCGGTTTAGAGATCGTGCTGGATAATCACGGTCAAAAGACCATGATCCATGACGTGGATGTGAGCTCCCTAATCCGTTCTCCGGAGATGTCCCGCCTTTCTTCCCAAATCAGTGCCCTGCCGCCGGTGCGTTATTATTGCGCAGTTAAACAACGAGAACTGGCAAATAAGACGCCCCTGGTTCTCGATGGCAGAGATATCGGCAGCTTTGTCCTGCCAGATGCCGCCTTCAAATTCTATCTGGATGCGACCGCTGAAGAGCGGGCAAGGAGGCGCTGGCTGCAGATGCAGGAGGATCCGGCTCATGGAGCAAAGAAACAGAGCTTTGAGCAAGTATTACAGGAAATTCAAAGCCGCGATGCCAATGACAGCAATAGAGAATTAGCGCCTGCCGTGGCAGCACAGGACTCAATAGTAATTGATACGACAAATATGAATATCGGGCAAGTGATCGACCGGATCATTCTCCTGATGCGGAAGCGAGCGTCAGATAATGAGTCAATCGGAGATTTCTGGCGTAATTATTTAGAGAAAGCGCATGTAACCAGCGATGGCAAAAACTAAACAGAAAAAAGCCGAACAAAAAAGGACTAAAGCCTATGAGATTCCCCGCAAGAGTATTCTGCGCAAGCCTATAGCGTATCTGCTCGGTTTCCCGGTCAGAATTCTCTATGGAGTCAGCTACGAAGGAATGGAAAACATACCGGACGAGCCGTTTTTTCTCATGGCAAACCATCGCAGCATGTTGGACTTGATGGCAATACAATATGTACTGCCCCGCTGGGTTTACTGGATAGCCAAGAGGTCATTGTTTGACATCCCTGTTGTCGGCTGGGTTGTCCGCCGACTGGGAGCTATCCCGCTGGAGAGAAATCAAAAGGACCTGTTGACTGTGCGCACTGTTCTAAGGCTAGCCCGCGCCGGTTTGAGCATCGGAATTTTCCCTCAGGGTACCAGGGTGAAGGAAGAAGACCTGTACAAAGTCCTGCCGCACGGAAATACTGCGAATTTGGCCGCTCACGCTAAATTGCCGATTGTGCCCGTAGTATTTGCCAGGCCCTGGAAGCTGTTCAGACGTCAAAGGGTGATCTTTGGAGAGCCTTTTTATATTTCTGTACCGGAGGACAAGGAAAACCGCAAGCAAGAATATAACCGAATTATGCTCGGGATCATGCGCGATATTTTTAAGCTGGCCGATATAGACTGGTTGCCGGCTCCGGACGCCAGAATTGAAAATTCGGCAAAGAAAACGGACAAGTTTAAAGGCAAGGAGCCTGTTAATGAAGATAGAGCTGGCTAAACAAGCAGGGTTTTGTCCCGGAGTGAGACTTGCAGTTGAGGCCGCATATGAGGCTGCGGATGAGAATAACGCTGAACCTACCTGGATGCTGGGAGAGATAGTACATAATAAACTGGTTGTCTCCGAGCTCACCGAAAAGGGCTTAAAGCTGGCTGATGGTGTCGCTGAGATACCGGCTGGAGCCAATGTCATCATCCGCGCTCATGGAGTATCCCCCGCCATCATTTCCGAGCTGGAAGAAAAGGGCTGTGAAATTATTGATCAAACCTGCCCCTTTGTGACGAATGTACAGTCGCTGGCGGCACGAGCCAAGCGGGAGAATAAAGGTTTAATCATCACAGGTAATCCTGATCACCCCGAAGTTCAGGGTCTGGTCGGGCATTATGGCTCAGATCCCATTATTATCAACAGTGTAGAGGAAGCCGAAGATACTGTTTTTCCTGAAGGAGAATGGATCTTGGTATCGCAGACCACTTTTTCCGCAAAACAGTTCTCTCTTATATCTAAGATAATAAGAAAGAAAATTGCAAAAGTAGAAATATTTGATACAATATGTGTTACGGCTGCAAATAGGCAAGAGGAGGCGTCCGATCTGGCAGCAAGATCTGACCTTGTCCTTGTTCTTGGCAGTTCCACCAGTTCAAATACGATGAAATTGATGGAAGTATGTGTCAGCCAGTGTTCCAAAGTGTACTTAATTGAGAATCCTGAACAAATACCTATGCTGTTTACACGGGATGATCTGGTACACAAAAAAATAGGTATTACTGCCGGGGCGTCCACGCCACAAGGCATGATCAGGGAGGTTATCCACAAGATGAGAGAACAGGAAGGTCTCGTAGCTCAGGAAGAGAAAGAGACAGCTCTTGCGCATCAGCCACAAGAAGAGCAAGAATCCACAGCAGCTGAATCTGAAGAAATAATTGAGACAGCTGAACCGCAGGCAGAAGCCGCAGGAGATGGTGTTGCTGAAGTAACAGAGGAGTCTGAAACAGTTGAGGAAACTGCTGCAGCAGCAGCTGAGGAAGTAGCTCAGCCTGAAGCAGAAACAAAAGCCCAGACTGATACTGCAGCCGATGAGTCGGAAGACAAGGCTGAAGTGGCAGAGGATTCTCAAGCTACGGAAGAAGAAGCAACAGAGGCCGGCGAGACAGAAGGACCGGCAGAAGCCACTGCAGAAGAAGCTGAAGCGGATGATGAAGAGCAGGAAAACGCTGATGTTAGTTTTTCGGATATGATCGACAGCATCCCTACTTTGAAACGGGGCAGCATCGTAACAGGTGTTGTAGTCCGCAAAGATGACAATTATGTCTATGTAGATGTTAAGGACAAATCCGAAGGACGGATACCTCTAAAAGAGTTTGAAAGCGATCCCGAGTATGACTTGGAAGCAGCAGTTGAAAATCATGCTGAACTGGAAGTCTACGTACGCAGTATCCGCAATACAGAAATGGGCAAGGAGATCATGCTCTCAAAGGCCAGAGTTGATTTCTCCAAACACAAAGCCCAGATCGAAAAAGCTTTCCATGATAAAACACCGGTGCTGGTGAAGGTAGTCAACGTAGTCAAAGACGGCGTTATCTGCGCCTATGGCAGTGTCGATATTTATGTACACAGGACACAGCTTGAGCTTAGCATCGTCGATGACCTTGAGCCTTATCGCGGTCAGAGCTTTGAAATATTGATCACTCAGTTTGACACAGACAGGAAGCGCCCCAAAGTCGCAGGCTCCAGGCGCTCATTGCTGCAGCGCGAACGCCGCAAGATGGCTGAGGATCTCTGGGACAATATCGAAGTTGACAAAATCTATACCGGAACTGTCAGAAATCTTACAGATTTCGGCGCCTTCGTAGATATCGGCGGTGTAGACGGATTGGTTCATATCAGCGAGCTGTCCTGGAAGCGTATTAAGCATCCCAGCGAAGTTGTCAGCGTTGGCGATAAGATCGAAGTGATTGTAAAAGACTTTGACCGCAAGGCCAAGAGAATTTCTCTGGGCTACCGTCGGGAAGAAAATGATC
>DCDV01000029.1:20643-20966 GCA_002316595.1 Mageeibacillus sp. UBA1046
GGAAGAAAATGATCCCTACCTGAATATTGAAGAGAAATTCCCGGTAGGATCTATAGTTCGCGGCATAGTTGTGCGCATGTTTAACTTCGGCGCCTTTATTGAGATTGCGCCTGGAGTTGATGCTCTATGTCATATCTCTCAAATCTCCGACTATCGCCTCAATCGTCCTAACGATGTATTGGAAGTCGGTATGGAAGTTGACGCCCGCGTTCTGGAAGTATCCAACGAAACCAGACGCATCAGCATCAGCATTCGCGAAGTTGAGCCGATTAATCCTTCAGAGGAAGTCCGTGCTGAGATAGAAGCTCGCCAGAAGAGCCGTC
>DCDV01000029.1:21079-21448 GCA_002316595.1 Mageeibacillus sp. UBA1046
AAAGAGCCGTCAGGAACGCGACGGCAAGCCCCCGCGCGAAAGACGCGAACACCGCGGCAGAGGCCGTCAGGATAAAGATGAGCCGATATCAACAAGTTATGTTGACACTCATACCCCGACTTCTATCGGTGATCTGGCCAGTATTTCTGCAGTTACTGATGGCGGTGCCGAGCTGCTTGACAAGCTTAAGGGCGATAAAGACAAAAAAGAAGATGAGGCGAAGGCGACTGATATTGAGGACGATGCCAAAGCCGAGGCAGCCGAAACAGATCCGGAAGCAGAAGCCCAGGAAGCTCCTGCTGAAGCTCAAGCAGAAGAAGCCGAAGAGGCTCCGGTCGAAGAAGCTGAAGAAGCTCCGGAAGAAGAAGC
>DCDV01000029.1:21583-26750 GCA_002316595.1 Mageeibacillus sp. UBA1046
AAGAAGCTCCGGAAGAAGAAGCTGAAGCAGAAGAAGCACCGGCAGAAGAAGCCGAAGCAGCTCCGGTCGAAGAGGCCGAAGAAGCTCCGGAAGAAGAAGCCGAAGAGTCTCCGGAAGAAGAAGCTGAAGAAGCTAAGGCAGAAGCTAAAGAAGAGTAATTTAAGTAGTAATTATTATCAAAATGAGGAGCCCCGGAAGGCTCCTCTTTTTTTTGACCGTCAGAACAAATTTACCTTTTGCAATTTTACTAGTAGATAAGCGTCTTCATCATCTTTTAAATCTTCTCAGGATACTACTCGGCCAGCATTCGCAAGGAATCACGATAGATAGCTGCAGCCGCAAGTGCTTTGTCAATTTCGACATATTCATTGATCTGATGTGCCAGATCGGGGTCGCCCGGAAACTGCATTCCAAAAGCGCAAATATTTGGGATTGAGCGCGCATAGGTGCCTCCGCCCATGGCTACTGCTTCGGCTTCAAGACCAGTGCTGTCTGAATAGATCTGCATCAAGGTCGAGATCAAATGAGAATCTTTACCAAGATTTAGAGGCGCCTGTGCGTCTGTTATTTCAATTTTGATTCCCTCAGGCGCAAATTTATCCTGCAAATCTTTAAAGGCCTTATCAAAGTCGAAGGTGACCGGGTAGCGGATATCCAGATTCAATTTTGCCGTTTTTCCGTCAATCCTGAGCAGACCGGCATTGACAGTAGTGTCTCCGGACTCATCTGTAAAGGCCAGCCCCAATTTTGATCCGTCAGTTTCAGAGCCTATATAACGCTGATAGAAGTCGATGACAGGATCTTCAGAACTATAATCCGCCAGTTCAGCCATAGCTTTGGAGATGGCGTTGTCTCCCAGCATTGGTCTGGAGGCGTGAGCTGTGATTCCCTTAACTTCCCTTTCAATAATCTCACCATCAGAGTTTCTGAACTTGATCATACAGAAGCCCGGGACCATATTAACAGCCTCGCCGCCATCAGCTTCGAGCAGGCTTTCAGTGCCCTTGCGAGTCCAGGTAAACTGGAGTCTGGCAATCCCTTTTTCAGCATAAACTGCAGGGAAGGAGGCGTCAGCAGTAAAGCCGCTGACCGGAATCTCTTCATGTTCACGGTAATAAACCATGCATTCGCTGCCGTTCTCTTCATTTGCCCCTACAATTAAGCGAATTCTCTTAGCAGGCGAAAAGTCAGGATCATTTTGCAGTGCTTTCAAGGCATATAAAATGGCGATGGCAGGTCCCTTGTCATCACCGGCACCTCTGCCGAATATCTTTCCGTCTTCCACTACCGGAGTGAAGGGATCTCTCTCCCAGCCGGCTCCGGCAGGCACAACGTCAACATGGCAGAGAGCCGCGACCATCTCCTCACCGCTGCCTATCTCGACATATCCTGCGTGATTATCGACATTTATAGTGTGAAAGCCGAGCCTTCTTCCTTGTTCCAGGAATAGATTCAGAGCCCTGGCAGGACCTGTTCCATAGGGTGCATCAGGTTCGGGCTCCCCCATAACGCTTGCGATTTCAATCTGATCGCAAAGATCGCGGATGAAGTCTTCGCGATACTCAGCCATGGTATCAGCCAGTTTTTTTATTAATTCCGCCGAAGGCACCCTGGATTTATCATCTGTTGACATAATTTCCTCCTATACTGTATCTCTTGCACTTATCATAAGACTTTCTACATATTAAAATAACATAAGTGAGATTTGTTTGAGTTGAAGTTAAAGCAACAAATTAATGGAGGTAATAATATGTATACGATTGTCCATGAATTTCCTCACGATTTATTTAAGGTAAGAGAAGGACCCTGTGTTTCACTGTTTATGCCTACTTACACTAAAGCTCCTGATTATAAGCAGAATCAAATAGTCTTCAAAAACCTGGTCAGAGACATGGAAAAGTCTCTTCTGCAAAAATACCCGCGCCGGAGCCATCAGTATATTATCGATACATTCAAAGATATGGCAGATGACTTAGAGTTATGGTCCAATATCAGTGAGGGGCTTGCTGTCTTTTATGCCCGGGGTGAGACCATAGTCTATTGTCTTAGCAAGCCGGTAAAGGAGCTGATTGTTGTAGCTGACAGCCTTCATATCAAGCCCTTAATAGAAAACTTTCAATATGCCGACTGTTATCATGCACTGGGCATAAACAGAGAGGAATTTACATTATTTAACGGCACCAGATATTGCGTCAACGAGGTGCGGCTGGGCAAAGACATTCCCAATAACATTATCGATGAACTGGGAGAGGATTATTCGTCAGCATATATCTCAGGACGATATGGCGGTGCCAACTCCGAAGGAACTTATCACGGTCATGGCGACAAATCCAAACTTATCGCACAGGATACTGAGAAATTCTTCCGGTTTGTCGATAAGGCAGTTTATGATCACTATTCCAAACTGACAAAGTTTCCTCTGGTTCTGATTGCTTTGCCGGAATATCAGAATGTGTTTCGGGAGGTCAGTGATAATCCCTATCTGCTGGATGAAGGCATCAATACTAATTATAATATTTTCACCGTTGACAAGCTGAATGAAGAAATCTGGAAAGTGGTTGAGCCTATATATAAGAAGAAGGAAGAGGAATTGCTGGAGAGATTTGAAAACTCCCGCTCCAATGATCTGGCTTCAGCAGATTTGGCCGATATTGCAAAATCCAGCATCAGCAACAGAATTGAAACCCTGATAGTTGAACAGGATAGAATCATACCCGGCAGGGTCAATAAAATTAACGGAGACATAGAAGAAGGCATGCTGGATCACCCGGAATTTGGCGATCTGCTTAATGATATTGTCCTCTTGACGATACAAAACGGCGGCAGAATAATTGTGCTGCCTAAGGAGGCCATGCCCGAGGACACCGGTCTAGCTGCAATTTACAGATATTGAATATTAATTGAAATTTGTGTACTACTGTGATACAATTCTCGCGGTTATCACACACACGGATCGATCCTGTTGAAGTAAATATTGATGGGATCCGTGGAGGAAAAAACAGGAGGTATTTATGGCTGTCGTAACCATGAAACAATTACTTGAGGGCGGAGTCCACTTTGGACATCAAACCCGCCGCTGGAACCCCAAAATGGCGCCCTATATTTTTACCGAACGCAATGGTATCTATATCATTGATCTGCAGCAAACGGTAAAACAGATTGAACTGGCTTATGAATTCGTCCGCAGCGTCTCCGAACGCGGCGGCAGCATTCTTTTCGTAGGCACAAAGAAGCAGGCGCAAGACTCAATTCGCGAGGAAGCGCAGCGCTGCGGCATGTACTATGCCAATAACCGCTGGCTGGGCGGTACGCTCACGAATTACAGTACCATCGCCAAGAGCATTAAAAGACTTAAGGATCTGCAGAAGATGGCAGAAGACGGTTCTTTCGAAGTGTTGCCTAAAAAGGAAGTTGCCGGCCTGCACAATGAGATGGAGAAGCTGGAAAGAAACCTGGGCGGCATCGCTGAGATGCCGGGACTGCCGCAGGTTGTATATGTAGTTGATCCAAAAAAGGAACACATTGCAGTGGCAGAAGCCAGAAAACTGGGTATTCCCATTGTCGGCATCGTTGACACAAACTGCGATCCTTCCGAAGTTGACTTTGTCATACCGGGCAATGATGACGCTATCAGGGCAATCAAATTGATCACCAGTGTCATGGCTGATGCTGTCCTCGAGGGACGTCAGGGCGAGCAGTTTGATGACGGAGAAGCAGCAGCAGCAGTTGAAGGCGCTGAAGCTGAAGTGGAAGTTGCTTTGACAGGGCAGACCGTCAAGGTAGGCGGAGACGCTAAAGTTGAACTTGATCTGGCTGCTGTGGCAGACTCTGAAGCTGTTGTTGAAGTAGAAGCTGTCGATGCCGAGCAAGAAGATGCCGACGTTGAAGAGTAAACCTCTGACACTGATATAACTGCAGAAGCTGAATCAGTAATGATTTTTAAAGAATAATGAATATCCTAATACTTTAAGGAGGACAATATGGCTAATATATCCGCCGCTATGGTAAAAGAACTGAGAGAGAAGACAGGAGCCGGAATGATGGACTGCAAGAGAGCTCTTACAGCAACCTACGGTGACTTCGATAAAGCTATAAATTGGCTGCGTGAGAACGGCTTGGCTACCGCTGAAAAGAAAGCCGGCCGCGCTACAACCGAAGGCTGGGTTTATGGTGTCTCTGAGAACGACGGCAAAAAAGCCGCATTGATTGAAGTCAATATTGAAACTGACTTCGCCGCTAAGAATGAGAAGTTCCAGCAGCTGGTAAAAAACATTGCCTACCAGACCGTGGCTACTGATCTGGGAGACGATGACCTCGAAAATAAGGACAAGATCCTGGCAGCAACCTATAATTACAACAAAGATATGACCGTCGAGACCGCTATCAAAGAAGAGATCGGTGCGATCGGAGAGAATATAACATTCCGCCGAGCTGCCCGCTATGAACTGGATGAGCCCGGCTTTATTGATGTTTATGTCCACGGTGAAGGCCGTGTCGGCGTCATGATTGAACTGCTGACAGGAACGGAAGATACAGCGAAGAAAGAACACTTGCGTACTCTGGCCAGAAATCTGGCTATGCAGATTGCAGCGATGAAACCTCTGTATCTCAATGCTGACTCCGTGCCGGAGGAAGTATTGGAGAACGAGCGTGAGATTGCTCGCGCGTCTGCCCGCAAAGAAGGAAAACCCGAGAAGATCATAGAGAATATTGTCTCAGGTAAACTTAAGAGGTTCTATTCCAATTTCTGTCTGCTGGAACAAGATTATATTCATGAAGATGGCATGACAGTAGAACAAGCTATTGCCGCCGCAGCCAAAAATCTCGACGACAGTATCAAGGTTTCGCGATTTTTGCGCTATGAGCGTGGTGAAGGCATGGAGAAAAAATCCTGTGGCAGCTTTGCTGAAGAAGTTGCCCAACAATTACAATAAATCGCTGATTAGTAAGACCTGCCACTTGGCAGGCCTTACTTTTTTCGGCAAAAATCCAGGGAAGGCGCAGGTGGATTATGGTCAAGTTACATACAATTTTATTAAAGATCAGCGGAGAGTCTTTAGCCGGAGATAACGAGCACGGGCTGGACAATGATGTTTTACATAACCTTTCAATGGTTATCAAAAAAACCAAAGAGCTTGGAGTCCTGATAGGCATCGTTGTCGGCGGC
>DCDV01000029.1:26886-27135 GCA_002316595.1 Mageeibacillus sp. UBA1046
GGCGGAAATTTCTGGCGCGGTCGCAGCAATGGCCACATGGATCGTGTTACTGCTGATCACATGGGCATGCTGGCCACAACTATTAACGCGCTGGCCCTGGCAGATGCCCTTGATCAGGCCGGTGTTGATAACCGTGTACAGAATGCTATCCAGATGCAGCAGATCTGTGAACCGTATATTCGCAAACGCGCAGTCAGGCACCTGGAAAAGGACAGAGTTGTAATATTTGCCGGCGGCACCGGCAATCCT
>DCDV01000029.1:27268-28477 GCA_002316595.1 Mageeibacillus sp. UBA1046
CCGGCAATCCTTACTTTACTACCGACTCAGCGGCTGCCTTGAGGGCGCTGGAGGTAGGTGCGGACGCAGTCCTGAAGGCTACTATGGTAGACGGCGTCTATGACCGGGATCCAAATATTGACCCGCAAGCTGAAAAGTATGACGAAATATCTTTTGATGAAGTACTGACTAAGAATTTAGGGATTATGGACGCAACTGCCATAGCTCTGTGCCGTGATAATGATATTCCGGTAATAGTATTTAATATTTCAGATCCGGAAAATATCTACCTTCTGGCAAAGGGCGAGAATGTAGGAACCGTCATATCCTGACTTCAGACACATACTTTTGCACTCTTTAAGCTGATTGAACCTGGCCCTTAGATGCAAAGAGAACTTAATCTTCCTGGCTGCCGCGGGGCGGCGCCTAAGTTCATGACGATGGCGCCTGAGCTTCCATGACGTTGTATGGTTACGGGCGTTTGGATATAATAGTTTTAATAGTTCCCGGGAGGTGTAAGAGATGGAATATAAACAAGATCTAAAGCCTTTTGAAGACAAGATGGTAAAGACGCTCTCGGTGTTGGACAACGATTTTAACACTATCAGGGCGGGGCGAGCCAATCCCAGACTTCTGGATCAGATCACGATAGATTATTATGGCGTGGAGACGCCGATCAATCAGGTTGCGAACATTCAGGTTCCTGAGGCTCGCATGATCGTGGTAACTCCCTGGGATGCCTCTCTTTTGCGCGAGCTTGAGCGTGCCCTGCAAATGTCTGATCTTGGCATTCCACCTAACAATGACGGCAAGAATCTGCGCCTTATTTTCCCGCCTTTGACAGAAGACAGAAGACGTGATCTGACTAAACAGGTCGGCAAAATGGGTGAAGAGGCCAAGGTGGCGGTACGCAACATTCGCCGTGAAGCTATCGATGCCTTTAAGAACAAGCTTAAACATAAAGAGATTTCCGAAGATGTCTACTATGATATCGAAACCGAGATCCAGCAATTGACTGATCGTTTTGTAGAAAAGGTCGATGAGGCAGTATCCGCTAAAGACAAAGAGCTGATGGAGATTTAGTCGCGAGGAAGACATGAGATTTTCTGAAGCGATCTATAAGATTTTCCGGCAGGGGAAAAAGTCGTCTGTTGTTGAATTAAGCGCCGAGGCTAAAAAGCATCTGCCCGGACATATTGCAGTGATTATGGACGGCAATGGGCGCTGGGC
>DCDV01000029.1:28583-29309 GCA_002316595.1 Mageeibacillus sp. UBA1046
GACGGCAATGGGCGCTGGGCAAAAAAGAGAGGCTTGCCGCGTCAAAGCGGTCATTATGCCGGCGGCGAGAATCTTTACAATCTCTGCAGCTGGTGCATAGATTACGGCATCAAATACACCACTGTCTTCGCATTTTCTACTGAGAACTGGCAGCGTCCTCAAAAGGAAGTAGATTCCCTGATGGATTTATTTTTGGATTTCTTCGACCATTATGAGGATAAATTAGCCGCTGAAGGTGTCCGCCTGAGGTTTAGCGGTGAGATTGACGCTTTACCTCTCAAGGTGCAGGAGACTGTCCAAAAGGCCGAAGCTCAATCGATTGAGCGGAATAATCTTCATTTAATTGTTGCCTTTAATTATGGCGGCAGAAGAGAAATCGTTCAGGCAACCCAAAAGCTGGTTGATAAATGCCTGGCAGGGCAACTCACCTCAGAGCTGATTACAGAAGATGAATTTGCAAAATATCTTTATCTGCCGGATGTTCCCGATCCTGATCTGATTATTCGCCCTTCCGGCGAACTGCGCTTATCCAATTTTCTTTTATGGCAGTCCGCTTACAGTGAATTTTGGTTTTCCGATGTGTTATGGCCTGATTTCAGTAAAGATGATTTAGCCGACGCGATAAATGATTACGCATCCCGACAACGACGTTTCGGGGGTGTAAAGGGAGAATGAGGAGGCAAATATGATGAATTCAAGCGAAGATACCGGCGGCATCCGCAGACC
>DCDV01000010.1:0-5351 GCA_002316595.1 Mageeibacillus sp. UBA1046
AAGGGCGGTGTCTTAACCCCTTGACCATCGGGCCCTCTTGGTAGCGGCAGCAGGATTTGAACCTGCGACTCTTCGGGTATGAACCGAATGCTCTGGCCAGCTGAGCTATACCGCCATGATGGTGCTTGAATAAATCGCTTCATGATTCTACCAGTGACTTGAATGCTCTGTCAACTCTTCTCCCATACCTTTCAAAGTTGGATAATAAAACGAAGTGCGCACTCGATCATCTACATTGTATTGCAAACCAGAATGTGTAATTAGAATTGCAAAGATCGTCTATCCTTAACCTTTGCTCCTGTCACCCTTGTTCTAAAACAATTGTAAGTAATGTATCATATAAATTGCATCAGATGTGGATTACGATCACGTATCAGAAGAAGAAATATTTAATTTGATGGCAGAGGATTATGACAGAAATAATTTGGGACAATGAACATTACCGCGAGCTGACAAAGTCTTGGAATCAAGCTATGTGCAGTCGTTTTGAAAGTGTCTTCAGTAACCTTCACAAGATGGAAGCTATAACTGAAAGTGACCTGTCTGAGCGCGTATACAAATACTCTCTTGACTTGATGAAAGGATGGTATAAGGAGCCTTCACCCACCGCCGGGCTCAGCAATGCTGAATTTATCGCTCAAATCAATGATCTGAATGAGCTGATCAGGCTGGCAGCCACCATGAGTGTCTACGGTGATATGATTGTCCCCGACTTAGTTATCAAGGGGTTAATGGAATTTGGCGTGGACTCTATGGATGCTATGGTCAGAGAAATAATGAGAGTTGACTTTGAAGCAGCCGGGAAAATCCCGGACGTTGATGAGACAGACTATTTTAGTGCCTTCACCATATTGCCTGGCGCACCCCCTGAGGATAAAGTGACCATACTCGATTATGACCTCACCGGAGAAAAGCGGGGACTAACCGCGGAAGAGATTGATTGCGCAGAAGAAATTGATTACTCGGAATGTGAGAGTCAGGCACCGCAAAGAGTTGCAGCATCCTTCTTAAACTTGATTTCTAATCATTCCGCAGCAGTCTACATCCCCCTGATTGTTGAAAAATTTGCAGCCACTAATAATCCGGATATCTATATTCAGGAGGCACTGGCTCACTACCTTACTGAGGCAGGCCAAAAATCGCCCGACTGGATGATGTCATGGCTGACAAATACCATTGAAAACCGTGAAGATCTGCGGGCACATCCGGTTATATATCTGGTAATGTCAGGGATAGCCTCTGCTCATCATTCCGGAAATACAAGCAACGCGCTAGCTTTGCTGATTCGCAGTCTGGAATATATGAAAAACAAAGCGGACGGTGTCAGCTGTTTGGCAATTCTGGGGGATCAAAGAGCAATACCTTTCCTCAGAGCTTGGCTGCAAAATCATCAAAACCAAATGGATGAAGAGACCTGGCATGAATTTACTGCTGCCATTCGTAATCTTGGCGGCAAAGTCGACCCTGCGGATCACCCGTCCCGCTTTCACTAACTGATATGTTTCTTAAGCGATAGAGAATAAATAGCTGAAATTAATATTTACTTTGCTTAGTACACAGCGTTGTCGAGATCGAAGAAACTGAAGGTTAACTCCGGCCGCCAAGCTGGCTGCAAAGTTTATTCGGAATATATTACTTAGCAACAAGGAGATTAGATGTGCAGCGAGATCTGGAAGCTTTATTTCTTCAACTGGTTCAACAAAGAAGCATCGTCAGCTCTGCCGGCGAAATTGAGATTATTGATTTCATAGAGCAGTATCTGCAAAGCTGGGACTACTTTAAGGAAAATCCTGCCAAACTTGTCCGTGTGCCGACACAAAATGATCCTCTTGGCCGCTCTTCTCTTCTGGTCTGTGTTTCGGGACAAGAAGCCAGGGAAACAGTAATCCTGTTGGGCCATACTGATACCGTGGAAGTTGATGATTACGGCCTGCTGCAGGATCTGGCGACGAATCCGCACGAACTAAAGCAAGCTCTGCAGGCCGGCGGCCGGGACCTGAATCCAAAAGCTAAAGAAGAAATTATTGAAGACGATTATTTTTGGGGACGAGGAACTCTGGATATGAAAGCCGGTGTAGCCAACGAGCTGCATCTTCTCAAAAATCTGTCTGAAAACAGAGAAGAATTTAAGGGGCATGTTGTCGCCTTATTTGTCTGTGACGAAGAAGGCAACTCTGCAGGTATGATCACAGCCGTTGAGGCGCTTTTGAAATGGCGGGACGATAACAGCGCAGAAATTATCGGAGCCATAAATACCGACTATAATACCGCGCAGTACCCGGGAGATAAGCACTACTATCTTTATCGAGGAACCGTCGGCAAAATCATGCCCGCCTTTTATGTGCGTACAATTGAAACCCACGCCGGTGATCCATTCGCAGGCTTAGATGCCAATCTGGTGCTGGCTGATCTGGTAAGCGAGATTACTCTAAATCCGAAATACAGTGATACTGCAGCCGGAGAGGTATCAGTTCCGCCCATCACCCTGAAAATGGCTGACCTCAAAAATGTTTATTCCGTAAAAACTAATCATGAGGCCTGGACCTTAATAAGTGTGCCCTTGTTCGGGCAAAGTCCATCTGATGTTATAAAAAAGATGATAGCTGCTGCCAGAAAAGCTTCTGACAGATCAATGGAGAAATTCTATCGCTACCAGGAGACCTATAACAGAAAGGCGAACATCCCGGCCTCAAACATTTTTCCTGATTTCGAAATAATTACCTTGTCCGAGTTAATTAAGAGATGCGCAGATATATTGGGACTGGATCAAGCCTCTCTCCTGGATAGATATTTGTGTAAAGGCTCAAAACTCTCGAACCTGACTGATACAAGGGAGCAGACATTGCAATTGATGCGACAGCTTGAGCTGATCCTGCCTGACAGAAGACCAAGAATCGTAATCGGCTTTGCTCCACCCTTCTATCCTGCCATCTCTTATTCACAGTTCAAGACGGATTTCTATGACAGGATTGATGTTAGCATCCGTTCGACAGCTATGAAATTGCATGCTGACGATATGATTGATTCAGCGCTTAACCGCCAAGCTGAGGGCATTAATAAAGTTGATCTAAGCTACCGGCTGGGTGTCGGTAAAAAGCTTACGGTAAAGACCTTTTATCCTTATATTTCGGATCTGAGCTATCTGGCTTTGCCTTATAGTGATGACGATCTTGAGCTTTTAGGTGAGAATATGCCGACAATGGGACGCAGCTACAAAATCCCTCTCGAGACCATTCGCGCTCTTAATTGCCCTGTTATCAATCTGGGAGCATACGGCTATGACGCTCATAAATGGACCGAGCGGGTAGAACGTGACTACAGTTTCCGCATCTTGCCCGAGCTGCTGTCTGGAATTATCCGGGATCTGCTCGGCATCTAGCAGCAGATCCTCTTCATATTCATCAGGCAAGCCTGTGTTCTGTCTGCCGGCTCACTAAATGCAGATTCCGCACCGGCAGCGGCCCGACGATCTTGCAGCAGTGCAGTCTAATTAGTTTTCTGCATATAAGAACTCCACAATTTATAGTGTTGTACTGTCGCGGGCTTTTGTAGAGGTCTAGTAAATTTTCTGCAAATAAGAACTCCACAATGGCCTGGCCTGAATGGAGTTTTTACTATTGCATTTAAATCCCTGAAGATTTTAGATTGCAGTGTCTTTTTTACTTTTCTCTCTTCTGAATCTGGCGAGAAAGTCTTTGGTCTGAGGACTGCGCGGATTGCCGAATATCTCTTCCGGTGCGCCGCTTTCATGGATTATGCCTTCATGCATAAAAACGACTTTATTGCTTACTTCCTGGGCAAAGGCCATCTCGTGGGTCACAACCAGCATTGTCATGCCCTCTTCTGCCAGGTTTTGCATTACATTCAGGACTTCTCCTACAGTCTCAGGGTCCAGAGCGGAGGTAGGCTCATCAAAGAGCAGGATGTCCGGATCCATAGCCAGGGCTCTGGCGATGGCGACACGCTGCTTTTGTCCGCCGGAAATCTGACTCGGCTTGGCCTTGATATAGGGAGTCATGCCGACTTTCTGCAGATATTCCATAGCACGCTTATGAGCTTCGGCCTTGCTGCGCTTCAGCACTCTCACCTGCCCGACAATACAATTCTCCAGAATGGTCATATTGTTGAAGAGATTAAAGGACTGAAAGACCATGCCGACATTGGACCGGTATTCAGGAATATTTACACCGCGGCTTAGTACATTAACGCCGCGGTAGATAATCTCACCGTCTGTGGGGATTTCCAGCTGATTGATGCAGCGGAGAAGCGTAGATTTGCCGGAGCCTGATGCTCCGATGATGCTGATGACATCGCCAAAATAAACCTCGAAGTCGATATCCTTCAGCACATAGTTAGTGCCGAAAGCCTTGGTCAGATGCCTGATCTCCAATATAGGTTCATTCAGATTTGTGTAAATATCAGCCATCTTTTCCCTGCTCTCTCTTCTGCATGATTAAGCGGTCTTCATCGTTTGCTTTCCCTGAATATCTGTAAGTTCCGGCCGTCATAACCAGAGGGTCGGCTGCAGCCAGTTCATAGCTGCTGTCTCCGTCCATCTTTTTCTCCAGCCAGCGCAGAATAAAGGAAGCCACCAGGGTCAGGGTCAGGTAACCTACCATCTCAACTGTTGCCGAAGGGAAATAGAGAAAAGTAGCTCCGGTCGCAGCGCGGTGTGCCGCAAAGAAATCCGGGAAGCCTATGATGAACATTACTGAGGTGTCCTTGACATTGATAATGAAGTTGTTGCCGATTTGCGGCATGATGTTTCTTAATGCCTGCGGCAGGATGACGGAGGTCATTGACTGGTAGTGGTTCATGCCGATGGCTTTAGCGCCCTCGAATTGCCCTCGGTCAATCGAGATGATGCCGCCGCGCACCGACTCAGTCATATAAGCTCCTGTATTGACCGAGACGATAATTATGGAGGCAAGCCAGACACTGCTGAATCTTACGGCGTTGTTAGTGACGTAGGGCAGGCCGTAATATACGAAAACCGCCTGCAGCACCATGGGTGTGCCGCGAAATACTTCTACATAGACACGGACGACAACTCTGATCAAGGCCAGAAAGAACCTCTTAAGCGGAGGATCATTCTTCGTATAGGGAATCGTATTTAATACGCCGCAGACAAATCCGATGACGACGCCGATCAGTGTAGCCACCAAGGCTAAAACCAGGGTAGACCTGATTCCCCGCAGATAAGAATCGCCGTAATTATTCCAGAGATTGACAATGTCCTGAATCAGCTCTGTAAATTTATTCATTAAAGTCCTGTCCTTACTCCGCTTAGCCGCAGTCTGCAATCCGCCCGATCGACCGGGATCCGGGCACGGACTGCAGACTGCGGGCCC
>DCDV01000010.1:5479-15464 GCA_002316595.1 Mageeibacillus sp. UBA1046
GGACTGCAGACTGCGGGCCCTGCGGGTCAAAAACCTTTTCTGCTGCGGCACATAAACGCCCAACAGATTACAATTTATTCTTCGCTCAAAGGCTGAATGGCAATAGCGTCTGCCATCATGCTGTTGAAATCTTCGACTGTCATGGTACCGAGGACAGCGTCAATAGCATTCTTAAGATAGGCATTGCCCTTCATGACAGAGACTCCGATATTGACGTTCTCCGCGCGAACTTCTTCGCTGAACTGGAAATCACCGTCTGTGCCGGAGAAGTCCAGAATTACCATATCGGGATAGGCAACTACCGCACCCTGCGCTGTCGGCAGGTCAGTGACAACAAAGTCAACAACTGAGGTTTCCAGGGCCATCAGCATGGCCGGAGCATCGGCAGAAGCGGGCTTAATGTCGGCGCCTTCGATCTGAGGCAGACACTGGTCATACCAAATAGTCGCCAGCTGAGCGGTGCCGGAAGCACCCTCAAAGTCCTGAATGCCCTGGGCTTTTGCGTATGGACTGTCTTTCTTTGTCAGCAGAACCATGGATGCGTAGAAATAGGGACCGGCGAAATCGACCTGCTCGGCACGCAAAGCTGTCATTGACTGCCCTGCAATTGCTGCGTCAATAGTACCGGTCATAACGGCGGGCACTAGTGAGTCCCAGTCAGATTGAATAATCTCGAGCTCCCAGTCATTTGCTTCAGCGATTTTCCTGGCAATCATCACGTCGTAGCCGTTGGCATATGAGCCCGGTACATTCTTTAGAGGCACAGCGCCATTGGCGTCGTCGTTTTGAGTCCAGTTATAGGGAGCGTAGGCGCATTCCATCGCGATGGTGAAGACGCCGTCTTCAACGCCGGTAGGCACTTCCTGTGTGCTCTCGTTTGCAGGCACTTCAGTAGGAGACTCGGTTTCCTGAGCTTCAGATGCGCCGCAAGCTGCCAGAGTCAGCGTCATAACAATAGCTAGTAATAGTGCAATTCTTTTCCTCATTTTTGAATCCTTTCTTCCTCCACTTTGGTTGGTGGGTTGCGATCGTTCTTTGGTTTCAAAAAAATGAACCGCTTTGTAAAAGCGGTTCATGGAAATCGGAGAATAACTAAAAAAAGTTCCGATGCCATCGATAGCGCTCCACAATGCTGTGACAGTCCGTCAGATATTATCTGCCGGCCCAGCTTCGGAACATCAGGCAATCTTCCGAAACTTCGGCGGTGTCCCCTTTCATGTCAGCGGCTGCCTGCCTTGCTGCCATTACTCTTGAATACCGCGCCTCTACCTTAAAGCGATTCAATTTTTTGCATGTTATCATTGGCATAAATCTATGTCAAATCGTTTTGGCTAATAATTATTCATTTGCATGCCTCGATCAGCCGCAAAATGGTCAAATCCTCATCGATTTATCAAGTTATTCCGTTTATTTTTGCATAATCTGACCTAAAAGGAACTAAAAAAAGAGCACATAACCGGCAAACAGACAAATTTCGAAAATGCTGACACAATGCCTTGCCATCACTTAGCCGGATGCTTACTGGATGCGTCTGTTTCTGTTTCGTGAAAATGCTGACACAATGCCCTGCTATCACATAGCAGGATGTTCATTCCGCTGCCTGCAGGTTCTTCCGCTGTATAGCGTCAGTACAATTCCTGCAGGCCAGCGGTTACATTTTGTTATGGGGTCCAGGTGAAGGTAACTTCAACCTGAGCTGTTACCTTGAGAGTACCTGGCATGATCTGAGTTGCTGTCTCTGCTTCATCCATGACATCTCTTACTGAACCATCGCTAAGAGGGTAGACGTTATAAGAAGCTTCTACGACTTTATAAGGTTTTAGTTCCTGCGTAACTCCTGCAGCTTTCATCATTACTGTGGCCTTCAGCCCGGCATCTTTTACAGCCAGTTCTAAAGCGTCTTCATAAGCTTTGCTTCGTTCTTCAATATCAAAGCTTATGCTGCTGACCTGATTTGCCCCTGCTGTAACAGCCTTATCCAAGACCATAGAGGCCTTATCAATGTTCTTGATCTTGATGGTAACCAGATTTATCACCTGATAGCCGTCAAAGGTTGGATTGCCACTGTTGTTGTAATTATATTGGGGCGTAATCGAAAACTGAGCAGTTTCGATATCATCATCTTTGATGCCCTCAGTCTTAATCGCCTTCAATACTGCTTCCATGATTTTGGCATTCTCTTCTGAAGCATCGGCTGCACTCATTTTCTTCGTCTGCGCGCCTAAAGTGACATATGCCACATCAGGTTTAACGGAGATATTGCCAATGCCCGATGCTGTTACGGTTTTGTTATCCACGTTGTTTATTTCTCCTGTCGATGCTGCCTGTGTCTCTGCCGGTCTTGTCAAAACCCCGGCTCCCCAGACTATCCCTAAGAATAATGCAACGGTCAATATACCCAGGAGTACATATTTCAAATTCTTTTTCATAATATTCCCTCACTTTCAGGTTGAGCGTAATCAGGTTTTGCCTGATACAACTATTAGACGCCGGTGAATAAAAAATAGTTCCCAAAACTCGGAGATGTATTGCAGGTCACGAGCTGAAAATTCTTTATCTGATAGAATCATGCCTGCAGCAGTTTGTTCATTGTTAAGAAATTCTGAAAGGGTTAAAGTCATGATCATCATCAAAGGCGCATGTAATGAAGCGAAAGTTTTCACGAGTGATTTGGAGGCATCAGCCCGCGATCAAATCCAGACTCTCGTTAATCAGCCCTTTACAGCGGGCAGCAAAATTCGCATCATGCCCGACGTGCATGCCGGAGCAGGCAGCACGATCGGCACCACCATGACAGTCCTTGACGCAGTAGTACCTAATCTGGTCGGAGTCGATATCGGCTGCGGCATGCTTACCTCCAGGCTGGCGGAAGACAAGATAGACCTCCCCCGGCTTGATCGGCTGATTCGCAGACGTATCCCCTCAGGACACATGATCAGAAAAACCCCGCATGAATTTCTCAAAAATGTTGACATAGATGATCTGCGCTGCCGGAATGGCGGCAAAAATGACAAGATTTTGAAAATGGACAGAGCTCGTCTCTCCCTGGGCACATTAGGCGGAGGCAATCATTTTATCGAAGGCAATAAGGATGAGAACGGCAGGCTGTATCTGGTTATCCACTCCGGGTCCAGACATCTTGGCCTGCAGGTTGCTCTTTTCTACCAGCGTGTAGCCGCTAAAAAAAGGCGTGATCTGCCTCGTGATCTGGCCTGTCTGGAGGGACAGGATATGAAAGACTATCTCCATGACATGCATATAATGCAGCAATACGCTGTACAGAACCGTAAAGCGATTGCGGATCAGATAATAAATGAAATGGGCTGGCAAGTAGAAGAGAGCTTCACTACGATTCATAACTATATTGATCTTAATACGATGATTCTTCGCAAAGGAGCCGTGTCAGCGAGCAAAGGTGAAAAGCTTCTGATTCCGCTAAATATGCGTGACGGTTCTTTGATCTGTATCGGTAAAGGAAACCCTGACTGGAATCAATCAGCGCCGCATGGAGCCGGCCGTATCATGTCCAGAACTGAAGCCAGAAGGACAATTACGCTTCATGATTTCGAGGAGACAATGACCGGAATCTATTCTACTTCTGTGCACAGGAATACTCTGGATGAGGCGCCTATGGCGTATAAATCTTTAGACTCTCTACGCGAGTACCTGCATGAGACGGCAGATGTTGTCCAACATTTAAAACCCATATATAATTTCAAGGCTGCCGACTGACGTTCAGCCAAAACTCTCTGCTCCCTGACCGGGTTAGCCGATAACCATAAATAATTTCAAGGCGAGGGCGAGGTGCTGATGTAAAACTCTCAGTCCCCTGACCGGGCTAGCTGATTCTTACTGTTAAGCGCCTTCGACAACTACCTTCTTTGCTTGTTAAGTGTGTAGAGCGTGAAAATTGTTGCAGCTTTCTTAAGAAACCGATCGATTCAAACTACCAATCGATTCCCGTTTGACCTGAAATGCGCTGGCCCCATTTGTTTGCCTGTTTTTCCGGATAGCGGGAGCCGTAATAAATATCCTGAGAATTGTATTTTACTCGCGATCGTTCGTATTTTAGTGCCCAGACAGCCGAAGGAACGCCGATCAAAGGAAAATAAAGAGGTCCGAAAATCAGAGATTGGACAGTATGCCCGTATTCGTGTGCAAGAACCCTGTCATGAATTTTTGAGGACGTATTGGCAGGCATGAATATAAACATGCCTACTGCGAAAGAATCAAAACTTATTACCTTTGATTGAGCGGAATAAAGGATCTGCACTGCTCCATAGTACCTTCTGATTTCTGTTTTTTTGATAAACAAAAAAAGCCAGAGTCCGACAATATTCTGCAGCAAACCCCAGGTCCACTGGCCGATATAATAGATTGGCAGGAACAGTTTCATGAGCTAATTGTATCCTTTAAGCTAAAGTATGGGTCAGTTTAGGTTTGGATGTTATTGTTATTCGTCAACATCTAAAAGTATGGGTCAGTTTAGGTTTGGATGTTATTGTTATTCGTCAACATCTTAAATTATGGGTAAGTTGTAGTTTTGGGCGATGATGTTTTTCGGTAGACATACGACTTGCCGGAACATATTCTACTCTATTCATTATAGCCGTACTTTTGCCGGATAGCTGTACTTCTGCCTGGCTGATGCCAAAATTTTCATAAAGTGGAGTATCATTGGAAAAGATGTAAAGCGGTTCTTGGATATTTCTTTAAATATGGGACGAGTATTGTGTGTGGACGGTGAAAGAAGGTATTTATGACTGGTTTAAGGGTAAAGTTAAGAGAGAACCTCTGGGTGTTGGTGGCAATTTTGGTGACAATGCTCTGGGGCAGTGCGTCTCCTGCAGTTAAGGTCGCTTTTGAATATTTCAATCTGGATAACCGCAATGTCTTCAGTATCTTGCTCTTTGCCGGCATACGTTTTTCTGGCGCCGGCTGGTTGACACTGCTCTTTAGCCGCGTTGTTTCAGGCAAGACGCCTCGCTTTCATAAGGGTTTGATCGCACCTGTAATCAATATCGCAATTTTCCAGACAATCCTGCAATATATTTTCTTTTATATCGGCATGTCGGTCGTCAGCGGCACAACAGGTGCCTTGCTTAGCTCAACGGGAACCTTTTTCACTGTCATAGTCGCAGTAGTTATTGGTTTGGAAGTCATGACCGGTCGGAAGTTTATCGGCATTATCTTCGGGATGGCAGGGGTTATCGTTCTTAATCTCAGCTCAGATTTAGAACTTATCTTCCGCGCCAACGGTGAGCTCCTTATCCTCCTTTCAGCCGTCTGTTACGCGATCAGCAATATCCTGATCAAGCACTACGGCAAAGATCATAATCCCTTAGAGCTTTCGGGTTTTCAGTTTATCTTCGGCGGCTTTGTGCTGGTGGCTGTCGGCTTGCTGGGCGGTGGTCATATAGACTGGCCGAGCTTTTCGAAGAGTCTGGTACTTTTCTATCTGATGCTCGTTGCTACCTTTGGCTATGGCCTTTGGGCTCTGCTCTTAAAAAGTCACGATACCTCTCAGGTTGTTATTTTCCATACCCTGACGCCTGTCTTTGGCGCACTCTTCTCCTGGATTTTGCTGGGAGAGAATATCTGGCGCTGGAATACAGTGGTTTCACTTTTGTTGATCGCGCTGGGTATCAGTCTGATCAACTTGAAGAGAAAAAAGCCCCTCTCTGCGGTAGAGAATGGTGAATAAGAGAGATAATTGGAAGGCCGGCATCCGCGATAACCTCTGGATGCTGGTAGCGATACTTTGCACCTTGTTTTGGGGCAGCGGCGCCCCGACAATAAAACTCGGATACCAGTATTTCCAACTCAAATCTGATGATATTTTCAGCATCCTGCTGTTCGCCGGACTGCGTTTCTTTGGCGCCGGCTGTATGACACTGGTTATCGGCCGCCTGATTTCCGGCAAGTGGCCTCGCATTTACAGGCGACTCATTAAGCCGACAATAACCATGGCCATGGTTCAGACTGTGCTGCAGTATTTTTTCTTTTATCTGGGTCTTACCATTGTCAGCGGCGCTGCCGGTGTCTTGCTCAGCTCAACAGGTACCTTTTTTGCTGTGATTATCGCCGTTATTGTCGGTTTGGAAATCATGACAGGCAGAAAATTTGCCGGTATTATCTGCGGCATGGCCGGAGTCATCGTGTTTAATCTCAGCGACAATCTGGAACTGACTTTCCGCTGGAACGGTGAATTCTTCATCCTGCTCACCGCAATATGTTATGCACTGCACAATATATTAGTGAAACATTACAGCAAGGAACATGAGCCCGTCGCACTAACCGGCTTTCAGTTTATTCTGGGCGGAGCCATTCTGTGTCTGATAGGCATTGCCGGCGGCGGCAGTCTGATCTGGCCGGGATTTGGCAAGAGCCTGATACTTGTCTATTTGATGTTTCAGGTCGCAGTTGCTTATGGCCTCTGGTCTTTGCTCCTGAAGAGATATGATACTTCTAAAGTGGTAATTTTCAACGCTCTGACCCCAATATTTGGAGCCATTTTCTCCTGGCTGCTGCTGGGTGATAACATCTGGCGCTGGAATACCCTGGTTGCACTGATTTTAATCGTACTTGGTATCAGCCTGATAAACTGGAAGAGGAAATTTCCTGCGCCTGCTGTTGCGAATCCGCGGCCTTAGTCCGGGATCTAAAACCACGGCCTATCCTTCTCGAAGTTATTCCGCTGCCTAAGCAGATTACATCGATGATCACTTGTCACCATTGAGAATGATCGAGTTACATCCGTGAATTTACAGAAACAGGGTCGTGACATATTAATATAATAATTAAAAGTTAACCGGTTTACAGCATAAACCTGCTTATTGCAGAGATAGAGGCCAGGCATGGGAGATAAAATTACGGAGCAGCGCGAAGGTAAGCAAGATAATCTTTGGATACTGGTGGCGATCCTCAGCACCATGTTTTGGGGCAGCGCAGCCCCGACAATCAAGCTGGGATACATCTATTTCAATCTTGAACCGACTGACGTATACAGCATTTTGGTTTTTGCCGGCCTGCGTTTTTTGGCGGCGGCTGGATGACACTTGTAATCAGCCGCCTAATCACCGGGAAGTGGCCACGCTTTTACAAAGGGTTAATCAGACCAACAATAACAATGGCTATGGTACAGACTGTGCTGCAGTATTTTTTCTTTTATATGGGTCTTACCATTGTCAGCGGCGCTGCCGGTGTCTTGCTCAGCTCAACAGGTACCTTCTTTGCTGTGATTATCGCCGTCATTATCGGCATGGAAGCCATGACCGGAAAAAAGTTCGCCGGAATCATCTGCGGCTTGGCCGGAGTTATTGTCCTTAATCTCAGCCCTGATCTGCAATTAATTTTTCGCTGGAATGGTGAATTTTTCGTCCTCCTGTCCGCCTTATTTTACGCACTGCTCAATATTCTGGTAAAACATTTCAGCAAGAAGCATGAACCTATAGCTCTTACCGGTTTTCAGTTTATTCTGGGAGGCACCATTCTCACTCTGATAGGAATAGCCGGCGGCGGCAGGCTTATGTGGCCGGGATTCGCCAAAAACCTGGTGCTTGTCTATTTGATGTTTGTAGCGGCGATCGGTTACGGACTCTGGTCGATGCTCTTGAAGAAATATGACACTTCCAAGGTAGTTATCTTCAACGCCTTGACTCCTGTTTTTGGGGCAATCTTCTCCTGGCTGATATTGGGCGAGGATATCTGGCGCTGGAATACTCTTGTTTCCCTCCTGCTTATCGCTCTGGGTATCACGCTGATAAACTGGAAACAGCGAAACAGATACCATAACCCGCCTGTGTTGTAACAAGGGCAAAATTAACACAATGCGTCTTGAATTATAAATCTATCTGATATATTGTGAAATCACTGATAACACGTATTACATGCTTGTCATCAAGCAAATCCGATTACGATAAAAGCAATAATTTGATCAGAAAAAGAGGTGACTATAATGAAGACTTGCCCCAATGGCCACAGCGTCCCGGATGATGCAAAATTCTGCACAGTATGCGGTGCTGTCGTTGATCAAACTCCACCGTCAGGACAGACAGCGCAAGACCAGGGCCAATACTCTCAATCCCAAGCCTATGGAGAGCAAAACCAGCCGCCCGGGTATCAACAGCCTGATTATCAGCAAGGTTATCAGCAATATCCGCCCGGTCAAGGCTATCAGCAATATCCGCCCGGCCAGGGCTATCAGCAATACGATCCTAACCAGCAGTATCAGCAGCCATACCAGCAGCCTTACGGTGAGGGCGTTCATAACATGCCCTTAACAGGCTTCCGAGGCACGGTCAGATCGCCCGGAATGGTAATCTTTCTCAGCATCATTACTTGCGGCATCTACGGCATTTACTGGTTTTACTCTGCAGCCAGTGAGTTGAACTCCGTACTCGGTTACGAGGAAACCAAACCTTACTATTCTGTCGTAGGTCTTCTCTGCTTTGTTTTCTCCTATATTTTGATGTGGCAGTTCGACAAAGCCTTGATGGAGGTTAATCGCAAGCGCGGCAGATATTCCGAGAGCAAATTCCTTGTCTGGATACTTTTATCAATATTTGTCGGGATTGGCTTCTTTGTTATGCAGTATGAGGTGCAGTCAAGTCTTAACGAGCTTTACGAAGGACGTTAAGTACAAAAATTTCGAAGGCGCTGAAGGCGCTTTAGATTGACAACAGCCTTCTGATAAAAGAAACTACATAGCCAAGAACGGAGTTCGGGTTATAGAGCATCGGCTCGGTATGCGGGAAATAGAGGATCATTCTGACGACATAGACGACAAAATACACCAGAGCCAGCGTGATAAAAAAAACATTAACGGTACGATTTGAAAGAGGCAGGATAGTTTCCTTGCCTCTTTTTTTGCGCAGGAAGCGCAGCAGCGCAAATACAGGAATAATTATCAAGAGAGCCAGAGTAACAAAAATCAGAGGATGCATTATCAGGGCGTCAACTACTCTCCCCTGCAATAAAAACCAGACAGCTCGTGAACTGCCGCAGCCGGCGCAGGGGATTCCGAATACAGCTGCAGAGAAACAGGAAGAACCCAGTAATTCCTGCAAAAGCAGCATAAAAAGAACAATTATAACTATCGCGCTGCCATAGCCGTAAGTCTTCCCTGCACGCTTTGCGGCGTGTTTATCATACTCATGCATGTTCTCAGTCATAAATTCATTTTATCATTACTGTCAGCTGACTTGACTATCGCTCACAAATTTGCGCCTCCGGCGCAGACTGAGCAGACTGAATAGTTCATTCAGGATGTGCGCGCCCTGACTCTGCCAGCGTGGTCGGATCGGCGCAGTCTGAGCCGACTGAATGGTTCATTCAGGGCGAATAAAAATCTCCTCCGGTATCAGCAGCAATTTGCAAATATCGGAGGAGATTAAGGTGGACAAAAACTTAATAATTTCGGTTATCTGAGATTAACGCGGCCTAGCTGACGCTTGGTGAAAAAGTAGCTGAAGATCATAAAGGCAAACATAAAGATAAAGATTCCCAGTCCAAAGTCAACATGTCCCAAATACTCAATGCCTTCCTCAAAACTCATGTTATCTGTGATGTTGTCTGTTAAGCCGATTTCCCGCAATTGCCGGAAAGGCATAACAGTAACGATTTTACTCTCAATGACCCCGTTGATAAAGCTGAAACGGTAACTGAGAGGGATGAAGAGGAAACTCACCAGTCCGCCTATTTGATCAACTATATAGTAGATCAGATATACGAGGAACGGACCTCCAATACCATAGCGGGCAAGCCGTCGCCCCATGCCAAGACTGATGCAGAAACTATAGACCGCAAAGCTGTCCAGGTAAATTAGCACCCATACTATGGCTGCCAGCAGCCAACCGGTTACAGGTGACAAACCTAAAATGTAAGGCCAGCTGCCAATCATCCTGAAGCCATCTGATACAGCCTGAAAACCTGTACCGGCTGCCAGGCCTGCTGCCAATACCGCAACGATTGCTCCTGCCAGTGT
>DCDV01000010.1:15607-16362 GCA_002316595.1 Mageeibacillus sp. UBA1046
GTTGCAGCAGCATAAAGGATAAAGCCGCTGAACAGTTTAGCGTGGTAACGCTGTCCAGGCGTCACCGGCAAAGTATGAGTGAGATAACCTTGATTCGTGTAGAAACTGCGATAATAGTTGGTCAGTCCCATCAGCAGGGCGATCGGGATAAGCAAAGCCGTGGCGATGATAGCTATGACGTGAGCTATTCCGCCCAGAGCGGGTATGTTCAAACCTTTAAACGCCAATGCAGATATTTGCAATAATAAGTAGATGGGCAGCGCCCATTTGAGCCACGCTCTATATGTGCGCAGGTCTAATGCAATCAGTTTCTTAATCATGCTTCCCTCCTCATGCCGGGCGCGTAAAGCCCGCGGAAAATATTATCAATGCTCTTGCCGGTTTCAGCTCTAAGTTCTTCCACCTGACGATCAAGCCTGACATATCCCTGATCCAGAAATATAACGCGGTCAAAGAGCATTTCCACATCGCTGATGAGATGGGTGCTCAGAAGTAAAGTACTGCCCGGATTATAGTTTTGCAGTATGCTCTCCAGAATTGTCTGTCTGGCGGCAGGATCAATGCCGCCCATTGGTTCGTCCAGCACATAAATCGGAACATTCCGGCTCATAACCAACGAGAGATGCGCCTTCTCCTGCATCCCTTTGGACATGGTTTTCAACGGCTGACCGGCCTCCAGTTCAAAACTCTCCAGCATGCTCCGGGCCTTTGACTTATCAAAATCTCCATAAAAATCTTCGAAGATATTGAAAGCC
>DCDV01000010.1:16474-19237 GCA_002316595.1 Mageeibacillus sp. UBA1046
TCAATATCTTCGAAGATATTGAAAGCCTCCTCCATGGTCAGCCAATCTCCCAGATAAGTATTCTCAGGTAAATATGAAATCAGACCGTGCGCCTGCATCGGCGGAAGCCCCTGAATCAATATCTCCCCTTTGTCCGGCTGCAACAATCCCATGATCAGTTTAATCAGGGTCGTTTTCCCGCTGCCATTAGGACCCAGCAGACCTACAATCTCTCCTTCCAGCAGAGAGAAGCTGATGTTTTCGACTCCTCGTCTAGCCCCGTAATTCCGGGTAATCTCTTTGACTTCAACAACCTTAGTCATCGCTCCATCCTTTCTCGATCATAGCCAGAGTTTCTTCCAGACTGATTCTTAACGCTTTCATATCCTGAACGAAATCCTGCAATTTTCTATCTGACTGCTCCTTGCGGAGCGAATCAATCAATTTATCTGACGCTACAACATAACGTCCTGATGTTCTTTCACTCTTAGTCAATTCCAAACGATCCATCTCAAGAAAAGCTTTCTGAACAGTATTGGGATTAACTCCATAAGTCAGAGCAACTTCACGAACCGGCGGCAACTGATCGTCTCTGGCCAGTCGTCCGGCCAAGATATCGCTTCGATAAATGTCCATGAGTTGCAGATAGATCGGTACTTCATGTGAAAATTTATAACTCACGGCAACCTCCTTGTGTCATTGTATTAGTATAATAATACAATGACACAAATCTTGTCAAGCATTTTTTTATCTTCAAATTATTTTTTGCGAAGACGCTTACTACTGAAAAAATTAGATTTTTTGAAGGCATCTCTTCAAAAATTCCTTCACTTTCGCTTTTTGTCTCCATGTACGTACGAAAAGAAGCATTGCTTTCTTCACAGATTGAAGGTACTCAAGCTACGCTGGAAGATATCCTTGATCCGAATGTTGAAGAAAGCGCAAATGTAGATATAGCTGAGGTTGTTAACTATATCAAAGCTACTGAATATGCAACGGACAAGCTCAACGATCTGCCTTTGTGCAATCGTCTGATTAAGAAAACTCACGCAGTGTTAATGGCTGGTGTACGAGGTCAAAAAAAAGCTGCTGGCGAATTTAGAACGTCTCAAAATTGGATTGGCGGTCAGGGATCCACCATTAAAAATGCCATCTTTATTCCTCCTGCAGCGGAAGATGTTTTAGGCTGCATGTCAGATCTTGAAAAATACATAAATTTAAATGATGAAACAGATCCACTTATTAAGGCCGGTCTTGCTCATTATCAGTTCGAGACTATTCACCCTTTCCTGGATGGAAATGGGAGAATTGGCAGGCTGTTGATTACCTTGTACTTGATAAAAGCGAAAGTCTTATCAACTCCTGCACTGTACATCTCCAATTTCTTAAAAAGAAATCGCATTGAATACTATGACAGAATGGGGGAAGTTCGCAGCAAAGGAAATTATGAGCAATGGATTGCTTTTTTCCTCCGTGCGCTTTCGGAGTCAGCACGTGTTGCGATTATCACTACAGAAAAACTTTCAGATCTGCATGACGAAAATATTGAGATGCTATCAACCATACCTAGAAATCAAAATTTGCTTTTACTGTTTGCTTATTTGGAACAGCATCCGATAATCGAAATACCAAAGACCGCTAATGCTTTAGGCATTGTCTATAATACTGTCGCAAAAGCAGTCGACACATTGGCCGAAAAAGGCATCCTGACTTCTAATGAAAAATCTGATAACGCTGGCAAGACAACAAGATCCCGAAAATATTCATATACAAAATATTTGGACATTTTAAGAGAAGGCACATAGGTCTCACTTACAGTTCAGAGTCCGGCACAGATTGTTTTAGATTTTTGAAGGCGCTTAACGCCCCTGATAATATTGGTCTTTGCTGAGGTCTTGCAGGTAGATTTGGTTGTAGTCGGATTTTTGGGCTTCGGCAAAGAGCCAGCTGCCTTCTCTTTGACAGACCGGGCAAGCCTGGCGGGGTATTGTGATGCACATAATACTTACACCCTGGTCATTTTGAGATTTTATAGTATTCACGCCCGGGCAGTTACGGCAGACTTTGAATTCCTGTATCTGCGACTCCATGATGCCGGCAGTATCATAGTATACTCTCCGCTCTCTTTTCACTGATTTTTGTCCGCCAAATTTTCTGACTGCCAGCTCTTTTCTTTTGCGCCATAACAGGAGAGCAGCCGAAGCGATCTCTTCTACCAGGCTGGTAACTCTCTCACTTTGTTTCCACTTGCCCAGATGATAATCAGGTTCATATACGCTCGAATAGTCCAGACCGGCCATAGCCAGAACAATGCCGGTATTGACATAGGGCAAGGCTCCCTGAATAGAATAGCCGCCCTCCAGAACTGCAATATCCGGATTTAATTTTTGGTTTAGAGCGGCATAACCTTGAGCGGAGAAGTTCATGTTTGTCAAGGGATCAGTGTAATGATTGTCCTGTCCTGCTGAGTTAATAATCAGATCCGGTTTGTATTCTGCCAGAATCGGCAGCACTGTATGCTCCATAACATATTGAAACCCCTTGTCACCTGTATTGGGAGGCAGAGGAATATTGATATTATAACCATAGGCTCCAGGTCCTCCCAGCTCATCGGCAAATCCTGTGCCGGGATATAGTGTGCTCCCATCCTGATGGAAAGAGATAAATAGCGTATCAGGATCGTTCCAATAAATATCCTGAGTGCCGTCACCATGATGGCAATCCGTATCCACAATGGCTACCCGCATATCCCCATATTTTTGTCTGGGCCTTATTCCCTCCTTG
>DCDV01000010.1:19317-19704 GCA_002316595.1 Mageeibacillus sp. UBA1046
CATATCCCCATATTTTTGTCTGGCGTATTCCAGTCCGACGGCCTCCGTATTTACAATGCAAAAACCTCTGTCGCCATACACTACGCGCTGAGCATGATGTCCGGGAGGTCTGACCAGTGCGAAGGACTTATCCGTTACGCCTTCAAATACTAAGTCAAATGCTTTCATGACGCCTCCGGCGGCTATATAGTGTGATTCTGTCAGCAGCGTCCTGGCGTCCGGATTGCAGAAGTGCACGCGATTTATATCCTTATCTGAGGCGATATCAGGATTAAAGAAATTAATGCCTTCAATATCTTCTATGCCTTCTTCCTCTAGCTGATCTCGAGTATAAAGCAGCCTTTCTTCACGTTCCGGATGAGTCGGTGAAATAGCCCAGTCAAAAGC
>DCDV01000010.1:19822-32205 GCA_002316595.1 Mageeibacillus sp. UBA1046
GGTGAAATAGCCCAGTCAAAAGCCGGGAAAAAAACCAATCCGAGTTTGTTCTTAGCCCGCATTTATTCCACCTTTCCTTCCGGCAATAAGCCGGGCTTGATTTGAGCCTTGACCCTGATGTTCTTGTCTGCTCCGAAATATCCTTGCACCATATTGAAACTTTCGGCCTCAACAATTTCCGCTTCGCTCTGTTCAACATCCAGTCCCAGAGCTTGACCGGCCAGGCTTGTCTTCTCCAAAGCTATCCTTTTTGCTTCAGTTAAGTCGAAGTTTTTGTTGATCTTCTCATAGATTTCTAATTCGGGTATGCTCATGATTCCCCGCTCTGTATCTGCGAACAAGTTTATTTCAATGGTGGGCTTTGCCAAAGCAGCGCCGATGGCATTTGCCACAGCATAGTTTTCCGGGCAAGCAACAGGGATATTAAGGCTGTCTTCAAGATAAGGCGCCAAGGCCTGAGCAGGACCTCCGATTACCCCAATGGACTTTGGTTTTACTGTTCTGTCCCGGAGCAATTCCTTGACTGTGTAGACCGGGCTGGCATTTATCTTTTGCAAAGTGACATCGATACGACCCTTGATTATGCCGCACATCTTCTCAACAATTGCGAGAGCCAGCTGCCTGGAATCCATATCTGCCTGACCGGCAGCCATTTCTATGGCCAGGCGGCTTTCGTTTGGATACCGGCCTTCTATAGCGTTCAGATAAACTAAAGCATCTGTGGGCGTCAGCTCTTCACCGCCAAAGGCTATGGCATTGCCAGCACGCTTGGGACCTATCAGCAGTTCACCATCCTCAAAGCGTACGAAGCTGTCGCCGCCCAAGCCTATCGAGGTGCTGAAAATCGCCCGCACCAAAGTTTTGCGTCCGTCAATCTCAATTCCCAGTGGCTCAAAGACAGGAACTCCGTTAACTAAGAAAAAGATATCGGTAGTTGTACCGCCAATATCCAAAAGGCAGAAATCTGCATCTTCCACAGCCAGTAACGCTCTCATACCCATACAGCTGGCAGCTGGCCCGGAGAGGATTGTCTCTACAGGTTTGGCGGTTGCGCCGGTAAGATCAATTGTCCCCCCGTCAGCCTTAAGAATATATACGGGAGCTGTTATCTGTTCCTTAGCGAGAGCTTCGCGCATATAGGCGGCAAAGTTGTGAAATGACTTGCCGGTGGCAGCGTTAAGATAAGCGGTTTGCACTCGTCTGGGAAAATTCAGCTTGCCGGACAGACTGTGACCCAGCGTGATATGTTCATAGACATCCCTGAAACTATCTTTTATCTGTTCTTCGATCACCGGATTTCTGGGTGAGAATTTGTTAACTATTGCTAAGGCCTCGATCGGGCTGGCTGAAAACTCCTGCTTGATTTGCTCCAATTCTTTAAGGTCAACATCTCTTACAAGCTTACCGCGATGATCTACGCTGCCGGAAACATATCTAAGATAGCCGCCCATACGATCGAATTGCCACTGCAAGCCAGGTCCTGGCTGCAATATCATACCTACCTGGGATACTTTGTCTTCCACGATAGCATTAGTGCAGACAGTTGTACTCAAGTTGATCCTGTCTATTTCTGTTTTGTCCACATCCTGAAGCAAATCATTGAGACAGGCCAGGATACTTTGAAGAACATGATTATGGTCAACCTGGAGTTTGACTGATTTTTGCAATGAGCCGTTACGGATTATTACTCCGTCTATGTTAGTGCCGCCCATGTCAATTCCAATGATTAGCAAAAATATCTCCTTTGACTTACAAAACAAACCGGTTTTGAATACGTATCTATTGCAACCAAATAGTACCCACGATATATCATGATGCTTACATATTCTATCATCTTTGAAACATTGGCAAATCTGCTTGCCGTATTTTTTTAAAGACTAATAACAAAACATTTTACACAGTTTCTGATATTCAAATATTAATCACTATTAATTTATATAATGGAAATTATGCTATAATTATCGTAAATTATCCTGCTTCGGTAATTGGTTACAAAGGAGGGCTCCGGATAGTGAAAACTGGCATACTGCTCAAGTCGCTGCTCGATGTTGCTGATATGACGCAAAAAGACTTTGCTGAAAGCGTTTTTACCTCACCCAGCACAATAAGTAAAATTATTACTAATAAACACTTAATCAGCCCCAGTGATGAAAAGAGCTTCAGTGTAAAGTCGTCCAGAATCCTGGCCAATAGTATTTATGAAAGCAACTGCTACTTTAAATTCAAAGATATTTTCCCGGTAGTATACGACTTCAGCTCCAAGCACGATCTGGAGCAATTCCTTCTCAAAGCATTTCTTTATGCCATTGAGCTCGACAGAGAAAACAGCGAAGCTTATATAAGCAAAAACAATGCCAGCAAGCATTATGTCGGCAAAGAGCACATAATGCAGATGTTCTGCATTATTGCGTCTGATTATTTGCGCTCAGACAGACATGAGCTGCTTGAGTTTTACTCAGCTTTGCCTCTGGCAATAGGCTATTCGCAGATTGGTTTGGACGAAATCAAAATTGTGCCTCCTGAGCTGCAGCGGGAAATCGTGTTCCACCAGCTTTTTGATCCGACCCAATGTCAAAAGGGTGCAGATGACTGCGCTGTTGATGATATTTATACTACCTTCAAGACAGAGATGTATACGGACCTCTATCGCTGGCAGGCAGAACTGGATCCGACCAAACCTTTTTTGCTGCTTAAGGATAAATACATTATTCTTTTCGACCGGCAGATTGATGGAACTCCTCACATGACTTTTATCACGAATAAGCAAGAACTGGAAAATATTTTTGATCATATAGCCCGCATTATGAGCAAAGCCGAACGTTTAACCTTTACTCAGGACGATATTGAGGAGTTTCTAAGCGAAGAGCCAATGTCCGGCGGACGTATTATTGACGGCATTATCAACGCAATTTCCGGGCTGTCCGGTGACGAGCCATCTTCTGATCAAATTACTGAAGGACTCAGGCATCTTCTGCATGAGCTGGTTCAGCATGAAACGGAAATTTTCTTTTCCGCTGATGTGCTTAAATCTTTCATCTTTAACAGCAAGATATTCTCATCCTTAATGCCGGTATCTGATATTCCTCCGCAGGAACAAATCAACTTTCTCAATATCATCAGAGATTACATGAGAATATACAAGAATGCCCCTGTCCGTATCATGAATATATCACTGCACAGCATAATAGCTATCTGTAAGGACGAGCTTAGTCTTATATGCATAATCAATCCCTTTAGTATGAAAGTGAAGTATCATCTGATCGACAGCATGTCTCTGAAAGAACAAATGGATAAAAGCAACACCAGATCATACATCAATATACCTGACTTCATCGGCAATCTGATTGATCAGGCCAATGATGCTTATCCAAATAAGCGGTAATATTTTGTCGTAGAAAGCTTGCGCCGCAGTGCGACCCAAAAGCGGTATATATTAGAGTATGCCCCATAAGATAAACCATAGCTTGCCTTCCCTTCCCTGAGAAGGCTGCGAATTTTTGCTTTGTCTTTCTCACAGCTGAAATTTTTGAGAACATATTTTGAAGTGATGTACCAGAGATGTTCGTCAGTAAAATCAGAGTAACCCAAACTCTCACCATCAATCATGTCTGCTACTAAATAGCTGACAAAATTGTTGCCTGCGGCAGTCATGTAATATGAGGAACGTCCCTGACGGATGTTAATCTCAAAAACCTTGTAAGAACTATCTCTGGCATCGAATCTGAAATCCATGTTGGCAAAGCCGCGATATTCAATTGCTTCCAGAAAAGACTTGACCATCTGAGTTAGTTCCGGATAATGCCCGGTCAAAAGGGCATTATAGTTTCCGATATCTGCAGGAAGACACTCCTCCAAAAGAACTCTCGCCGCAGAGGTCATAATAACTTTGCCGTGACTGTCAGAATAGCTGTTAACCACAAAGCCCGGTCCGTCATCAGGTATATAGTCTTGAATGATGAAATCATCATCATAGCCATGGCTGTAAGCCTGTTTTAAGATCTCTGACAGCTGTCCTGCATCTTCAACCTTATATGCTTTCTTATAGCCTTCATAATGCGGGATGTTAAACCATTTGATACTGTCGTTTGGTTTAGCCATCAGGGGAAAAGCAAAAGGAGCTTCAAACTCAGAGTAATTCTCAGATGTTACAATAGCGGTATCCGGATAATTCAGACCATAGTCTTCACAAATAGCATAGAAATCCTTCTTGTTCTCCAGCTTTTTCCTTAAATCATCATCAATGCAATTGATGACATATTTTTCTTGCAGTTTATCTTTATTCTGCGTAATCAACTTGGTGTAATAATCACTGCAGGATACCAGCAGTAAAGTCAGGCTTATGTTTTTTGCGGCAGCATTTGCTTGTGCAGATCTCGCAAAGTCAAGCAATTCCTCGACAAATACGTGCGACTTATCAAAATCCTCATGGCAGTAGACATCCAGAAATGGTAATTTCGTTGTGTACATCTGAGGACGCATACCAATTGCTGCACTGCGAATACCAAAAGCTTCATGAAAAGATGAGGCTACGCCGTATACATTCCAGTCAGTTCCCAGGATAACCGGTAAAAAATTACTTATCTTCACTGTAATTGTTTTCTCCATCATTCATCAGTATCAAAATTAATTCTTCTTTGCTGAGAATATTATCACACAAAATAGATAAAAACCTGTCTATTGCGTCGAGATTTTTCAGGTATTTGCCGGATTGACTTAAATAATTTAGTAAGTTATCATGCTAAAGTATTAAAGCAGAACGAAATGTTTCAAAAGCATAAAATCCGGAAAACAGCGTCAATACTAATCCGCGTCGCTTACCGGTAAGGAGGAAGATTATGTCATTACCAAAATCACCTGAGACGGACATGCTTTTTCAGGCTGTCTTGAGCTTAAAGGATGAAAAGGAATGTTATGCCTTCTTTGAGGATATCTGCACTATGAAGGAGATCAGAGACTTGTCACAAAGACTGCAGGTCGCTCTCCTGTTATCTAAAGGAATAATCTTTACTGAGATTTCAGCTAAGACCGGGGCCAGCTCAGCCACTATCAGCAGGGTTAATCGCAGTCTTAATTACGGTCCGGGCGGTTACGATATTGTCATCAAGAGACTGCTTGATAATTCCGGAGATATTGTTGATATAAGCGGTGACAATCCCGGCTAAACTGTGGAAATGTCCGGCGCTGCTGCCAGGCAGGCCGCCGACATTATCGGATCAGGATGCCCCCGTATCCTGCCTGTGAAGACTGACTTAATTGCCGATGAAAGGGACAATCCAGAATGATTAATACGAAGCTCTTGAGCAGTGAAGAAAAGATAATATATCGCCTGCGCTCATTGTTTGAAGAATTTGGCTATGCACCCTATCGGATGAGCAAATTCGAAGAATATGATTTCTACGTCCGCAACAAGGATTTCCTCCTGAGTGAGGACATCATTACTTTCACGGATACAAATGGCAAGCTTTTGGCTCTAAAGCCTGATGTCACTTTATCAATTGCCCGCAACTCTGATGAGAATCAGAGAGCATGTCAAAAAGTCTATTATGATGAAAACGTTTATCGTGTCTCTCCCCGTGCGAACGGCTTTAAAGAAATGCTGCAGACAGGCGTTGAGTGCATCGGCTCGATTGGCAATTATGAAATCTTTGAGATGATCTGTCTGGCGGCAAGAAGCCTTAACTTGCTCAATCCGCAATACATATTGGATATATCCCATTTGGGTGTCATTTCTGCATTATTAGGAGAGATGCAAGTCTCGGCCGATCAAGAAAAGAAATTGTTGGGCTGTCTGGCTAGCAAAAATTCTGACGGTATCAGAAAGCTTTGTACCGAGTGGGTCATCGACAGCTCCTTAGTCAATAGTCTAATTCAAGTGATTTCGATCTATGGTTCGATAATAACGTCTGTTATGAAGCTGAAGAGTCTTTGTGTCAACGAAAAAATGGCTGACGCTGTAAGTGAACTGGAGGAAATAGCTGCAAACCTGGAGGCAATTGGCGGATATGACGATATAAATCTCGACTTCTCTCTCATAAGTGATATGAATTATTACAGCGGCATAGTTTTTCAAGGTTTTCTGCCTGCTATTCCTGAGGCAGTGCTGTCGGGCGGACGCTATGATCTCCTCATGAAGAGAATGGGAAACGATTTAGGAGCTATTGGCTTCGCAGTTTATATAGACAATCTGGAAAGGCTGGAGGATGAGACACCAAGCGGTGCAACTGACGCAGCTCTTCTCTATTCAGAAGAATCAATAACCGACATTGCCCGGGCAGCACGTTCACTCCGGGACAGGGGATTAAGAGTCAGAGTTCTCCGTGAAAAAGACTGTTCGAATAATACAAAGGATCTGCAGGCTAAGAATATTTATCTGCTTAAAGACGGGGAGGTCAATTTATATGAAGATGATTAATGTTGCTCTCCCTAAAGGACGCTTAGGAAAGCAAGCTTATGCTTTGTTCTCAGAAGCCGGGTATACCATTGGTTCTATCGATACTGAAAGCCGCAAACTAACGTTCGCGAACAAAGAAAAGGGCGTACACTTCTTCTGGGTTAAGGCCACGGATGTTGCGATTTATGTCGAAAGAGGCGCGGCAGACATAGGTATCGTCGGGAAAGATGTTCTCCTCGAGCAACAGTCTGATGTTTATGAACTTCTAGACCTCAATATTGGTAAATGCCGGATGGCAGTTGCTTTTATGAAGGATTACACAGATAACAAAAATCAGACTCTCAGGGTCGCTACCAAATATGAGAATATCGCCCGGGAGTATTTTCGTACTCAGAGCAGGCAGATCGATATTATCAAGCTAAACGGCATGATCGAAATCGCGCCTATACTCGGACTGGCCGACGTGATTGTGGATATTGTCGAAACTGGCAGAACCTTGAAAGAGAATGATCTGATTTCCGGAGAGACTATTGTGCCGATCAGCGCACGCCTGATAGGCAATAAGGTAAGTTACAAATTCATGCATGCTCGGATCGAAGAGATGAAGGAAAATCTTAAGCAATATGTAGTTCGGGAGGAAGAACAATGATCCGCATTGTGAACAGCCGGGATATAGATTTAGACCGGCTCCATAACTTTACTCAGCAAGACGACAGTGAACTGACCGAGCTTGTGGCAGCTATTATCAAAGATGTGAAGGAAAAAGGTGATCAGGCTCTGCGAGAATACTCCCAAAGATTCGACGGCTTTTCGCCTGACAGCTTTCTGGTCAGTTCACAAGAGATTGAGCAGGCCATAGCCGAGACTGACCCCGACTTGATCCGTGTTTTAGAAGCAGCGGCCGCCAACATCGAAGCGTTTCATGCCAGTCAGGTACAGCGTGGTTTCTTAATCGAACGAAGAGACGGAGTTATTACCGGGCAGAAGATCACGCCGATTGCCAAGGCAGGGCTTTACATCCCTGGCGGGACAGCAGCCTATCCTTCTTCAGTTCTGATGAATGCCATACCCGCAAAGATTGCCGGCTGCGAGCAAATTATCATAACAACACCACCCTCCGGCGGCAAAATCAATCCGGCCATTCTCGCCGCGGCCAAAATTGCAGGTGTTGACCGGATATTCAAGATCGGCGGAGCGCAAGCAATAGCGGCAATGGCCTACGGGACTGAGTCGATTCCTCAGGTAGATAAAATTACCGGTCCCGGCAATCGTTATGTCGCGGAAGCGAAGAAGCAGGTTTATGGCCAAGCATCCATCGACATGATAGCCGGACCCAGCGAAATTCTAATTATTGCTGACGGAGTCTCGGACCCCTCACATCTGGCGGCCGATCTGCTGTCTCAGGCTGAGCATGACACTGATGCCTCTGCGATTCTCGTGACGGACGATCCGGCTCTGGCAGAAGCCGTGGCTGAGGAAATTGAAAGACAGATCGTTCGGCTGGCACGCTTTGAGATCGCACGCCGCTCGATCGACGATCATGGCCTGATCATACTGACCTCTGACATAGAAGAAGCTATTGAAGTCGCTAACAGGGCAGCTCCGGAGCATCTGGAGATCTGTACAGATAGTCCCTTTGATTACCTGCAGCAGATCCGCAATGCCGGCTCAATTTTCCTTGGCCGGAACTGTCCTGAAGCTGTCGGCGATTATTTTGCAGGCCCTAACCACACACTGCCCACAGGCGGAACTGCCCGTTTTTCCAGTCCCTTGTCGGTCAACGATTTCATTAAAGTAACGCAATTCAGCTATTACAGCGAAGCTGCGCTGGCAGATGAAGCTGAGGCGATTGCTGTCTTCGCCCGCGCCGAGGGACTGGACGCCCACGCCGAAAGCGTCCTCATCAGAACCGGTAAAAACCGTTGCTAATAAAAAGAGGATTGTAATGAGCAGATTTACCAATAAGAGATTAAACCGGCTTACCCCCTACTCACCCGGTGAGCAAAAGCCCGGCGAGGATGTCATCAAGCTGAACACAAATGAATCGCCCTTTCCACCTGCCCGGTCAGTGATAGCTGCGATCAAAGATGAAACTATCGCTTCTTTGCGTTTGTACAGTGACGCTAACAGCACCCGGCTCAAAGCAGGCCTCAGTCGGTATTTCAAAATTGCACCTGAGAGGATCTTTATAGCTAACGGCTCGGATGAAGTGTTAAACTTCGCTTTCATGGCCTTTTGTGAAACAGCAATTGCTTTCCCGGATATTACTTACGGATTTTATCCTGTCTTCTGCACCCTGCATGGTTTGGACGCCAAAATAATTCCTGTGCGAGATGACCTGACTATCGACAGCACAGATTATCTTGATATCGGCATGCCTATAGTGATTGCAAATCCTAACGCACCTACCGGCCTTTCTCTTTCTGCGGCTGAAATCGAGATGATCTTAGCTGCTAACTCAAGTCAGGTTGTGATAATTGACGAGGCGTATATAGACTTTGGCGGCGAAACAGCGCTGAATCTGCTGGATAAATACGATAATTTACTGGTTGTGCGGACTTATTCAAAGTCCAGATCTCTTGCGGGAGCGCGCCTTGGCTTTGCAATCGGATCAGAAGAGCTCATCGATGCCCTGGAGAAGATCAAGTATTCGACCAATCCATATAATGTCAACACACTGACCCAAAAGCTTGGTTTGGCCTCAATCGAAGCTGATGATTATTACCAGAAAAAGGTAGCCTCGATCATCAAAACCAGAGACGAGACAAGCCGTGAGCTGCGGTCCCAAGGGCTAAGCGTCTTAAATTCCAAAGCAAATTTTCTCTTTGTGAGAAGCGATGCGATCGGCGGAGAGGATTTATATTTATCACTTCGGGAACGGGGCATACTGGTCAGGCATTTCGCGCAGGAGCGGATATATGATTATGTCCGAATAACGATTGGAACACCTGAGGAAATGAATAAACTGGTTTGTGAGATTAAAAACATTATTGAGGGAAAACAGTGTCGGAAAACATTATTGAAGAAAGATCGCGTCTGAAGACTGGTCGGTCTGTATGGCGATACAGCTGAAACAGCGCCTGACAAAATTATTGAAGGAAGATCGCGTCTGTAAATTAAGAGGGAAATTGCACCGCTGTTGATTTAATTATTCAATACGAGTGTCCGGCAGGAACTTAGGAGGAAATTATGCGCACTGGTCAAATTACTAGAAATACCACTGAGACTGACATCAGTCTGCAGCTTGATCTGGACGGCAGAGGTCAAAGCAAAATTGACAGCGGGGTGCCCTTTTTAGATCATATGCTGACCTTGTTTGCCGCTCACGGGAAATTCAACTTGAACATCGAGTGTAAAGGTGACATCTCGGTCGATGATCATCACACAGTAGAAGATATTGGCATTTGCCTGGGCAGGGCTTTCTCTGATGCTCTGGGTGAGCGCAGAGGCATTACTCGCTTTGCAGAGACCGTATTGCCTATGGACGAAGCCCTCATTCTGACCGCAGTCGATATCTCGGGGCGCTCTTCCCTGCATGGTGATCTCAGCATTCCGTCCCCGAAAGTAGGCGCCTTCGACACTGAGCTCGTATGGGAATTTCTCAATTCCTTTGTACGAGAAGCGAAAATCACATTGCATGTCAGGCAGCTTGCCGGCAGCAATTCTCACCACATTATAGAAGCCTGCTTTAAATCTCTGGCGCGCAGTTTAGGCAAAGCCGTAAAGATAGCTGCGCAAGATTCGGACTCCATCCCTTCGACAAAAGGAGTCTTGAAATGATCATCTTCCCGGCGATTGACTTGTTAAATGGAGCAGTGGTCATGCTGTACCAGGGGAAATATGACGCTGCCAGCAAATACAATGATGACCCCCTCGCTGCTGCGCGCTCCTTTGCCGATCTAGGCGCCGAAGCGCTGCATATTGTGGATCTGGAGGGTGCAAAATCGGGAGGGACTCCGCATCTTGAGATAATCTCTGGCATCGCAGCAGAAACGGATCTCTTTATCCAGGTCGGCGGCGGCATACGCTCGCTGGAGAAGATCGAAAAATACCTGAACAACGGCATTGATCGGGTTATTTTAGGAACTGCTGCACTGACAGATAAGGACCTGTTGAAGGAGGCAATCAAAATCTATGGTGAACAGATTGCCGTAGGGCTTGACTTGAAAGATGGCAAGGCGGCCATACGCGGCTGGACGGAGACTGTTAACTCCGGTGCGGAGGTTTTCGCGCATCTGGCAGATCTGGGTGTCCGGACAGTCATCTGCACTGATGTTTCAAAAGACGGCGCCCTGCAAGGGCCAAATCTGGGACTCTATAAAATGCTCAGCGCTCAATTCAGCGCTCAATATGGTGTGGATATCATAGCTTCCGGCGGAGTCACGAATATTGATGATGTCGCACAGCTGCGGTCACTGGATCTATACGGAGCAATTATTGGCAAGGCCTGCTACACAGGATCTATCGACTTGAAGACAGCGATTGAGGTGGCGAAATGAGAAAGAGAATTATTCCCTGTCTGGATACAAAGGGTGGACGCGTCGTCAAAGGAGTTAACTTCAAAGGGCTCGCAGATATCGACTCCCCGCTTAGACTAGCCAGGAAATACAGTGATGAAGGAGCTGACGAACTTGCTCTCTATGACATCGCCTCCTCTTTGGAAGGGCGTCTGATTTTCACCGATCTGGTAAGAAATGTTGCTGCCGTGATCAGCATTCCCCTGATTGTGGGCGGCGGGCTGCGCACCTTGGCTGACTGCCAGATTATCCTTGACAGCGGCGCTGACAAACTGAGTATCAACAGCGGCGCTCTGGCCGATCGAAATCTAATACACCAGGCAGCAAACCGCTTCGGCAGTGAGCGCATAGTCCTCTCCGCCGATGTGAAGATAGTTGCCGGCGAGTATCATATCTTCTCTCAAGGAGGCAGCGTTGATACAGGTTTGTCAGCGCTTGCCTGGATAAAGAATTGTGCAGCTGACGGTGCAGGCGAGCTGATATTAAACTCGATCGACACTGACGGTGTACGCTCAGGTTATGACATTGAGATGCTGAAGGCGATTACTGACGCGGTCGATATCCCGGTAGTGGCCTCCGGCGGCGCAGGATCTATTCAGGACATAATTGATGTTTTCGAAAAGGTACCTCGTGTTTCAGCAGCGCTTGCAGCTTCAATCTTTCATTATGAAACCGTCAAACTGACTGATCTGAAGAAGGCTTTGGCGGAACATGGATATTGATAATTCTGCATCCGACAGAGTATTCTGAACCTGCCGCATAACTTGCCGCATAATGTTATTAGTCTGCAAAAAGCAAAGACTTGCTTGAAAGGTAATTATATGTATAAAACACGTTTCAAAATTGAGGAACTAATCTTCGATCAAAATGGTCTCATCCCGGCGATTGTTATTGACGAGGATACGAAAGAGATTCTGATGCTGGCCTACATGACTGAGGAAAGTCTCAATATCTCCATCGAAAAAGAGTTAACTTGCTTCTGGAGCCGCTCAAGGGAAGAACTTTGGCTCAAAGGAGAGACCAGCGGCAACCTTCAGCACATTGTGCGTATTGTAGCTGATTGTGATCGTGACGCACTGTCTGTTTATGTAAGAAAAGACGGGCCCGCCTGCCACTTTGGCAATGACTCATGCTTTAGCGAGCTGTTGTATGACAGTGAAGAACCGCCAGCTTTTTCAATCAATGATCTGTCTTGTCTGATCGAAGGCAGAAAAATAAATAAAATTGAAGGATCATATACCACTTATCTTTTTGAAAAGGGACTTACCAAGATTTTGAAGAAGGTAGGCGAGGAAACCACCGAAGTCGTCATAGCCGCCATGAGCAAAGTAAAGGAAGATACCGTTTACGAAATATCTGATCTGGTCTATCATCTGCTGGTATTAATGGCTGAGATGGAAATATCCTTACAAGATGTGCGAGACGAACTTGCTTCCCGCTATGTAAGTGACGATAAAGCCAAGCAGGAATACTAA
>DCDV01000010.1:32302-33893 GCA_002316595.1 Mageeibacillus sp. UBA1046
ATAAAGCCAAGCAGGAATACTAAGATTATTAACAATATTCAGTTTGATTACTGTATTTGTCCACGTTAACTAATTTTTATTTGTTTGTATAATATTCTTAAAATATAGAACGTATTATTACAATAATAATACGTGAATTCTCTAATCCCATGTTATTTCGACGACTTCACATAATTTTAGATTACATAATATTTACTTTGTAAGAAATTTGTAACATTATTTCTTTCTTTTGTTCGATATACTTCATCCACTATTTTTATTCTTCTCGCAATTTGTGATACAATAAATTTCTATACGGGAATTTATTGTTACAAAAATATTACTTCTTGAAATTTTAGTAATTTTTCATGAGAAGGAGAGGATAATGCAGAAAAAATGGATCACAGTGACAGCGGCAACCGTCGTTGTCTTGATTTTTTCGATACTTTTCTCGCTGATGTTATCTTTACCGGCATTCAGCCAGGCAAGTGAATTCACATTCAATCAATCCGACAGGACTGATGATGAAATTCAAGCCAAGTCTATCCCGGCGAACAGATCCCTGACCAGGACGGGCCCTGAGGAAACAGCAACTATAAAAACTACATCGCCAGCGGCATATTTAAGAACGGCAGGCAACGAGGTGAACCCGGAATCTTTCATAGATCACAATGATCCTTATTATTCAATCCCGGTAGGAACTGAGAGACAACCATCACCCTCAACCGAGCCGGAACCTGCACAGACTGATACTGAGACTGAGGCGCCTGCAAGAACTCAATCAGCTCCCACCAAAGCAGCAACTCAAGCATCTAAGGATAAGCCCAAGACCATAAAGGCACCGTCAGCAAATCCTGTTAAGGCTAGAACCACTGCTCCAACCGCTGCTCCTACAGCGGCTCCGACAGCGGCTCCGACTCCAAAAGCTACTGAAGCTCCTAAATCTTCAGGAGGATCGTATCACAAATCCAGTGCAGAAGATTTTATTAAAGTTCTGAATGACTATAGATTATCAAAAGGTGTCGGCTCGTTAAGCAGAAGCGGTACGCTAATGGATGTAGCTGCCAAGCGTGCTGTTCAGATTTCTACGAATTTCAGCCATGCCGGTGCCAGCTACGGTGAAAATATCTTCATGGGCAGCGGAAGTGATCAATATTATTCCGCTTCTTTCGTATTGAATAAATTTAAAGCTTCTGACGGACATGATCAAAATCAACTGCTTGACAGGTATAAGAGTGTCGGTGTTGGTCATTTTGTAACTGACAAGGGTGCTCACTACTGGGCAGTAGTTTTCAATTAGATCTTTCTGCAGTGCTTTAACATTTTTAAAATAACTATTTACACATGGAAAGGGCGCTTCTTACGAAGCGCCCTCCCCATCACGTTTAGGAATCACGCCGATTGCCCGGCGTGATTGGAGAGATTATTATTCGCTCTTTCTTCTTCTCCTAACGGCAATGAGAGCGACTGCTCCACCCATCAGCAGAATTACTATGCCCGCCAAATTATTAAAATTCTCACCGGTACTCGGTATATATGGCAGAATCTTTTCCATCGGTGTGGTCAGATTATCAATTGCATCAGCTTTGGCGCCTTCTTTGGTCTCGCCTGT
>DCDV01000023.1:0-219 GCA_002316595.1 Mageeibacillus sp. UBA1046
GCAAAGGTGATCTGAACCGGGGAATTGTCTTCGTAAATACTAAACAATCGGCAGATATGGTTGCCAAGAAATTACGCAACAAAAAAATCAATGCTGCGGCTATCCATGGTGATATCAGACAAAATCACAGAGAGCGAGTCCTAAGTAGATTTCGTAAAGGTAATTTGCATGTTCTGGTTGCCACTGACGTTGCTTCCCGGGGATTGGATATTGATAATG
>DCDV01000023.1:343-677 GCA_002316595.1 Mageeibacillus sp. UBA1046
CCGGGGATTGGATATTGATAATGTTGATGTCATCTTTAACTACGATCTCCCCTTAGAAAATGAGAATTATATTCACCGCATCGGGCGAACCGGACGGGCCGGCAAGCACGGTATTGCTGTTACTTTCCTCTCACCCAGCGGCGAAGACAGACTTGATGAGATTGCTCATATGACTGGTGCCAAACTTGAAGAGATAGAAAACATTGACGATTTAGATTTTATTTTTAGGTAACCTGCTGCCCTGATTTGGCAGCCGACAATTATAATAATGTTAAACAATGACTTATTTACACAAAATGAGGTGGAAAATGGAAAAGAAAAAAATTGTGATTAT
>DCDV01000023.1:800-3184 GCA_002316595.1 Mageeibacillus sp. UBA1046
GAAAAGAAAAAAATTGTGATTATAGGAAGCGGCGCAGCCGGCGTAGCGGCTGCTGAAGAGGCCAGAAAAAATGATACTGAGGCAGAAATAGTAATTTATTCCGCAGACCCTGATCTGCCTTTTTATCGCTTACGGGTAGCAGAAGTTTTACGCGATCCTGTGGCCGCCGAGAAACTCTATCTGCATCCGGCAGAATGGTATGAAGAACGCAATATAAAACTGGTACCCGGGGCGCATGTTGACAAAATAGATTATGAAGGCAAAACTATAACACTGGAGAATAAAGAAGTTGTAGCCTGGGATCGGCTTATAGTTACTACAGGCAGCCGTAGTTTCGTCCTTCCGTTAAAAGGATTTGAGCGCGAGAACTGCTTTACTCTCTGGTCTTTGCAAGATGCTAAGGAATTATCCCAATCTATCAGAGAAAAAAATCTGAAAACCTGTGCCATTATAGGCGGCGGATTACTGGGATTAGAAGCTGCCTGGCAGATTCATCAGGCCGGAGTACAAGTTAAAATCTTAGAATTCGCTCCAATTCTCTTGCAGCGGCAATTAGATTCAAGATCATCTGATCTGCTGCAAAAATATATTGAATCCTTGGGTATCAAGGTAATAACTTCTGCTGACTCAGCCGAGGTAATTGGCGAAGGAGAAACCGGCCCAGTGCAGGGGATTATCCTTAAAGATGGACGCCAGATAAATTGTGACTGCGTATTGATGTCTGTAGGCGTAATGGCAAATACTGAACTTGCAGCTGATGCGGGCCTGGAAGTCGGTCGCCGCATAAAAGTTGATGAACGAATGCAAACGTCTTTCCCGGGAATCTATGCAGCAGGAGATGTTTGTGAAGTCAATGACGGTTTTTGGTTCGGACTATGGGCAATTTCTATGGCTCAGGGAAAAGTTGCAGGAGCAAATGCTGCCGAAGCTGACAAAGTATTCGTTAAGGAAACACCTCCATATATTGTCAATACTATGAATACCCGCATCGTGTCACAAGGAGTTATCCCCCAGGAAGAAGGAGAAGGTTTCACCTTTGCCATCTCGGAAGATCCTGAGAACTATAGTTATAAGAAACTGGTCTATAAAGATGACAAGCTGACTGGCTTCATTTTGCTTGGTGACTATGCCAAAGAAATGGTAACTCTGCAAAAACAGTTGAAAGAGTAATTGCCTGACAATCAAATTGCAGAACCTTGCTTAATCACAGCAAGGGTTCTCAGCTGGCAAAGATGGTGCTGAATTGACTGACGCCTCCAGCTTGAACTAGGAATATTGTAACCCCCAAAAGTTGAACCAAAATTTTAGGTCCAACTTGAGGGGGTTTATTGATGATGTAATTTCCCCGAAGAGTTTCCACAAAGGCTAGCCCCCCCGAAAGCCGGACAAGTAAAGTCCAGCCGGAGGGATTTTGTTTACGTTGTGATGTCTCCTTAGGAAATGCCACAGAAAAATTCCCTCTTATACTCTTATGCAAAACTCAAAAAGTCTTTTCCATCTCAAGACATTGCTGCCCTTTGTGACTTTATCAAAAGAACAACTGCGGGTCCCAAACCACATTTGCTCTCGATGGTTTAACAAATGTTAGTTTTTTATAAAGTATTATGTTTGTGATAATTTATTCAGGTACAATACTGTAATGATCAAGATAATGCTCAGGAGGAAAAAATGACGAAGACGAAAAGGGCAGTACGCCGCCAGGCCCTGGTGGCGGCATTTCCCTATACTGTTCCTATATTTGCCGGTTTCTGGTTTTTAGGTCTGGCTTATGGGATTTATATGAATGTCTCCGGTTTTAGCTTTTGGTACCCGATGCTCATGAGCCTGACAGTATTCGGAGGTTCGTTAGAGTTCGTCATGGTGACTATGCTGCTCAGTCCCTTTACCCCAATAGAGACACTATTGCTGGCTTTGATGATTCAAGCCAGACACATTTTCTATGGCATAGCGATGTTGGAAAAGTATAAAAATCTGGGCTGGAAACGTTTCTATCTTTACTTTTCTTTGTGTGACGAAACATTCTCTTTAAACTATACGTTGGACGTTCCTCCCGGTATTGACAGAGGCTGGTTTTATTTTTTTATCAGCTTGCTTAACCATATTTATTGGTTTACCGGCTCAACAATCGGAGGTCTGGCAGGTACACTGATCAGCTTCAATACTGAAGGTCTTGATTTTGTTATGACTGCCCTTTTTGTCGTAATTTTCCTCGAACAATGGAGAAAAGAGAAAAAACATTTCACCGTTCTGATCGGCTTTATAGCCTCTATCAGCTGCTTGCTGCTGTTTGGCCCGGAAACGTTTTTACTGCCGACAATGGCGCTTATCTTGCTGCTGCTGACATTGTTCCAAAAACCGATTGAAAAAGCAGGCGGATTAACAGC
>DCDV01000023.1:3287-7235 GCA_002316595.1 Mageeibacillus sp. UBA1046
GAAAAAGCAGGCGGATTAACAGCCGATGTAAGTGAAAGGACGGTTAATTCATGATGACTCTGACTGAAAGAATCATTACCATAGCTATATGCGCCTTCGCCACAATGTCTACTCGTTTTCTTCCTTTTCTGGTTTTCTCGGAGAAAAGATCTACACCGAAATATATCACCTATCTGGGCAAAGCATTGCCGGCCGCGATTTTCGCCATGCTGATTGTCTATTGCCTCAGAAATGTGAATTTGTTCTCAGGAAGTAACGGGATACCTGAAGCTCTGGCGATCATTGTGACTTGTGCATTATATTTTTGGAAGAGACAAATCTTAATCCCTATCGCCGGAGGAACTATCAGTTATATGCTGCTGGTACAGTTTGTCTTCTAGGGTTTGACTTATGACGTTATTTCAGTAAACTGTGAAACAATTAATAAAAATACATATTCTATGACGGAGCTTATGATGATAGTAACAAAATTTGGCGGCAGTTCCTGTGCGAATAGTCTTCAGTTCAAAAAAATTAAAGATATCGTTGAGGCTGATGAACAGCGTAGGGTCGTGGTAGTATCCGCGCCGGGAAAACACAAACACGAAAATTTCAAAATCACCGATACATTGTATCTTTGCTATCAGCTTTCCAGAGAACAGCTGGATGCAAGTGAGATTTTCGAGGAAATTGCTGACCGCTATCGGGAGATTCATAGTGAATTGGGGTTAAGCCTTCCTTTGGAAGATGAGCTCAGCGCTATTTGGAAAAAGATGACTTCAGGCGCCGGCGAGGACTATGTTGTAAGCCGTGGTGAGTACTTGAATGCTTTATTGATGGCTGAATTTCTGGGCTATGAATTTGTTGACGCAAAGGATCTGATAGTTTTCGGTGCTGATAAGAAATATGACCAGGCTGCTACCTATAAATTACTGAAAGCATTTGCCGACAATAGACTTGACTCAACAAAAGGTATTGTCGTACCGGGCTTCTATGGAGCAACCGCAGATGGAAATATTGTCACATTCCCGCGAGGAGGATCAGACATAACGGGTGCAATATTGGCAGCGGGGCTGAAGGCAGATCTTTATGAGAACTGGACGGATGTAGCCGGATTTTTAGCTGCTGATCCGAAAATCGTCGACAATCCCAAAACTATTAACTCGCTAAGCTACGTTGAACTTAGGGAGCTCAGTTATTCTGATTCACAGATTATTCAATCTGATGCGATTGCCGCGACGCGAGAAGCTGGAATTCCCCTTCTGATTAAAAACACTAACCATCCTGAAAATCCCGGAACGATGATTTATGCCGGAGAAAAACCCACAAATGATCAGCTGGTCACAGGCATAGCAGGTCAGAAGGACTTTACTGTCATTCATCTGAAAAAGTACGGCAAGAATGAAGATTACGGCTTTATGCGCAAAATCAGTACTATTTTTGAAGCTCATAAAATTACCATTCATCATATGCCTACCTCTCTGGACACAATATCGATCATTTTTCATATCGATGACAAGAAAGAACTCGAGCAAATTGTAGAACAGATCAATCTCTACTGCCGGCCGGATCAGAGCAGTTATGAACAAAACATGGCTTTGATTACGGTTGTTGGCGAGAGTATGGCATATCAGCCGGGCATCGCCGGCAAAGTTTTCAGCGCTTTGGGAAGCAATAAAGTAAATATTCGCATGATTACCCAAGGTTCCAGTGAATACAATATAATCATCGGCATTGAGAGCTACCAGTATAATTTAGCGATCCAGACACTCTATGATTATTTCTTCAGCGAGGATGAAGTCAAATGAAAAAGTACAATGTAATAGTCGTCGGCGCAACAGGGTTAGTGGGATCTACACTGATTAAAGTTCTTGAAGAAAGAGAATTTACGCTGCAAACATTGCTGCCTTTGGCTTCAGTCAGATCAGCCGGCAAGGAAGTTCACGCCTTTGGGCAAAATTTCGAGGTGGAAGAACTTACAGAAAATGCCTTCAGTGACTCCTATGATTTTGCCTTCTTTTGCGCCGGTGGTGAAATCAGCAAAAAATATGCGCCGTTAAGCTCACAGCAGGGCATTGTTACCATAGACAATTCTTCTTATTTTCGAGGAGATGACAATCTGCCTCTGATTGTTCCGGAAGTAAATTTTAACAAAGTGAAAGGCACGGATCGTCTCATCATTAACCCCAATTGTTCCACAATACAGTGTATGGCGCCTTTAAAAGTACTGGCGGATCTTTATGGTATTGAAAGTATTGACTATTCAACTTATCAGGCTTGTTCAGGAGCGGGTATGGGCGGTCTCAATGACCTGTTGAATGGCACAAGTCTGTGCTTTGATCACAATATTCGAGAGAGCGTGCTTCCCCGCATAGATGTTTTTCTTGACAATGGCTACAGCAAAGAAGAAATAAAGATGATCAATGAGACCTCCAGAATATTGGAGTTGTCAGAAGTACCTGTCAGCGCAACTTGCGTCCGGGTTCCCATCACTACCGGTCACAGTGTAGCTATCACAGTCAAACTGAAAAGTGAACCTGATATCGACAGGGTAAGACAGAGCATGTCTGAGACTGAAGGTCTCTCGCTCGTTGATGACCCGCCGAATAAAATATATCCTATTGCTGAAAATGTGAGAGGAAAAGATATTATTGAGGTTGGACGCATACGCAAGGATCTGTTCCGGGCAAATGTGATTCATCTCTGGACTGTAGCTGACAATCTCCGCAAAGGTGCAGCCACTAATGCGATCCAGATAGCGGAGAAATTCATAGAAAAATACCCGGAGAGTATCTCATGAAGGTTGCAATCTTAGGTTTTGGCACTGTAGGTCAGGGGATCTTCAAGATCCTTGAAGAACGCAGAGCTGAGCTGGAAAAACACAGCGGCGAGGAAATTCATCTCAAGAGAATTCTTGTCCGCGATCTCCGGAAAAAAAGAGGAGCCTTTTCGGCTTCGCAACTGCCCCTGACAGATTCTTTCAATGATATTTTGGCTGACGATTCGATTGACATAGTTTTTGAAGTGATGAGCGACGGTCCGGCAGGGGCGGCATACAACCGGCAGCTTCTTGCTCAGGGCAAACATGTGATCAGCGCCAATAAAGCTGCCATCGCGTCATCATTCTTTGAGCTGCAGGATACAGCTCGTGAGGCCGGTGTTCACTTTCGCTTTGAAGCTGCTGTGGCTGGCGGCATACCTCTTATCGATCCTCTAAGCAAAATCAGACATCTAAACTCAGTAACGCGCATAGAAGGAATTATTAATGGCTCAACAAATTATATTCTTTCCGAGTTAAGCAAAGGCAGAGCGCAAGAAGAGGTTTTTGACGAGTCCAAAACTTTGGGGGTGCTGGAGGAAGATCCGACAGACGATGTGGAGGGCTATGATGCCAGAAGGAAAATCGCGATTCTGGCAGCTATGGTCTCGGCTCAGGAAATCAAAGAAAGAGATATTCCCACTCTAGGCATTAGTAACCTGTCCGAGGTAGATTTCCACTGGGCTAAATCAGAGAACCGCAGTCTGAAATTAATCGCAGCCTTCACCCAAGATGATACTTCTTACCAGCTGTCCGTGCTGCCGACTGCCCTGGTTGAATCTAATTCCTTAGCCAGTGTGGGAGGTGTCATGAATCAGGTGCAGTTGACCGGTGACACGATAGGCTCACTTGCCTTTTTCGGATCCGGCGGAGGAATGCTTCCTACGGCGCATGCCCTCTGGACTGATTTTTTGGATGTGACTAACTCCAGGCCTGCGTATTATAATAAGGAGAGCAGCCAAAAGGCGGATCGATCCCTGACCAGACAAGCTGAATTCTATCTGCGTGAGCCAGAGAAAATGCGCGGATCAATCAGGAATATTTCTGTTAAAGATGCTCTAAGTTATAAAGATCAAGGTTTCATCGTTATCGAGATAGAGTAAGCACTTGTTGCTGACATACTGAGAGAGAGTCGTCATGCGTTACATCAG
>DCDV01000023.1:7397-9535 GCA_002316595.1 Mageeibacillus sp. UBA1046
AGAGTCGTCATGCGTTACATCAGCACTCGATCAAAAAATTATACAGCCACAGCTTCTGAAGCCATTTTGGCGGGTATTGCTCCTGATGGCGGCCTCTTTGTGCCGGAGTCATTCCCGCAAATAGACTTTTCTATCTGGAGCCGCAATAGTTACCAGCAAATCGCAGAAAAATTATTTTCTCTCTTCCTGAGCGATTTTCCTCCTGCAGCAATACAACGTGTGACGGATAAAAGCTACGCTGATAATTTTGACAGTCCGCAAATTACACCTGTCCACTGGCTCGATGAGGATACAGGTGTTTTAGAGTTGTGGCATGGACCTACCCTGGCTTTTAAAGACCTGGCCTTGCAATGCCTGCCCAATCTTTTCGATGAAGCAAAAAAGATACAGCAAATCGAGGAGCGTTTTCTGATTCTGACAGCAACTTCAGGGGATACCGGCAAAGCTGCCATGTCCGGATTCTCCGGAAAAAAAGATGCTCTGGTTGCTGTACTTTATCCCAACGAAGGCGTGAGCACTTTCCAGGAAAGACAAATGCTCACTGTCACAAGTCCTAATGTGCGCGCCTTCGCCTTGCAAGGAAATTTCGATGACTGCCAGCGCAGCGTAAAGGCGCTGATGCAAGATAAAAGCTTTCTTGCCAGGCTGAAAGAGCGATCTGTCCGTCTGACTTCAGCCAACTCGATCAACATCGGCCGCCTGATACCCCAAATGGTCTACTATATTTATGCCTATCTGCAGAGCGTCGATGATTATGGAGATCCTTTGTCGGTCTCTGTACCAAGCGGTAACGTGGGCAACATTCTCGCTGCACGTTATTGTCGGGAAATGGGACTGCCTCTGGACAAAATCCATCTGGCAGCAAACAGCAATAAGGTCTTGCATGATTTTTTATCCACCGGAAAGTACGATGCGAACAGAGAGCTGCTAAAGACTACTTCCCCCTCAATGGATATTCTCATTGCCAGCAATATGGAAAGATACCTGCATTTGCTTACAGGCGATTATTCATACACAAATGATTTGATGAAGGCGCTTAAAACTTATGGCCGCTTCTCTTTCGACTCATCACTTTTTGATCTCAGCTCATCTTGGGTAACTGAGACTCAAGTCTTCGCTACGATAAAAAAAGTATATGACGACTATGATTATTTGCTAGATCCACATACTGCTGTCGCCGCATATGCTGTTTTCAATGATGTCATACCGGCAAGACGTCTTATCGTAAGTACAGCCAGTCCTTATAAATTTGCAGATACTGTGTTAGGCGCATTGGGGCAGGCTTTTCCGCAGGATGACAGAGGCCGGATTTTGCAAATTCAAGAGCTGCTTGGCACCCCTTTGCCGCGGGCAATCGATGAATTATGGTCAAATCAGCCACAGGAAAAATACTGCCTTGAACAGTCGCAGATAGAAGCAGCCATCGAAGAATTGATCGGAGCGAATTATGGATAGAATTGAAATCCGCATTCCCGCCACCAGTGCCAACCTCGGTCCCGGCTTTGACTGCCTGGGGTTAGCTTTGAATCTTTTTAATGTTGCAACTGTGTCTTGGCAAGATGAGCAAAAGTTGACTCCCGTAGAGTTGAAAGAATGGGTGATGGAACTACCCTTTGAGCAATATGCGATTGCAACAGCTTATAGCTTCTATGCCAGTCAAATGGAAATCGATTTGCCGAGAATTGAGATAGATTTCGCTTGTGATATACCTATTGCCCGGGGGTTAGGCTCATCCGCCACCTGCGTAATTGCAGGGCTTGTTGCGGGACAGCTTTTTCATAAAGGTTCAAGCGATAAAAAGGAACTTCTGAACTTGAGCACATATCTGGAAGGTCACCCGGACAATGTCGCACCGGCGATTATGGGCGGACTTGTCTTATCCGGAAGTAATGGAGACGAAGTCATCACAGCGAGTTTGCCTTGTCATGAGAATATTCACATATTTCTGATGATTCCGGATTTTGAGCTCTCGACAGATGAAGCCCGCGCTGTATTGCCGAAAAGCATTTTGCACAGTGACGCCGTAAAACAGGTTGCATCTTTCGGCTTTCTGGTGCAGGGACTGGCGTCCGGAAGGCACGACTTATTAAGACACGGAAATGCCGATTACCTGCACGAGCCTTATCGCCGCAAACTGG
>DCDV01000023.1:9684-10068 GCA_002316595.1 Mageeibacillus sp. UBA1046
CGAGCCTTATCGCCGCAAACTGGTTCCGGAATATGAATCGATTGAAAGAATAGCTCTAACCCAGGGCTGCTCTGTTGTCAGTCTTTCGGGGGCTGGTCCTTCTTTGCTGGGACTGTATGCCGGATCAAAGGATGAGGCTGATCGCATTGAATCATCCCTGCATCAAAGTCTGCTGATCGGCTGGAAAGTTAAGCGCCTTCAGGTTAATCATTCCGGGATGATTTATTCTTCACGCTAAGCCTGGCCAAAAGTTCCGGATACTATGCCTGTGCGACCTGATAGCCAGTCGATCAGTATTCTTCACTTCAGGCCTTGCCTTAAGTTCCGGATAACCCGTTGATTCACCTGCCTCCTGTCAATGCGGTCAATTCTTATTTATGTTAA
>DCDV01000023.1:10252-10493 GCA_002316595.1 Mageeibacillus sp. UBA1046
TAACAGGGAGCTCGGGTTAGTTGTGGAATGTGGTCACGCCGCTTCGAGCGGAAGGCCTAAGACCACCGCAGGGCACCCACCTGGCAAAATGCTGGGCGTCAATCGGGGAGAGCGACATTCCGGGTCTGTTTTTAATTAAGGAGAAATCTATGAAGATCTATAATACCTTAACCCGCAGAAAAGAAGAGCTCGTTCCGATGGAGCCAAATCACATAAAAATGTATGTCTGCGGACCAACTGT
>DCDV01000023.1:10613-12814 GCA_002316595.1 Mageeibacillus sp. UBA1046
TATGTCTGCGGACCAACTGTTTATGATTATTTTCATCTTGGCAATGCCCGCCCTTTCGTCACATATGACACTCTAAGGCGTTATCTGGAACACAAAGGTTATCAAGTTACCTATGTGCAAAACTTCACTGATATTGACGATAAAATGATCAACCGCGCCAACGAAGAGGGCACTACAGTTAAAGAATTGGCTGATCGCATGATTGAAGAATATTTTCATGATGCAGATGCCCTGAATATTAAACGTGCCGATCACCATCCCCGCGCCACAGAAAACATTGACGAGATCATTGAATTAATTAGCCTGCTGGAGGAAAAGGGCTTTGCCTATGTCACTTCAGACGGCGTATATTTTGAAATTGCTAAAGACCCGGAATACGGTAAATTATCCGGAAAGCGAATTGAAGATCTGGAAGCGGGCGCTTCTGAACGAGTCGCCAGCAATGAAGATAAAAAAAGTCCGCTTGATTTTTCTCTTTGGAAATTTAAGAAAGAGGGTGAGCCTGCCTGGCCATCACCCTGGGGAGAAGGACGACCCGGCTGGCATATTGAGTGTTCTGCCATGAGTCGGGCCAATCTGGGCGATACAATAGATCTTCATGCCGGAGGTGTTGACCTGGTCTTCCCTCATCACGAAAATGAAATCGCCCAGAGCGAAAACGCAACAGGTAAGCCGTTTGTGCGTTATTGGATGCATAACGGATTCATAAACATTGACAAAGAAAAAATGTCGAAATCCAAGGGCAATTTCTTTCTGGTACGCGAGCTCGCCAAGATTTACCCTTATCAGGTTATTCGTTTCTTTATGCTGCAAGCTCATTATAGAATGCCGATAAATTTCGAGAAGGACTCGCTGGACGCTGCTGTTGCAAGCTGGAACCGCATGACAACTTGTGTAAATAATCTTCTCTATGTGGCTAAGACTGCGCCGGAGAAGGCAGCTGATCAGGAAGCAATGCAGGCAGCCACACAGTTAAAAGAAGCGATAACTGAGGCAGAAGAAGCCTGGGATCGTGGTCTCTCCGATGACCTCAACACTGCAGACGCCATTGCTGCAATTTTTGATCTGGTCCGGGCAGCAAATATTGCAGCTTGCGTGCCGGGGATACCCAAAGGTGCACTAATGGCTGCGTATGACAAACTAATATCTATACTTGATGTGCTGGGGCTTAATCCGACTGAATCAGAATCCTCTATTCCTGCAGACATCATGGATCTGGTTGACCGCCGCCAGGAAGCAAAGAAGGTTCGTGACTTTAATTTAGCTGACTCATTGCGAGATGAAATCACTGCAGCAGGTTACAAGGTGGAGGATACGCCGCAAGGGACTAAGGTAACTAAGGCATAGCTCAAGAGCACCTGTCAATAACAGAAACCATACGGAATACCTCTCAAGGGAATAAGGTAACTAAGGCATAGCCAAAATATCATGAAGGAATGTGACAGCAAAAATCAGCTCGAAGATTTCCACCTGAAGCATCTGCCGATAGAGAGTGATCTGAGAGAGATTCCTTGTTCGACACTGGCCTGGGTGGGGGATTCAGTTTACGATCTCTATATTCGCATGGCATTAGTTGAAAAACTCAAAAATCACCACTCAGGAGAGCTGCATCGAGCCGCGATCAATATTGTCTCAGCTCCGGCTCAGGCACAGGCCATGGAACAAATACTGCCTCTGCTTGACGAGGAAGAATCAGCAATAGCCAGACGTGCCAGAAACCATGATCCGGGCAGTATGCCTAAACATGTAGACCCACATCTATATCGTCAGGCTACTTCCCTGGAAGCATTAATCGGCTACCTTTATCTGGCTCATAAGCACTCTCGCTTAACTGAATTGATGCAACGTATTATTGGACATTACGTGCAATCAGCAGATACCTAAATAAGAGTGCATGATTGCATGCTTCATGGAAAAAATAACTGCAATGAAAAATTTATTAATCTTGAAAATAATTGATGTAAGGAATACGGATAATAATGGATTCGAACAATAGAAATCACGAGAATAATCGAAGTTCCCGGGACAAAAAACGCAGGGGCTTCTCACAATCTGACGGATCAGGACGATCTGATCAGGGAGGCAGATCTCAGGGCAGGCAGGATCAAGGCAGGTCTCAGATCGGATCCGGCAGATCACAAGGCAGACCGGATCAAGACAGATCTCAGAGCGGATCCGGCAGATCACAAGGCAGGCCGGAT
>DCDV01000023.1:13009-59740 GCA_002316595.1 Mageeibacillus sp. UBA1046
ACAGATCTCAGAGCGGATCCCGCAGATTCCACGGTGGATCCCGAAGATCTCAGGGCAGCTCCCAAGGCAGAGGACAAGTCAGATTGCAAAAGACAGACTTGCATGAAGCCGGACCTCCCGACCGTCTGGAAGGACGAAATCCGATCAAAGAAGCACTGCGTGCCGGACGCAATATCAATAAGGTCTGGATAAAGCGCAGAGATTCCGGGCGCTATGACCAAGATCTCACCCGACTGGTTCAAGATGCCAAAAAAGCAGGTGCAGTGATTGTCGAAGTAGATGGAGATGTACTTGACAGCATGGCAACTTCATACGGTCATCAAGGAATAATTGCCCAGATCGCAGCCCATGAATATGTCACCCTGCCAGAGCTGATTGCCCGCGGAGAAGAACAGATAGCAGAGAATACATACCCGTTGCTGATTCTGCTCGACGGTCTGGAAGAAAGCTATAATCTCGGCTCAATCTTGCGTATAGCGGATGCTGCCGGTGCAACAGGCATCATAATACCTGAAAGACGCTCCGTCGCTCTGGACGCAACAGTAGCGAAAGCCTCCGCGGGAGCGATAGAATACGTTCCGGTAGCGCGTGTCACCAATCTCAGTAACACTATACAAACACTTAAAGATTCAGGGTACTGGGTCTACGGCGCGGACGCCCAAGGCACTGCCACTCCCGAAGGCAGTGACTGGTTACGGAAAATCGCTCTCGTGATTGGCAGCGAAGGTAAAGGCATGAGCGCAAAAATCGTTGAGGCCTGTGATCATCTTGTGAGCATTCCTCAATACGGACGAGTCAATTCACTCAATGCTGCTGTAGCTTGCGGCATCCTGGTTTTTGAGGCAAAAAGACAAGCCAGACATAATAATGAAGGCGACAAGCCTTCTTTTGCTCCCTCCTCTGAGGTCTTAATATCAGATGAAGATTTGCATTCTGAATCTGCAGAGGTCTGATTCCAGATGGCGGCCTCTCAACTCTCTCCTCATGCTCAAAGAGATCTCAGGCTGGTTAAAAATTACCGTTCAGGTGATCTTGACGCTGCTGAAGAAATTTTTGCAGCCTATAAACCCTTAGTTATAGATCGTGCCAGAAGATATTTTATCCAAGGCGGCGAACAGGAAGATTTGATTCAGGAGGGCATGATTGGTTTATTTCAGGCATTAGAAATCTACGACATCGATTCCGGCCTGCCCTTCGCCGCTTTGGCTGAACGGCTGATCCAGGCAAGACTAATTGATGCCGTCCGTTCAGGGGCCAGACAGAAACATCGGCCTTTGAATGAATCACTTTCCCTGGATGCTAAATCAGAGTACTCTGCCGGCACAGATTCTTTTGCTGCCAAACTGGATGACACGTTGGATGACACGTCAGAGATAAACCCTGAAGATAAAGCCATCGCTAAAGAAGAACTTGAAGCTCTGCATACTTTCATGCAAAATAAACTTAGCCCTTTGGAGGCAAAAGTAGTGTCACTTCTCCAGCAAGGCCTGAGTTATCGGGAAGCTGGCAGGCTGCTGAATAAAAATGAAAAAAGCATTGATAACGCTGTGCAGCGAATAAGGCGTAAAATGAAACACTACTGGGATGAATAACAGGATTAATTAAGTTAGTTAAGGACAAATCTGTAAGTTTCTGAGTTAATGGATAGTAAATTGCGAAATGAGAATATACCGCCGGAGAAGAAGCACAGGTGGTGGACCTCCGGTCTCCTGATAATAATTGTTATTATTATTCTGTCTATTGTGGGATGCGATAATGTGCTCGCTAAATTAATACCGCAAGAAGACAGCACTCCTGAAGGACTTACTTTAAGCTTAGTTTCAGAACGATCTATGAGTTCTCTGGAGTTGGCGCACTCGCTCGCTTTGGCTGTAAGATCTAATCGAAGTTCGGAAGCAGTCTATTCTTCAATTCCCAGAACACAAACGGATGGCCTGGACCAAACTTCCTTCTTTCAATTTATTCAGGCTCTTAAAAAGGGTATAACCAGCCCGATAACAGAAATTATTGCCATGGATAACGATGAAAAAGAGGTGATCCTGACCTTATTAGAAGGTGGAAATCCTGCTATCTATGAACTGGCGCAGCGGTCAGATTTTTATGCTCTGCATTATGAGAATGACAGTAATGATGTCGGTTTTGATTATGAAAATGACAGTAATGATGTCGGTTTTGTTGTCGCAATTCAGAAGGATGAAGATGGTGTGGCCTATTTAGATCAAGACTGGACTCAGGGCATCATCTCTATAGACAATTATATGATGTTGTATTTTGAAGCAATCAATAATAACAGCTTTGACGCCTTGTATGCTCTGCTGGAGAGCAGCGTGAATCCCGCCAGTGAGATTGAAAAAGAGGTTTTGACTGCGCGCTGTCAGGCAACGTTAGATTATTATCACAATGAAATCAGAACTCAGGGAGACCAGCTCGAACTCCAGAGAATCTATCCAGGTTATGCAGAAATAGAGCAATACGCTACTTTGACCTCGAATCTCAATCAAAGAATTCGCCGGATTATCCGTTTTCAGGAACGTGATAATTACTTAATTGCTACTGATCCTGTAACTGAGACATTACGAGTTGAAGACTTGAGTGTTATAGCTAACGGAGAGACACTAATCACCCTGGATGAAGATTTAGCAGCTTTGGAAGTATCTTCTGCCGACTTTGATAAAATTCTTGGCACTCCACTCTCGCATGGCTCTGACTCTTGCTTTCGTATCGCAGAGGGGCTGGATATTTTTACAGTTGAGTACCCCGGCATTATCATAACAGTGCTTGGAGATTGCACAGATGAACATCAAAACTGGAGCGGTGTGGTAACCAGGGCAGAAATCTCGTACAGTAATTTTGCATTGGGATCAGGACTAAGTCCCGGATTACATATCAATGAGTTATATCTTCGTTATCCCTTCGCACGCGAAAACGACTATCTGCTCCAAAGACAGATAGACGATTTCACTTTTACTTTGGCTATACAGGTAGAAGCCGGCCATATTGCCAAGCTGACACTTACCTCAGATTATTAATAGGATTTGAGAAAAGTACAGTAACCGGAACAGCTGAAGAATCTGTTAATCAGTTATCTTTCTTTTCTATCCGAAAATCGCAGTAATCGTCACCTTCCATTATGGTGTGATTGCGAGTAAAGCAAAGATCCTCATTATACCCCTCGAACAAACAGCCATCGCGGTTGCATGAAAGAATAAAACCAAGATCTTCCAGTCCGTGTTTTCTATACATCTCTGCATACCTGCAACGAGTTACATCCCAGCTGGTGTCATCGGTGCTGACTTTCTTAACGTCCAGATCTAAGGCATCCTTAGAGAAAATGGGCAGTAAGTGCTCGACAAATTCAGGCATTTCATTTTTATCAACGCGCTCAGCCCAGCTCTCACCTGTTTGATGAGCCAGATCTTTAATTATTCCTTCAACTATCTTATGGGTTTTTTCTTTGCCGACTTCCTTCTCAAAGGCTCTGATTATCGGCGCTAAGACAAGTGCTTCAATCTCTCTCCTGATTAGTAATGGAACATCATCAATTGTCGTCATCTTCAGTCCCTTTCCCCGCTCAATGAAACTTTGCATTTCTTCCGGCGGTACCATGCTGCCGCCGGTTGCCCAGACAATATGGGTGGCCTCCGGCATCACTTCTGTCAAATTATTCGCTTCCAGCCAGGCTTTGCCTGCAGAAGATGCGCTCAGCATCTCAGGTCCAACCATGCCTGCCAAGGCCGATGGCTCTAATTTTATACCTTCAGTTTTTTCCAGGCAGCTAAGCAAGCTGTATAAATGTTCATCAGTAACCGTCAAGCAGCCGGCAAGCGATGGTTCCAGCTTATCACATACCGGACCGGAAGCTCTGGAGACAGCAAGTCCGTCCGCTTCGGTTTTGCCGGTAAGGCCAATATCATATACAGATATATTCTCATGCAACCCTGTAGCAAGACCCAGAAGCACGCAAGGGGATTGTGTCGGTTCAGCAAAGAAAACATAGACATTCTCACCATAGAGCTGACGAAGCCCCCAGCCGACTCCGCCGGGTCCGGTACCTACTCCGCAGGGTATATAAACAAAAAGAGGATGATCCTTGTCAACTTTAATCTTCAGATCTTCAAGCTGTTCACGAAGGCGCAAAGCAGCTACGGAGTAGCCCATAAAGAGGTCCTCCGAATTTTCATCATCAACGAAATGACAATTAGGATCAGCTTCTGCAGATTTTCTGCCTTCAGCCACAGCCTTACTATAATCGTCTTCGTATTCAATCACAGTGACACCCAGCGATCTGAGTTTATCCTTCTTCCACGGCCTGGCATCGGATGACATGTGCACGGTAGTTTTAAAGCCAAGCTGAGCACTGATAATGCCGACTGATAAACCAAGGTTGCCGGTGGAACCGACTGCGACTGAGTAATCTGAAAACACCTTCTTATTCTCCAGAGAAGATAAAACAGCATAGTCATCTTCCAGACTGATTAATTTATGCTTTAAGGCGATTTTCTCGGCTAGTTTGAGAATCTCATAGATCCCGCCGCGGGCCTTGATTGAGCCGGAAACGGGCAGAATGTCATCACGTTTTAAATACAGCTTTCCTTGGATACAGCCATCAGGATCAAGCTCCCGCTTCATCCGATTGATCGGCACCAGCGGTGATTCTATCAATCCGTGGCTGGCGGCGGTGGCAGGAAAGTTTAGCTCTATCCAGGGTGCAAAGCGCTGTAAACGATCAGCAGCTTCTTGCATGGCTGCTAAAGATTCTTCATCGGCAACATTCAGTGAGCCCAGCTTGCCCCTCTTGGGGTTAAACCAGATAAACTCTTCCTTCTTCCGGAGCAGAGAGATTACCTCCCTGGCTTCATCACTTAAGTTTTTCAGCAATTCCGTCATAAGAATCCTCCTTAATATAGCGAGCCCGGGATTAATCCCGGGCTCACTTCAGTAACTTGCATCATATTTTAGCTGACAGCTCCGCTTTGCTGCTCAGTCTCTTCCAGCAGTTCCATATTTTCAGGAACTACCGGAATAGCAGTTATATTGCGATAACGATGCATACCGCTGCCTGCAGGAATCAGCTTGCCGATAATGACATTTTCTTTCAGCCCCAGCAAGGGATCAACTTTACCCTTAACAGCTGCATCGGTAAGTACTCTGGTTGTCTCCTGGAAGGATGCTGCCGACAGGAATGAATCCGTGGCAAGCGATGCCTTGGTGATTCCGAGAAGTACACGGTTGCCCTCAGCCGGTCTAAGTCCTTGAGCTTCTGCTGCGGCATTAGCTCTTTCAAAATCAAACATATCAACCAGACTGCCTGTCAGCATATGGGTGTCACCGGAATCATCAATCCTGCACTTACGCAGCATCTGCCGGGTAATGATCTCAATGTGCTTGTCATTAATTTCAACACCGTTATTTTTATAAACCTTAAGTACCTCAGTAATAATATACTTCTGTACTCCCTCGGGTCCTCTGATCCTCATAATATCCTGTGGATTAACTGAACCATCCGTAATGAAGTCTCCCAATTCAACGTAGTCACCGTCATCAACCAGAGTAGGAATGGAGAGAGGAACTGTGTGAGACTTGCTCTCACCATCCGCAGAAGTAACGATAACTTCGCGCTTCTTCTTATCGGTTTCAACAATATTGACTGTACCTTCCAGTTCAGCAATAATTGCCTGGCCTTTAGGTTTGCGTGCTTCAAACAGCTCTTCAACACGCGGCAGACCCTGTGTAATATCGTCGGTAGACGCGATACCACCCGTATGGAAGGTACGCATGGTAAGCTGCGTGCCTGGCTCACCGATTGACTGTGCGGCCATAATACCCACAGCTTCACCGACACCTGCAGGTTTGCCTGTTGCCAGATTAACGCCATAACATTTAGCACATACTCCTGAAGGACACGCACAGGTCAAATTGCTTCTGATTTTAATCTTATTCAGATTAGCATCTTCAACAAACTGTGCTTGATCATTAGTTATCAGATCGCCGGCTTTAATTATCGTCTTCTGAGTTGCGGGATCGATTACATCACCTGCGGCATAGCGTCCGCGCACCCGGTCATACAAAGTCTGAACCACTCTGCTCTTATTCTTGCCGCCGACTGTAATTGCGGAAACTTCAATGAATTCTTTGGTCTGACAATCTTCTTCGCGAATTATCACATCCTGGGCAATGTCTACCAAACGTCTGGTCAAGTAACCGGAGTCTGCTGTCTTCAATGCGGTATCAGACAAAGCTTTACGGGCACCGTGAGAGGAGATAAAGAACTCCAGCACATTCATGCCTTCGCGCAGATTAGATTTAATAGGAATCTCAACGGTACGGCCTGTTGTGTCAGCCATGTTTCCGCGCATACCGGCTAATTGCTTAATCTGATTGATATTACCCCGCGCTCCCGACTGAGACATCATATAGACCGGATTAAAACGGCTGAGATTCAGTTTAAGCGCCTCTGTAATATTGTCGGTAGTGCGCCTCCAGATATCAACAACTGCACGGTATCTGCCCTCTTTATTCAGCAATCCGCGCTGGTGATGACGGTTAACCTCCGCGACTTTTTCTTCAGCTTCTGCAATCAGCTTTTCTTTAACGTCCGGTACGACCATATCAAATATCCCGATCGAGATTCCCCCGATTGTCGAGTAGTGGAAACCCATTGCCTTGATCTGATCAAGAACTATTGATGTCTCGGTAACCCCATGGATATGGATGCACTTCTCTATGATTTCCCCTAACTGTTTCTTGCCAACCAGAAAATCACATTCCAGCTTCAAGAGATCTTTGCCGCCCGCAGATCGGTCAACAAATCCCAGATCTTGAGGAATAACTGTATTGAAGATGAATCTGCCCATGGTTGAAGTAATTACTCCGCTGATAGTTTTACCATCTACCTCAACAGTCCTTCTGACTTTAATAGGCTGCCGCAAAGTAATCAAATTTTTCTCATATGCCATATTCGCTTCATCTGCATCGCAGAAAGCGGGCAGATTATCGGGGTCAAAGTCTTCCGGTTCCTGGTCGATCGTCAGGTAATAGATACCCATTACCATGTCTTGAGTAGGCACAGTGACCGGTTTTCCATCCTGCGGCTTGAGTAAATTGTTCGAAGCCAGCATCAAAAATCTCGCTTCAGCCTGTGCTTCTGATGATAATGGTACATGCACGGCCATCTGGTCACCGTCAAAGTCGGCATTGTAAGCTGTACAGACCAAAGGATGCAGCTGGATGGCGCGTCCTTCAACCAGCACAGGCTCAAAGGCCTGAATGCCCAGACGGTGCAATGTGGGAGCACGGTTTAGGAGTACCGGATGATCCTTGATCACTTCTTCAAGCGTATCCCATACCAAATCTCCGCCTTTTTCCACTAAACGCCGGGCAGATTTGATATTCTGTGCAAGCTCTTTTTTAACTATTTCGCACATCACAAAGGGCTTAAAGAGTTCCAGTGCCATTTCCTTGGGCAAGCCACACTGATGCATCTTGAGCTCAGGGCCAACAACGATAACTGAACGTCCGGAATAGTCAACACGTTTACCCAGCAGATTCTGACGGAAACGTCCCTGCTTGCCCTTGAGCAGATCAGACAGAGATTTCAGAGCCCGATTTCCCGCTCCAGTGACTGCTCTGCCGCGCCGCCCGTTATCTATCAAAGCGTCCACAGCTTCCTGCAGCATTCTCTTTTCGTTTCTGACCATGATATTAGGCGCACCTAATTGCAACAGCTTGTTCAAACGATTATTGCGGTTAATCACACGGCGATAGAGATCATTCAAGTCAGATGTGGCAAAACGTCCGCCGTCTAACTGAACCATAGGACGCAATTCAGGAGGCAGCACAGGAAGTACATCTAGAACCATCCATTCGGGATTGAATCCCGACAGCTTGAAAGCCTCAATAACTTCTAATCTCTTGATCAGCCGGCTCTTCTTCTGGCCCTTTGCTTGTTGCAGCTGCTCTCTAAGATCATCAGCCAAAGCAGCAATATCGATCTGACTTAACAAATCTTTGATTGCTTCCGCGCCCATTTTGGCAACAAAGTCATGGCGTCCATATTCATTGATATAGTCTCTGTATTCGCGCTCGTTAATAATATCGTATTTTTTTAGATCAGTAGAACCCGGATCTATTACGATATAAGCTGCAAAATATAGAATCTTCTCAAGATTGCGCGGAGACATGTCCAGGAGCAGCCCCATACGACTGGGGATCCCGCGGAAATACCAGATATGTGATACGGGGGCAGCCAGACGGATATGTCCCATACGCTCGCGCCTGACCTTTGATTTGGTGACTTCTACACCGCAACGGTCGCAGACAATACCCTTATATCTGATTTTCTTGTATTTACCGCAATGACACTCCCAATCTTTGGTAGGCCCAAAAATCTTCTCACAGAACAAACCGTCCAGCTCTGGTTTAAGTGTGCGGTAATTTATTGTTTCAGGTTTCTTAACCTCGCCGTGAGACCATTCCAGTATTTTTTCCGGTGAGGCAAGACCTATACCAATTGCTTCAAAATTAATAATTTCAGACATATTATCCCTCTTGTATCAGACCTTAGTTCTCATCGTCTTCATCGGCATCAGCAGCCATCACAATTTGATTTTCATCTTCTTCATCAGGCTCAAAGTCTTCATCGATTTCGCCTTCTTCGGTCAATTCTCCTGCGGTATAACCTGCAGCAGCCAATTCACCTGCGCCTAAGGATGAGCTTTCCAGCAGATCTTCGAGATCTCTGATTACTCCTTCGGAGGTGCTGATTTCATCACCATCACCTTCCTTGATCTCCATTAACTCATCTTTCTCATCAATGATCCTAACGTCCAGAGCCAAGGATTGAAGCTCTTTAACCAGTACTTTGAATGCCTCGGGCACTCCGGGTTCGGGAATATTTTCCCCTTTAACTATTGCTTCATAAGTTTTAGTTCTGCCCTGAATGTCGTCAGACTTAACAGTAAGAATTTCTTGCAGAGTGTACGCAGCGCCGTAAGCTTCAAGTGCCCAGACTTCCATCTCTCCAAAGCGCTGACCGCCAAACTGAGCTTTACCGCCCAGCGGCTGCTGAGTAACCAGTGAATACGGTCCGATCGAGCGGGCGTGGATTTTATCATCGACCAGATGAAGGAGTTTGAGATAATACATGATGCTCACAGTTATTCGATTTTCGAAAGGCTCTCCTGTACGTCCGTCATATAGAATGGTTTTGCCATCGTCGTCAATATTTGCTTTCTTAAAGGCTTCAACAACATCACCTTCGACTGCTCCATCAAATACCGGAGTAGCAACCTTCCAGCCCAGTTCCTTAGCAGCCAGCCCCAGATGCACCTCGAGAAGCTGACCGATATTCATGCGGGAGGGAACGCCGAGCGGATTCAAAACAATATCCAGCGGTGTGCCATCCGGCATAAAAGGCATATCTTCTTCCGGCAGAATCCGAGAAATTACTCCTTTGTTGCCATGACGGCCAGCCATCTTGTCGCCGACTGATATTTTTCGCTTCTGCGCGATATACACGCGCACCAGTTTGGTAACGCCATGTTTCAGCTGTTCGTCGTCTTCACGTGTGAAGACTTTAACATCAACGATAATACCCGATTCACCATGAGGTACACGGGCAGAAGTATCTCTGACTTCACGTACCTTTTCCCCAAAGATTGCACGATAGAGCCGTTCTTCAGGAGTAAGCTCTGTCTCACCTTTAGGTGTGACTTTGCCGACAATAATATCACCGGCATGAACTTCAGCTCCAACTCTGATGATCCCGTCTTCATCCAGATCCTTGAGGGCATCATCGCCGACATTAGGAATCTCTCTGGTTATCTCTTCAGGACCCAGTTTGGTATCTCTTGCTTCACTCTCATATTCCGTAATATGGATGGAAGTATAGACATCATCGCGCACCAGACGTTCACTGATCAAAATAGCGTCTTCATAGTTGTAGCCTTCCCAGGTCATAAAACCGATCAGGACGTTGCGTCCCAAAGCAAGCTCCCCCTGATCCGTGGAAGGACCGTCAGCAATGATCTCACCGGCAGTTACAGTATCTCCTGCTTTTACCAGCGGACGCTGATTTATGCAGGTACCCTGGTTCGAACGGGTATATTTTGTTAACGCATACTCATCCAGTTTTTTATCTTTTCGGCGTACAGTAATTAAATCGGCAGCTACAAATTCTACAACTCCGTCGTTTGCTGCTATTACGCAAACACCTGAGTCCTTGGCCGCTCTGTGCTCAATTCCGGTACCGATAATGGGAGCTTCGGTTTTAATAAGCGGGACAGCCTGTCTCTGCATATTGGATCCCATAAGCGCCCGGTTGGCATCGTCATTGCCCAGGAAAGGAATTAAGGCAGTAGCCACAGATACCAGCTGCTTAGGAGAAACATCCATCAGATCCACCTTTTCAGGAGGCAGTTCCAGGAATTCGTCAAGATAACGACAGACTACATACTCTGAGAGGAAATGTCCTTCCTCATCTAAAGGCTCGTTCGCCTGGGCAATATTGTAATAATCTTCCTCATCAGCAGTCATATATTGAATTTCACGCGTGACAACACCTTTCTCTTTGTCATAAACGCGATAAGGAGTTTCAATAAACCCATAATTATTTATACGGGCATAGGTAGCCAATGAGTTAATCAAGCCAATATTTGGGCCTTCAGGAGTTTCAATCGGACACATCCTGCCGTAATACGAGGAGTGTACGTCACGGACTTCGAAGTTAGCTCTCTCTCTCGACAGACCACCGGGGCCTAGAGCAGAGAGACGTCTCTTATGCGTCAGTTCAGCCAGAGGGTTGGTCTGGTCTAAGAACTGTGACAGCTGAGAAGAGCCGAAGAATTCTTTAATTGCGGCACTTACAGGCCTGGTGTTGACAATATCCTTTGATTCGGCATTCGTTTTATCAGACAAAGACTGCATACGCTCGCGGATTACACGATCCATCCGTGAAAAACCAAGTCTCATCTGATTTTGCAGGAGTTCTCCTACAGAACGAATACGTCTGTTCCCCAGGTGATCAATATCGTCTATTTTCCCTACACCATATTCAATGCCAATGAAATAGCTGGCTGATGCCAGGATATCGTCAACTGTCAGATGGTGAGGGATCAGGTCCTTGTTACGCTCTTTAAGCAATTTGCCCAGAGTCTCCAGGGGTTCATCTGTCTCCTGGGCTTCTTTGGCTATAGATCTCAAGACTGATGTACGGACCAGCTCAGATATACCTAGCTGCTTAAAGTCGATCTCCGCTAACTCTTCAGCGCTGAAGAAACGCTGCAGATATTCGGAAGCTTTTACTCTCTCATTACCGACTACGCGCAGTTGATGTTCATACTGGACCAGATTCTCTCCGACTATCTGGATAGGGTATATATCCAAGTGATTGACTCCGGCATTTTGGATCTGCCAAGCCATCTCTTTTGTAATAATGTCGTCCTTAAGGACAAGGATTTCGCCGTCTTCATCAATGACATCTGTTGCTGCACGGTGTCCTATCACGCGATCTGCCAAGGACAGCTTTTTATTAAGCTTATAGATGCCAACTTTAGCCAGATCATAACGATTGGCATCAAAGAACATGTTCTGCAGGAAACTCTCAGCGCCTTCACGGGTATAGACCTCGCCGGAGCGGAGCTTTTTGAACATCTCTTGCAGACCATCCATTTCATTGGAACAGCCATCCTTTTGCATTGTGCGCATCAAGGATTCCTCATCGCCAAAAATCTCCTGGATTTCGGCATCAGTACCAAAGCCAAGAGAGCGGAGGAAGATTGTCAAATGAAACTTTCTGGTGCGGTCAATTCTAACCCACAGCAAACCGTTGGCATCAGATTCAAATTCCAGCCAGGCGCCGCGATTAGGAATGATCTGGCCTGTATATAAGGTTGCGTCATTCTTATCTTTTTTCTCACCAAAGTAGGCACCGGGAGAGCGTACAAGCTGGCTTATAATTACTCTTTCCGCGCCATTAATAATAAAGGTACCAGTGTCCGTCATAATCGGAAACTCTCCGATATAGACACTCTGGTCTTTTATTCTGTCGTTCGCTTTGGTATGAAGACGCACATGCACATATAGCTTGGCGGCATAGTTCGCGTCTCGTTCTTTGCACTCCTCAACCGAATAAGTAGGGTTCTCAACATCAAATTCACGGCCGACAAAAGATAATTCAATATCACCTGAGAAATCAGTAATTGGAGAGGCCTCTTCCAGCACCTCTGTTAATCCTTCTTCTATAAACCATCTATAGCTTTCCTTTTGTATCTCAAGTAGATTTGGGATATCAATGATCTCGTCGATCTTTGAATATGATACTCTTTCGGTTCGTCCATAATGAACGGGTTTTACCATCAATGATCACCTCGCGACTAAATCGGCAAACCGATACCGATTGGAGTGACGTCAGAATAACCCGCTCACTTATAATTGCGAGCAGGTTATAACATCACATCTTTACTTCTGCAGATATATCATGGTCATTAGGGGTCTTTTGGGCGCAAAATTAATATCTATATTCACACCTCCAGACTTAGTGACACGTCTAATAATTGTACTATTTTTATAATACCCTTGTCAAGATATAATTTTTATCAATTCAGGTCTGCTTCAACCTCTATTTAATTATGTTGTTAACCATCTGTTTAAGTCGGCGGTTATGTGCTTCAAGCAGCAGTTATAAACTTAAATAGTTGGTCATGAACGCTAAAACAAACTCATTGATATTTACTTGAATCAGCTGTTAACCATTATCGGTCAAGGTGCCAAGGTCAAAAAATGGTTAGCCGAACAAAGTCTTCAGAAAGCCGTATTTGCCTACCATGTTACTGCCAAAGTTTTTTCTGGTAACAGTAATCTCACTTAGAAGGTCTTCACGCCATTCCTGTACTTGCTCATCCAGCAGTCGGCTGCTTGTCGCGTCTTTCCATAATTCTTCTCCCTCTGATCCGATGTAATAGATCAGGTGATATCCAAACTGTGACTTAACCAGCCCGACATCACCTTCCTTGCGTTGCGGATCCAAAGCCCAGGTCTCGTATTGCTCATCAAAGGAGCCTAAGCTTATGTCCTCGTAGATGCCACCGTCTTGGGCGTTACCATCCATACTGTACTCTTTTGCCAGCTCGCTGAAGGTTTCTTCTGTCTTCTCTCCGGCGTTATATTCTGCCAACACATCTTCTGCCCGCAATTTTAGCTCAGCGTCCGAAATTTCTTCTGCTCCATCGTCCATAAAGAGAATGTGTCTTGTGCTAAATGGCTTGACATTCTGGCGAGAACGGTCTTCAAACTGAACTACAATAAAGCTCTTAAAAGTCTGAGGCGCAGATGCTTCTGCTCCATCTTCCTCGAGCATTGTCACACCTGCAGAGGCAGACTCTAAAACTGCTATGTCTCCTGACTCGCGCTCTGAAGCAAACAGCCAGTTTCTCAGCTCATAATTTTCAATATTGCCATAAGTCCTGAAGGAATGATCAAATAACTGCGGTTCATTAAGAAGACCATCTTTCGTCTGATTATTCTCCACATTCTCTATAGCACTCTCGAAAAATTCCTTGCCGGATTCGAGGTCTGTTTGCATTTTTTCTGCCTGAGCTTTGGTCTGTTCTTCAATTTTCAACTTAGCGGCGTCATCGATATCTGCAGAGTGCTCCGCTACAAATTCAACTGCCTTATATGCAACCATGTCATAAAGGTTTTTGTTTTCTTCATAGATCTCTTCCAGCTCTGACTCTTCAATATCTATGCTTTCTCGGTATTCCTCCATATATAAAGCGGCATAATAACTAACTTCATAGAAATTTTCCAACTCTTCGTATCTGCTGCCTGGGCCATAAGTCACCTTGAGCATTGTCGGGGCCGTCATATTGTATGCTTCAGCACTTTCCTCTACCTGGATCTTCAACTCGTCCAAACTGGATGTAAGAGTTTGCTGAGCTTCCTCTGTTAGCTCAAAACCATTCCTTTTACCCTCTTCGTAAAGAGACAGAGCATTCGTCCACTCACCTATAGCAGAATTTCTGATGAATTCTCGATAATTATTTGCGTTTTCGTCATCAAAATCCAGCTCCGTATCAAGCATTTGCTGCCCCTGCTCTGTAAAGACATTGCCCATATTCCACATATTGGGATTGACTGCCTGCATGCCGAATACAGTATTAATATCTGCCACAGAAAGCTTCGTATCTCCGATAACAGCTGCAGTAACAGAGCGCTGCATGATACCGGTCGACAATAACAGCCACAATACTAAAGCAACGATTATAATAAGGGCGGCGACAATACCCGCAATCCTGCCAACCAGACTGTAGCCCCTGATGCGCTTCTTCTGACCAGAGCTGTCCTTTTGCTTGGAAAGACGTTCTTTTCGCTCGGATCGAGCAGTTTCTGTCTTCCAGGTGTTTTCCTCTTTTTTTCTCATTTTTCCCTCAACTCAAACAATGTGTCTGCCAGACACTTTAGTAGTTAACAGTACATCCGTTTTTATACAAAAATATATTATAGCAGATTTATTCCAAAGTAACAGGGGGCTTTTTTTCCGGTAATACCTGCAGGTGCACAAGTTTTATGCGATTATCCTGGACTTCTACAACGCGAAACTTACCTCTGTTAATAGTAATTTCGAGATTCTCCCCTTCTTCCGGAATACGGTCCAGATGAGCGATTATCATACCTGCTACGGTATCGTAATCGTCTTTGGGCAGAACTATCTGACAGGCATCCTCGACCTCTTCCAATTCGACGCTGCCATCCAATTGCCATTCATCATCACCTATACGAACAATGGATATATCCTGCTCATCATATTCATCTTCAATTTCACCTACAATCTCCTCAACAATGTCTTCCAGAGTTACTACCCCCGCAGTACCGCCATATTCATCTATGACCACTGCCATTTGGATTCTGTTCTGTTGCATCTCCTGAAACAGATCCTTTATAATTCGGGATTCCGGTGTAAAGATCGGCTTGCGCATTAGTTTCTCCACTTTGAAATCATTGCCATTTTCCTCGTAAAGCCACCTCAAAATATCCTTTGAGTGGACAACGCCGACAATATTGTCAATCGTCTCACTGTAGACCGGATAGCGGGTGTATTGGTCTTCACGTACCTTTGCCATAACCTCCTCGAAACTGTCAGTTACGTTAAAAGCGGAAAGATTGGTTCGGTGAGTCATGATCTCACCGGCACTCTTATTGTCGAAGTCAAAAATATTCTCAATCAGATCCTGATCTCGCTCCATAATGTGACCGGCATCTTTACTGGCGCTAAGAATCATGCGCAAATCTTCTTCCGTGGCAGCAGTGACCGCTTCCATATTTTCGAGTTTGAACAAGTGTGCCATTTTAGATCCTAAAAATATTCCCAGTTTGGATAAAGGCAGAACGGGCAAAGTAATAATTTTATAAAAATATACGCCTCTGTAGCTGACGGCTTCTGCTTTGACTCTGCCCTGTTGTTTAGCAAAGGAGTCACTAATCACATAGATGAAGAAGAAAGATAATATGACAAGTACCGCAACAATCAAAAAGCGTAACGCACCTGTTAGGTGAGATATTGAAGGAAGGAGATAATTGAATATCCCGTAGGCCGAGCTGATTGCAAATAATGAGAGATATACTATGCGGGCAGCGTGAATCCGACCAACAAAGCGGCCCGGAAGGCCGGTTTCACGTACCAACATGCGAGCAGCTAATGATCCGCTCTCAGCCTTTTCTTCCAGCTCGTGATCATTCAAGGCTATTACAGCAGCTTCGAAAGCTGCGTAAAAAGCGTAAACCAGTAGAAATAAACAGGCAAGCAGCAAAAACTGCCACCCGTTTTCAAAAAATAGTGTCATAGATAATCGGGGATCTCCCCCAGGATCGGCAAGGGCCAGTTCTGTCACCTGATCTCCTTAAGTAAAGTAAATCCGCTCAGTATTTCGTGCAAACAGTTATTTGCAGCGCTCAACAGATCATTCCTCTTCCCTATGAGCTTCGGCGATAATCTTATCCGAAACAAATTGAGGGGCTTGCTCGTAGCGGGCAAACTCAATATTGTACCACCCACGCCCCTGAGTCATAGATTTCAGATCTGTGGAATACCTCAGCACCTCAGATGTTGGCGCCTCCGCTTCCACAATTTGAAAACCCTGATTCTCGCTATCCGGGTTAATGCCCAGAATGCGGCCGCGGCGCTTGTTTATGTCGCCCATTATATCACCCAGGTAATCATCCGGTATATGAACTGACAGCTTGCTGATTGGCTCCAATAATACCGGATCAGCCTGGGGCAAACCTGCTCTGTAGGCTAAGCGGGCTGCTAACTTGAATGACATCTCATTAGAGTCAACCGAGTGATAGGAACCGTCAACTAACGTCGCTTTGATCCCTACAACCGGATAATTTGCTAAAGGTCCCTCATCAATGGCTTCCATGAGACCTTTTTCGACAGCAGGGAAATAACCCTTCGGAACTGCTCCGCCCACAATCTCTTCTTCAAAGACCAGACCGTCCGACTCAGTTGGCTCAAAGACAATCCATACATCACCAAACTGACCGTGACCGCCTGTCTGTTTCTTATGGCGTCCCTGTACTCTGACTTGTTTTCTTATTGTTTCACGATAAGCGACACGGGGTTCGGAGAGCACTGATTCCACACCATATTTAGTCTTTAATTTGTTGGTTAACACATCCAGCTGTACTTCGCCCAGACCGGATAAGAGAAGCTGCTTGGTCTCAGGATTGTTCTCGATCGTGAAGACTTTGTCTTCATCAGCTAATCTGGCCAGTCCTTGCATGATCTTATCTTCTTCACCCTCTGTGACAGGAGAAATAGCCATCGTCAGACTGGGTTCAGGAATAATTGGCGGGATAATCTTAACTTTGCAACTGTTCTCACAGAGAGTATCGTTAGTCTCACTTTCATTGAGCTTCGTTACTGCTCCAATATCGCCTGCGACAATTCCGGCTTCAGCGGCAATTTGTTTCTTGCCCCTAAGGTATGAGAGGCCATTGACACGCTCATCTGTTTCTTTATTCGCATTGAAGACAGTCCCGGAACTCGGGAAGGTGCCTCGATATACTTTGAACATGGATATGCGCCCCACAAACGGGTCAACAATTGTCTTAAAAATGTAGGCTGCCAGCTTGCCGTCAGGATCAACGGCAAGTTCTTCTTCCGCTCCATTAACAAGAGCTTTTACAGGAGTTGTATCCAGAGGAGTAGGCATATAATTGGCAATCGCATCCAAGGTGAAGCTCACGCCAAGATTACTTTGTGCTACCCCCGCAAACACCGGCCATATTGAACCTGTCAGGATAGCATGGCTTAAACCGGAATTTTGCTCCTGGGGAGTAAAAGCTTCTCCTTCAAAATACTTCATCATTAAGTCTTCATCGCTTTCAGCGATTTGTTCCTGCAATTGATCATAGAACTGATCCACCGTATCTGACAAAGCATCCGGAATTTCAGTTTTATTCATCTTGCCTTTATCAGCAAATGTGTAGGCTTGTTTGGCCAATACATCGATTAATCCTTTAGCCTCCTCACCCTCAACAATCGGCAATACCAGAGGAACTATCTTGCTTCCGTATGCCTCCTGCAGATCTGCAAGGGTTTTATCAAAACTGGCATTCGGCTCATCCAGACGGTTAATGAAGAATGATATCGGACGGTTTTGTTTTTCTGCCTGGCGTACTGCTTTTTCAGCACCAACCGCCAGACCATCTTTAGCGCTCATGACTATCAGGATTGAGTCACTAACCCTGAAGCCCTGGATCTGTTCTCCTAAAAAGTCAAAATCGCCCGGTGTATCCAGCAGATTAATTTTCTTGCCCTGCCATTCGACAGCGGCGTAAGACAGATTGATGGTCATTCCACGGCGTATTTCTTCTGCGTCAAAGTCAGTGACAGTATTTCCGTCATTGCTTCTGCCCATCCGCTCAATAGCTCCGGCATTATATAATGCCGCTTCTACAAAAGCCGTCTTACCGGCTCCGCCATGACCTGCCAAGGCAATGTTTCTGATATCAGCTGCTTGATATTGTTTCATCAGCTACCCCCCGCTCAATGATTGTTTATTGTCCAAAAAGGGGCAGCATTATTACTTCCCCGATTAAACATGCGAATAATATTATATAGTCTGCAGGTGAATTTAACAATATCGCCCTCTGCGTATCTCTAAGCCTTTTCGGTTTTTCTGTCTTTCTTTCTTTCTGCAGCCCTGACTTTGGCGTTTGGTATGGACAGTCCTGCGAAATTGCTGGTTATAGCTGAGGCAGGACAGATATTAATACAATTCCGGCACCTTATACATTCAGGACTGTTATGTTCGGTGATCGGATCAATATCCATCGGACAGACCCTTGCACATATACCACAATCAATACACTTCGTAGCGTCAAGGCCAAAGCGATAAAGGCTGACAGGATGAAAAATACCCAGGATAGCGCCCAGGGGACAAATATAACGACAAAAGAAACGGGTAATGAAAATCGAGGCAACTACCGTAAGTATCGCCAGCAATAGTTTCCAGGAGAAGAGGACGCCAACAAGAGACCTCAGACCGGTATTAACCAGAAGCAGCGGCAAACCTGCCTCTATCGTACCGGCAGGGCAAATATATTTGCAAAACAAAGGTGACCCGAGGTTATATTCATTTACTAAAATTGAAGGCAGCAGAAGTACCAGAAGAACCAATATCAGGTATTTCAGATAACGCAAGGGACGGTCCAGCTTCAGCTCGATTTTCTTCTTCCGGATCTTAGCTAAAAGGTCCTGAAGAAAACCGAAAGGACAGAGCCAGCCACAGTAGAATCTACCCGCTAAAATTCCGAACACTGCCAATAAACCGGCTACAAAAAAGCTGAAATTAAAACCCGGATGATTATTGACAGCTTGCAGCGAGCCGATCGGACAAGAAGTAAGGGCTCCCGGACAGGAGTAGCAATTAAGTACCGGCAGGCAGATCTGTTTGCTGTTACCGGTATATATAGAGCCGCTGACGAAGCCCTTGAGATTGCCATTAATGGCCAGCGCACCCACTGCCTGAATCAAATGTCTTCTGTTAACCTTCCTGGCCATGCTTAACCTAAACCTATGCATTCCAGGCATATTCTGATCGCCTTTACGAGAACAGTGCGCACTTCCTGACGGTTAATCCCCACTATAATGAAGCCCGCAGCAATAAGCAGACCGGTTATCCTGATTAACCAGATATTGCGTTCTGACCACTTAAGCTGTCTTTTATTGTTAGATTTTTCCATCCGGCTCCTTTAGAGCAACTTCCTGTTTCAGCAGTTAAATGCTGCAGCTGCATACTAATTATATGATTAATTATTTTTCTTTGCTGCCTGTGTGCTGTCTGTGTGCTGCCGAATATTATAATAGTGCTATTCCCCTGCTAAGAATCGTCACAGCATTATTCAGTTGCCTCTGCCGAAGGCAAAATAGAATAATCTGTCTCCAGACCATTCGTATGCTCTGCCTGGAAATCGATGACTTCTTGCAGATTGGGAATTGAAGCAGCCGCACCTGCCCTCATAACACAGATGGCACTGGCAGCTGTGGCCAGGGTAAGTGCCTTCAATATTGAATCTCCTGAAAGCACCGAACCCAAAAAATAACCATTGAAGGTGTCACCTGCCGCTGTGGTGTCTACTGTCTCTACCTGATAAGCTGAGCTGCGAAAATAGTACTCTCCGTCTGTAACTAATGACCCCGACTTTCCCAGTGTAAGAACATGTGTAGTATCAGGATATCGTCTGCTCAACACGGAGGCGATAGCAAGCGGGTCTTCCTCACCCGTCAAAGCGGCAGCTTCAACTTCATTAACCATCAGCCAATCAAGCAGATGAAGCGGATAGGACAGAACGGCAGAAGTTATAGGTGCGGCATTGAAAGCAATGCGGAGCCGGCGTCTCGCTGCTTCATTAATAATTTCCGGAATCAGATTAACTTCATTTTGGAGTAAAATCGTGTCTCCCGGCTCAAAGTGATGCAGAACTTCATCGATATATTCCAAGGTCAGAGTTCTGTTTGTACCTCCGTAAATTAATATACTGTTCTCGCCCGATTTGCTCACTTGAATAATTGCATGGCCTGTTTCCAGTTCACTCTTGCGGCGGATTAAAGAGGTATCAACGCCGTTGCTGATCAGTTCTGCAAGCAGCAGATCGCTCTCACGGCCGACAATGCCGGCATGGAAAACTTTTTTCCCCGACTTGGCAAGTGCTATAGACTGGTTAAGGCCTTTACCGCCTGCCCTTAGCACTAAGTCATCCGCTTCCATGGTTTCACCGGGACGTACAAAGCGCTCAACCCGATATGAATAGTCGAGATTTAAAGATCCTAGACATAATATGCGCATACCGGTCTCCTTACAAAACGGCTAGAACCAAATCTCCACGTAGTGATTCTTGCCGGGAGTCAGTACGAATTCTGACGCAGATTCAACTTCAGTGCCGTTAATATAAGCCAGCAAAGGCACAATCTGAGGGAACTCAATCTTTGCTTCTTGCTCCTGGCCGGGGATAAAAACAGCTGCGTAATTGTCAGTGATGCGAAAATCCTCAAAGGGTCCCTTTGCATCAGAGACAAAGACCGGCTCTCCATCTATTCTGACCTCTGTGTTTGTGCCCAATTTAAGATCTACTTTGCCGAAATGTGTTTTCAGACTGTTGATTATCATATTCTCCTGATTGAAAGCGCCGAAATTCAACCCTCCCAGCTCGCTGGAGTCAACAAAATTAAACACCCACATCAAAGGCAGCAGAGCGCCCCAGCCATAAAAAGGATCAGAATCAACGCTCTTTCCCAGACCTGTAAATGTATCGTAATTCTCATAACAGGCTCTTTCATTTTCAAATGCATTAGTGAATACTTCAGCACTCTTTTCAGCTAATAAATTCGCCTCACGGGCGTAACCATAACGTTTCAAGCCAATATAGGCAAAGAAGTTCAGAGGCGGCCACATGCGTCCGCGCCAATAGACATTATCATGCACAGCTTCGTCTTTTGCCCAGATGGAAGGCAGTGGAGCCTTTGTCCAAAATTCATCTTCATTAAAAATATGCTTGATGAGAATATCCGCCCGTTCTTTATCAGGTATTCCGGCCGCGAGAGGATAAAAACTCGTAGGAGAGGGACTGGCAAACTCACCGCTCCATAAACGGTTTGCATAGATTCCTCGTTCCTCATCCCAAAGCACTTGATTAATTTTTTCTTTATGCAGCTGCAGACTATCCGACAATTCCGCAGCTATTTTATCTTCACCCAATACTCTCGCCATCTTGGCTAAAGACTCCGCATCCAGTACCAGAAGGCTGTTAAGTGTGATATCTTCCATATCAAGTGTTTCTGCCTCTGGTACGTATTTAGCTGTGTCATACATAGGGCTGTTATCCATGGCGGCCTCATCTTTGCAGGCTAGTTTGGTTTGTTTATAGTGGCCGTCACCACAGTTCATAGAGCTGCCATATTCAAGCACCCCATTTTTGTTGCCATCTCGCTTACGAAACCACCATTTATGTGCTTCGTATAATGTATCGAAGACTCTCATGAGCATATTGCGGTCGTGCGTCAGCTCATAATATTTCCAGACAATAAATGCAAAAACAGGCGGTTGTGATCTGTCCACCCATTCTGTGAAAGCGGACATTAGACAAGCCAGATTTCCCCCTGGGACGACATTATCCATTGCTGCCTTCAGATTGTTCTCACCCATCTGCCAATCGCCTGACCAGGTCGCTATCAAGGCGTGGTAGAAGACATCATCCAACCAGCGAAACCAGCCGCCGAATTTTTTGTCTATCCAGAAACGAGTCAAAGAAGTAAATACAATTCCGTTATGCTGATCAGCAATCGCATTCCAGGCCATAACATCGCGAAGCGCCTCGGCGCAACTGGAGAATCGTCCTTCCATACCCAAGGCTTCCTGCAGACATTCCTTGATCTCTGACAGATCTTCTTCATCAAGTTCCAATGCCTCTTTTGCCTTATCTGCGGCCGTAAGGGGGTGGTTAGTTACTGCTACGGAGAAATCTATAACAGGTGTTTCTTCTAAATTGAAAGTGCTGTTCAAGTAATTTGCTTCGGCTGAATCTGTAAAGGGAGCATAATATCCGTGCTTGACCATCTCTTCTCCCATATAAGAACTGTTTTTTGCAAGGCAATGCCGAACAGGTGTATCGGCGAAGGCAATTCCGAAATAATAGCTGCGATATTTCAACTCATATCCTTCTTCTTGTCTTTTTACGCCTTTGCTATCAATATTGGTGGAAACTTTCTTAACTGTGCCGCTATCTGCAAAGCCATCCTTTGCCTCGCCGGGTTTTTCTTGATCTTGAAAACCAAAGGCTAAGGTAGGCATAAATCTCAGACCCCACTCTCCGGAATGCACTACTTCCAGTCTTCCCCGGACTGTCCAATTATCTGTTTTCCAATACTGAAGTTGTAAAGTAGTGCCTGCGTGCTCCATGGTCAGCCGTAAATAGCGGCCGGCAAAATCATGTTCATACAGCTTGATTTTGTCAGAAAAAGGAAACTCGGAATATTCTCCGCTGGCAAAACTGTATGCTCCGGGAACAATTTCAAATCCGGCAGGCAGAAACATCATAATAGCGGGACTGTTGCTGCTCCAGGTATTAAAGTATCGATCTGCTGAGATATTGTACATTTCACCCTCCAAATTATCGCCGGGCAAATAAGCAACCCTGCGAAATATGACGGATCAGCTCCGGGTCACCGGGAAAGCTGCCGCAAATGACACTTCCCAACCCAGTTCATCACCAATTTCAATCATCGTTCCTTCACGTGACAGGACTCTCATGTTTAAAGTCAGGTCATTATTTCGTAAAGTCACTCTGGTAGTAGTACCTTGGAATAGGATTTCCGTTACTTCTCCCCGTCCCATGCCTTCCCCGGCATTAACCGGGAAAATGTTTTCTTCCTTAATTAAGACACGCAGTTCTGTACCGGCCGGAAATTCTTTCAATAACGGAATTTTGAAACCGTTTCCTACTGCATAACCATTATTATAGACAGCACTGAGAATATTTGAGTTCCCGATAAATTCTGCAGCGAACTCAGAATCAGGCCGTAAATATACCTCAGCAGGCACATTGTCTTCTGCAATCTGACCTTGATCCAAAAGCAAGACACGGTCTGCCAGGGCAAGCGCCTCACCTTGATCATGCGTAACAAAGACAGTTGTAATTTCTGTCTCTCGTTGTATGCGCAATACTTCCTCCTGCATGTGCTCTCGTATTCTTCGGTCAAGAGCAGACAATGGTTCATCCAGAAGCAATATATCCGGTTCATACACTATGGCGCGCGCCAAAGCTACCCTTTGCTGCTCACCGCCGGACAGATCTGTGGTTGATCTTTTTTCATATCCTTTGAGCTTTACAGTCTCCAGAGTTTCTCCCACACGATCTCTGATCTCGGATTTACTTATTTTGCGAAGACGCAGAGGATAGGCAATGTTCTCGTAAACATTCATATGAGCGAACAAAGCATAACTCTGGAATACCATTCCGACATTGCGCTTTTCGATTGGATCTTTACTAATATCCCTTCCCGAGATCAGGACAGCACCCGCATCTTGTATCTCAATGCCGCTGATAATCTTGAGCAAAGTAGATTTGCCGCTGCCGGAAGCCCCTAACAGTGCTAAAAACTCTCCACTCCCGGCTCTTAAGGAAATATCCTTAAGCACCTCTTTGCTGCCAAAGCTTTTACTAATATTTCTCAGTTCCAAATCAGCCATTTAGCAATTCCTTTGAATATTTGATCTCAATCTGTGCAGGGATCAGCTCCGCCAGCAAAACAATGGCCTCATTAAAGATGGGAAGGCTGGCCGCGCAGGCATCCGGGACGATGGTAACCGGCAACCCCAGATCAACTGCTGTCATCATCGTCGACAAAACACAAAATTCGGTTTGCACCCCGGTGATAAGAATTTCATCATATTGCTCAGTCAGCAAATATTCCCTCAGCCGGCCGGATTCTAATGCTGAATATGTATATTTATCAAAAAGTTGATGAGGAATGCTTGCCAATTCAGGTAAGAGCAATATACCCTCCGGATCAGAATTAACATCGGCATTTACTTCATTGTAAGACTTCCAGCGTCCGGGAGGGTTATCAAAGGGCAGATGTCTGGTGAAAAGTCTGTTCTTGTATTTCCCGCACAGATTCACGATATTTTCAGCCACAGTCTCTAAACCCTCTGTTTCCCAGGCACCTCCGGCAGCATAAACTCTTTGCATATCAATAACCAATAAGGCAATCTTCATCTAAAGCTCCTCCAGAAACTTCCCCTCTTTGCCCCGACCTAATCTGTTAACTACTAGAACAAGTGCAATAGACAATAGTGCCATGATCGTAGCCAGTGCGTTTATGTCAGGTTTATACCCGACTCTGACCAAGTTATATATCTCCATAGGCAGAGTTCTGACGCCAAAGGGAGCCAGATAGTACTGAATAACAAAATTATTGAAACAAACCATGAACGCCATAAGTGAAGATGCCAGCAGAGCAGGCAAAATTCCCGGAAGCACTATCGTAAACAGCGTTCTTCCATTACTTGCACCCATTGTTCTGGCTGCATATTCTATGTTTCTGTCCAAAGCCATTAACGCGGGATAGACTAAAAGTACAACATAGGGCAAAACACATATGCAATTGCCAAGGAACATGCCCGGGTAGGACCTTCCTAAGCCGACAAAATTGAATATCATCAACAATGCGACACCCAGTACAAGCCAAGGTATAACTACGCCAAGATTCAGCCAGGCAATAAAACTTTGAGCCCATTTGGGCTTCATCCTGCGCAACCCTAAACTTGTCAGCAGACCAACAACGGATACAGTGCATGTCACGAGGAAAGAAAACCAGATGGATAACCAGGTCGCCCTGCCCAGGTTTCTGCTGGAAAAGAGCAGTTCATACCACCTGGTAGAAAACTCAAAGGGCAATGTGCCGTATTGAGAAGAGTTGAAGCTCATTACCATTACCACGATAATGGGCGAGAAAATAAAAATATAGGTCAGCACCATTATGAGTCTTAACCAAGGACTTTGCTTCATAGACGCCTCCCTGCAAAATATCGTATTGATCTTTGGATAACGAAAGTTACAGCTGAAATTACCAATAAGAAGAGAACGCAAAGTGCGCAGCCTCTGCCCAAGTTCAAAGATACGGAGAAATTAGAGTCGATCAATGATCCGATCATCATGCCGTTAGTTCCTCCGGCAAGATTAGATTCGACAAAACTGCCGGCTACCGGGATAAAGACCAGGATGATTCCGGATAGAAGTCCCGGGGAGGTCAGAGGTAAGATTACATCAAAAAAAACCCGTCTGCGGCCGGCACCCATGCTTCTTGCTACCGCTATGATATTATCGTCGATCTTCGACATTGATGAATACAGTGTCAAAACCATATAGGGAAGGAATTGATAAAGCAAGATTAAATAGACAGCAAAATTACTGTACAATGCTGAGCGAGTAGGATCAGCGCCGAATATTGATAAAAAGCTCATTACCGGACCGCGTGACTGGAGCATTACCATTATTGAATAGATCAGGAGCAGCTGCGAGGTAAAAAAAGGAATAATTATCAGTATTATCAGAGTATTGCGCCACCTCGGTGTAACAACTTTCGCAATTCCATACGAGACAGGATAAGCGATGACAATAGCACTTAAAGTAACGAAAAAGGCAATCAGCAGAGATTTGATCATAAGGGGGCCGAAGAGACCCCTCTCATAAATATTGATGTAATTGCTGAAACTCAGGTCGCTGTTTATGCTGATCTGATTGCCTGTAATCAGACTGAATAACAATAATAAAGACAAAGGCAAAAGGACAAGTGACAGCAACATCCCGGCTCCTGGCAGCATAAGCAGCCAAGTTTTTATCCTAGATTTTGTCATCCCATTCTCCTCAAAAAATAATTCTTACTAGCGGTAGAAAGTTATGGTTATCATCCTTTGCCGGATAAATCAGTTTGCAGCTTTAACTTCGTTCCATATGTCCAGCCAGGCTTCATTAACCTCCGGAGAGAGCTCTTTTTGAAAAGCTAAAATTTCAGGCAGCTCAGTAACGTACAGAGCTTCTTTAACTTCATCGCTTAATACCTCAAATACTTTATTATTAGTAGGGATCGGAGGCTGAGCTTCCAGATCGGCAGCATATGTGGACTGAAACTCTACCGATGTCATCCAGTCAATCCATTTGTAAGCCAGATCTTCGTTAGGAGCGTTCCTTGGAATGCTCCAGTAATCAACCCATGCGACTGTACCCTCTTTAGGATAAATGTATTCCATTTTCTGGCCTGTGGCATTAAGCTGCGTGGCAGCACCTGACCAGACACTTCCCATCACTACCTCCCCTGCGGTGTATGGGTTAGCGAATGAATCATAACTGGACCAAAATAATCTGGCGTTTTCTTTTAGCTCTAACAGCACTGTCTTAATTTTGTCAAGATCAGGATTCTCAGGATCTTCGCCGCTATATAATGCGGCAATCATGACTGCAGTTGTATGATCATCAAAGAAAGCAATTCTGTCTTTATAAGCAGGATCCCAAAGCGCCGCCCAGGAATCTATTTCTTCATCAACAGCATCCGGATTGTAGCCCAGTGAGGTCGTCCCCCAGGTCCAAGGCACACCAAGCACATTGCCGTCCTCATCTTTTATATCTTCAACTGTACACAAGTCTTCACGTAAATCCTTGTAGTTTTCCAGCTTACTGGTATCCAAAGGCGTGAACATGTCTTCTCTTTTGCCGATTGCAACATAAGACATATTGGGCAGGCATACATCAATCTCACCGATACCGCCTTGTCTCAGCATATTAAGCAAAGCTTCCTCAGAATCAAAATACTGATGGACAATTTCACAGTTATTTGCTTCTTCAAATTCGCGGATAGCATACTCTGCGTCAGAGCCGTATCCTTGCCAATTTGCCACAACTAGTTTTCTTATTTCACCGGGATCTGTAGTTTCCTGCCCTGTACCGTCAGGCACAGTTGCTTCACCATTGTCCGCCTGGCAGGCTGTTGATAGCAGCAAAATCATAGCTAACAATATTACCAATAGTCGTTTCATTGCGGTTTCCTCCATTGAAAAGCTATTTTCTCATATTTATTTTGGTTAGTTGTATTTGCTTTCTACAGCATTATGAATCTTCAGGCTGGCTGGGAATTGCTCTTTCTCTCTGCGGAGTAAAATAATTCGCACCATATACGCCTATGAGAATAATTATACCACCAAATATCATGCTGGCGTTCAGCCGCTCGTTCAATATAAACACTCCGGCTAAAACTGTAGTCAGAGTAGTCAGACTGGAAAAAGAAACATTTCTGTTCAAGCCGATTACTGAAATGCTGTAGTGCTGACCCAAATAGGCGATAACAGAGGAAAGAACACCCAAATATAAAACAGCAATCAAGAACTCTTTGTCCTTGAAGGGAAGCTTAAGCCACTCCTCAACTGTACCCGCTGCCAGATTTCGCATCAGAGCTGCTCCGCCAAAGCCGATAAAGCCGACGAGCATCATGACAAAAGTTTTCTCAGCACTGGAATATTCGCAGTATTTCGCCGAGAGAGAATAACAAACCGCAGCACTGAAGACAGCTGCAACCAGCACCAAATAGCCAACGACATTAAACTTTATACCGCCGATGCTCTGGCCAAGCACAATAACCATCACACCTGCAACCGTCAGAACAATAGAAAACGCTTGTTTTCCGGTAGGGATCTGCTTAGCGACAGGAATACCGATAAGCATGGCTGCGATCGGGATTGTCGCGATAAGCAGGCTGGTTTCAGTAGCAGAGGTGTAATATAAAGCAATCGACTCCAACGTAAAGAAAATCAGCGGCTCAGCTATGGCTATCGCTATCAAAGGCCCGATCTTTTTGCCCTTGAAATCAATTTTGAATACATTGAAGGCGATTAAAATTGAGAATGTCAGAAAAGCGACAAAGAATCGCCAGCTCAGCAGATTGAGAAAATTAATACGAACAACAATTGTACGTGTAAATAAGAAACTAAAGCCCCAGATCACTCGGGTTATTAAGGTAGCGGCAATGGCACTGCCCTGTTTTTCTTTCATCGAGATTGCTCTTTAGATTTTTCTCGCGTGCTGGTAAAGTAATTTGCACCGTATACGCCAGTCAGGATAATGATTCCGCCAATTATCATGCTGGCATTAATTTTCTCGTGCAAGATAAAGACACCAGCCAAAACAGAGGTCAGCGTAGTCACGCCGGAAAAAGATACGCTGCGATTCAAACCAATGACTGAAATGCTGTAGTGCTGCCCCACATAACAGATAACTGAAGCCAGCAAGCCCAGATATAAGATAGATATTAAAAACTCTCTGTCCTGAAAGGGCAGCAAGAGCCATTCCTGTACTGTCCCCGCAGCAATGTTCTGCACTAAAGCTGCGCTGCCAAAGCCGATGAAGCCTATAACCATCATAGCTAAAGACTTCTCGGCGCTGGAATACTCATCATGCTTCGCCGAGAGGGCGGAGAATATCGCTCCGCTGAAGACAGCAACCAGCAATACAAGGTAACCTATGATGTCAAAACTTATCCCTTCTATGCTCTGCCCCAAAATAATCACTGCCACACCGACAACAGACAAGATAATTGACAGTGCCTGTTTCTTTGTTGGGATCTGTTTAGCGATAGGGATACCGACTATCATGGCAGCTATCGGAATAGTAGCGATCATCAGACTAGTCTCGGTAGCAGATGTACGTTGAATACCGATAGATTCCGCTGTGAAGAAAATAATCGGCTCAGCTATGGCAATCTTCAGCAAGGGCATGAGTTTCTTGCCTTTGAGATTAATCTTAAATACTTTGAAGGCGATCAGAAGCAGAAAAGCAGCCAAGGCTATAAGAAAACGCCAGCTTAGAAGATTGAGAATAGGAGTACGCACGACAACACTGCGCGTAAACATAAAACTGAAACCCCAGATCACACAAGTGACCAGGGTTATCAAAACAGCTCCCGCTTGACGTTTTTTCATGCTCAACTAATCAACCCTCCCGGGAGCGGCGTGACTCTCCGCGATGAAGCACTAAATGCATACTTGAAACAACCCTCCCGAGAGCGGCGTGACCAAAACCATTGCTGATAATTTCAGCAAACAGGCTGGTCCTTTGTAGCAGTAAATGCTTCAATAAGAGGGCTTTGTCCGAAATAATCAATTTGCATGGCATTTTTCACATCGTGCAGAGTCCCGGCCGCCTTAATCCTGGCTTTAGCTGTACCTTTTTCGAGGATATCTACAACCTCGGGGATACGCTCACGCCATTTCAAGCGGCTCTCCCTGATGGGCCCCAGTTCAGTTTCCAGAACTTGTACTAAGAACTTCTTAACCTTGACATCTCCCAAACCGCCTCGCTGATAATGCGACTTCAGTTCAGATAAATTCTCATATTCCGGTAAAAATTCATTAAAATGCTGATCTAAGGCAAAGGCGTCCAAATATGTGAAGACCACATTTCCTTCTATCTTGCCCGGATCAGAAACACGAATATGGTCAGGATCCGTGTACATGCTGTTAACTTTCTCTTTGACTTCCGCTGCCGAGTCCGACAAATAAATACAGTTGCCAAGAGATTTCGACATTTTAGCCTTGCCGTCTGTTCCCGGCAGGCGTGACCAGATTTTTTTCTCCGGCAGGAGAATATCGGGCATCACCAGTGTATCGCCATAGACAGAATTGAACTTATGTACTATCTCACGAGTCTGTTCCAGCATGGGCGCCTGATCTTCACCGACAGGAACTGTCGTTGCCTTGAAAGCTGTAATATCAGCAGCCTGGCTGACAGGATAAGTAAAGAAACCTACCGGTATGCTCTGATCAAAAGCGCGCGCTTTAATCTCGGTCTTAACTGTAGGATTGCGCTCCAGACGGGCTACAGTAACCAGATTCATATAATAGCAAGTCAGCTCAAAAAGCTCCGGTATTTGTGACTGAATGAGAATGACAGATTTTTTTGGATCTATGCCCACAGCCAGATAATCAAGAGCAACTTCCAGAATACTCTCTCTGATTTTTCCCGGATCTTCCGCATTATCAGTCAGTGCCTGAGCATCAGCGATCATTATATAAATTTCAGAAAATTCACCGGAATTTTGCAATTCTACCCGGCCTCTGAGTGATCCTACATAATGCCCCAGATGCAGGCGACCTGTCGGACGGTCTCCAGTTAGAATTATTTCCCCCATCAGTTCTCCTCCAGTTTGTACATCGCTCAAGATAATCTGTTCAGCGTTCTGACTGCTTGCTATACATTGCTCAGGAGAACTTGATCAGAATTCTTACTGCTTACTGCACATTATTCAACTTTTTGTTCAGTGTTCATCGAATGCACATCGCTCCGATAAGCCTGACATTTATTGTATCATTGCTGTTCATGTTTTCTAGCAAAGACTTTCAGCTCAATTTTGAAGAGTATAGCTAATCATTGTGACCCCGATTCTGCAAAACTGAAGCAAACACTGAGCCGGCCATAATACAAAAAGCGCTGAAATAAAGCCATAAAATAAGCATTATAATACCGCCGAGTGAGCCATACACATTAGCATAGTTGGCAAAATTTGTTACATACATGCTGAATAGATAAGAGATAAGTATCCAGCTGACACTGGCTACAATCCCGCTTACCCAGGCCTTGCCAAATCCCGGTCTTTTCCCTTTGGGGAAATAAGGGCCATAGCGATATAGAAATGCCAAGCCCAGTGAGAGAATTACGAGAGGAATCAAAGTGAGCGTATAATCCCATATTGTTTTAGCGAGATCTCCCCAGGAAAAATAGTCTGACAGATATGAATAGATTACTCCGCCAAAAACTTGGCTGACCAGCATTAAAGCTATTAAGACAACAACGAGTACAGTCGCAGCCAGCGCTACCAGACGAGACCGCCAAAACGGGCGCTCATTCTCACCTTTATGAAAGGTTTTGGTCATAGAATTCAACAAGTTATTCATACCGGTAGAACTTGACCATAAAGTTAAAATCAGAGAAGAAGACAAAAGCGTAGCACTTCTCCCGCCGATAATATCCATAATTATCGGCTGAATAATATCAGCAGCAGCCGGGGGCAGTAAGGCTAGCTGCTGTGATAGAATCTCTTCTTGCCCAAATCGTGAATAGCTGAATATGCTGAGCAGAAATATGGTAAAGGGAAAGAATGACAATATTAGATAATATGCCAGCTGCGCGCTGACCAGATTTACCGAATCTTGACCCAGCCTCTTGATCCAGGCAATGAGGAAAGAGAAGAATCTATAGTTCTCCAGCTTACTTACTGCCCGGGATAAAATACCATGATCCTCAGGCCCACTGATCTCTTCCGGCAATATTTCTTCATTCCCCTCGCTGACCGCAGAAACAGAATCATCGAGTCCTGAGGTGTTCTCTTCTTGCAGAATATCTCTACTTTTCTTGCCGTCCATAACAAGTCGCTAGGGTAAATTACTGATCTGTTTATTGATCAATCCGCAAGCTCTGCCTCATCCAGTAATTCCACTTCATCAAAATTGAGTTTATTAATGTCAGTCCAGCCTAGTTTATGCTTCTGCATGAAATTTTTGATATTTTCAATCTCTACATTACGTTTGATCTTCATTGTGGTCGTCTTGACCATTTCTTTCGTACCGTAAAGATAAGTCTTGATTGACTTAAATGTAGGCATCTGAGAATTGATCTTATGAATCACTTCGTCCAGGCGCTCCCGAACTGATAGAGCTTCACCCTTCTTCTTAAGTTCTTCCAGCTTCTCCTCATCTAACACTATCTTAGCGCTTATGATCGTACTTCCCCGATCATCTTCCAATCCATAAACCAAGGTTTCCTTGATGAAGTCATAGTCCTGTAAGGCTGACTCAATCTCCTCAGGAAATATCTTTTTGCCGGATTCAAGTACAATCATTGATTTCAGACGTCCCGTTAACTTGATAGTATTGTCTTTAGGATTAATTATTCCCAGATCTCCTGAGTGAAACCAGCCATCTTTATCAATTGCTTCAGCGGTAGCTTCCGGGTCATTCAGATAACCATTCATCAGGATTGGACCACGGATCAATATTTCAGCAGGTTCGGTCGGGTCTTCGCTGTCAACAGCAACCTCAATTCCTGTCAGTGGATGTCCAACAGTGCCCGGTTTGAAGAGGCGCAGATTACAGCCGGCGACAACAGGAGCAGTCTCTGTAAGGCCATAACCTTCCAGGATCCTAATGCCGACATCTTCAAAGAAGACAATCACGTCTTCCTTCATAGCAGCGCCTCCGGCAATGCCGATCCAGAGCCTGCCGCCAAAAGCCGCCAGGATGTCTTTGAAAAAGACTCTTCTAAGATCGATTCCAACCTTGCGCAAACCACGCGATATTTTAATCATGCGGCCGACTAGTTTTTCTTTATTGCCCTTTTTGATTGCAGCCTGGACACGGTTATAAAAAGCATCAAAAATTGCAGGAACGCCTATAATCATATCCACTTCGTATTCCTGAGCGTTCTGCTGAATATAGCGCAGTCCGTCACAAATATGGATGCAACCGCCATAATATAGAACACATAAAAATCCGGCAGTATTCTCAAAAGAGTGATGGAGCGGCAAAATCGACAGAGTTCTGAGGCTGTCATCAAAGTCAACCACCCCTGCCAAGGCTTCAATATCAGAAACAATGGCGTAATGGCTCAGCAGAACTCCCTTCGCCAGATCAGTGGTGCCTGAGGTAAAGATCAATATGCGGCTAGCTTTAGGGTCGGGCTTCGCATATGGTGAGGGCGGAAGCTGAAAGTGAAAACCTTCATGAAGATAAGCCAGATCACCTGTTAAGCTGTTTTCTCCTTGGATCTGCGCGGCAGTGGTCTCTCCCAGTCGCAAAGACATAGCGACATCTTGCATTTCTTCATAACCAAAAGCGAGAAAATCCTCAAATGTATAATTGACAAATTCGGTACCCCGGGTCTCAGGGCGCGGTTCCGCAACATTCGCCTTCGCCAATAAATCATTGGCTTTTGGCTTGGACATAGAAGCTAAGACTTCTTCACGGTTCCTAATCTTGCCTCTTCCCTGCTGCATCATAACCAGAGTCTTGAGAGAATCATTTTCTTTGGCTATCTCTACAATCGTGTCATGGAAAGAGGCATCATAAAATATCAGCTCAACCTCGGCACGCTTTACCAGCGGAGCAATTTCCGCCCCCTTCAGCATGCGATCCAGCGGAACTACAGTGCCTGCGCCTAAGACAGTCGCAAGATAGGATAGCATCCAGAAATAACTGTTTTCACCGATGACAGCGACCTTGCCGTCTTCGATGCCAAGTCCGTGCAAGGCGTACTGCAGTGCCAGAATGTCCGCTTCCATCTGCCGGAATTTTACCGTGATAACCTCATCTTGTGGATTTATGCGGTAACGCACACAGGGATTGTCCGGGAAATTTCTGAAGCTGTATTGGAGCATATCGTTCAGAGTTTCGTAGGAGCGTGATTTAAACCATTGTTTTCCTTTTACTATCTGCATTAGTACCTCATTACAATATTTAATACTGTTTCACTTGGCCTGACTTACTGGCTGGAGCTATCAGGTCTATTTCATTTTGGACCTGACTTACTGGCTGGAACTGTCAGGTCTGTTTCATTTTGGCCTGACTTGCTGGCTGGAACTGTCAGGTTTTATTTCATCTGGCTGGAATTACTTGCCGACAACAATATTAATTAATCTGCCCGGCACGAAAATTTCCTTAATTGTCTGTTTGTCCGCGATCTCTCTGGCGATGGCTTCTTCCGCTCTAGCTGCAGCGATTGCTTCTTCTTTAGCTATATCGTGAGGAAGATAAAGTCTCGCCCTTATTTTGCCGTTGATCTGGACGGCAATTTCCACCGTCTGCTCAATTGTAAGCTCTTCCTCCCAGGCCGGCCATTTCTGATCCGTGATCACTCCCTCATAATGCATCGTTTCCCACAATTCCTCGGTCACATGCGGGGCGAAAATATTCAGCAGGATCAAGAGTGAGCGGTATTCCGCATCATTGACTGAACCCAGTTCATAGAAACGGTTCACTAAGGTCATGAGCTGAGCAATAGCAGTGTTGGCCTTCAAAGAATCGGTATCTTTCGTGACCTTGCGAATAGTCTGGTGCATCAGCGTCTCGATCTCCGGACGATATTGTCTGCTAGGTATGACTTTTTCCTGTAGTGCCCATACTCTTTCAATAAATCGGCTTACACCTTTTATAGAGTTGGTGTTCCAGGGAGCGGGTTTCTCAAAGTCACCGATGAACAATTCATACATGCGCAAAGTGTCTGCGCCATATTCACGCACAATGTCGTCCGGATTAACGACATTACCGCGGGATTTTGACATCTTCTCACCATTCTCTCCCAAGATCATGCCGTGAGAAGTGCGTTTCAGATAAGGCTCCTCAGTAGGCACTGCTCCGATATCGTGGAGAAAGAGGTACCAGAACCGACTGTAGAGGAGGTGAAGCGTTGTGTGCTCCATACCGCCATTGTACCAGTCTACCGGCAGCCAATAAGACATTGCTTCTTCGGAGGCGATCCCTGTATCACAATGCGGATCCGTATAGCGAATAAAGTACCAGGAAGATCCCGCCCACTGCGGCATGGTATCTGTTTCGCGTCTTGCCGGTCCGGCGCAGTTCGGACAGGTTGTGTTAACCCAGTCATCCAACAAGGCTAGTGGAGATTCTCCCGTTTCTGTTAACTCATAAGTGTTCATCTCCGGCAGAACCAGAGGAAGCTCTGTCTCCGGCAAAGGCTGCCAGCCACACTTCTCGCAATCCACCATCGGGATCGGTTCGCCCCAGTAGCGCTGGCGGGAGAAAACCCAGTCCCTCAGCTTATAATTTGTTTTCCTGACACCCAGACCGTCTTCCTCCAGACGCAACATAACCTTTTCTATGCCCTCTGCAACAGGCAGACCACTGATGAAACCTGAGTTAATCAGCACGCCTTCTTCTATATCGGTATAGGCTTCTACACTGATATCACCCCCTGCCACCACCTCAACAATGGGCAGGTCGAAGGTCTTAGCGAACTCGTAGTCTCTGCTGTCATGAGCGGGCACAGCCATTATGGCTCCCGTGCCATAGGTAGCCAGAACGTAGTCAGAAATATAAATCGGAATCTCCTGTTTGGTGGCAGGATTGATGCCTTTAACTCCGTTCAGGCAGACACCGGTTTTATTTTTATTCAGTTCGGAGCGTTCAAACTCTGATTTTCGGGCTGCTTCTCTCTGATAATCCCTGATCTCATCAACATTAGTCAGTAACCCCTGCCCGATCCACTCTTCCAGGATAGGCAGCTCAGGTGAAAGTACCATATAAGTCGCACCCCAAAGTGTATCAGGACGGGTAGTGTAAACGATCAGACTGTCACCGCTGGTGATTTTGAATTCAATATCCATGCCGTAGGATCGGCCAATCCAATTGCGCTGCTGTAGCTTGACCCTTTCAATAAAGTCCAGTTTGTCGAGACCTTCGAGCAGTTTATCTGCATATTCCGTAATCTTCAGCATCCACTGGCTTTTTATTTTATGGGTAGCTCCGGTATGGCAGCGCTCGCAAGCACCGTCCACCACTTCCTCATTGGCCAGCACGATCTTGCAGGAAGGGCACCAGTTGACGCTCATCTCTTTCTTATAAGCCAGCCCCTGTTTGTACAGCTGCAGAAATATCCATTGTGTCCAGCGATAATACTCCGGATCAGTCGTGTTTACTTCCCTTGACCAGTTAAAAGAGAATCCCAGACTTTTAAGCTGCTTCTTAAAACGCCCGATATTGTTTTCCGTCACTTTGGCCGGGTGAATATTATTAGCGATCGCGAAGTTCTCAGTAGGCAAACCGAAAGCGTCCCAACCCATCGGATACAGCACATTGAAACCTTCCATCCTCTTCTTGCGGGCAATGGTATCCAGAGCAGTGTAGCTGCGGGGATGTCCTACATGGAGCCCTTCTCCGGAAGGATATGGAAATTCAACCAGGCAATAATACTTTGGCTTCTCCGGCATCTTATCCGCTGTCGGCTGATCCGCCTCAAAAACTGCGGACGCCTCCCACTTATCCTGCCATTTTTTCTCAATCTCTTTAAAATCGTATCTCTTCATTTTTTATAACCAGCCTTAAATAAACTCAAAACATAATTATGCTACACATTTATGATTTCTTCCAGACCTGTAAAACCATGTCCAGGGCGGATTTCACCAGAAAGCATAATGAGTCATACTGCTTAGCACTAACTTGAAGGTGCGAACGGTCTGTCCTGTCCGCCACTAGATTATACATTGTAAGTGATCTGTGAGTGATGTTGAAATCCCTAATCTTGAACTTCTTTTGAACTTCTATGCTTTTACTCAGCAGCATAAACAGGAACGGCTCTGTTTCTATTGCTCTCTTGCGCAAATGTCAGCCACGCAAGTATTCTTTATCCGGCAATCCTGTTATCTGTATCGCTCATAATTATAGATAAATCTATCCTCATAGTAGTGTGAGCGGTCAATGAAACGTTCGTCCAGCTCCTCGACGCCCAGTTCTTCCGCCAGGGTCTCTTTGTCTGAGAATAGATTCGTGCCAAGACCAAGTCGGTCACCCTCAATCCTGTAGCCTAATGCAGCCAGCGTGGAGGGGAAAAGGTCGGTAGCCATGAACTCTCTGTTATTAGTATTGACCGGCTCTTCTACGGCGTTCAGAAAACAATTATAGACTGCCCGCTCCTCGTCCGGTATATCTGTGCAGCATTCGTTATTCATCGTCAGGTGATCACCGACTACAATAACTGTTGTATTCTCATAAAAATCCTGCTCTTGTAACCAGGACACAAAATCTGAGGCCTGTTTATCAGCGCAGGCCACATTATTGGAATAATTATCATCAAAGGTATCAGGACAGCATTCGCAGACATCGTCATTTTCGAAGTGCGTATCCAAAGTCAGCATAGTAAAAGCAAAGGGTTTTTCTATAGAGGCGAGACGAGTTAATTCTAGCTTGGCAAATTCATACAATTTGTAATCCTCAAAACCCCATTTCCCCTCATAATCCTTTGTAACCAAACCCGCTTTTTCTGCCCAGCGCAGGTCTTTGATTAAATAGTCTCCATGCTGGTCAAAATACATACGCTTACCGGCAAAAGTCGAGTCAGAACCCATCATGAGAAAATTGGTGTAGCCTTCTTCTTCCAGAATGTCTCCCAGAGAAGTAACACCGGGGAAGAATTCTTCAATTTTCGACAAGCCTTTGGCAGCGATGGGCATTTTTAGAGGCAGACCGGTTGTAGCGCCAAAGATGGCTCCGGCAGTCCAACTTGTGCCCGAGCTGTTGCGAAAACCTCCGATCTTTTCATGATGGGAGAAATTAATATTTTCTTCGGCCAGTTGAGTAAGACCCGGTATCCGGTTCTGATCAAAGGAACCGCCGGAATCCTTATCCATAAAAGTTGATTCAATTGACTCCAAATATATGAAAACCAGATTTCTCTTATCTTTGGGAGCTTGCAAAACGTCCTCAGGATCAACATAAATTTTTGCTATAAAATTACTATAAGTAAATTGCGCCTTTACATAACCATAAACATCTAAATTGCACTGAACGAGAAATACCTCTACTAAAACCAGTATTATTACAATCCCTTTGCTAAGATAATTCTTCCATTTAGTCTTGCGCAATGCTGCCGCCGAAGATTGAGAACCTTCCGCCGGCGGCCAAACGAGAATGCCAAACAGTGTCGCGGCAAGAGCCGCCGGGACCACAGTCGAAAAAGCTCCGTCAAATATCAGCTCATTGCTTGTGCCCGTAGCAGGCAATCGCAAATGGAAAATGATCTCAGTCATATTCAAGCTGTCATAGGTAGTAATAGCCCAGATCGTCAAGAAAAATGCGCAGGCAAGCACGAAGAAAAGAAAAATCTTTAAGACAGCGCGCCGTTTAAGAGAAGATTCTTGCGGTAATATTTCGTCGCTCTGACTGTTCATAAGAATTCGCTCCAATACATCTAAATGCGGTAATTATATTCCAAAAGCGTGCTTTATAATCTGCCATCATATCCAAAGCAACAGTTTATCATAACCAATTTTGGCAGGCAATTTGATATGTGTTGTGCTGATTATCTGTTTTTATTGATACATTGTGGCAGCCTTCTCTGACAGCTCGAAGCTATTAAGTCCAAAGTAGTCATACTTATTGTGGTTGTACTATTCCTGAAAAGATATTTACCGAGTTTATGGTGATCGCACTTATAGTGGTCATACTTATAGTAGAATTATCTCAGATAACAAGGCAGGATCAATCTGAGAGATGCAAGTATGGAAATCGTGTAAGTTCTGGAGGGAGCATGTCAGATTTAACGTCTTATAAACTATCAGAATACGCTCAGGATATGGACAAAGCTAATCTGCTGGAAAGTCAGGACCCGGGCTCTGATCCTGTAATCACAGGACTTACATATGATTCCAGAAATGTCTTTCCCGGCAGTCTTTTTGTCTGTAAAGGCAGGCATTTCAAAAAAGAGTATTTATTGAAGGCGATAGATCGCGGAGCCGTTGCCTATATCAGTGAAGACAACTTCCAGGTGGAACTGCCCCTGCTGCAAGTCAGTGATGTGCGCGTGTCCATGCCTATTCTGGCACAGCGCTTCTATAATCATCCGGAAAAGGACGTTGAGATTATTGGCATTACCGGCACCAAAGGCAAGTCGACCACAGCCTGCTATCTGCGCGAAATCTTAAATCTCTGGCAACTGGCTGAAGGCGCCAAAGAGGTCGCCTTCATTTCCACGATTGACACATATGATGGGGTAGACAGATTTGCTTCGCATTTAACCACGCCGGAAGCGATCGAATTATATATGCGTCTGCACAATGCCCGCAGCAGCGGAATCAAATACCTGGTGATGGAAGTCTCCTCGCAGGGACTAAAGTACAACCGCCTGGACGGCATCACATATTCAGCCGTCGCTTTCTTAAATATCTCTGAGGATCATATCAGCGAGATTGAACACCCGGATTTTGATGATTATTTCCGCTCAAAGCTGAGAGTCTTCAAGCACACTTCCCGTGCTGTTATTGATCTGGATCAGGCTGAGACAGCTCTGATCCGGCAAGCAGCCAACGACAATAACAACAGGATCTACTATTATTCCCGCCGGAATCATGCAGCTGATGTTTATGCAAGTAATGTTCTCAAGACTGAACTGGGCTACAGCTTTGATGTTACCTTGCCTGAAGGTGTCTATCCTTTTGAAATCGAGACTCCCGGCCAGTTCAACATCGATAACGCTCTGGCGGCCATCAGTCTGGCCCGCCTGCTTGGCTGCCCGGTATCTTTTATGCAGCGGGGATTAAAACTGGCACGTACTCCCGGCAGAATGGAGCTTTTTGCTACAAAGGACAGAAAGATCCTAGCTTTGGTCGACTATGCACATAACAAACTGTCTTTTGAGAAGCTCTTCGAGACAGCAAGCCTGGATTTCCCCGGTTACAGGCAAGTCATCATCTTCGGCTGCCCGGGGTCAAAGGGTATCAGCAGAAGACATGATCTGGGTACTGCCGCCGGGCGGCTGGCTGACTATATCTATCTTACAGAAGAGGATCCGAGGTATGAGGATGTCGGGGAGATCTCCCGGGAAATCGGCCGGCACATTGAAGCAGCAGGCGGCAGTTATGAAATCATAGTAGATCGCAAAGAAGCTATCAGGACAGCTTTTGATCAGGCGCAGGAGAAAACACTGCTGCTAATTGTTGGCAAAGGTGCTGAAACAACCCAAATGCGCGGCGACAATTATGAGGAAGTGCAGTCTGATGTGTCTATCGTACAGGAGCTGATCGCTGAATATGATCGGCATAACCCTTAATGATTGATGGCTTGACTGCACAGGATACCTTTCACTTAGGTTTAACAGTCAATAAATATCCTTATTTGCACCCTATTCGCAAAACCTTCCACAGTAGATAATGTTCCGATCGGGTATCACTTCAGTTCTTTCGCATGAATAGAACTCTAAACCAATAATGTAACAACAGTTCAGACAGCCGGCAACAAACAACGACTGATCCGATTATTAAGCGCCTTCATCTTTAATCTCTTTAAATCTGTGTCACATAAATTACGAAGTCAGTTGTCTTTTGCCTGAAATTTATTGGAACGGCTTTTACAGAGTATAGTTAGAGATAAGAAGATTCACAGCGGACCGGCGTCACGCAGATCAAGATGTAAGCGGGGGAGATAATTATGCAGATAAAAGAGCAGTATAACATTGAAGGAATGCATTGCAGCGCCTGCAGCAGCGCGGTTGAGAAGGCTGTAGCGGCCATAGGCGGTGTAAGTTTAGCTGAGGTCAACTTGCTGCTTAATCTCCTTAATGTGGAGTATGACAGTGAAAAGGTCACGTCCCGGCAGATAGTGAAAGCCGTAGCTGACGCCGGATATACTGCCAGACGAAAAAACACTGACGCCGGAACAGCTGCCGACGGAGCAGGGCGAAGACCCGATTCTGCCGCTGGTGAAGCGGCAAAGCAAGAGGGCGTTTTTGATACACATTCGATCTCGCCCGGCAGTGTTGATTCTGAATATTCAGACTCCGATCTGCTGCCGGAAGAAATCCACATGCGCAGGCGTGTCATCTGGTCAATCATCTTCCTGATTCCCCTGATTTACGTAACGATGGGACATATGGTCGGGCTTCCCTTGCCGGCCTTCCTGCACGGAACTGAGAACAGTATCTCTTTCGCCCTCGTTCAGCTCGTATTGACAATGCCGATAATTTTCCTTAATCGCAGCTATTTCAGCAATGGCTGGAAAGCTGTTTTGCGCAACAGCCCTAATATGGATACTCTGGTAGCTTTGGGGGCTGGCGCTTCTATGGTGTATGGCCTGTTTTCCTTATTCAGAATGAGCTTCGCACTCGGTGCCGGCGATCTGGAAACGGTCGCTGCTTATCGGGAAAATTTGTATTTTGAATCAGCGGCCATGATTTTAACTCTTATCACTTTGGGCAAATATCTGGAAGCAAAATCCAAAGGCAGGACGACTCAAGCCATTTCCAGCCTGCTGGAGCTGGCCCCCGAGCGTGCCTTACGATTGAATGCTGACGGCACTGAAACCGAGGTTGCTTCCTCGGAGCTTGTTGTCGGGGACAGGGTTGTCGTGCGCCCGGGACAGAGGATTCCGATGGATGGGCGTGTGGTCGAAGGTCAGTCTGCTGTGGATGAATCGGCCCTGACCGGAGAGAGCATGCCGGTTGAAAAGCAAATAGACAGTGAAGTCACGGGCGGAACTTTGAACACTTCGGGATCTTTTGTCTTTGAGGTCACGCGTACCGGCGGGGATACTACCTTGTCCAAGATAATTGATCTGGTGCAGAACGCCGGAGCAAGCAAGGCACCTATCGGGCGGCTCGCCGACAAAATTGCCGGGATTTTTGTACCGATTGTTCTCGTAATCGCGGCCGGCACGCTGGCAGTCTGGCTCATAACCGGCAACAGCTTCGAGCTGGCAGCCAATATGGCGGTTTCTGTCTTAGTCATCTCCTGCCCCTGCGCCTTAGGTCTGGCTACACCTGTCGCCATTATGGTCGGCACAGGGATTGGAGCCAGAATGGGCATCTTGTTTAAGTCAGCCTCAGCCTTGGAAGGTCTGTCTCATACCGACGAGATTGTGCTGGACAAAACCGGTACAGTCACAACCGGAAAACCAGCGGTGAGAGTAATTCTCGCCAAAGAGGATGAAAATGATTTCTTAACTTATGCTGCTTCGCTGGAGCTGCCTTCAGAACATCCTCTGGCACATGCTGTGGTGACGGAGGCAAGAGAGCGCGGCTTGGCTTTGTTAGATATGGAAAATTTCCAGGCACTCCCGGGTAACGGTGTCCAGGGTGTAATCGGCGAGGACAGCTGGATCTCAGCTAAACCCCCATATCTGCAAGACAGAGGTATTGACCTGAGCGAGTACCTTCCCGTCAGTGAGGAGATGTCCCTGAGGGGCGAAACACCTCTTTTCTTCGTACGCAACAAGGAAGCAGTAGGCGTAATATCTGTTGCGGATCAAATCAAGGAAGACAGTAAAACAGCTATCTCCGGTCTGATTGAAATGGGTAAAAATATTACCATGCTGACCGGTGACAATATCCTGACCAGTAATACTATTGCTGCGGAAGCCGGAATTACAAATGTCGAAGCGGGGCTTTTACCCGGTGACAAACAGGGGATAATCAAGGAAATGCAAGAGAGTGGGTCCAGAGTCGCCATGGTGGGTGACGGGATCAACGACGCCCCCGCTCTGGTGGAGGCTGATGTCGGAATAGCCATCGGAGCAGGAACTGACGTGGCCATTGAGTCGGCTGATGTTGTTCTGACGCGAAGCAGTCTGATGGATGTATGGAATGCATCCCGTTTGGCTGACGACACTATGCGCACTATCAAACAGAATCTTTTCTGGGCCTTTTTCTACAATGTAATCGCCATTCCCCTGGCAGCAGGGGTACTATATCCGAGCCTGGGAATCAGACTTAACCCAATGATTGCCGCTGCAGCCATGAGCTTAAGCTCGATCTTCGTAGTAACCAATGCTTTGCGGTTGCGCAGTTTCAAACCTGTAAGGGAAAAGGTCAGATAATTTCCGCAGTGAACAAAATCAGTTCACCCGAGCCATCCTGTTCCAGTATCTCGCAGATTCTGTTCTCCAGACTCTCGGATTTTCTTTCTGCAGCACTCTGATCAATAGCGACAGAGGAAATTGTGAGACTAATAAGATCCCAAAGCTCCAGATTTCCGGTTTCTGCAATCGAGATATTGTCGCGGCGCAATTTCTCAGTCAGTTTCTGTCTGATCACTCTCTTTTCTTTAAGAGAATGAGAATCAAACAGTTTAATTTCTGCTTCAATTATCAGTATTCTATGCTTCATTTAATTAATTCCCCATTCTGGTGCTTCGTATGGCACTGAGCAAACGCGGAGTACTGCCGGCTGCCAAAAGGATTTTCGCTGTATCGCCAGGCAGAAAAGGAATAACACAATAACTTAGGCTGACAGGTAAGCTCAATCCCGTAAGATACATAAACCAGGCCGTTCCCAGTGCGTAACAGCAGATCATGCCCAAAAAGCAGGCTAATGATTTTTTCCAGAATGTTGCCGCCCATGGTCTGAGCAGAGAAACTATTGCCACTGTTGCCAGATACCCCAGCAGATAACCGCCGGTTTTATCAAACAATACCGCAGGTCCTCCTCTGAACCCTGCAAAAACAGGCACTCCGACAGCTCCCATCAGCAGGAAAAGGCAGACACTTAAAAGTGCTTCTTTGCCTTTTAGCAGCAAGCCGGCATAATAAACAGCCAGAAGGCCAAGATTGACCGGAATCATTGGCAGGGGAATTGCTATTTGACTGCATACAGCTAAAAGAGAGGCAAACAAAGCTGTTCTGCTTATCTCACCGATCCTCAGGCCGGCTGCTGCAGTCTTGTTATTATTGATATTTATTATCTTGTCAGTCATGTGAAATTGAGAATACCATATTTATGAAAAGCAAGGTATCCAGATGAGTATAGTCATAAACTGTGATTGAATCATAGTTGAATCTTATCAAAATTATATTTGGAGAAAGGCTCAATGGTTACCCATGATTAAAATATTTGCTTCTGCGTGCTGAAGCCGCGCTGCTTAGCTCAGGCGTTCAAAGAACTCATCATTGACAGGGGTTGGTATGCCATGCTTGCGGCCTAGCTTTATGACCTCAGCACTGAAGAGGTCTAGTTCCATCGGCCGACCGGCCAGCTGGTCCTGGCGCATCGAGGGTATCCCGTCGGGGTTCAAGCCATCGACTACATTAACCCAGGCTGCGATATCCTTCTCACTGAGCGGGATACCTTCAGCAGTCGAACAGGCAGCCGCCTCCTTCATGGCTGCTATCATATGTTCCCGGGCACTTCCGGATCGCTGCACCGTGGCGTATGTTCCTTCATAAAATGCAACCGCCTGATTGACGCCGCAGTTCAGCATCCACTTGCCCCAGTACTGCCTGGGCATGTCCTCAGAAACTTCATAGGGGATATTCGCTTTATCCAGGAAGTCAGCAACCTCTTCGATTGCTTTAATAATATGTATGTCATCATCAGGCATCTGTCCTATGACGATCAGACCTTCGCTCGTATAACGCAGTTCCCTGCCGACACGGGTTGCGTCCATGCCCTGCGACATGCTGGTCACTACTCTGGCTTCCGGGAATCGCTCCTGGAGCTCTTTTTCAGTAGTAACGCCGTTTAGCAGTGACAGGACAATCGTCCCCTCTTTGACAACAGCGGCTAACTGCTCCATCGCCGGATCAAGATCACGGCTTTTGACAGCTGTTACAGCGAGGTCTGCCGGTCCTGCTTCCTCCGCACTGACCAGCTCAAAAGAAAAACGCTTGCCATTCACGAGGTGTTCTGCCTCCCGGTACCGTTCCATCCGTTCGCTGTCGAGCAGAACAGACATAGCAGCTTCGGGCATCCTGCATTTGATGCGTGAAGCGAACAAAAGACCCATGGCACCTAAGCCCTGAACTGTTATTGAATCAATCATACGAACCTCCCAGATGCATAACATGCATTGTAACCCAGATTGAAGATAATTTTCATCCGTTACCAAGGCCGTTATAAGGCTACATTCTTAATCTGATCTTAAACTGACACAGCATAAGGTCCTTTGCTTATCGAAGCATGGTGTTACCTCGCCTGCCGCATGACGTATGCTGAACCTGATCATTCAAATAACGTTAAAGATTCAACCATTACAGGAGAGCTTATTGCAGCAGTGCGGAAAGACCGATATGATTGAATTAAAGACCGCCACACGATAATCCAAATATTCTCGAACTAGGTGCTAAGAGTGCAGATGATTTTATTGATGATATTTTAGTGGTTTTTGTACGGAAAGTTTCTGATACATCAATAGATAGAAGAGTAATAGGTTTTTATCCGAATGCTCGAGTTTATAAGGAAAAACAAAGCGGAGAGGAATTATCGAGACACTTTAAAGATAAAGACGGTTCGATTAAGACAGCTTCATATTCGATGGAAAGTACAGAATACTATCCGGTTTCATCGGAGTTTTCACTTGTTATTGAAACACAAAAATATAATTCTTACATGTTCAGGAAACAAAGGGTATATGGTGGAAAGTACCCACAATTAGATTTAATTGTTTATGATTATGTCAAACGCTTGATAAGTGGAGAAAATCTGGAAGATGGCATTCTCTCCCAACAGGAGTTACAGGAGATTTAAGGAGCAAGCGAACAAGCTATTCGAAATGCACCGAGTCGGAAGGTATCATTTGAGAATCAGACATCTGCGAAAAAAGTTGTGAGAAATCCTCAATTAGCAAAGTCAGCTCTGATTGCCGCGGACTATAAATGTGAGGTCAACGCCAGCCATAAAACCTTTTTGAATAAACATGGAAAGTCATACATGGAGGGGCATCACCTGATTCCTTGTACGTTGAGATACGCCAAAGAGATATGGGAGAAGTTCGGCAGAAATATCGATTGCAAAGAGAATATTGCATCTCTATGTCCAACATGCCACAGAGCTATACATATGGGAAACCGAGATGAAAAAAGAAGAGTGTTGTCCATCTTAATTTCAAAGCGTCTTCCGGATTTACAAGAAATCGGGATAAATGTAAATACAGAATATATATTTCACCTGTATGGAGTGTAGCGAGCTTATGAAGATATCATAAATAAAAGCGTCCGTTATCTAATCTTAAATGTCAAAAGAGCGGCTCTTCAGGAATATTGAGATTGCATGAAAAACTTCGGCTAATCTTGTTTTCAAACTAGAGACCTATGGTCATATGAGGGCAGAGACGTGTGGAGGATTGTATGTGGCCGTTTAAAAAAAAGCAAAAAGGGCAGACCAATAATCAAAACGCCAGTAATCAGGCAGTAGACGAAGCAAAGGAATTTAGCAGAAAAGCAAATCGTGCGCTTCATGAGATATATGATCTTGAGATCCAAAAAGGGTATCATCTTTTTATTAATAACAATGAACCAGTCACATCTATTTCAGTATCAAAAATAAGCCACGAAAATAAATATCATAGTTACAGTGACGCAGATTTTGCTGAGGATTAAGAACAAAAGCCGTTCATCAGAACGATATGTTACCCCTACAGAAGCAGTAATATTTTTAGATTATATCTTCGAAATTGTAAATGAAACAGAAGATTGAAGAATCATTTTCAAGCGTACTGCACTATAACGAGTATGCATATGACTAATCAGTAAAGAAAGCCTTTTAGCAGGCGGATATATAATGCCGCGACGGCCAGCGATTATATTAGTAAAAATCCTGTAATTAATCTTGATACTCTACCTACAGAGCAAGAAGGAAAAGAGGACTGACATACAGAATCCGGCTATTGGCAAGGACCTGACCCCCTATTTTCTGAGGCATGAATACGCAACAGAGTTAATGAAAGCAGGGTACTCTTTACCCGAGGCAATGTATCTCATGGGGCACTCCACTCGTAAAATGTTATTGGAAGTTTATACACACGTAGAATGTGAAAATAACTGCGGATAGATTGAACGGGGGCTTATCGGAGGTTTATCAAAATAAGATCGAATTAAGAGCTCTAGATAAAAAAGTAAAAACCGCCAAAACACCCTAGTTTCAACGGTTTCTACTGGTGCCCAGAGTCGGAATCGAACCAACGACACGCGGATTTTC
>DCDV01000023.1:59947-62670 GCA_002316595.1 Mageeibacillus sp. UBA1046
GACCTCCAGCGTGACAGGCTGGCATTCTAAACCGACTGAACTACTGCGCCGTGACATATCACTCCTATTTCCTGAGTGCTTAGCTATAATACCAGAGCATTTGCTCTAAGTCAACATATGCAAGAGGCTTGAAATAGCTGAGATTTACATCAATAAACTTGTACTTCCCTGCTGCCGTTAAACGATCAAAATGATTCCCATCAACCCAGAAGGAACGCACTAAATCTTGCTAATTAAGCCCTCTCATCTTGGCGGCAGTCACTATTCTCTTCACTGCTACCATATATGCACCTAAGCGGAAGGAAGTGTCCATTCTTACGGCACAATTCCATGCTTCGCTAAAAGCCCTTACCATAATATATTCTAATCTTTGTTTTACTACTTCTTCTTCCCAGCTATAAGATTGAAGATTTTGTACCCACTCAAAATAAGATACAGTAATCCCTCCGGAATTAGCCAGTATATCGGGCACTATGAGTACACCTTTTTCCCACAGTATTGCATCTGCTTCTCTGGTTGTCGGACCGTTGGCTCCTTCCACAATTACTTTGGCTTTTATATGGGGAGCTACTTCAGCGGTAATTTGGTTTTCCAGTGCAGCAGGAATCAATACATCTACATCCTGCAGGAGTATTTCTTCAGCAGGAATTCTAACCAATCCCGGTGCATTATAATCCTTAAGAGTTCGGCCTTGCTTTTCAGAAAGGAATTCTGTTATTTCTTCCATATCCAGACCTTCATCCAGATAAACTCCTCCTGATATGTCACACAAAGCGACAATTTTGCATCCTTGTTCGTGAAGGAGTCTGGCAGTATTGCCGCCAACATTTCCACAGCCTTGAACTGCAATGCGAGCGCCTTCAAAGGGCATGTCCAATCGCTTGCAGATTTCTCTGACCATGAGCATAACTCCACAGCCTGTTGCCTCTCCTCTGCCCAGTGATCCTCCCAGTTCAATCGGCTTTCCGGTTACAACTCCCGGGGTCAGTTTTCCATTCAAAGTGCTGTACGCGTCCATGAACCAGCCCATTATTTCAGCATTAGTATTTACATCAGGTGCGGGAATGTCGATATCCGGACCGACAACAGGAAAGAGTAAGGTCGCATATCCGCGTGTAAGCTTTTCGAGCTCTCTTTTTGATAATTTAGCAATATCTACTTTTACTCCGCCCTTAGCTCCGCCAAAAGGCAGATTAACCAAGGCACACTTAAAGCTCATCTCTGCAGCTAAGGCCTTTGTTTCATTCATTGAAACATCCGGATGATATCTAAATCCGCCTTTGTATGGACCTCGTACTCCTGAATGTTGAACTCGATAGCCCTCAAACACTTCAATGGATCCGTCGTCCATTTCTACAGGTATAAAGACTTTTAGTTCCCGTTCAGGATTCCTGAGCCGTATATAGTCATTCTCTTCGAATCCCAGAATACCTGCGGCCAGATCCACAATTTCTAAAATTTCATCGTAAGGTTTATATTTTTTTGCCATCTGCTCCTCCACGTCTATAAGCATGGAGTATAGCATATTTGCTCTATGCATTCTGACGAAATGCATGCTAAATCAAAGAATTAGTAAATATTTTTACTAAAAGTAATTATTTTTCGCGAATTTTTCGCATTTTATGCAGCTGATTTCAGAGACTTGGATAAGCTGATAAATTGGATAACCCTGAAAGATATTTGCATGCTTTTGCTATGCAGCAAAATATATTATCGGCTTTTCTTATTGCCGCGCATAGCCCAGATCAAGAGCCAGCTGCGCTCTTTCGGCGCTTTTGCCGCCCTTCTTAAATTCTGCTGAAATAAATCCAGGGTTATCTGCAAAAAAGTCTGCCATGTATTTGTCCGGATCCTGCAAGAAAGCGATGCACATCTCTGCCTGTCCGGCATTTATCTGCTTAATCTCTGCAGCAGAATAAAAAAATTCAGCGTTGACAGTGCCAAGTGTGAAGAGAGGTATTCCGGCCTCCGCCAGAAGTTGCCCGCCGCCTTGTCCGCGATCAAGGATGGCAGCGGCATATGCCATAGTAGCACCTACTTGCTCAATCTGAGGAATCCAGAGCCGGAAAAAGCTGGAAGCTACTGTGATAATGTCCGCTATATGCAGGCCTCTTTGTCCTTGAATCTGAGAATCAGCAGACAAAACTTCCAGAGCCGGCTCACCAGGTAGCGAGTAATAAGAACGCCCGTCCTTATAGCAGCTAAGATGAGGCTTATTCAGGAGAGCAGCCAACGGCAGCGAAAAGAAGAAGTCTCGCCTTGCCCCGCCGGAAATAAAGTCCACTTCTTCAGCTACGGGAGACAGCATTTTATATGCACTCTTGATAACATAATTATAAGTAGACTCTTGCTCAAACTGGCGCAGGCAGAGAGAAGTGATACGAACAGGCATCTCCTCCGGATTATTCGACAGCTGCTCAATCTCCTGTAAGAGTGCATCAGCTTCGGCAGCGCTTCCATAAAGATAATGCGTATTGATAAAGAAAGGACCGATCTTCCCGGATGTATACCAGAATGGTTGCTCCGGAGCCGCGATTTTAAGCGCCTCCGTCTGAAAAAGATAGTCTGCCAGCTGTTTATCCATCATAATCCTCCGTATGTTTATCGCAGAACTCTAAATAAAGTAATATTTTGTTGTTCTTCTAATGCTGATAATGCTGATGTTCACTTTGCCTGCCGCCTGGTCTTTTTGCCAGAGCTGCAGTTTGCCTGTGCAGCGCGCC
>DCDV01000023.1:62918-69205 GCA_002316595.1 Mageeibacillus sp. UBA1046
GCGCGCCAGACTGTCATGACCGGCAGCCTGCGCCAGATCAGCCATCTCCTGCGGCAGCTTAAAGATCAAGTCCGGATCGATCATTGAGGCAGTGCCCACCTGAACCGCAGAAGCACCGCAGAGCATGAACTCCAAGGCATCTTCTGCCGAGGCAATCCCGCCCAGTCCGACTACCGGCAGATCTGTCCCCCGATAAACCTCTTGCACCATCCGCAGCGCCACCGGCTTGATCGCAGGACCTGACAAGCCGCCGGTATTATTGCGCAGAACAGGCCGCTCTGTCTTCAGATCAACCGCCAGACCCAGTAGTGTGTTAATCAGCACCAGGGCATCGGCTCCTGCCTCCTCCGCCGCTTTCGCCACAGAGAGAATAGAAGTAACGTTCGGAGTGAGCTTCACCCACAACGGCTTATTTATAAGCTTTCGGCAGGAGGCGACAACTTCACGCACCAGATCAGGATCTGTGCCCAGTGACATGCCTCCGACCCGGACATTCGGGCAGGAGAGATTCAGCTCCAGCGCCGTGACTTCAGTATCTGTGAGTATCTCCGTCATCTTCATGTAATCAGCTATGGTGTCGCCGGCGATATTGGCAATTACAGCACAGTCATACGTGAGCATGCGCGGTAAAATTTCTTTGACGAAGACGCTTACCCCCGGGTTCTGCAGACCCACCGCATTCAGCATGCCGCTCTTTGACTCAGCAACACGCGGGGGAGGGTTGCCGCAACGTTCCTCCAGCGTCAAACCTTTAGTACAGATGCCGCCCAGCCTGGAAAGATCATAATAAGGAGCGAGCTCTTCTCCAAAGCCAAAGGTTCCGGAAGCAGCCAGAACCGGATTCTTCAGCCTGACGCTGCCGACCTGAACTTCCACTTTCACTGCTTCCTTTTCACCTTGCTTATCTTGATTACTGCCGTAACTCATCTTCGTCTCCTTATCCTCCGGGATGCATTCGCTGCCCTGTGACTATGCTATGACCGCGGACCATCGTCCCCTTACCCTCCGCGAACTGTCTTTAGTGTACTGTTTGTCCGGTTGTATGGTCTAATCGTCTCCTTACCCTCCGGGAGCTGTCTACCAGATTCCTCCCTGCGCCGGCCATATTACCCTTTCGGCCGGGAAAACAGGGCCATCGTAGCAGCAGCGCTCATAGGTTGTCTCCTTTTTGTCAGCGACACAATCAGCGGACTTGAATACAGGGATGGAACAGCCGACACATACACCCAGACCGCAAGCCATCCTCGCTTCCAAAGATACCTGGCAGGGTATTTCGTACTCCTGGCATTGAGCGGCAATGTTCTCCAGCATTGCTAAGGGGCCGCAGGCACATACCAGAATCCCTTTGTCTGCGTCTTTACTTTTGGCTAAGCCAAGCTCATCTTTGATAACGGTGGCGAAGGCATCGCCCGCATGGCCGGTGAAATCCAATCCTCCGCTTTCTGAAGAAAATACACTCAGATCAGCAATATCTCTCATTCTCTCCAACAAGATTGCCTCAGCAGGATCTTTAAATCCAGCCACTGCTGTCGTGTGCAGTCCCTGTCTTTTTGCTTCCTCCAGCAAGTAAATCAGAGGGAAAAGACCGGTGCCGCCGCCGACAGTAATCAGAGAAAAAACTCCCCCGGCGGGAAGACCATACCCCGCTGAAGGCAACGCAAAACCAGTGCTGGGAAGATCAAAGCCATGACCCAGCGGTCCGACGACATCCAGTATGGAGCCGGCCGGCAGATCACACAATTCGCCGCTGCCTTTACCGACACGGCGAATTCCCAGCTGTACCCTGCCCTGTTTCAAATCCGCTGACATAACTCCTATCGGGCGACGCAGAAATTGACTTTTGGTCTTGAGCTGGACAAACTGTCCCGGCAAAGATATCTTTGCCAGTTCCGGAGCGTCCAAAGTCAAGATATTGGTGCTTGCGGACAAGCTCTCGTTGCTGAGCAAACGCGCAAGGTGTACTATTTGCGGCCTCGAATCAGTCATAGCGCTAAGGCCTCCCTTAAGGAATCTCTCATGGCAACAGCTTCCAGTCTTAAGGCCTCCGCGAAATCGTCATGCTTTAAGCCATGCTTTTTCCAGGCCAGCATCAAAGAACGAGAAGCATTGACAATAGCGGCGCGGCCGTTTTGGTCAAAGCCCGCTATAGCGTTAGCAGCAGTTCCGCCCTGAGCACCAAAGCCGGGGATGAGAAATAAAGATTGTGGAATACGCTCTCGCAGAGCTTTAGCCTGCTGCGGCCAGGTTGCTCCCACTACAGCGCCTGCTGAACTGATGCCTTCTTCCCCTGTCAGATTACTGCCCCATTCAGCGATCAGATCTGCCATAGCCTCATAGACTAAGCGTCCATCGGAAAGTTTAAGATCCTGCAGCTCTCCCGCAGACGGATTCGAAGTGCGGCAGAGGATAAAAATACCCTTGCCGTTTTTATGACATTTTTCCAGAAAAGGTACGATACCGTCACTGCCCAGATAACCGTTAACGGTAAGAGCGTCTGCCGATAATGAATTCTCTCCCAAATAAGCATCACTGTATGCTGAAGCTGTGCTGCCTATGTCGTTTCGTTTGCCGTCCAGGATTACCAGCATATTCACTGATTTTGCCTGGACTATTATGTCCTGAAGAACTCTGATACCTGCGGACCCATATTGCTCGAAGTAGGCCATCTGCGGTTTTATCGCCGGAATAATATCCGCTGCCGCAGAAATCAGGTCAAAGCAATAACGCTTTAGCCCCAGATATATATCTTCATCCTTAGTAAAATCAAATTCTTTGTGCCATGATTCCGGCAGATATGACAGCAGGGGGTCGAGTCCCAGGCAACTGGGATTTCCCAGTTCATCAATGCGTCTTTGCAGACGGTCAGCGAAATTACTCATTGGCATTCTCCTCTATACATCCGGTCAGCATCTTTGCAGACGGTCAGCGAAATTCATTGGTATTTTCCCTCTAAATCAAGTCAGCGTCTTTGCAGGCGGTCGGCGAAATTCATTAGTATTTTTCCTCTAAATCAAGTCAGCGCCGTTGCAGGCGGTCGACGATTACTCAGCAATCAGTTCTGATTGTTAAGCGTCTTCGCATAAAAGCTTCTTTATGTCCGATCAATTATTTTATTTGGCCGTTAGTTTCCCGCTGTCCCAGGTAATCTTCCCTGCCATGATTGTCAATTGCGGGTAGCCTTTGAGTTCCATTCCCCGGAAAGGCGTATTTCTGGCCTTTGAAAATGAGGTGGCTGCATCATAGGCAACTGCCTCATCCAGATCGACCAGAGTCAGATCCGCGCTGCTGCCAACTTCCAGACTGGGTGCTTCTTGTTTCAACAATATGGCCGGATTTGCCGTCAGCTTTTCGACCGCATCAGCCAAACTGAGATGGCCGCCTTCGACCAGCTTGGTATAGACAAGCGGGAAGCAGGTCTCAAGTCCAATCATACCGTTATTGGCGAGTGAGAACTCGAGATCTTTCTCATCTTCATGGTGCGGAGCGTGATCAGTGGCGATGATATCAAGAGTGCCGTCTTTCAGTCCCTCAATCACGGCCAGCCTGTCCGCTTCGGTGCGCAGGGGCGGGTTTACTTTGGCATAAGTATTGAAGCCGCGCACGGCCTCCTCGGTCAGAGTGAAATAATGAGGGCAAGTCTCGGCTGTGACTTTCACGCCGCGAGCCTTGGCCTCTCTTACGATCCTGACGCCTCCTGCTGTGCTGACGTGTGCGATATGAACAGAACAGCCAAGGTATTCCGCTATTCTGGTTTCGCGGTCGATCATGATATCTTCCGCGATCGAGGGGATGCCCTTAAGCCCCATCTCTGTGGAGATGATGCCCTCGTTGCAGACTCCGTCATTGGCCAGCTCCGGATCCTCACAATGAGAGATAATAACCCGGTCAAAGAAAGCGGCATATTCCATGGCTTTACGCATCATGCTGGCGGAGGCAATCGGTACGCCGTCATCAGAAAAGGCTACGGCTCCAGCCTCAGCCATCAGCCCGATTTCAGCCAGCTCCCGACCTGCCTGTCCCTTGCTGGCGGCGCCGATCGGCAGCACCCGGCAGTAACCGGCCTCAGCTGCCTTTTCTATCTGATAGCGAATGACAGGAACCGTATCCGCAACCGGATTCGTGTTTGGCATAGGGGCTACGGCGGTAAAACCACCATGAGCCGCTGCTTTGGTACCGGTAAATATATCTTCCCGGTATTCAAAGCCCGGATCGCGCAGATGGACATGGACGTCGATCAAGCCGGGAAGCGCAGTCATACCCTGAGCGTCGATTACCAGTTCAGCAGGAGCGGTCAGCTCTGAGACAAATTTCCCCTCTTCAATAAAAAGCTCCCCTGTCTGTCCTGTCTGCCAGTTTTTAATATTCTTGATCTCGATGTTTTTATATACCGGATAGCTGTTTTTCATAAATGCTCCTAATAATCTATTTGATCTGTATCTGACTGAATCTCCAGCAGTTCCAGCTCTGCCCGTTTTGCATTTCTCTTCGCATTCAGAAGGAAGAGAACCGCCATGCGCACTGCTACCCCGTTAGCTACCTGCTCGTGAATGACTGAGCGCTCATGTTCGTGGATATAGGTTGGCATTTCCACGCCATGGTTGCAGGGGCCGGGGTGCATGATAATTGCATCCGGCCTGGCCAGCTCCAGGCATTCGGCATCGATGCCGAAGAAATGGGCATACTCGTTGATAGAGGGGAAAAGCGCGCTGCGCTGGCGTTCCAGCTGAACCCGCAGCCCCATGATAACGTCAACTTCTTCACACGCTTCTCTGACATCATGGCAGACGATACAGGGCATCTGATCCAGATATCGCGGCGTCATGGTAGGCGGCGCAGCGACTCGCACCTCGGCACCAACCTTAGATAAAGCCCAGACATTAGAGCGCATGACGCGGCTGTGCATGGCGTCGCCGGCAATCGCTACCTTAAGCCCTTTAATTGCCCCCTTGTATTCAATCATCGTCATCATGTCAAGCAAGGCCTGAGTCGGGTGCTCATTCATGCCGTCACCGGCATTGACAACCGAGGCATCCATGCGCGATGCCAGATAATGAGGAGCACCTGATTGCGGGTGGCGAACTACCAGTATGTCAGTCGACATCATCTCCAGTGTCTTGGCTGTATCGTAGAGGTTCTCACCTTTTTTTAAACTGGCGTCGGAGGCGCCTATGCTTGAGGTCGTCGCCCCCAGATATTTGCAGGCCATATCGAAAGACAGGCGTGTGCGTGTTGAGTTCTCAGCAAAGAAGGTTATGACCGAGCGTCCTTGCAGATGTGCTGTCTTCTTTGTCCGGATAGAAAGTATGTTTTTCATCATGAAAGCAGTATCCATGATCAGCTTAATTTCCTCCGGCTTGAGATCCTGCATACCCAGGAGATGATGAGATGAGAGCTGCTTAGCGGCTTCCACCTCTGTGCGGAGGGCAGATCTTTCTGCGGTTGTCAGTGGCTTTATTCTGGCCATATATCAGTCCTCCAATTCTCCGAGTTCAACTGCTTCTTTCCCATCAAATTCAAGGGTCGAGACAGAAATGAATTCCTTTTTGGATGTAGGCACATTTTTGCCTACGTAGTCAGGCCTAAGCGGCAGCTCACGGTGCCCGCGATCTATCATTACTGCAAGTTGAATGGAGTCGGCTCTGCCCATGTCGAAAAGCGCCTCAATCGCTGCTCTGGCCGTGCGCCCGGTGTAGAGGACATCATCAACGAGAATAATGTCTTTGCCGTTGACATCAAAGGGCAGGTTGGTACTGTGAACAATCGGGTGCTCTGTTAAGAGGGAGAGGTCATCTCTGTAGAAGGTAATGTCTAACACCCCTTCCAAAGGTCTTGTACCTTCAAACTCTTCGATCTTGTCGGCAAGGATCCTAGCCATGGGTACACCCCGGCGCTGAATACCGACCAGGACGAGATTGTCCGTGCCGCGATTTCTCTCCAGTATTTCATGGGCAATACGCGTAAGAGCACGATCCATTGCTTCCTTGTCCATAAGGGTGGATTTTATTCGCATGCTGTCCTCCTTTCGGGGCATAAAAAAAGCCCGCTGCCTGGATGACAGAAGGTTCTCAAAGGGTTGGCTGACGGGCAGCCTGCTCGATTGATCATCCTTCCAGCCTCACAGGACTGATTAAAGTCTGATTTCTAAAATAATGTTAGCGGATTTTTCGTTAAAACACAAGCAAATTTTTAGATTCTCGCACCTCTTTCATAATAGGCACTTGCCAAAATGGGAAATTTTCTCTAGTATAAGCAAGAATGGGAGCGTAGCTCAGCTGGGAGAGCATCTG
>DCDV01000023.1:69510-69861 GCA_002316595.1 Mageeibacillus sp. UBA1046
CTATAATCAATTATATAAATTATGTCTGAAAATGGTATATATTACAGCCCCTCTTTGAAAGAGGAAACAGAGATAGTTGTCAGCGCAGTGCAGATGCACACGAAATTTGCCGTCTTTCTCCTAAGCTTCATGGACTAAAAGAAGGAGATTATAAAAATGAAAAAGAGCGAGATATGTCAAAAAGACGCCTTCCAGTAATATTTTTACTGCAATTCTCAAAATCGCTTGATCACCCCAAAAAACAACATGTTCGGTTTCTGGTGTATTTTTGTTTTGTGTTTTCTGTGTTTGCCGGTACACTTCTAGAAGTGAATTTGGCAGTGGCTGAGGGAGTATCAGATCTGATACTCC
>DCDV01000023.1:70016-71645 GCA_002316595.1 Mageeibacillus sp. UBA1046
GGAGTATCAGATCTGATACTCCCGGCAACTTTATCAAATCTTCTCACCTTATTTTTCTTGCATCTTGCCAGGAGTAGCTTTGACTCAATCTTAATGATCCGAAAGGATTGGGAACATGCCCTATCCGCTTTAGAGTATTGGGGCGAAGTAAAAAAGGATGGAAAGCTGCGCTTTGTCTTCAAACAATTCATTGGTGAGATTATATTAGCCTCCTTATGGCTATACCTGAATGCTCGATATGTATTTTGGTCAGAGTCCAGGGTCAGTACGTTGGCAATAGGAGGCTTGGTTATTTTAGGGATATTGTTGACTATAAGGCTAATTATCTGGCAGCTCAATGTTAAATATGAAGATAAGATAGAGGCGCAGCTTTGGCAAGTGCGAGGCAGTAGCGAAGAAAATGAGTCCATTCTATCCCATAATACCTAACTCTTGTAGAGTGATTGGACTCATCCTTTTAGTTCTCTTTAACTTAACGTGTTGTCCGATAATGTGGACCCTGATTGGCAGGGAAGTGCTGGCTGAAATGTCAGTTAGCAAATTATTAATACAAATGATGCATAACGCGTTCCCGGAGAGCCATGAGCGCGCAGTAATGAGTGCAGCCTGCGCGGGCAATTTAGAGCCATCGGCGCGCAGGTCGGGAGCCACCTCTCTCAAGTGAGAGATGACTCCGCCTGACAATCGGTTATCTAGATCAGTTTACGCATGGAATCCTTCCCCTTGATGATGATTTTGTAGGCCTTGGATGCCAAACGATCGGTCACGGCTTCGGCGGCAACCGGAATGGGAATCTGGTCGAGCCACTCAGCCGATTCATACTGAGATGCAATAATCGTGGCCTTGTGATGGACGCCTCGTTCAAATTCGGTATCGGGCGGTCGGAGACTCAACTGCATCGCAATTCCACCGAACTCTGTTGTTGCGCCAGTCTGCGTAATCAGGATCGTCGAGGTGCCGCTGCTCACACTGGTTCCCATGTATACACAATTTATTCGCTCTGCGAGACTCGTGTCCTCCGCAACCGCCTCTGGTTTCTTTTCCGTGGGGTAGGATTCTCCTGTAAAAATAGACTGATTTACCAGAAAATCATCGCTTTCCAGCACCAGACCATCTGCCGGGATCAGGCTGCCGGCAGAGAGGAGAACAATGTCGCCAGGCACTATTGAATCCGATGGAATATCAACTGATTTTCCATCCCTTAAAACTGTGGATTTAATTTGGATCATGTTACGGAGCTTTTCTAAGGCATTGCCTGCTCTGAACTCCTGAATAAAGCTCAGTATGAGGCTCGTCAGAATGATGGCAACGATAATCAAAGAATAGATTACATCACCTGTTGCGGCAGAAATTCCGGTAGCAGCCAGAAGAATTAAAATAATTGGGTTCTTCAACTGGTTTAGAAACAAACTCAGCGGGCTAGTTTTCTTTTGTTTCTTGACTTTGTTGGCGCCATACTCTTTCAGTCTTGCCAAAGCCTCACTTGAAGTCAGACCATCACGGTTGGATTGATACTCATTGAGAGCGTCATTTGAATCCAGGCTCCAATAACTGACTCTTTTATGCTTGGACATATTATTCACCTTTGTAAGATGCGAATATTGTGAGGCTCAGTATTGTTGATACAAC
>DCDV01000027.1:0-3054 GCA_002316595.1 Mageeibacillus sp. UBA1046
CGAGTCTAAACGGCGCGTCGCCGCAGGTGGTCACAGATGGCGTGCTGACCAGCAAGGGAGCTTGTTCAGCCTTATGGACTAATACGGCTGTTTCATAAGTCAGCGTGAAATAGTTGTCAGGATCATGGGGAGTAAAAATCACCTTATATCCACTATTAACTACGGTTGGTATCAGATCGGGGTTTTCCCAGGCGAAACTGCCGTCGCCGCTGCCGCCGGCTAGTACAGAAGCTGAAAGATTTTGTTCGTATGTGAGCTCACTTGCTGTCGGGAAGGTAACTTCAGGTATTGCCTTCATTACGGTGACCGGCATAGATTGCCTAAACTCTATGCCCGAGTAATCAAAATTGTCGGTGTCTCTGGGAGTAAATATGACCGGATATCCGTTATTCTTTACACTCGGGATGGTCTCAGGGTTTTCCCAGATGAAACTGCCGTCGCCGCTGCCGCCTGTCAATGCGGAGTCATTTAGGGTTTGTCCGTAAGTAAGTGTTGCTGCGGAAGGAAATTCTACGGCCGGTTCAGCCTTTTTTACTTCAATAACAACCTCAGCTCTCGTAGAATTATAATTCATGTCTCCTTCTTTTATTACAATGATGGTGGTTTCGCCGGCTTTAAGCACTCTAATAAGCCCGGTATAATCCACTGAAAGTGAGCTGCCCGAGATAGAATAAGAGAAGTTGCCTGTGCCGCTGCCGCCGCTGACTGCGAGTCTAAACGGCGCGTCGCCGTAGGTCACAGGTGGTGTGCTGATCAGCAGGGGAGCTTGTTCAGCCCTGAAAACCGATATTCTTATTGAACGAATTATCTCATTATAGTTGTCCGTATCATGGGGTGTGAACCGCATGTTATAGCCGCGATTATAAACGGTTGGCACCGTATCCGGACTTTCCCAGGCAAAGTTGCCGTCTCCGTATCCGAAACTCAGTACTGAATCAGATAGTGTCATTCCGTATGTGATATCGCCGGCAAAAGGGAAATTGACATTAGGGACAGCCTTGTTGACGGAGATATTAATAGTCTGTTTAAAGACAATACCTGAATAGTCGTAGTTATCGGCATCGCGGGGAACAAATATGACTTCATAGCCGTTGTTTTTTACTGTAGGCCGGGCATCAGGATTTTCCCATCTAAAAGTTCCGTCGCCGCTGCCGCCTGTCAATGCGGAGGCATTTAGAGTTTGTCCGTAAGTCAGTGCTGCAGCAGAAGGGGATTTGACAGTCGGAGGTACACCTTTGTGGACAGTAACAGTGACATGAGTGCTTATGGGCTTATAGTTTCGGTCTCCGGAATTGGTCACCGTGATGGTTGCCTGTCCCGCTTTAACTATCGAGACCAGACCGGTCGAAGAATCTATTGAAATGGCGTTGCCGTCTGTTACTGAATAGCGTATGCTTCCTGTACCACTGCCACCGCTGACGGAGAGCCTAAAAGGTTCGTCAACATAAGTAACATAGTCCGGTATCCCGCCTATGTAAAGTCTGTCCTGCTCAATCTGTGCTGCTTCGAACGTGAGGCTTCCTTTTTCGAACATATAATAGCTGTCTGACTCTGGGTTTTGAACATATTCAGCCGTCAGCAGATGGGTGCTTCCACTTACAGTCCAGTTGCTTAAAATTGCCTTTGCATTGGCGCTTCCTCCGTCCCAGTACAAAGGAACCTGTCCGATTTCCAAGTCATTGGATTTAAAGACTATCTGGCCCTGTGGTCTGTACGTTGACAGGCCGTTAAAATTCGCGCTCAACGTAACCTGATCAAAGGACTTTACGCCGGAGGCAGGTGAAATTTCAATTCCGGTGCAAGTTAAAACCTTTTTAGTATCCAAGTATTGTCCGGCATCCAGTGCAGCCCCGGCACCACTTACGGTTCCTCTGATATAAAGCTTAAGAGAGTCTGTGCCGTTTCGAGTCAGATTGATAGTTGCACCATTAGTTAATTCTAAAGTACCCAGAGCAGTCTGCCTGTTTCCGGATCCGATATCAAAGCCAAAATCGCCGTTTGTAAGATTGCCTCCGCCTGTAGCTGTTAATACTGTGTTCTCCCCGTCTACCGAAACAGTCCCGCCATCGCTGTCTTTACCGCCGCCAACCCCCGCACCTCCTCCATTTCCGACAGCATTCACAGTGCCGCCGTTAATTGAGATGCTTCCGCCTGACTTGCCGGCGCCGCCGCCGATGCCGGCCCCGTTATTACCTCCGGTTGAGGTGAGGCTGCCGGAGCCATGGATGGTAAGGTGTGATCCTGAAGGAGCTTGAATGCCGGCAGAATCAGTGCCGCCCGACAGTGAACTGTTTGCAATCAGGTGCAGGTCGACATTTGCGCCGGTCATATCAATTGCGGGACCGTTAGCCGGGGCAATGCCCGCGGTAAACATAATCACATTTGTATTGCTTGCTTCGGCAATCCTGACGCTCCGGCCGGTCTCGCCGCTGTCCCCGACCAAGGCGAATGTGCCGTTACCCAGAACTACTGTACCTTCGCTGATTGTATAGCCTGAGCCGCTCGAGAGAGCCTTATCTTCCAGATCAATAATGACTGTATCGATCCTGTTGCCGCCTTCATATACCCCCGTATGTTCTGCTGCTCCATTGCCTTTGATAACGCAGGTTCCAAGTGACAGTCCGGATCCCTCCACCCCTTGTCCGCAGAGCGTGATGATTGCTGCATCGATGATAATAACTTCTCCGTTAATGCTATTACGGCCTCGACCGATGTCTCGAGCATATTCTGTAGTTAAACTTCCGCCTTTGGCAGAGATTTTGCCGCCGGATATTTTGATGATACCGGCTTTTTGTGAGCCGTCGGCGTTTGCCCCGCCCGACCCGATCCCTGCTCCGCCGGAATGTGGATTTGCATTATAGTCACCTACGGCATTAACAATACCGTCAGTTATTGTAATGGCATCACAGGAGGCGCCGCCCCCGCCGCCGATTCCCGCACCCCATTGGCCGCCGTACGAAGTGATGTGACCTCCATCAATATTTATGATTCCGCTGCTGCCGCCGAAGCCCCCGCCGATCCCTGCTCCACCATATTCGGCCCGGGCATGAATGG
>DCDV01000027.1:3217-9558 GCA_002316595.1 Mageeibacillus sp. UBA1046
GACCCTGACCGGCATTCCCGGCTGTGGCAGTAACCGTGGCACCGCTAATATTTATGACACCTCCGGCGCCGTTGCTTCCGCCGCCGACAGCCGCGCCCAAATCAAGAGCACGGGCAACAACTGTCCCGCCTGATATATTTATATTATTGGCACCTTTACCGGCGCCGCCGCCAATACCCGCTCCCCCAGTAGCTGACGTCACGTCTCCGCTTGTCGCTTCGACATTCCCTGCGGATATGGAAATATTTCCTCCCAGCCCGCGTCGTCCGCCGCCAATTCCTGCCCCGCCGCCGTTGCCGATGGCTGTGACATTACCGCCTTTTATGTTTATAGTTCCGCCACTGCCACGTTCTAGCGTCGGATAGGAAGTTTCGTTTGACCCTCCGCCGATCCCTGCGCCGTCCTGCCCGCCTCTTGCAGTAACATTCCCTCCGTTTATCGTGGTAGTACCGCCATTGTGACTGCGTCCTCCGCCAATACCGGCTCCATACTGCCCCCCTGTTGCATCAATAATGCCCCCATTTATACTTATTGTACCGGCGAGCTGCCAATCCCTGCCGCCAATGCCGGCACCGTTCTCTCCGCCTGTGACTGTCAGTTTCCCTGTACCTGCACTCTGACCGTAGATGGTCAGAGAGTTTCCCTCTAATACGAGAATTCCTGCGCTGCCACTGCTGCCTGTAACTGACAGTTCATATCCGTCTGCAAGAATGAGGTTTACGCTGCCGCTTACAGCAATGGTTCCATATTGGGAAATATTGCTGTCGACTATGTACCAGCCGTTGCTCAGGGCGGCTGTATCGGCGGTCATGGATGAAACGGCTGCGTCTCCTGTTGATTGGAGTTGGCCGTTTTCATCACGATATTCATAGCCGGCAGCTGCCGATACCGTTGTCGGCATAAGTATGAAAAATAAGGTCATCGTCAGCAAAAAGCCAACAAGCAGTTTAGCCTTCATGATAATTTCGCCTTTCGTCCGTTTCGCTATAATTCGGTGTGGCAGGGAGGCACAGATAAATGTGCTAAATGTTATCCGTACCTGCGGCTCAAATCTTGGCGCTGCGTTCTTGAGGATGAGCGCCTTCGACACATTATAACTCTAATTATGGTATAATGACTGTGGTCAGTGACTGGAGTCATCATAACAAAAACCGTGGCTCGTTACAACAGAAGAGAGTGCCTTTGAGTAAAAAATTTATCTCGAGAAAAGACAGAGCTCAGGATACTAAGAGACGCTTGTACACAGCAGCGGAAGCGCTGTTTACAAAACATGATTTTGATGATGTCAGCGTGGATAGAATTGTCAGGCAGGCAGGGTTCTCCAAGGGCACCTTTTATGTGCATTTTGAATCAAAAGACGATCTGCTGATATCCTTGATTTCAGACTATGTTGAGAGGGTAGACCTGGACTACCAGGCCTTTGTGGACACCTTGTCTCCCGATCTGCCGGCAGCGGATATTCTCATGCAGCTCACAGATAAAATCATGGCTGTGATGATCGATACAGTCGGGGCCGAGAAAATGAAAACTCTCTACAGGGCGCAGTTGACGAATATTTCGAAATCCAGTGCGGCGACAAATTATCAGCGGCTGCTGTACAAGACATTGACAGATGTTTTTGAAAGAGGGAAGAACAGAAATGAGTTTTCAACAGATCTGTCGTCAGAGGAACTGGCGAATCATCTTATCCTGGCTATGCGCGGACTGATCTATGAATGGTGTATCAGGTATCCGGAGTTTGATTTGAAGATGCAGGCGCGCGAGCATTTTGAGATCTTATTAAAAGGGATCCAATAATCATCTTCTTGCAGATTTATATGCGGCGTCCCTGCTTGCAGTCGCTGCCAGGAAGCTTTTGTCTCCGGGCATCCCACAGCCATTCGAGTTAAGAATGATCTGCATACGGTGCAGCTAATATTGTCATCGTCAGGTTTGACGTTGTAGTTGCTGCTGTACTATTTGCCAAATCTACTGTAAAAGTATAAGTACCGTTTATTCCGGCAGGATTTATCTTATCCCCGGGAACTGCCGGCGTATAGTCGATTTTGTTTACTGTTGCCGTTATTTCATCGTATATAGAAATTGTAGAGATCTCACGCGCTATTGTGCTTTCTATCGTTGATTTAATTGTTGCTTCATCTGTTGCTGTTTCCTCTGTCATTGAATATACTGCTCCGGAGATAGACTCTTGTGCGCGTGCAATTTGTAAATCATTGAAAGCTGCTCTGGCAATTTTTATCTTGTCTCTAAAAGACATATATTTTTCCAGAAAAATATCTTTCCCTTTAACGTTAGGCAAGTTTAAAGTCATTGTATCAAAAAGTTTTGAGAAGAACCTGCTTTCCATTTCTCGCAAATTTTCTTCTATCGTCAGATCCAATATCTCATATTCATCTCTTCCATAGATCTCGTTAAACTGCCAAAAAGCACGTGTTTCTGCGATCGATAAAAAGCATACTGCAGTATTCGCAGTCTTGCTGCCGTCTACCGTGGTTGCTGTGATGATCACAACCCCCCGAAATATGACATCTCCTAATTCTGCCTCACCGTCTTTTACAGTTACAACGGAGGGTTCGCTTGATGACCAGACAATATTTTTGTTTGTTGCATTTTCAGGAAATATTGTTGCCTCTATAGTTGCGGGAAAATCATCAGTCTTGTGTAAGATTGCAGGAGTTACGGTGATCCGGTCTACTTTAATCGCTTCCGCTACGATGACTGTTCTGGTTGCCTCTGCTGCTTTATTGCCTGCTGCGTCACTTACATTGTAAGTAACCATATAGGTTCCGGCTTTGGCAGTATTTACCGGATCACCGGCAACGACTATTCTGGCGGTAATTACACCGTCCACGTTGTCTGCAGCTGTTGCTCCAGCATCAGTATAAACGGCTCCGTTAGCTACGTACTCAGTTGCATTGCCGAGCAAGGTAATGATTGGCGCAGTCATATCAACTTGTTCTGTGACTGCTTCTTTAGTTCCTACTAAAATAACTTCATCAACCGGTTGTTTATTAATTGTTCGCGAAACTTCTGTTCTGCCAGTCTCTTTACCGTCTGTGTATGTAACCGTGTAAGTAATCGTTATTTCTCCACTTTGTCCCTTTTGTCTGACAGCTGTCTTACCTTTTTCTAATGTACTGTCATTCTGTCGCACCGTTTTGTAGGCAATTACAGAAGTCCTGGCTTCAGTCTTTATACTGATAACTTCAATCTCAATTTGTTTTCCAGAAGCTTTTTTTGTTCCTGACAAAATAATCTCATCAACCGGCTGCTTATTAGTGATTCGAGATGTTTCTGTTCGACTTGTTTCTTTACCGTCTGTGTATGTAACCGCAAAAATAATCGTCATTTCTCCATTTTGTCCCTTTTTTTTGACGATTTCCTTGCCTTTTTCAAGAGCACTATCATTTTGTCTCACTGTTTTGTGCTCAATTATGGAAGTCTCGGTTTCAATTTTTGTAGTCACTACGGGATTGGTTTTTGGTTCATAAGCCTCATTACCGGTGTCATTTGCTTCCCATTTAGCTACTAATGTTAAATCGCTTGAAACAGGCATGGAAAAATCAAATTCCTTACCGTCCAGCTCCCAATAAACAAACTCATATCCGTCTCTTGCCGGATCAAGAGGCTTTTCAAAAATTCCATCTGCAACAGGGAAAGTTTTGACATGATCGCCAAAATCGAGCTTTATTTCATATCGATCATCCTGACCGTAAATTGCCTTAAGTGTTATGTCTTCTGTGACTTCGGCTGAGAAGTCATACTCTTCATCCCTCAGTTCCCAATAAAGAAATTCATACCCATCTTTTACCGGATCTCCCGGCCGAACAACCGCCTCGCCGCTAGTAACCATCCGAGGCGCAATATTGCTTCCCCCATCGGTGTTAAAATTCACAGATAGAATCCTGGTTGAACCTGTATGTTGAAACAGGAAAATTAAGCCTGGCAATATTACAACTGCCGCTAAAACACTTAGAGCTTTGGGTTTAATTAATTTCCGGATAATTCTTCCTGTGTAAGCCATCTCTCTTTATATACCCCGAAGGTTTGTCGTGTTTCAGAATTGGCGCAGATAAGTTTGCAATAGGCAATTTGCAATATTTTGATAACCTAATTATGGAAAGTACTGGTATAGGAAGATAAATATTAATTCAGGCGGCACTCCTCCGAATCACCTCGAATTTAGGCAAATTATATTCCTTAGTGAGCTCCATGACAAAAACTTTTTTTCGATCAGATTTGGCCTTTATGAAATTAAAAGGCAGTCAGTCAATTTATTCATTGACTGACTGCCTTTGTGGCGGAGAGTAAGAGATTTGAACTCTTGATACCCTTCTGGGGTATACACGATTTCCAATCGTGCTCCTTCGGCCAGCTCGGACAACTCTCCAATCAGGCTTAAGCTGCACTACTCATGTTGAACAGTGGCAAACACAGCAAAAGCATTCTAGCATTACACTTTTGCAGCTGTCAATTATTGGCAGGGACGAAGGCGCTAAAAAATCAGGCCAGAGAGCTCTGGATTTTTCCTTTATATGATTCTAATACCTCAGAGATCAGTTTATGTCCTTTGGCATTGGGGTGGATTCCATCCTCACACATAAAGTCACTTACTTCTGACTGTTGCAGAAAAGCGCTGCGGATATCAATTAAGGGGAGGCCTCTTTTGCCGGCAATTTCCTCAACAGCGTCACTATATGATTTGTGCCACAGATAAATTGTTTCTGTTGTGGAGCCCAGCCATTTGAGTATCACCGCAGCATCCAGTCCGCGCGACAGGGAGGCGAAATAACGCTCGTGGATTAAGGGCGGAAGATTCATCAGGACCGGCTGATAATTGAGCTGCTGCAAAATATCTATCAATTGCTCGTAGTGCGACACGAAATCTGCCAGAGGAACCTGCGGCAGATGCTCCTTCCCGGGATCAAGACTGATAGCCGCCCAATCAAAGTCACAATCATTGCCGCCGAATTGAAGTACGGCCATGCCTCCGGCAGTCAGAAGGTCACTATAGCGTTTTACCTGATTAAGACCTTTAATTATAGTCGCTCCAAAGACAGACAGGTTAAGTACTGAGATATGGGAATCTTTGCTCAGCTTTTCCACAAAGCTGTCTTTAAGCTGGCAGTAACGTCTTTTAATTGGATCGAGAACTATCCCCTTGGAGATTGAATCGCCCAGAACCAGCAAAGCCTCATCTTTAAGACTTGATCCATTCATTGTCAGTGTTCCTGTCATCTCAATACTCTCCTCACAGTACATTTAATAGAAATGTAGTTATCGATACCATATAATCCAATTATGATAATGTCAAGGCGAAATTGTTAAAACTTTAAGGGTTTAATTTGTTTGTCTTAAAGGCGCTAATGCTTAATAATGTTAAACAGACAAAACGTACAGGGAGGAAGATTTATGGCAAAGAAAGATGGCAGCAATGACAAAGAAAAGAAAACGGAGCCGGATGAACAAATAAAGGGCCTGACTCTTGAGAATTCGCGAGAAAATCTGGCGGAGCGTAAATTGATTCCTTATGAACAACTGCCGAATATTGATCTCTATATGGATCAGGTTATCAGTCTGATGTCTCAGCAAACTGAGGGAGAAAGTCATAGGGCGGCACTTACGCCTTCTATGATAAACAACTACACAAAGCAGGGCGTGCTCCCCAGAACACAAGGGAAAAGATATACCAGAGATCATCTGGTTGACCTGACTGTTCTTGTCTACCTGAAGGAAGTAATGCCCATCCTGGATATTGGGGATCTGCTGAAGCTTTTGGCAGCTGAAGGTGATCCTCGATGGCGTTATGAGAGAATGTCAGAAATCCTCGAGCGGGAAAAGGAAGATATCATGGCGTTGCTGCCTAAGGATGTTGATGACACCGGGGAATTAGCCCTGCAGATTCTAAGCCTGGGATTGATAAGTTATATTACCAGGCAGACAGCGCTGGGTTTATTGGATCTGGCAAAAGAAAATGCCCAAAACGATGGACCTCAAAAGAAATAGCTGTCCTTGTCTGAAGTATCGCGGTCAGCAAGATCAGGCCTCTGCACTTCTCGTGCCAGCCCCGGCATGGTGCCTTTGCGCCCGCTCTCATAGAAGACGCCGTCCTCCCTGTAAACCAGATAAAGCGGCCGGCTCTTTACTTCTTCAAATATCCTGCCGATATACTCACCGGTCACTCCCAGCATGATTAACACGATGCCGAAGAAAAAGAGCATGACGCACATCATAGAGGCGTACCCCGGCTCCATGTCCACAAGGTCAAACAGGCGGGATATGAAGATGAAAAGCAGGAAGAGGAAGCTGGCCGCCGACAGAATCACTCCGATGTAGATACT
>DCDV01000027.1:9729-19942 GCA_002316595.1 Mageeibacillus sp. UBA1046
GATACTGATTTTCAGCGGCTTATAGGAAAAGGAAGTAATTCCGTCTCCGGCGAGATTTATCATTTTTCTGAGAGGATACTTTGTCTTGCCGGCCTGGCGCGCATCCCGTTCATATTCAATAAAGGTCTGCCGGTAGCCCAGCCAGGAAATAAGTCCTCTGACATAACGATTATGTTCCGGCATCTGAAACAGAGCGTCGCGCACGGTTTTATCAATCAGGCGAAAATCACCGACATCGGTGGGGATGTCAACGTCGGAGAGTTTATGTAAAAAGCGATAATAGAGTCCGGCCGACATTTTCTTGAAGCCGGTCTCGCCGGAGCGTTTACTTCTTTTGGCGTAGACGACTTCGAAACCTTCCCGCCATTTTGCGATCATGTCCGGGATCAGCTCCGGAGGATCCTGCAAGTCCGCATCAATAATGACGATCGCATCTCCCGCAGCATGATCCATGCCGCAGGTTATGGCAGTCTGATGACCGAAGTTTCTGGAAAAACTTAGCAGTTTAACCTTGCCGTCGGCAGAGCACCATGGTCTGATGATCGCGGCTGAACTGTCTGTGCTGCCGTCGTCAACATAAATAATTTCATAGGGAAGCTCCAGACCTGACAAGACATCAGTCAGACGCCGGTGTGTGATTGGCAGGACTTCTTCTTCGTTATAAACCGGAACTACTACTGAGACTTCTGGTTTCATAGCCACCTCACTATCTATCTTCAAAACTCCGTACCTGACTGTAATCAGATACCGGCCTAAGCCCACAAGAACTATGGATGCAACAGAGCCCGTGACGAGAGTGCCGGAGTCATTATTTACGCCTTCGTATATTGATTTTAGTATAGAATAAATTATTTGCCTACATTACTCTTTTGCTTTGAGACAGAATAATGCCTACAATAAAAGGTACGGAATTCGTACAATGATAGGAAGCAGAATATTACAAGAGAACAATGATCATAATACAGAGTAAAGAGCTATATGAAAAAGCTTAGGAAAGGACAGTTTGCATGCAGATCAATATGGAAGATTTTGACAAAGTTGACGTAAGAATAGGCACTATAAGGGGCGCAAAACCGAATAAAAGGTCCAGGAACGCTGCCTATGTTTTGGAAATTGATTTTGGTCCGGAGATTGGCGTGAAGAAATCTTCCGCCCAGATCACCGATGTCTATGAACCAGATGATCTGATTGGCAAACAAGTAGTATGCGTCATTAATCTGATCCCCATCTACATCGGATCAGTTAAAAGCGAAGTGCGTATCCTCGGCTCGGAATCTGAACAGGGCATTGTTCTTCTGGTGCCGGAATTCGCAGTCAAGGACGGAGATAAAATTTCTTGAACAAGAGATTTATACATTGATTAATCAGACAGGAGAATCTTATGCGTCGTAAAGATCGTGAAATGTCTGCAGAATTCGGATTGCAGGTTATTGACCAGGCCGAATACGGTGTGCTGGCAGCAGCAGACCCTGCAAGTGATCGCCCTTATGCAGTGCCTTTGTCTTTGGTACGCCGGGGGCAGACATTGTATTTTCATTCCGCCCGGGCAGGAACAAAAGTTGACCTGCTCAAAGACGGTACTCCGGTCAGGATTGTTTTTGTTGCCAAGGCGGCTGTTCCGGGGCTTTACGAGCCGCAGGAAGCCAGAGACTTACTGGAAGGCGGGAAGGGCACAAGCTTTGTTACCAGCAAAGTATTCACTACGGAATATTCGTCTGCCATCGTCACGGGTACGATTAGAATTGTGGAAGTAAATGAGGACAGAGATTCTGAGTATTCTCTCGCCCTGGAGGCAGTCTGCGCCAAGTATGTCCCTGACATGATGGAGTTTTTTGAGCTTGCATTAGATTCCGCCTATTCGACAACCAAAGTATTTGCCGTAGATATCGAAGAAATAAAGGCCAAACGTAAAAAATTCGACGATAATAAGGAAGAGCTCAAATGGCAGAAAGATTAAGAGCAAAAACAGATATTAGCGGCGAAGGCGCTGATTTGTTAGGACAGCAGCTTGAGTCAAAGAAACCATCATCCGCTCAGCAGTATGAGGCTGATGAACTCTTCCGGCAGTTTGTTTCGCAATGTGAAAGCTGCAGCAGCTGCGAGCTGGCGGTCGAAAGAAACAATGTCGTAGTCTGGCGCGGCAATATCAGAGCGCCCTTGATGATTATCGGTGAAGGTCCCGGGGCTGAAGAGGATATGCAGGGCAGGCCCTTTGTAGGCAGATCAGGCCAGGTGCTGGACCAGCTTCTCACGGCCTGGGACATCAGAGAAGAAAACTTTCATATCTGCAATATTGTTAAGTGCCGTCCGCCGGAAAACAGAGCCCCCAAGCCGGAGGAAGTCGAGAAGTGCCGGCCTTTGCTGACCAGACAGTTCAATCTGGTTAAACCGCGAGTGATTCTTTTGATGGGCGCTACGGCTTATAAGTATTTCACCCACGATACCACCGGCATAACCAAGGTGAGGGGAAAATGGATAGAGAAGTCCGGATTCTGGATCATGCCTGCTTTCCATCCGGCCTATATTTTGAGAGATCCCCGACGCAAAAATGATTTGTGGGAGGATGTAGGAGCTGCGCGCAGAAAGCTGTCGGAGCTGAAACTGCTTCCTGATCTGGATGCGTGATCCGTTGTGAAAAGCCTGAACATACCAAAGTATAATTAAGTGGTCCATAATTCGACACGGCGCAAAACAAAACGCTGCTGAAAAAGTCATAGCTGCTGTTAGGCCATAGTCGCGCGTGCTTGCAACCTGATCAGTTACCGTTGAAAATCTGCAAACAATGACAAAAATCCAATTAACAAGAGGACATTACAACATGACAAGACGACGGGTTTCATTGCCCGAGACAAAACATAAAAATCCCTTTAGACTGCATACGGAAATGACACCTCAGGGCGACCAGCCCGAGGCTATTAAGAGTCTGGTCACGGGGCTGGAACGGGGCTACGATGCGCAAACGCTGCTGGGAGTCACCGGCTCGGGCAAGACATTTACCATGGCCAAAGTGATCGAGGAGACGCAAAGGCCGGCTCTGGTAATCGCCCATAATAAAACCCTGGCAGGGCAGCTCTGCGCAGAATTCATGGCCTTGTTTCCTGAGAATGCTGTAGAATATTTTGTCAGCTATTACGACTACTATCAGCCTGAAGCCTATATACCATCCCGGGATGTATATATCGAGAAGGATTCCGCTATTAACGAAGAAATTGATCTTTTACGCCACTCCGCGACTTCATCGCTGATGGAGCGCCGGGACGTAATTGTAGTCGCCTCCGTATCATGTATATATGGAATAGGAGACCCAACAGATTATCAGCAGCTGATGGTAAGCCTCAGACCGGGGATGCACAAAGAACGGGACGAAGTGATCCGGGAGCTGGTGGCGATTCAATATACCCGCAACGATTATGAAGTGAAGCGGGGCACATTTCGCGTGCGCGGTGATATTGTTGATATTTATCCTTCCTCTTCGGCTAATGTAATTACGCGAGTCAGCTTTTTTGGTGACGAGATTGAGGAAATCCGTGAAATCGACGCTATAACCGGCCGCAGTCTGACTGCCAGAACATATGCTTCCATCTTTCCTGCCTCGCATTATGCGACGACTGCCAAACGGATGGAGAAAGCGATTCTGAATATCGGCGCAGAGCTTGTCGAGAGGCTGGCTGAGCTTCGGGCTGAGGGCAAATTACTGGAAGCCTATCGACTGGAACAGCGTACTCTTTACGACATGGAGATGCTTAGGGAGACAGGTTTTTGTAAAGGAATTGAGAATTATTCCCGGCATATGACGGAAAGAGAGCCCGGTGAACCGCCTTATACGCTGATTGATTTCTTTCCTGAAGACTATTTATTATTCATAGACGAGTCGCATGTGACTGTTCCGCAGATAGGAGCGATGTACAACGGTGACCGCTCACGGAAGGAATCACTGGTCGATTACGGCTTTAGACTGCCTTCGGCTTTTGATAACAGGCCGCTGAACTTCAGTGAGTTTGAGGAGAGAATGGGACAGACGATATTTGTTTCCGCCACGCCTTCAAAATATGAAGCAGAGCACGCTGTTCAGGTGGTGGCACAGGTTATCCGTCCGACGGGACTGCTTGATCCCAAGATCTATATCAGACCGGTCGAATCGCAGATTGATGACCTTCTGACCGAGATAGCGGCCAACACGGAGCGCAAGGAACGGACATTGATCCTCACTCTGACAAAACGCATGGCTGAAGATCTTAGTGATTTCTTGCGCGAAGAAGGAATTAATGTAGCTTATCTGCATTCGGACATTGTCACGGTAGAAAGACTCAAGATCCTCAAAGAGCTGCGGGAAGGCAAATACGATGTCCTGGTCGGGATTAATCTTTTGCGCGAAGGCCTTGATCTGCCCGAGGTCTCCCTGATAGCTATTTTGGATGCGGATAAGGAAGGATTTTTGCGCTCGACAACTTCTCTGGTGCAAATTATCGGCAGAGCAGCGCGTAATGTGAACGGGCGCGTTATTTTGTATGCGGATGAGATTACCAAGTCGATGCAGCAGGCGATAGAAGAAACAAATCGCCGCCGCCAAATTCAGGATGAGTTTAATAAGGAACATAACATTACACCCCGGACAATCAAGAAGGAAGTTCATCAGTTGATTGACACTATGACAGAGATGGTGGACGACGGAGTGATTGACAAAGCGGAAGATCTGTTTGTTGACGGTGATGACATAGCTAATCTGAGGCTGTCAACGCTTAGCATCACGCAGCTGGAAAAGATGGCAGTCAGACTTGATCGGGATATGAAGGCCGCCTCTAAACAACTTGCCTTTGAAGAAGCCGCTGAGATCAGGGATGTCCTGATACTGGTACGGGGAGAATTATCGGAGCGGCGCTCTGAGAGAGCCGGACGCTAACAATCGGGCAAGCTGAGAGACTGCAGGTATTGCTGTGATGTTGCCGGGCTTAATGTCTGCCTGAATGCTATAATAAATATATGAAATCTAACCGCATTTTATGCGGTAAACGGTAAAGAACGGTAAAGAATAGAAATAATATAAATTTTCGGGGGTACAACGATGACACGCGCAGAAACAGCATATCTTTCATGGCTGGATGATCCCCGGTTTTCACCGGATACGAGAGCAGAACTTCTTGCTATTCAAGACGATAAAACCGAAATAGAAGAGAGGTTCTATCAGGATTTAAAGTTCGGGACTGCCGGTCTCAGAGGTATTCTGGGTGCAGGCACGAATCGGATGAATTTCTATACAGTAGGACGTGCTGCTACTGCTTACGCACGTGAAATTGCGGACCAGAAAGACGGGAAGTCCAGGGGAATAGCAATCTCCTACGACTGCAGAGACTTTTCCCGTGAATTCGCGGAACTCGCTGCCGGCATCTTCGTCAGGCATGGTATCAAAGTGTATTTTTCCACTGAGTTGAGACCGGTACCGATTCTGTCATTTGCAATCAGACATTTTGAATGTGCCGGCGGAATCATGATCACCGCCAGCCATAATCCGGCTATTTATAACGGATTTAAGGTTTATGGCGCAGACGGCGGACAATTGCCGCCTGATGAGGCAGACGCCGTGGCTGCGGAAATGAAGAACATTACTGATCTGCCGTCAACAGTGTCAGATGCGCTTGAATGTACAAAAGCAGCAGCTTCTGATCTCTTTAACTGGATGGGCGAGGACATTGATCAGGCTTACAGTGACTACCTCATGACCTTGTCTCTTGATCGCGGCGCTGTGGGGAAGTCTAAGCATCTGCCTATAGTCTATACACCCTTGCACGGTTCAGGAAATAAACCTGTACGCCGTCAGCTGGAGAGGCTGGGCTTCTCCAATGTCAGCGTTGTGCTGGAGCAGGAACTGCCCGACGGCAACTTCCCGACTGTAGAGCTGCCGAACCCGGAATTGCCTGAGACTATGCAGATGGCAGTTGATCTGGCACGTTCGATCGAAGCCAGCCTGGTTTTGGCAACAGATCCTGATGCCGACCGCACGGGTGTGGTTGTGCGTCTCAAGAACGGCGATTACAAGATCTTGACGGGCAATGAGATCGGTCTTTTGCTGATGGACTATATTCTGGGCGCCAAGTCAGCCGCAGGGGTTCTGCCGGAGAATGCTTTCTGTGTGACAACGATTGTCTCCTCCAGACTTACCCGTACAATAGCCCGACATTATGAAGCTGATTTGCATGTTACTTTTACAGGATTTAAATATATTGCGGAGGTCATAGCCGAGTACGCTGATACCGGACTGGGAGAATTCCAATTCGGCTTTGAAGAGAGTTTTGGTTATCTGGCGGGTAACAAGGTAAGGGATAAGGACGCTGTCGTCGCCTGCATGCTTCTGGCTGAGATGGCCGCTGCTGCAGCTGTCGACGACGAAACCCTCAGTGACAGGCTTGACTCACTTTATGAGCGTTACGGCAACCATGCCGAGGCGACTGTCTCAATCTACCGTGAGGGCAAAGCAGGTCTGGAGAAGATTGCCGCTGCTATGGATACCTTGCGCCGGGATAAGGCCAAAGGCATCCCGGGAGCTGCTGTAAGAGAGGTTCTGGATTATGAGTCAGGCACTGGTCTTGTTCTTCGCAGCGGGGAAGAGATAAAAGCTCCTCTGCAGGGTAGCAATGTAATAATGTACGAGCTGGAAGGGCCGTCAGGAATGGACTGGATGTGCGTCAGACCCTCGGGAACGGAACCAAAGATCAAGGTATATTACGGTATCTATGACCAGGACAAGGACATCTGTGAACAAAGACTTAAAGATGTAAAGCAACAGACTCTGGCTTATATCAACAGCCTTTTAGATTGAGCCGGGTTGAATAATGTCATTTACGCATCTTCATCTGCATACTGAATACAGTCTCCTGGATGGAGCAATCAGACTGTCAGAGCTTCCTAAGCGTCTGAAAGAGCTGGGCATGACAGCTTGCGCTTGTACCGATCACGGTGCTATGTATGGTGTGATTGACTTTTATCGCGCCATGAAAAAGGAGGGTCTTAAGCCGATCATAGGCTGCGAAGTCTATGTAGCTCCCCGCAGCTATACCGATAAAGAGGGCTCTCTGGACAGAGATCCCTGGCATCTGATTCTTCTGGCGGAGAACATGGCCGGCTACCGCAATCTCATGTGGCTGGTATCCGAGTCATTTGTGAATGGGTTCTATTATCGGCCGCGGGTAGACCACAATCTCCTGTTATCGCATAGTGAAGGGCTGATCGCCTTGTCCGCCTGCCTTTCAGGAGAAGTTCCTCAGTTAATCCTGCAAGGTCAGCATGAAGATGCGGTAAAAGCTGCTCAACGCTATGAACAGATCTTCGGCCAAGGAAATTTCTTTCTGGAAATGCAGGAAAACAATATCCCCGATCAGAAGGTTGTTAACAAAGCTCTGGCTGAGATCAGTGAAAACACCGGAATTCCTCTGGCGGCAACTAACGACTGTCACTATATGTATCAGGATGACGCCTTCAGTCATGAAGTTTTGCTTTGTATCCAGACAGGCAAGACTATGAGCGACCCGGACCGTATGCGCATGCATTCCGATACTTTTTATGTCAAGTCTTCGGAAGAAATGGCTGCGGCTTTTGAAGATCACCCGGAAGCAATTGCCAATACCGGCAAGATAGCCGACCGCTGCAATGTGGAACTGGATTTTGGCCATCTGTCTCTGCCGCATTTTGAGACACCTGAAGGTGAGCCGGCTGCTGTTTATTTGAGGCAGCTTTGTGCTGAGGGCTTAGAGGAACGGCTCAAAACCAAAGCCGAAGGCATTACCGAGAAAGAATACTGGCAACGTCTGGAACTCGAGCTGGAAGTCATAATCGAGATGGGTTTTGCTGATTATTATCTGATCGTCTGGGACTTTATCCGCTATGCCAGAGAAAATGGCATAATGGTTGGCCCTGGCCGCGGCTCCGGGGCAGCCTCTCTGGCTGCCTATGCCTTGCGCATCACCAATATTGATCCCCTGAAATACGGTTTGCTTTTTGAGCGTTTCCTCAATATTGAGCGCGTCAGCATGCCTGACTTTGACATAGACTTCTGCTATGAGCGCCGCGGTGAAGTTATCAAATATGTGACAAAGAAGTATGGTGAAGATCATGTCAGCCAGGTTATTACTTTCGGAACTCTGGCAGCCAGGGCCGCCATCAGAAATGTCGCCAGAGCGATCGATGTGCCCTATGCTGAGGCGGATCGTATTGCCAAGATGGTGCCTGCAGAACTGAACATTACCTTAGGACAGGCGTTGGAGATCAATCCCGACTTGAGGCGTGATTATGAAAACAACGAAGTGACCAGGCGCATCATCGATTTAGCCAGGAGACTGGAAGGCATGCCGCGGCACGCCTCTACTCATGCGGCAGGAGTGGTAATCGCCGGACAGCCTATTACAGAGCTTGCCCCTCTGGCACGCAATGATGATTCCATTGTAGTTCAATTTACTAAAGATAATATTGAGAAAGTCGGCCTGCTCAAGTTTGACTTTCTTGGCCTGCGTACTCTGACCGTATTGCAGGATACCGTAGACATGGTCAAGGAAAATAAGGGGATTGATATAGACATCGACGCCCTGGACTTTGCTGACCCTAAAATTTACGAGATGATTGCGGCAGGTGACACTGCCTGTGTCTTCCAACTCGAGAGTCCGGGTATGACACGCTTCATGAAAGATCTGAAACCGGATAATTTTGAAGATATTATCGCGGGCATTTCACTTTTCAGGCCGGGACCGATGGAACAGATTCCCCGCTATGTGGAAGCGCGCCATGACCCCGGCAAAATCAAGTATGATCATCCGTTATTAGAGCCTATTCTCAACGTGACTTACGGCTGCACAGTATATCAGGAACAGGTCATGCAGATTGTCCGCGATCTGGCCGGCTTCTCTTATGGTCAGGCAGATAATGTGCGCCGCGCGATGTCTAAGAAGAAACCCGAAGTCATTGCCGGTTACAAAGATCTTTTCCTGCACGGCGGCACAGACGAGGCCGGTAATACCGTACCCGGTGCCTGTGCTAACGGAGTGCCCTTAAAGACAGCAGAGAAGATCTTCGAGGATGTCATGGCCTTCGCCGGGTACGCCTTTAATAAGGCTCATGGGGCATCTTATGCTGTTGTCGCTTACGACACTGCCTGGCTGAAACACTATCATCCCGTGGAATTTATGGCAGCTATGCTCAACAGCTATCTGGGCAGCCTGGAGCAGGCGGCGCAGTATGTGCGCGCGGCCAAAGAAATGGGCATTAAAATCCTGCCGCCGGATATCAATAAGAGCTATGCACGTTTCACTACCGAACATGGCGGCATCCGTTTTGCTTTAGGCGCGGTGAAGAATGTCGGGCAGGCTGCAATCTGCCGTCTGATTGCGGAGAGGGAAGAGAACGGCGAGTTCACAAGTTTCGGTGATTTCTTGCGTCGGGTCTGTCAATACGACATAAATAGAAAAATGATTGAAAGCCTGATCAGATCGTCAGCTTTGGACAGCTTTGGCATTCCCAGAGCGAAAATGCTGGCCGTACTGGAGCCTTTTTCTAATCAGCTTCAAAACCAGAGAAAAATGTCATCGCTGGGACAAATAAGTCTCTTTGAGCTTCCGGGCATGGAAGAAGAACAGCCGGATGATGAGCCTGTCTATCCCAATGTATCTGAATTCGATCAAGAAATTCTCCTGGCGATGGAGAAGGAAATGCTGGGCCTTTACATTACCGGCCATCCGCTGGACTCATTCGCAGAGGATCTTAAATCATTTCAGACTATTACTGCGCAGGAAATGTCGGCTTACGGCGAGCCGGAGAATGACGAGCTCCCTCTGATCAATCCTGAGAACCTGGATCAGATGGATGCTATTGTCGGTGGCCAGGTCATCAAGCGCCGTAATCAATATACAAAACGTAACGATCTGATGGCCTTCCTTTCTCTAGAAGATCTGACCGGCAGTTTTGAACTGATAGTATTCCCTGCCGTATACGCAAAATATTCTGCGCTTTTGAATGAAGGACAAGCCCTCCTGGTAAAGGGGCGCCTTACCGTTCGCGAGGATGAGCCGATCAAAGTAATAGCGGAAGAGCTTTTTGATTTATCTGATTTGTCGAAGGCGACCAGAAATGAGTTAGCTTCCTTTAGACACAGGAAAAATCTGTCCCCGGCTCAGCGCACCCCTTCCGTTCACAAAGCAGGTCAAAATTGCGGCGGCGTGCCGCTGGCAGATGC
>DCDV01000027.1:20140-27467 GCA_002316595.1 Mageeibacillus sp. UBA1046
GGCAGATGCGGCCGGGTATGGCGATGCGCCGCTGGCAGATGCGACCCGGTTTGGCGGCTACGAAACTCCTCCTCCCGGTGCGGACGATGCAAGTAACTATGGAACTACTCCGCCCGGCGCAAGCTATCCCCAGCCTGTGGGCTCCAAATCAAGGCCGGTAAGATCCGAGTCAATGGAGAATGCTACCCTTGTCATTCGCTGGCAAGGCAAGACTGATGAAGAGTCATTAGCCCCATTGCGCAGTGCTTTGGCCTATTTCCCCGGCAACAACCGCGTTCGGGTTTATCTGGAGCGGGAAACCAGATTATTGGAACCCTTGTCACACGGTGTATTGCTTGATAAAGAAACTCTGGCTCTCTTGACCGATCGCTTCGGAGTAGAGAATATCAGCGTGGTTTAGAGACTATCGAAATATTATATTTTCATGATAGAATGCTCTGAGGGAGATGTGATGCGACTAAATCAGGGCAACAATTCAATGCGAATGTTTCGAATTATTAGCGAGAAAGAGTATTCTTGTGAGTAAAAGCAAGCTGAAATTCGAGCCGACAGTCCCAAACATTCTCACTGCGCTGCGTCTGGCTGCTGTGCCTTTGCTGGCATGGTTTATCTGGCAGTGGCCAACCTATCAGACAGAGGGCTTTATCACTTTTTTGCTGATTTGGCTGACCGATCTGCTTGATGGCTGGATTGCCCGCACTTTTGATAAAGTGACAGCATTTGGCAAATTGTTTGATCCGGTGGTCGATAAGATATTTCAGATCACTACCGCAGTAATGATGTTCCTGGTTGGGAGAATCCCGGTCTGGGTGCCCATCTTTATGATAATCAGAGAAACAATCATGATAGTAGGCGGCTGGTATCTCCTGCAAAAGCGAGATACGGTTGTCTACTCAGATTTGTTCGGCAAAGCCGCGACTTTCTTTTATGTATTAGCTTTTGGCGCCCTCTTCTGGATTCCCGATGATCCGCGCTGGCTGCGAGATGTGATTTTTTTCATCCCTGTGACTTTGTCAGTCGCAGCGACAATCAACTATGCCTATAAGAATCGCAAAAGCTTCTCATTAAAAGGACCTAAGCACAAGAGAAAAGCAGAAGCAAAAGAATAAGCGCAAGCAATAGAGACTCCCAGATAAAAATGCAGAAGAAAACACTGAAGATTTTAGAATTTGATAAGATCATTGATTTACTGACCGAGCGTGCCATGACAGCGCCCGGGCGTGAACGCTGTGCAGCGCTCCTGCCGGAAACAGAGCTTAATAAAGTTGAAGCCGCGCAGGCTGAAACAGATGATATGGTGCATCTGCTGCTGGAGAAAAGTGATCTGCCTCTGGGAGGCATCTCTGATATCAAGCCAAGTGTGCGCCGGGCCTCAGCGGACGCTGTTCTGAGCACGGGCGAGCTCATGAAGATTGGCGCATTTTTGCGCTCAGTGCAGAGAGTAAAGAGCACTCTGCCTGAAGGTTATGGCAAGGGAGAGAATTCAGAGTATCGTCTGGTTTACGAGCGCATCTTACTTTTGTCTCCTTTGGCAGGACTGGAAACCAGAATAGACGAGTGTATCGCCGGTGAAGAAGAAATACGTGACAGAGCCACTGCTGAACTGTACAACATCCGGCGACAGATCAGACGCGCTCAGGAAGATGTTCGCAAAGAACTGGATCGTATAATTCGCTCCCGTCCTGCCGCTTTGCAGGATGCGGTTGTTACTTTGCGTGGTGACCGCTATGTAGTCCCGGTTAAAGCCGAGCATAGAAACCAGGTGCCAGGCCTGGTTCACGATACCTCCGCCAGCGGCAGCACGGTTTTTGTTGAGCCTATGGCGGTAGTGGAGCTGAATAACAAGATACGGATGTTGATGTCAGAAGAAGCCAAGGAAATCGAACAGATTCTTCAGGAGCTAAGCACAAAGGTCGCCAATCAATCCGAAATTCTGATTACAAATGCCGGGATACTCACCGAGCTGGATTTCGCGCAGGCCAAAGCCCGGCTGGCTCTGTCCATGAAAGCAATGCCGCCTCTTCTTAATGATCAGGGGCGTATCATCCTCAAGGCGGCGCGGCATCCCCTGATTGATCCCTCCGAAGTTGTACCGATCGACTTTGAGCTGGGCACAACTTTTAAAACTCTGGTTATAACAGGACCCAATACCGGTGGTAAGACGGTCACTTTGAAAACCTGCGGCCTCCTGACCCTGATGGCCATGGCCGGCCTGCAGATACCGGCTCAGGATCAAAGTGAAATCTCCACATTTCGTCACGTCCTGGCGGATATCGGCGACGAACAGAGCATTGAACAGAGCTTGTCCACCTTCTCATCCCATCTTAAGCAGATTATCGAGATAACCGCCATAGCTGGCCCGGGCAGCCTGGTGCTGCTCGATGAGCTGGGAGCAGGGACAGATCCCTCCGAAGGCGCCGCCCTGGCAATCTCCATTTTGGAAGATCTGCGCAGTAAAGGCGCGCTGACGGTGGCAACCACTCACTACAAAGAGCTGAAAGGTTATGCCCTCAATACGCCCGAAGTTGAGAACGCCTGCTGCGAATTCGATACCGAAACTTTACGTCCTACTTATCGCTTGATGATAGGTGTTCCGGGGGTCAGCAACGCCTTCGCCATCTCTCAGCGTCTGGGACTTGACCCGGCCATCATAAACCGTGCTCAAGATTTGATTTCAGACGAAGGCGTACAGTTTGAGGAACTGGTTGCCTCGATCGAAAAAAGCCATCAGGAAGCTCAGCGCATGCGTGAAGAGATCGATGCACTTCAGGCGGAATCAAAGGCAGTCAGAGAAAAACTGGCCGCAGAAGAAATTAAGCTGGAAGATAAGCGCCTTCATATTTTAGATCAGGCAAAAGCTGAAGCTGCGGAACTGTATACTCAGGCGGAGGAAGAGGTCGAACGCCTGCTGGCAGATCTGAAGGAAAAGAGCGATCAGGATGCCGGACATCGTATCGTAAGCGATGCACGCGGGCAAATCCGACAGGCACAGGAACACATCAAGGGTCAAAGTCAGAAGGATCGTCTGGTCAGACATGCCGGTCAGCCTATTTCGGCAGAAGATATTAAACCCGGACAAGAATATGACGCTCCTGCTCTGGGATTAAGCGGAACAGTTGAAGGTTATCCTGACAACAAAGGAAATGTAGTCTTGCGCAGCGGACAGATGCAAGTAACTGTGCCGGTTACAGCTCTCACCTGGCCGCAAAAGAAAAGTGAGACCAAGAAGAGAAAATCCCCCGCTACCGGAAAAAAAGAAAATGTTGCCCAAATTACCGGTAGCAGACGTTACCAGATGGGAACAGAGCTCATGCTGCTGGGTAAGCTTGTCGAAGACGCTCTGCTGGAACTGGATAATTTTCTGGATGACGCTGTTCTGGCCGGCTTAACCACCGTCAGGATTGTGCATGGCAAGGGAACCGGAGCATTACGCTCAGCTGTCGGTGAATATCTGTCCCGTGACCAAAGGGTCGAATCCTTTCGTTTAGGCGTACAGGGTGAAGGCGGAGACGGCGTCACCATAGCCGAGTTAAACTGACGTAATTCTAGTATGATTGTAGACTGTTGCCTGTTAATTGTCAGAGAACATAGCAGGGATAACCAGAGACAACAGAAGTTTTGATATTCATGATGATGTCAAGGTATAATATCCTAAGAAGACTTCTCCGGGGCAATACCGGAGGATGGTCCCGGGAGAATTCCCAGAAGACTTTGCCCAAGGGAATTCCGGAGGGTTGTCCGGGAAAATTATCAGAAGACTTGTCCGGGGAATCCTGAGAAGATTGGTCCGCAGAAGATTTGTCCGAGGGATATTTGGGGGTTAGCCATGAATCAAGCCTATCTGTTTAACAACGGAGAGAATTACCAGAGTTATAAGATGCTTGGAGCGAAACCCGACACAAGCCACGACGGCGAGCTGGGTTATCGTTTTGCTGTCTGGGCTCCCAATGCAAAATCAGTTAATGTAGTTGGTGATTTCAATTATTGGAGCGTGGAGAGCGATGCTCTTCAGCCTTATGGAACCACCGGCATCTGGACAGGTTTTATAGACGGCGCAGAGCAATGGCAGCGTTATAAATACGCCATCAAAACTGAAGAAGACCGGATTATTCTCAAGGCGGATCCCTTTGCCCGTCATGCCGAGACCAGGCCGAATACTGCTTCAATCTTATATGATCCGGATGATTACACCTGGCAGGACGAAGCCTGGATGTCAAGCCGCCCTGAGGCTACAGAAGCCGTTCCCCTCAATATCTATGAATGTCATTTGGGTTCCTGGAGACGTTACGCCGATAACAATGTCTATACCTATCGCGAGATAGCACCGCAATTGGCGGCTTATCTTCAGGAGATGGGCTATAACGCTGTGGAGCTGATGCCTGTTAATGAGTATCCGCATGATGACTCCTGGGGGTATCAGGTTACTGGCTACTTCGCGATCACCTCACGTTATGGCACTCCTGCTGACTTTAAGTATCTGGTGGATACTTTGCATCAGGCGGGGATCAGAGTGATCATCGACTGGGTGCCGGCACATTTCCCCCGCGACGATTTCGCCCTGGCAAACTTCGACGGTAAACCAATTTATGAATATCCCAGTGACAGAATGAAGGAGCACCCTTCGTGGGGTACTTTGGTTTTCAACTATGGGCTCGCTGAAGTTGTTTCTTTTCTGACTTCTTCTGCCTGGATGCTGCTGGAAGAGTTTCATGCAGACGGACTGCGCATCGATGCTGTCAGTTCAATTATTTCTCTGAATTTCGGCCATGCGGACGAGAGCAAAATCTTCAACTATGAGGGCGGAGAAGAAAATGTTGAGGGGATGGACTTCCTCAGGAAGCTGAACCGGATCATAAGAAACAAGATGCCGGATGTTCTCATGATAGCGGAAGAGTCAACCGACTGCTGGGGCGTTACTACACCGGTAGAAGACGGAGGTCTGGGCTTTACCCATAAATGGAATATGGGCTGGATGAATGACAGCCTGGAATATATGAAGTCAGATTACTATGCGCGCGGAAATTTGCATGATAAAATCACTTTCTCCCTCTACTACGCCTTCAGTGAACGCTTTGTCCTGCCTTTCTCGCATGACGAAGTAGTTCATGGGAAGAAAACGCTGTTAGGCAGGATGCCCAGAGATTATTGGCGGCAATTCGCCTCTTTGCGCTCCCTTTATGTTTATCAATATACTCATCCGGGAGCGAAGCTGAATTTTATGGGCAATGAGTTCGCTCCTTACACGGAATGGCGGCATTACGAAGAGCTAGAATGGTTTATGCTCAAATATCCCAATCATAAATCGATGCAGGATTTTGTCAGGGAGCTTAATCATTTCTATTTGGACAGCTCCGCCTTATGGGAAGATGACAGATCCTGGTCGGGATTCTCCTGGATCAAGGCTGACGACGCAAATAACAGCGTCTTCGCCTATATAAGACGTAATGCTGAACAGAGTGAAGAACTGCTCTGCGTTCTCAATTTCACACCGAAGAGCTTTCCTGACTATAAACTTATCATGCCAGGAGGAGGCAGCTGGAAGCTTGTTCTGGACAGTGATTCAGAAAGCTTCGGCGGCAGCTCTTATCTCCAGGAGGATACCGGCCGCCACTTGCTCAAAGCTGACAAGGTTGTCTGCGCTGCGGCAGAATCCGAGGGAGATGAACATTGCCGGGGGCAAAGAATCTTACACGACAAAGAAGATGAAGTAAACACACCTGTTAAGACAGAAAACCAAGAAGCAAATTACTATTGGGAGCTGGATATGAAGCTCCCCCCTCTGTCCGGCTTGATTTATATAAGAGAAAGCTCGGACTAAGGGACAGAGACGAATTAAACATGAACGGAGGATTATATGGGCAGACAGGAAACAGTTGCCATGATTCTGGCCGGCGGCCAGGGGACACGTTTAGGAGTTCTGACTGAACATGTGGCAAAACCGGCGGTGCCTTTCGGCGGGAGATATAGGATTATCGACTTTCCTTTAAGTAATTGCACTAACTCGGGAATTGAAACGGTTGGCGTGCTGACTCAATATGAGCCGCTGGAACTGAATAGATATATCGGCAACGGTCATTCCTGGGATCTGGATCGCAACAACGGCGGTACCTATATCCTGCCTCCTTATCAGAGCATAACCGGCAGCGATTGGTATAAAGGCACAGCTAATGCGATTTACCAGAATATTTCCTTTATTGACCGCTTTAATCCTGATTTTGTACTCATCTTGTCAGGCGATCATGTCTATAAGATGGACTATAGCAAGATGATCCGTCAGCATCAGGAAACAAACGCTGATGCAACGATAGCAGTCATTGAAGTTCCCTGGGAAGAGACACATCGCTTCGGGATTATGAATACAGATGAAGAAGCTAATATAATTGAATTTGATGAGAAACCTGAGCATGCTAAGAATAATCTTGCTTCCATGGGTACTTATTGTTTCTCCTGGCCGGTTCTGAAGAATTATCTGATTCTCGATGAACATGACAAGGAGTCGGAGAACGACTTCGGCAAGAACATCATCTCGGCGATGCTGGCTGACAAGCAGAGCCTGAAAGCATATACTTTCAACGGTTACTGGAAAGATGTCGGTACCATCTACTCGCTCTGGGAATCCAATATGGATTTGCTTGACAGGCCCGAAGATATAAACTTGCATGATGACAGCTGGCGTATATACAGCCGCAATCCCATCCGCCCCTCTCACTATATTGGACCTGATGCAGTTATGGACAGAGTATCCGTGACGGATGGAGCTGTAATCTATGGCAGCGCAATCCATTCCATGCTTTCAGACAGTGTCTTCATTGAAGAAGGTGCGACAGTAAAGGATTCTTTCCTGATGCCGGGAGTAGTGGTAAAGAAGGGCAGTAATCTCAACCGCTGCATCGTTGGGATGAACACTGTCATCGGAGAGAATGTTCAAGTCGGACCGGAAGTGGAGGGCGGAATTGATTTCTATCATGATGAAAGGGTCTGCACAGAAGGAATTACCGTCTTCGAACAGAACCTGATTATCAATGATGACATTAAATTTGCTGCTAACTCCATGGTATACGCGCCAACCGCTGATGACGGATTTAACGAGATTGTTATCGGGCTGTCTGAACTGGAATTGATGACGGAGGTATGAAATGGTTATCGACGCAATGGGATTAATTTTGGCTGACCACGATCATGTTACTTTAAGTAATCTTACGCAGCCGCGAGCGTTAGCCGCCGTGCCTTTTGCCGGCCGCTACCGTATTATTGATTTTATTCTCTCCAATATGGTCAATTCAGGGATAAAATTTGTCGGAGTACTGGCAGAGTCGAAATACAGGTC
>DCDV01000027.1:27590-39337 GCA_002316595.1 Mageeibacillus sp. UBA1046
CACTGATGGACCATCTGGGAACCGGTGCATCTTGGGATCTGGACAGAATGACGCAAAGACTCTTTATTCTGCCGCCCTTTATGAATACCAGTCTTAGAAGAGGAGATCCTACTTCCAATTTGTCAGGCTTGCTGGACTATGTCGAAAATGGCAATCAGACCCATGTGGTCATTGCCGACAGCAATGTTGTCATGAATGAATCTTATACTGACATTTATAAGGCTCATATTGAATCAGGAGCGGATATTACAGCTTTATATAACCGTGACGGGGATCGATTTGGCTCACCTGTTATCAGTCTGGATTTTGACAGCAATGGCAGAATGAATGATTTGTTGCTGAACGCTCCCGATACGGCTAAAGCTACTAATTTCCTTGGACTGACTATCATAAGCCGCGACTTGTTCCTAAACATTTTGGGAATGATGATCGCCAGAGGACAGGACGAATTTTCTCAGCTTACACTGCTTAAAATGTTCAAGGATCTAAATATCGTTGGGTATGAACATAGAGGAAGATCGCTCAGGATCAACTCTGTCGCAACTTATTACAGTGCCAGCATGAAGCTTTTGGAAAAAACGACTCTCGATGATCTCTTCAGGAGAGACAGGCTGATTTATACCAAGGTTAAGAATGAAGCTCCGGCTGAGTTTCTGGAAGGATGCAAAGCGAAAAACCTGCTGTCTTCTGACGGCTGCCGCATCAAGGGAGAGGTTGAAAACAGCATATTCTTCCGCAGTGTACAGGTGGGAAAACACGCCAGTGTCAAAAACTCAATTATTTTTCAAGATGTAGTTATTCAAGACGGGGTTATCTTAGATCACGTAATAATTGACAAGGATTGCGTAATTCGCACCGGTGTTGAGCTTAAAGGACAGCCCGATTATCCCGTGGTCATTGAAAAAGGAGCCATAGTCTAGCTTGGACTTTATTGTCCGTAGTCCATATCGGATTATTGGAGAATTGAGATTGACCGGCTGATAATCTCGTCAATTTATAAGTACGTGACTGAACTGAGATACCAGAGATAAACAGCAGCAGTCATATGTCTGACTAAAGGAAGGATGCAAGAATGAAAATTCTATTTGCCGGCTCTGAGTTGAATCCGTTAGCGCATACCGGCGGCCTGGGTGATGTTATGGCTGCTCTGCCCTCAGCTATCAGGAAGTTAGGATATGACGCCCGTGTCATCATGCCGCTTTATAAACAAATAAAAATAAATTATCGTCAGGAACTGAAATTCATGCGCTGGGCAATGATAAAACTCGGCTGGCGCACTATGTACAGCGGACTATTTCAAATGACAGTTAATGATGTTCCTGTCTACTTTATCGACAACGAATATTATTTTGGTCATGACAGCATTTATCTGGATTATTCTTTTGACATCGAGCGCTTTTCGTTCTTTCAGCGGGCTGTCCTGGAGGCTCTGGGTGAACCAATGGGGTTTGCCCCGGATGTCTTGCATTTAAACGACTGGCAGACAGCAATGATACCTGTACTGCTTGAAGCGCATCATTCTGAGTCAGAATATTATCAGAACCTGAAAACCGTCTTAACGATCCACAACCTCAAATATCAGGGAGTTCATGGCAGAGAGCAGGTTCAGGATTATTTGGAGCTGCCTGACCATTTCTTCTCTGAGGCAAATGTTCTCAAAGACGGTGTTCCCAATTTTCTTAAAGTGGGTATTGTATACAGCGACAGAGTAACTACAGTCTCCCCTACATACGCCAAAGAAATTCTCACTGATTATTACGGTGAAGGCTTAAACGGGATATTAGGTGCGCACAGAGGAAAATTAAGAGGAATTTTAAATGGTCTTGATACGGATGATTATAATCCGGCGACGGATCAACGCATTGCTAAAAATTATGATATTTCCAGCTGGAAAAGCGGCAAAGCTTATTGTAAAAGGACCTTGGAAAAAGAATTAGGTTTTAAATCCGGAGGAGATAAACCGCTCTTAGCAATGATAACCAGACTGGCTGATCAAAAAGGCATTGATCTGCTGCTGCACATAGGCGACGAGCTGCTGGAGACAACTCAGGCCCATCTAGTAATCATCGGTACCGGCGACCCCCATTTGGAGTATCGCGTTCGTGAACTGGCAGACAGACACCCTGACCAGATGCACGCCTTAATCTCCTTCGAGCCGGATAAGGCGAGAAAACTGTATGCCGCTTCTGATCTCTTCCTGATGCCGTCACTGTTTGAGCCCTGCGGGCTGTCTCAAATGATTGCCATGCGCTATGGTTCACTCCCCGTAGTTCGGCAGACCGGAGGCTTGACAGACACAGTTCAGCCTTATAACCGTTTCGATGGCAGCGGCAATGGTTTTGGTTTCCTGAATATCAACGCACACGAACTCCTGTACACAATCAAGCACGCCATTAACCTATATGAGAATAATCCCGGCGCCTGGGACAAGCTTGTCGAATCAGCGATGTCCGGAGATTATTCCTGGCAGCATTCCGCGCAGGAATACGTCTCTTTGTACGAAGAGTTTAAATAGATGTGTGAATATCCGCTTTTTCATAAGTGAGCGCTTTTGTTGCTAAATGATTGCGCATTAGTTATAGACTAACCATAAAAATTCAGTAGAAGACAGGCCAACAATGATAATTGAACATAAATCAAGACTTGAGGTCTTTAAAGAACCATTTGGAGCTGTCCCTGCAGGCGCCAAAGTAAAAATCAGAATACATATTAAACCAGCCGGACAAGTTGTTAAGCGAGTGCGGCTTTGTTATAGTTACGGACTTTATAAGTTTTTCCATAACAAGATTGATATGTTGAAGACTAAGCATGACGAATCTTTAGCTTGTTCCGCGAAATTGCATACAGCCAGAATTATCGGCGAAGACGATAATTATAGTAATTTTGCAGAACAGGACGCCAGTACGAATGCTGCTGATCCGGAGATCTCTTTGCAAAGAGATGATTCCGACAGCCTCTGGTATGAGATTGATCTGGTCATGCCCGCCGAACCCGCGCTGCTCTTTTATTTTTTTCAGATTGAATCAGATCACCAGATAAGATGGCTGGTCTTAGACAGACGATCTAATCAGGGCTACCAGCTGAACTATGAACCGGTGCTGCCCAATCCTCAACAGCCGTACAGGGACCACTGGCAAATTACCGTTTTCGACCGCGATCTTAAAGTCCCCTCCTGGGTCCCGGGCGCAGTCTATTATCAGATATTTCCTGACCGTTTTAACAGAGGCAATAACTTTGATGCGGAGAAAATGCGGACACTCTGTAACTATCCTGAGCGTATCTGTCATTCGGACTGGAATGAAACGGTAGACTTCCAGGGTAAACCGGAGACAGGGTATATCGCCAGTGACTTTTTTGGAGGAAGCCTCGCGGGCATAACTGAGAAGCTAACCTATTTGCATGAGTTCGGAGTCAATGTTATTTATTTGAACCCCGTCTTCAAAGCACGCTCCAATCATCGCTATGACACCGGAGATTACGAACAGATAGATCCAATGTTAGGAGATATCGAAGATATGGAGACGCTTTGCGCGGAAGCTGAAAAACTTGGTATTCGCATTATTCTGGACGGTGTTTTCAGTCATACCGGCGCGGACAGCCGCTATTTCAATCTCTATGATCGTTACGAGGAGACAGGAGCAGTTCAGGCCATTAAAGAGAAAGTGTATTCACCATACAGCAGCTGGTATGATCTGAGCATCAGCAACGGCGAGATCAGGTATGACTCCTGGTGGGGATTTGAAGAGCTGCCCAATGTCAAGGAGCAAGATCTAAGCTATCAGGACTACATTACCGGCGAAGAAGGAATCTTGAAGAAATGGCTTGACCTCGGCGTTTCAGGGTGGCGGCTGGATGTTTCAGACGAGCTGCCGGACAGCTTTATTCGGGCATTGAGATACAGAGTTTCGCACGAGAAGCCAGACGCCGTCATCATGGGTGAAGTATGGGAGGAGGCTTGTGCTAAGCACAGTTATGGCAGCTACCGCGATTTCATCTTCGGTCGGACCCATCATCAGGTTATGGGCTATCCCTTCCGCAGGGCTGTATTGTCATTTTTGCGCGGTGACTATGCTGCTGCAGATATGCTCCAAGACTTAGAAATCGTGCGGGAGCATTATCCGCTGCCGGTGTTCTATGCCAATCTTAATCTAATCTCAAGCCACGATACAAAGCGTGCAATCACTGTGCTGGCCGGACAGGAAGAACCGTCTGACCGTGAAACGCAAAGTCAAATAAAGCTTGATCCCGCACAAAGGAAAAGAGGTGAACAGCTGCTGAAGCTGGCTGCCCTTTTTCAGGTTTGCTATCCTGGTGCCATTTCAATTTATTATGGTGATGAACGCGCTCTGGAAGGATACAGTGATCCCTTCAACCGCTCTACTTTTCCCTGGGATCAGCCGGAGCCTGCCCTGACCGAAGAACTGCGCCAGGTAGTCCGGCTGCGCAGTATGCCTGTCTTGCGCACCGGCTTCTATGAACCTCTGCTGGCCTCAGGTGACATTTTCGCATTTGGCCGCTTCCTTATAGAAGGAAGGGATGCATTTGGTAACAGGCAGAAAGAAAATACAGTACTTTGCTTTCTTAACCGCGGTGTCCATGAACGAATCCTGTCTCCGGGAGCTCTGCAGGAAGAGTATGCGAAAAGAGCAAGAGAAGATTATTCTCAAAACGAGATAATTCTCACTGACAGCATCGCAGCCATAGCAGAAAATCTGGAAAATACAGATAAAAAGATAATCATTCCGCCTCTGAGCGGATTGGTTTTTGTCGACGGGATGCTCAAGCTGTCAATTTGATTCGACTGGATGCTCACGTTTTCAGTCTATGGCTGGAAACTCAACAATGCATTTAAATCTACTATTACGGTATGATTTACTGGAAACTCAACAAAGCATTTTTTAGAATCTTCTATTACGGTATGATTTAGTCGTCTTTCGATATGATTTATGTATAATCAGGTCCTTGAAATTGACTGGACAGCTATGATGTAAGATAGACGATAGAGTGTCAGAGAATTATCAGCTTAAGAAACATGCAAGCAAGCTAAGGAGGAAAATATGACAGTCTTAAAAGGTAATTTAATTTTTGGTCAGTCAGGTGGACCTACTGCCGTTATAAACTCCAGCGCGGCGGGGGTGTTTGAAGAGGCACTGAAACACCCGGACATAATTGGCAAGGTTTATGGAGCGCCCCACGGAATAGTCGGCATCCTGAATGAAGATTTTTATGATATCGGACAAGAGGATCCTGAGGAGATCAAACTGCTTCAAGGCACACCTTCCTCCTTGCTGGGCAGCGTACGCTATAAACTGGCTGACCCGGACGCAGATGATTCTGATTATAAAAAAATTCTGAGTGTCTTCCGTAAATACAATATCCGTTATTTTTTGTATAACGGCGGCAATGATTCCATGGATACCTGCGATAAAGTAGCTAAGTATCTGGAAAAGCAAAATTATGACTGCCGTGTCATAGGTGTACCGAAAACAATAGACAATGATTTAGTCGGCACAGACCATTGCCCGGGCTTTGGCTCAGCAGCGAAGTTTGTCTCTACAGTGACGATGGAGGTTTTCCTGGACTCGCGTGTCTATTACGACGGCATGATTATTGTAATTGAGATCATGGGCAGACATGCCGGCTGGCTGGCTGCTTCATCAGCTCTGGCAGCACACAAAGGGTATGGTCCTGATCTGATTTATTTACCGGAAAGTGACTTTGATCTGGATCATATGATGGACGATGTCTCCTCAATTCTTAGGAGGAACAAGAACGTAATGATCGCAGTTTCTGAAGGTGTGAAGACCAGAGAGGGCAAATTTATCCCGGAATTGGTAACTGAAGTGCAAACTGACGCCTTCGGTCACAAACAATTAGGCGGAACAGCTTCTGTTCTGTGCGCTTACCTGGCGGATAGATTCTCTATGAAGACAAGAGCAATTGAACTGTCGCTCCTGCAGCGCTGCGCCGCTCATCTGGCTTCCGGCGTTGATATCGAAGAAGCTTATCAGGCAGGCGCTGAAGCTGTGAAAGCTGCTTTAGCCGGAGCCTCTGATGTCATGATCGGATTCCGGCGTAAGGCAGGTCCTTATGCCATTGACATAGTGACAGTGCCGCTTGAAGAGGTAAAAAATCAGGAGAAAAAGGTGCCGCGCAAGTGGATCAATGAAGACGGCAACGGTCTCAAGCAAGAGTATATTGATTATGCTCTGCCCCTGATTCAAGGCGAGCCCAGGCAAGTGCTTGAAGATGGTTTGCCGCGTTTTGCCCGTTTTAAGAAAATACAGGCGGGAAGAAAGCAAAATTCCTGACCTGAATATTGAAATATTACGCCGGCACTTCAGATTGTGAAGCGGCCATGCCAGGGCATATAAAATGGCAACAGCGTAATTGCAAGCAGGAGTGCTTCAGATTGCGAAGGCGTATAGCTGTGATAGACTGGTTCATAAAATACTGTTTTTGCCGCTTCTGTGTTCCGGGAGGCAGACGGGGAATAATTACATCGGAGGATATATGCTGATATTAAACGAGAAAGACATGAGGAAAGTAATTTCCTGGCCGAAAGTTATCGACTCAGTTGAAGAGGCTTACCGGATTCATAGAAGAGGCGAGTATTATATGCCGGACAGGATTGGAGTTGAACGGGGCAAAGACACGGTTCTTTACATGCCTTGTTTTACTAAAGAGATTTTTGGCACTAAATTTCTGACACTCTTTTTAGACAATCCTAAGAAGGGCTACCCATATTTGGATGGGTTAATGCTGCTGAATGATCTTGAGACCGGGAAAACATTATCTGTCCTTGACGGACGTTATCTGACTGCTGTTCGTACCGGAGCGGTAGGCGGAGTCGGCGTACGCCATATCTCGCGCGAAGACGTACGATCGGCAGGCATTATCGGCGCCGGACAGCAAGGCTTTTTCCAAGCTATCTATGCCGCAAATGCCCGTGATTTGGATCATATTTACCTTTTTGACAGCAACCCCAATAAAGACTGGCAGGGATATGTTGAGAATCTGCGCGCTGAGATTGGCCAAGACATTGCGATTACAGTCAGTAAGACTGTAGAGGAGCTGGTCGATAAATCTGAGGTAATAATTACGACTACCCCCTCTGAGACTCCTGTATTGCCCAATGATGCTGACTTGCTGCGCGGCAAGTGCGTAATCGCCATAGGCTCTTACAAACATGAGATGCGTGAGATCCCTGATTGCATCTGGCAGCTGGTGGATAATGTCTATATTGAACTGGAATTTGCCTTAGAGGAGACCGGCGATCTCTATTACCCCCTGCAGCAAGGTCTCTTTAGCGAAGATCAGGTCCGCTACATAGGCGACTTGGTTAAGGAAAAAGATCACCCCTTGCCCCTGAAGGGTGAGACTACGTTTTTTAAATCCGTGGGCATGGGATTGCTTGATTTATATGTAGCACAAAAGCTTTATGAGCAAGCGTTGGAGAAGGGGATAGGGCAGCAGATCGAATTCTGATTAACAGAGGCTTACTTTTCTGATTCACAGAGGCTTCCTTTTCTTGTTTATTAAGGATTCCTTAAGAGAAGGTCAGCAGAGCGAATTTAGAGCGAGTTTTGATGCACGCCGCTCCCGGGAGGTTCCAAGCAGTTAAGTCTGCATCTATGCGATAAAAAAGAGTCTCTTTTCAGAGACTCTTTTTGCTTGGCAAAGTAACTACTTATTGCTAAAATGCACCGCTCAAATCAATGGGACGGATACCTGTGTTTTCTTCTATCTTATGCGTCGCCTTTCAGTACCACCTTGATGGCATTGTCACGGCGTTCTTCAAAGATGTCATACCCTTCGGCCACTTGGGACAACGGTAATGTATGGGTGATAAGGGGCTTCATATTGAGTTTTCCTTCCTTGATCAGGTCAATCAACTCGGAGATACGATTAGCATTAACTAAACCCATCTTGATGGCGATATTTTTTATCCATAGTTTATTCATCTCAACTACCTGGGGCTTTTCAAATACGCCGATCAGAGAAACGGTTCCGCCCGCCCTAACACCATCAATAGCGCCTTTGAAGGTGGGTTCAAAACCATTTGCTTCGATGGTAACATCAGCACCGCGGCCACCAGTCATGTCCTTAAGGGCCTGCACAACATCAACCTTTTGGGGATTCAGCCCGTAATCAGCCCATCCATTTTTCTTGGCAAATTCAAGTCTTGAATCATCTATATCAACCGCCACGATCCTGGCCGGTCCCCATAGACGAGCAGTGGCCATTGCACACATGCCGACCGGGCCGGAACCGAATACTGCCACCGTATCTCCCGGTTGAATATTGCCGTTTTCGGCACCAAAATATCCGGTAGAAAGAATATCGCCAACGAACAAGACATCTTCATCGGTTAAACTATCTGGAATAATATACATTCCGGAATCAGCATAAGGTACTCTAACGTAATCAGCCTGGCAGCCATCGATCATATAGCCGTATATCCAGCTACCTGTAGTGCACTGCGAATACATGCCCCGGCGGCAATAGTAGCAGTCCATACACTGGGTAACACAAGATACTGCGACCTTATCACCTTTTTTAAACTTATTTACAGACGATCCGACTTCTTCCACTATTCCGCAGAACTCGTGGCCGATTATCCTGCCCGGCTCGACTTCGGGCATCCCACCGTGGCGGATGTGTTTGTCTGTGCCACAGATGGTGGAGGTTGTGACCTTAACAATAGCGTCGGTGGGTTTGATGATGGTCGGCTTAGGAACTTGATCTAAACTCATCTTTTCTGGTCCGTGATAAACAAATGCTTTCATAGTGTTTGCCATTACATAAATCCTCCAAAAATTTTAATAGATACTATTCTTTAATAATGCATGCGTATGCTTCCATGGAGTACCAATTGTGGTTGTGATCTCTCCTTCGATAAAGTCCATATAATTGTGTAAAAGTAAAAAAGATCATGTGACTCCTTTTTACGGTATAATGTTTTTGAGAAGAAAACATACCTAGGAGGAAAATCACATGACCCAAGTACATTTTACTTTAAAACAGAAAGATATTCAAAGATTAATTCAAAAATCGGTAAAAGATGATCTTTCAAAGAATATTTTAACTAAAGTTTTCAATGAACTTATGAAAGAAGCAATTCTCGCAATAGCCAGCGTAATGGTTATTACGAAAGAGATTATATCACTAGGGTTGGCACCTTGGAACTTCAGGTTCCAAGAACAAGAGACGGGAAGTTTTCTCCCACTATTTTTGAGCGATATAAACGCCACGAAAAGGCACTATTAGCATCGATGGTTGAAATGTATGTCTCTGGCGTTTCTACCCGTAAGGTATCTGAAATTGTAGAAGAACTTTGTGGAAAAAGTGTTTCAAAGTCCTTCGTGTCAAGTCTTACAAAAGAACTGGACCAAGTGGTTCATGAGTGGCAATATTGCTCCCTACAGGGTAAAAAATACCCTTATATAATGGTTGATGTTATGTATATTAAAGTACGTGAGAATCATCGTGTAATTTCTAAAAGCTGTCATATCGCTGTTGGGATCTCAGAAGAGGGAACTCGTGAAATTATAGGTTTTCTAATTCAAGATGGAGAAAGCGATAGAACTTGGTCCCACTTCTTTGAATATCTTAAACAAAGAAATCTTAAAAACGTTAAAATGGTTATTTCAGATGCCCATAAGGGACTTATTGCTGCTATTAAAAAGAATTTTACTGATGTTTCTTGGCAACGCTGTCAGGTTCATTTCTTAAGAAATATTTTTTCAAGCATACCAAAGAAAAACTCAACTTCTTTTCGTGAACAGGTAAAAGCTATTTTTCGCTTAACTAACATAGAAGATGCTCGTAAAGCAAAAGACTTAATTTTAGATGCTTATGGAGATAATATAAAGTATTTAAAGGCCTGTGATGCCCTTGACGAAGGGTTTGATGATGCTTTTCAATATGCTGTAAATGGAATTTCACACCCACGTCTAAGGAGTACAAATTTATTAGAACGATTAAACGAAGAAGTAAGACGGCGGGAAAAAGTAATTCGTATTTTCCCTAATGTGGATTCAGCCACACGCCTCATTGGTGCCATATTAATTGATAAACATGAAAAATGGATTTCTTCGCCCAGAGCTTATTTAAAGATGTAAACTTGACTCAAACATTGTACTAGGTAATTTTACACAAGATTATGGACTTGACTTAAGTAAACAAACTGGATATAATTAAAAAGAAGAAAATATGAGCAGTAAACAAAAAAATCCAAAATAAAAAAACAAAAAGGTGGGATTTTAATGGGTAAGTTAGATGGCAAAGTAGTAGTAGTGACAGGCGCGGTTTCAGCAATTCCCGGTTTTGACTCTATCGGATCGGCAACAGTTCGTGAAGCATTGGCCGAAGGAGCAAAAGGGGTAGTTGTGTCTGACATTAATGACAAATTAGGGGAAGATTTTGTCAAAGAATTAAATGATAAATATGGTAAGGGACATGCAGTTTATGCTCACACCGATGTATCTCAACCTAAAGATGTTGAAAAATTATTTGAAATTACAGAAAAAGCTTATGGAGTTGTCGATGCAATATTATGTAATGCCGGTGTGGTAACTGCAGAAAATTTTGATGGAGATCCAGAAGAAGTTCTGAAATCTCGTAAATTTATTCAAAGTATTAATGAGGACGGAGTATTTTATACATTATTATATGGTTCTCGTTTAATGATGAAACATGGAACAAAAGGTTCAATCTTGCTGGTTTCTAGTATTCATGGTGTTGCCGGTCGCCATAAGGTCGTAAATCAAGAAACAGGTGAAAAATTAATCGAGCGTTTCGATTTACTTCAATATACAATGGGTAAACATGGTTTAGTTGGTTTATCGAAAGCAGCAGCCTTACAATTAGCGGAATCTGGTATACGAGTAAATACTATAAATCCAGGTTATATTATGACCCCATTATTCCAAGCAGCTGTATGTGTCGATAAAAATGATTTGGCAGCAGAAGATTCATTAGCAACAGATGCATTTGACTTTGAACAATTAGCAACATTACATCCATTATCTAATGATCCTATAACAGACAAAGAAATCGTTTGTCGTGGTAAATTTGGTGGTCGTATGGGAGTTCCTGACGAAATTGCTAAGCCTGCAGTATTCTTAATGTCAGATGAAGCATCCTTTATAACAGGTCAAAAATTGGTGATTGATGGCGGTTATACCGCCGGCTAATGTGTCGGGGGGACGTGTGTCGGGGGGACGGGGTTGTTGACACACTTAGTTTTCTATCCTGTAATCTATTTTTCATGAACTTTTTTCTTAGATAAATAAAAAGCAGTCCTAATTAGAAGCTTTCACATAGGGATTGGATAAAAACTTAAGTGAACAGCTTTAAGGGTTAGCAAGATTAAGACCACATTGGAGACTAAATTCTCTGGTGTGGTCTTTTGATATTATTCTAAATAATCTTTTGCATACTCAATTTCCTCTTCTATATCTTTATAGTATTAATAACTATACCAATCCAAAATACTTCTCAAAGAAGGCCAGAAGCTTATCGATTATGGTCTGTTTTTTAATGGTTCTAGAATTAGATGCAAATCTAGATACAGGAGGCATTATCCTATCTATATCAGTTCCTGTTGTCTTCATAAGGCCATCCCTAAAAGAGTTCTCAATAAATCTTCTTGCTTCCTCTTCCTTAAGGTTTTCCTCCTTGATGAGCTTACCCATATCTTTTTCTTTGTTTTCACTTAAAATGTGTTTGGCAGAATAGAATCC
>DCDV01000019.1:0-257 GCA_002316595.1 Mageeibacillus sp. UBA1046
TTTGAGAATATGGGAGCCCAGCTGGTTAAGGAAGTTGCGACCAAGACGAACGACATCGCAGGGGACGGAACGACTACTGCTACATTATTGGCCCAGGCCATCATCCGGGAAGGACTGCGTAATATTGCTGCAGGAGCCAATCCCATCATTCTCAAGCAAGGTATCGATAAAGCAGTTGATACCGCGGTGGAGAAGATCAAGGACAGTGCGAAAGCAGTATCCGGCCGTGATGACATTGCACGTGTAGCATCTATTTC
>DCDV01000019.1:500-3900 GCA_002316595.1 Mageeibacillus sp. UBA1046
GAAGGTATGCAGTTTGACCGCGGTTATATCTCGGCCTATATGGTTACTGACACCAACAAAATGGAAGCCGTCTATGATGATCCATATATCTTAATAACCGATAAGAAAATCACCTCTGTGCAGGATATTTTGCCGCTGTTGGAGCAGATTGTACAAGCTGGCAAAAAACTGGTTATTATTGCTGAAGATGTTGAGGGCGAAGCTCTTTCCACCATTATCCTGAACAAGCTCAGAGGCACATTCCATAGTGTCGCAGTTAAAGCCCCTGGCTTTGGTGATCGACGCAAAGAGATGCTGCAGGACATCGCAGTCCTGACCGGCGGCAAAGTGATTTCCTCTGATCTCGGCATGGAACTCAAGGATACGGCATTAGAGGATCTTGGCCGTGCGCGCCAGGTGCTGGTCAGCAAGGATACTACGATTATTGTTGATGGTGCCGGAAGCGGCGATGACATAAAAGATCGAGTGAATTCAATACGTGCGCAGATCGAAGAGACCACTTCTGATTTTGATAAAGAAAAGCTGCAAGAGCGCCTGGCAAAGTTGTCCGGCGGTGTAGCTGTAATCAAAGTCGGTGCAGCCACAGAAACTGAAATGAAAGAGAAAAAGCATAGGATAGAAGACGCTCTTTCCGCTACCAGAGCTGCTGTCGAAGAAGGCGTGGTACCGGGTGGCGGTTCTGCTTATATTTCCGCTATCAAGCCGGTCAATGAGCTCTTGGATGCTGCCGAAGGAGATGTCAGAACAGGCATCGCGATTGTAGCCAGAGCACTTGAGGAGCCTGTACGCCAGATTGCCAGCAATGCCGGGTTTGACGGCAGTGTAGTCTGCGAAAAAGTGAAAGAGAGAGAAGAAGGCGTCAGCTTTGATGTGCTGAAGAGTGAATACGTTGATATGGTTTCTGCCGGCATTATCGACCCGGCCAAGGTAACCCGTACCGCTCTGCAGAATGCAGCCTCAATTGCAGCTATTCTTCTTACCACGGAAGCAATTGTCGCAGATATTCCCGAGCCTCAAGCTGACATGCAACAACCCCCCATGTATTAATTAGAACAGCAACAACTACTTCTAAGCAGCTTTGTCTTCGGACAGAGCTGCTTTTTTTATTAAGCTCCGTCTTTTATTAAGCTCCGTCTTTATTAAGCTCCGTCTTTAATTAAGCTCCGTCTTTTATTTTGTTAGCCCCCATTTGTGATAAGATAGAAAAAATTGACTGCCTTTAGCCGTAATTTGCAGCTTCGAACAATGCAGTCCGGGAGCGTTCATGATTAGCTACGAGAAAAAGTCTGCGCCAAATAAAAATTATAAAAGAAGAGCCGGGAAGTCAGTTCGCCTCTGGCTGCTGGTCAGTCTTTTAATTACTTTGCTTGCGGCTGTCGTGCTTTTGAATCCCACTGCAAATGAGATAATTAATGCCGGCAGTGAAGTGCAGCGTATTGTCAAAGCCGGAACAGGCTATCAGCTTGCAACTGCCGAGCAATCAGATGTTTATCCTCTCGGATCTTTTCATATCAGAATTGAACAGGGAGGACTCCTGTATCTTGATGGTAAAGGGCGGGAGCAGGCTTGGCATGAAACCAATTTGCTTGTGGCTCAAATTATAGGCTCTGCAGAAGATTATCTAATAATCGGTGACAGTGAAAGCTCAAAATTTGTCGTTGCGCAGGAATCAGGTGTAATCTTCTCCGATAACGTTACGAGCAGAGCGGTGGGGGCTGATCTCGCCGGTGAGGATCTGGTGGTCCTTGACCAAGGGCAAGACAGCAAAGGTGAGATCAGGTATTACGATCTCATGCAAAAAGAATTAAAGTTCACCCTGAAGTTTCAGGATTCCGGTTATCCCATTCTGGCACGCCTCGTCCCGGGAGAGAGAGCTCTGGACATTCTTATTTTAAACACGGACAGAGTAGATCCCGTGACTCTGATTCAGCGTTATGGACTGGACGGGAAACTAAGAGGTGAAGTGCAGTTGACGGGCTATTATGGCAGCTTTATCCATAGCAGTGATTCAGTAATTGCTTATAGCGACACCAATATTGCCGCGGTAAACATGGAGACGGGAGAAATTACCGGTTTTGACGCTCCTGCCGGTTTCTCTCATATAGTGGCTGACCGCTCCGGCACAATTCTTCTCGGCGATGTTCCCGGTGGAGATGAGTCCTGGCATATGAGATTTTCGGGCAGTGAGAATACTGCCGCTGCATCGATTCCCTTGCTCACGGCAGCGCCGGCAGCTGCTGACGGCTGGCTGCTTGTACCTGCGGGTAATGAGCTTTTGCTCTACGATTTAGCTGATCTCATTTTAATCAGCAGCGAAAGTTTTCCTTCCCCTTTGAGGCAGATATGGCTCGCAAAAGGCGGCAGGTTACTGGTGATAACTGCTGATGAAGTCATCCCCTATCTGGTCAATTAGGGGAGGAGAAACCGATGCGACAGACCTATGATTTGACAGTTGTCGGCGGAGGCGCTTCAGGATTGGTGTCGGCAATCTCAGCAGCGCAATTCGACTCAAGTCTCAAAATTTTGATTCTGGAAGCTCAGGATCAGACGGGCAGAAAAATTCTCGCCTCAGGTAATGGCAGATGCAATCTGTCTCATATTGATGTCAGCCCGGATAACTACCGGGGAAATCTTTTCACGCGCTCATTACTGGCACATATATCCTCGGAAACATTACAGAATTTCTTTGCCGCCCTGGGGCTTTATACAACTATTGATGAGGAAGGCAGAATATATCCTCTTTCCAATCAAGCGCTGACAGTTCTGACCATCCTTGATGAAGCCATCAAGAAATACGATGTTGAGACCAAGTTGAATAGTCCAGTCATCCGTCTTGCCAGATTAAATGATATATGGTGTTTGACTCTCTTGTCCGGAGAAAAAGTAAAGTGCAAAAGAGTAATCCTTGCTACCGGTGGTATAGCTGCGCCTCAGCTGGGCGGATCACGATCCGGCTATAAGATTGCCGCAGAGCTTGGCCTGAGTGTTATTCCTGCCGCTCCTGCACTGACCCCCTTAGTCCTGGCAGAGCAGGAAATTTGCCGGCAACTCAAGGGCTTACGCTTTCGTGCTGCTGCCAGACTTATGATCAAGAGCGGAAATGAAGAGCCTGTCAGAGAGTCAAGAGGAGAGTTCCTGCTGACGGAGTACGGCATATCAGGTATTGCCGCCATGGAGTTATCGGATTTCGTCGCCTCCAATTGTATTATAGGCAAGGAGGAAGGACCTGCTTTGCCAATTAAAAGAGCCAAGCTGCGTCCGGTTAAGGAATGGTATGCTCTGCAGGCGAATTCAGAACTGATTTTTGAACTGGATTTACTGCCCGACTACTCTGACCGGGAAATAGAAGCCAAGCTGTGGCAGAGATTGGCGCAGTTATCTGAGGAGAGCCGAGACCGGA
>DCDV01000019.1:4007-4603 GCA_002316595.1 Mageeibacillus sp. UBA1046
ATCTGAGGAGAGCCGAGACCGGATATTGGTTGGAATGCTCCCTCTGGCTTTGGCAGAGCATCTGGGTCAAGTGATATTAACAAAAACGAAGTTCACCCTAGAAAGTAAAAGCCATGATTCTGATTCGGCCGATGAATGTCTCAACAAAGATGAGCACTTGATCAAAACGGCTTTATCCATCATTACATCATGGCGTCTTAATGTAATTGGTGTACGAGGCTTTGAGCAAGCTCAGGTCAGTCTGGGCGGTATTGATACAAAAGCAGTAAATCCACATACCATGGAGGTTTATACTCTGCCCGGACTTTATGTCACGGGCGAGCTTTTGGATGTAGTTGGAGATACCGGCGGTTATAATCTTCATTTTGCATTTGCCGGCGGGATTGTCGCAGGCGCATCAGCTGCAGAATCATTGGCAAAACAGCCCTGCGCAAAATAGCAAACCAAATACGTAAGATCGTTTTCATGATACTGAACTATAGAAATAAACACCCGGGAAATTTTTGAAATGGTCTTGCTTAGGCTCCTCGTAATATGGTAGCATACCAATGCTGCGTCAATTAATGATTGCCGATTAGTGTAATGGTAGCACACCT
>DCDV01000019.1:4741-10649 GCA_002316595.1 Mageeibacillus sp. UBA1046
GTTTGTGAGGGTTCAAATCCTTCATCGGCAGCCAAAAAAGCCCGTCTGTAAAATACAGGCGGGCTTTATCAGTGACCTTTTTTGCGTTTTAAACGCTATCCTATGAACATGAATTTCTCGTAGACACCTCCTTTGTCCAGAGCGTCGTAGAGAGTTTCTCTTCTTGCGCGAATATCACGCAAATTCTTTACATTATCCTTATTCGGGCTAAAATATTCCGGTTTTCCGGCAACTACTGTCAGGGCTTCGTCGTGCGTTTTATATACACCCAAAGTCACCCAGGCATTGATCGCAGATCCGAGTGCACTTGCTTCCGGAGTAGAATAGCGCATAACGGTAGCGTCTGTTGCATCTGCCTGTATAGAACAAAATAGATCTGATCTCACCATTCCGCCAGCAACTGATAACTCGTTTATTTCTCCGATCATATCGCGCATCAGTGCTAAATTCTGCGAGATCTCAAGGACTATACCCTCCAGAATTGCTCTGGTCATCGCTGCACGCGTAGTACCGAGTCCGAGATTGAAAAACACTCCCTTTGCCATCGGATTCCAGTAAGGAGCTGCACTGCCTTCGAAATGGGGCAGCATAACAACTCCATTGCTTCCTACCGGTATCTCTGCTGCATAATCGTCCATTATTTTATATGGAGAATTTTCCATTTTCAGATCAGGGTAGAACTGTTCCTTGAACCAACGGAAAATTGCACCGGTATTGAAGATTGCCGTCTCCGCCATATATTTACCGGCTACAGCGGACGCTTGACAAAGAACTTTTGCATCCTTGTTAAATACCGGTTTTTCGGAGAAAGATAATACAAAAGATCCTGTGCCGGTATTAGCTTCTGCGATCCCGGCATGGACCACTCCAAGGGCAATTGCGGCATTCTGCTGATCTCCGCCGGATACGATGACTGGGAGACCGGCCGGAAGCCCTGTCTCCTGTGCGGTTTCCTTTGTAAGTCTACCGCCAATAGAACCGGGTGGTACAAGGCGGCAGAGTTGCTCTTCTGTGATTTCTCCCAGCTGAAGTAGATAGTCATCCCAAGCGAAAGTTTCCAAGTTCATAAGCATTGTGCGGCTAGCCTGCGTCCAGTCTGTTACATATTCTCCTGTTAAGTGGTGGAGAACCAGATCCTGAACTCCTATGAATTTTTTGGTCTTCTTAAAGATTTCCGGTCGCTCTTCACGCAGCCAGATAATCTTGTTCAAAACGAAGAAAGGATTCACACGCAGACCCGTCTTGCGATAGAATCTCTGCAGACCGTACATTTCAATTAAGCGATCGCAGATGTCTATTGTCCTCTTATCCTGCCACATGATAGCATTCCCAAGAGGTTTGTCACCTGCACCCATAGGTATCATGGAGGCACGCTGGCTCGTCACAGAGATGGCGTTCGCGGCAATACTTTCTTCTGTCAAATATATGGCTGTGCGTTTTAAGACATCAGTTGCAGTTGAAATCCATGTATCCGGTTCTTGTTCTACATAAGAAGGTTCAGGAAAAATCGTGTGGTATTCCGAAGCCGCGGTATGAAGAATGCTGCCATCATTCCTGAAGACTATAGCCCGCATGCTAGATGTTCCTACATCCAGTGCGATAGTATACTCTGACATGTCCTTCACCCTTTCTTAATCAGCTAAGTTCACATTAAAATAATCCCGGCAGGAAGCTCTGCATCAATGAAAGAATTATTACCATAATCAATGCAGTTACACCAGAGATCGTGCCCGGGATTGTCCAGGCGGCAAAAGTCTGCTTTACAGTGAACTTAGAAAAACGGTTAACGACCCAGAATCCAGAATCGTTCGGAAGTGAAATTCCAATGCCGCCCGCACAAATTGCAAGACCGACAAGTACAGGAGAAACAACATTGCTGGTTGCATTTAGCTGCATTACGAGTGGTGCCAGGATTGCTGAAGTTGTGATCAGAGCTACTGTAGTAGACCCTTGTGCTGCACGCAATATCTGGCTGATAAGCCAGGCAACCAGAATCAGCACAATAGAAGCGGTAGTTCCTGTAATACCGCTGTCTTCAATAACTTCTACGATTTTAGTTCCGATGCCAGTGGCGTTGATAATCGCACCAAAAGCACCACCAGCGCCTGTAATCAGGAAAATAATTCCGGAATCTCTTGCAGAGTCAGTAATAACCTCTTCCAGATTATTTGTCAGATACTTGCGCAGTGCCAGGAAGGCGATGACTGAGCCAGCCATAAGAGCGATGTTCTTGTTCCCTACGAAAGCGAGGATATCATAAATAACCGTGCCTGAGTCCAATATTGCAGTGCCGATAGTTCCTATCAAAATAAAAATGATTGGTAGGAGAATCAGCATAATTCCCAGACCGCCGGATGGCTTTTTCACGCTTGTTTCGGCAACAGTTTCTGCTTCAACAAATTCATCTTCAAAAGAATTGGCGAAATCATTCACGTGCTCAGGTCTTCTGCCCAGAAGTTTTGCGTACACGACTCCGGCGACGATGATACTTGCTAATGAAGCAATAGCGCCGTAAACGAAGAAAGCTCCCAAGTTAGCTTGCATTTCTCCCGCGACTGCTAATGGGCCTGGCGTAGGAATGACCATAGCATGGGTTGTGATCAGGCCGGCTGCAAGTGCTGTAACCAGTGTGATAAAGGGAATTTTCCCTTTACGCGAAAGCTGTTTAACAAGATTGATCAAAATAACAAAGGCAGCATCAAAGAAAACGGGGATTGACACGATGTAGCCCGTCAAAGCTACCGCCAGAGTAGCACGCTTTTCACCTGTGATGCGCAGCATAAGGGCTGCGATTTCTTCAGTACAGCCTGATTTATGCAGCAGATTGCCTAAAACAATACCCCAGACAATAATGATACCAATACCGCCCAATGTGCTGCCAAAGCCGCTGCCTAAAAGACTGCCGACCTGTTCTAGCGGCATCTTGCTTAGTAATCCCATAAGAATACCGCCGGTTAGAAGCGACAGGAACGGATGGAATTTCAGTTTGATAATTGTAAAGAGAACGTATGCTAATGAGATAATAAATGTACCCACTAGCCAACCTAATGAAACGTTTTCCATAATTAAAAACCCTTTCTTAAACATAATGATTAGATGGATAATTCATCTAAGACGGAATTGCTGCTGCTAATCATTAGGCCGAAGAATTGAGAAGACGCTTGGACAGCGTAAACACCTCTTCAGTTTCGACCATCTAGCGGGCCTGGAAAAATGTCATGTATTTCAATACCACCTCCTTGACTGCCTCTTCCTCTGTCTTAGATAAGACAGACAAATGAGGTGCCTTTCCTTCCAATTTTTTCTTAATCTTGTCTATAGCAAAAACAGAAATTTCTGTGTTTACATTTATCTTGGAGATGCCATTTTGAATAGATTCCTTAATAGCATCTTCCGGAATTCCTGAGCCGCCATGCAAAACTAGCGGTATATTACAGGCTGAATTGATTTCCTTGAGAATATCGATGCGAAGGTTGGGAGTTCCTTTATAAAGTCCGTGTAAAGTGCCAATTGAGACCGCAAGCGCATCTACACCTGTTTCTTGCACAAAAATGCGTGCCTGTTCAGGTGAAGTATAAACTTCGCGGTCATCGGCAGAACCTTCATGGGACTGTTCGCCCGCTGCGATACTACCAAGCTCCGCTTCTACGGATACTCCGCAAGCATGAGCAACTTCGCAAACCAGTTTGGTGTTTGCGAGGTTTTGATCGAAGGGGAGTGCTGAACCATCGTACATAACTGAACCGAAACCTGCGCGAATGCCTCGGAAAATTGTAGGGATATCGCTAGTGTGGTCTAGGTGAAGGCAGACATCAAGACCGGATCTGTCAGTAAGCGTCTTCGTTACAGCAACAACATCATCAAGGTCCATGTTATCAAGGTATTTAAAGCCGAAGGCGACAATTACTGACTTTGAGCCAAATTCTGTAGCTGCCTCAATGATGCCGCGGATCGTTTCGTAGTTATAAGCATTGAACGAGCCGACAGCGTAACCGTTCTTATAAGCATCACCAAGCATTGCCTCGAAGTTTGTTAGCATAAAAACCTCCTGTCTTTATTTAGACTGAATTGCTTATCCACGCACGGAAGCGAGCCACTCTGAGAAGGCAGGCTGGTCTAGTACTTCCGGATTTATAATGAACTTCGGTTTTTTACCATTGAAAAGCTCCGCGATGTCGGCGGCAAGGAGATACGGTGAATTGTTCAGTGCGTCAGAGGTTGTGCCGGCAATGTGGGTTGTCAGCGTTACATTATCCAGCTCCAGATAGGGAGAATCAGCAGGAATAGGCTCTGTTGTAAAGACATCAAGCGCAGCTCCCATGATCTTGCCGTCTTTCAGCACTTGTACCAGTGCGGCCTGATCGACTAAGCCTGCGCGACCCGTATTGATAAAATACGCTGTGGGCTTCATCTTGCTGAATAGATCAGCATTGATGATTCCTTTATTCTCTTCTGTCAGACGGGCATGCACTGAAATGAAGTCACTGATTTCAAAGAGTTCTTCCAGCTCTGCGCGCTTTACATTGTGCTCATTGAGAGTATCATCATCCACATAGGGGTCGTAGACAACGACATTAGAGTCAAAGCCGGTGAGCTTTTTCGCAACTAACTGGCCAATATATCCAAAGCCAAAGAGTCCGACTGTCTTGCCGTTTAGCTCGGGAACATGATCGCTGTTAGCGAACGTCTTTCTCCATTCACCGTTCTTAATAGCGTAATGTGCCCGGGCAATATTCCTCGCCTCAGCCAACATCATACCTACTGTGAAATCAGAGACAGCGTGAGCGTTCCTGCCCATTACATTGAAAACAAGTATGCCACGTTTTGTTGCTTCCTCAACATTAACGTTTTCCAGACCGGCGCGCGAGACACCGACTACCTTTAAATTCGGCATAGCCTCCATTACTTTTGATGACACCGGTACGAAAAGACCCATCAATAAATTGGCGTCTTTGCCATATTCCAGCACAAGAGGGTCGGCTGGTTCAATTTCCGGTCCATTTTTTTCGACTTCGAGGCGACGGAACTGCAGTTGATCCCAACTGGGCTCCCAGTCGCCGGCAAAGACGGTTTCTCCATAGGCTCCTAGATATTTTTCGAAGGCTTTCCTGAACCCTTCGCTTGGGATCATCGCGTCTCCGAGTATTAACCCTTTCAACTTAGTCATGAATTAACCTCCTTAAAATTGTGCAATTTAACAAAAACAGACTGTTTATATTACGATTCAATTGATAAATTGAGCATATTATAACACACCAAGCGAAGAGGATATAAGTTAAAACTGGATAATTATTTATTTTGTAATAAAAAAATAATTGTTCCTCTATACGAGTTACACTTGTTTATTCTGAGCAATAATCATTATTAATTGAACGGACAGCTACTATTTTGTTTTGTCAGAAGGTTGTTTGCGGAGGTTAAGATCCATCCTGTTTGAACAAGATTCAAGGTTGCTGTGTAACAATTTTAGGTGTAACGATTAGAAAAGGTTATGTTGAAATCGGTCACTGTGATAATCTCCCGATTGCTGTAAACTGTCTTATGAAAAGATAATAAGCTGACAAAGAATGATCCAAGTGCCTGCGTATTATAGTTATGGTTTGTGCACAGCTAAGGAGACAAAAAATTGAAAGTCCAGAGAAAGTCAGGACAAAGGTAGAGGTATGAGAGAATACCGGACTGTACTTCCATTTATCCGCACCAACAAAGGGCGTTATTTCTTGGGGATATTTGCCCTGCTTTTCGTCGATGCGGCAAATCTGCTGATCCCACAGGTGATTCGTATCTTTGCTGACTGGTCGCAGTTTGGTGAGCTGACACGGGAACGAATAGTCTGGGCTGCCGGAGCTATACTTATTCTTGGACTTGCTGTCGCTACCGGACGTTACGGCTGGCGGGGCTATATCTT
>DCDV01000019.1:10776-17798 GCA_002316595.1 Mageeibacillus sp. UBA1046
GGACGTTACGGCTGGCGGGTCTATATCTTCGGGACCGCTCGCAAACTGGAATATTGGCTGCGGGACAAACTGTTTAAGAAATATTCCGGTTTAGATGATCAGTTTTTCAATCGCCATCGCACAGGTGACCTTATGGCTCACGTGACTAATGATGTTCTCATGGTGCGTAACTCCATGGGAGGCGGCGTTATCATGATTGTCGACGCGATTTTCATGACCTTGTTTACTGTAATCATGATGATCTATACGGTAGGTCTGAAAACTTCTCTGGTAGCTCTGCTGGCGCTGCCTTTTATCACCTTCATGGTGTTTGCAATGTCAAAACCCTTGCAGTATCGCAGCCGTGAAGTTCAGGATACGTTTTCTGAGCTCTCTAATGAAGTGCAGGAAAACATCTCCGGCATCAACAATATCAAGGCCTTTGGCATTGAAGACAGACGCTCTTCTGATTTTGCAGAAGTGAACAATAAATACCAAGAGAAAAATATGGGCATGCTGCGCGTCAGCGTTCTCTTCGACCCCTTAATTGAACTGATTTCCGGTATCTCACTGGTAATTTTCATCCTGTACGGAATCAATCGCATGCTTGAAGGCAGTCTCACCCTGGGTGAATTCATTGCTGTGCTCAATTATCTGCGTATGATGGTCTGGCCTCTGATCGCTATAGGTTTGGTGGTGAACAGCTTTCAGCGCGGGATCGCAGCCATGGGACGCATAAATGAGATTTTAGCAAGCCAGCCTAAAGTGGTTGAGGCAGATTCTCCCACGAAACTCAGCAAAGGAGATACACCGCTGCAAGATCGTGGCCTAAGCATTGAGTTCCGGGACGTCTGGTTTCGCTACGCCGAGGGGTTACCCTGGGTTTTGCAGGGTGTCAGCTTTGAACTTAAAGGCGGCCAGAGCATGGCGATTCTGGGGCGCACGGGCACCGGCAAGAGTACTGTATTGAACCTGTTGTTGCGGCGCTATGATGTAACTTGCGGCCAAATCCTCATTAATGGCACTGACATAAGAGATATCGCCTTCGACGAGATCTATAGTAAAATCGCTTTTGTTGAACAGGAGAGCTTCATTTTTTCGCGCACGATTGCAGGCAATATCGCTTTCAGCAGCGATGACAATTTTGATGCGGAGCGGGTGAAAAAGGCAGCGGAGTTTGCGCAGGTTGCTGCTGATATTGAGGCAATGCCGGATAAATACTCGACCTGGGTCGGTGAGAGAGGAGTTACTCTTTCCGGAGGACAAAAACAACGCCTGGCGATCGCCCGAGCCTATTATCAGGATGCAGAGATGCTGGTGCTGGATGATTCTCTGTCCGCGGTGGATACGAATACCGAAAGAGAAATCCTCGATCATCTTGAGGAGTTGCAGCGCAGTCTTATTATAGTCAGCCAAAGGGTGTCGACGGTACAGCGGGCGGATCAGATATTGGTGCTGGAGGACGGAATTATCTCTCAGAGAGGGACCCATAAGAGCCTTTTGCAGGATAAAGACGGTTTTTACGCCAGATTATACGAAAGACAGCTTCTGGAGCGAAAACTGGGTGAAGATGAGGTGGAGGCGGCGCAGCATGGCTCAGACTAGTTATAAGCATCTGGATGAGAAGGAGCAAAAGGACAGGCGACCTGACCGCAAGACTCTCAAGCGCCTCTATGCTTACGGTACGCCTTATCTGCCTCAATTTATTCTGATTTTCCTACTTATCTTTATTGCCATCGGCATGACACTGCTTCAGCCGCGTCTGATCCAGCTTCTGATCGACAATAATATCTATATTTTGGTTGACCCGGGCAGAAGCCAGGCGGAACACAGCCAGGCCTTATCCGGAGCTCTGCGCACCGCGTTGCTTTATCTTGGAACAGTTGTGGCAGCTTTCCTTGCCGGCTACGGGCAAGCTTACCTTTTGCAGAAAACCGGGCAGAAGATCCTTAAGACAATCCGGCAAAGCCTGTACGATCATATCCTCAAACTGCCGATGTCCTTCTTTGACCGCTATCCGCAGGGCAGCCTGATGACCAGAGTGACCAATGATACAGAAACTCTTAATGAGATGTTTACTTCGGTGCTCTCAAGCAGTTTGCGCAGCCTATTCTCTCTGGCAGGCATCATCATTATTATGTTCAGCATGAACGTCAGGCTGGCTTCTTATGTTATGATTTTGCTTCCCTTTGTAATAGTTATATCGGTTATATTTAGACGCATTATCCGAAAGATTTACTTTGCTCAAAGACGAGTGCTTTCGATCATCAATACCAAACTGTCGGAGAATATCTCCGGCATGCGCACAATTCAAGTTTTTCACCGTCAGCAGCAGATAAGAGATGAGTTTGATGAAGTGAATGCGGAGTATCTGAAGCTGAGTCAAAAGGAAGTTACTTATTATGCTACCTATCGTCCCTTTATTGAAACGATCCGCGCCTTGGGCATAGCCGGTCTGATCTGGTTTGGCGGCCGGCAGTATCTGGACGGAATTATCACCTTTGGTATTCTCTATGCATTCATTGATTATATCCAGCGTTTCTTTCAGCCTATCCTGGAGCTGGCAGAGACCTATAACATTATTCAGTCGGCCTTGACATCCTCACACAGGATCTTTCAGCTGTTTGATCAAGAGGCGGAGGATGAGGGCGGCTCAGTTTCGGTTCCCTCCGAAGGCTTACAAGGTAAAATTGAATTTAAGCATGTCTGGTTTGCTTACAATGAAGAGGAATGGATACTTGAAGATGTCTCTTTTACAGTAGAGCCGGGAGAATTTGTCGCCTTCGTCGGAGCAACCGGCGCCGGCAAATCAACAATAATGCATTTACTCTGCCGCTTTTACGACATCAACAAAGGACAGATACTTATTGATGGAATAGATATCAAGGAATACAATCTCAAAGAATTGCGTGAAACGATCGGCGTAGTGCAGCAGGAAGTCTTCTTATACTCCGGCAGTATAATTGAAAACATCAGCCTGAATCGCCCTGGTGTCAGCGGTGCTGATGCCAGAAAAGCGGCAGAAATTGTCAACGCCGATTCCTTTATCAATAATTTGCCCGACCGTTATGAGGAGCCGGTAAGCGAACGCGGCAGCACCCTTTCATCAGGGCAGAGACAGCTCTTATCCTTTGCCCGCACGATAGCAGCCAGGCCTTCACTGCTGATTTTAGATGAGGCTACTGCCAGCATTGACACGGAGACCGAGCTTTTGATTCAGGATGCCATTAATAAAATGTCGTCTAACCGGAGCATGATTGCCGTGGCACATCGTATCTCAACTATCGCTGATGCAGACAAAATCATTGTCATGCATAATGGGAAAAACGCGGAGCAGGGAAGCAGAGAAGAGCTGCTGAAGCGGGATGGTCTCTTTAACATGCTGTATAAGCTTCAATATGAAGAATACTGATCCGGCACACAGTCGATGATCGGCTCCGGAGCACAGTCGCAGATCGGCTCCGGATCACGGTCACAGTCCGGCTCCGGCGCACAATCAATGATCGGGCTCTTGTGCAGCAGCAGAAGCTAAAGTAAACTATTTGTGAAAAGACTCGGGATCATTATCCGAGCCTTTTTTCTTATCAGGTGCCCTTGAGGAAGGGCACGCCGGTATGTTGAGAAATACTGACTGGAGGAAAACCATGACTGAAAATAAAAAAGCCAGCGAGAAAGATAATGATATGACAGACTTGCCTCAAAAGGGAGAGAAGTTCGTACCCATGCTCGAGACTCCTCTGCGCAAAAAAATCATTACTGTTCCTGAAGCTATCTATAAAGCCTCCGGGCTGATGATAATGAGACGGAGAATAAAATCTGTGATTTTCACGACAGATATCGCCATAATGCGCAATCATAATGCCAACGCTCTTCTGGTTGTATATCCCTTCACTCCGGAATTAATCATCACACAGGCTGCCATGTCTGTTTCCAATGTTCCGGTTTTTGCAGGCGTAGGCGGAGGCACAACTACAGGCAATCGTGCAATCGGCATTGCCTTCCAGGCGGAATTGATAGGAGCAGCCGCCGTGGTAGTGAACAGCCCCACTTCTAATCTCGTTATATCCGGGATGTGCCGCAACGTGGATATCCCTGTCATAGCGACGGTTGCGTCCTTTTATGATGACATAGAGGGTAAAGTAAATGCCGGAGCCAAAATTCTCAATATTTCCGGTTCTAAAGACACGCCGGAACTGGTACGAAAAGCCAGAGAACTGTTAGGTCCGGAGTTTCCCATCATAGCAACGGGAGGTCCGACGGAAGAGAGCATTTTGGAAACCATAAAAGCAGGAGCCAACTCTATCACATATACGCCGCCATCCGTCGCAGAAATATTCGCAGATACAATGCAGCTATACAGGGATAGATCTGCCCAGCAGGACCGAGATACCAGGTTTGAGTAAGGATAGGGATCTAAGACCTGTGCCGCCCACGCCGGGTTACTCAGTCAGGCCAAGGTGATCAGCCATTTGCAGCCGCAGTTTATGCTTCTGGATTTTTCCGGCAGCATTCATGGGGAATCCCTCAACAAAAACTATATAACGGGGGACTTTGCTTTTCGCGAGACGGTCACGGGTGAATTCGATCAACTCCTCTGACGTTATTACAGACCCTTCTCTGCGGATTACGCAGGCACAGGCCTCTTCACCGTATTGCCTGTCAGGAACTCCCACAACCTGCACATCCCTTACATCAGGATGTGTGTAGAGAAAGTCTTCCAGCTCTTTAGGGTAGATGTTTTCACCCCCCCGGATTATCATGTCGCGAATACGGCCAGTAATCCGGTAATTCCCTTCAGGTGTCTTCTGAGCGAGATCACCTGTATGCAGCCAGCCATCAGCATCAACAGCCTGCACAGTCGCTGCAGGCATCTTGTAATAACCCTTCATGATATTGTAACCCCGAGCCACGAACTCGCCGTCTTGTCCCGGCGGTAATTCTGCGCCGGTTTCAGGATCGATGATTTTGCATTCCACTTCCGGCAAAGGGCGGCCAACTGTGCTGACCCGTACCTCTATGGGATCATCTGCTGTACTCATTGTGCAGCCTGGGGAGGATTCAGTCTGGCCAAAAACAATTGTGATCTCAGTCAAGTTCATCTTATCCTGAACTTGTCTCATTACACTTACAGGGCAGGGACTGCCTGCCATAATGCCGGTTCTGAGCGTGCTGAAGTCAACTCTGTCAAATTCCGGATGTTCCAAAATTGCGATGAACATGGTTGGCACTCCATTTACAGCGGTAATGCGCTCTGTATCAATGGCGGCAATAGCAGTTCCGGCATTGAAATATGGAACCGGATAGATAGTAGTTCCGTGGGTCATACTGGCAAGCATGGACAGCACCATGCCAAAACAATGGAACATGGGCACCTGTATTAACAAACGGTCAGCTGTAGACAGATCCATACGGTCGCCGATGCACTTACCGTTATTGACCACATTGTAATGAGTGAGCATTACTCCTTTAGGGAAGCCGGTCGTGCCAGAGGTATACTGCATATTGCAGACATCATTGACATTAATATTATGGGCATGCCGCAACACTTCACTCTGAGGAACTTCTGCGTGGCGCTGCATGGCTTCATTCCAGTTCAGACAGCCGTGCATGTCGAAGTCCACAGTGATGATATTGCGCAGGAAAGGCAGACTGCGGCTGTGCAAGGAGTCTGCAGGATCTTTTCCCTTCAGTTCAGGACACAGTTCCTGCATTATCGCAGAGTAATTGGAGTCGCGGTTGCGTTCAATCATTACCAGCGTGTGCGTGTCAGACTGACGTAAAAGATATTCGGCCTCATATATTTTGTAGTCTGTATTCACCGTGACCAGGACAGCGCCTATCTTAGTCGCTGCCCAAAAGGTGAGAAACCATTCCGGGACATTTGTCGCCCAGATAGCCACCTTATCGCCGGGTCTGACTCCCAGCGCTATAAACATGCGTGCTGCACGATCTACATCAGCACGGAATTCACTGTAACTGCGCGTATAATCCAGAGTAGTGTAGCGGATGGCTGTCTGATCAGGGAAGGTTTCTGCCATAGTATCCAGCACTTGTGGAAGCGTCTTGTCAATGAGGATGTCCTTCTTCCAGACAAAACTGCCGGTATGGCTGTTATTGCTGTAAAGATGAACCGGTGAGCGCACCGGAGCAGTAAACTGAGAAGTCCAGGCGGCAAAGTGAGCCAGCACCACTTCAAGCTCGGTCAGCCCGGGCAGCCAGTCAGGAGACCACTCGCAGGAGATAAAACCGTCGTAGTTGATTGAGCCAAGGGCGAGGAACACTTCGTTAAGCGGAAGATCTCCTTCTCCTACCAGTCTTTCCTTGCCGCCTGCGGCATCCCTGAGATGGACGTGACGAACATAAGCGCCAAGCTCATGGATCGTAGTCTCGGGCAATTCACCCGCCTGGCAGCTGTGAGAGACATCCCAGAGCGCCGCCAGATTATCATCAGCGAAAGCATCCAGAATCTTACACAAAGACTTTGAATCGGCATAAGGGCCGATATTTTCAACCAGCAATGTAATTCCATATTCTTTGGCTATGGGCAGGAGCCGTTCCAATGCGGAACGGGTAGAGAAACCGTCGTCTGTATCAGCCCGCAGAGTTCGCACCCGCAAAGCCGGACTATGGACAGAAGCGGCGAATTCAATCGCATCACGAAAACCCTGTTCCACTCTGAAGTCAGACACTACATTCTGCAGTTCGCCCGCTGCTGCTACGCAGGGTATTTCCAACTGCAGATTAGCCAGCTGACGGACAGCGGCACGTATCTTTTCCCGGTCGCTCAGACCAAGCTGCCAGGCAGCAGGCCGGGCAGTATCATAATAGAATTCTACGCCTTTAAAGTCCAGACGTCCGCCAAGATCTACAAAGTCAGACCAGCTGTGTTCTTGCCAGCCCTTAGTGGAAAATGAGCGTTTCATAATTAACCAATCCCTAATCCCTTATCTATTCAACAAAATTCATTTAGCAAAATACTCACGCATCGGCTGTCGGATAACAAATAGTTTAGCGGCGAAGGCGCTTATTATTGCTGTAAGCTT
>DCDV01000019.1:17990-18887 GCA_002316595.1 Mageeibacillus sp. UBA1046
ATAAGCGCGGATACTAGAGCCGATAATATCGGTAGACAAACCCGTTCCCGAAAAGAGCAGTCCCTTGTAACGCAGACGGATAAAAGCTGCACCTAAGGCTTCATGCCCCTGGGTTATTGCCTTAATCTGAAAGTCGTCCAGCTCGAAGCGGTGTCCGATGATACGCTCGATAGCGCTGAAGGCGGCATCTATCGGTCCGTTGCCGGAGCCAAGTCCTTCTAAGATCTCGCCTTCGCGTTCCAGCCTGATCTGACAGAAAGCCCCGGCGCTGGTTTCAGTTACGGCGTAGTGTTCAAGTGTATAAGTAGGACTTACCTGCATGGATGTTTCAGCCACAATTACATCCAGCTCTGCTAAACTGACGGATTTGCCTGCGGCAATCTCCTGAAAGGCTTCATAGACTCTGGCCTGATCTTCCGCATTGAGCGTGTATCCTAGTTTTATAACTGCCGCATTAATGGTGTCAGCGCCGTCCTCACTCGTGAAGACAGCCTCCGACTCCTCAGCGGCGACTTCAGGCAGGCCTTTACCGCTGACAGCTGCCGGACTGCGTTCAGAGTCAGGTGTCACTAGCAGCTTGATCTGTTCTGCCAGATGTTCAGCCAGAGTTATAGCCAGCCCGGTCTGTATTTGCAGATCGTTGCGCAATCTCTCCAGGCGAGCCAGATTAATTGTATTGCATATGCCTGCGGCCCCGATAGAAGTGGCCTTTAGTGTTGAAATACCCACTTCCAGAGCAGCAAGTGAATTAGCTTCAGCTAAATTTACTTTGCTGGAACACTGGACACCAACCGGCACATCTCGCAAGCCGGATATATTCTCGAATTGCTTTTTCAGGAAAGATGAGAGCTCATCAGGCAGAAATCCATCTTGACGGTCACAGAAGGTGACACTGGT
>DCDV01000019.1:18996-26876 GCA_002316595.1 Mageeibacillus sp. UBA1046
GACACTGGTCGCCCCGGCCTCCAGAGCTGTCTTAATCACGTCATGCAGAAAGTCTTCTCTGGCGCGGGTGGCATCGTCAGCCACGAACTCCACATCATCCGTGCAGCGACATGCGGCCTCAACCAGAGTTCCGGTCAACTCCAGCAACTGCTCCGGTTTTAAGTGAAGATCATATTCCATCATCACGGTAGAAACAGGCAGCAGCACCTGCAAACGGACATTTGGTGTTTTCCCCAGGGCAGACCAGGTCTGCTCAAGCTGCCGGACAGTAGTGCCAACGGGAACAGCCAGCCTGCTTCGCCCGAGAACAGCAAAGATGGCTTTGAACAAAAGACTGTCTTCCTGCAGATTCAGCAGGGGAGGACACTCAATAATATCCACACCAAGCTGATCAAGAAGACGAGCAATCTTGATAATTTTATTAAAACTCAGACCGGAGTTGGGCAGGTTAGAAACTTCACGCAAAGTAACATCAGCCAATTGCACAGATTTCATATTTTACTCCTTCAGATTAGCTTAAGAAACGCAGACCATAGTACGGGCTGCGCAGCATGCGTGAAGTTTAGCACATAGCTGACAACTGAGCAAACACAGATGAATTTGCCATGCTTGACATTATCATGCAATTTGGTAAAATCTTTGCAACGGTAGAGACGAAGACGGAGCTATGCTCAACTGTGCACAGAGAAACGGTGTTAGCTGAGAACCGGAGACAGCGCATAGCGGCCTATCACTTCTGAACCGGAGTGCTGAAATTGCAGCGGCTGAAATGATGATAAAACATCACCGCCGCTCTCAAGATTAAGTGCTTCCGCGCAGGCTGCGTTAGTGCCGGAGGTTTGATAGAACCTCGCTGAGGGGTCGGCGAAGCCGGCAAACTGAGTGGTACCGCGGGTCACGCCCGTCTCAGGCATAGCTTGAGACAGGCGTTTTTTATTGCCTTCGCAAGCTGCCGTGAATACTTAAGACTAAGAAGGATAATCAAGATGAGTCAACAAACAACCACTATCCTAATCAGAGATGTAGCCAACCGCCTGCGAGCCATGAGGGAGCTGTCAGGCTATACTGTTGCCGAGATGGCGAAAAAAATCGGCATTACAGCAGAGGTCTACGAGGATTACGAACGAGGCAAAAAGGACTTCCCCTTTTCTTTCCTGCATAAAGCAGCTAATGCCTTGAATCTGGATTTGACTGAACTGCTGGAAGGACGCGATGCCACGACTTTGAAGGACTATCAGCTAATTCGCAAGGGCGAAGGTCAGATCACTTCCGAAGGAGAAGGTGTTGAGATTTTCAGCCTCGCTCCCTGGTTTCGAGATAAATTAGCAGAGCCCTATTACTGTTTATATGAATATGACGAAGCTCTTCAGGATAAACCGATTGATCTTGTCACTCACAGTGGCCAGGAATTCGACCTGATCCTCAAGGGCAGTCTGAAAGTGCAGATTGACGAACACTTTGAAATCCTCAATGAAGGCGATTCTATCTATTACGATTCTGCCACCCCTCACGGCATGATAGCTGTTAACGGCTCTGACTGTGTTTTCGTGGCCGTCGTAATCCCCGGTCCGGAAAAGACACCTGTTCCCTCCGTTTACAAGGCTACAAAGGAAAGTGTCTTAAAACCTCCGAAACGTCAAATCTCTGCGCCGGATCCGGCAGCTGAATTTGTCCGGGTTGATGAAGACGAAAAAGGCAATCCGGTAGCCATCACCTATAGTAATGAAGAGAGCTTCAACTTCGCCTTTGATGTGGTGGACTATATTGCAGACAAGGATCCCGGCCGCCTTGCCATGCTGCATGTCGGCGTCGATCATCAGGAGCGCCGTTTTACTTTCAAGGACATCAGCCGCGAATCCAACCGCGCTGCCAATTACTTCTATTCTTTAGGCATCAGACGCGGAGACCATGTAATGGTCTGCCTGAAGCGCCATTATCAGTTCTGGTCCGTCCTCACAGCTCTGCACAAGCTGGGGGCAGTCGCCATCCCGGCTACCGATCAATTACATAAACTGGACTTTGTCTATAGATTTGAAGCAGGCAAGGTCAAGGCAATTATCTGCACTACAGATAACGAAACAGCCGAATATGCTAAACAAGCCGGTGAGGTATGTCCTAATGTAGAGCATTTCATTTCGGTTGACGGCAATAACAGCGGCAAGACTCTGGACGGTTGGCTTGATTTCAATACTGAGGTCAAACGTTATCGCTCAGTGTACGAACGTCCGGATGATTTCCCCTGTGGCAGCGAGCCTTCATTAGCCTTTTTCACTTCAGGCACTACGGGCTATCCCAAGCTGGCTGTTCACAACTATAAATACGCACTCGGCCATTATCTTACTGCCAGTCACTGGCATGGTGTAGATCCGAACGGCCTGCACTTTACAGTTGCTGATACAGGCTGGGGCAAAGCGCTATGGGGCAAGATTTACGGTCAATGGCTCTGCGCAGCCCCGGTTTTCACCTACGACTTTGACCGCTTCGACGCTGACGATATGTTATCCATGCTTTCGCGCTATCCCATCACCAGTTTCTGTGCGCCTCCTACCATCTATCGCATGCTGATCAGAGCAGATCTGTCGGCCTATGATCTGAGTTCTATCCGTGAGGCTACCAGCGCCGGTGAAGCACTCAATCCGGAAGTTTTTAATCAATTCCGCCAAGCTACAGGCGTATCAATTCGTGAAGGATTCGGACAGACCGAAACGACACTTTCAGTCGCGACATTTAAAGGCACAGCTCCCAAGCCGGGCTCTATGGGCAAGCCGTCGGCCCTGTATAAAATGAGCATTATCCGCCCGGACGGTACTAAAGCCACGACGGGTGAGCCAGGCGAAATTATTATCGACACATCGGCAGGAATTCCCTGCGGTCTCTTCCAGGGATATTTTGACGAGCAGTTTAAGACGGATCAGGTCTGGCACGACGGAATATACCACACCGGCGATCAGGCCTGGGAAGATGAAGACGGTTTCTACTGGTTTGTCGGCCGCAACGACGATATAATCAAGTCTTCCGGCTATCGCATCGGGCCCTTTGAAATTGAGAACGTGATCATGGAGCCGCCATACGTTCTTGAGTGCGGGGTATCGGCAATGCCTGATGAGCTCCGGGGTCAAGTAGTCAAGGCCAGCATTGTCCTGATCCCGGGCAAGGAAGAAAGTGAAGAATTGAAGAAGGAAATTCAGGACTATGTCAAGGAGAAGACGGCTCCATACAAATATCCCAGAGTAGTTGTCTTCCGCGAAAGTCTGCCCAAAACCGTCAATGGCAAGATTCAGCGCAGTCAGCTGTAATTCTTTAGATTGATCAGAGGCGAAGACGCTTACAATGCGGTTGCGGCAGCAGTGGCGAGAGCGTCCTGACGCAGACAATATTGCTCAGATTTGAGACTTGTTCAACAAATCACAATAAATGTCTTGCTCCTCAGATGACCTTTGTGCTAAGATATCGAACTATAACGGCTTTGATGGAGAGTCCGTCATGCCCGGATCTGTTACAGAGAACGCGGAAAATGCACACCAGTGCCAGCTGAGAACCGCGGCAGAGAGGCTAGACGGAGGTCGCTCCGGAGCCGGAGAGCAGAAAGCATCCTTAGTAAGATGTCAGTAGATCTCTTCCGTTTTGACCGCGTTAAGGTCCAAGGCCAATATGGTCTGAGTGGCGGCTTAGCCGCAACTTGAGTGGTACCGCGGGTTCAGCCCGTCTCAAGATGTAAGAATCTTGGGACGGGCTTTTTTATTGTCCGGACAAGGCATTACAAGCAGGCAGAAGCAGATTTTAACCGAGTCTGATTCAAGGGAGGACACAATGGTAATTAACGCTTTAGACTACAAAATTCAATTGATGGGGAAAAGAATCCGGGAGCTGCGCGAAATAGAAGGGCTAAGCATTGAAGAAATGGCGGAACTGACGGATGTTTCTGCTGAGCATTATCTTGCCTGTGAAGCCGGTGAAGCTGATCTGACTTTCGCCTTTATTTATCGCTGCGCACTGGCTCTAAATGTAAATGCCACTGAAATAATAGAAGGGACAACACCCAGGCTTGACCTGTACACAGTCACGCGCAGGGGAGAAGGTCAGCAAATAAACAAAGCTCACGGCATGACATACTTCAGTCTGGCTGGTCCCTTTAAGAATCGTATTGCGGAACCGCTGCTGGTCTGCGCCGCCTACGATCCTGAAGCACAGTATGAGGCCATGGAACTGACTACGCATAAAGGCCAGGAATGCGACATAGTTATCAGCGGGCAGCTTAAGGTTCAGGTGGGAGAGCATGAAGAGATCCTCGGTCCGGGAGACAGTATTTACTTTAATTCTGAACACCCGCATGGTGAGCGTGCGGTTAATGGTGAAGATTGCTATTTTTATGCTATTGTGCTCAATCCAATGGAAGAAGTGCTCGATTCCAGGCCTCAGGCCAGCCGTATCCCGGCACCCAGGCAAGCAGGTATCCAAACGATCGAGCCTCTATGGTCGCCATATATTGATGTGGCGGAAAACGAGAATGGCACGCCGATATCTATTCGCTACAAGAATACTGACAACTTTAACTTCGCTTACGACATACTTGACGTTATGGCAGAGCGAGAACCTGCTCGACTGGCTATGCTGCATCTGGACCAGGATAAGAAGGAACGGCGTTTTACCTTTGCTGATATGAGCCGCCTTTCTTGTCGCTGCGCCAACTACTTCAAAGCACTGGGCATTGAAGCAGGCGACCGGGTCATGCTTTGTCTGAAACGTCACTATCAGTTCTGGCCGATCCTTTTAGGTCTGAACAGAATCGGCGCCATTGCCGTTCCTGCTACAAATCTCCTCATGGAAAAAGATTTCGACTATTGCTTCTCTCAGGCGGAAATCAGCGCCATTATCTGCACAGCTGACGGTGAGACCTTAATGGAAGCTGAACGGGCAGGGAAAAAGTATCCTCAGCTCAAGCTTAAGATAGCTGTTGAAAGCAGGGGGGGAAGCATAAATAATCTGCCCGGGGATTGGCGCGATTTCAACTCTGAGTATAGCCTTTATCGCTCCTCTTTACCGCGCAGCGAGGATACCCCGGGAGGAATTGACAGCATGCTTTTCTTCTTCACTTCCGGAACCAGCGGTAACCCCAAAATGGCTATGCACAGCCACAACTATCCCTTGGGTCACTTCCATACTGCCCGTTACTGGCATAACGTTGATCCGGACGGACTGCATGTCACTGTGGCCGATACCGGCTGGGCTAAAGCGCTGTGGGGCAAGTTATACGGTCAGTGGCTGTGCGGAGCAGCAGTTCTGGTATATGATTTCGATCGTTTCGATGCAGCCGATCTGCTGCCTTTGATCAGCGAACACCAGGTCACTACTTTCTGTGCTCCGCCAACAATCTGGCGTCTAATGATGAAAGAGGATCTCTCCCGCTATGATCTTAGTTCCATTAAGCATGCCTCAACAGCGGGTGAAGCGCTGAATCCTGAGGTCTTCCGCCAGATCGAGTCGCAAACGGGTATCCGTATAATGGAAGGCTTCGGCCAGTCCGAATCTACAGTCATGATCGGTAATCTTACCGGCGACCAGCACAAATTCGGCTCGATGGGCAAGCCGATTGCCGTATATCCTGTTGATATTGTTGACGAAGACGGAGAATCAGTAACAACCGGTGAAACAGGCGAAATCGTCATTCGGACTCAGCCCGGTGAGATCTGCGGTCTCTTTACCGGATATTATCGTGAACCTGAGCAGACTGACAAAGTTTGGCACGACGGGCTTTACCATACGGGAGACACAGCCTGGCGTGATGAGGACGGCTATTATTGGTATGTCGGCAGGCTTGATGATGTTATCAAGTCTTCAGGTTACCGCATAGGTCCCTTCGAGATTGAATCTGTCATTATGGAGCTGCCCTACGTGGTCGAATGTGGTGTCAGCTCCGAGCCGGATCCCGAGCGCGGTCAACTGGTAAAGGCCAGCATTGTGCTGACAGATGGCACAGAGGGAACTGATGAGCTCAAGACAGAAATTCAAAATTATGTCAAACAGAAGACTGCCCCCTACAAATATCCCCGGATAGTAGTTTTTCGCGATTCTTTACCTAAAACCACCAGCGGCAAGATTATCCGCCAGCAGCTGTAAGCGCAAGACACGCCGGTGAATGTTAGAAAGAAGCGCTTCCCGCAACCGGAACTCAGCGACCCTGCAATCATTAAGATCAGCATGTGCCGAAAACCATAGAACGAGATGCCAGGCAGCTGCGAGTTTGAAGAGGAGTCATCAGATAATTACAAGGAAGTTTGCTGCAGGCACGGGCAAGTATACACGACAGGAACGGCAAGATTAGTTGCGAGCAGGATGACGGAAGATACAATATGAAAGCAGTTTCATGCTTTGGAGGCTACGAGTAAGTATGCGAGATAGGCGCAGAGAAAGGCATATATCCTCGAATAAACAAATTATGACTGATGCATAAAAATAAAGCATAAAAAAGCTGCCGCGGAGAACACTGCGGCAGCTTTTCTGCATTCATTCTGCATTCATTTTGGATTCATTCTGCAGCTACTCTATTTTCCAACTCTCTGAGCAAATGCATCGGTGCAGCCAAAGCAGGACAATCGTGCACCGTCCCGTCATTTTATTTCCCGACCCTCTGAGCAAATGCATCTACAAACGCATTGAATTCTTCAGGCCTTTCTCTTGTAGCATCGTGACCGCAGCCCGGCAGTACACCGATTTCGCCGTTATTAGTTTTTGCATTATATTCTTGAGCTGCTTCAAATGTTCCGCTATCATACTCTCCGCACAGATACAGTACAGGCAGATCAATATCTTTGAGCAACGGTGTGGTGTCATGCCCCTGCAGTGTCCCGGTACATGAAAATTCTGAAGGTCCCCACATGTAATTATATACATTGTTTCCGCTTACAACGCCCGGTTCAGGATTGGCTGGAGTGCCGTCAAACGCTCCTTCGTTTCTGCTGTAGAAGTTTGCGGAGTAAATTTCATTGATTCTTGCATAATCATCACCGTACTCGCCGGTAGTTTCGCATTTCTGAATTACTTCCCACATGCTCTGGCCATCCGGCAGAGTTTTAATCAGTCTCTCAGCATCAGCAATCCATCTGTCTACCGTCAGGAACGGACCCGCCAGAATCAGTCCTTTGAGGTTTGCTGGCTGTTTTGCAGCTGCATACTCAACAGCAAGCATTGAACCCCATGAATGTCCGAGTAATACGAATTCATCAAAGCTGAAATAGTTTACTACAGCGTCAACGTTTCCGACAAATTTCTCAATTGTGCAGTATTCTTTGAACTCATCAAAACTCTTGATGTCCTCAGAAACTATTGAACCTTCACTGCCCAGCTGGTCAAAGAAAACAACAGGTCTGTTTTCGCCTATCGCATACTGCTTCCAGAAATAGGTTGAGGTACTTCCCGGTCCCCCGTGAAGAAATATTACAGGTGTTCCCGGTTTGTCTTTGCCATAGAGATGATAGTCAACCTGTCCGCCGTCCACATCGATATATCCGGCTTCATAGCCTTCAGGCCACCCAAGGTCATCAACAGCAATTTCTGTTGTGCTGGTTTTTTCTTCTGCTGGCTTGCTGTCACATCCTGTCAATGCAAACATTGCCGTAGACAGTGCCAAAAGAAGAACAAGAAACAAACTTAGTGCTTTTCTTTTCATTCGATCTTCTCCATTCTGCGATATTTTCTCCGCCTGAGCTTTCACTTGGAGGCGAGAGAATTATTGCCTGACTTTTGTTGAAAATTTTATATTTATCCGATAAATTGAATTCTTTTTTCCGCAAATTGCAATAAAAATTAGAGCGGAAGACTGCATCATCATGTTATTGTAACATGTAATGTAGAGAAGTCAAGTCCTAAATGTTGGTGTAAAT
>DCDV01000001.1 GCA_002316595.1 Mageeibacillus sp. UBA1046
GCTTTCATGCTTGCCAAACACACGCTCTGTCTGATACTGACCCTTTCGCCCCTGCAAGCGCTGGTGACTTGTGATCCTTGTGTCTGCTTTGAATATTTCAATTAGAGAACTTGTGCTCTTAACATTGAGTTTCTGACTGATATACTGGAAAGGGACGGAATAGAACATGCCGTCTACTCTGATGTGATAATTAGGTTGGACGGTCGCGACTTTCCAGGTTGCCATTTCGTACCGCGTTTTAGGTAGATGGGTAAGCAGATCTTGCTCTTGTGCAAAAAGAGTCGCTCTGCTGCCCGTCTTCTTCTGAAAGGCATGCGTATTGAAGATATCTACGTATTTCCAGACTTCCTCATTGAATTCTTCCAGAGTAAAAAAGGTTTGATTTCGTATTTTCCCCAGGATTTTATTTGCCAAATTATTAACTGAGCTCTCGACATTGGGTTTGTCGCGCGGACGTTTTATGCGCGCAGGAAGGATAAAGGTTGAGTAGTGCTCTGCCAGTTCCTGATAATTTGCCTGAATGTCGGGCTCACAGTACGAAGGTTTTTTAATGCCCGTCTTCAAATTGTCGGGAATAACAGTTTTGGGAACTCCTCCAAGAAACTCAAATAAATGTATGTTTGCAGTAATCCAGGCATCTATATCCATGCTGAGAAAACCTTCGGCATAACTGTATTGGCTGTAAGACATGGCTGCAACAAAAATATATACGGGTATGAGTTCTCCACTGACGGGATCCTTCAGGTATCCGGTTTTGCCGGCCCAGTCCACTTCCACTTCTTTACCCGGAGTACGCTTAATGTGCATGGTGGCTCTGTTTTTTTGAGAATGAGCTCGATAGTAGTCACAGTAGCGTGAGTACATGTAGGGGCGCTTGCCGTTAGCGTGGGCTCTGTCACAGTACTCCAACCACAAGAGCTGAAGCGTTACGCCAACTTTCCTCACTTCCTTTTCGATGTACTCACAGTCAGGCTGCTCATAGTCGCTCTCTATTAGCTTCTGAGGGTAAAGCAGTGCCCGGACTTGAGACTCTTCCAGACCACCTTCCTGGACCTTGTGCCAGCTTAAGTCCTGCTCATTTGCTGCCGTCAGTGTATTACGGACGGTGGTGCGCGATATGCGCAGTGTTGTTGCGATTTGGCGCTGGCTGAACGATTCGTTCGCCATACGCAAAATCTCTCGATACTTTGTCATTTTCGGACCTCCTAAAAATATTGCCACTTTCGTGACAATTTATTCTAGCAAGGTCTTATGGCTTTATTCTCGGAATTAATGGATTCGGGGTCGGTAGAGCCGGTCCTCGTCGGTCGGAACTAGTTGATCTCGCTTGTCGGAACGGGTGGATCTCATACGTCGGAACGGTGGTTCAACTTGCTTCGGAATACTCACTAAGGGTATTGCTCGAAAGTGAGCAAAAGATTGTAGTAGTGGAGGGTCGCATAGTGTATAGAGTTGGAATTAGTATAAGTGTGTAGAAAATCTGATCGAGGAACATAGACTGGTGATTGAAGGCCTCACAAAAATGATCGACAAGCAAGAATTCAACAAATCGGAATTTAAAATGATTAAGGCAGCCTTGAAGAGCACTTCCAAAAGGAAGAATATTCAGGATTTAAAGCTGCTAATGAAAACATGACCGCAGAACAATTGCAGGCCGCTTTGGAGCCATTTGAGAAAGCTTCAGAAAAGGGCAGAGAAAAAGCAAAACAATATTGAATAAACTGAGAACTAAATGCCCGCAGTAAAACTGCGGGCATTGCTTCAGCAGTGGGTTCGATGTTAGAGAGAAATCGCAGCCGCAAGATAAGCGACTGCGTTTTATAAACTGTTGCAAAAATTGTTATAAGAGTAAGTTTATACTTCGATCTTGAGATCGCCCGCTTTGATCAGGTCTTTTTTGCGCATGAGCTCCGAGACCAGTAAAGCGACAACTGCAGGAATGACAACGGAAACCAGTAGCAAGCCCAGCCAGTCAAACCAGGTGGGGCTTATGGCAGTCTCACCAATGGCCAGAGCATTCTTTGAAGGCGTGTACCAGCCGCTTACAACACCTATCGGGCCAACCAGTCCTGACGTGCCCATACCTGAGGAAATAGGCGGGCCGTTCTGTTTCAGCTTAAATATCACAGAGGCGACCGGGCCGTTGACAATAGAGGCAGCTACAGCAGGCAGCCAGAGTATAGATTTCTGCAGGAGGTTTGGAACCTGAAGCATGGAAGTACCAAGTCCTTGAGCCGCCAATCCTCCAACTTTGTTCTCCCGATAAGAAGCGACAGCAAAGCCGATCATGTGTGCGCAGCAGCCGGCATGAGCTGCGCCGCCGGCCAGACCTACCAGGCCAAACGATGCAGCGACTGCAGCAGAGCTGATCGGCAGAGTAAGCACAATGCCCATGATAGCTGAGACAATCACGCCCATGATAAAGGGCTGCTGCTCAGTTGCCCACATGATTGCGTAGCCGATGGCCGATGCAGCCTTGCCAATCGGCGGAGCCAGAATATAAGCGGCAAAGACTCCGGTCAGGATAGTAACCAAGGGAGTTACAATCAGATCGATCGGGGTGATCTTGGAGACCAGCTTGCCGAAGAAAACTGCAATCAGAACCACAAAATAAACAGCCAGAGGACCGCCGGCCCCGCCTAAAGAATTCGCCGCCAGTCCCACGGCGACGGTCGAATAAAGCACAAAAGTAGGAGCCTTGAGATTATATGCTATGGCCACGGCCATGGCAGCTCCGGTCCCGGCAATAGCGTAACCGCCTATTTCGTTGAGAAAGGGCATACGCAGTAAGTTACCGATGGTGTTGATGATAGTGCCGATTAATAAAGAGGCGAAAAGGCCATGCGCCATCCCGCCCAGAGCTTCAATTCCCAGTCGCTGCCAGCTGGGCCGGATGTCTTGCTTCTGTAAGAAAGTCCGGAAACCCTTTAGTTCCGGCTCGATGTTATCCTGCTCGATGTTATCCGGCTCGGCGTTCTTGTCTGGACCGATGTTCTCATTATTCAATTCAATTCTCCTCAGACGTAGTATTGCTGCAATATCTCCATAGATTGTACTAGAGAAATAATACTTCCAGGGCGTAAGCCACAAATCCTGCCAATAGGCAAAAGGGAATACTGATCAAGGTTTTCCTGATATAAAAGCCTGCGCCCAGAAAAGCTGTTTCAAAGGGCAGCTTCGACATGCCTAAAAGGCACCAGCCGGTTATAGCGGCAATCACAGTTCCTAAACCGGCGCCGGAAGCCATGACCAAGGCAATAATAGGGAAGGCAGCATAGGGGCCGACCGCCATCAGCATGCCGCCGATGGTTCCCAGGAAAATTCCCCGAATGCCGGCCTCGGCGGAGAGCCAGCTATGGACAAACTCTGTCGGTATCAGGACTTCAATCAAGCCGGCGAGGATGAAGGCACCAATGATCAGGGGCAGCGTCTGCAGCATCTAGATGACGCCTTGCTTCAGCCCTTCAACATGCTCGCCATTTTTTCTCCAATTGAGAAGGAAGAGGGCAAGCGCTGAAACGCTGAGAATAACGGTAGAAGTAATCATTTCTTCTCACCGCCTTTGCTGATGAAATCCAGAGTCATCTCGGTTCCGACAAAACGTCTGCCCAGCAGGCCGATAATAATCGGTATCGGCAACGTTATTATTGTTCTCAGTAAAGCGATTTCCGGGCTGATAAGACTGATCTCCATGGGCAGGCGGGAGAAATCGTAGACCTGCTTGCCGAAGATAAAAGAAGCGAAAACATAGACAGGCAGGTTTTTATCCCGGAAGCTTAAAATAAGGGGATAATAGATATACGGGCCGCCGGGGAACAGTCCGCCCACCAGGGCGCTGACCACAATCGCTTTCCAGCCTTTGAACCTGTTCAGCCACTTTTGCAGTAAATCTGCGGTGATAAGGACATTGAGCTGGCCAATGACCAGAAAAGAGACAATCAGCATCAGAGCTGAGTTTAAGCCCGTACTGCCTGCCAGACCAAAGGCCTCACCAATCAGATCGAAACCTCCGACAAAGAAAGTTACAACCAACAAGATAGCAATTGCAGCATAGACAATAATCAATGACTGTTTCATATCAGATAATATAGCACATGTTATAATGATTCTTAATCTTTTGCAGTTGATAGATTGAAGGATGTTTGCCCCGGATGGCTATTGAAAAGAAGAAATTTGATGCCAGACTGGATCTGGTGCCTGAGGAGCCTGGTGTATACCTGATGAAGGATCAATCAGGTTCTGTTATTTATGTCGGCAAGGCCAATAACCTGCGGCAGCGTTTGGCGAGCTATTTTACCGGGCATCCGGAAGGCGACGCCAAAGTGCTGGCAATGATCTCGCATATTGCTGATTTTGAGTACCTTATCTGTCAGAACGAGCTTGAGTCCTTAATACTGGAAGCCAACCTGATCAAGCAGTTCAAGCCGCGCTACAATATTCTTCTGCGCGATGACCGCGAATATCCGTATATACATATCACTTTGCAAGAAACGTACCCGCGTATACTTAAGGCTTTCCGCGTCGGCCCGGACAGCAAAGAAGGGGCTCGCTATTTCGGACCATATCTGAGCGGCGATATCTATCTCGCTCTGGAAGCGCTGCGCCAGATTTTTCCGATCAAGTCCTGCCGCAAAGTACTGCCCAGAGATATCGGCAAAGAGAGGCCTTGCCTGAATTATTATATCGGTCGCTGTATCGGCCCCTGCAAGGGTGATGTCTCAGCCGGGAGATACAGTGAGGTAATAGACGATGTTGTCAGCTTTCTGGAAGGGAAATATTCGGAGCTGCTGGTCAACTTGACAAAGCAGATGAATGAGGCTGCTGCGGATCTCTCCTTTGAGCAGGCAGCTTTACTCAGAGACAGAATTGAAGCACTGAACAAGCTGCGGGAAAAACAGGTGGTAGTGAGCTCTGACAGAGGCGACAGAGATGTTCTCGGCTTAGCTCGTAATGGCAGTGAAGTCTGTCTGCAAAAGCTGGAGGTCAGAGAAGGCCGGGTTAACAGTCATGTCCAGACTTTCGCTGAAGACGGCTCAGATACCGATGCTGCCTATCTGGAAGCTTTTATCTCTCAGCATTATACGGACACGGTGCTGATTCCAAAGGAGATTCTCCTGCCGGTTGAGCTGGAAGATCAGGTTTTGATTGCCAGCTGGCTGTCTAAGCTGGCTGGACATAAAGTCAAGCTGCACAGAGCCCGGCGCGGCGACAAGAAACGTCTGCTGGAGATGGCCGGGAAAAACGCAGAGGAAGCTTTGCAGCGTTATACCCTGATGGGAGGGAAGAGTGCGACCGGCCTGGATCTGACGCTGAAAGAGCTTGCTAGACTTACAGGCAGTGAAGGGGCGATCCAGAGAATCGAAGCATATGACATCTCCAATGTGGGCTCTACGGACAGGGCAGGCTCCATGGTAGTGTTTCAGGGAGGCCGTCCGGAACGCTCGTCCTATCGTCATTTTACTATTGCCAGTTTTGAGGGTATTGATGATTATTCCGCGATGTATGAAGTAATTGAGAGGCGCTTGCGGCGACTTGATGATGAGGAGTTTGGCCGCAGACCGGACCTGATCTTAGTTGACGGCGGCCTTGGCCATGTTAAAAAGGTGGAACCTCTTATTCCGGAAGAAATTGCTCTGGCAGGGATTGTCAAGGATGATCGTCACCGTACCCGCGGTCTGGTTTTGCCATCAGGTAAAGTAATAGAACTGCGTTCCGACAATGAACCCTCATTTTTGCTGGTAGCGAAAAAGACAGCGGATAAAGCAGCAGATAAAACAGCGGTTCTAGCTGCTGAAATTGCTACTGACATTTCATCCGGCAGCTCAATATATGCTGTTTCGGAGAATGCTGAAGAATCGAAGAATGTGGAAAGTGAACGTGCCATCCGCATAGGTCTGCTGCGTCTCTTAACGGCAATCCAGGATGAAGCTCATCGATTTGCCAGGCGGCTCAGCAGCAATATACATAAACGCCGGCAAATGCGTCTTTTACTGGAAGAGGTTCCCGGTGTCGGACCGGCTACGAGAAAAAAGCTTTTGGAAAACTTTGAAGGTCTGCAAGGTATTGCGGCGGCTTCACTGGAGGAATTGAGCGCGGTCCCCGGCATTCCCGCCAAGACCGCAGCAGCTGTCTATGACTACTTTCATCCCAACAATGGAGCAGGCAGTGATGAAATTTCTGGAAGCGAATCTGCAAATGTCGATGAAGAAGAGGAAGAAATGAAATGAGAGTGTTCGCTATTGGTGATCTGCATCTTTCTACTTCTGTCGATAAGCCGATGGATATCTTTGGCGTCCGATGGCAAAATCACACTGAGAAAATCCAAAGGAATTGGCAAAATACTGTTAAGCCGGAAGATCTGGTTATCATCGCAGGAGATATTTCCTGGGCGACTGATTTAGCAGAAGCTCTGCCTGATTTACAGCTGATCGATAATTTGCCGGGTGAGAAAATTCTTTTGCGCGGCAATCATGACTATTGGTGGCAATCAATCACCAAACTCAGATTATTAAGGCAGACGGAGGGATTGAGCACTCTGGACTTTCTGCAAAATGATGCCTTTTTGCTTGAGGATGGAACAGTAATCTGCGGCACCCGTGGCTGGCTGTTGCCGGGAGACACGGACTATGAGGCAGAGACAGACGAGAAGATCATGAAGCGTGAGCTGATACGCCTGAAAATGTCTTTGCAGGAAGCAAAAAAACTGCATGATCCCGGTAAACCTTTGCTGGCCGCTGTACATTACCCGCCCTTTGTGAAAGCAGTCGATGAAAATGAAGTGACCGCTCTCCTAGAAGAGTTTAAGGTCACTGATTGCGTCTTCGGGCATATCCATCATCTCTGGTCCAGGCTGCGTCTTGACAGGCAGGAGATCCGCGGCATCCTCTATAGTCTGGTGGCCTGCGATCAGATCGATTTCACTCCCAAGCTGATCATCCCTTAACACTAAAATCCGCCCTGACACTTTATGCCCGCATCGCCCGAACGTTCTGACCGACGTTTCCATATGAAGAATAAACTGCTGCGGAAAAGCCAATATTATTTCTGCTGTAATACCCGATAACGCCTTCGCTTATGCTATAGTTAGGAATAACAAAATCGTATTAAAGAGAGCAAATCAGGCGGAGGTTATTATGGCGTACAGCATGACAGGTTTCGGCCGGGGCGAATCTATCCAGGAAGCAAGAAGAATCGGAGTTGAGATCCGCACGGTAAACAGCCGCTACAGCGATCTGAATTTTCGTCTGCCGCGCCAGTTGTCTGAGCTGGAGCCACCCTTGCGCGAGCTGATCAAGAAGTCCATCTCGCGCGGCAAGGTCGATGTGCGGGTTGAGTGCGAAGACTTTGGCGGCTCAGACGTTCAGGTCACGCTGGACCGCAATCTGGCCCATTCATATTTGCAGGCCTATGCTGTTCTGGAAGAGATTACGGATCGGCCCCTGCCTGACGCCATAAGTCAGCTGGCGCAGATACCTGAACTGTTCAAAGTTCAGCGGCCGGACGAGGATGCCGATGCTTTCTGGTCTCAGATCGAGGAAGCTACTGATGCTGCGCTGGATCAGCTGATCAGCATGAGAAAACGAGAAGGCGACCAGCTGACTACGGATATCCGCTATAAAATTGAACAGATGACTGAGCTAATCGCGATGGTGGCCAAAAGAGCAGAGGTAGTTCCCGCAGAGCAAAAGGAACGCCTTGAACGCAGAGTAGAAGAGCTGCTGGGGCATGATGTTGAGGAATACTATGACGGCCAGAGAGTGGCGGCGGAGATAGCCATCTTTGCCGATCGCGCTGCCATTGATGAAGAGCTTGTGCGTCTGGACAGCCATCTGCGGCAGTTAGATCTAATATTGGATGAGGAGAGCCCGATCGGAAAACAATTGGATTTCCTCTGCCAGGAGATCAATCGTGAAATCAATACTATCGGCTCCAAGTCTTCTGATCTTGAGATTACCGGTCAGGTGGTGCAGATGAAGACCACCTTGGAGAAGATCAGGGAACAAGTACAGAACCTTGAGTAGAATGCGGGAGTAGAATACAGTAGGGTACGGGAGCAGAATACAGCAGGGAACGTGAGTAAAATAGCAGGTTACAGGAGTAGAATTTGCTTGAATTGCTTCACATAAAGTTCTGAGCATGGAGGCGGAGGTGTAATATGACGGATCTATTGGATATCGGTTTTGGCAATCTGGTTTCATCCATGCGCCTGATAGCTTTAGTCACACCGGATTCCGCTCCGGCCAGGCGCCTTATAGCTGATGCCAGAGAGCGCGGCGCCTTGATCGATGCGACTTCCGGCAAGAAAACCCGCAGCATTCTGGTGATGGACAGTGACCATATAGTTCTGTCTGCTTTGGAGACAGACACTTTGCGTGACAGTCTGGGTGCTGCAGGGGAGGTTGATTGATGGAAGTGAAACCCTCTGATCAGGAAGGCTTGATAATTTGTCTGTCCGGCCCCTCCGGCGTCGGCAAAGGTACAGTGATCAGAAAGATGCTGGAGTCCAGATCCGACATGCGTCATTCCATCAGCATGACAAGCCGCAAGCCCAGGTACAATGAACAAAACGGCGTTCATTATCATTTCATCAGCAGAGAACATTTCGAAGAGCTGATAAGTCAAGACGAAATTCTTGAGCATGACGAATACATGGATAATTACTACGGCACGCCCGTGGCTCCATTGAAAGATCTGATTTCGCAAGGCATCAGTGTTTTGCTTGATCTGACTGTCGTCGGAACTCTGGCTGTGAAGAGAAGATTCCCCCAGGCGCTGACAATATTTCTGATGCCGCCTTCGCGGCCTGCCTTGGAGAAACGGCTGCGGCGCAGGGCGACGGAAAACAATGACATTATAGAGAGACGTCTGGCTGCAGCAGCCTCTGAAATCCAACAGGCAGAGAAATTTGACTATGTGATTATCAACGATGCTTTGCAGAGCTCAGTAGAGACATTGAACGCAATTTGCACGGCTGAGATGGCACGGACAGATCGCAGTCAAGCGATAATCAGCAGATTGCAGGAGGAATTCCGGCAGTACTCCAGATGATCTTGCCTGGCAAGAGTTTCCGACAAAAGCATAAAGGCGTATAGTAGTCAATTTGAGTTTCCACACTCGTGATTAGGCGTCTTCCACCATACTCATAATTAGGCGTCTTCAATATAAAAAAAGTGTTTCTGCAAAGTACTTTTGACTCGAGGCTTGTTTTTCAGATCTTTTTTACAGAGTTCCGATCTTTCCATGCAGCGTGGACATTGTCCTCATACTGAATACAAATAATTGACTCAACAACATACCCTGTGACAAGCTGATTATTAGTGAAACCTTAAATTTATTTAGTCTTGGATTATTTAGTGCAGTAGAGCTGCAAAATCCAATTAGAAAGTGAGTACATACATGTTAAATCAACCCCCATTAGAGAAATTATTGCCTAAAGCCGAAAATCGCTATGTTCTGGCCATGCTGGCAGCTAAGAGAGCCCGCCAGCTGGTTGACGGCGCCAATCCTCTGGTAAGTTCCAGACATCCGAATCCTGTGACTTTGGCCAGTGAGGAAATTATCGCCGATAAGATCAAATACAGACATGGCAAGCATGATCCTTTCATACCGCTGCGTCCGGAGATTGAAGCCAGACTTCTGGCTGAAGAGCTTGAGGATCAGGAGAAGCGTGCTGCTGAAATGGCTGAGGAAACCAGACGCATGATGGACCGTGGCGTTCGTCTGGGCATTAACGACAGCGAAGTTGCTGAGGAACTGGGCGGAAAAAGCTTTACCGCTGATGATGCCGCTGCCCTGGCCAGACAGTTGATTCAGGCTGTTGATGTTCAGGATGAGGCAGACCGTAAGGAAGCCGCCCGTCTGGCTGAAGAGACTGATGATGAAGAAGCTGACGCTGAAGAAGACTAAATAGATGAATAAGACGAATGAATATATTGTGGAGGCATTTATTTAATGCAAAGTACTGAAAAAACTATGGATCGCATTGTGGCGCTCGCGTTTAACCGCGGTTTTGTCTATCCGGGCTCAGATATCTATGGAGGGCTTGCCAATGCCTGGGATTATGGACCTTATGGCACCTCCTTGAAGAACTCGATCAAGGATGCCTGGTGGAAACGTTTTGTCGCTGCCAACCCTCATAATGTCGGCATTGACAGCGCGATCCTGATGAACAGCGAAGTCTGGGTTGCTTCAGGTCATGTCGGCGGCTTCAGCGATCCTTTGATTGACTGTAAGAACTGCAAGGCGCGCTATCGCGCCGATCAGATGATCGAAAACTGGGCAGAAGCTCAGGAACCGGCTCAGGAGATCAATGTAGAAGGCTGGCCGGAAGAGCAGTTGATGGAATTTGTCCGCGAGCACGAGATCTGCTGTCCGCATTGCGGCAAGATGGACTTCACCGATATCAGGAAGTTCAATCTCATGTTTAAGACAACCCAGGGAGTTACGGAAGGCAAGGGGACAGAAGTCTATTTGCGTCCGGAGACAGCTCAGGGGATTTTCACCAACTTTGTCAATGTGCAGCGCACTTCCCGCAGGAAGATTCCCTTTGGCATCGCTCAGATCGGCAAGAGCTTTCGCAATGAGATCACTCCGGGCAACTTTATCTTCCGTACACGCGAGTTTGAGCAGATGGAGCTGGAATTCTTCTGTAAGCCGGGCACCGATCTGGAATGGTTTGATTACTGGCGCGACTTCTCCTGGAACTGGCTGCTGGATCTGGGTCTCAACCCTGACAGTCTGAGACTGCGCAACCATTCTGCGGAAGAATTGTCCTTTTATTCTCTGGCCACCACGGATATTGAATTTCTATATCCTTTTGGCTGGGGTGAGCTCTGGGGCATAGCTGACCGGACGGACTATGATCTTAAACAGCATATGGAGCACAGCCGTCAGGATCTGCGTTATTTCGATCCGGCCACAAATGAGAAGTACATACCTTATGTTGTAGAGCCTTCGCTGGGTGTTGACAGGATCACGCTGGCAGTATTATGTGACGCTTACGACGAGGAAGAGCTTGAGGATGGGGATACCAGAACTGTGCTGAGATTTCATCCCGCTCTGGCGCCCGTCAAGATTGCCGTACTGCCTTTGTCAGGCAAACTGAAAGATGACGCCTTCCGGCTGTATGAGCAGCTGCTGCAGCATTTCCCCTCCGAGTTTGATGATCGTCAGTCAATCGGCAGACGTTACCGTCGCCAGGATGAGATCGGCACTCCCTATTGTGTGACCTTTGACTTTGACTCTCTGGAAGATAAAAAGGTTACGGTGCGCGAGCGTGACAGCATGGAACAGGTGCGTGTTTCTATCGATGAACTGGTCAACTGGTTTTCCGGCAAATTTGATCTTCCTTAACTAAACCGGAATGGAATTACATAACTAAACCGTACTGGAATTCCTTAAGTAAACCGGAATGTAATATGGTATAATTTTTTAATTTACTGAATCTAAAAACAGAAATATTTTCTGGCAAATTTTTTGAGAGCGCTAATTATTCACAGGGGGTATATATGAAGAAATACGTTTACATGTTTGCAGAAGGCGACGCCAGCATGAAGAATCTCCTTGGCGGCAAGGGTTCTAACCTGGCTGAAATGACCAGACTGGGTCTGCCGGTGCCTCAGGGTTTCACAATTACAACAGAAGCTTGTAATGAATATTATGCTGCGGGAGAAGTTCTCACTGCTGAGATGGAAGAGCAGATCTTCCAGTCCCTGGCCAAGATGGAGAAGCTTACCGGTAAGGTTTTTGGCGATACTCAAAATCCCTTAATCGTATCTGTCCGCTCGGGTGCCAGAGCTTCGATGCCGGGAATGATGGATACAGTGCTCAACCTTGGCCTGAATGACGAGGTCGTGGAAGTACTGGCCAAAGAAACAGACAATCCTCGCTTTGCTTACGACAGTTACCGTCGCTTTATTACTATGTTCAGCGATGTTGTCATGGAAATACCTAAGGGGCACTTTGACTCTAAGATGGATGAGATCAAAGATCGGGTCGGCGCCAAAGAAGATGCAGATTTAAGCGCCGAGGAAATGAAAGAGATCGCAGCTGCTTTCCTTAAGATCTTTCAGGAACAAAAGGGTGAGCCTTTCCCGCAAGAACCCAAAGAACAGCTGATCTCTGCCATTACAGCAGTATTTCGCTCCTGGAACAACAACCGGGCTATTTATTATCGCCGCATGCATAATATCCCCGGCAGCTGGGGAACCGCTGTAAACGTGCAGGAAATGGTTTACGGAAACATGGGCAATACCTCAGGTACCGGTGTTGCTTTCTCCAGAAACCCCGCTACCGGTGAAAATAAGATTTTTGGCGAATACCTTATGAATGCTCAAGGCGAAGACGTTGTTGCCGGTACCAGAACTCCGGTGCCCATCGCCAAGCTTCATGATCAGCTGCCGGAAGTTTATGACCAGTTTCATGATCTTGCCAAAAAACTGGAAAAACATTACGGCGATATGCAGGATATGGAATTCACGATAGAAAAGGGCAAACTGTACTTCCTGCAGACCAGAGCCGGTAAACGTACTGCCATGGCAGCCTTGCAAATCGCTGTAGACATGGTTGAGGAAGGAATCACAGGCAGGGAAAACGCTCTCAGCAAAATCGATCCCAATGCACTGGATACCCTCCTGCACCCCGCCTTCAAACCTGAAGCCCTGGCTGCTGCTGAGGTTATCGCAACCGGCCTGCCGGCCTCCCCGGGCGCAGCCGCCGGAGAAATCGCCTTTTCCGCGGAAGAAGCTTATGAAGCCCATCAGGCAGGCAAGAAGGTTATTCTTGTCCGTACCGAAACCTCGCCCGAAGATATTCAGGGCATGAATGTCTCGGAAGGTTTTCTTACCTCACGCGGCGGCATGACTTCCCACGCAGCAGTTGTCGCCCGCGGCATGGGCAAACCTTGTATTACCGGCAGCACGGTCTCTCAAATTGACGAAAATGCGAAGACGCTTACAATTGAGGGCAAAGTCTACACCAGCGGTGACTGGATTTCCCTGGACGGCACAACCGGCAATGTCTACGCCGGAAAGATTGAAACCCAGCAGGCTGAGATGTCGGGCAATTTTGCCACCATCATGGAATGGGCTGACGATATTCGCATGCTCGGCATCAGAACTAACGCTGACACTCCCGTCGATGCCCGCAATTCCAGAGAGCTGGGTGCGGAAGGGATCGGACTGTGCCGTACTGAGCATATGTTCTTCGGTGAAGACAGAATTTTCGCCTTCCGGCAAATGATAGTAGCCCGTAATGAGGCGGATAGGCGTAAAGCCCTGGCCAAAATTCTGCCAATACAGCAGACTGACTTTGAAGAAATCTTCAGAACCATGGATGGACTGCCCGTCACCATTCGTCTGCTGGATCCCCCCTTGCACGAATTCCTGCCTAACAATGAGGAAGAAATCATTGAGCTGGCCGCTGAGCTTGGTATTACTAAAGATGCTCTTAAGGCAATAATCACGGAACTGCATGAGATTAACCCGATGCTGGGCAACCGCGGCTGCCGTCTGGCTATCTCCTACCCGGAGATCGCCGAAATGCAGACCGCTGCGATTTTAGGTGCGGCGTTGAAGGTTAAAGCGGAAGGCGTGAAGGTTTACCCGGAGATTATGGTTCCGCTGGTCGCTGAGGTAAAAGAGTTTAACTTCCTCAAGAAGGTTATTTTGGATACTGCTGAGCGTATCTTTACTGAAGCGGGTGATCGAATCGACTTTGAGATCGGCACCATGATTGAGATTCCCAGAGCCTGCATCACTGCTGATAAGATCGCCAAAGAAGCTGACTTCTTCAGCTTCGGCACCAACGATCTGACCCAGATGGGCTACGGCCTCTCACGCGATGATGCCGGCAAGGTCCTCAGCACTTATTACAAGGAAGGAATCTTCGAATTTGATCCGACCCAGCACATTGACCGTGAAGGTGTCGGCGTTCTGATGGAGATGGGCACCAGACTTGGCCGCACAGCCAAAAAGGAAGCTAACGGCGAAATGCATATCGGTATTTGTGGCGAGCATGGCGGTGATCCTGTTTCCGTTGAATTCTGCCATCTCTTAGGTTTCGATTATGTTTCCTGTTCTCCTTTCCGTGTGCCTATTGCCAGACTGGCTGCGGCGCAGGCGGAAATTGCCTATCCCAATAAGGACAGGAAGATTCTGGTCGGTACTGAGACGAGTGGACCTTCCCAGCAATCGATTTAAAGAAACTTAAGTCTCCGATCCGAATGCAGAAGAAGATTTTGATCGGTACCGAGACAAGCGGACCTTTGCAGTAATCGGTTAAGTAAAATCTGAAGTTGCTGATCTGGAACTACTGATCTGAAGATATCTAAGGTTACTGATCTGAAGCTATCTGAGGTTACTGATCTGAAACTATCGATCTAAAATTAATTTACAGCCCCTGTTCATGGAACGGGGGCTGTTTTAACGCTGGATACCGGATGACAGATTTGGATTCGCGTTGAGATGTACCGTGTATACTTAAATATATGTTAACGCTGGAACAAACCGAACAAGCCTTGACTGAAATAGTAGACGCTCTTCCCGAAGAGATATTTTTTGATCTGAACGGGGGAGTGCTGCTTAAGGAAGAGATTAAGATGTCACCGCGCAGGCTGACTGATGATCTTTATGTTTTGGGCGAGTATCATTTTGATCGTATTTATGGACGCTATATAGTCATCTATTATGGCTCACTGCGCCGTGTATACGGCCATTTGCCAGCTGAAGAGTTTATTAAGGAGCTCGATCGCATAGTTAAGCATGAGTTGACCCATCATCTGGAGCATCGAGCCCGGGAACGTGATTTGGAAAAGGATGATCAACGCAGACTGATTCATTATTATGAACGCCATGCAAAGCGCAACAGCAACAATAATTGAACCTTTTGAAATTTCGCTGTTCCCGGGTACCCCCTGATGCTACTTCAAGATTTAAATACCCCCTGATGTTTTCAGTATCCCTGTCAGTGGGTGTCACGCCTCGACTCTGATGCTTACGCAATATTCATGTACACCCTGATTCTACTGCGGGATTCATGTACCCTCCTGAAGTTAATGCGAGATTCATGTACCTCCTGATACTGCTGCTGGATTAAATTCGTATTTGCTTGTATTAAAGGGATACGGCTATCTATTATCTTGACAGGGTATACGGAAAAATCTTTGTTATACACCAATACCGTTCCTGACAGACAATAAGTTCATATCTCACTATATTTATTAGAAACCATAAGGAGGAACAAAATGAGTAAAGTGCTATATATTAAGGCAAATGCAAAACCGGAAGGTGCATCCAGAACTTTTCAAATTTCTGACAGTTTTATCGAGAGCTACAAAGAACTTCATCCTGATGATGAAATTATCACTTTGGATTTATATAAAGAGGGTATCCGTCTATTATCCGAAGAGGACATTAATGTTGTTTTCGGACCTAAGACCGAGGAAAGCAAAAACCATCCTATCTTGAAATATTCATATCAATTTTTTGATGCTGACAAATACGTAATTGCCGAGCCCTTGTGGAATCTTGGTATCCCGGCAATTTTGAAGGCATATATAGACTATATTTCTATTACAGGAATCACCTTCAGATACACGGAACAAGGCCCAGTGGGCATGTGTACTAATAAGAAGGCAGTCAATATCACTTCAAGAGGCGGCGACTATTCACATGGTCCGGCAGCAACTTTTGAAATGGGTGACAGATATCTGAGAACAATATTTGGCTTCCTGGGAATTACAAATTTCACTACTATCGCTGCAGACTCTCTGGATGTTATCGGAAATGATGTTGACGCTATCGTAGGGAAGGCAATCACAGAAGCCCGCGAATTAGCAAAGCGCTTTTAAGGATTAGCTAAATGCAGAGAACGACAATAATCATTCTCAGAATCATGATTATTTGATTTATAGGCACTCTAATTACCAAATAGGAAGTCCGGTCCAAGCTCTCAGAGAGATAACTTTGAAGCAAATAATGAGCTAGAAGCTGATGGCAATGCCAAGCGCCGCAAAGACTATAACAGTTGCTGCAGCACAGGTAATGCGCATCAGCTTCTTGTTTTTATACAATTGACTCAGGATAGCAAATCAATCAGAAGTTAAAAACTTAACTCACTTTACTCTCCAAACTACTTCAATTCATCTTCGCTCAGGATATAGGCTTCTTCTTCGCCCCTGAGAACGCGCAAAATTCCTCCCGCTAAAGCATTCAGCTCATCTTCTCCCTCGTAGATTACTACGGGCGCCAGGAAGGATACGTGATCTCTGATTAAAGAAGTCAGATATTTTGAATAAGCAATTCCGCCGGTCAAGATTATCGCGTCTACTTCACCTTTGACGTCCACAGCCAATACTCCGATCCAGCGCGCGACTGCCAGAGCCATTGCTTCATAGACCAGTTTAGCTTTCTCGTCGCCCGCCTCAATCCGTTTCTCTACTTCGCGGGCATCCTTGGTGCCTAGATGAGACTTAAGACCTCCGCCCGTCTTTAGTATCTTATGCAATTCCGTGTGCGTATGTTTTCCGGATAAGGCGAAATCGATCAACATACCTGCGGGCAGTCCGCCTGTACGCTCCGGTGAGAAAGGACCTTCCTCGTCGTTGATCATGTCAATCATTCGTCCCTTATCATGCAAGGTCAGAGTGATCCCGGCTCCCAGGTGAGCAACTATCAGAGTCAGGTCGGAATATGACATCTGCTGTTCTCTGGCGTAGCGATAGGCCATGGCTCTCATATTGAGATTATGTCCCAGTGCTCGGCGTTCAAACTCGGCCAGGCCGGTTATCTTATACACCGGCAGCATCTCGTCAACCGTGACCGGATCATAGACATAGCAGGGAATATTATAGGGAGCGCCAAGTCTGTATGCTATTTCCGCTCCCAGATTTGAGGCATGAATTAATTGCGGACGATTTCTAAGATAATCCATCATCACCGGCGTCACCAGGTATGCTCCCGCTTTTACAGGAGGCAGCAAACCGCCGCGGGCAGCGATAGCAGTAACTGTCTCCGGAGTTATTCCGGTCTTCTCAAGGACCTTTTTCACAACAGCGCAGCGAAAGTCCATCTGGTCGAAAAGCTCAGGAAATTGAGATATTTCTCCTTCACTGTGAGTGACAGTGCGCTGGAATACCAATAATTCTTCCTCGTAAATGCCTACTTTTGTAGATGTTGAACCTGGGTTTATTGCCAGTATTCTGTTCATATGCAAAACCTTTCCGCTGTCGGTTTCCTTAAGCTCAAGCTGCACTGCCGGTTTCCTTAAGCTCAAGCTGCCCTGTCGGTTTCCTGAAGTTCAAGCTGGGCTGCCGGTTTTCTAAAGCACGAACTGCTGAAAATTCCTGAGCATACTGTGGTCATTTCTATATTCTCTGGAATATCTCACATTTTAACAGAGATTTGACCGGAGGCAAGTCAAGTCCTAAATGTTGGTG
>DCDV01000021.1 GCA_002316595.1 Mageeibacillus sp. UBA1046
ACTATCATAATCACTATTCCCACAATTATTTCCGGCTACTGGGGCATGAATGTCGGCTTGCCATTCAAAGATCATTCGCTGGCCTTTTTCTTCACTCTCCTCTTGACCATTTTGTTGATGGTTGTGGCCATAGTTTTACTTAGACGCAAGGATCTGCTCTGAGCTTCCATATTGGGGCTTAAACCTCGTAAAAAAAGATTTTGCGCTTGAAAGAGATAGTAGTAATCTATATAAATGTATTAACGCTGTTGTTGTTTGCGCGATCACAAATTAGGGAGTATTTATGCGACGTACAGACTATTGCGGTCTTATGACCGAAGAAGATATTGGCCGCGTGCCGGTGGCCGCCGGCTGGGTGGCTAACAAAAGAGACATGGGCGGTGTCATCTTCATCGACCTGGTTGACCATACCGGCGTGCTGCAGATAGTCTTCAACCCTCAGAATACTGAAAGTGAAGCCTTTAAGCTGGCTGAGACAGTAAGAAATCAGTCAGTTATTGCCGTGCAAGGTCTTATCCGCTTGCGTGATGAAGAGACCATCAACCCGAAGATTGATACCGGCACTATTGAGCTGCAGGCAGAGAAAGCCGAATTGCTTTCCGCCGCCAGACAGCTTCCTTTCAATCCGATGGATGATCAGATCATCCGTGAGGATCTGCGCCTGCAGTACCGCTTTCTTGACCTGAGAAGTGAGCGCATGCAAAGAAATCTGCGTTTCCGTCATCAGATTGCCAGTTCCATCCGCAGTTTTATGGATACAAACGGATTCATCGATGTCGAAACACCAATGCTGACTAAAAGCACTCCGGAAGGAGCCAGAGATTATCTGGTTCCCAGCCGTGTTCACCCGGGACACTTCTATGCATTGCCTCAGTCGCCGCAGATCTTCAAGCAGCTGCTGATGGCCGGCGGTGTAGATAAGTACTATCAGATCGCCCGCTGTTTCCGGGATGAAGATCTGAGAGCCGACAGGCAGCCTGAGTTTACTCAGCTCGACCTTGAGATGTCCTTTGTTGATCAGGAGGATGTTCTGATTTTGCTCGAGCGTCTCTTTAAGCATGTTATGCGTGAAGAGATGGGCATCGATATTCACGACCCCTTCCCGCGCCTTACCTGGCAGGATGCCATGAATATTTACGGCACGGACAAACCGGACCTGCGCTTTGACCTTCCGATCTGTGACCTCACAGAGATAGCAGAAGAATCGGATTTCTCCATCTTCAGGAAAGCAATCGGACAGGGCGGACATGTGCGCGCTCTGGTTGTGCCCGGTCAGGCAGATTTCCCGCGCAGCACTATCGACGAGCTGACAGAATTCGCTATTGAACAAGGCGCAGGCGGCATGGCCTGGATTGCCTGGCGGCCTGACGGGGAGATTTATTCAATCCTGACCAAGTACTTCCGGGAAGAAACAATGCAAAAACTGCTCAGTCAGGCAGGAGCAAAGCCGGGTGACTTCATTCTCTTCTCAGCCGATAAGGAAGCGACCGTTTGCAGAGTATTGGGCGCCATGCGCAATAAACTGGCGGATATGCTGGAACTGCGAGACAGCTCCTATCGTTTCCTGATTGTCACGGACTTCCCCATGTTTGAGTACAGTGAGACCGAGAAACGCTACGTCTCCCAGCACCATCCCTTTACCATGCCCTATCCTGAAGATATCGCCCGTCTGGAGAGCGACCCTGAAAGCGTGCGTTCACAGGCTTATGACTTAGTTCTAAACGGAACCGAGCTGGGGTCCGGCTCGATCAGAATTCATGACAGTGAAACCCAGCGCCGGATCTTCACCACCCTCGGCCTGTCCGAAGAAGATATTGACCAGCGCTTCGGCTTCATTCTAAACGCCTTCGCCTACGGAACTCCTCCTCATGGCGGCTTCGCCTTCGGGCTCGACCGTCTGGTCATGATCCTCCTGGGTGAAGACTCACTGCGTGATGTCATCGCCTTCCCCAAGACTAAAGACGCCTCCGATCTTTTGACCGGGGCGCCGGACACTGTCGATAAGGAACAGCTGGACGAACTGGGCATAGAATTAACAACTGAGCTTGCCGAAGGCGCTCAAAGAGGAGCAGCTGCCTCCGGGCCAAAAAGATTCCGGGCAGCTGACATCAACGTCGAACATATAGCCCAGATTGCCCGTCTGCGTTTTAACAAAGAAGAGCTGGCGGAAATGAAGGAGAATCTCCATAGCATTATCGACTGGGCTCAGCAGTTGGAAGAGATTGATACGGATAATCTTCAGCCCACAGAGAATATCTATCCTTTGGAGAATGTCTTTCAGACAGAGGAGCCTGTGCGGCCAACTCCGGAAGAGCTGCTGGCCAATGCGCCGGTAAGTAAGGACGGCTGTTTCTTCGTTCCGGAAGTAATCGCCGGGGAGGAAGAGTAATGGATTTTAATAAGATGGATATAGAGCAGCTGGCTTCAGGTCTGCGTGCCAGGGAATTCACAGCGGTTGAACTCACCAGACATTATCTGGCAGAGACAGCGTCTAAGGAACCCGAACTGAATGCCTTCATCTCAGTGACTTCTGAAGCAGCTCTGACTGCGGCTGAATCTTGTGACAAGGCGCTGGCAGGCGGGGAAGAGCTCCCTGTCCTGGCCGGCATCCCCTTTGCGCTCAAGGACAATATCAGCACGAAAGGAATTCTGACAAGCTCCGGCTCCAAGATGCTATCCAACTACATCCCGCCCTACGATGCCACCGTCCGGGCAAAACTCAAAGAGCAAAGGGCAGTCCTGCTGGGCAAGACAAATATGGATGAATTTGCCATGGGCTCGACAACGGAGAGTTCCTTTTACGGTCCGACGAAAAACCCACTCGATACTACCCGCACACCGGGCGGCAGCTCCGGCGGTTCAGCCGCCGCTGTAGCCGCGGGCGAAGTGCCTTTCGCACTAGGCTCGGACACCGGCGGTTCCGTCTGCCAGCCGGCAGCTTACTGCGGCATTGTCGGCATGAGACCTTCCTATAGTCTGGTCTCACGTTATGGCGTAGCCGCGATGACCTCTTCCATGGATCAAGTGGGACCTCTGACTAAAACAGTCAGGGACAACGCTCTGGTTCTGCAGGCGATTGCCGGACATGACCCTCAGGACAGCGTATCGCAAAACAAGTCTTTGCCTGACTTCAGCAGCGGACTTGGCCGCGGAGTCAAAGGTCTCAGATTCGGATTACCGCTTGATCATCTGGATACTAAAGTCCGACCGGAAATAAAAGAAGCAATCCTCTCTGCCGCCGCCGGACTGGAAAGTCAAGGCGCAGAGATCGTGCCTGTACACACCGGCAATCTTGACGTTGCCCTGCCCGCCTATTATCTCCTGACCTCTGCCGAAGTCTCCTCAAATCTGGGGCGCTTCGACGGTATCCACTATGGCTATCGCAGCAAGGAGTACGAGAATCTGGAAGATATTTATTTTAACAGCCGCAGCGAGGGTATGGGCAAGGAGACGAAGCGCCGCATCATGCTGGGCACTTTCGCTCTCAGCTCTGAGTTCTATGAAGAATTCTACGTCAAAGCTCAGAAGGTCAGAACATATATCTGTCATGAGCTGACTATGGCTCTTGACCGGATAGATCTGATCCTGGCACCGGTTACCGCAGATATTGCGCCCAAACTGGGTACTAAGAAATCTCCTGTTGAACGTTACCTTGAGAGTTTCTTTGTTGTACTGGCCCCGCTGGCCGGGCTGCCGGCGCTGTCATTGCCCAGCGGCCATCTGGCAGATGGCATGCCCATAGGCCTGCAGCTGATCGGCAGTGCCTTCAGCGAGCCGCTGCTCTATCAGGCCGGTGAATCCGTGATGGCGCTGAACAGTAAGGAGAGCAACTGATGAGCAAATATGAAGCAGTTATAGGGCTGGAAGTCCATGTTGAACTATTGACAGAACGAAAAATATTCTGTCACTGCCGCAATGAATTCGGCGCCAGCCCCAACACGAATATCTGCCCGGTCTGCATTGCTTTACCGGGAGCTCTGCCTGTCCTTAACCGCCAGGTGGTTGATTACGCCATCAAGGCCGGACTGGCCTGCAACTCTGAGATCGCCCCTTATTCGCAGCTGGAGCGCAAAAACTACTTTTATCCGGATCTGCCCTCAGCCTACCAGATCACCCAGGGCAAGCACCCTCTTTGTCTGGGCGGCTATATTGATGTCGAAACTGCGGACGGTAAAAGACGTGTCCGCCTCAACCACATTCATATCGAAGCAGATGCGGGCAAGCTGGTTCATCTGGACAAAGAAGGAACTCTGGTCGACCTGAACCGCGCCGGTGTGCCCCTGATCGAAATCGTAACCGAGCCCGACATCCGTTCCGCTGCCGAAGCCGACGCTTTCCTGCGCAAGATTCGCGCTCTGGTGCAATATACAGGCGTCTCGGACGGCCGCATGGATCGCGGATCAATGCGCTGCGATGTCAATCTCTCCGTCAGACCTGAAGGCTCGGATGAACTGGGCACCCGCACCGAGATGAAAAATATTAACTCCTTTAATTTTGTGGTGAAGGCGATTGAACATGAGTTCAAGAGACAAGTCAATATCCTTGAATCCGGCGGTGAAATTGATCAGGAGACCAGACGCTTTGACTCCAATACCGGTACCTCCTCTTCACTGCGCAGCAAGGAAGATGCCATGGACTATCGCTATTTTCCGGATCCTGATCTGGTGCCGATAGCCATCAAAACGTCGGAACTCGAGCAGATCAAGGCCCAGATTCCCGAGCTGCCCGATGTGCGCATGGCAGCCTATGTCGATCGCTGGGATTTGTCTCACTATGACGCAGATCTGCTCACCAACGACATCCGTGTGGCTGATTTCTTTGAAGCGACAGCTGAAAAAACTGCTTATCCGAAGCTGGCTGCTAATCTGATCATCGCCGATCTTTTGCCCGGGCTGGCAGAAGAAGGAGATATTCCGCTTTTGCCCCGGCAGCTTGCAGATCTGGCAGACCTTCTGGGTAAGGAGGAGATCAACAGCAATACCGGCCGCAGAGTCTTTAAGCTCATGCTGACCGCAACAGATGCTCTGGATCCCAATGCCTATATTAAGGAACATAATCTGGCTCAGATCAATGACCGCTCCGCTCTGGAAGATCTGATAGATTCCGCCATCGCCAATAACAAGAAAGCTGTGGCTGATTACAAGAATGGCAAGGAGATCGCCATCAAGGCAATCATCGGACAAGTCATGAAGGGAACCTCAGGTCTGGCTAATCCCCTGCTCACAGAGGAAATGATCAAAGAAAAGATCGCACGGATCCCCGATTAAAAGGCGGTTTGCGCCTTATTAGAGTCTAATTGCCGTCTTCTGTCATACAAGGTAAGGACAACATGACGATATGAGGTTATTTATTTAGCGTAATTACACTTTGACTGCAGGGTCCGTTCGTAATAATGCCTGCGCGGGATACGCAATTAACGAACAGGCAAAATTCTCCATTAACGAACAGGCAATATTCTGAGGTAAAAGATGCCAAAGAAAGAATCAGCACAGCTTGCCAAAACACTTGCCAAAACACCGGACAACTCCTCAGGCATATACTGTCTGGGTGCCATGAGCGTCGACCGCAAATTCGATCTGCTCTCAGACATTGTCTGGAAGACCAGCAATCCTGCCACCTCCACTCTCAGTGTGGGCGGTGTTGCCCGCAATATCGCCGAGAATCTGGGCAGGCTCAGCGTGGATGTCAGTCTTTTATCTCTGGGCGGTTTTGATCAGGATTTCAATTATCTCAAAGAAGAATCCGAAGCCTTCATAAATTTGAGTCTCGTCCGACAAATCGAAGGCTTCTCTACTTGCGCCTATAATGCCGTCCTCGACATGAAAGGCGAAATGCAGCTTGGTCTGGCCGACATGCAGATCAATGAGAAAATGGATCTTTCCTGGATCGGGCAATTCCATGATCTATTATCCTCTGCCAGACTGCTGATAGCAGACTTGAATCTGCCCGCAGAAACTATTGCATATATTCTCTCACTGGCAAAACAGTTTAATATTGATCTCTTTATCATTCCGGTCAGCGGGCCCAAGATGAGCCGCCTGCCCCGGGATTTAAGCAGCCTTGCCTGGCTGATAGTAAATCAGGATGAATCGGAAACATTCTTTCAGACAAAGGTAAAGAGCGAGCAGGACTTCGCTGAGCTGGCTGATCTCTGGCTGAAAACCGGCGTGGAGAACGTGGTCATCACCCGCGGAGCAAGACCCAGCATTTATGTCAATCAGTCAGGTGCGAGACTTAGTTTCACTCCGCCTCAAGTCACACATGTCCTTGATGTCACAGGCGCCGGCGACTCCTATGCTTCAGGAATTATCTTTGGCCATCTGCAAAACCTTGATCCTCGGACATGCATCCGTCTGGGTATGACAAATTCTTACCATACAATTCAGTCACCATTTACCGTGCGGCAGGATCTCACAGCAGAAAAGCTGCTCGCACAGATGAATATTTTATTCACAGAGGAGAAAAACATATGAATCCTTTACTGTCAATCAATCCGGAAGTACAGGAAGCCCTGACTGCAGGCAAGCCGGTGGTAGCTCTGGAGTCAACGATTATATCTCACGGCATGCCTTATCCTCAGAACGTCGAAATGGCAAGAGAGACTGAGAAAATTATCCGCGATAATGGCGCCACTCCTGCGACTGTTGCAGTAATTGACGGCAAGATTCAGGTAGGCTTGTCAGCCGACCAGCTGGAGCTGCTGGCCACCGCCCGGGATGTAGCGAAAGTATCCCGGCGCGATCTGGCGCTGGTGCTGTCCAGGGGCACGCTGGGCGCCACAACGGTTGCCACAACCATGATCGGCGCGCATCTGGCAGGTATCGATGTCTTCGTCACCGGCGGTATCGGCGGTGTGCACCGCGGTTATGAAGAGCATATGGATGTCTCGGCTGACTTGGAAGAGCTGGCTTCTACTCCCCTTACCGTAGTATGTGCGGGAGCAAAAGCTATCCTCGATCTGCCGCGCACTCTTGAATATCTGGAAACCAAAGGTGTTCCTGTTTTGGGATATGGCACAAATTATTTGCCGGCCTTCTACTCCAGCTCTTCCGAGCATAAACTAAATGCGCGCGTGGATTCAGCCGAGGAAGTCGCCCGGGTCATGAAGCATTCTCGTGAGCTCGATCTTTCTAGCGGCATTGTTGTTGTCAATCCAATTCCTAAGGACAAGGAGATTCCCGCCGAAGAAGTCAACAGCATCATTGAGCAAGCTCTGGCTGAAGAGAAAAAAGCAGGAGTCAAAGGCAAAGACAGTACACCATTCCTCCTGGCGAAGATAGTCGAACTAACAGAAGGGAGAAGTCTGAAAGCCAACATCGCTCTGGTATACAACAATGCCCGACTGGGAGCGAAAATTGCAGTCGCTTACTCAGACCTTAGCTGTGCCGGCTAACCCAAGGGCAGCTGCAGCCAACTGTCACCGACTTTCAGATAGAAGACCGGATCTGACAGTTCTCTAGGAGTTGATAACGACAAGCCTGACTGATATTGTCCGTCAGATACATCGTTGTCCTCATATATCGGGAACGCTCTATAGAACTCGCCGCCGGATGCGACCAGACAATCACTAAACTCAAGCGCCTCCGGCAGTCTAAGATTACAGTGAAACATATTGTATCGCTTCTTAGTTTCCGGTTTTAACGTTTCGGGTTTTAAATCTGAAACCTGCTCCGGATTGATGCCTCGTCCCAAACCGTCTCCGCGCACCTGATTATCCCCTCGCTCCGGTTCTTTCGCCAATTTCAGAAACAAATCAAGATCGAGCTCCTCAATACTGTCAACCGCCGGCGCAGCAGCTGCCGGTGCCGGCATGACAGGCGTCTTCTGCAAAAACCGGCTGATATTCCGTTCAGCCATTTCCACTAAAACAAGATCCGCTGAGTGTTGCTGGACGGCTCTGAGATCTATAGCCTCTCCGCGCATATATACTGCCTCTTCAAAGGTCGAGCTCAGATACGGGATCAAGGCATTGGCAAAACTGTCACGATACATCAGCAGAGTGTCACCCTTGCCTGAGCTTCTCGTTTCAATGCGGATATCCTCCCAGGTGCGGATAGGGCGCAAAGGCGTGAATTCAGGCTGAAACAGCTCATGCCGGAAATTCCGGTCCAGAGTAATCCGATCAGGATAATACATGGCAGCCAGATCACCCTGAAAGTCCTGAACCGGGACGTCCGGCACCTCCTCTGTGACCGGCTCCAGCCCCATAAACTGCATCAACACCAGATAGGCGGCAAAGGCTCCCTTGGCATTCCAATGAGAGTCTAGCTGATGATAAAGCAAATCTTCCTCAGAGTCTTTGGCGACCTGCAAAGGAGCGAACAGATCAATATATGAGTCATTATCTTTCCACTCTTCACCAAGTATTTGTTGAAGACGCTCAGCGTTCGTTTCCGGCGTGAACCAGGCCAGGTTTGCCGGTGATGTCAGGCAGTGTCTCACCAAAATAAAGAAAGTCATTTTGTCCTACTATCACCTTCTCGTTCGTCGAGGAATTAAAGAGCGTCCTGGTCAGATTATTACAAGATGACACCAGAAGGCTGTTTAAGGGGAAGGCTCGCTGCCAGTAATCATCAAAGTCACGTGTGAACTCCGGATTTAACTCCCCATCCTCAATCACCTGAGGGTCAGGCGGCAGAGACTCTGAAGCCAGGCGGGGCGAATCAATCCCTTAGACGAGAAGGACAAATGGCGTCAGCGCCGATCCCAAAATAAAGAGAGTAAAGACGATCTGCAGTAATCTTTTTTTGTCAATTCGCATCGCTGCTGCTCCTAAAAACGAAAATAAATAAAGGGATTATAGGTTGCTGCTGAAAGATTAAGATAGCAAAGAAGCCAGAGCGCGCCACACAGGACATATCTGGGCAGCGGCCGTAAATTAACTGCTTTGCTCCAGGGGATACCGGCCAATACGCCAACCGTGAGCAAAATAATTGAAAGCGGTGTCATAAAGCCGGCGATGGCTGCATTGTTGGCACCGGTGGCCGCAACCGGTGTGAACATGGAGCGGATAATCAAACCTGCCTGCGTCATAGATTCTGCGCGGAAGATGACAAAGCCTGCTGCCACTACGAGCAGCGTATAGAGGTGACGGCGGATGCGGGGCCAGGAATTTACTTTCAGAACAGTCCGTTCCAGGAGCAAAAAGATTCCGTGGTAGAGACCCCTGACAACGAAGGTCCAGGCTGCCCCGTGCCACAGTCCTGTCAAAGTGAAGACAATCAGTTTGTTGCGTAACTCCTTGGCCTTGCCGTGACGATTGCCGCCCAACGGGATATAAACATAATCTTTAAACCAGCTGCTCAGAGAGACATGCCAGCGCTGCCAGAAATCCTGCATGCTTTGCGCCACATAGGGATGAAGGAAGTTTTCCTTGAAATAAAAGCCAAACATCTCGCCCATGCCAATCGCCATGTCTGAATAACCGCTGAAATCAAAGTAAATCTGAATCATATAGGACAGAGCCATCATCCAGGCGGCCGCAGTGCCGTAGGAGGACTGCGCATAAAGACTATCTGTTATTTGAGCGGCCGTATTGGCAATGAGAAGTTTTTTTGCCAGTCCGATAATGAAGCGTGACAGTCCGTTTGCCGCTCCTGCCCAGGTCATTTGTCGCTGTTTGATCATAACAGCGACATCCTTATAGATAATGATCGGACCGGCGATCAGCTGCGGGAAAAAGGTGATGTAAAGCAAAACATAGGAGTAATTACTTTCTGCCAGGATATCTTTGCGATGGACATCAATGACATAACTTAACTACTGAAAGGTGTAAAAACTGATGCCGATAGGCAGGGCAAGACCGGGTGCAGTGATCGAAGTACCGAAAAGCGCATTGAGATTTTGGACGAAAAAATCGGCATACTTAAAGACAGCCAGCATGCCGATGTTATAAACAACTGCTGCGATCAGAGCAGATTTCGACCTGCTTAAGGGAACACGAGCCAGAGCGTAATTCACCAGGCTTGATAAGAGCATGAGGACTACGTAGACAGGTTCTCCCCAGGCATAAAAAATTAAACTGGCCAGAATGAGAAAGTAATTTTGCCACTTAAAGGGCAGAAGTCTGGTAACTATGTAGACGATCGGCAGGAACAGCAAAACAAATGTGGCTGAACTGAAAACCATGCGTTGATCCTACTTAAATTCTGAAAACTTGCCAATATAGCTAATGCTGAGAACTTCTCCTCTGCCATATCAATGATCACGATAAACTGGACCTCATCATCCTCATAGATATATTGACCGTAAACCTCCTCATAATCATCACCATATAGATTCACCATCTCAGTTAAGGTGGAACCGATCTTCACCCCTTCCGGTGTTGCCACAGAGTCATCATTGATAATGATCCCCGTCAAATAATCGACTCCGCCCAGAGCGCCCGCCTGCACCTCAAAGCCATCGTAGATGTAGACTTTATCTTCGCCATCGAAGGCGCAGCTTGGCGCGACAGTGTTTTCCATGGAGGCAGCGAGGAACTCTTCATACTGCAGGGCCATAGCGGCTGCTCTTAACTTAGTGCCGTCAGGGGCGACAAAGAAATATTCATCAACGGGTGATTGCTCCTGCTCAGAGGCAGATGTACTGTCAGCAGTCTGGGGAAGACCCTCACTTGCCGGCGTCGCTGTCTGCTCCGTCCCTGTTTCGCCGGAAGAGTCGGCAGCCGCAGCATCAGTGGCCGTCTTAGTGCCCTTATTTATAATCTCCGCCTGACCTGAAAGATTGGTTTGTGTTTCCCCGCCGGCGCTGCAAACCGTCCTTGCCGGTATTTGGAACCCTTGTTCCATTTAGAGACTTGTCATCTGTGGAGACAGTCTCCGACCCCGCAGTCGCTTTGATTATTTTCTCTACGACGCTGTACAGCTGACCGACGAAGATAACCTCATCAATAGGAGCCTTCACAACATCAATTGATACCGGGTAGTCTTTTTCCGGAGTCCGCACACCTTCCCGGTAAAACTCATTCCACTGATCATACATTACACCATCGATTCCCGGTGTCTCAATCTTTTGATCCGGATATTTACTGCTTTGATCAGGATTTAGCTTATAGACAAAGCCATGAGGAATTGTGCGGATATTTCTGTAGGCAACTTTGGAGATAACTTTCGGCGGATCACTCTTATATGTGCGATATAAGTAAAATCCTCCTCTGCCGGTAACATCTTACAGGGTGGATAACTCTACCCAAAATCTTCTTCCGTTAGGGTCCACAACCTTGCGGTGAATAAGGTGTGATCGTGGGAGTCGGCACAGGAGGAACAGAACCTTTTGTCACTTCGCGGCTCGTATCCTTGCTCCCTGTCTTTGCGGCAGTAGTCTTTACTTCAGCCATATTTTCAGTAACGGACTTTTCGCCATCTTTAGTTTCAGCAGAATTTGTGTCACTTCCCCCGCTAAGATCCGTGCCTGTGCCGGTTATGGTTACATCCCCCTGACTAAAGGTGCTAAACTCGGACTCTTCCAGCGAAAGCCCCTGACTTTCGTCTGTATGAGAGGGTTGTGTGGCTTCCCCGCTCAGTAGTGTCATGAGATTTTGCATATGAAGCATCTTGTGAATTAAGCTCTGGGTCTGAAAGCCTTGGATCATCAGCAGCTACAACTCTCAGGATACAGTCATACACCTTAGCGCCAAGAGCGATCTTCAGTTCATAATCGCCGGGAGTGTTCAAATAAATATGATCCAGTGAGCCCACAAAGAGAGGCGTAACATCGTCAGGCGCATTGGAGACGAACTGATCTGACGAAATGCTTTCCGCCCCGGCCTCAACCACCAAAAGCTCGCGAACCCATACTGCGCCTGTCTCCAGCCGGGAGCAGCCGGTCGACAGCAGCAACTGAGCAATAATAATTGCAATCAATATGAGACTGATAAGTTTGCTCTTCAGCCATATCTGTATTTTATTCATGAGAATATCCTACCAAAGCAGACTCCCTGTTTTCAATGTAGTATGAGAAGCCATAGCCTATGGTAGCATAAATATTTGTCCTCACTATAAATTCTCATTACATGTTTGTTGCCGAGCGGATCTGTACATAATTACCGCATTATAAAGGCTGCATTTATCGAAAATGTTCATGATTACAAACGAGATGTCAGCATTGAATAAATACAAGCAAATATCACTTCTGCTTCGCTATTCAGGCAGATAAATCTGTTATTTAAGCGAAATCTATTATAATTTATCACCTATTAACTTGACTGTTTTGAACAGCTGGCGTAACTTTAGATAAGCAAAAAATAAGGCGCTGAGGTGTTGCCATGCAAGCACAAACGATAAATTTTATCAGTCCGGAAGAGCTGAGCAAAGATAAATTGCTAAGTATCTTAAGCGAGCACCCTGAGATCCGTTTCGTTTCTGTGGCAGGTGTTGACCTGATGGGACATGAGACAGATGAGAAGATCCCGGTGCAAGTCTTCATCGAAGATATTGATTCATTTCTCAGTGGCATCGCTGTGAACACTGACGGCTCATCCGTTATCCTGCCGGATATCGCCACTATCAATAATGCCAAGATAGATATGAGAGCAGATACCTCCGTCAAGTGGTGGGTTGACCGCAATGTGGACAATACCGATCCCGTGACCGGTCTGCCTGTCTGCACCTTAAAGATCCCCTGCTTCCTCATTCACCATGAGAAGGCTGTGGATTCCCGCTCCATTCTTAAACGCGCTGTTGAACATTTCGAGCGGCAAGTTATCGATTTAATCAGGAGCCATCCCGAAGCTGTTGCTTCTCTGGGCATCACCGCTGACGAGGTGGAAGGCGTGGAAATCACGGCCGCCACTGAACTGGAATTTTGGGCCAGAGCTCAGGAAGATAATCTGGAATTAGAAGAGCTCTCTACATCGCAAGAACTTAAGGAGCAATACTGGGCCAGAACCCAGGGTGATATTCGCACCGGTCTGGAGAGAACTCTGATGACCATGTCTGAGTATGGCCTCTCCCCTGAGATGGGTCACAAGGAAGTAGGCGGCGTCAAATCCAGAGTCAGCAACAATGGCAACAGAAGCATCATGGAGCAGCTGGAAGTTGACTGGCGGTACGACAATGCCATGCAGGCCGCGGATAACGAGCTGATGGTTAAGCTGATTATCAAGGAGACTTTCCGTAAGCTGGATATAGATGTCACCTTCCTGGCCAAGCCAATGGAAGGACTGGCCGGCTCCGGTGAACATCATCATATGGGAGTTGTTCTGCGCCTCAAGAACGGAAATAAAGTCAATCTCTTCACCGGCGGCGATGACCATTTCCTCTCACGCTGGGGCTACGCTGCTCTGATGGGGCTGCTACATAATTACGAGATTACGGCTCCCTTCATCGTGCAAAGCAACGACGCTTTCCGCCGTCTCAAAAAGGGTTATGAGGCTCCTATCTGTATTGTCGCTTCCTTGGGCAGAACGCTGCAAGTCCCATCTCGCAACCGCACTGTCTTAGTGGGTGTGATCCGGGATACAGAAGACTCATTCGCAACTCGCTTCGAGCTGAGATCACCAAATCCCCACACCAATACTTACCTGGCCATGGCGACCATGCTGCAGTCGATGCTGGACGGCATTGAATGGGCAGTGACAAGAGGCAAAGACGAGGATCAGCTTCTGGCTGAGCTGAACAAAGAGCCGGGGGATCAGGCGGAATATCTGGAGCAGGATCGCATGTACCGTACCGAGGAGGATGTTTTCACTGCCTTCACCGATGAGGAGCGTGATGCCTGGTTTGGCCGGGTACCCGCCAGTGTCTGGGAAAACGTGAAAAGCTTTGACCTCTATCCGCAGAAAATGCCGGTCCTGACCGAGGGTGATGTTTTCACCCCTGAGCTTATCCACTCTTTCCGCATCGCTATCACGGATAAATGGCGGGTGGAGCTGGAACACCGCATCATTCCAAACTTTATTAAAGAAATCCGCAGCATGTGCTGCCGCCATAAGAACTCCAACAATCCGGGCGATGAAGAGCGCTGGCAAGAAGTACAGGATCTGCGTTGCCTCCTGATGAATCCTTCTGACGGCAAGCCGGGCATCTTTGATCAGATCCATAATGCTTTCAATGCCGGCGATTACCAGACTGCCTCCGATTTACAGGAAACTATGTATGATGTGATGAAGACGCTTAGACTCAAGTATCACGATTACCGTGTCCACTTCCTGGACTATGCTTAAGACTTGCTAAAATGGTATTTACGTCATTGCGACATGACGATATAGAAATATGCCCATAAGGCCCTGACAATCGAGGCAATGGTGAATTGTCTGCTCATAGATTGATCGTCTAACTAAACTCCGCCTGACAAAAATTCACGGGCATCCTTTGTCTGAATTTTCATCAATTCCTGGATTTAACTCCCGTTATGAGGACTATTTATTTTGCTATACTGAAGGAGAGAAATGAGGTGATATCATGCCCATTGATCTGAATACGCTTAAACAAATTATTCATGAAGCTGGCAGGATTATCCGGGAGGTCAGCATATCGAGAGAGCAAATCAGCTCTAAAGAAGGTCACCGCAACTTTGTCACCAGCTACGATATCGAGGTGCAGGATTTCCTTGAGTCCCGTTTCCGGAAATTATGGCCGGACTACCACTTCGTTGCCGAAGAACAGGATACTCATAAATTAAAGCAGCAAAGCTTTATCGTTGACCCCATTGACGGGACATCAAATTTCATTTTCGGCATTCCCTTTTACTGCATAAGTGTGGCAGTGACAGAGAAGGGAAAAGTTGTCCAGGGTACAGTTTACAATCCGGTCATAGACGAGATGTTCTGGGCTGAAGAAGGCAAAGGCGCTTACTTGAATGACAAGCCGATAAAGAATCCTGATCTTCCCATGGATGAGACTGTCTTTGGCGTCGGCAGCTCGCCTTATAATGACGCCGGCCGTGAACCGACTCTAAACCTGATCCGTGATATCTGGGATAAGTCCGATTTCCGCCGTCTCGGTTCTGCAGCCCTGGATCTCTGCTATGTGGCCAGCGGACGTCAGGGCGGCTACTTTGAGCTGGATATAGCCCCCTGGGACATAGCCGCCGGCATGCTGATTGCCCGCGAAGCAGGAGCGACAGTCACCACCTTAGAAGGCAAAGAGCCTCCTCTCGACCGTTCCATGACTATATTAGCCGCCGGCCCCAAAGTCTACGCAGAAATGCAGAAGCTGCTTGGTTTCAAAAGTAACTTCTAGAATTCCAAAACAATTTGAGGTGCGCTCATGTCTGTTGATATCAAACAATTAAAAAGCATTATTCGTAAAGCTGGTGAACTAATTCGTAACGTTCGCCTGTCACCCGAGCAAATAAACTCAAAGGATAACCGACTAGACTTCGTTACTAAGTTCGATGTCGAGGTGCAAAACTTCCTCGAATCGCGCTTTCTCGAGAACTGGCCGGATTACCTCTTTATCGGCGAGGAACAAGAGGAGCATAAATTCGGGCAAAAGGGCTTCATTGTCGATCCTATTGATGGCACTACCAACTTCATTCTAGGAATTCCTCACCATTGTATAAGTGTCGCTGTCATGGAAGAGGGGAAAATAGTACAAGGTGTTGTCTATTGCCCCGCGTTAGATGAAATGTATTGGGCAGCAGCAGGCGAAGGCGCTTATCTTAACGCTGAGCGTCTTCAGAACCCGGATCTTCCCTTCAATGAAACAGTTTGCGGTATCGGCAGCTCCCCCTACAATGCCGGCCTGCGTGAGCCGACAGTAAATATGATCAGCGAGATCATGAAAAGAAGCGACATCCGCTGTCTGGGCTCTTCTGCGCTGGATCTCTGCTATGTTGCCAGCGGCAGGCAAGGGGGCTACTTTGAGTATGAAATCAGCCCCTGGGACATCGCCGCCGGCATGCTGATAGCCCGCGAAGCAGGCGCTACAGTCACCACCATCGATGGCAAAGAGCCGCCCCTCGACCGCAACCTGACCATACTGGCCGCCGGCCCCGGGATCTACTCAGAATTTCAGGAGATTCTGGGCTTTTAATAATACTCTTCGCAATCGGTGCTTCTGTTTCAACTTATTTGTGCTACTTTAGTAAGCCCAAGCCAAAAAGAGCAAAGATTGAAGATTGATTTTCTTAATGAAAATTAAGTAATCTTACATAATTTTCATTTTGCATTTTGTGCTCGATACTAAATTATGACTATCTGAAAGGAGCTCTCTTATGTCTAAAGAAGTTTGCATTATATGGCACGGCCATTCCTGCTTTGAGATTAATTCCGAGGATGCGGTGATCGTTCTTGACCCTTATACAGAGGTTCCGGGTTATGGGCGATTGGAACTGGAGGCAGATATTGTTTTGGCTTCACATGAACATGGCGATCACAACGCCCGTTTCCGCGTCAGCATTTCCAAACGCAAGGTGGATGTGAATGTAGAAGTAATTGATACATTTCACGATTCTAAGCAGGGGAAATTGCGCGGCCAAAATAAAATTCACATTGTGGCGCTAGGAGATATGCGTATAGCCCATTGCGGCGATTTAGGACATGCATTGTCAAAAGAACAGATTGCAAAGATGCAAAATCTTGACTTGCTCTTGATCCCGGTTGGCGGACATTACACAATCGACGCCGACACTGCAGCTGAAATTGTGCACCGGTGCAATCCTGACGTTGCAATTCCAATGCACTATCGTGAAGGCAATGCGGGCTTTGACGTTATCTCAACAGTTCAGCCCTTCCTCGATCACTTCGACAACGTCGTCCGCTATGCAGAATCCTCGTTCATACTTGGCAGTATTCATGAAAGTATAGTTGTTTTGAAAAACCCCAAACTTACTGCGGACAATATCCATCCGCGACCCTGAGCCCTCCGCAGTCCAGGGTGTCAATATCGCAATAATCTACCTGAACAGCTGATATACGTTGTTTCAGATATTCTCCTAATGCCTCATCAACACAAAAAACTCTACACGCTTTCATGCCTCTTGTCATAAGAGTTCTATATGTGTTCCTAATAATTATATCTGCAATCCTTTCAGCTTCTTCCGGATTGGTTTTGCTCTTCTTCTTCAAACCTCTTAATGATTGATCTGATTTCGCACGCCTTGAAGGATCAGTCATCACTTTTCCATCCTCATAAAACATATCAGGACCAATTATCACTCCAATATAATCAAACTCCAGCCCCTGGGCTGTATGAATGCAACCTGCTTGATCCACAGAATTTTGATCAATTGCCCATACTCCCTGATCAAAATTCCAGCTCATGGCAAAATCATGATCAGCAATAACTATGTCCCTATACTCAGGATTACTTCTTTCCTTCTTGGGCCATTCCCAGCAATAACCGGCTATAACTCTGGCTTTATTCTTCTGGTTTTTTGATTTTACCCAATTCAATAATTCATGGGGACTGTCAACAACATCGATATCATAATCAAAATCAAGAATTTTATTAGCTGTCTCACGTACTTGAAGTACATCATCTAACCAAGCAATGAAACTGTCTGAACCATTACATCTAAATTGGGATTCAAGGGAATCCGTTAAAATAATCGCACCGGCAGCTTTCGCATGCTGGGAAATTTCTTCTTTGGTGCCAATATCAGAAGCAGTAATTCTTTGGTCTTCATCAACAAAAAATACCGAACATTTACTGCTTGTGATAATTTCTTTAATCTGGTTTTCTCCCCTGTTCCCATATAGTCCGGATTTCTCATTCAAGCGGTGAGCTTCATCTACGATGGCAATATCAATCTCGTTCTCATTGGCATCATAATATGTACCCGAATTTTTAAATAAATTATCTATTGAACTGAGAGTAAACCCACCTTTAAGTCTAGCTTTGTATACATTCCTGGGAGCTGCGTTTTTAGTAATGTAATGGGTTACTCTGTCACGGGCGATTAATTCACATAATAGATTTATAGATATTACGCTCTTACCTGTACCTGGACCCCCTTCAACAATCATTACTCGTTTTTTGTTGTCAATTTTTGTCTTTTCAGCCATTGAAAGGACGCGTTCATATACTATCTTTTGATCATCAATCATTATAAATTCTTGATTCCCGTTAAGCATAGATTGCAATCTATCTTGTAATGATTTGGAGGGGCGGATCCGTCCGTTATCAATAGTGTAAAGAATCTTTTTATAATCACCTTTTCTAACGTATCTATTAATAAATTCGATCAATTTTCTAGCATCTGTCTGATCAAACATAGGCGCTTTATCTAATATGTTCTGATACCTTTTATCCGTCAGAGGATCATTATTATTTTTTCGCAAATAATTGTGGAGATATGCACAGGGATACAAGCCGATCTGGGAAGTTTGTACCGCATCATTGAAATCTTCAAGTAATTTAGCATATGACCATGCTTGATAGCTCGGATGCGGCACCTGTCTTATTCCCTTGCCAATAAATGTTTCAACTATGTCATTTCCTTCAGAAACTTTGTTGGCTTTAGACCATTGTTTTAATTCAATGATTACAACAGAAGCTCTATCATCATGGTCATAGCCACTTAGCAAAAAGTCTATTCGTTTAGAACTGCTTGGAATCATGTATTCAATAGCAACTCCTGCATCTTCAGGAATTAAATTGTCATTCATTATCATATACATATAGGCAAGAGAATTTCTCCATGCTTGAATTTCGCCTTGAGAAGACTGTCTGTAGCTCTCTCGAACTTGCCTGTCTAATCGTTCAGCAAGCATACCTGACATCTGGTCTGCCTTAAATCCTTTTACGTCTGAATGGTAAATAATCATAATTCAAATTCCGTATATTTTTTACTACTGCCCTTGGATAGATTGACAGGATATTTAATTTCATTTATCCGAATTTTATCTTGAACAATCCCATCAATATCCAATCCCATTTTATTAAGAAATAGTTGCGTATAAATAATCACATCAGCAATTTCCTCACAGACCTTTTCTTTATTGAAATCTGAACTCCATTGAAAGAGTTGTAACAGCTCTGCTGCTTCTATCACAATAGACTTGACTAAATTCTCTGGAGTATGAAACTGATCCCAATCACGTTCTTTAACAAAATCTTTGATTAATTGCTGAGTATTCTCATTCATAACTCACCTCAAATATCACTAATCCGAAATCTTTCTGCAATTTGTTTACAAACTCCTTAAAATTGATCATTAATATACATATTACAACAATAGTGCTTAATGAACAGGATGGTAACCGAGTTTCTGCTCTTCGTCATGACTAATAATTAGTCTATGAAGAGCAAGATTTGAAGAGCAAGACCTGCCTGATATTTTTCGTCCGCCCTTAAATGAGTCATTGCATTTCCAAAAAAACTGATATTCTACCCTCCAGTTGAAGTCCGATAAGGTCTGCGGCAGTTTTGGTCAATGCTGCGGGACTTATATATAAGCGTCTTCAACTACAAAATTATTATTAAGCTTACAAATAAATTGCCAGCTATTATTTATAGTATTATTATCATCTTATAAAGAACAATGTTATAGAACAGAGGCTGCATTAACCATAAATGAAGGAGAGAACGCATATGAAAGTTGGCATAATTGTCCACTCACTGACGGGTCATACCCTATCCGTTGCTAACTTGCTGGAAGATAAACTGACTGCTGACGGCCATCAGGTGGTACTGGAATCACTTGTGTCTGAACCTGAGCAGCCATCAGATATTTCTAAAGTTAATCTGCAGAATATCCCTGATGTTTCCGGGTATGACGCTGTGTTCTTTGGAGCGCCGGTCTGGGCTTTTTCTCCATCGTCTGTGATGAGAGCGTATTTGCAGCAAATACCATCACTGGCAGAGAAAAGAGCTGGCTGCTTTGTGACGCAGGCATTCCCATTTGCCTGGATGGGCGGAAACAGTTCTATACGAATCATGAAGGAACTTTGTGAAGATAAAGGCGCGGAAGTGCTGCATACCGGTATCATCAACTGGGGACGCAAAAAGCGAGATGCGACAATCGCTGATGTTACTGAATTGCTTTCTTCGTTTTGACCCATAATTTGATGTACCGAAAGGAACCGATTGCTACATTGCCGTCAATGGCACTGCTATTAAAGTACTATGCTAATAGCAGTTCTGATCATTACTATCCAGATAGCTGGAAATGGCAGAGGAGTATAAGGAAATGAAGAATTATCAAGTTGTTAAATGGATTGGCAATGTCGTTTTTATAGCATTGTTTGGCTTTGTGACCTTCTTTGGCATAGGTCCGGTTCTGATTGCCGATGGATCTTTTCAGGAGAGGATGTTGACTTTGGCCGTTGTAATCCTGATTTTTATCGCACTCATAATCGGCATAATTTTCTGGAACAGATATTGGAATAAAAAACAGAAACAAGGTTAATTTAATAAAAACAGCTTCAGGGGGGGAAACATGGCAGATAAAGTAAAACATGGACTGGCGCCCTGGTCTAAAGGCAGGGGAATTCGGACGGTATGTGTGCTCACCAGCGGCGGTGACGCTCCAGGCATGAACGCAGCCATCCGCGCCGTGGTGCGAGCGGGTATACAAGAAGGGTTTCGCATGATGGGCTGCCGCCGTGGTTTTCGCGGTTTGCTGCACGGCGACATTCTCGAGCTGGACGCTCATTCTGTTTCAGGACAAGTACAGCGCGGAGGAACCTTTTTGATGACCGCGCGCAGTGAGGAATTTAACACCCCTGAAGGTGTGCAAAAGGCCTTTGACATTTGCAGGCAGTTCGGCATCGACGCACTGGTAGTGATTGGCGGTGACGGATCTTTTAGAGGAGCGTTGGATCTCGCCCGCATGGGCCTGCCTGTTATCGGCATACCGAGCACTATTGACAATGACATCGGTTGTTCGGAGTACTCGATCGGTTTTGACACCGCTGTAAATACAGCTATGGAGGCGATCGACAAATTACGCGACACAGCCACTTCGCATGAACGCTGCAGCTGCATCGAGGTAATGGGTAGACGCACGGGTTATATCGCACTGAATGTGGGTGTGTCCTGCGGAGCGGAAGTTATATTAATCCCTGAAGTAGAAATGAATTTTGAAAAAGACGTAGAGCATCGTTTACTGGAGAGCCGAAGCAAAGACAGGTATCACTATGTAGTGGTCGTTGCTGAAGGCGTTGGTGATACAGTTGAAATCAGCAATCGCATTGAAAAGCAGACCGGTATTGAGTCCCGGGTGACCATCCTTGGCCACGTTCAGCGCGGTGGCAGTCCCACCACACGAGATCGCGTGACAGCAAGCCTTATGGGAGCTCGCGCCATTAAAAGCCTGCTTTCCTGCGAATATGGAAGAGTGGTTTCGCATCAACGAGGTCGGATTATTACCATCGAGATAGAAGAAGCTTTACAGATGACAAAATCTATATCCCAGGATGAGCTTAGCACGGCTTACAAGATCGCTATTTGATCTTGCAGTTTTAGTCAGTATGATTACTCGCCTATTATTTTTACTAAAACACGCTCATCCCATCATGCCGTCAAACTCGCCATAGAAGATCTGCTCCCAGGTACCGAAGTCCTGATGACAGTTTGGCCGACTAATGATTAAGTTAATCGCCCACTTTATGATTACAAGTAATATTTGTTACGCAATGATTAAAGGGTAAACAGTCGGGTTACTGCCAGTTTTCCTCCGGTTCGCACTCAATAATTTGAGGTTTTCGCGGGTTTATCAGACAAGAGCTTCATGTTATTATGTATTTATACCACACTGAGATGCTCCGAATTAGATGTTTCATCAGGATACAAACTCAGGTGGTGTTTTTGTCAAATTGAAATTTTATCTGTTTACGTTGTTTCAATTTGTATTAATGTGCTGAATTATTTGTGCTCTTATGCATTATGGCGTCTGGGGGATTGTCCTCTAAGGACGTTTCTAAGAGTAAAGATAATTATTCAAAAGAAGTCTTTGTATTATAGGAGGAATTCATGGGAGCAATTGAAGGATTGGCTGTAATAATTTCGGTTTCGCATATAGCGGCTGCAATCGCACTGCTAAACGGACTATTAACGACCTTCGGACAGGCCAAAATCGCCACAGGAGCTATTGAATCAATAGCCAGGCAGCCTGAGGCGACAGACGATATCCGCAGCACTATGTTCGTCGGTTTGGCAATGGCAGAAACATCCGGTATTTATGGTCTCCTGATTGCCATCATCATGCTGTTTGCAAATCCACTGGTAGATATTTTTATTAACTTTGTCGGATAAATTGCTCAAACTGCTTTTAGCTGATGGCTTTAAAAGAAAGGGGGCTGTTTAAGTTGCATGGAATAATTATTCGTCTCGCTCAGGCAGGCGCTGATGAACGAGACGAATAATTATTCCATGC
>DCDV01000026.1:0-1567 GCA_002316595.1 Mageeibacillus sp. UBA1046
GATCATGTATTTCTCTGTGCCCGCTGCATTTCTGGCTTCCTGCCATTTGAACCAGGCCGGAAAGCCGGCACCGCCACGTCCGCGCAGACCGGATTCTTTAATCAGCTCAATTACTTCACCCTGAGACAGCTCCCTAACACAGCTCTCCAGGGCGGTATAGCCACCTTGGCCAATATAATCATCAATAGATTCCGGATTGATAACGCCGCAATTGCGCAAGACAACGCGTACCTGCTTATCTAAAATAACTTCGTCAGCAGGTGCAATTCTCATTTCATCGCAGACATCTTCGTCAAAGTGTTCCAGAATTGTGTTAAGATCTTCAGCTTTGACATTTGTAAAGCGGTGAAACTGCCCGCAGTCGTCATAAATATCAACAATAGGTTCCAGATAACACATGCCGATACAGCCGGTAATACCCAGATCAATATTTAGTCCGAGATCTCTGCCCTTAAGTTCTTCAATTAATCTGTCCGCCCCGGCTGCAATTCCACAGCTGCCGGCACCAACCACCACTCTCATTAAAAGCTCCTCACATTTCGGCTGATTGCAATAGATCAGAGGGGCTGAATGTATTTTGCTGCCTCGCCCTCTGATTCCTTGCACAGCTTGCGCAGGATTCTGCGAACCTTGTCATCTGATTCCTAATTACACTCGCCATCTGCTTCTTTGCGCAGGATTCTGCGAACCGAGTCAGATGTAAGATTTGCATAAGTTTCTCCGTCAATCTTCATCACTGGAGCGAGCGAGCAGCAGCCCAGACAAGCTACTGTCAGCAAAGTGAACAACCTGTCTTCTGTAGTTTCACCGTTTTCAATACGCAGCTCATCCTCTATCGCCTGTTGAACGCGATCTGCTCCCATAACATGGCAGGCCGTACCCTGACAAAGCATGATGAGATGCCTGCCCGTCGGCTTCATGCGAAACTGGGTGTAAAAAGTAGCTACTCCATAGAGCTTGGCCAAAGGCTCTTTTGTAACTTCCGATATTTTTTCCAGCACCTCTAAAGGCAGGTAACCAAATATTGCTTGAGCTTCCTGTAATATGGCAATTGCATTGCCTCTTTGACCTTTGTTACTTGCCAGGATCGGCTCCAGGAGACTGAGGTCCGCTTTTTGGTCGGAATTAATATTTTGTGAAAAGGCTTTCATTAGCTGTTAATCTCTTCCTAATCTACTTCTTCTTATTCACTCGAGATCTGCAATAATTTGCTGACGAGAATCAAACTTATCCTTTTGCATCGGCTTGGTACAAGGTTTTTAATAATTGTTTTACCTATTATAACGACTTTGGTTTTAAAGCGCGATCTTCAACCAAACAGGAAGTAACCAAGGCGTGGTGTAACCTTGACAATGAAGTATGATGCAGTTGCGCTAAGTATCTTTGTGGACATCAATTCCCACACAAACTATACTCTTAATTAGTGTATCTAATTAAATACAATACAGGCAACTTTACCAGGCAAAACGATCTGATTCAACTGGCAGCCTTAAAACAATAATGACAACTTTATCCAGGGCCAACGCTCTGATTCAACAGGCAGCCTTACATACAATAAAGACAACTT
>DCDV01000026.1:1774-10058 GCA_002316595.1 Mageeibacillus sp. UBA1046
TACAATAAAGACAACTTAATCCAAGACCAACGCTCTGATTCAACAGGGAGGCCAATTCAACCCTGGATAAATTAAGCAGGAGGACTGATATGATAAACGAAACCGATATGAAACATCTGCGCCGATGCATAGAGCTGGCTGAGATCGCCCTGAATGAGAATGATCAGCCCTTTGGCTCCGTGCTCGTCTCTGAAGAAGGCGAAGTGCTTGCAGAAGATCACAACCGCATCAGCAGCGGTGATCGTACGCAGCACCCGGAATTTGCTTTAGCACGCTGGGCAGCAAAAAACATGACCGCCGAAGACAGGAGAAATGCTACAGTTTATACATCAGGTGAACACTGCCCTATGTGTTCCGGCGCTCACGGCTGGGTCGGTCTGGGCAGAATTGTTTATGCCAGCAGCTCTGAACAACTGGCTCAATGGCTGAAAGAGATGGGGGCAGAACCCTCACCTGTTTATAATCTGCGTATTCAAGATGTCATTCGTGATGCACAGGTAGACGGTCCGGTGCCTGAATTAGCCAAACAAGTTCACGAGCTCCAGCGCAGATATAACTCCAGATAAGCAAGTTCACGAGCTTCCTGCGCAGATATCACTACAGATGAAAAGTTCACAGGATCCAGCGCAGATACCGCTGCAGATGAACAAGTTCACGGACTCCAGCAGATATCACTGCAGGTAAACTTGAGCTCATAAACGAAGATGCCGCCTGAAATAAAACATGTTTCAAGATTCGACTACTTATGTTACAGGGTTCATAAGTTCGTGTCATGAATTGATGATGACATCAATTGATTTTTGAATCTTTCTCTGCCCGTAAAAAAGACCCCTCCGACTTAGGTCAGAGGGGTCTAATAAATCTATTGACTATGGTTTAGCCAATGGTGGTGTATGTGAAGTATTTGTACCCTAGCGGGATAGAATAGAAACCCTCTACTGCATCGTCCAACATGTAAAGGTCGGTATAGTAGTAGATAGGTGTAACTGCACCGGTGCTCATTAGCAGGTCTTCAGCGGCATGCATTAAGCCATAACGCTGCTCATCATCTGTGGAAGCCTTGATTTGTGCAATGATGACGTCATAGGTTTCAGCCCAGGTTCCGTCTTCGACTACGATATCAAGACCGTATTCTGTCAGATCGATATCATAAGCCGCTACATCAGCGTGTGCGCCTTTACCAAACTGAACGTCGTTATTACCGGAGCCGGAAGCCCACAGGTCCAGCAAGGTGATGGGATCGTTGTAGTCAGCAATCCAGCCGTTACGAGCGACGACGTAGTCGCCTTCTTTACGGGTGTTAAGGAAGGTTGCCCATTCCTGATTTTCCATCGTCATGCTGATGCCGACACCTTCCAGAGCGCTCTGCAGATATTCACCAATAGCTTTATGGCCTTCACTGGTGTTATAGAGATAATCCAGAGTCGGGACATCAGTGAATTTACCTGTAGCTTCATCGAAAGTATAATATTTCTTTAAGGTCTCAATAGCGGCCGTAAAGTTAGCATCCATTACTTCTTCAGCAGCATCTGTATTATAGTAACCAACAAATTCTGCACTGTTTCCGGCATTTTGATAGAACTCGGTGCCGTCTACATCAGTTAAGCCCATGGCGACGAATGATGAGGCCGGGACTTGTCCGCCCTGTGCGATCTCCTCAACAATATAGTTGCGGTCAAAGAGTAAACTTATGGCATTGCGGATCTCAGCCTGGGCCATCTCTGCTTCAACTCCGGTCAAAGCACTGCCTTCGGGCAAGATGTTTGCATTAACGTTCCAGCAGACATAATAGGTGCCTATCTGTCCTTGAATATAGAACTCATCAGGAAATTCTTCCTTCAAAGAAGAGATCTCATTGGTAGGAACGTCATCGATTAACTGCCAGGCACCACTCTTGAAGTTGGCCAGCATATTGTTGGAATCATCGGAAAGATAGAATTCGATTTTGTCCATGGTGACAGTATCAGCATCAATCCAATCCGGATTCTTCTCGAGAGTAATCAGGCTGTTGTGGTCCCAGCTGCTCATGGTGTAAGGGCCATTAGAGACATAAGTAGCGGGATCTGTTGCCCAAGCTTCATCAGCAACTACATCCTCACGTACCGGGAAGTAGGTTGGGAAAGCCAGCAGCTCATTCCAGTAAGGAACAGCATTAGCCAAAGTAACTTCCAATGTCTTTTCATCTACTGCATGAACATTAAGCTCTGCATCAGCTGCAGGATTCTCTGCCCAGACATCTGCATAGCCGTCAATTACTTCAAACATATAGCCATAGTCAGCACCCAGTTCAACTGAAGAGGCGCGCTTCCAGGCAAATTCGAAGTCAGCGGCTGTGACATCCTGGCCATCAGACCATTTCATTCCATCGCGCAGAGTGTAGGTGTAGGTGACTGTACCATCGTCATTTAGTACGCCTTCAGTCAACTCTTCAGCTCCATCTGCCTCGATTGTATAATTGCCCTCCGCGTCAGTTGCCCATTTGGCTAAGCCGGAAAACAGGTGTACCATCATGGTAGCACCGTCAACTGCGGAGTTGAGGGCAGGGTCTAGGGTGTCGGGCTCGGAAGATAGTGAAACAGCAATCGAATTTGCCTCCCCCGGCTCGGTCGTTTCGTCAGTTTCCGACTCTGTCGGTTCTTCTGTACCAGTTTCATCAGTAACCGCGGGGTCAGTAACCTCGGGTTCATCAGTACCGGCACAAGCTACCAGGCCAAACGCGAGCGCCAGAACTAGCAGCAGAGATAGGATCTTTTTCATAATTTTCTTTCCTTTCCTATTGCATTAGATATTAAAGCTATATTTCAAAATATGTGCAGGTTTACCGCAGCATATTTGAAACCAAATTAATTAATTTCGTTTACCCTGTGACAGGCTACGAAATGACCTTCATGTATCTCCTCAAATTCAGGTACCGACTCGGCACAGCACTCGATGGCGTAAGGACAGCGTGTACGGAAACAGCATCCTGAAGGAGCGTTTAAGGGACTGGGAATTTCCCCTTTAAGTACAATACGCTCATGCGCTCTGGCCACTCGCGGATCAGGTACGGGAACTGCAGAGATCAATGATCGTGAATAAGGATGCAGCGGATGCTCATATATTTCGTTGGCAGAGGACATTTCCACTATCTTGCCCAAATACATTACAGCAATACGGTCAGAAATGTGGCGTACGACCAGAAGATCGTGGGCAATAAAGAGATAGGTGAGTCCCAGATCATCCTGCAGCTCTTCGAACATATTGATTACCTGCGCCTGAATAGAAACGTCCAGAGCGGATACCGGTTCATCGCAGACCATAAAGTCGGGATCAACTGCCAATGCTCTGGCAATTCCGATCCTCTGCCTCTGACCGCCAGAAAACTCGTGCGCATAGCGTGCGGCGTGTTCGCTGTTGAGGCCAACCTTATCCATCAGATCAAGGATTCGTTCTTTGCGCTCGGTTTTGGAAGAACATAATTTATGCACGTCCAGTGGCTCACCTATGATATCGGCAACAGTCATTCGGGGATTCAAAGAAGAATAAGGGTCCTGGAACACCATCGTCGCCTGTTGACGGAAGTTACCTATGTCCTTGTCGCTCTTAATTACAGCGCCCTTATAACTTATAGTCCCCTCCGTAGGTTCATACAGGTGAAGGATACTGCGGCCGATAGTTGTCTTTCCGCAGCCTGATTCTCCAACAAGTCCCAGTGTTTTACCCTCATTAATAGTAAAGGAAACACCGTCAACGGCTTTTAGAGGCCTGGAGCGGAAGACACCGACATTAATGTCAAAATATTGTTTTAAATTATTTACCTCAATCAAAGGCTGAGCAGTAAGAGAATTATTCATGTACTAACACCTCCTTTTGCTGATGAGGCACTGTAGAATTATCGAGAATAACTGAACCGTCAGACAAGCCCTTCTTGACATTCACCCAGCAATAGGCAATGTGTTCATCATTGATTTGCATCTTGGGTGCGTGCTCACGCAGACATATTTTCATAGCTTCATCACATCGGGGAGCAAATGGACATCCGTCAGGCAGATTTAGCAAATCTATAGGAGTGCCGCTGATCGGCTTTAGCTTTTGGCCTGCAGTAGCGATAGTAGGAATTGATGCAAGCAGGCCCTTTGTGTATTCGTGATGAGAGTTGTAATAAATCTCATCCGCGGTTCCTTGTTCGCAGATTTCACCGGCATACATAACTACTACTTCATCACATATCTGCGCTACAACGCCTAAATCATGGGTAATCAAAATAATTGACATGCCGATCTCGTCTTGCAATGAATTCATCAGTTCCAGAATTTGGGCTTGTATTGTAACATCCAGTGCGGTAGTAGGCTCATCTGCAATTAGAATGTCGGGCTCACAGGCCAAAGCCATAGCGATCATGACACGTTGACGCATGCCGCCGGAGAATTCATAAGGATATTGTTTTATGCGTTTCCCCGGGTCATTAACATTGACCAGGCGCAGTAATTCAACAGTGCGCTCACGTGCGGCAGCTCCCTGATAATCCGTATGCAGAGTAATGGCCTCCATCAGCTGATGTCCAATGGTATACACCGGATTAAGAGAGGTCATGGGATCCTGGAAGATCATAGAGATTCTCTTGCCGCGAATGGAGCGCATGGTTTTTTCACCAATTCCGATCAGCTCCATTCCGTCAAATTTAATTGAACCGGATACAATTTTCCCTGTCGGTGCCAAAATCTGCATGATGGAATAGGCTGAAACGGATTTCCCTGACCCTGACTCACCCACGATACCAAGTATTTTGCCGCAATCGAGATTAAATGAAATGCCGTTAACAGCTTTGACTTCACCTGCATCGGTGAAAAATGATGTATGTAAATCTTTAACTTCTAATAGTGCCACTTTTTTCCCTTTCTTCAGTTGTTCAATTTCGGATCGAAAGCGTCGCGCAAACCGTCGCCTAACAAGTTCAGTGATAAAACAATCAGTGAAATCGACACAGCGGGAACTACTAAGCGGTATGAATATGAATTAATACCGTTTAACGCATCGGATGCCAATGAACCCAGCGATGGCATGGGAGCGTTAACTCCAAGACCCAAAAATGACAGATAGCTCTCAGTGAAGATGGCACTGGGAATTTGCAGTGCGGTAGAGATGATAATTACACTGATAGAGTTGGGCAGTAAGTGTTTTCTGATGATCCATGGGCCTTTGGCTCCTGTAGCTCTGGCTGAGAGGACGTATTCTTCTTCCCGAAGAGAGAGGATTTGTCCTCGAACCAGGCGAGCCATGGAGACCCAGTAAAGGAGAGCAAAAACAATAAACAAGCTTATTATGTTGGATCCGATACTTTCTAATGCTGTCCCTTCGAGTCTATCCCCGAGAGTAACTCTTAGTATAGATGCGAGCAGGATAACCATCAAAGTATCGGGTAATGAATAAATGATGTCAACAATACGCATTATGATAAGGTCAACTTTGCCGCCAAAATAACCTGCGACGGACCCTACAACCAGACCAATCATCAAAACAATGATGCTGGCAAAAAAACCGACAGCCAACGAAATGCGTGTTCCATAAATAACTCTGATGAAATAATCACGTCCGGCTGAGTCTGTGCCAAAGATGTGCGGGAAGATACTCTCACCCGCGTCCATCCTCTCCTGCTCAGTGCTGCCATATTCAAATGGCGCCAAGTTGTTGTAGGAAGGATCTACCCTTTTCCCGGATTGGACACCAAGCTGCTGCTCATAAGAATAGGGCCAAAACATTGGCAAAAAGATAGAGGAGAGAGTAATCAATACTATGACTATCAGACTGAACATAGCCACTTTATTTCTGCTCAAACGTCTGGCACCGTCCCGGAAAAAAGTTGAAGAGGCGCGCATCTGCACCATATATTCTTTATCTTCCTTCGTTGCCGGAATAAAGTCGTCCAAATCAACTTGTAAACTTAAAGGATTTTTTTTCATCATTCAGTGCTTCCCTTACTCAAAGCTTATACGAGGATCAACAAGCTTATACATTATGTCACCCAGAAGATTCATGAGAACAATTAAGGTTGACAAGACAATGGTTGTTCCCATAACCAGAGGATAATCGCGGCCGGTTATGCTATTGGCGAAAGATCTGCCGATACCCGGTACTGCAAAAATTCGCTCAACGACCAGTGAACCTGTGACAATATAAGCTAACATAGGACCAAAATAAGTAATAACAGGTATGATAGCGTTCTTAAGAGCATGGCCACGAATTATTTCGGAACGGGATACTCCCTTGGCCCGGGCTGTTCTAATATAATCCTGTCCCAGTACATCAAGCATGGACGAGCGTGTCAAGCGAGTAATATATGCCATGGGGTAGAGGGACAAAGTTATAACAGGTAAGATCAGTCCGGCTCCGGTTGATCCGTTAGCAGGCACAATTGCTAACTGTACCGCAAATATTAATAACAGCAGCGACCCCATAATAAACGATGGCATCGAAACAAAGGCGGTAGTCACCACCATAATAGCCCTGTCAATAGTAGTATTGCGGCGCAGTGACGCTATAGAGCCGAGGGTAAGTCCAAAAAACAAAGCGATGCCGGCAGCAATTACACCTAGGCGAATGGAGGTTTTAAGTCCATCCATAATTATGTCAATAACCATCATGCCGCGCTGTTTAAGTGATGGCCCAAAATCAAAATCTAAAAATATCCCTCTCAAATACGTTAAGTACTGCTCGAGAAGGGGCTTATCCAAACCGTATTTAGCTTCTAATGCTTCAATTACCGCCGGTGAAACAGCCTTTTCACCCAAAAACGGGCCGCCCGGAATTGCATGCATGGCAAAAAAGGTGATTGTGATAACTATCAAAACCGTTACAAAAGCCAATACAACACGCTTCAGGATATAAAATAAAGTCTTTGAATTCACATTTCCCCCTCATACATTCAATGCGGAAATTCGCGGCACATTTAGCGCCGCAGTCAAATAAGTTTGCACATAATTTATATTAATTCATCTATCTATTGCTAACTAATCTCATGTCTGTTCCCGTATACGCGGGGTTTCTGCTCGTTAAAGCTTATACTAAAGTATATTAATAAAAATAAACTGTCAATCGAATGTCAAATCAAGATCAGCAATTAGTCAATTTAACAATGAAAACAATAGTTTTGGTTGTTGTTTTGGTCGTTGTTTGTGTATTCATACAAATATTTATGCTTCGATTTTGTATGTAATAATTATACTCAAACATTATTCTCCTAAATTATACTAGGATTGCTTATATAAACTCAAGCATATAATTTTTGAGAGGCGCATAAAGTCCGGTAATTTTTTCTCGTTAATTTCCCCAGCGCTTAAGAATCTACAATTAAACGAAGAATTGGAACGGGCGCAGTAGCAGTAAGATAAAAAGAAAATATGTTAGTTTTTTTTAATCAGGAAAACGTCGGCTGCCTTAACCCCCTCGGAAAGAATGCACATTCCTGTGTCACCATTAATATGGCAGCCGTGCTTACCCGACAAAATCCTGTCGTGTCGATAAACTGATAAATTATTATTCTGTAAATTCAACACAGATGTCATCCGGATCCTTGACATTAAAATGTTTGGGTTTGGGCGAATTATCGATAATCTCTGAAGGAAAATAGCCAGACTCTAACAGTTGTTGTCTTTTCTCTTCCAGCGGACGATCAGACGTATAACTCATAACCAGTCCTGATGTCTTAACTTTTTCGTATTCTGCGAATTCAATAAATTCAAGCATTATTGAGTCTCCGGCATGACCCATAAAGACAATTTTGCCTTGCGCCGGATTAAATCTTCTCTTGACTTCCATGCCAATAATTTGCTCGTAAAAAGCGATAGTCTTCTCGATATCTCTGACCATGATTGTAATAAAACTTAGCTTCATAAATAACCCCTCCATTTTTAATTACTATAATATTGGCAGGTGAATTACGCCAGCTTTCTACTCGAAAGCATATTTAACAAATTCCGTACCTTTATATGTCATAATCTAGTATATGGAAAAGCTAGCGAGCAGAAATAAGATGACGCAGGGTCAGGTCAGGGCAAAGTGGATACGTCTCGACAACGCTTCCAAACTCTTCCCTGCCACAGCAAACTATCAAGATACCAAAGTTTTTCGAGTTGCTGCCGAGCTTAATGAGTCCGTCGATCCCGCGATCCTTCAGCAGGCTTTGGACAATATTATGCCGCGCTTCCCGAGCTTTAATGCAGTACTGAGGCGAGGAGTATTCTGGTATTATTTCGAGCAAAGCGAACTGCGCTGCATCGTCCAGCCAGAGACTGATGACCTATACGAG
>DCDV01000026.1:10231-20441 GCA_002316595.1 Mageeibacillus sp. UBA1046
CCTATGGGAGCCACTCTATATACGGGGTCAGAAAATGCTGCCCTTCAGAGTTCTTTATTATGGCAGCCGCATCAACGTGGAAATATTCCATGCTGTATGCGATGGCGCAGTTGCGGTATCTTTCGTCAGGTCATTGCTGGGCCAGTATTTGCTGCTGCGCCACCCTGAGATGATTGAAGTCGAAGACATCCAGCCTCTGTTTGAACGCTCGCCTGCCGGTGAGAAAATGAACGACAGCTTCAAGAGGTATTTCAAGCATGGCGCTAAACTAAAAAGCAAACAAGCGAAAGCTGAAATACTGAAAAAGCGCGTCAGAGCCTGGAATTACAGGGGAACAATGCTGACCAGACATCGAGCAAACCTCATAGAAGGGACGATGTCGATCAAAGCAGTTATGGACGCAGCCAAACGTCACCAAACCACCTTAACTGTATATATTTCTGCAAGTTATGCCAAGGCTCTCTGGGAGGTACGCCAGGGCGAAAGACCGCTCCCGATCATTCTGGCGATCCCTGTAAACCTGAGACCACTGTTTAGATCCAAGACGGAACGCAACTTCTTCAGAGTTATGCACGTTAAACTGCCAGAGCCTACTAAAGCAGAAGCTTCCACCCTGACATGGTGGATCAAGGTAATCGCAGACGGATTTGAAGACTCCCTCCAACCCGAAAAACTTGCTGCAGACTCAGCCGGGTTGCTGAAGCTGGAATCTAACCCGGCACTTCGTATCCTGCCGACAGGTCTGAAGGATATCAGCTTGCGCATCGCCCATCGTATAAGCGACCGTAAACACACAACAAGTATTTCCAATGTGGGGCGAATTGATCTGCCGGAGAAACTCCTGCCCTTTGTAAGAAGCTGTCATGTATCCGTTGCTACTCGCGGGATCACCTTGACTGCAATCAGCAGTGCAGGGCTGTTCTCTGTCAGCTTCACATCTATTTTCAGGGAGAACGAGCTGCAGTATCGCTTCTTTACTACACTGCAAGATGAAGGTGTCCCGATCGAGATCACCAGCAACGTGAATATCATTACGGCCGAGGCGGACGACGGGAACGATGCAGCAAGCTTTCCCCCCGCAGAAGGTGTCAGTCCCACCGGGACGTCGACTTGCCCAAACTGTGGCTGTGCCATCCGGGGCTACAAGGCAAGGTGTCCCTTAGACAATGAGCCCCTGCAGGCATCAGCTGATGCCAGATCGGATGAGGCAAGGGACGTCTTTCCTGCTATTAAACAAAAGACGAACCGTCACCTCCTGACCAAGTTGTTCGCTTTTATATCCTTTGCTGCAATAATCATCAGCATCATTATTGACTATTTCCTGGAGCTGCCCCTCAATCTGCCGCTCATGACCCTACTGGGGATCATCTCGACCTGGACAAGCATTGGCGCTGTTGTGACCAGGCAACGACAGATCAGCAAAATTGTCACCTGGCAGGTCACTATCTTGTCGATCCTGATGTTAGCCTGGGACTGGATACTCGGATGGCAGGGCTGGTCACTGAATTACGCTATCCCGATCATCCTGCTGGCGGCTCAGGCAACGCTTTATATCCTCGCCCGGGCGCTGCATCTGGAAAGTGGCGACTACATGATCTATCTGCTGTTGTGTGCGCTGCTGGGACTCGTGCCGCTGATCTTCCTCATCTTCGGATGGGTCACGATTCAGTTGCCTTCTGTTATCTGCGTGGGTGTAAGCCTGCTCATGATCGCAGGTGCCCTCATCTTCCAAGGTAGTGTCATTAAACACGAACTGACCAAACGCCTTCACATCTGATCGACGACGAGGCAGTTATTTCTTGACGGATTTTCTGCGCTCTCGCTCCGTTAAAAGTCTCTTGCGAATTCTTATGTTTGAAGGCGTTATTTCTACGAGTTCATCGTCGTTTATAAATTCAAGTGCTTCCTCGAGCGTAAAAACTCGATGAGGAGGAAGTTTAATAGCTTCATCGCTCCCCGCAGCGCGAATATTGCTGGCTTTTTTCGCCTTAGCCGGATTCACGACCATATCTTCATTGCGGCTGTTAAGCCCGATGATCATTCCTTCATAGACATGTGTTCCCGGTGCTACAAAGATTTCCGCCCGTTCGGCAATATTGGCTAACGCATATGCTGTTGTGGTGCCTTCCTCCAGAGCGATAACAGTACCGTTTATTCTTTCGGAGATCTCACCTTTGTGCTCCTCATATGCAAAAAAGCGTCGTACCATTGTACCCTCGCCGCGCGTCTGATTCATAAAGACAGTCCTTAATCCTAACAGTCCTCGTGTCGGCACTTTGTAGATGAGCTTGACGCGGTTGTTCCTCATGTTCATGCTCTCCATCATGCCTTTGCGCAGATTAAGCTCAGAAATGATGCTGCCTGAATACTCTTCAGGAACTTCGATGACTACTTCTTCCACAGGCTCTGACCTTTTCCCCTGAGCGTCTTCCTTTAATATGACTTCAGGCTTAGAGACCGCAAGTTCGTATCCTTCCCTCCTCATTTGCTCAATTAAGATCGAAAGGTGAAGTTCGCCTCGTCCTGATACTTTAAAAGCATCCGTGGAATCCGTCTCTTCAACAAGCAGACCGACATTGACTTCAAGTTCCTTTCCCAGACGCTCCCTAATATGCCTGGTTGTTACGTACTTTCCTTCCCTGCCGGCAAAGGGAGAAGTATTAACCATGAAGTTCATACTCATCGTCGGCTCTTCTATCTTGATAGAAGACATCTGGACCGGATGATCCTGATCGCAGATTGTATCTCCGATCGTAATATCCTTGATACCTGATACAACACAGATATCCCCGCAGGATACTTCAGATTCTTCTACTCTCTTCAAGCCCTGATAGCTAAAGGCCTGATTGATCTTTTCCAATCTGCTTTTCCCCTGGCCGTCAACAATCGCAACTGTCTCACCCGGATGAATCGCTCCTCTGTCTATGCGGCCGATCCCCAGACGTCCGATGTAGTCGTCATACGCTAAAGAAGATATTTGAAAACGCAGAGGCTCATCCGAATAGTCGGGATATCCTTTGACTTGCCCTATGATGGTATCAAATAACGGAACAAGGCTAAGGCCGTCCTGGCCGGAAGGTCTCTTGCGAATTTTTTTATCGGCTGATTCTATATTGATATTTGCCACTTCTGCAGGGTCACGCACAACGATTCCTTGTCTGGCGATACCGTACAAAATCTTGAAGTCTAACTGCTCGTTTGTTGCCTCAAGATCCATAAAAAGTTCATAGACCTCGTCAACAACCTCGTCTATCCTGGCATCTTTTTTGTCAATTTTATTAATGAGAAGAATTGGAACTAACCCTTCTTCCAAAGATTTTTGCAGGACGAAGCGCGTCTGCGGCATAGGCCCTTCTGAAGAATCCACCAGAAGAATAACCGTATCGACAGTCTTTATAATGCGCTCTACCTCAGAAGAGAAGTCAGCGTGCCCCGGAGTATCTACTATGTTGATCTTATAACCATCGTGCATAACCGAACAGTTCTTGGAATAAATAGTAATCCCGCGTTCTTGTTCCAGATCATTTGAATCCATAACACGATCGTCCATCTCTTCATTTTCCCGGAAAATTCCGCTTTGTGACAAGAAGGCGTCGACCAGTGTAGATTTTCCGGCATCCACGTGTGCAATGACTGCAATATTAATAATCTTTTTTCTATTAATGATGCTCATAAAATTATTTTAGCATCTCCTTATTTGTCTATGAGAAAATCGATTATCAAATACTAATCAGTTTTCTCTTTATGTTTCTATTTTAATTGACATAAAAATTTAAAGCGCAAGCAATAATAACACAATTCCACTGATACAAGAATGAACAGTGTGCAATTATGGTCTTGTGGCGCTGCTGTGGGCAGCGCCTTGAATTCAGCGAAGCATGTCTGGGATAGGTTTATATGTAAATCATCAGACATCCATGACGATACGTCCATCAGCGATTTCAATAATGCGGTCAGCTTTCTCAGCGATACGGCGGTCATGAGTGATGACGACAAAAGTCGTACCGATTGTCTGGTTAATCTCGCGCATCAAATTGTAGATGATTTCAGTAGTGTCTGTGTCAAGGTTTCCGGTTGGCTCATCTGCCAGAATGATTTTGGGCTCATTCATCAGGGCTCGTGCTATCGCAGTTCTTTGTTGCTGCCCGCCGGACATCTTTCCCGATGGGTTGTTTTTTACTTTCTCCAGTCCCACAAGGTTCATAATCTCATTTGCCCGTTCAACAGCAGATTTAGGAGCACCGCCATGCTCAATACGATAAGGCATGAGCACATTCTCAAAAGCCGTAAACTCCGGCAATAAATAGTGGAACTGAAAAATAAACCCCAGAGTTCTGTTGCGCAGAATGGCCAGTTCCTTTTTATTCATCTGATCAGTTCGGTTTCCATTGATCCAGACTTCACCATTTGTAGGCTGATCCAGTGTTCCCACAATATTAAGCAGCGTACTTTTGCCGCTGCCTGACTGCCCGATAATAGAGGTAAAGGAACCAGCTTTGATATCTAGATCGACATCATGTAATACATGAGTCTGGTATTGTCCGGAACCATAAATTTTGTTAATTTTTTTCAATTCAATAACGTTAGCCATTGCGGATCACCTCGATAGGATTCAGTTTGGAAGATTTTCTTGCAGGAATCAGGGCAGCTATCGTAGATACAGTAATGGCAAAAGCTGCTGATAAGGCAATAAAGCCGGGATCTATATAGAGTGGAACGACCGGTGTGCCATCGGGGTTCAAAGCAAAAGCAGTGAAGGCATAAGATAAGCCTAGTCCAAGGAGGACCCCGAGGATGGCGCCAGCAATGCCCAGCATCAGTCCCTGAAAGATGAAGATCAGGCTGGCCTGACCGTCCTGAATGCCCATGGCTTTAAGAATACCGATTTGTCGGGATTTCTGGATTACTGTGATCGCAAGCACGCTGGCAATTCCCAGCAATACAGATATCATGACAAAAATCTGAATCATATAAGAGGATACTCTCTGACCGTTAAGGCCGGACAGTAAAGATGCGTTCAGATCTTTCCAGTTTTCTACTGTCAGATCACCTGCGTGTGCAGATTGAATGTCAGCTGCCAGTGTATAAGCCTCGAAAACGTCCTCAAGCTGCATTTCGATGCTTGTTGCCTTGTCTTCATAGCCAAAGAAACTTTGTGTTGTGGGTAAAGTGCTGAGAACCCAGGACATATTCAGGTTAGAGACTCCCAGATCAAAGACACCGGTGACTTTCATGTTTTCTCTTTTGCCTTCGCCCGACAGCAAGACAATCTCGTCTCCCAGGGAAATTCCGGCTTCTTCTTTCAGTTCCCTGCCAATCAGAACTTCGCCTACAGAAACAGGAGCATTACCTTCCAGCTTGTCAGATATTTTATAGATACCATCCGCAGTATCAAAATCAAGACCACGCAGTAAAATACTGTAGCTGTCTTCATCAAGACTAAGCAGGGCGGGACCGTCCGCAGTTGCTGAGACGAATCGAATTGTTTCATAGTTTCCAGTAATTTCCTGCACCAGATCAGAGTAATTATCAATCAGTGCCTCATCTGATTTATTGCTGATGGTAATCTGAGACTGACTGCCAATTGTAGAGTCAACCAGCTCAATCTGTAATCCCTGAATCAAAGAACCGATAAAGATCTGAACAGAAACGCCAATTGCAATTCCTACGGCAATAAGGATGGTTTGTCCTCTGCCTGAACGTAAGAAGCGAACGGCAATATTGAAAGCAAGTTTCATAAAATAGCTCCTTCCAAATTGCTCAAATCGTCAAGTGAATTTGATATGAAGTCTGCTTTTAACGTTTCGAGTTCATCTCCTAGTTTGCTGATCGCACTGCCGCCGATGATTATCTTTACAGCAGGGAAAGTTTTGCGCAGAGACTCGGTGATCCTGCGAGCTGAAAAAAGATGATAAGGATTTGAAATGCTGATCGCAACATAGTCGATTTTTTCATGCTCCAGTCCTGCTTCATAGACACGCAGAGGTGTGTTACCACCCACAAATATGCTCTTATAGCCATTAATGGTCAGGATGTCTGATACCATACGAGCTCCCAGATCATGATATTCTTCAGGTGGGCAGATTACAGCTACTGTCTTCTTCCGCGGTGTGTTGACAGTATTTCTTTCTTCAATAACAAAGGGATATAGATTTTCAACAATTGTTTTGATAATGGCTGTGCGCACATGTTCCTTCCAAATATCAATATTCTCATCTTCGTTTTGCTGCATGTTGTTAAGGGAGTAAGTCAGAATTTCGAAGATCTCCATAACAGACAGCCCTTTACTCTCCTTGAGATCAATAATGAAGCGAAGGGCTTCAAAGCGATCTTCGTCTCTCAATATTTCCAAAAATCTGGATAAATCCGAATTCATATATCTTCACCCTCTTAATCAGTTAAATTTAATATTTGTTATATGGAATGAGCTTAATATACTATTGATTGCAGCACAAATAAAGTGTGGTTATAGAAATTTAGAATAATGGTCGCAAAAAATTCTTTCGTGAGCCGGTGCATGGGAAAAGTGTATAATTGGCTTGAACACGGAGGAATAAATCTATGAAAAAATCGCTTGTAATATTTTTCCTTCTTCTGTTTGTTTCTGGCATGATTTTCGGGGGATTCAGTCAAAAACCTGAATTGCCAAATGCTGAGTACACTGTTGTAGATGTCGTCTATGTGGGTTGGTTATCATCTGCTACTCAAGATTATCTAAGAGAAGCGAAAGCAGATACTGAAGTGATTATCACAGAAGATTCTCTTACTATCATCCACCCCGACAATACTGAACAGTGGACAGACATTAAATTTACCAAAGACACACTAACTGCTGAATTTATCAGATCAAATTATCATGAAGAAGACGAGCAATTGATGAAATTTTTCAATGAATACTCCGAGAGATACAGATACAGTCTGTTTGACAAAAGTGCAAATCAGATCAATTACTATCTGTTTAAGATGGATGATGAATTATTCATCAGTCAGTTTGCCAAAGACGATTCACTGATCTTTTCTATAGATAAGATCGCTTAGTTACCAGTAATATTCCTTAAGAAGACCTAATCATCCGAGCGAATTTTTCCAGATGAGAAGTCAGAAATTCTTATCTTCTGCGCCCACGCCGGCTGCTTTCTATTCTGCCAAACACATTTTTCAGTGAAAAATATCCTTTTAGGAGTGTGTCTGTAATCGATTCTGTAACTTAGGGGTCAGGCAATTACAACAACTGTTATATATTTATATCACAATCAAAAGTTAATCTAATAACTTTTGACAAACTAAAGGAGGACGTAAAAATGCTTTGGAATATTATTGTCTGGATCATAGTTGGTGCTTTGGCTGGCTGGATTGCCAGCATGATTATGGGTAGAGATGCCTCAATGGGTGCCATCGCCAACATTATCATTGGAATAATAGGCGCATTTATCGGAGGTTGGGTTATCAGCCTCTTCGGAATTGACGTCAGTACTGGCAAATTAACGCTAGCTTCAATATTAACGGCAATTCTGGGAGCTGTGATATTGCTCGCGATCATAAAACTTTTGACCAGAGGTCGGGCACGGTAAAGTGAAAAATCAAATAAATTGTTAAATCTCTTGCCCATAAGGACAGCAAAAAATGAAAGACCGGCTCAAGCAACTGAGACGGTCTTTTTTAAACAAATAGACACTTACATTATCTGCTTCAATGCGTGTAATGAATTTACAACGCCGATCAAAATATCTTTTCGGGCTTACACAATAATTGACCATAGGTCCTTCAAAAACCATATAGTCCATTTCCTTAATGCTAATTAGATATTATTATTGAATCAACCAGAGTTTCACCCTCAATATCTGCAATTGTCACCTTGCCTCTAACTGGCGATTGAATTTGCTCTAAATCTTGATCGGCTTCTAAAAAACTTCAAAATTATATGAATTTTCGTTTGCCGACTCCAGTGTTATCTTATCCACTTCAACATTTACAGCATATTCAGCAAAGAGGGCATCATATTTAATAGGAAGTCGACCAGCCTGCATGTTGTCAATACAGCTATCAGAAGCCGTATCTGCAAATGGCAGATAGTAGTCTTCATAAGCCTTTTGAATATGCTCGGGCAATTCAGAAACACCATTAGGTGACGAATAGCTGCTGTCACTTATGGCGGTGAGTTCCATAAGCTTGTCATAGCGACCCCGATTATTGATACTGAAAAATTCATTTAGAAAATTCTTCACCGTATCTTCTTCTGAACTGGCATCTCTATTTTGACAAGCTGTAAATGAAATACTTATTATCATTAAAGTCAGGGCAATTACAATTAAGACTTCATTTTTTTTCATGTGTGCTTCCTCAGTGATCACAGTTCTGCTTTACTTGTACATATGATAGCTACAAGACGAACATTGGTTTCAGAGATCTCTCACGATAAATATGAACTTACATATACGATAGCATAATACAATCAGCATACGAATCTGATTAATAAGTCAGATCCAGGTAGAGAAAGCACGGCAGAGAAGAAACATGGGGAATAAAGAAGGCAAAGTTTCAATTGAATTCTTAATCTGGCGTAGGTAAATATTGCATTTATAGTTCACTTGACTAGAAGTATCTACTAAATAGGAAATGATATATTATTAGACTAACCAAAAATAGTAAGCAATACACCACAATTGACAGCCTCACGTTCATCTCACCAACATTTGTCCACGCACTGAAAGCATTCTGTACCCTTGAGAGCTCCAGTTAGAACTATAAGGCTAGAGGTAAAAATGAAAACGATACTGCCGTTTGAAGTGAAACATACCCCCATGAATAAACTGGCTATTATAAACTTTGAGAAGAATCCATTATTTTTCTTGTATAATTTTGATTTCATTAGAAGAAAAAATACCATCGTAGATATTCATATTGATGAAAATACTTTGAAGTTAGACCCTTTTCCACTTCTGATACCTATGAATGGACAAATGAGATATTATTCCAGATATACCATGGAAAGTCAGATTATCGAGTTCATTCCAATTAATATGCAATTGAAAGAAGTGGTATTAGACGAGCAGATGCGGTATTTTGATCAGGATATAAAATATCAGTTTGTTGAAACATCAAACGGACCGGGCTTGTCGCTAATTGAATTAATTCAAGATAAACGAGTAATAATAAATTTCAATCCAGCATTTGTCTTGTATGATCAGAAGGGTGAGTTTTCCATCTGTCCATCTGAAGAAATGGGACATATAAATGGTATATATCAGGTGAAAAGAAATGGAAATCTTGCAGACATTTCTTTAACACCAGACAAAGGATGGACAAGTACTCCAAATTCATTGATTACAAAAATTATATTATCGTCCAAATCAATATTTTGTACTTGGAGTAAAAAATATCAGTATTCAGCATTGCTTGATCTGACAATGCTGAGTTCAAGAGCAAAATGGACTAATCAGAATAAAAACTAATCAATAATTAACATACGAAATGCATAATTGAAAATACGCGCAAGATCTATAGTTTGATTATGAAGCAACTCTGCTTCCAGATCTTCTTAAGCAAAACGCGCTTTCTATATTACTAAGCCACCATATCTCTGTGGAGCTTCAATGGAAAATCAATATGCCGAAAGATCCTAATCCCGGTTAAGAATATCATAACGCTGGTTTATATTAAGGAATAATATTTCTGAATGACTGCTGAAACCTGTTTATAGTTTTCTTCCGTGCAAAACACCGCGATTGATTCTCCCAAGGCCGCACGGAGCATGATCGTTCTTTGACGATCCAGATACTTGACCTTTCTGATTTGCTTCCAGTGAAGTCGTTCCCTGGTTCTGGATCCTGCCATCAAACCTGCGCCAATCGCAGCAGGGTTTCCAGCAAGGACGCCCATCACTGCTGTAGCTGAGGCCATTCTGCGCACACGTTTCTTCTGCTTGTTTTGTGTTTCACATGTAATACCCTGCTCGTTCAGCGAAAATTCTACATCATAGGTGCCTCGGAATATGAGCAAAACAAGCAGAAATCCCAGCGCCAGCGCTGCGCCCACCATCACAAGCCCGTTGTACGCTTGCACCGCCAATAGCACTATGCACAGTATTCCAAAAGGTATTCCAATCGCCAGAGCAAGCTGATTGCGAATAAGCCTATTTTTCAAGAGTGGAGTGCGAATAGACCAGTTCAATTGATCCAACAGGGTTCCTCCTTCCGCAATTATGAATAAC
>DCDV01000026.1:20659-30783 GCA_002316595.1 Mageeibacillus sp. UBA1046
GGGGAGCTCTTCAACCTTGAGCATTTCGAAATCGACCTTGGTCGGGGGACTGAGGTTTACATCGATAGGATTTGAATCGGAACCATCCACCGTTGCTGTTGCATGCCAGTCATAGGTTAGTGTACCCTTAGCAGTCATCGGTATGCTGTCAAAATCAAATGTAATCGTGGTGTCAGCACCCATCCACCAAGTGAAAGCGAAAATATCGGCCGGCTTATTACGGTCAATGCCGACAAACACGCCGGTTGTCTCGTCATAGTTACCGGTCAAAACGGTGCCGGCGGAATTATAGAATGTAATCGTCATTTCGCCGTCCCCCATATCTTCAACTTGTGCACGCCAGTCTGTAAGAGGCTCCGGACCATCGCCGCTATCCCAGACACCCTTCACCTCATAGATTCCTGAAACAGACTCGTAAATCTTTAGCGTCATAAAGGCGCAACCTTCAGTATCCGTTCTGACAACCCTGACAAAGACCGAATCGTCCTCAATCGTGAGATTCCAAACGGCATCCTCGCCGACTTGTACGCTTTGCACCGTGTCTTCTTCTATGATGCATTTCCCCGTTACTTCCATTTTCAAAGATACGCCGGAGCCCTCGGCATCGGGCACACTAGCTCTGACTGTAAATTCTCGAAAGCCTGTTTCCGCAAAGAGATCCACTGTGCTCCTGTCCAGAAGCTTCTGCATGCTGTAAGGACTCTTGCCTTGCTTGTCGCGTTCGTTGTTGATGGCCTGGAGAACTGCCTCATCAACTCGTAGAAACTCCTTGCCCATTCCACCCGGGATGGGTATTGTCCCACTTTCCGTAGTAAGCTCGTTCGCTGCCGTTTGGACAAGTAAATCTTTAATCTGAGCTGCGTCCATGCCGGGACTGATTGATTGAACCAGGGCGATAGCCGCAGTAACCTGAGGTGCTGAAAAACTGGTGCCGCTTGCTTTGATCGGCAGTCCGTTTTCATCAGTGCCAACAATCATTTCTACCCCCGGGGCGGAAAGAGTGACCTCGGCATCTTCGGTGGCAAAACCCGAAAATTCAGCGCGCGAACCGTCGTTGTTGATTGCTCCGACTGTGATCACATTAGGAAGTTTTATACCGGCCGGGCAGTCGTTTTTGCCGTTCAGCGCTCCCTTGCTTCCATCAGCATTGCCCGAGTTGCCTGCGCTTGCTACAAAAACGACATTCGGATTTGTTTCCTGCATTTTCTTGAAAAACTTTGTGTAAGCTTTTACTATGGGTTCATAATTATCACTTGGTGGCCTGAAGTTGAAGGAACAATTAATTACAAGCGCACCCTCATCCACCATCTTTTTTAAATAAACCAGTGTCTTGTCGGTATAGGCCACCCCGGATGGATACGAAATCTGCAACAGATCATCATCAGCAGCCTGCGTAGCAATATATTGCGGGTTGGCATCAAAGACATTTTTAACATTGATCGTAAGGTTTTCTTCCAGTAACCCGGCAACGCCTACCATTCCGCCATTTTCAGCATCGGCGCCAATCACATGGGCAACTTTTGATCCGTGGCTTAGTCCGCCATTGACAATCTGGTCGTTTTTCATAACGGGATCGTCTGTCTTATCGCCGGACAGCATCACGCTGCCGTTGAACTCCTTCGACCCGCTATAAAAGGCTTCATCCAGGACACCGACATTCACCTTATTCAGCTTTATGCCGCTCCCTTTGATGATTTTCCAAGCGTTCTCCATTCCGATAAGCTTGTAGTGAGAATTTGAAGGATCTGCGTATGTGGGATCCTGGAGCGGTGTGCAGGGCTGACCCGCCATATCCGAACCATATGCCGGCACATTGGGAAAAACGAGTTCGACGTCCTCCAAACCTGATAAAGCGTCAAGTCTGGCATTCAGCCCGGATTCGGTTTTATCGTCAGTTTCAACCAGATACAGGTTGATAAATTCAAGTTCGCCGACAATGGTTCCATCGATTTGCCCAATAACCTTTTTTGCTGCGACTTTATCTACATCATCATTAAATACGATAATGATCTGATTGGCCGGCACATAACCCCACTTATCCGTCTTAATGATAGAGGCGGGATCCGGATCTTTATACGTTGCCAGCCCTCCCGTATTTTGAGGACCGGGATTGCTCCCCGAAAGTATGTGTGTTCCGTTTATAAGTTGGAATACGTTGAAGCCCAATCCTGCCACAAGAGCAATAATAAGGATGATAATCAGAGCGCTTCTGCCACCCGTCCTTTTCGAGCCGCCACTGTATGTCGGCAGCTGATTAGGCGGCTGTCGAGGGGGAATATACTGCCCCTTTACTTGTTGCATCGGAGGCTGTGATGGCGGTTGCGGCGGCGCCTGTGATGGCTGTTGTAACGGAGGCTGTAATGGCTGTTGCGGCAGAGCCTGCCATGACTGTAGCATCGGAGGCTGTGATAGTGGTTGCGGCGGTGCCTGCCATGACTGTTGCAACGGGGCCTGTAATGGCTGTTGCGGCAGAGCCTGCGATCGCTGTTGCGACGTAGCCTGCAATGGCGGTTGTAGCGGAGCCTGCGATGGCAGTTGCGGCGGCGCCTGTGATGGCTGTTGCGGAGAGGTATTATTGGATGTGACTTTTTGCCCGTTAATTTGCTTCGCATTGAAATTATTATTCTCGATATTTGACCCACACTTCGAACAAAATTTTGCGTTATCTTTGACTTCCGATCCACAATGTATGCAAAACATGTTGTTCCCCCCTTTAAGCGCCTTCGCTTATCTTCTTATTAATTCGATGGTCACTCGGCTTTGTAAGTTGTAATCTTCAACAACCGCCAGCCATGTGAAATCATAAGTTCCATGTGGCAGGCCATTTTCTGTGGTGATTGGAATTTCAATATAGTCGGGTTGAATCGTATCACTGACCTCTAAGGAGGGATCAAGATAGAAATTGTCGAGGTCGAGATACAGCCTCAACGTGTTGCCGGCAAGCTCTCCCGTGTGAAGCTGTGGCTCGATGGCAAGAGAATCACCGTATGCCTCGCCGTTTATGTTGCCCTCGTAGGGCATGATATCGCATTCAAACTGCTGTCCGAGATAGATTTCCATCCAGAGAAAAACCTCTTCCATGCCGACGGATTCCCATGAACCTTCACTCTCAATGGAGTAATAGCGACGGAAGGTCATATCCCAGATACCGCTGGCATCAAAATCCTGTGAACCTTGTGTCTGCGCCGTGGTCTCAATTGGCATTGTCTCCTGAAGCTCTTGCGAAGGCGCTGTTTCCGGGAGGGTCTCCATTGACGTAGTCTCTAGAATCTCTTGTGAGGGCAAAGTATCCACAGGAGGCTCCGGTGGGGCAGTCAGCTCGACTTTCCAGGTTTCTGATGCGTCGGACTTGTCGTTATTGAATAGACTTAAGCTATCGGAGGATCCTTTAACCCAGCCAGCCATGGCCATTCCCCAAACCACAAGCACTAAAACCATGAGGACGATCACTATACCATTGCGGTTTTTTGAATTGTTCATGTCACTCACCTGCAATTTTTCAGATTTTTGATGTTGATGAAATTATTTAATCGTCCGGGCAAAGAATGCTAAGGCTATTTTTTGTATTTCAGCGTATCGCCGAAGAGTTCTGTCAGCGTTTGCTTGATTGTTTTGTCGTGGGAGATGCTGTGCGAGAAATCAATTTTATTACCGTCCAGGAGGGAAATATCAAGCTTGCCCTGATGGCCGTAGCTTCTTCCGTCATCGTCTATGCTGCTAGACTCACATTGATAGACAAGCTTCTTAATATTCACATATGGAATTACAAAATTTGTCGGGTCTTCGGCAAGGATTTGCCCTGATGTCATGGAATAGTACTTATTTTGATAATTCGCCCAAAACTGCATCATTGCCGCACTGCCCTTGAAGAAGCCTTTTCCCTCAGCTTTAATTTCACCTGAGACTCTGCTGCTCTCCTGTTTCTGCAGCTGCGCAGAGAGGTGGGCGACAAGCAACTTGTCCTTCAACAAGATTATATAAGCAGGTGTTCTCTTAAATAATGATTCCTTGCGTTGCGCAGAAAAAACCCACATAACTTCTTCACTGCCGCTATACTGATTTAATGGCTCCGGCGAAATGTGTTCATGAGCTGAGCCTACGGGGGGCTGTGTTACAGAACTGCCGCATCTTCCACAGAATCTGCTCTCAGGTTCGAGCAGAGCACCGCATTGTTCGCAATACATATGTTTGCTCCTTTCTATAACCAAAAACACTTACCGTTAAATAGTAATTAAATTATATTCTTCAGATAAACCTTTGAATAGATCTTTGTATTACAGTTTTTTTGCGGGGATTACCCGGACTACAGACATAATTCACTCTCATTTAAGAGATTATGATATCAAATTCAACATGTTTGTATTGCTTTGTGCAAGATTTCTAAAATTCGCAACCAACACCAACAGAGCCCGGTACAACCGAAGAACCGGGCACCACAGAGGAACCCACAGTGGAATCCACTGAGGAACCCACTGAGGAACCCGTTGGTGGATTAGAGGCAAGCATCACAGTTCAGGCAGAGACAGGCTGGCTGGAATATTATCAGGCCGCAGCTGACCGCGTATTGGAAGCAAACCCCGACAGTACCATTGAATTGATGGAAGTCGCTTCATTTGATCACATCGATACTCTGGATCAGACAGACGCAACCAACCCGGACGTTGCAGACCTTTTTGCAATCCCTGCCGACCGTTTAACCAACATGGCGGGTAAAGACCTGCTCGGTGCACTCGATGCACACGCAATAGCTGAACAAGCAGGCGGATGGGATGATTTTGATGCCGGCTTGGGCGGGCTTTTCGTCGCAGATGGCGAATATATGGCTTTCCAATTCAACATTGAAACCCTGATAGTTTTCGCCAACGAAGCCAATGCTGAAGCAGAAGGTATCGATCTTTCTCAGCCTGTAGAAATGAATGACATTGAAAATCCCGCGCATATCTTATTGCCGGCTTTTGATGCCTGGTTCGGTGTAGCGCTGACCAACTCAGCTGATATCGATCTATTAGCGCCTGAAGGCGACGTCTTCTTATCTGACCTGACCAAAGAATGGTCCGAGCTAGAACCAGAAAAACAAGCAGCCATTGAGACTCTCTATAATTATTGGGCTCTCAACGCCGAGAACAACACCACTCTCTTTGACGCAGACGCGGGCTGGGGCTACATTGACGAACAGTTCACCAGCGGTAACGCAGGCGTACTGCGCATCGGTGGTCCATGGGAGACCAGTGGCATGAGAGAAAGAACCAATGACGGTGCCGATTTGGGCATTTACAATATTGGCCAAATTACCGTAGCAGGCAACCCAATGAAACATTGGCAGGGAGGCTGGGGCCTTGCAATTAATCCTCGTATTGAGGAAGATGCAGACCAGGTCGCTCTGGCAGAATCCATGATCGCAGAGATCGTGAATCCCGAATTTGCAGAAGATCTCTTCCGTGCCCTCCTGCTGCAATGAATCGACAAACAAGCGGGTAGTATTCCAGGTGCTGCCCTGGTGATCCTGTCCGTGTATAACTACAATTTTCATTCTATTCTCCGATAAATATACTTTCTGCACGAGGTGCCAGATATTTAATTCTTCACATAATGCCCGGCAAACGCTTCAATATGTGCGTACAGCCTGCCGAGTGCCTCTTCTTCCCGTTCAGGACGGTGATCGTAACTGCTGAGCAGCAGGTAGATCGGCGCATAAAAATGCAGGGCGCAGGTGTCAGGATCAGTTTCTATAAAGAAACCTTTGTCAATTAATTCGCGGAACAGCGTACTCTGGTAAGTTAGTGGCTCCTCGAACATCCATCGATGGAAAGCTTCACTCGCTGCTGAATCCCGATATTGCTCCAAAGTAAGCATGCGGCGAACCCGGGCAGCGAAATCGTCTTTCAGCATGTAGAGGAAAAGCTGCCTGGCAAATAGCTGAAGATGGTTGATATTGATGTCGGCGTAAAAGCCGGCATTACTTCCGGCAGTTCCTGCCTTGGCTGGAGTAGGGGCATTGATTTCCGATTCTGTGTTTTCTTCAGGCCAACCCGCAGGCAGACCTATTACCTGCATCGATGCCTTATAATGCTCAGACATCAGGTCAAGAAGCGCCTGGAAAATATCCTCTTTGCCGTGAAAATGATTATAGATCGAGGCTGCCTTAATACCTACATCAGCAGCAATCTCACGCATGGACACACCGGAGTAGCCTCGTTCGGAGAAAAGTTTCAGAGCTGCTTTCAAAATTTTGTCATGTGTCGATTCCATCTGCATGTAGACTCCTTAATTATTTCGATATTCATTTTAACTAACGTTAGTTTGTCAATAGCCATAAGAAGACATCTTGTATTAATTGCCGCTGCGTCTGTAGAAAAGAGTTATTATATTTATTAGGGAATTAAAGCAGTAAGTAGCTCGGAGTACTAACTTACCGGGATAAGGTAAATGAATAATAAACTTCTATATTTAAAACTGATTCATACAATCATTTGGACGTTTTTTGTCTTTGTGATTTTCTATATCCTCTACTCTGGAATATTTGACAGGATTAATGTGTACACCTTTATTGCCATTGGGCTTGTCGTGCTGGAAGGAATAATTCTTATTCTGTTTTCCTGGAAATGCCCAATAACAGTTGTAGGGAGAAAATATACCGATGATCATGAGGCAGGCTTTGATATTTTCCTGCCAAAATGGGTTGCCAAAAATAATAAAACTATTTTTGGAACTCTGTTCGGAATTGGTACCTTTATCGTGATTCTAAGATTGCTCGATATTTGCTAAGTAAATTTTTGTCTATTTTCGTGGTGTTGCTTCAGTTACGTTACCGCCAGAAATACCGCAAATACCACAATTATTAGGAACAAAAAGGACTACGAAATTGTATCTGTTTCGTAGTCCTTTTATGGAATGCTACGACAAAACAGATACAATCACTCGATAAACCAAAGGAGGCAAATAGCTCGGGGGGCATATTTTTGCCTTCGGGGGTGCAAAATCCAATTGGACAAAAAGCATTCTAGCGCTTAGGTTGTAGCTTTAAGAGTCTAGACTAAAAATATCTATCCACAGAGCAGGACGTACACCAAGTTTTCGAGTCGATGGAAAATTGTTATTATTCTCACAATAACCTGATACAGTACAAGCTTTTGTGGTCGCATTGACGATTCCCGGCGTTCGCAACCACCAGTCACATATATGCTCAGAACCGCGCACAGAAGCATATGCTGTATATATTGCTACACGTTCAGATTGAATTTTAATATACTTTTTCAGTTCAGCTTCACTTAGTAGAAAAATTTTATCCGTTGTTGTATTTCCCTCAGATGCACCGTTTATAGGATCATTTAGATTTTTGAGAGTTGTAGTCGAAATATTTGTCTTCTGAGTATTGTTAAAGGCTGTATTGATGAAAGTACCGTTTAGCCATCTACGTATAGTACTAGTTTCCCAAGTGACCGATACGTCCGATTGATGATAGGGCATTCTTTCAATAGCACACTTAGTGATAAGGAGAACCTGGTTATCTTCTTTGGCCAGGACAAGCCATTCTATTTCTTCTTTACCATTATTTTGGTTATTGTCTTGCTCATATAATCCAAAATTGACAATACTCCCTATTTCATATCTCTTATAGAAATCAGCGAGCAGTAGCTGGTCTAAACTGTCTCTGTAATCACCCAGTTCTTTAAAAAGAGTGCTGGCCTTAGAATAATTACCTTGTTCAGCATTTGATAGGGCATATTGATAGGTGACCGGTAGAAGTAATTCTCTGCTATCTTTAAAATCGTCTAAGTGTGTCAAAAAATTGTACGCTTTTTTATACTGCTTTGCCTCGATCAATGTCAGAGCACGCTCATACAACAGTGTTTCGCTGTCCTTGAAATCATCTAAACTTATTAATAACGAATCAGCGAGGTCATATTTTTTGTTTTCAATAAATTCAAGAGCTCTATCATATTTATTATCTAAAATCAGCGTGCTGCTATCCTTGTAATCACCCAGCTCTGACAGAATTGTATATGCATCGTCATACACTCTCAACTCAAGAAGAGACAAAGCTTTTGCATGTTTATTTTCCAACAACAGTGTTTCGCTGTCTTTGAAATCACCTAAACCTTTTAATAACGAATCAGCGAGGTCATATTTTTCGTTTTCAATGAATTCCAGAGCTCTATCATATTTATTATCTAAAATCAGCGTGCTGCTATCCTTGTAATCACCCAGCTCTGCCAGAATTATATATGCCTCATCATGCGCTTTCAACTCAAGAAGAGACAAAGCTTTTGCATATCTATTTTCCAACAACAGTGTTTCGCTGTCTTTAAAATCACCTAAACCTACTAATAACGAATCAGCGAGGTCATATTCTTCGTTTTCAATGAATTCCAGAGATTTGTCATAATCTTTCAACTGCAGAGCTTCTTTGGCCAATGATTCGCTGTCCTTGAATTTCCCCAAAGAAATAAAATATGTATAGGCAGCATCATAGTCTTTGTTTTCAGTCAGAGCCAATGCTTCTTTATACTGTGCATTCGGAATAATTAACTTTGTCACCAGCATAACAATAGCTGCTATAATGATAACATTTATTCCACCTATTAGCCCGATCTTTTTATTGCGTTTGGCTCTAGCTATAGACGCTATTTCCGCTTCTTTTTCTTTTTTTCTGCGTTCCCTCTCAGCGGCTTCAGCGGCGGCATGTTCTTCCCGTAATCTATCTTCTTTAGCCACCTCTAAGGCTGCAATATCGATGCTAGAAAATTCTGAATAATCTCTGCTACAGAAATGGCAATAGGCTTCATTTTCTTTATTGATGGCCCCACAGGCACAGTACCACAAATCCTCAATACGCTCTGGGACATATGCATAATCTTGACCATAGGTCATCCTAAATTGCTTTTCCAGTTCACTTTTAAAATGCTCTCGGGGTTTTAATTTAGGAAAAGAAAACCAAGTAGCTTCGGTCGGCATAGTCCATGTAGAATTATCTGCGAAATACACTTCCGTAACGATAACTTCTATGGCTCTCGTTGTATTATCAGGTAAAAGAATGGGTTCCCTTTGACCAAACTCCGAATCTCGAACTGCTTCTAAATCAAGGTACTGCATTTCGACAGCTTTTCCTAGCGATTTGTTGATGGAGTCCAGCGGCTGAACTAAAAGTTTAACGAGCTTAATTGTTTTTTGTGAAATATTTTTTAGTTTAATCTGAGCTAGGATTTTTCCCGTGAAATTGTCTTTAAGAAGAGCGCCAGCAACAATTAGTAGGGGTGAACCAATTGAGTACTGGTTCTCCGGAATTGTAAAAAGTCTTATATATCGATTAGTCATAATAGTCTCCCTTTAGAGATCAAAAAGATCATCCAAGTCGCTCAAAACGAAATCTGACTCCTGAACTGAGGTTACCTCATTGTTACTGTGATTCGACCTCATTATTTTTGAGCCAAATTTGTATACTAAACAGCCGCCAAACACACTTATTATCAAGCCCACAGCTTTTGTGGCATCATGAATAGCAGTTTCCAAGCGGACAAGTGCTCGATAAGTATAGTTGTAATAATCAGCACCAAATTTTGCTGTTGGAAGGATGTCAGTCGCTGAAAAAATTATAATTAGGCCAACAATTACTGTAGCTATTCCTAAAATCAATCCTAAAACTTCCCAGTATTTATTAACAATTTTTTGGCTTTCTTGTTGAATTTCTTTTTTTGCTAGTTCAGGATTCACTGGATTTTCATGCAAAACAGCCTCGGCACTTGCTTCTTCTACGTTAAATTTCGTGTTGAAATGCGGCCAAACTGTAGCTTGATCAGAAACTTTTTCTCCGCAATTTGAGCATTTAATTAACGCCATAATGATTTTACTCATCTACGTTTGAATGTTCCAGTGGATAAGAGTTCACCTATTTCCAAGGTTTCCTTTCCACTGACTCGGTATTGCTATTCCAGAAGTGATTTGGACCCCAGTCCATTGAAGAACCTACTTTATTAATGTCACTTGTTTCTCCAGAACAGCCTTTAATCACAAGTATTAGCAGTATAACCACTATTAAAACTAGTGTTGATTTTTTCATTTTATCCTCCTTTTATTACAACAATATAGGTGGGGTGCAAATTTTGTGTTTGGCAGAATAGAATCCA
>DCDV01000006.1:0-1061 GCA_002316595.1 Mageeibacillus sp. UBA1046
TTATCGGGAGGTGTCGACTCGTCGGTGCTGGCTGCTCTGCTGCATAAAGCACTGGGGAAAAACGTTATCAGTGTGCATGTTAATAACGGCTTGATGCGCAAGAATGAATCGGCAGAAGTCGTCAGGGTTTTTCGCGATGAGATTGGCGCCAATGTTGTCTATGTTGATGCCTCAGATAGATTCTTAAGCAAGCTGGCGGGAGTATCTGATCCTGAGACCAAGCGCAAGATTATCGGCTCAGAGTTTATCCGCATATTTGAAGAAGAGGCTAGAAAATTGGATAATATCAGCTTTCTGGCTCAGGGTACAATCTATCCCGATATTGTCGAGAGCGGTACCAAGACAGTAAAAGCAGTCAAGAGTCATCATAATGTCGGCGGACTGCCGGAAAATATGGATCTTCAGCTGGTCGAGCCGCTTAAGATGTTATTCAAGGACGAGGTAAGAGCAGCAGGAATCAGTTTGGAGCTTCCTCCTGCCCTTGTTTACAGACAGCCATTCCCCGGTCCGGGCTTAGCTGTCCGCTGTCTCGGCGCTATCACCGCCGACCGTTTGCAGGCAGTGCGCGAATCCGATGCCATCCTGCGTGAGGAATTTGCCCGCGTCGGCTTAGACAAGAAGGTTTGGCAATACTTCACCGTTATTCCTGAGTTTCGTTCAGTCGGCATCAAAGACAGTCAGCGCAGCTATGAATATCCCTGCATAATACGCGCAGTAAATACAGTAGACGCCATGACCGCAGACATCGAAGAGATCCCCTACGATCTTCTTGCCCATATCACCCGCCGCATAACTCACGAAGTTCCCGGCATCAACCGTGTCCTCTATGACCTCACACCCAAACCCACCGGCACCATCGAGTGGGAATAACCTTTACAAAGTATATGTGTTGCGAAGCACATAATTCCTTGTAAATTAGCGGTTTAGCGCCAATAATATTATCTTCAAGCTCTAGTCTTTAGACCAGGGCTTCTTTTGTTATTATCATCCGCCTTGAAATAAGTGCGTATTTGTAGAAATATCTTATTGTTTAATGTGCGTATCCGTGGTAAAATGCGAAT
>DCDV01000006.1:1216-58224 GCA_002316595.1 Mageeibacillus sp. UBA1046
TAAGTGCGTATTTGAGGTTTTCTATGCTTAAAAGAAAAATATACTTAAAATTATTAGATTGGAAAGAAAAGGATAAAGGTAAAACAGCCCTGTTAATTGAGGGAGGTAGACGTGTTGGTAAATCAACAATAGTAGAAGAATTTGCTAAAAATGAGTATGCTAGTTACATTTTAATAGACTTTGCATTTGCAGGAGAAGATATTCAAAATTTGTTCAAGGATATAAATGACCTAAACAGATTCTTTATGCAGCTACAGTTATTATATAGCATAAGATTAGAGAACAGAAAATCATTAATAATTTTTGATGAGGTTCAATTTAATCCGTTAGCCAGACAGGCAATCAAGAAGTTAGTGGCTGATGGTAGATATGATTATATTGAAACAGGTTCTCTAATTTCTATTAACAAAAATATCCAAAGTATTCTAATCCCAAGCGAAGAAAGAAAAATTAGCATGTACCCAATGGATTTTGAAGAGTTCCTCTGGGCTATCAATGACCATTCTACCATTGACCTAATAAGGACATTTTATAAAGAAAGAAAGCCCTTAAGCCAGGATGTTAATAGAAAAGTATTAAGACAGTTTCGTTTATATATGCTAATCGGCGGTATGCCTCAAGCGATAAATGAGTATCTAGAGACAAATAATTTAGAATTAGTTGATCAAATAAAGAGAAATATAATAGATCTGTATGAGAAAGACTTCTATAAGATAGACAGTAAAGGCAAAATTTCTATTTTGTATAATGCTATTCCAAGTGAGTTAAACAAACACTCAAAAGGTTTCCAAGTATCTAGTGTGTTACCGAATGATCGTAAATCAACAATTTCAGAAGAGTTATCAGAACTTATATCATCTGGAACAGTATTGCCTTCGCACAATGTTTCGGACCCTAATGTAGGCTTATCAAGCACTTATAATTTTGAAAATTTTAGATTATATAGTGTTGATGTTGGTTTATTGGTAACGCTTATGTTTAAAGATAATGACTTTACTGAAAATCTAATTTACAGAAAGTTACTATCAGATAAACTGCCAGTAAACTTGGGGATTCTATATGAAAATGTAGTGGCACAAATGCTCGTAACGAATGGCCACAAGCTCTACTACCACACATATTACGATCATAAACAAAAGCGAACCTATGAAATAGACTTTTTAATAATTGACGGAAGCAAAATTTCACCAATTGAAGTAAAGTCCTCTAACTATAGAAGCCATACTTCGTTAGATAGATTTAGTGAAAAATATAATGATAGAGTTTCTATAAAAATAGTTTTACACACAAAAGACTTGAAGGTTAACAATAGAACTTTATATCTGCCAGCATATATGGCGATGTTTTTGTAAAGATTGAGTTTAATTTGTGGGACTTGCGTCAGAATCAGTGTTTTTGCAGCCAACCGGCAACTAAAGCTTCTCTGTCGCCGCTCAAGACAAGGTCACTGTGCTGAGGGATCTTTAGCTGATCAAAGTAGAGATTCTCCATGGGAATCCACTTATCAATGAAGTCATGGAATTGTGTCTCGGTGCTCCGTTTCTTAAGTCTCGTTATCTGCTCATCATTGTTTACCGTCAAAAATACTTTAAGATTGTATAAAAATCGCAGCTGCGGGTGAAGACTGTAGGTGCCCTCAACGATATTCAGCTGTCCGGGTTTTATCGTGATCTGCCTGTCTTGGCTCATGGTTTGGCAATTGAAAACATGATAACTGAATTGCTGCGATCCACTTAGAGGTTCAGCAACCTCGACAAGAAAGCGTTCGTAATCGATATTTCCACCCGGCTCTTGCAGCCTCTCGGCAGTTCTTAATCGTGCGGGGAGGAAGAAATGATCCATCGATATGACCCGGGCGCCATAGACGAATTGCAAAAGACCGGCCAGTGTAGATTTACCAGCTCCGCACAGTCCATCAATGCCTAGATTGACAGATTCTCCGGCTTGCAAAGTCTGGTCGAGACGGCAAAAGAGATCGAAATAAAGCCATGAGTCGAGCGACACAACCCTATACGAAGGGGCATATTGTTCCAGGTAAAGAGGGCTGTGGCCGGGCGGAGGGCAAGTCTCAAAATCATAGCTTTCTAAAAATCTATCTAATTCTAAAAGTACAGACTGATCCGCAGATGTTTCCAGAGAGGTTCGCAGATCAAGCAGCTTGCCTTTGAATCGCTGTGCATGACCCTTGATTTTATTCGCCGTATAGATACAAAGACGGTTAATAGTCGATGCGGAGATCCCGGTTTTCGCGATGCCTGCGAGATGAATCCGACAGAGACCGTTTCCTATGGGAGAGAACTGTCCTGTGACATGCTCAGGGTCGTGACGGCGGGCGCGGATCTCACCCTTAAGCTTCTCAAGACCGGCACTTTCGTCAGCAATCAGATGGCCAGATCCGAATTCACTTTGATAGATTAGCTTAATTAAATCTGCTGCCTGCTGACAGGGCTGCAGCTTGATGCTCTGAAGCAGGATTGCTGTTAGTTGGTCAGTATGATTCATTTTCGATTAGATTTGCTTTTTGGAGTGTCAGCACGGACAGCGGAATTACTGCAATCTGCAAGATAAGACCCGGGACTGCATTGAGAAATCCAGCCGTAACAAAGAGCTTCCAAGTGAAGACAGTGCCTGAAAGTGCATACAAGACAGCGCTGACAAGGCCCCAGACCAGACGTCCGATCCCCATGGCGATAATCAGGTTAAGATAAATGAAGACTGTCTTGCGAGGGAGAAGTCTGTAAAGAATCCCGGTTAAAAAACCGTAGCTTGCCAGCTCAAAAGCCATGGCTATCGCTGTCGGGTAAAGAGGCGGCATGCCAAAGAGCAAATAGCGGAGCAAAGGGAGTATGAAACCAATTAGCGATCCCAGAGGCGCTCCGACCGCGAAGCCTGCCAATAGAACCGGCAAGTGCATAGGCAGCAGCATATTGCCAATACCGGGTATCTGGCCTGTCAAGAACGGCAAGACCAGGCCAAGGGCTACCAGGGTTCCTGAGAGAGCCAATTTTCGGATTGTCATTTTTTTCGTCGCTGTCATTTATGTGACCATTTTAACAGGTGCCGGAGTCACTTGCATCATAAGCTCGAATCTTGTGTGTATTGCTCTGATCCGAATTAAAATCAGGGTTGACTTATCAGTTATAATGTTTTATATTTATTCAGCATCATTTGTAAATATGTAAAATACAATTGATGCAGCACTTATGAAAAATACAGGTGGAGAAAAAAATGAAAAAATCCAGGACAATAATTTTAACGGTCATCACCATACTGATAATGGCATTAGGTATTACTGCTTGCGGCAGTACAGACACCGACACCGATACCGAGGGCAAGGACAAGGTCAAAGTGATTGAAATAGCCCTTACTGAAGAGGAATATGCTTTCGGTGTAGACAAGAATCAGCCGGAACTGCTTGAGCAGGTAAATGAATTTATCGCTCAGATCGAGGAAGACGGCACCTTGGAAGAAATCTTTGAAAAGTACTTTGGCGATGGAACTCCGGAGGCAGTTGCCTCTGCTGAACCAGATCCGGGTAAAGATCAGCTGGTGGTAGCAACCAACGCAAGCTTTGAACCTTTTGAGTACACCTTAGGTGATGATTACTACGGTATTGACATGGAGATCGCAGCGCTGCTGGCAGATCATCTGGGCAAAGAGCTTGTAATCAGCAACATGGACTTTGACGCAGTTGTTCTGTCCGTCGGCCAGGGTAAAGCCGATGTCGCCATGGCCGGTCTGACCATCACCGACAGCCGTAAGGAGTTCGTGGAATTCTCAGATAAATACTACGATGCTTCCCAGAAGCTTATCGTCAAGGCTGAAGATACCACCTTTGATGAATGTGAAACCATCGAAGACGTTGAAGCCATCCTGTCTGAACTGGAAAGTGATGTGAAAATTGGCGTTCAAGCCGGCACCACAAGTCAATTTTATGTCGAAGGCGATGAGGATTGGGGTTTCTCAGGCTATGACGCGGAATGTGTCGGCTACAAGGCGGGCTCATTGGCAGTACAGGATATGCTTAATGGCAATATAGATTATGTAATCATAGATGAGGCTCCGGCACAGGCTATAATAAGTTCAATCAATGAACTGAACTAAGCCTGATACACCGCACTTCTTGGAGATCCCCGCTCTTTGTTTAAAGAGCGAGGATTTCTTATGAAAATATCCCCAGAGGAAGAGATAATGGGCAGCTTTAGCATAAAGTTTGAAAGATTCTGGCAAGTATTTTATGACCATAATGGTTATGTAAGAGTACTCGAAGGCCTGAAAAACACGATTACTATTGCCATATTTGGTTTAATAATCGGGGTCATAATCGGCACAGCCATCGCCGCCATTGAAGTATCGCCGAAAAAAAGCATATTTGCCAGAATTCTGAATAGATTATGTATTTTCTATGTAGGTTTATTTAGAGGCACTCCGATTGTAGTACAGCTTCTGGTCACATATTACGTTGCTCTTCCTCTTCTTGGGATCAATATGACTCCTGTTAATGTCTGTGTTCTGGTATTTGGTCTTAACAGCGGAGCTTATGTCTCAGAAATTATGAGAGGCGGCATCTTGTCTGTTGATCCCGGTCAGATGGAAGCAGGCCGCGCGCTTGGTCTGAGTTACGGTATTACAATGATTAAGGTCGTCGTGCCGCAGGCGGTAAAAAACATTTTGCCCACTATTGGCAATGAGTTCATAGCCCTAATCAAAGAAACATCTGTCGTCAGCTTTGTCGGTGCTCTGGACCTGTATGTGGCATTCAACTATATTGGAACCAATAATTATGAGTTCATGGTTCCATATCTGGTCATGGCCCTCATTTATATAGTCTTAGTCATGTTTATCTCGTTCTTGATCAAAACTATGGAGAGGAGTCTGAGAAGAAGTGATAGAAGTAGTAAATCTTAGTCTGAATTACGGAGATCTAAAAGTTCTCAAAGACATTTCCTTTACCATTGAACAGGGTGAGAAAATTGCCATTATCGGTCCTTCAGGAAGCGGAAAAAGCACTCTTCTTCGCTGTCTCAACTGTATGGAAGAGCCAAGCAGCGGCTCGATAATTTTTGAAGGTGATGATATTGCAGATTCTTCAGTCGATCTTAATTTGCACCGCAGAAGTATGGGCATGGTCTTTCAGCAGTTTAATTTGTTCAACAACAAAACTGTAATCGACAACATTATGATGGCCCCATTACATATTGGCTTGCACAATCTAAGAAAAATGAAGTGGCAAAATATACTCCTGAAGCTCAGAAATCTCTTCAGCAAGGAGAAGAAACCTTTAAACGAGATTAGTTCTACCCCGGCTCAAATAAAAGCGGAAATTAAAGACAGCGCCATGAGCCTGTTGCGCAGAATAGGACTGGAAGACAAAAAGGATGTCTATCCTTCTACTCTTTCCGGCGGTGAAAAACAAAGGATAGCAATAGTCAGAGCGTTAGCCATGAATCCTAAAGTGATGCTTTTTGATGAGCCCACTTCCTCTCTAGATCCGGAAATGGTCGGCGAGGTCTTAGATTTGATCAGAGTGCTTGCGGATGAGGGCATGACAATGGTGATAGTCACCCATGAGATGGGATTTGCCAAAGAGGTAGCTACCAGAGTTTTATTCATGGATGACGGCCGAATAGCTGAAGACAGTCCTCCGGAAAAACTGTTTTCTGATCCGCAAAATCCCCGAACAAAAGAATTCCTCTCAAAGGTAAAAGCTTTATAAAGTTCTTTATGGCTTTATCAAGGTGAAAAGAGGCGTGTCTTTTAGTTGTTATTCGATATCAAATGAATTATGTCAAACAGCCGAAAGAAAAGATCTTCTAATTATGGGATTAATTGCAATTACAATTCTCCCTTTTGATTTCGTCATCATTCATGAATATATCAAAGAAATCTTTGGCAATTTTATTATCCGTATTTTTCTTTATTGCTAACATAATACAAGATTCTATACCTAAATCGCTAACATTATGAGCTTCAAGATCTTCCATATGGTTTGACTCAAAAGCTGATTCAGGAGTTAAGGAAATACCGAATTTTGATGAAGCCCAGCTGATAGATGTCCTTGCATCATCGCAAACACAGATAGGACAGAATTCAAGGCCTTTTTCATGGAAGGCATTTCGTATTAAACCTTCCCATCGGCGGTAGATAATGAGCGGTTTGGTGCTTAGCCATTCTAAACTTGTAATCTGATTGGGAGAATCAAAATTGGATTTATGAGCAACAGCTACCATCGCTTCATTATGTAATCTGATGCATTGAAAATTTTCTTGCGGAAAAGGAGTTCTTACAAAAGCTGCATCAAGTTCTCCATTTCGAAGCATATCAATCAAGGAATTAGTATTCTTTTCATGAACCTCAAATAATATGTCAGGGCGATTTACATGGAACTCAAGGATTATTTCTCGGATACTCAGATGTTCTGCTGAAGATATTGTACCGATTCGCAAGATCCCACTTACACCTTGCGCCATTGATACGATTTCCTTTTTTGTTACTTCAGAAAGATCAATGAGTGTTTTAGCTCTACGATAAAGGGATAAACCTGCTTCAGTAATTATTAACTGTCGTCCATCACGTATGAATAATAATGTACCGAATTCTTCTTCCATTTTCTTAATTTGCAGACTTAAGGGTGGCTGTGACATGTGCAATTTTCTGGCAGCAGCTGAAATGCTGCCTTCTTCAACAATAGAAACAAAGTAATCCAATTGAAACAGATCCACGTAATAACCTTTCATGATCATAATCTTGCAGTTTGTAAACTTGATTCTGAATTATTATACCATGATGTCAATATTTCATATATTGATGCCTACAAAGATGGTATGGGGACGAATAGTTAATGTGATTTATAATAATTAAAACAGTCTTCTGAATAAATAGTTTCATAAAGTATCGTTAATTGTATGTTTCGTTGATTTATTAAATATCAAACAGTATATAAATTAATAATGGTTAATAAATTAGAAATATATAGAAAAATATATTAGTTAAAGAAAGAAACTTCCAATGACTCTTGAACTGAATGCATACAATTGGTTATTAGCAATTGCACCAGTAATTACATTACTGGTTTCCTTGCTAGTACTAAGATGGGAACCGACTCAGGCTGGAGCTTTTACCTGGCTTATTACCATGGTAATTGCCTATTTCTTTTACGGTATGGATTTCCGCGGTCTGGTATTAGCTAATAGCAAAGGGATGAGTGTTGCACTTTATGTCGTGCTAATAATATGGTCTGCATTATTTCTCTACAATATTGTCTATGAATCTAGTGCTATCAATGTTATCGGTTCTACTCTGAGTGGAATTACCGCGGACAAAACAATGTTAGTACTTCTGCTTGCTTGGTGTTTTACCTCCTTATTGCAGGGATTGGCTGGTTTTGGCGTGCCCGTAGCAGTTGTTGCCCCAATTCTTGTGGCGATGGGAATCTCTCCCTTGATGTCAGTAATGGTCTGTTTGATTGGTCATTCTTGGTCAATATCTTTTGGCTCTATGGGTTCATCGTATAATGCCATACAATTGGTGACTGGAATTCCCGGCGAGAAAATCGCTCCGCAAATGGCGCTACTGTTCGCTATATGCGTATTTGCCACTGGATTTGAAGTTGTTTATATCTACGAGGGGAAAGCTGGGTTAAAAAAACGCATACTACTGGTTATCACAACTAGTTTTGCTATCTCCGGAACAATGTGGTTGATGTGTATTATTGGCGTAGCTCAAGTAGCTTCTCTAGTCTCCGCTATTGTAGGCTGTGCAGTTATCGCTTTGTGGACTAAGCATGCTAAACGGAAGGGAAAGAGTCAAAAGCAACATGTCCCAGAGCGGACAACTAAGCAGATGAGCTTCCATCAAGCTGCTCTCCCTTACTATTTGGTAATCGGGGTCACATTATTGATGCAAATTAAACCGATTAAGAATGAAGTACAAAAGCTATATTTTGGACTTTCATATCCAGCTACTGTTACTAAATTGGGCTATTTGGTACCAGCAGAGAAAGCTTATTCCAAAATTAGTTGGTTCATACATCCAGCAGCTATACTTTTTTTTGCCGCAATTGTTGGTGGGATATTATATATCAGAAAACTAGGCGTGTCTAAGACTATCTTCCGAAATGCTGCTCATAACACAATTATTAAATGCGTGCCGACTAGTGTGGCAATTTTTACTCTAGTTATGATGGCATTGATAATGGGAGATTCTGGCATGACTATCATGATCGCTAAGGGTGCCGCTTCTACTCTCGGATCATTCTATCCTTTTGTTTCTCCCTTCATAGGTGTTTTGGGAACGTTTATTACCGATAGCAATACTAATTCGAATGTCATGTTTGGCTTGCTCCAATATGAAACAGGAAATCTAATTGGAGTTAGTGGAACTCTTTTAGCAGCAGCGCAATCGGTTGGAGGGTCCTTGGGCGTAAGTATCGCACCTACCACCGTAATGATGAACACGGCGAATCTTGGCATCTATGGTAAGGATAGTGAGGTTATTCGCAAAAATTTAAAGTACTGCTTACTAAACGCAGCATTAGTTGGTGTGGCAGTTTGGTTGATTGCTTAGAAAAAAGCAGGGTTGAATATGAAGCAGCATAGTAAAAATAAACGAATGTTTCTATTAAGAATATCTTTAATAATTCTGATAGTAAATTTTGTCTTCGCATACTTAGGCGGAACGCTTGATAATAGCATTTTTATTACTGTGTCGCTTGTACTTTGCCTCGTAACAATTATTTTGATTTTATTAGCACGAAGATGAATTTGGACATTGTAACTTCACTTTTGTTTTTTCTGCTTAATATTTAGCAAATAGTGAAAGTGACAAGAAAGGAGAGACAACGATTAAATTTGATGGAGTTGGCATGGTATTTTTTCTTGTTGAAAAAATGGCAGGTAATTAACTAATCTTGATCAAAACTTGAAGAATGAGAAGGGGGAATGACAATGAGAAAGTCATTACGATTGTTTACTATTCTATTAACCGCCGTTTTATTGTTTACTTTTTCGGCATGTGGCAGTACAGAATCAAATGAACCTGAAGACTCTCATACAACAAAGAGTTCAGAAGATCCAAAAGCTTCGGAAGGCAAAGATTCAATAACTATTGCCTATAATGCCGAACCTGTTTCTCTAGCTTCATATGAGGCTAACAACTTAACGACACACAGTGTTTGTTCAAATCTTTACGATACGCTTATCCGAGAGGAATCTGACGGTGAATTAGTTCCTGGATTAGCATCAGAATGGACTTACAGTGATGACAATACCGAGATTGTTTTTACTCTGCGAGAAGGAATTAAATTCCATGACGGATCAGAAATGACAGCAGAAGACGTAGTGTTCTCAATGAATACAGCCATAGCTTCAAGTAAAACTGCGCGTATGACAGGCTCTTTTGAAAAGATGGAGAAGGTTGACGATACTCATGTGAAATTATATTTGAAATATCCTTATGGCGCTGTAGAATCATGCCTTTCAAATGATAACTGCGGAATATTCAGCAAAGCTGCTTATGAAAAAGATCCTGAAGGGTTTACCCGTAATCCCGTTGCTACTGGACCTTATAAGATTGTCAGCTGGACTGCAGGTGAAAGCGTTGTAATGGAAGCTTTTGCAGATTACTGGCGTGAACCTGCAGCAATCAAGAATCTGATTTTTCGTATAGTCCCCGACGCTTCATCTGGATTAGTTGCTCTGGAAACCGGGCAGATTGACGTGTTGAATCTTCCCAACACTACTGATTTCGATTATATTGAGTCTAATTCAAAGCTGCAGCTTAGCACTACAGCAGCTAATAGTTTCTATTTTGTTGCTTTCAACTGCACTGACGGTCTATTTGCCGAAAATAAAGTACTGAGAGAAGTTGTTGCTAATGCTATCGATCCGGAAGCTATTTTACTCGGCGCTTTGGATGGACAGGGGGAACTGGTGAACTGTGCAATACCTGTTAATGTTAAATTCTTCCCTCAGGAATTTGATGGGTATAGTTATAATCCGGATTACGCAAAACAATTGTTAAAAGAGAGCGGATTCGAAGGCCAAAAAATAAAAATCCCTTGTATGGATGTTGGTAATGACCTCGCAATAACTGAAGTTGTGGTGGAGCAACTAAAAGCCGTGGGATTTGATGCCGAGATAGATATGATGGAGTCTACTGCTTTCCTGGCAGATGTTTATACCAATGGTTTGTATGATATCTGTGTTAACAGCTACACATGCTTTATTAATGATGCTGATGGGATCATGTATATGCGTTATCATAGCGACTATTTAGGCGGTGGAAATAACTTCGTAATGTACAATAATCCCGAAATGGACTCACTACTTGATAAAGCCCGCAGTTCAGACAATGATGACGAACGCGCGCTTGCTTATCGTGATGCTTGTACATTAATGAGAGACGATTATGTATTGGTCCCCATACTTTGCTACTTGAATGCCTTAGCTGCTGACGCAGATCTGAATGGAATTAAGGCTAGCGACCGTCAACGCATCTATGTTTATGATTTTTCCTGGTAATATTGCCACCTAATATGTGTAGCGTCATGGGAAAATTGATTTCCCATGACGCACATCTTAACCAAGGAGAACAAGTCGTAGGAGATATAAACATATGTTGAATTTTGTAACTAAACGGATTTTATCCATGCTTTTAGTGGTTTTGGGAATCTCATTCTTAATTTTCAGTGTTATGAGTCTTTCTCCGGGGGATCCTGCCCAAATAATTCTGGGTGATGGTGCCTCTCAAGAGGATATCGCCGAATTGCGTGAGGAGATGGGACTTAATGACAATTTATTAGTACGTTTTTTTCGTTACATTTGGAATGCTATACAAGGTGATTTGGGGAATTCCTACCGTACAGGTCAGGCTGTTTTAGTTGAGTTGCTTAACCGTTTACCCAATACAGTACTTTTAGCGATTTTTGGTGTTGGAGCTGCGGCTATGATAGGTGTCCCCATAGGTATTATTTCAGCGGTTAAACAATATTCTATTATAGACAACGTGACTATGGTGTTGGCAATGGTTATGACCTCAATTCCAGCATTTTGGTTAGGTTTACTGTTGATGTTAAGATTTGCACTTGGCTGGGGAGTTGTCCCAGCTATTGGCGTCGATACTTGGCAGGGTTATATCCTGCCCTCAGTTACATTGGCTATTGGTAATATGGCAGTTATCATTCGTATGACACGTTCCACAATGCTCGAGGTTTTTAGAGAAGACTATATACGCACTGCTCGCGCAAAAGGTGCGAGCAAAAGAAGTGTAGTCTTGAAGCATGCTCTTCGCAACGCACTCCTACCTATAATTACTACTATTGGTATTAATTTCGGCATTCAGTTGGGTGGAGCGATCGTAGTAGAGACCGTTTTTTCTATACCCGGATTAGGTACTCTTATTATTACTTCAGTAAGACAAAAGGACATACCGATGGTCATGGGGGCAATTCTATTTGTAGCCTTAATGATTTGTCTTGTCACATTTTTGATGGATATTCTATATACTTTCCTCGATCCAAGAGTAAAGATTAAAAAACGTCAGAAACAGATGGGGGTGATATAGAGTGAAGATAAGCAAAGAGCAAACTATAGATAATCAATCAATATATAAGCAACAGGGTCAACTCGCTTCAGTATGGTTGCGTTTTCGCAAAAACAAGTTAGCTGTTCTCGGACTGCTCATCTTCTTGATTATTGTCGTGTTGTCAATTACAGCAGACCTATGGCTTGACTACGATAAACAAGCAATTGAACATAACATGGGGATACGGTTGCAGAGCCCGAACAGTGATCATCTATTTGGTACCGATCAGTATGGGCGAGATGTTTTTACCCGCATTATCTATGGCACAAGAATATCCCTTTTAATCTCCTTGCTTACAATCGTCTTGTCCTTAGTAATAGGTGGGGGAATTGGGGCTATGGCTGGCTATTTTGGCGGGCGACTAGATAGTCTGTTAATGCGAATTATGGATATTCTGCTGTCAATTCCGGCGATCTTGTTAGCCTTAACGATTGTGGCTGCATTAGGGAACGGCATTTTGAACTTAATTATAGCCTTAACTGTTTCTACTATTCCACGATTCGCTTATATTGTGCGCTCTACAGTACTTACGATTAAAGATCAAGAATTTATCGAGGCTGCAAAAGCGTACGGTACCAATAATATTCAAATTATTATTAAACATATCATTCCGAATATTATTGGTCCTACTATAGTACAGGCAACTACCAATATGGCAAATACAATTCTGCTAATTTCTTCTCTAAGCTATGTTGGATTAGGACTCCCATCATCAATACCTGAATGGGGAGCAATGATATCAGACGCAAAAGAAAACATGCGTCATTTTGCATATTTAGTCTATATCCCCGGTATTGCCATAGTGATATCCGTCATGGCCATGAACCTTATTGGTGATGGACTGCGCGACGCGCTCGACCCGAAACTTAGAAATTGATTTGAACACAGAGGAAAAGCCATGACTGAAGAAATATTAAAAATTAAAAATTTAAAAGTAATTTATAAAACAGATACTGGCATTGTAAATGCAGTAAATAACCTGAGTTTGACGGTGAATGTTGGAGAAACCTTAGGGTTGGTAGGGGAAACAGGAGCAGGTAAAACTACTACTGCACTATCAATTATGCGTTTACTTCCGGATAGGATAGGTTGTGTTGATTCTGGAGAGATCGTTTTAGATGATATGGAGCTTTTCAAACTAACAGATGCTGATATGCAACTTCTACGAGGCAATGTAGTGTCAATGATTTTCCAGGATCCTATGACAAGCCTTAATCCGGTAATCTGTGTGGGAGATCAGATCTCAGAAGTAATTCAACTTCACAATCCAGATTATAACAAAGATCAGATTTCTGAGGAAGTAGATGAAATGTTCCGTTTGGTGGGCATTCCTCCAGAAAGAAAGGTCGAGTTTCCGCACCAGTTTTCTGGGGGAATGAAGCAAAGGATCGTTATTGGCATTGCCTTGGCTTGCCAGCCTAAGCTGTTGCTCGCGGACGAACCCACTACTGCCTTGGACGTTACAATCCAGGCTCAGATACTGGATATGATGCGTGAATTGAAAGAGAAATTCGCTACTTCAATGGTACTCATAACTCATGATTTAGGGGTTGTTGCAGAACTATGTGACAGGGTGGCAATTATGTATGCTGGCGAAATCATCGAGATTGGGACTTTGATGGATGTATATACTGGCGATCAGCATCACCCATATACTAAAGGTTTATTTGGCTCTATTCCCAATCTGGGCAAACAAGAGAGACGGCTTCATCCTATAGACGGTCTCATGCCTGACCCGACTCAGTTGCCAGACGGGTGTAAATTTTTTGAACGATGCCCATATAGGATGGATAAATGCGAAAAATCGCAGCCATACTTATTGAATTTTGATACTCACAGTATTCGTTGCTTCTTATATGAATAGAAGATTTGAAGCGAAAGAAAGGAAGGATAAATGTCTGAAATATTATTGGAGACTATAGATCTAAAAAAATATTTCTATACACCCAGAGGGTTGTTGCATGCAGTGGATGGCATCAACATGCAGATCAAATCGGGTACAACACTTGGAGTTGTAGGAGAATCTGGATGTGGTAAATCAACACTTGGCCGTGTAATTCTTCGACTTCTTTCAGCAACTTCTGGCCAAGTGCTTTTTGAAGGCCAAAATATCTTAGATTATGACAACAAAAAAATGAAAAACATGCGTTTAATGATGCAGATGATCTTTCAAGACCCGTATGCATCTATTAATCCTCGCATGTCGGTATCAGAAATTATCTCTGATCCCATCCGCATATGTAAGACAATTAATGGAAAAGAAGCAATAGCTGAAAAGGTTCGGGATCTTATGAAGACCGTTGGCTTAGGAGACCGCTATGTTAACTCTTATCCTCATGAAATGGATGGCGGTCGACGTCAACGAGTAGGAATCGCTAGAGCCTTAGCCCTGGAACCAAGATTTATAATATGCGATGAACCTGTTTCTGCCTTAGATGTTTCTGTTCAAGCACAGATTTTGAATTTATTGATGGATTTACAGGAAGAAAGGCAACTCACCTATATTTTCATTACTCATGATTTATCCGTTGTTAAGCATATTAGTGATGAAATAATGGTCATGTATCTTGGTCAATGCGTAGAAAAAGCACCGGCTCAGGAATTATTTGAGAACCCTCTGCACCCTTATACCGAAATGCTTTTATCAGCAATTCCAATTCCTTCTATTGAAACAGCACAGAGGGAAAGAAAAAAGGTACGAGGCGAAGCTACAAATCCAATTAACCCTGAACCAGGGTGCCGCTTTGCTGGACGATGTCCGTATAGCAAAGCTATCTGCTTACAGAATGAAATAAAACAAATAGAGATTAACCCTGGCCACCAGGTGTCTTGCGTTAATTATTACAATGAATAGAGAGGTGCTTCATGAACAAAGAATTTTTTATTAATAATCGAAAAAAGTTTGCTGAGAAAATGGAGGATAATTCTATAGCAGTATTTTTTTCAGGAGTATTCCACCGAGATACCTGTGACCAGTTGATACACCCCTTCTCAGTAGAGCGAAATTTTTATTATCTTACCGGTGTTGACGCAGACGGTATAATTCTGCTGCTACATAAATCAGAAGAACTTTTACAGGAATACCTGTTTATCTTACCGGTAGATCCCATGTATGAGCGTTGGCAAGCGCTTATGATGAGGCCACCTGAAGCTATGGAAATTTCTGGAGTTGAAAATATCCTCTATACATATGAGTTTGATAAAATTGTCGCAAATTGCTACGGAGATTCGTTTGCAGATAAGCTTTACATTTATTCTGATATTGCAGAATTCCATGAGCCATTGACGCTATCTCAAAATTATGCTAAGCGTTTCCGTGATATTTACCCTTCTGCCAGAATCATAAATTCCAAGCCCATAATGGTACTTCTACGTCAGCAGAAAACCTCGGAGGAAGTCGATGAAATTATTACAGCAGTAAATCTGGCATCAGATGCCATGGTTTACTTATCCCAAGGATTGAAGCCAGGAATTTTCGAATACGAAGCAAAAGCCAGATTCCAGTATTTTTTGAATATGAAGGGCAGTCAACCTCGTTTTCGTTCGATAGTAGCTGCGGGAAAGAACGCTACTATCCTTCATTATAATAAAACTGGTTATCAAATGCAGGATGGTGATTTGTTAATTGTTGATGCCGGCGCAATGAATAATTGGTATGTTTCTGATCTAACAAGAACTTTTCCAGTCAATGGGAAATTTACTCCACGCCAACGTACGATTTACAATATTGTATTAGAAGCAGAGTTAATTGCTATCGAAAAAATGAAATACAACTCAAGTTGGTATGATCTGGAAAATGCAGTACGTGATTTTTTCGCAAAGGCGCTTAAGAGTATTAAGGAGATCAAAGACGAAAGAGACTTGGACAAGTATTATTTCCATGACAGCGGTCACCCGATTGGTTTAGATCTGCATGATATCAAGGACAAAGAGCGCATTTTCCTTGAAGGTTGTGTTCATACCATCGAACCAGCGCTCTATTTCCCAGATGAAGGTTTTGGGATTCGCATTGAAGATAACATTTGGATTAAAAAAGATGAAACTGTAGTGCTTTCAGAGCGCTTGGTCAAGAACCCCGACGATATTGAGAATCTATTTATTTAAATTATGAGCATTGTTAGGAGTAGGAATAATGGATAGTAACCAGGAAGATAACAAATTCAAGGCTGATATACCCACATGGCAGGCAGGCGGTAGGACTGGGCACATCCCTGTAAAGGGCGGAGAGGTGTTTTTCAGAATTTACGGCGAAGATAAACTAGGAATCCCATTAATATTCGTACATGAAGGACCAGGGCATAGTTTTTTAACATTTTTTAAGACAACTGCCCTTGCAGAAGACAGGCCGGTAGTTTTTTACAATCAATTAGGCAGCAATGGTTCAAATATTGCTGAAGAATTCCAGAATGCTGGCAAATTGAAAGAACTATTTACAATCGAAAGATTCACTGATGAACTCGAAGTTGTAGTCGAATATTTTGGCTTCAAGGAGTATGTACTTATAGGCCATTCCTGGGGAACAATGCTGGCAATAGAATATGCCGGCACCAAAAAGGCTGTGGGACTAAAAGGAATAGTGCTTGTAGGCCCATTTCTCAATGTGGATCTGTGGCTGCTTGATGCTAAGAGACTGATTAAATCTCTTCCTGACGGTGATAAAAAATGGCAAGTTGTTAAGGAATGTGAGGCGACTGGTAACTACACGGAAGAGTACGAAAAAATAAACTCCATTTATTCGAATACTTTCTTTAACAGGACAGAGGGACCAGATACAAAAAGTCCACCAGAACCCGAGAAGCAAAATATTGAGGGCTTTGACGTTTATAATCACATGTGGGGACCTACTGAGTTCTCCTGCACAGGTTTTTTGCAAGGGCATGACTCAACAAGATTATTAAAAAACATAAATGTTCCAATTCTTTATATTTCTGGCGAATATGACAGCGGTTCCCCAGCGGCAGCTAATTACTATAAAACTTTAACACCTAATGGCAAAGTTGTTGTGGTTCAGGGAACTGGTCATGAGACGCCAAGAGAGAATCCGCAGGAGTTCATGAAGATTGTCAGAAGCTTTTTCAGTGAACTGGAATCCTAAGAAGCCTCACCTAAATTATTTTTTAACTGCTTAAATAGAAGAGGATCTTTGGAGTTTCAGGATGGCAGCGATGAGTCGATTGAGTTGATGCCGCAGGACCCTCATTGAGCTTTTGCTGAATATGATTGGCAAGCAAAATTTCTCGGACTGGTTAGTTAATGTCTATTGGCAAGTCGAAGCCTTCCGTTTCTGGTATTGATGTGCTAGCAATGATGATATAATAGTTACCGATATTTCAAATACGGTGGCGAAATGATAATACTACGAGACATTGTCAAGACTTTCGGCTCGGTACGGGCTTTGGACGGTCTTAATCTGGAAGTAAGAGATGGCAAGATTCATGGCTTCATCGGACCTAATGGTGCCGGCAAGACGACTGCTATCAGGATTATACTGGGCCTGCTCAGAGCGAACAGCGGCCAGGCGACTGTCTTTGGTCAAGACGCTTTTAAAGATGCAGTCAGCATCCATCGCCGTATCGCTTATGTGCCCGGCGAGGTCAACCTCTGGCCCAACTTGACCGGCGGTGAAGTGATTGACTTGATGTTGAGTCTCAACGGCGTTAAGCATAATGATTTAAAAGATGAATTAATTGAGGCTTTTGATTTTGACCCCCGCAAAAAATGCCGGACTTACTCTAAAGGCAACAGACAGAAGGTTGCCTTGATTGCCGCTTTTGCCTCAGATCCTGAACTGTATATTCTAGATGAGCCGACTTCCGGCTTAGACCCACTAATGGACGCTGCTTTTCAGGACAGAGTTCTAAAGGAGAAGGCTGCAGGCAAGACGGTCCTGCTCTCAAGCCATATACTCTCAGAGGTGGAGCAGCTTTGCGATTATATAAGTATCATAAGACAGGGAAGAATTATTGAAGCAGGTACTCTGACTGAGCTGAGGCACCTCACTTATACGCATGTTTCTGTCGAAACCCAGGAACCGCTTGGTACTTCTTTAGAGAAATATCCTCAAATCATTAATTTTGAAGCTGATGGCAACAATGCTCATTTCAGCGTGTCGGGCGATATTCTCGGTCAAGTGATATCAACGATTGCCAAGAAAGGGATTGTGAGATTGGAATCAATGCCTCCCACTTTAGAGGAGCTCTTTATCGGACATTATGGTAAAGATGGCGCAGACGACCCTGAATCATGAGCGGCGCTATGATAAAATCCGGATTCCAGGGAACAAGGCGACTTTTTTTCTTTCGCCTGCGCTTAGAACGTCGGAGCGTCATAATCTGGGCTCTTTCCATCTCAATTTTTGTGGCGGCTTACATTCCGGTGATTAATGATCTTCTTTTTACTTCTGCAACCCCTGATGTAATTATTGACTTGATGAAAAATCCTGCCATGATCGCAATAGTCGGACCATTATTTGGTGAAGATTATACTTTTGGTGCCTCCTATGCTAATTATATGCTGGTATTCTCTATGCTGGCGCCGGCCATAATGAGCCTGATTCTAGTCAGCTCTAATTTGCGCCGTGATGAAGAATTGGGGCGAGACGAAATTTTGAAGGCTAAGCCGGTAGGCAGGCTGGCCAATGCATCTTCAATCATGCTGGTAAATCTGACAGCTAATCTCCTGATTTTTGTACTGAGCTTTATATTTATGAGCTTTGCAGGCGCTAAGCTGTTAGACCTAACCGGTATTTTGAGCTTTACCTTATCCCTTTTCTTGAGCGGTGTGTTCTTTGGCAGCGCGACTTTGCTTTTCTCACAGCTCTTCCGGAGTCATCGGGCAGTCATGGGAGCAGGCTTTACCTTATTGTTTGGCTCTTATATTCTCAGAGCATTAGGAGATCTCTATTTTGAGCCTTTATCCTATCTTTCGCCTTTGGGCTTGCTGACGCGCGCTCAAGCTTTCGTGGAAAACAATTTCACCCCTCACTTGATCCTTTTTCTGGCTTCGCTGGTTTTGGTAATGGTCTCCTTGATCCTTGAGGGCAGAAGAGATCTGGCAGCCTCTGTTCTTCCTGAGAAGAAAATTGAAAAATCTGGATCATCATATGGTTTAAGCAATGTCTTCGTTTTATCTTTGCGGCTTTCGCTTAGTACTTTTCTCGGCTGGCTGTCAGCACTGATAATTCTTGCTGCCATGTATGGCTCTGTTATCGGTGATATGCAGACATATCTGGAGAGCAGCGAAATGCTTAGAGCTATCTTCAATCCGCAAGGAGGCGATTTCACCAGACAGTTTCTCTACATGTTAGCCGGTGTCATGTCAATTTTTACGGCCATTCCGGCTTTGATCCTGTTCTTGCGCTTATGGACGGAAGAGAAGCGTGGCTATACTGAGCTCGTTCTAGCGCAATCCGTTTCTCGAAGCAGCTATCTGGCCTCCTATCTTGGTATCAGTCTGATTTCATCTCTACTGCTGCAATTGGTCTCAGCTCTAAGTCTGGTTCTGGTAGCGGGGAATGTCCTTGTCAAGCTGATGGATCCGTCAGAGTATATTATTGCAATGCTGAATTATCTGCCGGCAATCTGGTTTTTGGTTGGACTGGCTGTTTTGCTTCTGGGTGTCCTTCCGCGACTCAGCAGCTTCGTCTATATATATCTGGTTTTTTCTTTCATTGTGATCTATCTGGGCAGGATGACAGATATGCCGGGATTTATCGGTAATCTCACTCCCTTCAACTATATTCCTCAGCATAGAATTTCCGGCAGCGATTATCTGCCGCTCGTAATAATCCTGGTTCTGACGCTTTTCATGACTATCTTGGGATTTGTCGGCTACAGAAAGAGAGATCAGAGGGCCGATTAAAGCGCCTTCATATTTTCTTTTTACTTATTAGCGACGATTAGATCATTTCACAACGCCGGATGCGATAAAATATCTGTTCACTTTTGCTGTGATTAATTCTTATTGCAAGACGCTGAATAGATAAAAAGTGCTGCCCACAGCACAGGCAGCACCCTCTATATATGTTTTAGGGCTGAATATTCAGAGACCTGGCTTTTAGATATTTCGGTCAGCCAGCAGTCAAAATTTCTCAGCTTAACTTAGTAATTCTCAGCTTTGATTTCGAAATAAGCTTCCTCGAATTTGCAGACCGGACAAATCTTGAGCGCCGTCTTGCCAACATAGATATGTCCGCAGTTACGACAGATCCAACGTGTCTCAGCATCATCACGCTTAAACACTTTATCTTCCTCAATATTCTTTTTCAGATCGAGATAACGCTCTTCGTGATGCTTCTCAATCGCAGCTACCATGCGAAACTGAGCTGCCAGAGCTTTGAAGCCCTCTTCTTCGGCATCTTTGGCGAACTGAGCATACATTTCGGTCCATTCGTAATTCTCGCCGTCTGCTGCATCCTGAAGATTTGTTGTCGTTGTTGGGATCTCATCACCATGCAGGGCCTTGAACCAGAGTTTGGCATGCTCTCTTTCGTTTCTGGCTGTCTCGTCATAGAAAGCGCCAATCTGCTCATATCCTTCTTCCCTGGCCTTATCAGCATAATAGGAATACTTATTATTTGCCATTGATTCGCCTGCGAAAGCTTCCTTGAGATTTGCTTCAGTTTTTGTTCCTTTGAGATCTTTCATTCTTTAGTTTCTCCTTGCCATAATTTTATTTGCGAATTGCTCGCATCTAACGCCATTGCTGCGTTATTGCCTTATTTTGGATCATTGTTCTGGCATTTTGGACAGGCGCCGGTTAAGATTAGGTTCTGTTCTTCAATCTGGAATTTCTCACTGTCTTGCACAGCTTTGGTCAACTGATCGAGAAGTTCAGCATGAGTATCTGTAATACCTCCGCATTTTTTACAGTATAAGTGATAATGTCGATCCAGAGTTGAGTCAAAATGTGTAATGCCTTCTCCCGTTACAAAGCTAAGCAATTCTTCCTCATCAACCATACGTTTAAGATTACGGTAAATAGTAGTCTTGTTTACATTGGGAAGTTTTTTGCTGACACATTGCCAAACATCCTCCGCTGTAGGATGTTTTAATACCTGCACACATTCCGTTATCAATTGACGCTGTTGCGTGTTTCTTTTAATTTCTGTTTTTTTATCCATAATATTGTCTATCTATCTTGCACTTATAATATTCAGCGGAAATGTTGGAATACATGTTAATTATAATATAAATGCAACTGAGTTGCAACAAGCATATAGTTAACTCTATGTAATATCTTAATAACTGCTCAAAGCCTGATCATGTTTGTGTTCCGGGAGCTTGAAAGCAGAAGTTAATCTCATCTTGTAAATGCAGACTAAATACTTGATGGAGGGCATGAGCTATAATAGTAGTTGTTGATGAATATTAATCTGGGCAGGAGTGAACATGGAAATATCGAAAAATGAAATACGCAAGATGATTTTATATAATCAGAAAATAACAAACCTCTCAAGCGATCCGCTGGAAGTCTGTTCCAGACTTAACGGCTTTCAGACTAGAGCAGACAATACCATGCTTGAGCAGTCTTTCGTTGTGCGCACGGAGCTTCAGGCATTCCGGAATACTGATTGGCGTGATGAGCTGGTGCGCTGCTGGTCAATAAGAGGACAATTACACGTATTCCCGCATAAGGAAATTCCTCTTTACTTGCATAAGGGAAGATCTATCGGACTGCGTGATGTTGATGATAGCAGGACTGATATCTATCTTAAAGAAGAAGAGAAAAGGTTCTATGCAGATTTAATTTTGGAGAAACTGACTGAAAAACCGCGCACTTTGGATGAGCTCAAAGAAATCACCTCTGAAGCCGGGTTGCCTAAGGAAGCGGAAAGAAGTGTTTTTAATCCCTGGGGCGGGCTAATCAGATATTTGATAGAGACCGGACAGGTTTATCAGCAATACACCGATGGGGCGTATGTGCTTTTAGATGAACATGAGCCATGGGATCAGGAAGAAGCGGAACTGGAGATTGCACGCAGATACTTTGAGAATTATGGGCCCAGCACTATTGACGATGCCCGCGCTTATTTCAAACAACGCAAGAGAGTAGTTCAGGAGTGGATGGATAAACTCGATCTTGAAGAAGTGATAGTAGATGGCGTGTCAAGATACGGTATAAATATTGACCATAAAACCGATACACTGCCGGATCTGTTGTTATTGTCAGGCTTTGATCCTTTGCTGGTAGGTTACGAGAAAGAGAAAAATCCTTTTATTGAGTCCGAGCATGTCCGTGAGATCTTCGGATATTCCGGTCTGATAAGGCCCAGTATTCTCGTTGGAGACAGAATCGTCGGCACCTGGCGCTTTGTCGAAGGAAATCCCAAAATGAACATCTTCGCCGAACTGACCAAATCCGAATTGGAACGGATTGAAAATTTCCTGCATAATCTTGAGAGGCAATAATCATTGTCGGGATAATGTCGACTTTACATAAATGGCAAGAGTTTATTGAGTCCTTATTGAATGAAAAAGGTGTTGCCGGGCTTGGGCAAGTAGTTGCCGGGCATGGGCACATAGTTGCCGGTTGGGAGGAACATTTTGGAATATAGAGATTTTCCCCGCATCAAAGAAAGTCCTTCTCTTTTAGGCTTTGGGCTGATGAGACTTCCCTTGAACTCTGAGGATTCCAAGGATATTAATTATGAGCTCGGTCATAAAATGATAGAATACGCCCTGGACAACGGGATTAATTATTTTGATACAGCTTATATGTATCACAGCGATATGTCAGAGATTTTTGTCGGGGAGGTATTAACAAAATTCCCCCGCGACAGATTCCTCTTGGCGGATAAACTGCCGGTAAACTGCATTGACACTCTGGATCAGGCGAAAGAAATTTTCGCTCATCAACTTGAGAAGTGTCAGGTAGAGTATTTTGACTATTATCTTCTCCACTCAATGCATCGGGAGGCCATTGATAAAGTAAATAAACTTAATATTTATGATTTGCTGGCTGATTACAAAGCACAAGGATTAATCAGGAATCTGGGCTTCTCTATCCACGACACTCCTGATGTAGTCGAGAGTTTTACGCTGCAGCATGACTGGGACATGGTGCAGATTCAGCTAAATTATGTTGACTGGGAGCTTCAAAACGCTAAACGCAGTTATCAATTTCTGACAGAACATAATATTCCTGTACTTGTAATGGAGCCAGTACGGGGAGGTTCTTTGGCCAAACTTCCAGAGGACTGTAAAAAGATTTTTGAAGAAGCTGACGATACAGTAAGCGCCGCCAGCTGGGCTATCAGGTTCGTCGCTTCCCTGCCTGGTGTAATGACGATATTAAGCGGCATGAGTGATATGGAACAGCTGCAGGACAATATCAATACTGTTAACGGGGATTACCGCTTGGATCAGTCGGAACTGGATCTGCTGGATGAAGTACGAAAGCTCTATCTGGCCTCAGGCCGCATACCCTGCACAGCATGCGAATATTGTCTGCCCTGCCCCCAAGGAGTAAATATTCCTGAGACCTTCGCCATCTATAACAGATATCTGGATAGTGATGACGGTGGCAGATTTTGCGGGAAATATTCCTCTTTGGGCGAAGGTCAGCCATGTGCCTGCACTGAGTGTAATGAATGTGAGCCAAAATGCCCGCAGAAAATTAAGATTTCTGAGGAACTGACAAAACCCAGGTCATATTATGAGCACATTACAGCACCCGGCTGCGATTCATAGTACCTCTCCGCAGAAGTAATTCAGGATCATACAATGCATCAGCGCCCGGCTGTTAATTATCCCTCTCGGGGTAATATAAGTGGGAGGCAAGACGGTGGAAGAGTGGTCTGGTAACAATTATCAAGATGAGTTGAATGGTACCCGCGGCAATAAACAGCGACTGGATGGAGACGAGATCAGCTAACGGACCAAATAACAAAGTGCCCATCGGAATGGCAAACGAGCCTACCATATAGTGCAGAGCGAAAGTCCTGCCCTGATATTTAGCCGGAACTTCTTCTTGCATAAACACAGTGTTGTTAGTCAAGTAGAAAGGCACCGTCAACCCGAAAAGCAGAAGTACCGCACCGAAAATCCAGATAGTAGCCCAGGGAGCGTATCCCAACAGTCCCAGAATAATTACGATCAGCGAAATCATCCCCGCCGCTACTCGCAAGACATGGATATTATTAAAGAATTGTCCCCTTCTGGCTACGATCAACCCGCCAATAGCCATTCCGGCAAATGCTGCTGTCTGCGAGATAGTGATATTGAAGGGATCCAGACCGAAATTCCTGCGGATATAAAGCGGCAGCAAAGAGGCACCTGGAGATAACAAGATCATGAAGATTGCGTATACGGCCAGTATGGCAGAAAGAAGTTTATGAGAGCGCACATATTTAACCCCTTCGATCAGTTCACGATATTGGGAGGTCTTGACCTTTTCTTCTCTCTCAAAATCCGGAATCCTCACGATAAACAAACAGCTGATGGCTATCGCTGCGGTAATAACATCAATAAAGAATATCTGCCACATTGGCAGAAAACTTACAACCAGACCCCCTAAAGCCGGTGCAATCAGCTGGATAATATTTCCTGCTCCATGGTAAATAGCGTTAAATCTGACCAGACTTCCCTTTGGTACTATTTGCGGAACAATAGCAGTTACAGCCGGAGAATGGATGCCGCTCCCGAAGGAACGAATGGCTGTAACGATGTAGATAAGCCACATAGCGTCATAACCTATCAGGAACATGACTGCAACGAGCAGCGTTGCCAGAGCAATCATCCCATCGGAAATAATCATTACCCATCTGCGATTGAAGCGGTCAGCCCAGACACCGGCAATCGGTGCGATGATTAACTGCGGCACGAAGCCTGCCAGTGTTATCGAAGTCATGGCGATACCGGAATTGGTGCGCAAAGTGACATACCAGATAATCGCGAATTGAACCAGTCCGGAGCCCAGCAGAGAGGCTAACTGACCCGAAAATAGAATTAAGGCTGTTTTGATCCAGCTACGATCAGTATTATTGTTCCCCTCATCATTACTGTTCCCCGGGTTTGTTAAGTCATTAACCATGCACTGCTCCGAAACCTCTCATCTGATAAACCGGCAAATGTTTTACAGAAAAATTCAGCACAAATTTTTAATAAATATATTTACCTGCTTAATTTTAACAGCAATTTCCTTTATGGCATACATTTTGAGTACAAGGTGTATACGGACAGCTTAAATTAGTAGTATTAGAGTCATGTCATCGAAAAGTCAGAAACAAGTAAAATTGAGACTTTCATGAACCGGATCACCGAAATTGAGACTTTTATGAACCGGATCACCGATATTGAAACTGCATGAACCGGTTCGCCGAATAATTGAGCGCAGTATTTGGACCTTATGTTCAGGTATAATATTATAATAACTAAGGGAGGATTCCCTGTTGAGGCTTTTTTACAGCACAGACCCTAATGTATTGACGGACCACTGTCTTGGCGAACTCAACTCTTACACTAAGAAAGATCAAATGAGACGCGCCTTTTTAATTGTGCCTGAAAGCATGAAGGCAGATCTGGAAAGACAGTATCTGGAAAAGCATGATCATGCAGGACTGATGATGGCGGAGGTCTTGTCCTTCTCCCGGCTGGCGCACAGATTATTCTCTGAAGCCGGCGGACTGGCAGTCAGACGAATCAGTCAGGCAGGGAAGGCTCTTCTCATTCAGGAAATCTTGCAATCCGGATCTAAACTGACAACAAGCATTGAACAGCTGGACTCTGCTCCAGAGAATGCCGATAAAGAATCATCTTTAGCGGATAAAGGCGCTTATGCATCAGGCCCGGCAGATATTTCGAGTATACATGCAGATAAGGCGGACAGCCCGCAGACAGGTACGGGCGTGACGATTAGCTTTGCTTCCAAATTAGCCTCAAAGGCGGACAGCCAGCAGACAGGTACGGGCGTGACGGATAACCCGCATCAAGACTCAAATGAGTCAAGTCTCCCGGGATTTAAACGATTCTCCAGATTTGTCGGACGTCCCGGATTTGCTGCTGAACTGGCCAGTGTTATGGGAGATTTCAGTCGCTACGGCATATCATCAGCGGACTTAAGAGAAGCTTCTGCCACAGCGCCCACTGCCATCACAAAGGATAAACTATTTGATTTCTCCCTGCTTTGGGAACAATACCAAAAAGCATTATCAACACATGAATTAATCGACCCTGACCAAGATCTGGATCGTCTTATATCCCTGCTGCGCCAGGCAGCGGCAGAGCCCAGGCTTTCATTCCTAAAGGATACTGCCGTCTGGGTCCTGGGCTTTGGCGAGACCAGAGCTTTCACCGCTCAAGAATTATCAGTACTTGAACTGCTGAATAAATACTGCGATTCAGTCACGGTTACTTGCAGCCTGGATTATCTGACAGCCGATGCCGCCGGACAAGGAGAAAATTCTGCTTCGCAGGCGGTATCTTCAATAACAAGTGACCCGATTTATAGCCATGGTCTGGATACCGCCCTCCAGATTATAAAGACAGCCGCTGGCAAACTCACTGTTAAACGACTGGAGGCAGAAGGAAAACAGGCTTTGGTCACATCAATATACGCAGCTAATCCCCGTGAAGAACTGCGCTATGTTTGTGGAGAAATCAGAGAAATACTGGTAAAGACCAACTTGCAGCGGTGTGACATCGGCATTGCTCTGGCTGAGCCGGATGCCTACTATGATCTTTTAACTGCTACTGCCAAGGATTACGGACTGCCGGTCTTTATAGACAGGCGAACCCCCTTGACTCAGTCATCATTTCTCCGTTATATCGATGCCTTGCTGGAATACCTTCTGGAGAAGCCCGCTAATGATACCATCATGCTTTACCTGCGCTCCGGTTTTGATCTTCTCCCCCGGCAAACTATTGACTACTTTGAGAACTTCTGCTTATCCAAGGGACTGATCTCCCCTCATGACATTTCCCGTTTTAACCCGCAGCAGCAAGTCACAGAGGGGAAAATCTCCGGCAGAGAGTATTCTCTTTGGCGGCAGGTTCAGGCAGTTTTGGAGCCACTTAATGATCTGGGGAAGAATATCCGGCAGAAGAGACTGGGCTGGAAAAAGCTGGACTTGCTGTTTGACTGGGTTCAGAGCGAACAAGGACCTTTTAAAGCGCTGGCAGACAGAATTGCCAGTCTGCGGAAACAGGATGAAACTGAAGCCGCCCTCATCCTGGCTGATTCTTGGAATCTCTGGCTTAAGCTGAGGGATGAAGCTCAGACAATCATAAGATCCCTGCTTCTCTCTCAAGCTGATTTCACCAGATTGCTGCGCGCCTCTTTGTCTGGATTTAGCCACAGCTCAATCCCTGTCGGTATCGACAGTATTCGCGTTGGCAATTTGCGTCAGATGTCTGTTTATCCTGTGGAAGTATTGTTTGTTGTCGGCACCAATCAAGAGAACTTTCCCCCTCGGAGTTCTGAGGAGGGATTTTTGCGGGACTCTGAGCGTTCCTGGCTGGAAGAACACAGTCAAAAGAAATTTCCTAATCGCAAACAGGATCTCCCCCTGGCCAGAGAGTGGCAGATGCAGCAGCTGCTAGCTTCACCGCGCCGGCATCTTTATATCTCCGCTCCATCTTTAAACAAGGAGGAGACTTCTCTGGTACAAAAACAGCTGGAAGACAGAGGTGGTACGAAAACGATCGTACTGTCTTCGCCCTTTAGCCCTTCGGCGGCCTGGCATAGTAAAAAAACAGCGCAAATGCAGCTTAATCTTGCCCTGTCAGATCCTGTTGCCAGAAATAATCTTGAAACTGGCTGGCTGATCCTGTTGGAAGCACTGCTAATGACTGATAAAGAGGCAGATGTCGGCCTCAATTCAGAGTTTCAAACTGAGATGCTCTCAGTATCTGCAGAGCAGGTGAAGCAACTCGTTTTACCGCGCAATGTCATCAGTGTGTCGCAGCTGCAGAAATACAATAGATGCCCTTACACTTACTTTGCCTCTTATCTGCTGCGGCTGCATGAGCGGGAGACTTGGGAGCCAAGCGCCAGAGAACAAGGCAGTCTTATGCATGCAATGATGGAGATTGCTGTTTCAGAACTGATTACTCATCTGCAGACGGCTGCAGACGATAAGGAAAAAACTGCAATAACCGCAGACTGGTTTAGATTTTTGGACAGTGACAAGCTGGATAATTATTTTGAAACTGCGATTTCCATGACCGGTTTCAATCATTTTGATGTCCCTGAGATTCTTGGTCAGACTAAACAGCGGATAATCAGGTATGCACATACTTCACTGCAGCTTACAGAAGAACAAGTCATACGGGATCAGCTATTTCCCAGCGCTGTTGAATGGCGCTTTCCTTTGCCTGATCAAGATAATTTCTCTCTGCGGGCAGATGAATGGCAGGCTACACTCAAGGGAACGATAGACCGCATTGATACCGGAGGCGGCAGCTTCATGCTTATTGACTACAAGCGGGGCAGCAGGAAGGTTTCTTATGCGGATATAGCAGCAGGAACCAATCTGCAGCTGCCTCTCTATCTCAAGGTATATCGCCATCTTTACCCGCAGGCTGTCCCGCAGGGATTTGGTTATTTTACCTTTAAAGATCAACGCAGCGACAACCGCAAGGGGATATCACCCGCAACAGATAATAAAGACCTGCTAAAAGACGCCTTCGACAAACAAAAATGTGAGGAAAGCCCGGAAAGGCTTGCAGTCATATCAGATTATTCAGCTGCGCGTGCAAATTCTACCATGCAAGCCATCCTGAAGGGAGATATAAGTGCCAGGCCAACTGTAATCAGAGAAAAACAATCGCCTTGCTCTTATTGTTTGCTCAAAGCCCACTGTCTTTATGATCGCAGGACGAGAAGAGACAGAGTGCAGACTGAGATGAAGGAAAAGGAACTGGAACAAAACGCTTTTGCTCAGATTATGAAATGCCAAATTGAGCAGGAAGCTCACTAGGATATTACGATAAATGGAAATTAAATGGACAAAGGAACAACTGCAGACTTTCAAGTATAACCGGGCGAATAATCTGTTGATTTCTGCTGCCGCCGGTTCCGGCAAGACAACTGTTATGACTCAGCGAATTGTGCGGCGCCTGGCGTCAGGGAAGGTTGAGCCGGACAGGATTGTCGTCATGACTTTTACCGAGCTGGCAGCCCTGCAGATGGCGCAGAAGATTGAATCCGTGATCCGTAAACTGCAGGAGGAAGCAGCTGAGCCAGAGAAGAAACTTCGTGCGCGCGAGCTTGTCAGACAGCTTCCAGCCATGAAGATCTCTACTATTCATTCTTTTTGTAAGAGTGTTATTACTGATTATATCAGCGAGCTGACTGACGAAGAGGGAAATCCACTGCTGGAGCCGGGCTATCAAGTCCTGAAAGAAGAGGAAAAGAAGCTGCTTCTGGATGAGGCTACTGACGATGTGCTGAATACGCTTTACCGTCTGGATTATTCCTTGTCCATGTCCGGTTATGAAAACGATAGTAACGGTCAGGCGCCAAAATCCGGGCAGACGAGTTTCAAATACAGCTTGTCCCGGGAATTACCCCGGCTGCGCGGCGAGATTTATCCCTTTGTATTGGCCGGGAGAAATCTTAATTTATCCACCTGGCTGGTTGATTTTCGTCTTCTTTCTGCTGCCATTGCTCCTGGCTATGATGATTTGCCGTTGCGCAGCAATTTAACCAATATGCTGGGAAAACTGCGCAGCATGGCGGATTATGGATCATGGGTACAAAAAGAGCTCGAGAGAAATTTCCTGGAAAATAAAAATTGGCAGGCGTCTCCTTTTGTCGAGGAATTGTTCTCTCAGCTGAGAGAATATCTGGAACCGGCCATGAGTGATCTGGCAAAGTTGAAAGAGCTGCATTATTGGGAGCGCATCTTTGATCCGCAGGGAAAAGCCAAAACGATCACTGGCCTGGCAGACTCCATGGCAGCAATCGCTGAGGTATTGCCCCAGCTGGCTGACGCTCTTAAAGTCGGGAATGACTGGGATGCAGTATCTAATCTGGGCAGACAGCTGCCGCATGTAACTGTACTTAAGGGTGGCAGCGGAGTGGACGGGAAAGAGTTCAATCAACTCTTCAATGAAAATATTTCCCGAGTGCTTGCGCTTATCACCTCAAACTTTCAAAACAGCAGAGGCAAAAAATTGGATAAGTACTATGAAGACTCCTATCCCTGGTTTAGTCTCAGCAGCAAGGAGGTAGAAAAGAGTGTTACAGCCAGTTTCGGACCCCTCTGCAGATATTTTGAAATTATTCTGTTGATTGACCTGCGTTTCCAGCAGCTGAAGCTGAGAAAAAATAAAGTAGATTTCAATGACTTCGAGCATTATGCTCTGCAGCTCCTAAAAAAGCCGCAGATACACGAAGAGTATACTCAACGCTTTCAGGAAATATATATCGATGAATATCAAGACACGAGCAGCATTCAGGAAGCGGTTATCAAATCTTTCGCTGCTAACAATATCTGCATGGTTGGAGATATTAAACAAAGCATCTACCGTTTCCGCTACGCTAATCCGGATCTTTTCCGGGCTAAACAGGGGTGCTTTATTGACTGTCCGCAAGAAGACGGGCAAGAAACTGATGACGATTACTCTTCGCTTACTCCCCTGCCGGAAGGATACCTGATCAATCTCAACCGGAATTTCCGCAGTGTTCCCGGCATAATCGACTTTGTCAACAGTTGTTTTTCTTCTTTCCTCAGTAAAGACAGCGGTGAAATTGAGTATGATGATTCACAGGCTCTGGTCGCAGGCAGAAAGGGCGGAGAGGAGCAGGCAGTACAGCTGCTCCTGGCCATGTGTTCTGAAGAGGACGACCAGTCAATCTCAGATGAAGACAGCGAGACAATTGCTGATGAATCTCAGTCTGACAAGAGAGTCTGGGAAGAACAGGGGTTTAATCTCAAACCCAAAGATCAGGAAGCGGCAGCTTTACTGGCTGCAGCAAAGATCAGAGAGCTTACCGGCCGGAAAAAATATAGTTTGAAAGATATCGCTATTCTGGCTCCAAACCATAAAACCCTGGATATTTGGCGCAGTGCTTTGATCGGTCAGGGCATAAACGTAGCAGGGATACCTAAACGCGAGTTCTTAGATTCACCTGTCCTGCGACAATTAGAGGCTCTGGTACAGGTTCTCGACAACAGCAGACAGGATTTCCCCCTCACTGCAGTTCTCCTCTCAGGTATTCTGGGCGAGAGGCTCAGCGAAGAGGAATTGCTTTCCATCGCTGTTGAGACCGAGACAGTGCTCCCTGCTTCAACAGAGAATGCTGCAAACGACTCCTTGGAGATACCTCCGGCAGTAACCGGAGCCGAAACTGTCGAAACCGAAGCTGTCGGAGCCAAAGACGCCCGAGTCGTTTCTGCCGGAGCCGAAGCTGCCGGAGCCGAAGCCATTTCTGCCGAAGGCGAATCTGCCGAAGCCGAAGCTGTCGAAACCGAAGCTGGCGGAGCCAAAGACGCCCGAGTCGTTTCTGCCGGAGCCGAAGCTGCCCAAGGCGAATCTGTCGGAGCCGAAGTTGAAGTTTGCAAAGCCGAAGGCACCGGACCCCTGGTTATCGAAGCCACCTCCTCAGATCTGGATGATGACGAGGATGCCCGGCCGCAAAGTTATCGTGAGCCATATTACTTACGCCTCAACGCCTTCGCCAATTCACAATCAGATAATGACAATCACGAATTGAAATCAAAACTAGCCGGATTGCTGGACAAGATAGAGCATTGGCGCCTTCTTGCGGAAGATCTGACAGTACATGCTCTTCTGACCAGGATTATCGCGGACAGCAGCTATGCTGACTATTTAGAGCATCGGCGTTTCGCCTCAGAGAATCTGGCTGATTTGGAGAGCTTCCTCGATTGGGTAAAAGGCTTGGAACAAGATGGCCCTCTTAGTGTCGGCACGCTTGCCCGCTATATTCATAACCTGCGAGAGAAGGACGAAAGCCCGGAGGAGATAGAGCCTGCGGTTTCAGCCAGAGATGCCGTTCAGGTAATGACTGTCCATGCAAGTAAAGGCTTGGAGTTTCCTGTTGTTTTTCTGGCCGGCCTGGACAGCGAATACCACAGGCGTGGCAGTTATCGGTTCGCTAATATCAGTGAAAATATTGGCATAACAAGCTTCAGCATTGATCCAGAAGGTGGCGGTATTTATCTTAATATTCCGCATCAAGTGCAGCTCGAAGCTGAGATGATGGCTGAAAAAGCCGAAAAATGGCGTCTGTTGTACGTTGCAATGACACGCGCCGAAGATCATCTTTATCTGGTCGACGCGCTCGACAAACCGTATGGCAACATTGCTGACAACGCTCAGGATATTGAGGAAGCAGTGCAGGCCGCTCTAGCCAATGACGGCCGCCTTACTTCTGATACTTTGAGCAAGATAAGTGATAATCGTAAGCTGCTCTTCTATCTTCTTTATCTGGCCGATCAGCATAATGGCAGACTGTTGCTTGAGGCAAAAGAAGGAGTATTCTCTTTCCCGCATCTGGAGGCTCATGTCGTTCCCAGAGAAAAAATCATGCAGCATGTTTACAGCGAAACATTGCAGAAAATGACACTGGATGACAAGACAATCAAAATTACCCGTACGGGAAAGATTAATCCGCAAGAACTATGGCTGCAACTGGGAGAAGATCCTGCTAAGTACGAGAATGAGATAACGGAGATCAGCAAAATTCTCAGCGCTGATGTATCTGGCGGCGAATTGGCAAAAGCTCCGGGCAAAATTACTGTGACGGAGCTTAAAAGGACTTTCAGTCTGCTTTCGGAGAGAGAGAGAGTGGAGGAGGGTCTGAGCAGTGAGGCCTCTCTTTTCCCGGATATGTCATTTCAGTTGAATCAACCTGAGACAAAGATCGGGACCGCTCGTGCCAGGATGGTTACACCTGCTTTCAAGGATTCAGCACTTAACAAGACAGAGACCGTTCCCGATTATCCGGATGCAGCCGGACTCTCGGATCTGACAGGGATAATTGATTTAGCCGTTCCCGATCATCCGGATTCAGCATCTGCCACGGATGGCACACTAGCCGAAATGGATGCAGCTGCAGCCGAGAAAGAGGCAGTACAAGGCAGCAACAGGAGTTGCATAACCTCTGCTCAGCTAGGTATCGCACTGCATACCGTATTTCAGTTCCTTGACTTTGGCCGCTTATTAAGCAGCGATATTTCTGACAGCGGCAGCGGAAGATCCGCCAGTACCAGTCGAAACGACGGGTCCGGAGTCACCAGCCGAAGTGATGGGTCCGGAGTCAGCAGCCGAAGCGACGGGTCCGGAGTCACCAGCCGAAGTGACGGATCCGGCGTCACCAGCCTAAGCGATGGGTCCGCCGCCGGCGTTGAAGACGAATATCTGTCTCAGCTTAAGGAGATGGTCAGCAAACAAATGCTCCTGCCCGAGGAAATGGCGGCAGTTCTTCCCTTTTACGACAATGCCCGGCAATTTGCGCTGTCAGAGAGCGGTCAAAGATTAATCAGAGCGGAGGCGGAGGGGAAAAAGGTATTCCGCGAGCAGCCATTCACTCTGGCTGTTCCGGCTTTAACCACATCAGCCGCCAAGCAATTCCAGTCTGAAAAGTTCAATTTAGCGGTTCCGCAGGCAGATGACGACATTACGCTGCTGCAGGGCATGATCGACTTGTGGTTTCTTGATGATCAGGGTCTTATATTGATAGACTTTAAGTCTGACTATGTACCTTCTGACCTTGATGAAGCGACTGCCCGGGTTCGTGAACGCTACTATGTTCAAATTGAGTCTTATGCCGAAGCAATACGGCGCGCCACCGGTATTGAAGTCACTGACAAAAAAATCTGGCTTATCCGACCTTCGCTTGAGATAGATTTTTGATCGGCGAAAACATACACGGCTCGTAATGAATAAAGCCAGATATTTCATATTTTTTGTAGATGCTGAGAAAACAAAAAAGAGTCGAAGGCGTTCAAATATGAATTCGGAATGTATTTAGATTGGAAAGGGATACTGACCGCAATGAGTAATTCAGAATATAGCCAAGTAATTCATCCCCTGCCCCCGCTATATGATCAGAACAGCCGTATCCTGATTCTTGGCAGTTTTCCCTCGATAAAAACTCGAGAGGCAGGTTTTTTCTATGGGCATCCGCAGAATCGATTCTGGCCAATGCTGTCAGCACTGCTGGAAATTGATCCGCCGCTCTCAGCCACTGAGCCAGAACGGACAAGCAGGATTGTACTGGCAAGAAACATTGCCATGTGGGATAGTATCGAGTCCTGTGGGATTATCGGCAGCAGTGACAGCTCAATTCGCAATGTAGTTCCGAATGACTTTACAAAGATCTTCGCCACTGCCGATATCAAGCATGTTTTCTGTAACGGCAGCACAGCATACAGGTACTATCGCCAATACCGGCATCGGACTGACAAGATTGGCGTCAGTCGCATGCCGAGCACTTCCCCGGCAAATGCAGCTAAGTCGCTGGAGGATCTGATCCGGGAATGGTCTGTAATTCTTCCTCTTATTAATGTAAATTCATGAAGAACCTCCTGATCCATGTTCGGATATGGAGGTACTGCATAAATTCAGCTAAAGAGGTCACTTATCTTGGAGCCATCTCAAGGTTACCCGGCTCAAGGTTACCTGGTGAGTATTCCAGTAACACTTATCTTGTTTAGCTGTGAGTTCGTCTGGATTTAATCGAACGACTTTCCTGCGACATCTTAAAACTGCTGCCAGCTACGGGATAAAGGATTAATCATCAATCTCGTAAGTCAATATTTTTCCTGAGTAAGCATCTATCTCATAATCGTACTCGGTATCGCCCACTTCAAATTCTACTTCATAATATTTTTGGCCATCATCGCTATCGAGTTCCGTGTCCAGATCATGCACTTGACTCCTGCTGACACCGGCATGTTTGAAGGCGATATCTTCAGCTCTCTGAACGCCTATATAAGTTGATCCGGCTTTTGCAGTCGCAGCAGGTGTACTGGTTGGTGAAGTTGTACCTGACGGTTTGTCATTGTTCTCGCTGGCCGGCAAAGTGGCAGTCGGCTTCTCAGTGACAGCAGGCTTTTCACGATCGGAATCTAATTGCAGAATATCACCTGTCTTCGCGTCAATCTTGTATGAAAATTTCAAATTAATCACTTTGAAATTAATCTCATAAATCATGCTGCCATCTAAGTAACCTGTTGAAAGCTCTCTGACTTCAGCTTCAGAATAACCGACGTGCATGAAGGCTATTTCTTTTGCTTTCTGCATTCCGATATAAGCTTAGTGCTGGCATGTCCGATAATATTGATCTTCCCAATTTCAGGCTGACGGGCTTCTATCAGTAAATAGAGATCATTAATAGATAGTCCTGCGATATCTTCATAGTTAATTGTCGGATCAGCTTGCACCAGCTGCTCAATCAAAGCGGCTTTCCCGGGCGAAATTCCATACTGCTCAGCTAATGCTTCAAAGTGATCATAGTCAGATGATGACTGGCCCAAAATGGCGCTGTCAAGAGAGAAACTGCGCAGTAGACTGTCAACTTCTGCTGATAATCTTTGCTGCAGCTGCTCGCCCTTAGTTTCGTCCTCGCTATTGACCGTGATCAGTATGGAATTGTTGATTTCAGATAAATAGCCATGTCGGATCATTGATCCTATCAGGGCATTAACTGCGACATCAAGATCGATACCTTTCAGTTCCATATCACCTATGACAGTCATTGCTTCACTGTTACGCGAACTGACTTTAAGTATTTTTTCAGCTTTGTTGACTGACAGTTCGATGCTCGGATTGACGTCGAAAGCTACAACAGCCTGTGTGGTGTAATTTAAGCTGAGCCAAAAGCTGAATACTATCATCAGTACAGCTGCAATCGGCACAAGAGCCGTTAGCCAGCTCCGAGAACGAGATTTCCTGCCCGTAAAAGCTGTAGTCTTCTCAGATCTGTCGCTCGGTGAAGTAATATCCTCAGAACTGCCGTTAGGCGAAGCTGTAACTCTTACAGATCTTTCATTTGGAATATTATCGTTTAAGATTACATCAGAATTGTCTGTTCGCAGGATTTGTTTGTTTTCCATATGTTTGAGAACATTTGTCAGCACATCCGGAGAAGATGTTTCTACTGCGCGTTTCAGTCTATTCTGAATCATTTTATTATCATTCTCTTTCATTTAATTTTCCCCTAACAGTTTTCGGAGTTTGGCTAAGGAGCGGTGATATTTTGATAGGGCGGTACCCAGAGGAATCCCAAGTATTTGAGTCAAGCTCGATTTCCTGCTTAGTGACGTCTGCCTCGGATACTTCTGCATGCCTGAAGGCAATCTCTTTGGCCTGATCAGCGCCTATATATCCTTTACTGCTGGCCTGGCCGGAAGTTCTAACCTTATCCATGTGCGCCTGACGTCCTTCGATTAAGAGATTGAGGTCGTTGATCGACAATCCGACAATATCTTCATATTTCAGCTCAGGATCATACTCTACCAGCCGTTTGATCAAAGCTGCTTTGCCGGGAGAGATGCCATAGGCTTCCGCCAGTTCAGCAATATCATCATCGGCAGATGCAGTCTGACTCATAATGGCCCCATCGACTGAGAGCCCTTTCAGCAAGCCTTCTACATCCTCAGACAGGCGCTGCTGCAGCTGCTCACCTTTTTTTGCATTATTGCTGTTGACTGTGATCAGAATCGAGTTGTTTATTTCTGAGATATAACCTTTTTGCACCATGGATCCTATCAGAGCATTGACTGCAACATCCAGATTCACACCCTTTAAATCCATGTCACCGACAACTTCATGAGCTTCTGAGTTTCTATTATTGACCTTCAATACTTTTTCCGCCCGATTTACTGACAGTTCGATGCTTGGGTTGACGTCAAAGGCGACAACGGCATCTGTTGCGTAGTTGGCAAAGCCAAACCAAACACCGAATACCAGAACTAATGCTGCTGCGACAGGTATGACAGCCATAAGCCACCGGCGAGGCGGCAATTTTTTTTTTGTATAGTTGCTTCTTTTTGCGCTGTATAAACTGAGTTATTAGTATTCATTTTAAAAACTCCTTTTTTTTCAATATTTTTAAGCACATAAGGCAAGGCATCAGGAACAGCCGTTTCTACGGCTCTTTTCAGTCTGTTCTTAATCATTCGGTTACTTTGTTTCATGGGCCAGCCTCTCCGGGCTATTCTGCGATCTCATGTGCAATCGCATTAACCCTTCACCTATATATAACGGATGAGAAGCAGGTTTTATTGCATGAGTTAAAAAATATATTTGAAAATATTTAATGATTACTATTCTATTGAAATTGCTTTGTGCTAACATAATACTTTGGGAACAGTAATTATATTGTCTCCTAAGCAAAGCTTGATAGAAGGAATTAACATGGCGAGACTGACAGGAACTACAGCCCGGGGCATACGTGCTCCCATTATTCGTGAAGGTGACGACCTTGTAGCCATTGTGACTGACAGTGTGCTTAAGGCAGGCCAGGCTGAGCCATTCACTATCAATGATCGCGATGTGATTGCTATCACAGAGGCAATTGTTGCCCGGGCGCAGGGGAATTATGCCACTGTTGATCAGATAGCCGCTGCCATTAAACAGAAGTTCCCTGCAGGCAGAGCCGGCATTGTCTTTCCCATCCTCAGCCGCAATCGCTTTGCCACTATGCTGAAGGCATTCGCCAGAGCTCTGGACCATATCACCATGCAGATGTCTTACCCTGCCGATGAAGTGGGGAACGCTCTGGTCAGTCTTGAGCAAGTAGATGAAACAGATATTAATCCTTACTCGGATGTCTTGAGTGAAGATCGTTTCCGGAAACTCTTTGGCACTAATCCTCATCCCTTTACGAAGGTTAATTATATGAGTCTCTATCATGATATATGTCGTGAGGAAGACTGCGATTTAACTATTATCCTTGCTAATGATGTCCGTGAAATCCTTAAACATGAGAAAGATATTCTTACCTGCGATGTTCACAACAGAAAAAGGTCTTTGCGTCTTCTTCGTGAAGCCGGAGCAAAAAATCCCTGGAATCTGGAGGATATTCTCACTTCTTCCGTGGATGGCAGCGGTTATAATCCTGAATTCGGACTGCTGGGAGCCAATAAAGCCTCTGAAGAAAAAGTGAAACTGTTTCCGCGCGACTCGCAAAGTTATGTTGACGCTATCCAAGATCTGATGCTGAAGAAAACAGGCAAAAAGGTGGAAGTAATGGTTTATGGTGACGGAGCTTTTCGCGACCCTGTATACCAGATATGGGAATTAGCGGATCCGGTTGTATCGCCCGCCTTTACTCAGGGACTGGCAGGCACGCCTCACGAGGTCAAACTAAAATACATCGCTGACAACGAATTTGCTGGGCTTTGCGGCAATGACCTCAAAGATGCCGTAAGTGAATATATTCATCTGCAGAAGCAAGAAGACGAGGATTTGTCTCTGGGCACTACCCCAAGGAGGCTCTATGATCTTCTGGGTTCCTTGTCTGATCTCACATCCGGATCAGGTGATAAAGGAACACCAATCGTTCTTATCCAGGGTTATTTCGATTCCTACGCTGATTGACGTCACAAGAAGCTTCCTTCTGTTCCGGCTTCAAGACCACCATCAAAAGCCCCTGACTTCTGTTCGAGCTTCAAAGACCAATCCCCCCATGCCCCGACTTCTGTTCGAGCCTCGCAAACTTCGCCACAGAAATCCGGTCTCACTTTTGAGCGTCTTAGCCACAGAAATCCGGTCTCCCTTTTGAGGTCTTTGCCACAGAGGCCCGGTCTCATTTTTAAGCGTCTTCGCCGGCTTAACTAATTGTATATTTTGCCGACTACCCAGTTGCTCAGGCGCAATGGCAGAAATTTATTGAGCAGTGTGAGGAATTTGTATGAGAGGCCTACAACCGTTTGAGGCGGAGGATTCTTTCGGGTAGCAAGGCGATAGATAACTCTGGCAACAGTATCCGGATGCTTGCCTTTTCTCTCGTCAGCAGACATCTTGTCAACCGAAGCTGCAGCCTTCTCGCGATAAAAGGATGGCTCGCTGATGTTATGTACTCTGTTGTCGGTAAAAGGGGTAGCTGTATCACCGGGCAAAACAGTCAGAGCGCGCAATCCTCCCTCTTTTATTTCATTGTCCAAAGCCAGGAAAGCTGACTGCAAAGCCGCTTTGGATGCACTATACAGGGACTGATAAGGGATTGCTATTGTTCCCGCTACTGAAGAGACTGCGATCAACCGTCCTTTGCTCTCTCTCAGGGCGGGCAATGCCGCCTTGGCCAGCCTCATGGCGCCATGAAAATTTATATCTATCTGACGCAGGGCATCCTGCTCTTTGGTTCCTTCCAGACTGCCGGAAATACCAAAGCCGGCATTAGCGATACAGACATCTATTCTGCCTTCTTCTTGCAGAATTATCTTCAGTGCTGCTTCTATCTGTTCCTCAGCGCTGACATCGCAAGGAATATGATTTACTTTAGCCTGATCGCCCGCTCTGCGCGACAGACTGTAGACTTTATATCCGTGCTGGAGGAAATATCTGGCGGTAGCCAGTCCTATGCCGCTCGATCCGCCGGTTATTACCGCAACTTTCTTCGTCATGGCTTCTACCCTTCCTTATCGTCTTCGACACATCCGTGTGGTTACTTCCATAATACGTTCTCTTATGTAACACGATTGAGCAGTTGACCGATACACAGCAAATATTCATTACCAAATGATATTGTATGGTCTTATGGTAAAGATTGCCAATACTAAGAAAAATTTGCGAGTTCCCTCTACTAGTAGAAAATTTAATGTGTTTCCTCTGCTGAGAAAATTAATTAGTTTCCTCGTGCATTGTCGCCTCATATTCTTCATATGATATAATTATGCAAATATATCTCTATTTCCCGCAGGCTGAAGGGAGTGAAATATGGATCTGAAAATATTGGTTGTTGATGACGAACCGAATATCGTTGATATTTTGGAAGAGAATTTATCTCGTGAGGGCTATACGATCCTCAAAGCATACGAAGGTGCAACGGCACTGCAGATAGCAATGGACGAGCAGCCCGATTTGATTTTATTGGATTGCATGTTGCCCCGCATAGACGGCTTTGAAGTTTGTAAGCGGATCCGCCAGAAGTCCTCAGTTCCAATCATTATGCTCACAGCTAAGAGTGAAGAAATCGATAAGGTTTTGGGTTTGGAGCTGGGTGCGGATGATTATATAACTAAACCTTTCAGCGTCAGGGAAGTACTGGCCCGCGTACGGGCGCTTTTCAGAAGAGTTCAATATAGTGAAAACGAACAGATTGACTCCGATCAGGTCCTGATCTTTGGTGATCTGGAGATTGATCAGGCCGGTTATCAGGTCACTTATAAGGGAAATCCTGTTGAATTGACATTGCGGGAATTTGAGCTGGTCCGCTTTCTGGCCAGACATGAAGGACAGGTTTTCTCGCGGGAAGAATTACTGGAGAAGGTCTGGGGCTATGAATACTATGGGGATGTCAGGACAGTTGATGTTACTGTTCGACGCACCAGAGAGAAGCTTGAACCTGATCAGAATCACTACCAATATTTGCTGACAAAACGTGGTGTTGGCTATTATTTCTCGAAGGATCATAACAACTAAACATAAATGAACACAGCTGAAACCGTTCTCTTAACTGTAATTATTACAACAGCGATCTGTATGGTCGCTGTCTTTGTATGGTTTCGCTACCACAGCCAAACCAGGAATAAACGTGTCATGAAAGTGATAGACCAGGTACGTACCGAGCGAGTTGAGTCACAGAGAATTCTGGCGGCTCTGGAACTGGGGATAGTGGCTTATGGCAGTGATGAACATTTATTGACGGCGAATAGAATGGCCCGCACCATGCTTAATGAAATTCCGGAACTGTTTCTGGATTTTTGTCAGCTGTACGGGGGGAAAAATGGCATTCATGTTGCTATTCTTCTAGGGAATGATAATGTATCCGGTATCTATCCTGCAGGGGAACGCTTCTACCGCGTTACAATACAGAGCCAGAAACTTGGCAGCAGTAACCAAAGACGCTATGGACATATTGTCATGATCCAAGATATCACTGCACAGGAAAACGAGGAAAAAAGAAGAAAAGAATTTGTCGCAAATGTCTCACACGAACTGAAAACGCCGCTGACTACGATCAAGTCCTGGTCGGAGTCGCTCTTAGAATGGGGCATAGACGAGAAGGACTCTGCCGGTATTAAAGCGGATGTCCAGAGAATCCATGATGATTCTATGCGTATGGACCAGCTGGTTACGGACCTGCTTCTGCTTTCGTCTATTGACAGCAAAGGGGTTTACGTGGATTTCCAGGCAGTTAATCTGGACACTGTCGCAAGATCAGTAACAGAAAGACTTATACCTCAGGCTGAGGATCACCATCAGGAACTGAGTTTTACCAGACTTGGTAAAATACCTTCGATATATGGCGATCGGGCAGCCTTGGAACGTATCTTTACCAACCTGATCATCAACGCCATCAAGTATACTCACGATGGCGGAAAAATCTCCGTTTACGCTAATAGTCTGATTGATGAGGTCTATGTTAAAGTAGTTGACAATGGCAGAGGCATCAGAGAGGAATTCCGGGAGGAGATCTTCAAGCGGTTTTTTCGCCTGGATCCTACAGGCTCAAGGCAATATGGCGGAACAGGTCTTGGCCTCCCCATCGTACGCGAGCTGACTAATCTGCATAGAGGCAGAATCGAGCTGCAAAGCGAGGTCGACGAAGGCTGTGAGTTCATAGTTTTCATTCCCACTTTAACCAAGGTGAGAAGTGACATTCTGATCGATCTGTCTGCGGGCAATATTATCGACGATCCATGCGGTCAAGCCGCTGAAAAAGATATTTACTCCTTTCTCACTAAGAAAGGCGACATAGATTGGCCGCCGCGTCTGACCAGGAGTGAATGTGAGATTGTACTTAAAAAAATGAACGAAAATATTAAGTACGGTTAATGTTCCCGGCTTGCTTATAACTTAGTTAAACGAGGTCTAATGTGAATTGCTACAGAATAGAAGGCGGTAATCGTCTCAGTGGTGAAATAGAGATAAGCGGATCTAAGAACGCAGCGCTGGCAATTATCGGCGCAGCCATGACTCTTGACGGGCCCTGCCTGATCCATAATCTTCCTGATGTACGGGATGTGCAGATTTTCCTGTCAGTATGCTCAGAGATCGGTGCAGAAATCGAGATTCTGGGCAAGAATAAAGTCCGCTTAGATCCGACTACAATTACTAAACCCGAGGCAATATCCCCTAAAGTTTCCATGCTTAGAGGTTCTTATTATCTGCTGGGTGCCCTCCAGTCACGTTTTGGCTCATGCAAAGTCACTATGCCCGGAGGATGTGATCTCGGCGTCAGGCCAATCGACCTGCATCTCAAGGGATTCATGGCGATGGGATCAGATATTGATATCATATACCGCAATATCAATGACGAAGAGCTATGGTTCAGCTATGACGGCGGAACGGATTCAATGCCTGATCAGGGAAGTCCGGACGACTTCACACTGGAGCCGGCTTTTATCCATTGCCAGAGCAAGAGCGGCAAAATGGAGCCTGCCAGCATCTTCCTGGACACAGTGAGTGTGGGAGCGACAGTAAATATTCTGCTTGCCGCTGTGAAGGCAGATGGTGTGACAGTAATTGATAACGCTGCCAGAGAACCGCATATCGTTGATGTAGCAAACTTTCTCAATACTATGGGAGCAGATATCAGAGGCGCCGGAACCGAGACGATCAGGATCAAAGGTAAACCCTATTTGCCGGCTAACAAAGAATATATGATCATACCTGACCAGATAGAGGCCGGAACCTACATGATGATGGCCCCTCTGACCGGCGGGGATATCTCAGTAATGAATATTATTCCAACCCATATGGAGCCGCTGACGGCAAAGCTGCTGGAAATGGGCGTCGGTGTAGAAGAAGGCGAGGAGAGCATCTATGTGTATTCTCATAGTGGTCAGCCTTTGCTCCCCGCCAGCATCAAGACAATGCCCTATCCGGGCTTTCCGACCGATCTGCAGCCTCAGATCACTGCTCTCCTCTGCCATGCTGATGGCACCAGCCGTGTTATAGAAACCGTCTGGGAGAATCGCTTTGGCTATGTCTCTGAACTGAGCAAGATGGGGGCGAACATAGTTACCTCAGGCAGGCTGGCTGTAATTACCGGAGGTGTAAAGTTATCCGGAGCAACTGTGAGAGCCTTGGATTTGCGGGGCGGCATGGCTGTGACTATGGCCGGCCTGGCAGCTCAAGGTGAAACTATTGTAGAGAATATCAGTGTTATTGACCGCGGTTATGAGAACGCTGTGGAAAAGATCAGATCCCTAGGAGGAAATATAACCGTTTTTGAAAAGGAAGTTGTCAGGTGAAAATGGTGGGATACCTCAGAACAAGTGCCTTGCGTTCAGGTTCCAGCGGCAACTCGATCTTGGTTTCATCTGATCAGAGTTCTGTGCTGATTGATACCGGAATAACCGGTAAAGGACTGGCGTGTGCGCTGAAAGATTTGGACGAGAGTCCGGATAAACTCAAAGGAATCCTCATTACACACGAACACTGTGACCATATATCCGGTCTTGGCGTGATACTCAGACGTTATAAAATCCCGCTTTTTATCAATAAGGACACCCTCAAAGCCGCAATGCCCTCGCTGGGGAAATTTGATCCTGATCTGATCAGGGTTATTTACCCTGAAGAGAAAATCCAGATTGATGACTTGGAAATCATGGCCTTTCCCGTCTCGCATGACGCGGCCGCTCCTGTCGGCTATACCATAAGCTCTGAGCGGGGTTCGGTTGGCATTTGCACTGATCTGGGCTACACGGATGAGCGGGTTTACAAAGCGCTGGCAGGCAGCAAGCTTTGTTATCTGGAAGCGAATTATGATCAGGAATTACTAAAGCTGGGCAGCTACCCTCTTAGACTGAAGGAACGGATTGCCAGCCATCACGGGCATCTGTCCAATGATGAGAGCGGACTGGCCTGTATTCGCCTGCTGGAGCAAGGCACGGAGAAGATCATCCTCTCGCATCTGTCGCTGGAGAACAACTTTCCCCATCTGGCCCTGCTGACCGTTAATGACGCCCTCACAAACGCAGGCGCTAAAGAAGGCCTGGACTACCAGCTGACTGCTGCCAGACGCTTCGATGTCTCGGAACCTCAAGAAATCTAAAAGCCTTCTAATGGTAAAGTCTTATTCTGAAGAGGCGGCCTTAGTGTTTTATAATGCATATGCAGCTTCTCATATGAATATTGGAATGAGATTGATAAATACGCTAGACTTAAATATAGAGGGCAGTAGTTGGGGCCCTCAACAAGGTTATTGGAGGTTTGTCCTGTGAACCCTTTAGCGACAATTACAATGCAGAATGGCAAAAAAATCGAAATAGAATTGTTGCCGGCCATTGCCTGCAACGAAGTTTCTAGTTTTATCTGGGCAGCGAATAAAGGCTATTACGATCATCATACTATCGAAAGAATTGTTCCAGGCGCTTGGATAGACATGAGCTATACTGCTTTTCACCGTGAGGAGTGTAAGTATTTTTTACCAAACCGGCTGTCAGAGAAGAATAATGTTCCTATACCGCAGGAGGGGGATCTTTGTTTAGGGTATTACTCCCCGACTGAGATCTCTGGAACTGAGTATTTCTTTCCGCTTTGTAAGTGTGATCATTTGCATTATAAATGTCCGGTAATAGGCAGGGTACTGTCGGGGATGGATGAAATCTACAGGATTGGAAAGGTAGCAACCAGGCCTGTAAAATATGAACCGGACCTCTGGATTGAAATAAATAAGCCGCTTGAACCTGAGATTGTTGCTTCAGTTACTGTTGACACTAAAGGAGTTTATTATCAGGAACCGGAGAAACTGGCACAAATAGAATTTCCTGCGAGCTGGATATCAATTAAAGAGGTAACTGCTGACTAGAAAAAGACAATTACAGAGCGATGTTTGAATACCACTCTATCGACTTACTATTTTTAAAGTAAGTATTTTTGTACAAACTAAAACGGCAAAACTCCTTTGCTGGAGTTATGCCGTTTTAGATTCTTTACAGCTTAAAGAACTGCTGATGCGATCCGGAAATTATACTGCCTGAGCGGCACGTCTTTCAGGACTCTCTTCTAATAGTGTCAGATTCTTATCCAGCTTTACCCCATAATCTTCTTTAGCCTGCTCAATGCTGATATAGCCGTTCTTGACATCAGATATGACGGACGAAGTTTTACGCAGCAGGGGATTGCCATATCCACCACCAGTGGCACAGACCATGCGGACATAATCGCCTTTGTTTAATACCTTTCTGGCAACAATACCAAAAGGACCTTCCTTAGTACCGTCTTTGCGGAAGATCTCAAAATAATTATATGATCCGTTGGATCCTCCGGCAGCACCCCAGACGGGGAGTTTGTTTCTGCCAAATGAAGCCGTGAACAGCTGGCCATCTTCCATGGCGCGATAGATCCTGACTGCTCCGCTGCCGCCGCGATATTCACCGCTTCCGGCACCATCTGTATTCAGACTGTATTCATCAATCATGATGCCATAGCGGCGTTCTGCCATTTCAACCGGCACATTGTATGTTTCGCCGTCCCCGACACAAAACTGACCAACTTCACCATCCTTGCCAAGGCTTGCTCCCCAGCCGCCGCCGGTGGGTTCAACAATCAAAAATTGTTCACCACTGAGGTGATGCTTTCCTGATAAGACAACAGAACAGACTGAGAGCAGATGTCCGGCTCCGAGATTTTTAGGGAATTCAGCTGCCATGGCTTGCCAGATAACATCAATAGCATAAAGCATGCTTTCGTAATATGTAGAAGTGGGAGCCGGTCTCGTGCAATTCAATACTGAATTTTCTTCGGAGATAATTCTTAAGGGCCTGAAGACTCCATCATTGACATCCAGCTCGGGATTCAGCATTGCCATGTAGACTGTCTTCACAGCTGCTTCAAGTGAACTGGTACCTGTATTAACCGGACTGGCAACTTGAGGACTGCTTCCAGTAAAATCAGCGATGAATTCATCATCAGTTATCGTCACCTTGACTTTGATTTTTACCAGGTTGCCGTGCCCGTCGTCATCCATATAGTCTTCTGCCTCCCAGCTGCCTTTAGGAAATTCCTTTAAACGCTGATTGGCCAGCTGCTCTCCCTGATCGAGCAAACGCTTCATAGCTAATAGCAAAGTGTCGACACCATATTTGTCCGCTAACTGATTAAGCCTGTTGGCACCAGTGCGCAATGATGCAATCTGTCCCCACATATCACCTGTTGCCTGATCAGGAAATCTGACATTAGAGCGCAGGATCCCTTCCAGCTGAGGATTTAACTTACCTTCCTTGACAAGTTTTAGGCCGGAAAAACAAAGTCCTTCTTGATAGACCTCAGTACTGTCAGTAGTAAAAGATCCCGCAGCCATACCGCCGACATCACTCCAGTGAGCTTTATTGCCTACAAAGGCAATAAGCTTGTCACCATGAAAGACCGGCATGGCCATGCCTATATCTGATAAATGTGATCCGCCTCCCAGATAAGGATCATTAATAATAAATACATCGCCCGGATGCATGTTCTTGGCACCATGCATGGCAATAAGTTCTTTGATAAGGGGTGAAAGTAGTCCAATGAAGCCACATGCTCCATTACCCTGCGTAAGAAGATTTCCTTCCGCATCAGCGATGCCGCTGGCGTAGTCAAGTGTTTCGTAAATTATAGGACTCATGGACGTGCGGGCAAAGGCATGGAAAACTTCATTGCCGACTGCCATAAGCGCATCCTTTGCAATGTCCAGGGTGACTTGGTCAATTCCAGTAACTGTACCGGCATCGTTTGTTATTTCTCCGGTAACTTTATTGTCATACATATCATCGTTCTTAGCAGTCATGTTATTTTACCCCCGAATTAATAATCAAATGTCCATAATCATCGACTGAAAGCTTTTGATCCGGCAGAACTACAGTGGTTGCCGTCTTTTCGTCTATGAGCATTGGGCCGTTACCAGTAAATCCGGCTTTTAACTTTGACCTGAGATAAACAGGTGTCTCGTGCCATTTTTTATCGTTATACAGAACGTTTCGTGTGCCCTCGGATTCGATAATTTCATCGCCAATAGCGGCGATCTTAGCTATTTCCGGCTTGTCCAATATGCCCAGCGCTACCAAATGGAAGTTGACTATTTCAACAGGAGTTCCATCAAGCCGGAATGTATAGGCATGCTCATGATTCTTGTGGAATGTCTCAAGAAGATCGGTGCCGGTATTCTCATCCCATGTTATTGTAGATGCTTGTACCGGTACTGTATGCTCTTGCCCCTGGTAACGCATATCAACAATAGTCTGGAAGACAATCTCTTTGTTGCTAAGACCTTCGTTATACATACGCTGCATAGCTTCTTCTTTCAGACCATTCCAGATTGAGTTGATCTCATCAGCAGAGGTTGTTTCCAAGGGACAAATGACGGTTCTGACCCAATCATGCCGTACATCCGTCATTAGCATGCCCCAGGCAGAAAATACTGCCGCAGAATTTGGCACTATCACGCCATTGGCGTTTAGCTCACGAGCAAGTTCCGCACAATGCATCGGGCCGCCGCCGCCATGAGCTACTATAGCGAATTCTCTAGGGTCATAACCACGTCTCACAGAAACAAGTCTCAGGGCATTGACCATATTGGCTTCTGCTACCCTGATAATATCCAGTGCTGCTTCATCAACGTTTACTCCCATTGGCTTAGCGATCTTTTCTTCGATAACAGCCTTTACTTTACCCATGTCAACATCCATGTCGAAATTAGCCGGCGATAAACGGCCGGTAACTAAACAAGCATCAGTAGTGGTGGGCTCAGTACCGCCTAACCCATAAGCAACCGGGCCTGGAAATGCCCCGGCGGATTCCGGACCAACCCGCAAAGAACCCGCATTATCTATCCAGGCTATTGAACCTCCTCCATTGCCGATTTCATTGATATCAATGACCGGCACCATGACCGGATAGCCGGCATAACGTTCTGTACGCTGAATTCTATACTCAGTTGTTACTGTAGTTTTCCCATTATCGATTAGTGAGCATTTGGCTGTGGTCCCGCCGATATCCATGGAGATAATATTCTTTACTCCAATGATTTCGCCCAAAATTGCAGAGCCAAGCACGCCTGCCACGGGTCCTGACTCTAACAGGTTTATCGGTGTCCTTCTGGCTTGAGTGAAGGTAGTGCTTCCGCCATTGCTTTGCATGAGATATTTTTTGCCTTCAAATCCTTCGCTGCCAAGTTTTGTCTCCAGCCTGTCCAGATATGAGGAGGCCATTGGCAGGACATAGGCGTTTAATGCAATCGAGCTGGTTCTTTCATATTCACGCCATTCCCGGGTAATCTCAACTGAAGCTGTTACGAACACTTCGGGCCATGCCTGACGAACTAATTCAAGAGTTCGAAGCTCATGCTCATCATTAATATAAGAATTGAGATAGCATATCGCAATGCTCTCAACTCCCTCCTTCTTAAAATACTCAACGCACTTCAGAACATCATCTTCATTAAGAGGAGTAACGACAGTTCCGTCAGTAGCTACCCTCTCAGTAACTTCCCTGCGCAGATAACGGGGAATGAAAGGTTTGGGTTTCGCAAACACCAGATTAAATAAATCCGGGCGGTTACAGCGTTGAATCTCCAAAATATCCCGGAAACCTTTTGTAGTGATCAGCGCGGTTTTTGCTCCTTTGCGCTCTATGAGCGTGTTAATTATTGTTGTAGTCCCATGGAGGAACATTTCAATATCAGATGCTGATGTGCCACTCTCATGAATAACATTAAGTACTCCTTTTTCAAAATCAGGAGGAGTAGTGTTAGTCTTGTGAGTAATTAGATTACCCTTATCATCCAGAGCGACCAAGTCAGTAAATGTACCACCAATATCCGTTGCTACTCTTGTCATGTATTAGCCTCGCTTCCTTACGATTTTTCATTTTAATATAGATGATGCATGGTAATTTAGTATATCAATTTATTTTAATGAATAGCAACAATTCTCTTGCACATTCAAGTAAAATTATGTATTCTTTAAATATTCTCTCAAACGATAGGTAATAAACAATTAGTAATAGTCCTTACTGCTGGAATTTTTATTGTTAATAGATAAGTTATTCATAATCTATAATTATTATTAACAGGAGTTCTGCTTTGAATATTATTAATGACAAATTTTGCATGAGCCGGCAGCAATTATGTTGAGAACGTCAGGAGGTGATGAAAGAACCCCTCAGGAGAATTATGTTTATATTCCCGATCTGATTTTTATCAGTTCAATTGATTTTGAAAGCACACACAGGGCAGCAAGGAAGGTTCCTGGCTAATGATCTTTTGGAGATAAGGCTTGGACCTTTATTTATTTTGAGGAGGTTGAGATATGCCTTTAAGAGTAGCAGTTGACATAGGCGGAACATTCACTGATTTTGTATGTCTTGACGAAGAGACCGGCCAAATCATTGAAGAGAAGGCGCATACTACACCGGATAATTTCTCTAGAGGTGTAGAAAATGCCATAGGTAAATCCGGGATTGATCTTAAGGAAGTGGTCTATTTCGTCCATGGTACTACAGTAGTAATAAATGCTGTAACGGAAAGAAGTGGTGCCAAGACAGCACTTTTAACAACTAAAGGGTTTAGAGATGTCTTGGAGATAGGCCGGGCTAACAGACCGGATATGTACAATTATTTTTATAAGAAACCGGTTCCCTTTGTACCCCGCTATTTGCGTTATGAAGCAGATGAGAGGCTCACATTTGAAGGTGAGATACTCAAAGAAATTAATGATGAGGAAATCAGGGATATTGCCCGAAAGATGAAAGCTCAGGGAGTCGAGGCTGTTGCAGTTTCTTTCCTGCATTCTTACAAAAACCCTGTCTCAGAAAAACGTGCAGAAAAGATATTAAAAGAAGAACTGCCGGGAGTCCCGATCACCGTTTCCTCGGATCTCGCCAGTATTTGGCGTGAGTATGAGAGAACCAGCACATCCGTGTTGAATGCTTATGTAATGCCGTCCACTTCACTATATTTGGATACTCTTCAAGAACATCTCAATGAAAAGGGTTTGCAGGGTGAACCATTTACTATGTTAAGTAATGGCGGCACAGCTACTTTTTCGAGAAGTAAGGAGATTCCGATTACTCTGATTGAATCAGGACCGGTTGGTGGAGTTATTGGCGCTGCCGCAATAGGCGAGCTCATGGACATACCCAACATCATCACATTTGATGTCGGAGGTACAACTGCTAAAACCTCTCTGATCGACAACGGCCATGTCAATATAACGACTGAATACAAGCTTGAGTGGACACCCTTGTTTGCCGGTTATCCTGTCAAGTCTCCGACTGTAGATATTGTTGAGATTGGCAGCGGCGGCGGCTCGATAGCCTGGATAGATTCTGTTGGAGTTTTAAAGGTAGGACCAAGAAGTGCCGGAGCTCATCCCGGACCTGCTTGTTATGATCTGGGAGGAACAGAACCGACAATTACTGATGCAAATCTGGTGCTTGGCCGTATCAGTCCTGACAATTTTCTTGGTGGAACCTTTAAGGTAAATATAGAGAAGGCGCGCGAGGCGATTAAGCCAATTGCAGACCATTTCAATATTAGCATTGAGGAAGCTGCAGGTGGGATCATCCAGATTGCGAACGGCGATATGCTTAACGCTCTAAAACTGATCTCTGTCAGGCGCGGATTCGATCCCCGGGATTTTTCCATGCTGGTTCAAGGTGGAAATGGTGCTGTCTTTGGTCCGGAACTTGCCAAGGAGCTTAAGGTTAAAGAAGTTATTGTGCCAAATCTGCCGGGAACTTTCTCTGCTTGGGGAATGCTTGTTTCCGACTTGCGACAGGATTTCATACAAACGAATATTACTCCACTTGAAGGAGCGGACCTTAGCTCAATCAATGCTGTTTATGATGAGATGGCAACTGAGGCTGAAGAAGTATATGCCAGACAAAATATCCCCAAAGAGAATCTGATTGTTCGAAGATCTGCAGAAATTCGTTACATAGGCCAAGAGCATGGAGTTGTAACTCCGGTTGAATCGGGGATACTGGATAAAGATGCGCTTTTAAGAGCAAGAAATAAATTCGATGAACTCCATAACCAAAATTACAGTTTCAAGCTTGATGCACCTGTTGAATTTGTAAGCTTCAATTTAACAGCATTCGGAGTTGTTACCAAGCCTGAACTTAAAAAATTAGAGCCCGCAGGCAGAGATCTGATAGAGACTCAAAAAGGTAAAAGAGAAGTTATTTTTAAAGAAGAAGGCAAATTGCTGTGTCCTGTATTTGACCGCAACTTATTGGATCCTGGTCATAAGATTCTTGGACCTGCTATTGTTGAAGAAAGCAAATCCGTAACTGTATTGTGCCCTGGACAAGAGTTGATCGTTGACGACTTTGGCAATTTGATCGTTAGTAATTTGGAGGAATAGAGATGAAAACAAAACTTGATCCATTTACTCGTGAGAATATTTCACAAAGTTTGCTGGCTGCAGCCGATGAAATGTTTTATACCTGGGGCAGAACAAGCCAGAGCACGATCATATATGAAGTATTGGACTATGCCTGTGGATTAACTGACTCAAATGGCAACCTCATTAGTCAGGCCAATGGCGTAACCATGTTCTTGGGCGCAATAACATATTCCGCCAAAGCAATTCTCCAGAAATATGGTAAAGAAAACATTAAGCCCGGAGATATGTTTTTAACTAACGACCCTTATACAGGTTCAGGGACACACCTCTGCGATGTAGCTGCTGTGTTACCAATTTTCTACAAAGATGAACTTGTATGCTTTGCAGTGAATAAAGGGCATTGGAACGAAATTGGCGGCACAAATCTTGGCAGCTGGGCTACTGATACTACAGAAATATTTCAAGAAGGCATGATCTTTCCTGATATCCGTATTTATGATCAAGGAGTCTTTAATGAGTCTGTCAGAGACATGATTACAGCCAACTGCAGAACTCCGGAAATGACGGTTGGCGATCTATATGCTCAAACAGCAGCGTTAAGAACGGCTGAACATAGAGTCATTGAAATATTCGATAAATATGGCCGCGATCACGTTATTGAGAGTATGGAATATACGATTGATACCGGACGTAAGAGGGCTTTGCTGGAATTGTCGAAAATGCCCAAAGGAGTCTATTATGCTGAGGATGTCCTGGATACTGATGCAAATCAGGTTGAGGATGTTCCGATTAAGGTTAAGGTTACAATAACCGAGGATACTTTTGAACTGGACTTTACAGGAACAGGAGATGCGGTAGCTGCCCCGATCAATTGCTCAATATATGGAGCATTGGTAGCAGCTAGAGTTATTTTCCATGCTTTGGCAGCACCTCATGCTACAGGCAATGAAGGTTTCTATAGTCTGATCAAGGTGACAGCTCCGGAGAATTGTCTTTTCAATGCAAAAAAGCCATATCCTGTTTCCAGCGACTGGGAGCCTATTCAGATCTTCACAGATGTCGTACTTAAGGCACTGGCTGATGCCATGCCAGAGAGAGTCGCAGCAGGTCATTTCCTTTCTATTGTCGGCACTATCATTGGCGGGATAGAAGATAAAACCGGCAAACCCTTTGTTCTTAGTGAGCCTCAAGCCGGTGGCTGGGGGGCAGGATTTAACAAAGATGGCGAGAACGGGCTAGTCGCAATTGCTGATGGCGAAACTTTCGTAATTCCCGTTGAAGTTTGTGAGTTCCGATATCCGTTACGCGTAGAACAGTATACCTTTAATCCAATATCCGGCGCAGGCAGGTATAGAGGTGGTAAGGGTCTGATCAGAGACTATAGGATTTTGAATTCTAAAGCGGAGCTGACTACAATTGCCAGCAGACATAAGTATCCGCCCTGGGGATTCGCAGGAGGCAAGGACGGTTCTCCCAATGGCGTAGAGCTCATCAAGGGAGACGGCAGTGGTTCTGAAATTCGTGCTACCTGGTCTCATGAACCAATAGTGAGAGGTGATGTAGCTCGTTTCATTACTGGAGGCGGAGGTGGTTATGGTGATCCGTTTGAAAGGCCGGTTGAGTCTGTGATGGATGACCTTCTGAATGAGATGATCACACTAGAAGAGGCAAAAGAAGACTATGGTGTTGTATTTAACGAGGTGACGGGGAAGCTGGATGAGGAAGCGACTCGTCAGGCTCGCAAAAAGGAGGATGACTGATGAGTACTGAGAACCAAGTTAAGGTCGATGAACTAAATGTTAATGAGGCTGGATTGACCCCGATTCCTCTGGCTAAACGTGAAAGCTGGCTTCCAGCTGCCATTGTGTGGGCAGGGTGCGAATTTACGATCAGTGTAATCATGGGAGGTGCCGGCCTTGCAGCAGGATTGGGTGTGCAAAGGTTTTTGATCACCATGATAGGTGTTATGCTTTTAATCACCTGGCCTACAGATGCCTTGAACAGCTATGTTGGCGCAGTGACGGGAAGATCTGCTACTGCAATTACCAGATCATCTTTCGGGGCATTGCAATCGAGAACTATTGTATCAGGTATTATCACCTTCAATGTTTTGGGCTGGTGGGGCATCCAAACCGCAGTTACAGGAAATGCCTTGTGTGCTTTGTTAGGTATTGATTATACTGAGAATAGACTGGCATTTGTTTTACTTACAATAGTTGCAGGTGTTATCTTTGCCATACCTGCGATTGGGGGGTACACCTCAATAAAAATTGTTGACTATATTGCAGTTCCGGCAGGCATAATCTTTTTGGTGGCAGCTTTCTATTTAGCTATCAAAAATACTGGGTTCTCTACGATATGGAACTTTAAACCCATTCCAGGTACTGAAATAAATTTGCGTGACGCAATCGGTGTCCTTGTGGGAACAAATGTGAGCCAAATGATAATCATGGCGGACTATACCCGCAATGTTAAACCAGAAAAAAAGCATGCGTTCCTGGTTCCTCTGGGAGTGGTCTTTACTGGGATTCTTCTCTTTGCAATGGGAGCAGCTATGGGTGTCGGCAGAGGTACGTATGATATAGTTCAAATCATGCTTGACATGGGATTTGGCTGGTGGGGGTTCATCGTATTGTGGTTAGCGCAGTGGACGTCACAGCTTGTTAACGGCTATTCTCTAGGTCTGAGTGCATGCAACATGGCCAATGTTAAGACCGAAAAAGGCAGAAAGATCACTACTACAGTAATGATTGCCATTGCTTTGTTAATGGCGATTTTAGGCATCCTTGACAGATTCCAGGATTTCCTTATTCTTACGTCCTTATTGTTCCCGCCTGTTGGTTCAATCATGGTGGTCGATATCTTAATATTGAACAAAAAGACCTGGCGAGACATGCAAGGCTGGAACTGGGTAGCTACTATAGCTTTAGTCTTCGGACTGGCTTTAGGTTATGTGACTCAGTATGTGTACCCGCTAGGGATTCCAGCGGTGCAGAGCTATCTGCTTACCGGTTTACTCTATTATGTACTGACTTATTTTAGAGCAAAATTTAATCCAAACCATCCGTTTACCCCGACTCGTTGGGCAAAAGCTGAATAATCTTGACGTAAACTATCTAGAATAATTTTGATTGTGGCAACGAAGATGCGGACTTCGTTGCCACAATAACATTGGGAGGAGAATAACTTTGAAAGTTAAAAACATAGAAGAATTAAATTCTACAGTACGTGATGACGGTTTGATAATGACAGATATTTTCAAGCACAAAGATCTGGGTGTACAAATCGGAATGGCAGTTTTCCCGCCTCACGCTCAGGTAATCCCCGCAACTCATGAAGAGCATGAATATTCATATATAATTGAAGGCTCCATAAAAGTTACTGCAGAAAATGGTCAATTTAGAGTTTCCAAGGGCATGATGTGCAATATCGCTGCCGGAGAGCTGCACGGTGTTGTTAATGATAATGATAATGAATGTCGTTTGATTTGGGTGTTTATCGACGATAAATAATCCAATCTGGTGAGATAATTAATACCCTCGCAAATAGAAAACAAGCGAGAGGGTTTAGTAACTAGTCTTAAATTACTATGGAGTTCATGTGCCTTAGCTATCAAGGTTTATACAGTTGTCTGGCCTGAAGTTGCGTAATTAATTATTTTCAGGTAACATTTGTCGGGACTTAAATTGGTGTAGACGAGGTTATTGTGAACTCATATATTCTTGAGGGCGGTTGCTGCCTAAGGGGAAAAATTAGAATAAGCGGCTCTAAGAATGCGGCGCTGCCAATCCTGGCAGCGACAGTTTTGCTGGGCGGCAAATATCGTATTGAGAATGTACCCTTAATTGAAGACATCCTTACTTTGCTGGACATACTTAGATCTCTGGGCGCCGGCGTTGAGCTGTCTGATGGCACAGTAGTCATTGACAGTTCAACCGTTAAGATCACGACTGCCACTTCAGATGAAGTAAGTAAGCTCAGAGGCTCCTATTACCTTTTAGGAGCGCTGCTGGGGAGATTCGGTCATGCCTGCCTGAAGATGCCCGGCGGCTGTAATTTTGGCTGCAGGCCGATAGACATGCACCTGAACGGCTTCCGCCAGCTGGGTGCTGAAATCGCAGTTGAAGGCGATGTTGTAACCTGTTCAGCTGACAATCTGGTCGGCAAAAACATTTTCATGGACATTGTCAGTGTGGGAGCGACCGTCAACCTGATACTGGCTGCAGTCAAAGCGAAAGGCATTACGGTCATATACAATGCCGCCAAGGAGCCGCATGTTGTTGATATGGCCAACTTTCTGAATGCCATGGGTGCAAATATCCATGGAGCCGGCACAGACATTATCCGCATTCACGGGCGCCATACGCTGAGCAGCAGCGGCAGCTACGCGATCATCCCTGATCAGATTGAAGCGGGAACCTATATGGCTATGGCTGCGCTGACGGGCGGAGATATCGTACTGGAAAATGTAATTCCCAGCCATCTGGAAGCTGTTTCCGCCAAGTTGAGAGAGATGAATGTCACAGTCACTGCAGGTGAGGACAGTGTCAGAGTTCGGGTGGAGCCTGGACAAGAACTGATATCTACAAATTTCGTCACCTCCCCTTATCCCGGATTCCCTACTGATATGCAGCCCCAGATAATGGTTTTGCTCTCGCAGGCCAAAGGAACGGGCAAAGTTACCGAGAATGTCTGGAACAGCCGTTTCCAGTATATTGAGGATCTGCGTTCGCTGGGAGCTAAAATCGTTACAGAGGGCCGCTCTGCCTTCGTTACAGGGACATCTGAGCTTTCGGCCTCTGCGGTCAGAGCCCACGACCTGCGAGCGGGAGCAGCCATGGTAATGGCCGGATTGGTTGCCGAGGGCACTACAGAAATCAGAAATGCAGACTTGATTGAGCGCGGCTATGAAAACTTCGTGGAAAAGATGAGAAGTCTGGGCGCAATATTTGAAAAACGACCGACGGTGGCTGAGAGTCCTGCCGAGGTAGGTTCTGCCGTCTGATTGTAAATTTGACCGGATGTCGAGTTCTGCCGCCTGATGTGAATGCCGTTCTAAGATAGGACGGTGTCCCCTGGACAGACCGCAGAACAGAAAGTTTAGCGTCTTCGTATGAAAATATCTGTTATTTCACCGGGAAAAATTAGAGAGAAATGGTTGCGTGCCGGTATCGATGAGTATATCAAGAGATTGAAACGCTATTCATCAGTGGAGTTAATTGATGTTGCTGACTCTCCGGATCAGCTAACCCCTCCAGTTGCCAGAGTGCGCGAAGGCAAGGCCATTTTGTCCCGTCTCAAGGCGCGGTCCTATGTTGTGGCTTTGGATCAAAGCGGTAAGCAGCACAGTTCTTTAGAGCTGGCGCAATTGTTACCGCAGTGGTTTGAGCTTGGAGGAAGCGAGATAGCCTTTTTGATTGGCGGAGCTACAGGGCTGGATCCGGCTGTCTTGGAGAGAGCCGATTACGTTCTCTCTCTTTCTGATCTTACTTTTACGCATCAAATGACCCGTCTGATTTTGTTGGAGCAATGTTATCGCGCATTTCGCATCGCCGGCAATGATCCTTACCATAAATAGAAACAGAGCATGCTATAATTAATTAGAGATTTGCCGGAATTATTTACCGGTGAGAGATAAATTATTTATATTGACTACTCTCGCTCTATGTCGAACCGGATATAGAGCTGGACGCTTGCAAAAAAACAGGGAGGAAATATGGAAAACTGCGCCATTATTTTGGCTGCTGCGGAGGATGACAGCATGCGCACGGCCGACACTAAGGTGATGCTGGATGTGGCCGGAAAACCTGTGGTCAGCTGGGTAAAAAAAGCGCTTGATCAGGCGGGAATTCATGATCAGATGTATATAGTCAGCTATCGGCAAGAGAAAGTGCGTGAAGAGCTGGGAGAGTCTGTTGCCTTTGCTTTGCAGGAAGTTCCTCTGGGTACCGGGCACGCTGTGACTCAGGCTGAACCTTTCCTGTTTGAAAGAAAAGGTGCTACGGTGGTTATGGCC
>DCDV01000006.1:58358-61744 GCA_002316595.1 Mageeibacillus sp. UBA1046
ACGGTGGTTATGGCCGGCGATACTCCCTTGATCAAAGGTGAGACAATCTCCAGGCTTATCAATAATTTCGAAAAAGGCAGCTGGGGTGCTCTGGTTCTAACTGCAAAACTTGAGGATCCTTCAGGTTATGGTCGCATAGTCCGCAATGATGACGGCGATCTGATCGCGATTGTTGAAGAAGAAGAAAGTGATGAAGAGACGAAAATGATCTCCGAGGTAAATAGCGGTATTTATTGCTTTGATACCGAGCTCTTATATAAGGCTATGAGCCAGATTGAAGAACGGGAAGAAAGAGATCTAGGTCGTTTTCCTCTTACTGATGTTATCGACATTTTGGCGCGGCAGGGAGTTAGGGTTGGAGCTCAGAACATAGATCCTCTCGAGTTTTTCAAGGTTATAAACCGCTATGACATTTCTGTAGCTTCCCGGGAATTAAATGATCGCATCCTGAGACGCATTATGAAGGAGGGTGTGACCATTCTTGATCCAATGACGACCTGGATTGATGATGATGTGGCTATTGGCAAGGATACTGTCATCTTGCCCTCTACCAGGATTCATAACAGTTGCGTGATTGGCGAGAACTGCACTATAGGTCCCAACACTACTTTAAATTTTACTTATGTAGGTGATAATTCTACTATCACACAGTCCGAAGTAAGACAGGCCTCGATAGATAAGAACTGTCAGATCGGCCCCTGGGTTCACCTGGTCGACGGTGTAGAACTGGCAGAGAACTGTGTTATCGGCAGCAATGTTGAGATCAGGAATTCGCGTCTGGGAGCTGACTGCCAAGTTCATAATCTGGCTTCAATCAGTCAGGCTACTTTAGGAGAAGGTGTGACTGTCGGCAGTCAAGTATCTTTTGCTTATGACAGCATCGATGGCGAAGAAGGGATTACCGTCGGTAATCATAGTGTTATCGACAGCCAGGCCTGTTTGATCGCACCGGTCCAGCTTGCTGAAAACAGTTATGTGGGAGCAGGGACGACTGTGAATAGAGATATTCCTAAGAATGCGCTTGTTGTAGGGCGCAAGGATCTGGAGATTATTGAGAACTGGGTTCTGCGAAGGAGATAGACGTGTCCTGGTGGCAAAAGCGCAAAGCACAGAAAAGGGAAACTGATGACTCAGACGGCAGGCCCGGCAGCGGAACTGCTTCATCAGATCGCTGGCTGATAGCAGGTCTGGGTAATCCCGGAGCCAAGTACGAGAAAAGCTGGCACAATCTTGGCTATATGGCGCTGGACATGATCGCTCAGCGACACAATATTAAAACGGGCCGTCTGCGCTTCCATGGCCTGACCGGAGAAGGAATCATCAAGGGAGAGCGGGTCGTATTGCTTAAGCCCCTCACCTTTATGAATAATAGCGGCCAGAGCATAGCTGAAGCCAGTAAATTCTTTAAAATACCACCGGAAAAAATTGTCATACTGGTTGACGACATAGATATCGAAGCGGGTAAGATCAGACTGCGCAGTCAAGGCAGTTCCGGCAGCCATAAAGGGATGAAATCTGTCATTGCTCATTTGAAGAGCGAGGACTTTTATCGTATTCGCATCGGCATGGGGCCCAGACCGGCCGGAGACATGGTGGATATAGTTTTGTCATCGATTCCCGCCTCGCAAAGGGAAGCTGTTGAGAGGGCCCTGCAAGATACGGTTTTGTGTTTAGAGACACTTCTTTCGTCCGGCCTGGAAGCAGCACAGAGCATGTACAACTGAAATAATTATGACTAATACAGACAACTCAGAAAAGCATCCGTCACCGCCGGCAAAGCCTCAGCAAGCAAAGCAGCAGGATAATCTCATGCAGCAGCACGGGCTCGAACAAGATGCTGCGCCGCCACTAGATCTTTGGCTGGAAAATGCCGGGGAAGATCCGGCTTTTTGTGAATTTTTGTCTATCATATCCCGAAGCAAGAGCGGCGGAGAGATTTCTCCTCCCGACCATCAAGCCGTTAATCTGATTGGACCTTCTGATCCGCAAAAGTCTTATCTGCAGGCTTTAGTGTATGAGAAGGAGAAGTCTCCGTTCTGGGTGCTGGTTGCAGATGAGCTGCGTGCCCGTCTGGCTGCTCAGGAGTTAAGAGCCTTCCTGGGAGAGGGCGTCTTCGTCTTCAGCTCTCGTGATCTTCATCTCCTGGATGCCAAAGCGGCATCCAGAGATCAGGAGAGGCGCCGCTTGTCCATCCTGCAGCATTTGCGTTCCGGAAATTACAAGGCCTTGATTGTTCCTGCCGCGGCTCTCCTGAACAAGCTGCCTCCTCCCGATGTTTACGACAGTGCGGAGATTACACTGGCACAAGGAGACATGATAGAGCCTGAAGATCTGTGCGGGCAATTATCCGCTGCCGGTTATGAGAGAGCTAAAATTGCAGATCAGCCCGGTCAGTTTGCCAGACATGGAGACGTGATCGATGTTGTCGTTACCTCAGCTGCGGCCGAGCTGCCGCCTGAAGGCCTGCGAATTTCTTTCTTCGACATTGAAATAGACGATCTGCGCTTGATTGATCTGGAAACTCAGCGTTCAGTCAGCGCAATCAGGGAATTTGATATTCCGCCTGCCCGGGAATTGCTCCTGCAGGAAAACCACATAGAAGACCTTGCCCGTGAAATCAGAGACGCCGGCGAGGATGCTGCCCACAATGCTTTGCAGCAGGGAGGCTCCCGGGAGGACTATGAGCGCCTGCGTATGCTGGGCTCGAGAGATGCTGAGAGACTCCAGGGCAAAATTCTCTTTGCCGCGCTCGACCGCTGGCTGCCTTTAATCTATAAGGACAGCGCATCCCTGTTTGATTACGCATCGCCACAAACTCGTTTCTGGCTGGATGAAATGTCGAGATTCAGTAAGCAGCTGGACGCGGAACATGCCGGCTGGATCCAGGAATTGACTGCCAATATTGAGAACAATCATGCTTTGCCGTTGACCGAGGCTGCCAGAGGCAATCCTTCCTCTGTCAGACGCTGGATTGACAAGCATGGGAGCTTTATCAGTCAGGCTCAGATTGACTCTGCCGGCAATGGCCTTCCCGGAGCCAGGAAACTAAAAATCGGCGGCAGAGTGCAGGACCATTACAAAGGGCGCGAGGAAAACCTGTATTCTGATCTGATCGCCTGGCTGCAGGCAGGGCATGAGGCTGTCTTGTTTACCGGCTCATCAAGCCGCAGAGTACAGATAGATAAGCGCCTTCGCCAAGAGAAGATCTATGACGCATTTATTTCGGAAAAGACTTTGATTCAGGGTTTCTATTGGCCTGAAGGCAAGATTTCGGTTTTGGGGTCGGAAGATCTCTTTGGCATCGATAAACCGGCCAGAAGGAGAAAGTTTGGCGGCGGTCAGGTTATCAGCTTCTTTTCTGATCTTGAGCCGGGAGAGCTGGTGGT
>DCDV01000006.1:61862-62621 GCA_002316595.1 Mageeibacillus sp. UBA1046
GCTGGTGGTGCATGAGGATCATGGTATTGCCCGATACCAGAATCTGAAGAAGATCCGCACCTCCAGCGGTGAGCGCGATTATCTGCACTTGAAATATGCGGACGGCGATCTGTATATACCGGTGGATGCTCTCGATCAAATTCGCAAGTACATCAGCACTGACGAAAGAAAGCCGCGGCTGTCCAAGCTGGGCGGTACGGAGTGGGAACGCCAGAAGACTAAGGCACGCGAATCGATCAAGAAGCTCGCTACAGATCTGGTCGCTCTTTATGCCAAGAGGAGACAGATCAAGGGTTATGCTTTCTCCCCTGATACCGTCTGGCAAAAGGAATTCGAAGAGGCCTTTCCCTTTGAGGAGACAGAAGATCAGCTGCGCGTAATAGCCGAGATCAAGCGTGACATGGAAGAGCCGCATGTGATGGAGCGTCTGCTCTGCGGCGATGTCGGCTTCGGCAAGACGGAGGTATGCTTCCGCGCGATTTTCAAATGCATTATGGACAACAAACAGGCTGCTTTGCTGGCGCCGACAACTGTGCTGACCCAGCAGCATTTCAATAAGCTTTGCGAGAGAATGGGAGATCTGCCGGCCAATATCAGGATGCTCAGCCGCTTTGTTCCTGAGCGTGAACAAAAGAAGACCATAGAAGATCTCAAGCAGGGCAAAGTGGACATCATTATCGGAACGCACAGGCTGCTGTCTCAAGATGTCATTTTTTCTGATCTGGGCCTCTTGGTGATTGACGAGGAGCAGCGCTTTGG
>DCDV01000006.1:62772-63639 GCA_002316595.1 Mageeibacillus sp. UBA1046
ATTGACGAGGAGCAGCGCTTTGGTGTTGACCACAAGGAGCTGATCAAAGTACGCTACCCGACGCTGGATGTTTTGAGCTTGACGGCAACACCCATACCGCGCACATTGCACATGTCTCTTTCCGGTATCAGGGATATTTCGCTCTTGGAGGAAGGTCCGGAGGACCGGCGGCCTATCCAGACATATGTAATGGAATACGATGAAAATGTTGCAGTTGAGGCTGTTTTGCGTGAGACAGGCAGGGGCGGCCAATGCTTTTATCTCTTTAATAACACCTATAAGGTCGAAGACAAGGCGGCCAGACTGCGTGAGCTGCTGCCGGGCGTACGTATTATTACAGCGCACGGCAAGATGTCGGAGCGGCATCTCGAGCAGGTGATTTCGGATTTCATCGCTGGTGATTACGATGTTCTGGTCTGCACAACAATCATTGAGTCAGGCATCGATATGCCTAATGTCAATACTATCGTTGTGGAGCACGCGGACAAGCTTGGCATGTCTCAGATGTATCAGATCAGAGGCCGGGTCGGCCGCTCTGAGAGACAGGCTTATGCCTATATAACCTATCCGCAGGATAAAGTCTTGACGGAAACAGCGGAGAAACGTCTGGTGGCCATTCGTGACTATACAGAGCTTGGCTCCGGCTTCAAAATCGCGCTGCGTGATCTTGAGGTGCGCGGCGCTGGCAATCTGCTCGGAGCAGAACAAAGCGGGAACCTGGGAGCTGTCGGTTACGATCTTTACTGCAAAATGATGGATGAAGCCGTCAAGGAGTTGTCAGGGATTGAGATCGAGCCTCCTCCGCCTCATGCGCTGGTCGAACTAGAAGTTGATGCCTTCCTGCCTGAACGCTATATCCGCGATAAC
>DCDV01000006.1:63812-64046 GCA_002316595.1 Mageeibacillus sp. UBA1046
TGAGACTGCGGCATGTTATCGCGATGTGCTGGATGAGCTGACAGACCGCTACGGCGAGCTGCCGGCGGAAGCGCTGACGCTTTGTGATATTGCCTATATCCGGTCTTTTGCCGGACGGGCAGGCTTCTCACGCGTTTCGGTTCGCGGCAGTGATGTGATATTCAGCTTTGCGGAAGACGGTCAGTCCGACATGGATCTTGTTTCCCGCATCATGACAGTAGAAAGAGAGAAGGA
>DCDV01000008.1 GCA_002316595.1 Mageeibacillus sp. UBA1046
CATGCCGTGTTCAGCTGCGCTGCGGGCGGCTTGTTCCGCTGCAGCGCAGCTGAACACGGCATGCGTACTGTGGAAGTATACGTAAAGGGACCGGGCTCAGGACGTGAATCAGCTATTCGCGCATTAGAGACTGCAGGACTTGAAGTCGTATTGATTAAAGATGTGACTCCCATCCCTCACAACGGATGTCGTCCGCCCAAGAGAAGAAGAGTATAGGTAAGGAAGGTAAAAAATGGCAAGATATACTGGTGCCACCTGCAGACTCTGCCGCCGTGAAGGCACGAAATTATTTCTAAAGGGTCAAAGGTGCTATAATCAACAAAAATGTGCTCTGGGCAACCAACCCGGCGCGCGCAAAGGCGCTCCCGGCATGCATCCCACGAGTAGAAGAAAACAATCAGAATATGGAATGCAGCTGCGCGCTAAGCAAAGAACCAAAAGGTTTTATGGAGTTTTAGAAGCGCAGTTCCGCATGACCTATGGACGTGCTGAACGTATGGCCGGGAAAACCGGTGAAAACCTTCTGGCTCTCTTAGAGCTGCGTCTTGACAACATTGTCTATCGTCTCGGATTGGCAGATTCAAGAGCTCATGCCAGACAATTAGTTACTCATGGTCACATTCTGGTTAATGGAAAAAAACTGGATATTCCTTCAGCTACTATAAATGTAAATGATGAAGTCTCAGTCGCCGCCAATGCCCGCAAGTTTAAAATGTTTGAAGACATGGCTGAGCGCCCGGTACCAGGCTGGTTAAGTGTTGATATCGATGCGCTCAAGGGAACTGTACTTAGCATTCCGACACGAGAAGAAGTCGACGTTGACGTTGAAGAAACCTTAATTGTTGAGTTGTACTCGAAGTAATGCTCTTAATGGAAATTGCATTTAATAAGAATAGCTGAGGAGGCTGGCATGATGGAAACTAAGAATCCGGTAGTTGAATATAGTGATTATAATGAAGACGGCTCCTATGGCAAGTTTGTTGTAGAACCCCTCGACCGCGGTTATGGAATTACACTGGGCAATGCTTTGAGGCGTGTGCTGTTATCCTCTTTGCCCGGGGCGGCCGTCACAGCTATACGCATTGATGGTATTTATCAGGAGTTTTCCACTATCGAAGGTGTAGTGGAAGATAGTACTGAGATCATTCTCAATGTGAAAGCTATCCGCATGAAATTGCATGCGGAAGGTCCTAAGACCGTATATTTTAATATTGAAGAAGGCCGGACCGGTCCTGTCACTGCAAATGACATCGTGCGCGATGACGATGTGGAGATCATTAATCCGGATCTGGTTGTCTGCACAATGAACGGCAAAGGTCGTCTCTTTATGGAGATGCAGGTAGAAGCCGGAGTCGGTTATGCTTCTTCCGAGAAAAATAAAGCTGTAAACCGACCAATCGGGGTTATCCCGATTGACTCGATCTTCAATCCTGTCAGGAAAGTTGTCTATCGGGTAGACGATACGCGTGTAGGTCAGATTACAGACTTTGATAAATTGACGATGGAAATCTGGACAGACGGATCTATTAAGGCTAATGATGCTCTTAATTCCGCATCCGCCATTTTGATCAATCATCTGAACATGTTTGCTAATCTTACCAAGACTGAAGAACTGGAAGATGAAGAAGTTGAAATAGAGGAAAGCTCTAATGATAATTTCATTTACGAGACCTTGATTGAAGATCTTGATTTCTCAGTCCGTACCTATAATTGTCTGAAACGTGCGGGTATTAATACTGTAGGCGATCTGATCTCCAAGACTGAGGCAGATATGATGAAAGTAAGAAACCTCGGCAAGAAGTCTTTGGAAGAAATTGTGCTGAAACTTGAAGAAATGGATCTGACACTTGCAGAGTCCGATTCAGACAGTGACGAGTAGTGAGTGTTATAAGAGGAGGATTTATTTAAATGTCCGGATATAGAAAACTTGGCCGCCCAACCAGCGCCCGCATGTCGATGCTTAAGGGGCAGGTGACCAGTCTGATCGTGAATGGTTCGATTAAGACCACCAAAACCAGGGCCAAAGAAGTACAAAAAATTGCTGAAAAGCTGATCACTTTGGCAGTGAGCGAAATGAATAATTACACTACCAAAGAAATTACGGTATCTTCCGCTAAACTTGATGACAAAGGGAGAAAAATTATTAAAACCGCGACATCAAAGCATGGTAATGTCTATGATGTTGTTCAGCGCGAAGCCAAAAAGGAAACAGTATCTGTCGATAAGCCATCTCGTTTGGCAGCCCGCCGTAAAATGATTGCCATGATGAATGAGCAATACACTGATGAAGGTAAGAGAGTTAATACCGTAAATTATCTCTTCAGTGATGTGGCAGAAAGATATGTTGGCCGAAACGGCGGCTATACCCGTATAGTACCTATCGGCCCGCGCCGCGGTGATGCTGCGGAAATGGTTTTACTTGAGTTGGTTTAATTATCAATTGACCGCTGTAAAGTAAGCAGCCGCCGGAAAAGCGGTAAATAGTTTTTAATTACGAAGGACTGAGCGGCACAAGCTGTCAGTCCTTTGTCAAATGCATAGAAGTCAGGAGTTGCCAGCTGAAGTGAAAACTTTTTCTGAAGCCGAAACAGCACTTCATTTCGATGGAGTTTTGCTTCGCAATGTCAGCTATACCTACGATATCGGTTTGCCACAGGAGACTTCCGCCCTGGCCGACATTGATTTAGATATTAAGGCCGGTCAGCATATTGCTGTCCTGGGCCATAATGGCTCAGGCAAGTCAACACTGGCTCATATTATTAACGCTTTACTGCTTCCGCAAAGCGGCAAGATGGTTTTCTTCGGCTGCGAACCCTCAGATGAGGAATCAATCTGGGAGATCAGGCGCCGTTCCGGTCTGGTTCTGCAAAATCCGGATAATCAGATTATTGGCACAACTTTGGAAGAGGACGTCGCTTTCGGCCCCGAAAATCTGGGTGTTCCTTTGCCGGAATTACGTCACCGAGTCGACGCTTCTTTAGAGAAGGTGGGACTTCTGGAGTTGGCGCAGAGACCGCCTCATACTCTTTCGGGCGGGCAAAAACAAAAACTTGCCATCGCAGGCATTCTGGCTATGGAGCCGATATGCATTATTTTAGATGAAGCGACTGCCATGCTGGACCCCGCCTCCCGAGCCGACTTTATGAATCTGGTAATGCAGCTTAGCAAAGAGAGAAACCTGACAGTAATTAATATCACTCACAATATGGAAGAGGCGCTGCTGGCCGATTATATCTATGTTGTCTATAACAGCAGGATTGCTTTGCACGGCACACCTGCTGATGTCTTTGAACAGGCGGCTAAAATCAGGCAAATGGGTCTGGATGTGCCGGTACATATCGAAATTGCCCAGAAGATTGCTGATTATACATCTATGCCGCTGGCAAAAACGGAAGCTTTCACATGTACGGGAGCGGCTCAGGCTGTCCATGACCGCTTAGATACCTTTTTCACCGTTCCTCAACAATATGCGCCTTCAGCAAATAATTCTGATCATGGAACAGGAGTCCAGATTTCAGAGCTATCTGCGCCTTCATTAAATATTTCCGACCATGAAGCAGAAGTCCGGGGCACTGAGCAATCTGTGCCTTCAGCAAATAATTCTGATTATGGAAAAGAAGTCAGGGGCACTGAGCTATCTGCGCCTTCAACAGATATTTCTGATTATGGAACAGAAGTCCGGGGCACTGAACTCGAATTTCCTCATCATTCCCGACTCAGCTATGACGGCCGCAAAGTACTGGTAGAAGTTAAGGGACTCTCTTACACCTATAATCCGGATCTTGAGCAATGTGTAAAGGCACTGACTGATCTTGATATTGATATTTATGAGGGCGAGCTTCTCGGCCTGGCCGGACACAGCGGCTCGGGGAAGTCTACCTTTGTCCAGCATCTGAATGGCCTGATCCGTCCGGAACCCGGCGTTGTAAGTGTCATGGGACTTGATGTTCATGATAAGAAGAATATCCGCAAGGTGAGGGAGCATCTGGGACTATTGTTCCAATACCCGGAGCAGCAGCTCTTTGAAGAAACGGTTGGCGCCGATATTGCCTTCGGACCTAAGCAGATGGGCCTGGCTCCGGAGATTATCGAGCAGCGCGTCAAGGAGGCTGCAGAACTGACAGGGCTGGATCCAAAATTACTGGATCGGTCTCCCTTTGATCTGTCCGGCGGACAGATGCGTCGAGTGGCAACTGCCGGCATTCTGGCCATGAATCCGGATATCCTCATCCTCGATGAGCCAACTGCCGGGCTTGATCCTGCAGGCCGTGATGAGCTGATGAGCTATTTTCTCCGTCTGCAGAAAAAAGGCCAGACGATCATCCTCATTACACACGACATGGATCAACTGGCTGACATAGCCGACAGGATTCTGATTCTCAAAGACGGCAGGAAGTTTGCCCTGGGGACTCCGGCAGAGGTATTCGGTGACGACGAGCAAATCCGCCTTGCCGGTCTGGAGATGCCGCACACTAAAGTTTTTATGGAAGAAATGCAGAGTTTGACGCCCGGTATCAGCGCGGATATTTTCTCACCGGATAATGCGGCGAAGGCACTCATATACGAATACAGAACCCGGAGGCAGACATGGCGCAGCAAATAGTACTGGGTCAGTATGTTCCCGGCAATTCTCCTCTCCATCGGCTTGATCCACGGACTAAGCTGATTGCCGCGATCTTGCTGATGGTATTAATTCTCACAAGTTTTTCTGTGCCTTCACTGGCTGTTCTAGGCATATTTGTGCTGGTCCTGATTCTTCTGTCACAGATAAAGGTCAGGCTGATTATCAGAACCGTACGCCCCATTTTGTTTCTCTTACTTTTTGCCTTTTTATTCAATTTGTTTTCCGGTTCAGGCGAAGTTCTTTTCTCCTTCAGCTTTATCACTGTCCGGGTAGATGGCCTTATTAATGCTGTAATTATCTTATTTCGGATTATTATGTTAGTGCTGGCGACTTCGATTTTGATCACACTGACTACTACTCCGATCCTTGTCGCAGATGCTATTGAAAGCCTGCTTAGTCCACTGAAGAAAGTGCGTTTCCCCGTCCATGAAATCGCTATGATGATGTCAATCGCCTTAAGATTCGTGCCGACGCTGCTGGACGAAATGCAGAAAATCATGAAAGCACAGTCTTCGCGCGGAGCTGATTATGACACCGGAAGTCCAATCAGAAGAGCGAGAGGATTTGTCAGCATTCTGGTGCCGCTTTTTGTCTCCGCCTTCAGACGGGCTGATGATTTAGCAACAGCTATGGAATCCAGATGTTACCGGGGCGGGAAGGGCAGGACCAGATTGAAGGTAATGAAATTCTCTTATCGTGATGTGGTATTCTCGCTCTTCATGCTGGCAATTACAGCAGCTGTTTATACTCTGCCTCTTGTATTTCCCTCTGTTTAACCTGAAAATAAGTTAAAGGAAGGTGAGTATCGTGTCTTATTATCTTGGTCTTGATATCGGCGGGAGCAATTTAAAGCTAGGGCTGGTATCTGAAGCTGACGCATTAATTGCTCTCAAAGAGCGAAAATCCGGTGAGCTGTCTACCGAAGAACAGCTGATGGAAAAGATAAATGAGATGGTCATCGAGCTTCTGATAGAAGAAAATATCTCTGCAGACAGCATTTTGGCCATGGGAGTCGGAGTGCCCGGCTATGTGGATAATGACAAAGGGATCATTTTAAATACCAACAATTTATCCTTTTATAACTACCCCTTCAGGGATAATTTCAAACAACTTCCCGATGTGCCGATTTTTCTGGGCAATGACGCTAACTTTGCCGCTTTAACTGAAAGCAGGCTGGGCGCCGGCCGAAGGTTTAAGAATCAGGTTATGCTGACCTTAGGTACTGGAGTAGGCGGCGGCATAATAATTGACGGCAGGCTCTACACCGGCTTCAATAATGCTGCCTCAGAACTAGGGCATCATGTGCTGCGCCTGAACGGCGTTCCCTGTACCTGCGGCAGACAAGGCTGCTTTGAGGTGTATGCGTCTGCTACTGCGCTTATAAGAATGACCAGAGAAGCTATTCACAGCAATCCCGCATCCGGTCTGGCGCAATTGGTCAAAAAGCAAGACGGGATAATCTCCGGCAAGACTGCCTTTCTGGCTGAAGAACAAGGCGATCCGACAGGCGGTAAAGTTGTAAGTGAATATATCCGCAATCTGGCTGAGGGATGTGCCAATATTATTAATATACTTATGCCCGAGCTGATAATCCTGGGCGGCGGTATCAGTCAGTCCGGTGAGGACTTTCTGCGCAGAGTAGCTGAGATCAGTTTAGATCTGGCTTATCTGCCGGCCGGTTATCCTCTGCCCAAATTTGCTCTGGCGGAAATGGGCAGCGATTCCGGAGTAATTGGCGCAGCTCTGTTTGCCGCCGACAACCTCTAGAGTTCTCTATGAGCCTGCACGAGCGGAAAATTGCCTTGGCTGTTGAATATGACGGCAGCTGCTTTCATGGCTGGCAGCGTCAGGAAAATGCCATATCTGTTCAGGAGACTCTGGAGGAGGCCTGGTTTCATCTTACAGGGGAAAAGCGAGCTATTATCGGATGCAGCCGCACAGATCAAGGTGTATCCGCCCGCTGTCACATTTCCCATCTGTTCACCACAACTCCGATTCCTGATGAGAGGATATTTCTGGCTCTGAATACCAAGCTCCCGGAAGGAATTACTGTTCTGGCCGCCAGAGCGGTGCCGCTTGATTTCCATGCTCGCTTTCAGGCCTGCGGAAAAACCTACAGTTATCGTCTGCTCTGCTCACAGTCAAGACCTGCCATTGAACGCAGAATTACAGCCTGGATGCCTCAGGATCTTGATTACCGTGCCATGCTGGAATGCTCCCGGCATTTTATCGGAGAACACGATTTCACGGCATTGATGGATCAGGGCAGCAATACACGCAGAAGCGTAAGACGAATCTACCGTTTGGAGTTGCAGCGTCAGGAAAGAGATGTGCTTACCGGTACAGAATATATATTAAAAATAACCGGGGATGGATTTTTGTTTCACATGGTGCGCATACTTATGGGAACTATAGCAGAAGCAGGTCAAGGCAAGCTAAACCCGGCAGATATTCCTGATTTGCTCCAGGCTAAAGATCGTACTAAGATGGGAAAGACTATGCCGCCTGAGGGCCTTACACTTGATAAAGTATATTATCGGGAAAATTTATTTGGCGAAGGCGCCTGGCCATATGAACCTGATTCCTTGGAGGAGATATGAAGAACAATATCTGGAATGACCGAACTAACAAAAGCATGCTGACTGATTTCTATGAATTCACGATGTCGAATGGCTATATGGATCATGGCCTGAATAAAAAAATCGCCTGCTTTGATTTGTACTTTCGTCAAATCCCCGATTCTGGCGGCTACGCTATCATGGCCGGTGTTGAGCAGATGATTGACTACCTGACAGCCCTGAACTTTACTGACGAGGATATTGATTATCTGCGCAGCCAGGGTACCTTCAATGAAGATTTTCTCTCTTATCTGCGGGACTTTAAATTTGAATGTGATGTCTGGTGTGTGCCGGAAGGAATGCCAATATTCCCCAATGAGCCGATTGTGAAGGTTAGGGGACCAATAATGCAAGCTCAGTTAATAGAGACAATGCTTTTGGTGACCATCAACCATCAGTGTCTGATAGCGACCAAGGCCGCACGCATTGTCCGCTCCGCTCAAGGCAGATCTGTTATGGAATTCGGTGCCAGAAGAGCCCAGGGGTATGATGCTGCGGTTCTGGGAGCGAGAGCTGCTTATATTGCCGGCGTCACAGGCACTTCCAATACTCTGGCGGCGCAGCTGTTTGGCATCCCGTGTCTGGGCACAATGGCGCATAGCTGGATACAGGCTTTCGATGACGAGTTTGAGGCTTTTAGAGCTTATGCGCTGTCTTTCCCGGATAATTGTCTTTTATTAGTAGATACATATAATACGCTCAAAAGCGGTCTGCCAAATGCCATACGTACTTCTAAGGAAGTACTGGAACCTATGGGCAAAAGACTGGCAGGCATACGTATTGACTCCGGAGACCTCGCTTATTTAACTATTGAAGCGAGAAAGCTCCTGGATGAGGCCGGCCTTCAGGACTGTAAAATAACAGTATCTAACTCGATGGACGAATACCTGATCAAGAATCTTCTTCACCAGGGGGCTCAGATTGATTCATTTGGCGTAGGGGAAAGGCTGATTACTTCAAAATCGCAGCCCGTCTTCGGCGGAGTTTATAAATTATGTGCCATCGGTGATTCTGAAGACGAGCTTGAGCCGCGAATGAAGATCTCTGACAATCTCGATAAGGTAACTGATCCCGGCAGCAAGGAACTCTGGCGTTTTTATGACCGCACTACCGGCAAAGCTCTGGCTGACCTGATCTCATTAGAAGGCGAAATCATCAGGGAAGACGAGCCATATGAAATTTTCGATCCGCTTCTGACCTGGAAACGAAAGACTTTGACCAACTTCAAGGCGGTGAAACTGCTCGATCAAGTCTTTGCAAAAGGAAATCTGGTATATGACAGGCGTACACTTTCAGATATCAGAGCATATTGCGCACAGCAGCAGGATACACTTTACGACACTATGAAGAGGTTTGAAAACCCGCAGATCTATTTTGTCGATCTCTCGCAGAAACTATGGGATCTCAAAGAGTCTTATCTTAGAGAGCATTCACACAACTAAGACGAACAAAGTTAAGCAGACTGTATGAGGTCTTTCTTTCGTCTAATATTATACCCGGAGGAATTATGATAAGAAAAATTGTCCAGATTGATGAGGATAAATGTGATGGCTGCGGTGATTGCGCATCAGCATGTGACGAGGGCGCCATTCAAATTATTGACGGCAAAGCCAGGCTGGTGAGAGACGACTATTGTGATGGTTTGGGAGATTGTCTGCCGGCGTGTCATGTTGATGCGATAAAGATCATTGAGCGCAAGGCGGCTCCCTTTGACAAAGAAGCTGTAAAAGCCAGACAGGAAGAGATGCAAAAAATTGCTGATTCTGATGGTCAGGAAAGTCTCGCCTGCGGCTGTCCCGGCAGTGAAGTAAAGAGTTTTGACAGAGATGATATGAGGCAGACACAGGATTCTTGCCCGGAAAATCTGGCCTGCGGCTGCCCCGGCAACGAAGTTAAGAGTCTGGAGGGAAGAGACCTGTCGGCCGGTGATGCGTCTTACAAGACAGTGAGTGCGCAGAGTCAACTTAGACAGTGGCCTGTACAGATTAAACTGGTCCCGTCGAATGCGCCGTTCTTTAATGGCGCCAGATTGCTTGTCGCTGCAGACTGCACCGCTTTCGCCTATGCAGGATTTCATGACGAGTTCATGAAGAATCATGTCACTCTGATAGGCTGTCCCAAGCTTGATGACGCAGATTATACTGAAAAATTAACTGAAATCATAAAACTCAACGATATTAAGAGCGTGTCCATCGTACGTATGCAAGTTCCTTGTTGTTATGGACTGGAAGCGGCTGTAAAAAAGGCTTTACAGGACAGCGGCAAATTCATCCCCTGGGAAATTGTCGTAATTTCCACCAGAGGAAAGATCGTCGATTAGACTGTTTGAATTGTGCTGTCATTCTACCTTTGCTGATTTTGTGTTTGACCGCTTCGTTTTTCGGCAGCACACCTTGTACTCAGCTGAAAACACCCTGCACGCTGATTAAAACGCTCATTTTCGTTTGACCGGCAGCCTTTTGGTATTGCCGGTCAATTATTCTTCTTCAGTTTCCTTACGAAGGTCAATTCTAGTCGTTGCCAGTTGATATACATTGAGAACTTGATCGGCAAAATGCGAGACATCGCATTTAGCCGCTGAAGACATCGCATTCCGGCAAATTATGTCTTTATCATTATGCAGCTGTGCCATCAGAAGTTTTAATCCCTGACGGAAAGATTCTTCATCCACAAAACAATTGCCGTTAACACCATCATTAACCACACCATGCAGACTGGGATCTTCCCGTACCAGGATAGGTAAACCGGATGCCAGCGCTTCAATATAAGTCAAACCTTGAGTTTCGCTTTGAGATGCCGAAGTGAAAACATCCGCCATTGCATAATAGTGGGGGACATCTTCTACTGAAACCGGTCCGGTGAACAGCACATGATCTTGCTGTTTTTCATTCTTAACTCTCTTTTGGAGGCGACTGAGAGCGGCGCCTTCGCCGGTAATCACCATTTTTAGAGAAGGAGTCTTGGGAAAAAGCTTGAAAAGATAGTCGAATAACTCATCAATATGCTTCTCGTTTGAAACACGTCCCAGATACAGCAGCACAAAATCATCCTGCTTGAGGCCAAGTTTGTTTCTGGTTTCTCTCTTTATATCATTATCTGAGGCGGCGTTATAGAAACGATTAAGATCAAGCCCCGTCGGAATTATATTAAGCGGGGCGACAACGCCATAATCGCTCAAAAGGTCGGCTGTTTTCTTTGTTGGCACAATAACCTCATCTGCGGAGTTGCAGAAATTTCGGCTGATACTTCGCATTATTCTGGCTGTAGATTTATTAATGAAACGCGGCCAGTTAGCCAGCATGTCCTGAGTAAAGTCATCATAGATGGTATGGAAAGTATGCACAAAAGGGATCTTCTCATTGCGGGCGAGCGATCTCCCTAATAATCCTATGCCGAACTCAGTCTGAGTATGAATTATGTCAAAATTTTCAGCTTTCATTTTGGCGCGAGTTTTCGGACTTAAGCTTAGAGAAATCCTTTTTTCACTGATAAAAGGCAGGGAAGGCAGTCTGATAATGTTTTTGGCATCAGACTTTGCATCGGGGTCTTTTACAGTATAGACAAATACTTCATGTCCCTTATTGATAAGCTCATTTCGCAGCAGCTGAGTTGAAGTGGATACGCCACTGATGGCGGGTACGTAAACATCTGAAAATAAAGCAATCTTCACTATCTTCACTCCTTAGAAAGCTGTTAACTCAAGAAAGCTGTTAACCCAATCCAGTATAACTTATTATCCTCTTCTAAATTTGAAGCAAATGGCAAAGAATAAGTAAAAAGCAAATTATGAGATAACCAATATCATAGTCAATTGCATGCGTTTGATATAAGATATGCAGTCTGGCGCTTAATGGCTTTGGTTGTCATTTCATTCTAATGCCAACGCAATTTCAGATTTGAGCAGACGTGAATCTTTAAGTCAATAAAGAAATTGCTGAGCTCTGTTCAATCATCCGGTAAGCAGCAAACTGTTGGGCTATTGGTCAATTAATCTTGGTATCCTGTGTCCCGTAGTGTCATCAGTACTGTGCTATACTATGCAAGCATTATTTCAGACTTTGCCTGTTGATCCGGAGGTCTTACGGCTCCAAGGGCAAATTATGGAATGGGGATAAAATGGCAAAGAAGAAAGTAATTCTATTCTTGGCTGAAGGGTTTGAGCTCATCGAAGCGATGATCCCCATTGATTATCTGCGCCGCGCCAGAGCAGAGGTCGTTACCTGCAGCTGGAATACAGAACGCAAAGTAACTTCTGCACAAAAAGTCACTGTACTGGCAGATCAGGTCATTACTGAGCTTACCGATGAACAGCTAAAACAAGCAGATTTGGCTGTAATACCGGGTGGTCAGCCCGGTGCCAATAATCTCATGGCAACTAAAGAAATTGTCACCGCCCTGCAAACTATAAATGAGCAGGAAGGACTGGTAGCAGCAATCTGCGCGGGCTCGCTTGTCCTGGCTGAGGCCGGCTTATTACTTGGTAGAAGATTTACTTGTTATCCGGGTGTTGAAGATAGTATTGAAGTCGGAACTCATGAGAATAAGCTGGTAATCAGAGACGGAAATATTATTACCGGCAAAGGACCCGGCGCTGCCATGAATTTTGCCCTCGAGCTTATCAGGGCATTATTCGACAGTCGTATTTCTAATTTGATAGCGGAAACAACCTTTTCCAACGAAAGCTTAAAATCTTATTAACTACAGGTTAACAGGACGGACGATCTTTGCAATACTAATTACACATTCTAATTTGCAATACACTGCAGATGATCTAGTGTGCACTTCGGTTTTCAATTAACCCTGCAGCACAGCACGGCTGATATTGTTGACAGTTTGCAGGGAATATGATATTTTGATTTGGCGCTGGCAAGTGGTGCCATACCATTGTATTACGGACAATTACCGGTGCAGCAGCGTAGAATTGCATAAGCTTGGGGGCGTAGCTCACCTGGGAGAGCGCTTGAATGGCATTCAAGAGGTAAGGAGTTCGATCCTCCTCGTCTCCACCATAACCACTCTGGTTGATACATCGTATCTGTGACAGAGTGGTTTTTCTTTTCTGACAAATAGTAAGTGTCCTCATGATATGCGATAAAGTATAATTAAATCCATGAGTAATAGTTCCGCTGGGAGGAATAAATGCCTGTAATGACGATTACCTATCAGCGCGGAGCGTTTGGCCAGGAAATTGCCCGTCGTTTAGCGCTTAAATTTGGTATACCGATCTTCGACCGTAATGAGGCTATGAACTATTTTTTAGCTGATGTCGCTACCCCAAACGATATAAAAATGCTAAATGAAAGCCCCAAATACTTCTTGAATGAATGTTCGGAAGGTATTACTTTTCGTGATCTCCTGGCCGAGCGGCTGGCAAAGTATGCAGACAACAATAATGCTGTCATGCTTGGTTTTTCCGCCCATCTGCTTCTCGGCAGCCATCCTCATGCCATACACTTCTACATTACAGCACCAATTCAAGTCCGGGAACAGCGTTTCCAATCTGAACGAGCCGGAATGTCTATGGGCGAGGTGAGAGAAAGACTTACCCGTTCAGACAGGAAGTCAAGACGTTACTCGCTGGTGCTCTATGGTGAGGAAGAACAGGATCCCTTTCTTTACCATGTCACACTTAACACGAGCAAGATTACTGTCGACGCCGCTGTCAATTTGATTTCCGAAGTGTACACAGATCACACGGCGCGCGAATTTCTCTTTAATTCCACAGAGGAAAGCAGGCGAGTTCGCCGCAGGGAGGAATTCAGCACGATTATGAAGGATCCCTCTGAGATCCCCTTTGCCAAAGTATTGGATATGTATCAGATCCGCTGGATATATGAGCCAAAAACCTTCCCGCTTGAGATGGACGAGAAGGGCAACGTAACTTTGGCCTTCTCCCCGGACTTCTATCTGCCTGATTACAATTTGTATCTGGAACTTACAGTAATGGATCAACGCTACACTGGCACAAAAAAGAAAAAGGCCCGCTTGTTGAATGAGCTTTACCCGGGTACAAATATCCAAGTGATCTTTCAACGAGATTATGACCACCTGATTCGCAGTCTTTCCACGGCAGGTGAGATGATGAGTGATAACGGCTTGCCAAACAAGCCTCTAAATAATTCGATCTCATCAGATGATGCCGGTGAAGATTGGGCAAATGCGCCAGAAGGAGCATCTGCGCCCGAAGAAACATCCGCGCCAAAAGAAGCATCCGCTCCGGAAGAAACATAAACGCCGGAAATAACATAAGCGCCGGTAGAAACATCCGCATCTGCTTCCGGTGAGAAATCAGAAATTACGCCGGAAGAAATAAAGGAGAAATGATAATGACCCGCCGCATTCCTACCGCTGAAGAATATGAAAAGCAGGTACGCTACACTAAACGTGAGATAGATGAAAGATTAGCAGCTATGGGTCAGGAAATTGATCGTGATTTTCCCGATGGGGTTATTTTGCTGATCTATTTGCGAGCTGCTGCTGTATTTGGCTGCGATCTTCTCCGCAAAATCACAGTGCCGGCCGATATTGATTTTCTCAGCATTGGCCGCTACCAGATGGATGAATCTGAAACTCCGCTGCTGTTCCTGCGACAGGATGCGACCGTCAATATTTTCCGACGCAATATCTTGCTTTGCACCGACATTGTTCGCACCGGTTTTACCATGCACTTCTTGCTTCAGCAGCTGCAGGCAAGAAAGCCTGATTCTTTGCAGATATGCACACTTCTCCATAATCCGGATCAGCAGCTGCTGCCACTGCCCATGGGTTATATCGGTTTTGACACCTCCTATGCCTCACTATGCGGTTATGGTATGCACTTTAAGGGACAAGGAAGACAATTTCCGGATATCGTTGAGCTGATCAAAGAAGAATAATAGCAGCCGGTCAGCTAATGATATCCCGGAAGTCAGGAGACATTAAAGCACTCAAGGACTATCAGGGAATAATGACGATTACAATTTACCGGCCGACATAAATGATATTCCGGAAGTCAAGAGATATTAATTTTCCTCAAGCTGATAAGGAGAACGTCGCTAACATTTTCCGGCTGGCATAATGGCAGACAAAAATAAGAGATAAATGTTTGAGTATTTTTCAGTAAACAGGGAAGTTAGAGTATAAACTTAATTTTGGACAAAAAGGGGCTCCAGCGAACC
>DCDV01000018.1:0-219 GCA_002316595.1 Mageeibacillus sp. UBA1046
CATGAAGGTGCTCACATCTCTGACTATCATAATCACTATTCCCACAATTATTTCCGGCTACTGGGGCATTAATGTCAGAGATGTGAGCACCTTCATGATCACATTCAGATTGTTCTGAATAATGCTGGAAAAAGTTGAATCATACTGCTTTAACATCTTGTTGGTCTGATCCGCCATCCGGTCTGCCTGATAATTTTCCACCAGGACATCGTGCAGCCA
>DCDV01000018.1:338-1040 GCA_002316595.1 Mageeibacillus sp. UBA1046
TCCACCAGGACATCGTGCAGCCAGGCCTTTTCCTGGTCTTGATGTACCAGATACGGAGCCGCGGACATTCCTTCTAATACCGGTTTATTCTCTTCCAGAGCAGTATTTAAGTAGATAACACTTTTGTCCAATTCCGCCAGCCTTAACAAGTGTTCGGTTTTTGTAGATTTGCGCAAGTTATCCTGAAGTTCATCCATCTCCACTCTAACCGTTTTAGTTGCCTGTACAAAAGATTTGGAAATTCTCCAGGCAATTTCTATAACAATTCCATGGATATCTGCCAGGTCATTTATAAGTTCAAAACGGTTTGCCAATATATCTTCCAAAAAACCAGGATTATTTTTGACACAAGTTATAAGAATATCAGCAGTGAGGATAATGGAAATTGCCTGAGTGACGAAATTTCCATTATCAGTATTATCCTCATCTTGTGCAGGAAAAAGAAGCAAAATAAGAACCGGATGTTTAATGCTTTCTTGTTCTAAATATTCCGAGCGAGACACTTCATCCGGGTCAAGGGTTGAGGTCAGATAATCCAAGGGCAAGTCATACTGTCGGGCAATCTGAAGCATCTCAGCCTCTGAGGCACCCTCCAGATGGATCCAGTCCGCGTGCTCACTGGTCAATACCTGCTCTGACTTGCTGTCTTCATTGATACTGTAATAGTAAAGCATGGACGCCTCCTCAAGCTGAATATCTCCG
>DCDV01000018.1:1194-1706 GCA_002316595.1 Mageeibacillus sp. UBA1046
CCTCCTCAAGCTGAATATCTCCGTCATTTGACTGACACCACCAAAGCAGCAGTGGCATCTTTGGCACACCATCCACTGATCTTAGCTAAATCGTAGAACATATCGTTCTAAAAGTCATTAAAAACATATTTATGTATTCCTTGACACGACAAAGGCCGGACTAGCTGACATAGCACCGGCCATAATCAAACCGGGACGAATCTGCTTACAATAATAAGAGCCGGTGGTGCATCAGGTGTGTTGAAAGCCGGCGACAGCATCAGGAACTGCTTTTAGTAATTGTCTGGAGTTATCTTGAAAAAAGCAAAATGTCCGGTCTGCTGAAAGAGAGCGGCGGGGCATCAGGTACTGCTGAAGTAATATCTCCGCAGTTATTCTCTGAAGCTGGAGTTATCTCTCTAAAAGAGGTAATCTATGACATAAATATTAAAGAGTGATGCGCAAGCATTTTTATGAGGAGTTAAACTGATGAATGAACTAGGCTTTATCGATTTAAGAAGTGATACTGTAAC
>DCDV01000018.1:1832-2509 GCA_002316595.1 Mageeibacillus sp. UBA1046
GATTTAAGAAGTGATACTGTAACCCATCCCACCAGGGAAATGAGACAGGCTATGTTTGAGGCGGTGGTAGGGGATGATGTCTATCATGACGACCCCGATACGAACGAACTGGAAAAGACAGCAGCGGAAATCCTTGGCAAAGAGGCGGCACTCTTTGTTCCCAGCGGCACCATGGGCAATCAGCTGGGCGTACTGGTTAATACGCAGCGCGGACAGGAGATAATCCTTGGTTCCGAGGCGCATATTTTTGTTCACGAAGTGGGCGGAGCAGCAGTAATCGCCGGGGTCAGCATGAAGACAGTTTGCTTTGACGGCGACCTGCCTGAGCCGGATAAGATTGAAGCCGCTATCAGACCGGAAGATATCCATCAGCCGGAAACCGGCCTGATCTGCCTGGAGAACGCTTTGTCCAACGGCAAGGTTGTTCCGCAGGAAACCATGAAAGCTGTCTATGAAATAGCTAAGAAGCATAATCTCCCCGTTCACCTGGACGGCGCCAGAATTTTTAACGCTGCAATCTCTCAGGGCATTGATGTCCGCGAGATCACGCAATATACCGATACGGTCAATGTCTGTGTCTCCAAGGGTCTCTGCGCGCCGATCGGCAGCATTTTCGCCGGGTCTGCTGACGCAGTGAAGAGAGCTCGTAAGTGGCGCAAGCTGCTGGGCGGCGGGAT
>DCDV01000018.1:2666-3069 GCA_002316595.1 Mageeibacillus sp. UBA1046
GCAAGCTGCTGGGCGGCGGGATGAGACAGACAGGCTTTATGGCGGCACCTGCTTTAATCGCCATTCGCGACATGCCAAAGCGTCTGCCTGAAGATCATGAGAATGCGCATTATATGGCTGAGAAACTGGCTCAGATAGAACAGGTTACTGTCAAGTCCGATCGAGTGGATATCAATATGGTTTTCTTTACCATTGAGAGAGAAAAAGAGCTGCTGGACAAACTGCCGGATCTCCTTGCTGAGGATAAGATTCTGATTAATGAGCTTGAAGATGGCGAATGGCGCTGGGTAACTCACATAGATATTGACAAAGCCGACATCGATAAAGCTGTCGGGAAATTAGGCGAGGTTTTGAAGCTCAGCTAATTTGCGAAGGTTTTTCTGAGGGTACAAACAGGCTTAAT
>DCDV01000018.1:3267-3903 GCA_002316595.1 Mageeibacillus sp. UBA1046
GGGTACAAACAGGCTTAATATGCTATGGTTTCAGTTGAGGACACAAAATAGGCTCAAAAAATAGGGTTTATTTAATAATATTCTACTAGAGGTAAGAGTATTGAAGATTATCATCTCCGGCCTGGGCAAGGTAGGTGAAGTTCTGGCTAGTGATCTTAGCCGCGAACAGCATGATGTTGTCGTGATTGATCAGGATGAAGATAAGGTCGATCGCCTGATCATGTCTGTCGATGCTACCGGTATAGCCGGCAGCGCTTCCTTTTTGGACGTGCAGATGGAGGCAGGCGTTGATGACTGCGATATTTTCATCGCCGTGACTCCTGATGACGAAACTAATATCATAGCTGGTATAACAGCCAAAAAACTCGGCGCCCGTTATGTTATCTGCAGGGTGAGAAGCCCTGAGTATTCTAGCCAGTTCGATTTTCTGCGCGAATCTCTGGGCATTGACATGCTGATCAATCCTGATCTGGAAGCAGCCCGCGAGATAGAAAATATACTGCTCTTTCCTGCCGCACTTAGTGTAGAACACTTTGGCGGCACCCGCGTTTTCATGGTACAGACGATATTTGCTGAAGACTCAATTCTGGTCGGCAAGAGTCTTAGTGAAATCGGCAGAGGCTATGGTAATGTCTT
>DCDV01000018.1:4033-4817 GCA_002316595.1 Mageeibacillus sp. UBA1046
GGCAGAGGCTATGGTAATGTCTTGGTTGGCGTAGTAGAGAGAGAAGATGAGATATTTATTCCCGACGGCAATTTCGTCTTGCTTGCCGGTGACAATCTCTACCTGACCGGTGAATCAGGGGAGATTTTACACTTTCTTCACACAAACAACAGCGAGCTGTACAGACCCAGGTCAGCACTGATAGTGGGCGGCGGCAGAATCACACGTTATTTGCTCAATAGACTCAATAAGTACAGGATCAAAATAAAGGTGATCGAGAACAAGGAAGAGATTGCGGACCTGCTGGCTTCTGAGCACCCTGAGGCAGAGATTGTTTTTGCGGACGGCACTGATCAAAAGATCCTGCGCGAGGAGCGCATGCAAAACTATGATGCTGTCATTTCTCTTACCGGCATTGATGAGGAAAATCTCCTGATTTCTCTCTTTGCCGCTCAGCAGGGAGTAAAGAGCACTATCACCAAGGTAAATCGCACTAATCTGCTGAAAGTACTGGAGCATGCCGGACTGCAAGCAATCGTCACACCCAATAAAGTAATAGCGGACAATATTATCCGCTACGTCCGTTCACTTCAGAATTCTGAGGGATCCGCCATTGAATCCCTGCACCGTATCGGAGAGGGCAAGGTTGAAGCCCTGCAGTTCAGGGTAGCCTGCGACAGCAAAGTTTGTGACAAGACTCTGCGGGATTTAAATACTAAGCCGGGAATTTTGATTCTGTGCATTCTGCGCAAGAACGAAATTATCTTTCCGGGAGGCGATGACAAAATCCAGGGCAATGACAGGG
>DCDV01000018.1:4960-6086 GCA_002316595.1 Mageeibacillus sp. UBA1046
GATAATCGTCACGACAGAACCGAATTTCCAAGATATAGCAGATATTTTGCAGGAAGGCTAGGCTGTGAATTACAAGATAGTGCGCTATGTTCTGGGCTGGATTATTCTGGTTTTCGGACTCTTGATGATCCCTTCCATCATAGTGGCCTTAATCTATCGCGAGGGCTGGCAGGGGATATATCCCTTTCTGATACCCATGCTCATCAGTGTCGCTTCCGGTTTTCTCCTTACACGCAAAAGGCCGGATAATAAAGATTTCTATATGCGCGAAGGCTTTGTAGTCGTAGCTCTGGCCTGGCTGCTTATTTCTTTGCTCGGCGCTCTGCCCTTCATCATAAGCGGCTTCATCCCTGCTCTGGCAGATGCTTTTTTTGAAGCCGCTAGCGGATTTACAACCACCGGATCCAGCGTGCTAGGACAACCGGAGCTGCTCCCGAATTCTCAACTTTTCTGGCGCTCCTTCACACACCTGATCGGCGGTATGGGGATTCTGGTTTTTGTCCTGGCAGTTATGCCCAGTATAGAATCTGATAATGCTTTTGTGATGAAGGCGGAAGTACCGGGTCCGATCTTTGGCAAACTGCAGGCGAAGGTCCGCAATACAGCCAGAGTTCTATATCTGATGTACTTCGGTCTGACTTTTGTTCTGATTGTTTTGCTGGTTTTGGGCGGCATGCCGATTTTTGACTCTATTCTCCATGCTTTTGGAGCGGCAGGAACAGGCGGTTTTGGCACCAAGTCTAATTCAGTGGCCTTTTACGACAGTTTTTACCTTTACTATGTTCTCGCTTTCGGCATGCTTATCTTTGCCGGCAATTTCAGTCTCTACTATGCTTTGTTCAGCCGTAAGTTCAAAGCGGTTTTCCGCAGTGAGGAACTGAGATGGTATCTGAGCATTATCTCTCTGGCAGTCATGCTTATCATGTTAAATACGAGAGAAGTCTACGATAACTTTTTTGTTCAGCTGCGGGATGTTTTCTTTACGGTTACATCTATTATTTCTACGACCGGTTTTACTGTGACAGACCACAATGCCTGGCCTTTGTTTTCTCATATTATTTTGCTCGGCCTGATGTTTGTCGGCGGCATGGCCGGATCAACGGCAGGCGGCCTTAAAGTCAGCCGG
>DCDV01000018.1:6216-19393 GCA_002316595.1 Mageeibacillus sp. UBA1046
GGCCTTAAAGTCAGCCGCATTGTTATCTATGTCAAGTCCTCCATAGCAGAACTGCGCAGCAGCCTGAATCCGAATCGGCGCATGGCTGTAACCTTTGAAGGCAAGACGATGAGCCCGCAGCTCAAGAATCAGGTTGGCAATTATCTGAGTATCTATATTCTGGTTTTTGTTGTTTTACTGCTGCTTGTTTCCCTGAACGCGCCAAACTTTCTTACTGCGTTCTCAGCTGTAGCGGCTACCTTCAACAATATTGGCCCCGGGTTCGATCTTGTCGGTCCCACAGGCAACTTCGGCGGCATGTCTGTGCTGTCAAAGGTTACTCTAAGCATAGGCATGATCATGGGGCGCCTGGAGATAATTCCCATTATGGTTCTCTTTTCGCCCAGAACCTGGAAGCGAACATAGAGCAGGCGGCAATTCTATTGTCAGCTTTCTGCGAGCCCGGCCTTTAGAATATTGACAGTATCTCCTAGCCTGATCAGACAGAAAACCGGAGGTAATTTTGGAAAAGCAAAATATTAATTCCACAGTCAAGCAGGAAAATCTCAACTGGTTTCAGCAACTGCTCCATCGCAATGTCGATTGGAAGAGGACAACGTCGCCTGTTCCGTATCCCGGCCGCCGTTTTCTGGCCAGAGTGCTCGACTGGACTGTCTATTACCTGATCTGGACTTATATCAGCATGGTTCATTTGCGTGGCCAGATAATCCGCAGTCTGCTCCTGCTGTATCTTGATTCCATGGTTGTCATGGCTTTAATGTTGATTCTCGAACCGCTCATGATCTCTTTTATCGGGACAACACCGGGCAAGGCTGTCATCGGCCTGGTCTTAAGAACCGACAACGGCAAAAAGCTGCCGCTTAAGGATTCATATAAACGCACCTTTCAGGTTTTCGCTGAAGGCATGGGTTTTAATATTATAATTTTGAATTTCATTAATATGGCCAGGTCCAGGCGCAACAGCGCCGAGGGCAAGGCTCTCCTCTGGGAGCAAGAAAACAGCTATGCAATAAAGAGCACGGCAGTCTGGCGCTGGGCGGCAGCCATCACGGCATCTTTGTTTCTGCTCTCCAGCGCTCTGCCGCCAATCTATGATCTGGCTCAGTTTCCGCTGCACCGAGGTGAAAAGATTTCAGTAGAAGAGTATGTGGAAAATGTCAATGAAATGCTCTACAGATCCGGCAGCGATAGCGGTTACCGGCTGGACACGGATGGCAGCTGGCGAGATGAAGACGGTGATCCGGTAACCAGTGAAGGCTACACTCCGCCGCAACACGAGATGATTGTTCAAAACGGCAATGTAGTAGGAGTCAGGCTGAAGATTCGCATTTCGGCGCCGGGACGTATCAACGGCGCGCTGGATCAAAAGGCCTTGGTGTCTGCGGCCTTCGTAGCAGCCAGACCGGCAGTTGAGATGAGTGACCTGTCTGAATTATCGCTTCTGATCGCAAAAATTCAAGAAGATTATGAAGCGGTAATTGAAGGCGTCAAGATTATGAACACAGTATCTTACTCGGGTTATACCGTAGACGGTCAATATCTGTATGGCGAAGAGGATATCGAGGATCGCTATTATGAAAGTAACTTTGAAGTAATTCTGGCCGAATAGCGATCTCCTCGGCAAACGCTATAAAGTAAATTACGGAAAATATTTAAGGAAGCAGGTGATATTTTATGAAGATAATTCTAGCCGGTGCCTGTGGGTCTCTAGGCAGAGCCATAACTAATCTGGCTGAGGAAGATCAGGATTTCCAAATAGTCCTGGGTTTTGACAGAAAGGCTTCAGATCAGGCTGCCGTTAAAGCTGGCCAAGCCTCTTTCCCTGTTGTCGATGCCTTACCGGAAAACAAGCTGGCTGATGTCCTGATAGACTTTTCTCTGCCCGCGGCTCTGGATGAGATTTTAGCCTATGGCAAGAAAACGTTAACTCCTCTGGTGCTTTGTGCTACAGGCTATTCAGAAGCAGAGGAGGAGAAAATCAGGAAAACTGCTAAGAATTTACCTATTCTCAAGTCCGACAATCTGTCTGTTGGTATTAATATGATGGAAAAGATGGTTGAGCTTCTTGCCGGGTCATTGGCTGACTTTGACATAGAAATAGTGGAGAGCCACCACAGGAACAAGGCTGATGCTCCTTCCGGAACAGCCCTGATGCTTTTCCAGGCTGCCAATGAAGGCAGGGGCGGTAAGCTTAAGCCCTTACCCGGCCGGAGCGGCCACTATGATTCCAGAGATGAAAATGAAGTCGGAATCTCATCTCTTCGAGGAGGAAGCGTATTTTCAGATCATAGTGTTTTCTTTTTTGGTCAGGATGAGGTTCTGGAAATCAGACACTCTGTAGGATCTAATAAAATCTTTGCCTTGGGTGCAATTAAAGCCGGCAGATTTTTAGCTGACAGAGATCCGGGTTTCTACACAATGGCAGATGTTCTAAATGCCTGAGACTAACACTATGAAAGCCAGCCAGACGATGTAATGCCGTATAGTATCCCCAGACAAGGGTTATGCCTGCTCAAAACCGATGTCACCGTTGTTTGCGGATCCATATGGCAGGTTATAGTATGCGGACAAGGGTTGTGCCTGCCATAAGGCAGTTGTGACTTAGAAGACTATTTTTGCTTCAGGATTGCCAGAATCTCTTCAGCGCGGTCTTGGTCCCCGGTATTTACATATATAAAATATTGCTCCAAAATATCGCCTGCTCTGATAACGAAGCCTGCTCCGTGCTCGCTGGTTAAAAAGTAGAAAATATCGTTGCTCTCCAGCAATCCTTTGGCAAGATCCGCCTCAAATCTGCTGCCGCTGAATATTAAAACTTGATCGTCCATAAAATTGGTCCCGGTGCCTATTTGCGATAGATTTCAGCGACGCGGGCTGCCACCCGGTCAAGCGGCAGGATCTCAGCTTCATCATTATCCAGAGTTTTCAGCTCGACCTTGCCATCCTTCAGGTCGCGCCCGACTGTGATGCGGATGAAGGCTCCGATCAATTCCATATCGTTAAACTTGACGCCGGCTCTCTCGTCTCTGTCATCCAGCAAGGCGTCATAACCCTGCTGCTTAAAGAGCTCATAGAGCTTTTCTCCGGCTTCCAGCTGGTCTGCCTCTTTAGTGTTGACAATAACTATGGCTACTTGTACCGGGGCAATCTCCTTAGGCCATAAAATGGCGTTATCTGTATGATTCTGCTCGACAATCGCTGCCATGCAGCGGGCGGGGCCGATGCCGTAGCTGCCCATGTAAACAGGCTGACGCTCATTGTTTTCGTCAGTGTAGTACAGGTCCATTGCTTCAGCGTATTTGGTGCCCAGCTTAAAGGTGTTGCCGACTTCAATGCCGTGAGCGAAATGGACATATCCGCCTTTAATCGAGCGGTCTCCCTGTGCTATCATGCGCAAGTCGGCCATCTCCTCCATCTTGAAGTCATCCAGGTTCACATTAACGAAATGATAATCGCCTTCGTTTGCTCCCGTGATGAAATTTCTCATCAGACTGATCTCCTGATCGACATAAACAGGGACATTGATGCCGATGGGACCGGCAAAACCGATGGGGGCACCGGTGGCCTCTCTGACCTCTTCGGCTGTGGCGAGCTGGCTTTCGAAACCGCCGATCAGCTTGCGCAGCTTGGTTTCATTGACATCGCGGTCGCCGCGCACACAGACAGCGACCAGGTTGCCGTCGACATTGTAGATCATTGTCTTGACGAACTTTTTTACCGGCATTCCCAAATGGGTGGTTACGTCCTCAATGGTGCGGGCGTTGGGGGTATAAATTCTTTTGTAGGGCAGCATCTCTTCTGTATCGGGTTCGCCAATGAGAGGGCAGGGAGCGACTTCAATATTGGCGGCGTAATTTTTTTCCTCGTCTATGACCAGGATATCCTCGCCGATCGGAGACAGTGCCTGGAATTCCTCAGAGAGAAGGCCGCCCATGACTCCTGTGTCGGCAGTCACGATGACATAGTCCAGATGCATGCGGTCAAAGATCTTTATATAGGCCTGGAACATTTTTTCGTAAGCAACGTCAAGGCCGGCCAAGTCGCGGTCGAAGGTATAGGCGTCTTTCATGGTGAACTCTCTCACCCTGATGAGGCCAAAGCGAGGACGAGGTTCGTCACGGTATTTGCTCTGGAACTGATAGAGACTAAAGGGGAGATCCTTGTAGGATTTGATCTTCATTTTGGCGGCAGCGGCGAACAGCTCTTCATGCGTTGGCCCCAGTACATAAGGTCTGTCGAAGCGGTCACGCAGAGTGAACATGCTCTTGCCGAATGTCTCACGCCGTCCGGATTCAATATATACATCTTCCGGGATCAGGGCCGGCATAACGACTTCTAAAGAATCAATGGCATTCATTTCCTCGCGCACAATGCGTTCGCAATTACGGACGGCCTTGAGTCCTAAGGGCAGCATCATGTAATGACCCGCAGAGGATTTTTTAATCATGCCGGCCCGCACCAGCAGGTTTGAGCTTTCAGATTCTTCGTCGCTTTTGTCTTCCCTCAGTGTAAAAAAATAATCTCTTGATAAACGCATCTCAGGTCCTCCCCTTATAGATAAAAGGCGATGAAATACCGCCTTTGTCAATTGTTATCTGATAATTATAAAGCAGTATAATCTTCCAGCAGGAGCTGGGACAATTCCTCAGGCTTGACGGATGCACCGTCTTTATATACGCGCATGTTCCCGGAAGATATCTCATCTATCAGCAGCAGTTCATTCTGCGGCGATAAGCCGAACTCAAACTTGATATCGTATAGCTCCATACCCTTGCCGGCAATTTTGTCAGAGACTGCTTTGGTGATCTTACGGGTCAGCTCAACCAGTTCATTGAAGCGGGCGTGGTCCATGATGCCCAGAGCTTCCAGCCCCTCTGCCGTAATCAGGGGATCATCTCTGTCGTCATCCTTTAAAGTCACTTCGACATAGGCGTCGAGCGGATCACCTTCTTGCACATATTTGCCGTAGCGGCGATAAAAACTGCCCACAGCGCGATATCTGCAGATGACCTCAACGCCTTGACCAAAGGCAGTGGTCGGCACTACTGTCATCTGGCCCTTTTCCGGCTCAGAGGATATGTAGTGAGTAGCGATGCCTTGATCAGCCAGGAGTTCAAAAAACATGGTGCTTACTGCCAGATTGAGCTGGCCGATGCCGGCGATCGTCAAGCCGACAGTATTAGCTCCGGGATCAAATACACCCTCGCTGCCTGTGACCGTATCTTTAAACTGGAGTAAATAATTGCCGTTTTCCAGATCGTAAACGTCCTTGGTCTTGCCTGTGTAAACTTTTTTCATTGGACCACCTCCAACCAATCAATTAATTGACTTAATAAGTCTTTGCTATTCTGTCTGTGAGCTGCCGGCCGTAATTAGAAAGCTTCCTCGATTTTGTGCACGCAGCCTCCGGAAAGATAACTCCCTTAAGAATACCTATTTGCCCCGCAGCGGTCAAAGAATAATATTTGAGGTAACGAAGAAACCATTAACAGGTCTTATTACTGTTTATGTGAAGACGCTTATTAGTTGATTTTGAGTTCAAGGCCCAGTAACTTTGTGCAGTCATCTAGGATCCGGCAAAGCAAAGAAGCATGATAGACCCTGTTGTGCTGAAACAAGAAAGACCCCCGTTCTTCAGAACGGGGCCTTTGCAATTAATATTGAGTTTACTTTAAGAAATTAAGGTTTCAACCTAATTAGAAATCAAGTTTAATTGCTAATTTTTCTTATTTGTCAAATACTGCTACTAAGCGGCCTTTGACTTCATGTCTCTTAAGTCTTTCCAGACCTTCGTCGATTTTCTCAAAGGGGATTGTCTCCAATAGTGGCTTCATTTTTCCGGTAGCGAAGCAGTCGTACACGCCCTTGAGATCTTCCACGGTACCGCCGTTGCTGCCCAGGAGGCGCTGTTCCTTGGTAATCAGGTCATAAGTATTAACCTTAGTCTCCAGAATACCCATGCCGACTACTACTACTGTGCCGCGAGGTGCAACAGCTGCGAGTGCGCCGGTAGTAGTTTCACCATAACCGGCAAAGTCGACTATAACGTCACAGCCAATGTGAGCCATATCTCTGACGTCCGCAAAGACTTCTTTACAACCGATTTCTTTAGCCAGTTCACGAGCTTCCGCTGAGTTATCAACACCGTATACTTCACAGCCCTTGATATTTGCCATCATAACTGCGAATTGACCGAGACCGCCAACGCCAACGATACCGAGCTTGGTACCTTCTTTGGCTTCACCGATCGTAAACAGAGCGCGATAAGAAGTAAGTCCGGCATCAGTTGCAGCGGCGCCTTCTACATAGGAAACTCCCTCAGGGATGATGACGCACTGGTGAGCGGGAACAAGTGCCTTTTCAGCATAGCCGCCGTCATAGTGGTAACCTGATGCTTGACCTGTAGAGCGATCCAAAGGATTGACACCGACACGGTCGCCAACCTTTAAATTAGTAACGCCTTCACCGACTTCGATAACTTCTCCGGCAAATTCATGACCGAAAAAGACCGGACCGTTCGGGAACAGGGGCATCCAGCCCGGATCATTCATTGCAGCAACGTCTGAGTGACACAGACCTGATGCCTTAATGTCAATTACTACATGACCGGGAGTAGCCTTAGGATCTTCCTTCTCAATCAATACGATTGGTTCAAAAGTTTTGGTAAATTGCCAACCTCTCATTTATATAGACCTCCGATATTATTTTTTCGCAAAGGCCATGAGTTGCCCTTGCAATATTTATCTATAATCTGAACTTAAAATCTTATGGGTATTTAACCACTGTCAAATTACACACCAAACATATTATAGGATAAGAAGACTTCTTTTCATAAATAATTTAATCATACTAATTAACTAGAAATTAGATAAAATTTCAGTTTTTATCTGTGCATTAGTGGATGCAGGTGGGAATTAACCGCTTTTTAGAACAAACTCTTAGAACAAAAAAAAGGCAGAGCTGCGGTGCGGCAGCTCTGCCGGTGGGATTTGAGCAATAACCGGGTTGGGCTTAAGACTTAAGGCAGATTGCTGACTACGCCGCTGAAGAGAGGCACATTGTCATAGACAATCTCCCAGGCGAAGGGACGATCAAAGCTAAGTATGATCATATCTCCGGGTCCGGCAGAAGTGACACCAACGACTAATGCGGTAGCAGCTGCGGCTTCGGTGCCTTTCTCATCTACTATGATCCTGGCCTTCTGAAAACTGTCGCTGACGAAAAGGTCAACGGCCGGTTCACCATTGACAGTCATCAGATCTTTCAGACTGTCGGGTTCCAGAATGCTTGGAGTGAGCTTTTTCAACATCTCCATCAGTCCGATTTGGCTGGCCATATCAAACTTGGGCAAGGTCAATTGTACGTCTGCTTTCCCGGTGCTGTCTTCTCTCTGTGAGAGCAGGATTTCCTTGGGGGTAACTCCGGACTCGGGCAGATAGAGGTTCATCATTGCCCCTCCCTTATATTGCAGCGATACCATCTGATACTGATCTGTCCTGGCATAGTCCATCATTGATCTTCTGTTCATCATCTTGACTTCTGAAGTGCCGTCTGCGCCATTGAAGGTTTGGTCAAAGGTATTATTGGGATCAAAGGTGTTCTCCCACTCGGCCAGCAGGTAGACTGTATTAATCAGGACCATGGCTGTGAATTCATCGAACTCATAGTCTTCGGGGAACAGAGGGTCAATCAGACCATTGGTCTTATACTTTGTCCACTCATTAAGCAAGGCGAGGGCATCCGGGCTGGTGAAGTCTACTTTCACGCCTGTTGCTTCATAGTAATCTGCCGCTGCCTGAAGAAATTCAGCGGAGAACTCATAATCCATTCTGCCCGCCAGCAAGGTATTGACTTCAACTTTAAAATCTTCATTTTGGGTGAGCTCTCTGATCAGCACACCGCTGGCCTTGTTCAAAAGCTCCCGGTCCAGACCGCTTGAGCCAAGAAGCAGCTGTCCCAGTTCTTCAGCGCCTTCGTCGTTAGCGCCGTTGTATATAGTTGCGAAAGCAAGATAGAAAGAAAGGGGCGAGAAGACAAAGTTATCTTCATTTATCTCCGCGATTATCTTGTTGCCGCTCTGTCGGACAGCGTCGCCCAATTTTTCACAGGCTGCCTGTACAGCGGGGTCAGCTTTAGCGCCGGAGGCGTCAAGGTTCGGTACTGCTTCCGCAAACTCGATTACCTCGGAGTTGTCATCGGGAGCTGTGGTCTCGCTGCCATCGGGATCTTTGCCATTAGATTGAGATCCGCATCCAGCTGCCAGCATGGAGATTACCAGCAGCAGGGAAATTACGATCGTACTATGTTTTCTGAATTGTTTCATTTTTTTATCCTCTTAGTAAGTTTGTGTTGTACGTAAAGTTCTGCTTTATCTGTGTTTTCGTTATCCGCTGCGTCTTCGCCGGAGCTTGATAGCGTTTTTGCTGTTCTTATAACTTAGACGCTGAGGCGGCGGAATTGGTTCCAATGCGAAAAAATGCCCTGTCGCGGCAAAGATGATTATTGATATGACGCATGTCCGTCATTGCCCGGCTAGCGAAAATCCGGTGCATTTTGCGTTCAGGGACGTATGTATGCAGTAAATATTATTTTAGCAAAACTCTTGTTAACCGCGAATCTCATTATGTCTTCCGGGATTCTGACACCTGCAGCCTCTGTTTGATTGCTAATATGTCTTAAAAAATAGAGTTGAGGTATTAATATTAGCGTTTAATGCATAAAGATACTTCTGTGCTCTTGAGTAATCATACTTGAATTGATAGAATAGCCGTATTATTTTTTGCTGTTAGAGGGGCAAGAAATATCATAATATGCTGGTTGAGGATCTAATCTCAGGCAGACATAAATATACAAGGAGGCCGTATGCACAAGAAACTATTTATTCCCGGACCAGTTGAAGTTGCTCCGGACGTACTAGCCAAGATGGCCATGCCGATGATTGGGCATCGCTCAAAAGACGCTACCAATCTTCAGCAAAGCATCTCCGAAAACCTGCAAAAGTTGATGTTCACAGAGAGTACAATTGTTCTCTCTACATCGTCAGGCACGGGCCTGATGGAAGCAGCTATCCGTGGCTGTACGAAGAAGAGAGCCGCTGTGTTCTCTGTCGGCTCCTTTGGTGATCGTTGGTACGAAATTGCGCAATATAACAACATTGAAGCAGACAAATTTACATCAGAACCCGGACAGCCCACAACGCCTGAAATGGTTGAGGCAGCTTTGCAGACCGGAAAGTATGATGTTGTGACCGTGCAGCATAATGAAACCTCATCTGGAATCATGAATCCGGTACAGGCGATAGGCGAAGTAATTAAAAAATATGATGACGTGTTGTTTTTGGTTGATGCTGTATCGTCATTGGGCGGAGCAAAAATTGAAGTAGACAATTGGGGTGTTGATATCTGTATTACCTCTACTCAGAAGTGTCTTGGTCTGCCCCCGGGAATGTCTTTGTGCTCCGTCTCTGAACGTGCTTATGAAGCTGCTAAACTAAACGAATTCAGAGGCTTTTATCTGGATATAGTCAAGCTCTATGAGCAAGTGAAGAAAAATTACCAATATCCTTCCACTCCGTCTTTGTCGCATATGTTCGCGCTGGATTACCAGCTTGACAAGATTGTCAATCAGGAAGGTATTGAGAATCGTTTTGACCGGCATGCTAAGCTGGCGGACATGCTCAGAGCATGGGCAGAGAAGCACTTCTCTCTCTTTGCTGCACCGGAATGCCGTTCTAATACGGTAACTTGCATTAATAACACTATCGGCTTTGATTTTGCCGATCTCAATAAACAGCTGGGTGAACGCGGCTATACCATCAGTAATGGTTATGGCAAGTACAAGGACATCACTTTCCGGATTGCTAACATGGCGGAATGCACGGAAGCTGATCTCCGGGATCTCCTGGCTAATATTGAAGACATCCTCGGTCTGGAGGCCTAAGATGAAGATTATACTTGCCAATGACGGCATAGAAGATCAAGCAAAAAAAGCACTGCAGGAAGCAGGCTTCGAAGTAGATACCAATAAATATGAAGGTGAAGCCCTTCTGCAGAGACTGGCTGAAGTTGACGCTGTTGTCGTGCGCAGTGCGACCAAGCTGCGAAATCCCGAGATTGACGCCGGAGCAGCCGGGAATTTGAAACTAATTATCCGCGGCGGTGTCGGCGTGGATAATATCAATGTAGATTACGCCGAGTCCAAGGGCATCATGGTCAGGAACACACCGGCAGCTTCCAGTAATGCCGTGGCGGAACTGGTGCTGGCACACATGCTGGCTAATTGCCGCCACATTTATGACGCGACTACAACAATGCGCCAAGGTAAATGGCTGAAGAAGGAATATCCGGGCTGTGAGCTGCAAGGCAAGACTTTGGGACTGATAGGATATGGCAGGATCGGTCAGCGTCTGGGAGATATTGCAATTGCTCTGGGCATGAAAGTCATCTTTCATGACTTGCAGCCGGATATCCCCGCAGCAGTAATTGCGAAGAGAAAGAGCAAAGAAGAGGTTTTGCGCGAAGCGGACTTCCTGGCGCTTCTCATTCCCTCCAACGTCAACGGCAAACCGGAAATCGGCGCAGAAGAGATAGCGATGATGAAGAAAGACGCTTACATATTTAACTGTGCCCGCGGCGGTATTGTCGATGAAGACGCCCTGGTTGACGCGATTGAAGCAGGCAAGCTGAGAGGAGCAGGCGGCGACGTCTTTGCTACAGAGCCTCCCACGAATCAAAGGTTATTGTCCTGCCCCCATATCACCCTGACACCTCATATCGGCGGTGCGACTCCGGAAGCTCAGGCACGTATCGGAGATGAGATCGTGGCGATCGTGAAGGAGAATTTATAATGGCTGTTGTCAGGCCCTTTAAAGCACTGAGACCGGCAGAAGGCAAAGCAGAGAAAGTAGCTGTCTTACCCTACGATGTCATGAGCCGCAAAGAAGCTAAAGCTATGGCGGCAGACAGCCCGGACAGTTTTCTCTATGTGACCAGATCTGAGATCGGCTTGCCGGACGATGTCGATTCCTATGATCCTCAGGTCTACGCCAAGGCCTTTGAAACTCTTGTGCAGATGGAAGAAGACGGTGTTCTGGTACAGGATGAAAAGCCCATGTTTTATATCTATCGCCAGATTATGGACGGCAGAGTGCAGACAGGGCTGGTTGCGACCTTCTCTGTAGACGAATACCTGAATAATAAGATCAAAAAACATGAGCTCACCAGAGAGGTTAAGGAAGTCGACCGGATCAATCACTTTGATGCCTGTGATGCAAACACTGAGCCTGTCTTCCTGGCTTACAGGCAGCAAAAGAAGATTGAGCAGCTGCTGAACGATTTCATCAAACACAATAAGCCTGCCGCAGCCTTTACCAGCGAAGACGCTATCAGCCACTTCTTCTGGGTAATCTCTGAGGATTATCTGATCCGGGAGATTGCCGAAACGTTCAAGCAGGTTGATGCTCTTTATATTGCAGACGGCCATCACAGAAGCGCATCAGCCGCTAAAGTGGCAGAGAAACGCCGTGAGCAGTACCCAGACGCCGGTCCCGAAGCTGAATTCAACTATTTCCTGGCTGTGCTCTTTCCGGATGAAGACCTTTACATCATGGACTACAACCGGGTAGTAAAAGATCTTAATAATTTATCACCTGCAGAATTTTTGCAGGCGCTTAAGGATAAGTTCACAATGCAAAAGCAAAGCGGTGATCTGCCCTTCAGGCCTCAGGCCAAAGGACACTTCGGCATGTATCTCGATGGCAGCTGGTATGAACTGACAGCAAAGCCTGAACTCTATCAGGACAAGAACCCTATTGACAACCTCGATGTCTCGGTGCTGCAGCAGAACCTGCTGGCACCGGTCCTGGGGATAGAAGATCCCAGAACTGATGAGAGGATTGACTTTGTCGGCGGTATCCGCGGTCTGCAGGAGCTGGCGGATCGGGTTGATGCCGGGGAAGCTGTTGCTTTCGCCTTATATCCGACGACAATGGACGAGCTGCTGGACATCGCTGACGCTGAGATGATAATGCCGCCCAAGTCAACCTGGTTTGAGCCCAAGCTGCGTTCAGGACTATTTGTTCACAAACTTTCCGATTAGGATAAAATAATTATCTATGTCCGGTTTTAAACTGAGACAAATTTAGAGAAACCGACTCAATAGAGTCGGGTTTTTTAATTCTCATTTCGCAGAGAAAATTGGAACTGTTGGCATGGATCGGCGTCGGTGTTACCTCACCAAGGTTAGTGACAATCTAATCTATCGCAAAGCTCAGCGTCCTCACATTGGCATGGAGTATTAGAGTCGCTTTTATCTGACATGACAGAACTTACCATTTCTTCGTCATAGCACTTGCCGCAGAGCGACTCATAGGAGATTTCGTCTTCCCCGTCAATAGCGACTTGATCACCGCTGAAAACAAACTTACCGTTTCGCTTTCTGCCGTTGAAGATCGCTTTACTCCCGCAGCGGCAGATAGTCTTAAGTTCCTCAATCGAGTGAGCCAGCAGCAGAAGCTTAATACTGCCCGGAAAACCATTGCAGCTAAAGTCAGTCCTTAATCCATAGCAGATGACTGGAATGTCATAAAGCACTGCTACTCGGAGTAATTGATTTACTTGAGAACCGGTTAGAAACTGAGCCTCATCAACCAGCACGCAAGATATCTCCTTGATCTTGCTGAATTTATTGACAATGTCCCGCATATCTTCATGTTCAGACACCAGAGCATCAACTTTCCGCTTCATACCCAGTCGGCTGACTATGACATCGTCTCCCTTAGTATCGGAGCTTGGTTTGAGTATGATTACGTCCATGCCTCGTTCTTCGTAATTAAAAGCGACTTGCATCAAGGATGTCGTCTTACCTGAGTTCATAGCTCCATAGCGAAAATATAGTTTTGCCATAAAATCCCCACCAGTTAATCTTCTGATATAAAATTTTTAGGAAGATTCTTTTTTTTTGATGTTTTAGTTTATCATGAAAACCAATGTTTGTAAGTATCCTGGCAGAATTATGGTAAAAGAAATTTTAGAACATATGACGGAGAAAATTATCCGGCCGATATCTTATGCCGGGTGTGATATGGACAGTAATCTGGTTCTGGCGCCAATAGCCGGTACAACTGCCTGGCCTTTCCGCTTGCTTTGTCAGGAGCAGGGCGCCGGCTGGACAGTAACGG
>DCDV01000018.1:19598-28995 GCA_002316595.1 Mageeibacillus sp. UBA1046
TGAGAGGCGGGTTGCCATCCAGCTGTTTTCTTCGGAGCCGCAGGATGTCGACTACGCTATCAGGCATATCCTTGAGCTGCCTGACTTCAATCTAGTATCCTTTATTGACTTAAATCTTGGCTGCCCCGTCAAGAAAGTTGTTAAGACGGGTGCAGGGTCCGCACTGCTTGATACGCCGGATCTGGCTATAGACTTGTGCAGAGCTGCAGTATTAGCCACGCAGGATTACGGCAAGAAGGTGACTGTCAAGATACGCTCAGGCTGCAATGAGAAAATGAGAGACTTATCTGCTTTTGTGAAGCGAATTGAAGATAGCGGTGTTGCCGGTATAGTCGTGCACCCGCGTCTGGCTGTGCAAATGTACGGTGGTAAAGCGGACTGGGATGTCATACGCGAGGTCAAGGAAGCTGTACGTATTCCTGTTATCGGCAATGGAGATCTGATCTCACCTCAGTCTGTGCGAAGGATGGCAGATGCCACCGGGGCTGACGGTTTCATGATAGGGCGGGCAGCTCGCGGCAATCCCTGGATCTTCTCTGACATCATAGAGTATTTTGCTGATGCAGAAACGGCAGACAAAAGCTGCCGGAACATAGCCGGGGAAGAAAGGCGCATCATCGATGGTAAAGCCAAACGCATCATCAATGGTAAAGCCAAAGGCATCATCGATGGAAAAGTCAGCATAACAGAGTGTAAATCAGACAGTGATGCTGAGAGAGAATCTATGAGCACAGCCGGTCGTGACACGGCTCTGCGAACAATGATTAAAGATCCCGTGAGCATGAAGAAAATTTCGCTTTGGCAGATGACGGTTATGAAGCATTTGGGCGGCATGGTGGAACTTCTTGGTGAAGAACAGGCAGTGCGGGAAATGAGAAAGCAGCTTGCTTTTTATACTAAAGGTTTGCCCGGCGTATCTGCTTTGCGACCACGTCTGATGAATGTTTTAACAGTTTCTGAGGTGGAAAGTGAACTCGCAAATCTGGTCAAGGACATGTAGATTCATTGTAGTCCGAAGAAAGTTTTGTTATTTGCATCATATGGCTGCAGTCTGGCTGGTCTGAATTGGCAGAGTCAGGTAGTATGTCAGATAGCTGTTATTTCCAATAATAATTTTTTGACTTGACGACAGAAATCTTTGGAGGTATTTTGCGGGTCTCCTGCATGGAAATTAATATGACACTTAAACTTCAATCATGGAATGTGAACGGCTTGAGGGCAGTAATAGGCAAGAACTTTCCTCAATATCTGGCCGGCAACTCCTCAGACTATATCTGTCTTCAGGAAATCAAAACGATGCCGGATCAGATTGATTTTGATTTCTCCCCCTATACTGCATATTGGCATAGTGCTGATCGGAAAGGATATGCCGGTACCCTGACTTTAGTCAAGGATAAACCGCTGTCCGTTTCGCGCAGGCTGGGTGCTGATGAATTCGACAAGGAAGGCAGAGTACTGACTCTGGAATATCCGGAATTTTATCTTGTTAATGTTTATTCTCCAAACTCTAAGAGAGAGTTGCTGCGCTTAAAAGAACGCATGTACTATGAAGACCTTTTCCGAGAGTATCTCTTGACGCTCAAAGAGAAAAAAAGCGTAATAGTATGTGGCGATCTCAATGTTGCCCATAAGGAAATCGATCTTAAAAATCCTGCTGCAAACCGAAAAACCGCCGGCTTCACCGATGAAGAGAGGGAAAAGTTCGGGCAGCTTTTGGATAGCGGCTTTATAGATTCGTTCCGCCATTTTTATCCCGATATGGAAGAGGCGTATACCTGGTGGAGCTATATTACCAGAGCAAGAGAGAGAAATGCAGGCTGGAGAATTGATTTCTTCCTTGTTTCTGACTGCCTGAAGAATAATCTTGTTTCGGCATCTATTCACGCAGATGTCATGGGCAGTGACCATTGTCCTGTCGAACTCGAAATTAAAATCTGACTGTCGACAGCAGGCTTAAAAAAATGAAAAACCCCTGTGATATAAATCGCAGGAGTTTTCTCTGGCGCGCCAGCCAGAACTTGAATCCGGAACCTTCTGATCCGTAGTCAGACGCTCTATCCAATTGAGCTACTGGCGCACATGCCAAATTATAGTATACTCACAGATCAATTTTGTCAAATGTCCGCGACGATATTCACTGACGATTAAGACCGCATTTTTCTTTGTTTGAGGGCAGGCAGGACCTTAGGCTGTGACAAAGGGAAGATAGTGTAACGCCAAGTCTTTACAGCGGATAGTCCGGCGTGTATCGGTCCGGCCTGGTATTGCACGTTACCGTGCATTATCTCATCACTTATATAATTTATCTGTTCCTAATATCTCTGGCTGACTTAAAAAATGCCGCAGTTTAGTCTGCAGAGGAGATCTCCGACTGACTTAAGAAATGCCACAGTTTAGTCTGTAGTGGAGAATAAATTGCCGGCAAATGACACGATGAATGGAGCTTACATGAGAGATTATGGCAATTTATTTGGTTGGCTGATAGTCGCCGGACTGGTTATCACACTATTGAATTATGTAGTCAAATTTGTTTACCGCAAATGGATATCCAAATTGGATAAAGAATCAGATTTCAGAAAAAACTATACTAAAGTACAAAGGTTTATTGTTAAGTATCATCGGTTTTTCGCCTTATTTACTACCATCGTATTGATTACTCATTTGCTGATTCAAGTGCAATACAGATGGGTATCGAGAACAGGATTGATAGCTGCAGCATTATTAGTGGCAAACGGGTTACTAGGAATATATGGACATTATTATAAGAAAAGGAAAAAATCGGCTTGGCTGTACGTGCATCGCACGATCGCTGTATTGACAGCCATAGCAATTGTTCTTCATATTGCGCTGAACGCACGGTGAAGCCGTTTGAGGAAAGCGAAATGGAAAAATTTCAAGAACGAACGATTTATGCTGATCAACGAAAATTTCAGATCCGGCAGCTCGCCTTGATCGTTTTAATTATGACTGTTGCATTGCTCTTAAATGCTTGCGGAGGCAACGGAGCAGAGCCGACCGGGAGTGACACTGCAGATACAGAGCCGAGAACCTTCACCTTGGAAGAACTGGCTGAATTTGACGGTCAAGACGGAAGAGCGGCGTATATTGCAGTTGACGGGGTCGTCTATGATGTCACTGATGTACCTGCATGGCAGGGAGGCACTCATGCAGATGGTCAGTTTATGGCCGGCCGGGATTACAGCGAGGAGATCAAGGACCTCTCTCCCCATGGTACGGATGTGCTTTCACAAGCCACTGTAGTAGGCGTGCTGTCAGAATAGCCATTTTGAGATAGAACCGGGCAGAGTCAGGCAGACATGACAAGCGGTCGTCCCTCGAAGACGGCCGCTATTCATTTGCAGGTCAATACTTAACTGGCTAAAAATTTGGATTAGCCGTATCATTTATACATTGTCCGTTTAGTACTAAGGGTAATAGGCACATCTAACAAAATAAGGCAGGATATTAATGAGTAGAAATAAGAGCTTAGCTGTCACATATGGAAAGAAAATATTTTGGGAAATGTTCGGATTTTTCCTTTTTGCCTTGGGATCGGTCTTGTTCCTGAATTCTGATCTGGGGCTGAATCAGTGGGGTATTTTGCATCAGGGTATCTCATTCCAGACACCTTTGACGATTGGGCAAGCTTCTCAAGTAGTGGGTCTCTTGTTTATAGCTGTAAGCTCAGCTTTTAAAATTGTTCCCGGCCTGGCTACAGTTCTGAATATGATTTTTATAGGCTTGTTTACAGACTTGCTTATTAATCTTCAAATATTCCCTACTCCGGATTCAATCATACTGAAAATCATCATGCTGGTGGTAGGCAATATTGCTTTAGCTTACGGCATGTACTTCTATTTAAGTCAGCAGTTAGGCGCAGGTCCGAGAGATGGCGTCATGCTGTTATTACAAAGAGCGACAAAACTTGACGTCGGGATTGTACGTGTCGGAATGGAGGTTCTGGTCGTAATTATCGGTTATTTAATGGGAGGACAGTTCGGCATCGGCACGATATTATCAGCGCTTCTTCTAGGACCTACCGTCAGCCTGATTTTCAAACTTCACAAATATGAATCCGGTAAACTGCACGAGAGTCTGGTTGATACTTACCGGATAATTACAGGAAAAGAGAAGGTGGCAAAGTCACCTGCTGTGAGCACATCCGAAGAAATTCTGGCTGAAGACCTGGCTGAAGAGAGTATTGATTAGAAATTTGCGAGGGTACATGTGTTGTGTTAATATAAGCGATGCAGCAAAAATGAACAACTCTCCGGAGGACGAATAATGAACACTTTGACCATAATAGTAGCAATCTTGGATGTGATCGTCTGTATCGCACTGATTGGCCTGGTTATCTTGCAAGAGGGCGATTCCAAAGGCTTGGGAGCCATCAGCGGAGGGTCTGACACCTTTTACGGCAAGACTAAAGGCCGCAGCAAAGAAGCCATGCTCAAGAAACTGACTTCTGCTACAGCGATTTTGTTTGCTGTCTTAACAGTTGTTCTTTATCTCCTCGCTGGCAGAGGCGCATAAAAACTAAAATAATGTCTGAAGTTTAAGAAGCGCTCAGGCGCTTCTTTTTTGTGTTCTTGACTTTTTAACAAAAAATGAGGTTATTTTGTTTAAAATACTGTCAGAGCGAGACACGACAATATCATTAATCTATAAGATAATGATCTGGAAGGAATGTATTTAAATAAAAATTAATATGAATCAAATAATTACAACAACTTATGTAGGAGTTCTTAATGAGGCTGGTCCCGGAGGAGTAGTCTTGCTTGACCGCCGCGACCCGGAAATCGGCAACGAAATTTTTGTCAAGAGACGTCATTTTAATGGCGCTCCATTTGGCATGAAGGTAGTGGTTGAGTACTCATATGAACAAAACGGCCAGCACTACGGGAGGATTACAGAGGTTCTCGGCAATCCTGAGAACCCGGCAGTTGCTACACTTGGTATTATTCGCCGATACGGCTTAGTTACAGAATTTCCCGACTCTGTTTTGCAGGAGGCATCTAATACCCCTAAGAATCCGACTCCGTCTGATATCGAGGAGGAGCTGTCGCTGGGGAGAGTAGATCACAGAGGTCAGCAAGTAGTTACAATAGATGGCCTTGATGCCCAAGATCTTGATGATGCAATCTCAGCGGAAAAACATGAAGATCATTATCATCTCTGGGTGCATATTGCGGATGTCAGCTACTATATCAGGCCCGGCAGCGCAATGGATAATGAAGCCGTCAAAAGAGGTAACAGCACCTATCTTCCGGATTTAGTTCTGCCTATGCTGCCGCCCCGGATTTCTAATGGAATTGCCAGCTTGCATCCCGGAGTTGATCGCTTAACCATGACATGCAGTCTGACGATAGATGCCAAAGGTGTAGTAACTGAGGGGGAAGTCTATCCCAGTATTATTAACAGCTCGGCACGCCTCAGCTATGAAGAAGTAGAACCCCTGCTGAAAGATGAGTCTGAACTTCTTGAAGACAGACCAGCGGGTGTAAAGGAAATGCTGCTGATCATGCGAGAACTGTCTCAGGTTTTGCGCGATCGAAGAGAGCGCAGGGGAGCGTTGGATTTTGAATTCCCTGAAACAAAGATAGATGTAAACAGCGAAGGCAAGCCGGTTAATGTCCGAAAAACTGAAATTGGCGCTGCCAATAGAATAATTGAAGATTTTATGCTGGCAGCAAATGAGTTTGTTGCCGGGATTACCGTTAAGCATCAACTGCCTGCGATTTATCGTATACATGACAGACCGGATTCGGATAAACTGCAGCAGTTTCGGGATTTGGCTTATCAGCTGGGTTTGGATTATCAGGTGAGTCTGGAACCGGAACCGAAAGATGTCGCCTTCATCCTCAAAGAGCTTAAAGGCAAAACATATGGACCGACCTTATCTCAGGTTCTATTAAGGGCAATGGCTAAGGCGGAATATTCAGCCGACAACAAAGGTCACTTTGCACTGGCATCCAAAGATTATCTGCATTTTACCGCGCCCATCAGGCGTTATGCAGACCTGATCACGCACAGATCATTAAAGCTGGGCAAAAATTACAAAAAAACAAAAAAAGATAAGGAAAATCTGGCAAACATTGCTGAGCATATATCAAAAACAGAGAGGATAGCTGAAGCTGCTGAACGAGACAGTGTCACTTATATGACAGCCCTTTACCTGTCAGAGCATATCGGCACAGAGTATGAAGGAGTAATCTGCGGATTCAGCGCAGCGGCCTTTTATGTTCAGTTAGAGAACACAGCAGAAGGCGCGGTTTTATACCGCACTCTGCCGGATTATTATACTTTTCTGGAGAGTGAGCTGGCTGCCAGAAACGAAGATAGCGGTGTAATACTGAGAATCGGCGACAAAGTAAGAGTCAAACTGGTAAAAGTCGATATTAATCTCTTGTATATTGACTTTGAACTGCTGCGTCACGACAGCGGTACTGGCATTGGCAAAAGGGATCCGGCAGCTAAGGGCGGCAAAAGATCCGGCAGGCAAGCACGAGCAGGTAAAAAAGCCGGACGCGGCAGCCAGCGCAGCAGGAGCAGATCAGGACGCAGCGCCCGAAGCGGTTCAGGATTCAGCGCCCGCAGCGGATCAGGACGCAGCGGCAGAAGTGATTCCGGACGCAGCTCCGGGAGGACAGTCTCCAAAAGTAAAGGCAGAGGCGGATCAGACAGAGGCAGAAGTTCCGGCAGGGGCGGTTCCAAACGTGGCTCCCGCTGAGGCAGTTTCACAGGCGGCTCCGGCAGGGGCATTTCCAAACGCGGCTCCGGCTGAGGTGCGGCAAAAGAATTAGAAAGCATAAGCATAATGACTACCAACGGCAAAATTACATTTTTTGTTAGATCTCTCGGATGTAAAACTAATCAATACGAGAAAGATGTCATTGCCGCTCAATTGAGTGAAGCAGGCATTGAACAAGTGTTTGATGAAGACGCTGATATCTTCGTCCTGAACACTTGCGCAGTGACGGCTGAGGCGAGCAGAAAGTCCAGACAAATTCTTAGACGCATGCGACGTAAAGCTTCTGATGCCATTGTAGTTGTGATGGGCTGTGAGAGCGAACTGTCTGATCTGACTGAATGGGCAGATCTTTGCATTGGCACCACAGGACGAAATCTAATTGTAAAACAAGTGCTGAAGCTGCTTGAAGAGCGAGGCTATGATCTGTCCTCTATCAAAGAAACAGCCAGACAATATGCTGCCGAACTGGCTTCCGGCAGTCAAGATAACACGGCCAATATGTTTGAGGATCCCCAAGTAAGGGTGACTCCTTCCGACAGCAGAGCTCAGCTGAAGATAAACGACGGCTGTAATAATCGTTGTACATACTGTACTATCTGCCTTGCCAGAGGACCTGTACGCAGCCGGCAGTTAGACAGCATCGTCGCTGAAGCTGCTGACTTGGTACGCCAGGGGTTTCGCGAGATTGTTTTGACCGGTGTACATATTTGCTCGTACGGTGATGATTTCCCGGGTCAAAGTCCCGACCTCTCACAAGTCTTAAAGAGCTTAAACAATATTGAAGGACTGACCAGAATCAGACTGGGTTCTTTGGATCCTGCCCGTATCACCTCTGAGTTTGTCGCAAATATGTCGCAACTGGAAAATCAGTGCCCTCATTTTCATCTTTCCATGCAAAGCGGCAGTGACTCAGTTTTAAAAAGGATGGGCAGACATTATGATTCTGAGAAGTTTAGAGAAGTAGCGCTTATGCTGCGCTCTGTCTGGCCAGAGGCGGCTTTAACTACAGATATAATGTGCGGTTTCCCGGGCGAAACGGATGAGGATCATAGACAGACAATAGAGCTGTGTCAGGAAGTAGGATTTACCAAAATTCATGTTTTCCCTTATTCCAGGCGTGATGGAACTGCGGCTGCTGTCATGCCCGATCAAGTGCCCTCTGAGACAGCCAGGGAAAGAACTCAGGAAATGCTGGATTTGTCTGAGCGGCTGTCCGCAGCTTATTGCAGGCGCAGGATAGGAGACAGCACTTTGGTATTGCTGGAGCGTGAGATATCACCGGGTGTTGGCGAGGGTTATACCAGGACATATCTGCCTTGTAAATTTAAGCTCAATCAATTTACAGGGAATGCCCATCCAGGAGACATCTTCCTTGTCAATCTGGAAGATTACGAGGACGGTTATCTTCTTGGTAAAGGCTCACTTTGCGATTCCGGCGAAGACAATAAACGATTTTACATTTGAAGTGTCCCTTAATTTGAAATCCTGCATATTGAGATATAGCAAAGCGGCTGTTTGTCATTGCGATTTCAGAATTTAGAAATTTTCCTGCAGAACGCTTAGCAGAACGCTTATTAGTAGTCGGGTATCATCCTTACAAAATATATATTTCTGAAAATGTGCCATAAAACATGTTATGCTTAATGGAATAAGGAGGTGGACTCCCATGATCAGCTCAGAGACTAACGAATTTGAAATTGGACAGGATCGGCGTCAGAACGCCTACGAGATTATGACTGAGGTAATGACAGCCTTGGAAGAAAAGGGTTACAATCCGATAAACCAAATGGTTGGCTATTTTCTCTCCGGAGATCCGACTTATATTACAAATCATAACGGAGCCAGAGGTGTGATCAGGCGGATGGAAAGAGATGAACTGCTTGAAGTTATTTTGCGTGATTACGTTGAACGTTTGTAGCCCTGATTTCTGATAGGAATGCCTGAATCACCACTTAAGCTTAAGCCCCTGGGGAAGACCGGAATCCAGTTAACTGTACTGGGATTAGGGACTTTAACTGTTTCTCCGTCTCAGAACAATCTGCCCGTCAGGCAGGCGGGTAATATTATTGCTTATGCGGTAGAGCAAGGAATAAACTGGCTCGATACAGCCGACTTATATAATAACTATGAACAGATCAAGGCAGCTTTGGACAGGCTGGCAAATCCCCCCCATATAATGACTAAAACATATGCATATACAGGAAGCAGAGCCAGGAAAGATTTTGATGCTGCCAGAAGGGCACTTGATCTTGATCATTTGACGGCAATGATGCTGCATGAACAAGAGAGCCCACTTACTTTAGCAGGGCATCAGGAAGCTTTTTGCGCTTTGCTGGAACTAAAGGAAAAAGGGGAAATTGATGCTGTGGGTATATCTACCCATGCAGTATCAGTAGTTAAAAGTTTGGCTGCAGTGAAAGAATGCAAAAAAACCGTCCAGGCTGCCATCAAATTACCAGGCAGACAAGAAGAGTTTCCGATTCCGGATTGTTATCAGGAAGCGGATTTTGTCTTTCCCTTATTGAATCATACAGGTATCGGACTACTGGACGGCAGCTGGCAGGAAATGGAAGATGCTTCAGAGCATGCAGCCCGGGCAGGCTTGGGCGTTTTGGGCATGAAACTTTTTGCCGGCGGTCATCTTTT
>DCDV01000018.1:29099-33756 GCA_002316595.1 Mageeibacillus sp. UBA1046
TTTTTGCCGGCGGTCATCTTTTGTCGCAGCGGATTAAAGCAGTAAAGACAGCATTAAGTCTTGACTTTGTTACTTCGTGGGCTGTTGGCATGGGCTCGCAGGAAGAAATTGATGTAAATATTGACTGGTTTTGCGGGAGAGAGCCCGGCTCTGAATTGTTAAGGCTTACTGACTCAACGCCCCGGAGGTTAATGATAGAAAGCTGGTGCGAAGGTTGTGGCAGCTGCTTAGAGAGCTGCAAAAGCAAAGCTTTGCGGTTATCTGACGGACGGGTAGTTGTAGATTCTTCCCGTTGTATTCTTTGCAGTTACTGTGCTGCCAGTTGCCCTAATTTTGCAATCAAAATTTGGTAACGGCAATATAGCGGCCAGTAACAATATTAGTGTCATAAATGTGTGGATTCTGGCGGAGGATTTTGCTCTGACAGGTAATGCTTAAAAAAATAACCGGGCGAAGAGATTTTGTTCAGACAAGTGATGCTAAAGAAAATACCGGGCGAAGAGGATTATGTCCTGACAGACGTTGCTAAAGGAGAAGTATGAGCGAAGGAAGAATCATGGGAATTGATTACGGCGGGCGCAGGGGGGGAATTGCCTTGAGTGATCCCCTGGGTATTATTGCCAGTGGTCTGGAAAGCATTAACTGGCAGGGGAAAGACAATAGCAGGGTCTTGAACCGCATAGCTGAGATCTGCACTGAGTATGATGTTCATAGTATTATTCTGGGTCTGCCCCGCCGCACGGACGGCCTGGTTGGTACGGCAGAGCTGAAGGTGAGAGAGTTCGCAAAAGAACTGGCTGACAAGACAGGGCTGGAAGTGATCTTTGCCGACGAACGTTACACTACTGTGATGGCGACCAGAATCATGCAGGAATCCAATATCAGAAGAGAGAAAAGACGCTCCGTCGTAGATCAGATCGCTGCAGAAATCATCCTGCAATCCTGGCTTGATCAACATCGCAGGAACCATCCCGACAAGGAATCGAAGCCACATTGATCTTTGTCGGAAAAGCCGTTCCGACCGGAGGGGATTCAACTCTCAGGATTACGCCGCTGTTTGAATTTTTTCTTGCATAGCTTCATTGATTATGTCACTTAGGCCTTTCTTTTTTAGGCAGTACATGTGCTATACTTTAGTTTGTCTATAATAACGACTATTAGGAGGTTAGCCATGCTATTCCATAATTTGTTTTATTTCGCTGCCGATGATGAGGAAAGTAACGCTCCGGAGCTCGAAGAAGATTTTCTTGATGAAGGTGCATTGATAGTCATGGAGGATACTGAGACCGGTGAAGAGTATTCTTTCGAGATGGTAGATCAGTTTGAATTTGAAGGCAATGTCTACTGTGTCTTGCTCACTGTCATAGAAGACGAGGACGACGAGAATTATGGTGAATGGGTTATTACTCGCATTGTCGAAGAGGAAAACGGTGAAGTTTGCCTGATGAGTCTTGAAGAAGACGAAAATGACAAGGTTTACGACGAGTATGATCGCCTATTAGAAGAATATGCGGAAACCGACGAAGAAGACGAGGACGACTAGAACGACCAGGGCAATGAGGACGACAAGACCTTCGAGAACACTGAGCAGGTCTGAGAGCCCTCCAAGTCAAGCGACAGGAGCTACTGAGACGGCGCAAGATGAAATCTTGGCTGTTTTAGTGGATGACAAACGCGGTCGTGAATATTATGTTTCGATGATCGACTCCTTCCAGATCAGCGGACGTTTATATGCTGTCATGTATAATTTCGAGCCTGATATCGGATCGCATCCGGAACCTGAATTGGTTATCATGCGCACCTATCGTGATGTGAACGGAGATCAGGTCTTTGTTTCCATTAGGAATCGAGCAGAGCTGGACGAGGCTTTTGATGAGTTTTTCCGACGTTACCAGCAATCCTTATAGGAATCTGCAGTACGAACATGACATGAAAATCCCAACTTTGTTTGAAGATCTACTGATCAGCTGAGGTGATATATTGCCAGAGCAGGGCGTCAATTTGAATGAAAACACAAATTCTGACTTTGAATTTAAACGTCAGCGTGTAGACGCTTTAACTATTTTAGCTCCACTGCTATTCATGCTCCTGCATGCGATTTTCCTTAGTCTGGCAGCAATGGGAGTCGCTGTTGTCTATATTTTTACCAATAACGTGTCCTTGAGTGCTTTATCTGACACCGAGGCATTACAAAAGCTGCTCGTTGATTCTCAGGCTCAGAACTGGGCATCTGTGCTGCTGGGACTGGTGATGGTGCCCATATATTATATTTATCTCAATTACCGGCGCCGTAAATATCCGGATATCCTCTTGACTGAGCGGGCTCCCGGCAGATATTGGCTGACCGGTTTCTCCGCGATCATGGGCTCCTTGGGTTTATCCATGATCTGGATCAGCATCTTGATCTATCTTAGTGAAACAATTCCCGCCATCAGAGTGCATTATGATAATTACATTAATGCCGTTGAGGGGCTGCAGCGTGCGGATGGGTCTTTCTGGCTGGAGTTTTTAGCGATTGTGGTTATGATTCCGATAGCGGAAGAGCTGCTCTTCAGAGGGATTTTACAGGGGGAAATCAGGCGTGTGGCTCCTGCCTGGGCGGCAGTGTCCCTCTCTGCTATCGTCTTCGCCCTCTTCCATATTTTGCCTTTCCAGATCGCTTACGTAATAATCCCGGCTCTGGTGCTGGCGCTGGTCTATGAGTTAACACACAATATCCTCATCCCGATTTTCATGCACATGGTTTACAATTTCTTTGGCGGCGGGCTGTTCTCACGTTTGCTGGGGCTGCCGGATGACAGTTTGATTTTATTCTGGGTCGAGATGGTATTTATTATTATCGGCCTGGTTCTCTTAATTCTCCTTATTCGGGAGAGATCGCAGAAAAATCAGCAAATAAAGGCTGAGGTGTAACTGTGTTCAGTAAGATTGATTTCAAATGGCGCAAACGCATTGTTATCACGACTGCAGTCAGCCTGGTGCTTGTGCTTGCAGCGGTTTACTCTGTTATCAGAAGCGTGCTGCGTATGGATTTTGACATTGAAGACAGAGTATTCGAGCTGAGTGAGAGTTATTCGGGCGATCCTGTGGCAGGGTTCGGACTGAATCTTGATCAGATTAACTCAGGGAATTTGCTCCAGTCGGGGGCGTTTGAGCCGGAAGTATTGCAAAACAGCTATCTTGCCACCGGCGGGACTAAAAATAGTTTTATCATTCCCAGTGTCTCTTTTCAGGATCCTGACAGGACCAGTGCAGATTATTACGACGGCGCGAAAATCCGCATCTACAGTCAGACACAAGATGATATCAGCTTGCGTCAGGAAGCAAAGGTCACTGAATTCCAGGCAGGGCAAGTGCAAAATTTCAGGCAGGTATATTTACCTGCTGATTTGCCTGCTGAAGTCAGATTTCATGAAGTCGCTGAATATAATGACAGAATAATGATCTGCGGCGATAATGGTTATGTTTTGGAGATATCTCCCGAAGGTGAGACTAAGCTGCATCATGTCGGGCAGAATATTAAACTGGTATCTATAGCCGGCGGACCATCCGGCTGGATTGCTCTGGCAGATAACGGCAGTTATTATCTCACGCCAGATGGCAGAGACTGGACCCGGGATTACCTTCCCCGGACGAGACTGAGTAAAGCAACCGCTATCACAAATCAGGGGAGTTTCTTTTTTCTGGCCTGCGGAAGTCAAGGTAAGCTGTTCCTTATTGATTTCGCCGGCGCTGAAGAGATTCAGCTCGGGTTTTCTAATGACCTCAACGATATTTATGCTCAGAATGGTCGCATCATTATCTGCGGCAATGATGGACTGATCCTGAGCGGCGACTATGATTTTAATTTTCAGAAGGTTGAAGGTTTGTCTGCCTCGGTAGACTGGCTCGCAATCGACGGCAGCAAAGATGGGTTTGTTTGCAGCGGAACCCTGGGCGGCATGGCTTACTCAGACGATGGTCTGACCTTTGCTGAGGTCAATCCTGAAACTCTGGCTGAAGTCCATGGTGTAAATGGCGATTCCGCCTCAGATTTCAAAGGAATTATCTGGCCCACTCTTGTTAATTGCTCCCGTCTGTCCGATGAAGCGGTCTTGTTCCAGACCTCAACAGGTCAATCCTGGCTTTCGGAAACTAAAGGCGAAAATTTGGTGGTAAACCCATTCTTCTCAGCTCAGAATATTGCCTCTATTACTTCTTTCCCTTCAGGGCGCCTGCTGGTGATTTATAAGCATGGCTCTGTTGAAATGGCGACCTTATCCGATATTGTCACTTTTGAACCGGCACTCGAGTCGGGTGACGTTCAATCGGGCGACTTGGTTTTTCTGGAGAAGTATGCCTGCCCCCCTGCTTATGGATCGATTACAAAACACGAGCCTGAAGCGCCTTCAATACAGAAAACTGATGGGGATTCAGCAGGTGCTGCCGCTCTTCAGGGTATCTGGTACGTCTCCGCCGGATCAGCGCTGACCAGTCAGAAGATACAGGGAGCAGACACGCTGAATCTGGGGAACGGCTGTGTCAGACTGTCATATGAAGGCAAAGCTGAAGATCCTGATTTACTGATATCGCCGGCAGGAGCCACAGTAAGTTCGATGTATAACCGCATGCCTGTCTGGCTTAACAGCAGAATTTCGCAAAAGCTCGATATGAGCCG
>DCDV01000018.1:33896-37854 GCA_002316595.1 Mageeibacillus sp. UBA1046
GATATGAGCCGGAATGAGGGATTGTCAGAGTCATTTTATCGGTTGGAGCTTTATTTGCGTCAGGAAGGGCTGACAAACAACAGTGTCCATGTCTGGCTTTCAGGCTTAGATTCGAAAACTACCGGTCATACTGTCGAGAAAGTAGGGTCTTCCTGGGAAAAACATCAATTTGTCTTTGTGACAGGGCAGAGCAATCAGCGCAGTGAGATCTGGCTGAATCTGGGTTTTGCCGGACAAGGTTCTCTCTGGCTGGATCAGGTCTGGTTTGGCAGCACTCAGGATGAACCGGATTCTTTGCCGCTGAGTTTAAATGAGCAGTTGTCAGAGATAAAGCCTGAAGTATTGAGGCTGGACTTCGTGCCGATCGGAGTCCCCGGAATGGGGGATCACAGCTGGCTCTACCCCGAAGGCGGCGGCAGACGTCTATCCGCATTTTCCGCCTCCGAGGCCGCTGGCAGCGAAACCGCACCATTATCCGGCGCCTTTACTATGTCATGGCAGGAGAGGGAATTACATAATCTGGGTGCTGCCTTAAAGATAAGCCGGCAGGTTAATGCTGATCCGTGGCTGGTTGTTGATGCGATGGTCACCGACATTGAAATATTTCATCTGATTGAATATATTGCCGGTCCTCCGACCAGCGAATACGGAAAAATTCGTTCGGCGCAAGGTGCAGTAGGGCGCTGGAGCGATCAGCTGGATCGCATCTATCTTGAGATCAAGGATTCTGACGGAGTTTTCAGCAATGATACCTCAAGGATGATTTTTGTAAATCACGTGATAGAAACCATCCAGTCCACTCAAAATTATCCTTTGCTGGAGAGCAAAATCGTCTTGATTGACGGCATGGATTACGATGGGCAGGTCCTGGCTTCCAATGCTGATTACCATGCGGCAATTTTGCATGGCGAAGATAACATAAGAAATTATGGCGAGATGCGTTCCGTCTTATCTGATTTTCTGCTTACTATTCCTTCCCGCCGGGTTCTGGGTGAAAGCAACGCTCCGGAGATAATTAAGAGCTTTAATTGGCAGAGCAGGGTAGAACCGCTGCGGCTGGCTGACTATGCCGCACTTGTTTTCGGAGAAGCAGGCAATAGAGTAAATCTGGTTCTGCTTGACTCTAAGCTTGATTCAGAGACAGCAAAAAATATCCAATCCGCCTTGTGTCTGGCCGGCAGAGAGATCAGTAATAAATGGGCTCTGGCACCGGCTGTTGAAATAACCATGACTGAAGCGGACACGGAAACCGTTGTAACTTCTGATCCCGCCGGTGAGACTGCCGGCAATGAGGAGGAAAGGGAAGAACTCCTGATATTCTCCTTTACGGCAGATGACCTGAAAACAGTTGTCTTGATTAATCTTGGTGACAGCAATGCCTCCCTGCGTCTGAGCGGCGGAACTGCCATTGCTGCCGGAGAGGTATATAATTTTGACACCAGTGCAGCGCTTCTGTCCCGGGATGAGATAAAGTCTTCCCGCCATATTTATCGGGTAATGCCGGGCGGCATGGCGGTGCTGGCCGAAAAACCCCTTTCTTCAGATTGATAAACGGCAAAGGGATTAATTTTCCGCAAATATTAAGGCGGATATTTTGTTAAACTGTCATATCGGGATTTGACGAAGACGCTAAAGTATAAGTACGGCGGCTCATGAGGAGGTTGTGATGACTAGTTGGTGGGATATATTTCGCTCGATCATTTACGGAATAGTTGAAGGCATTACTGAATGGCTTCCCGTCAGCTCGACAGGGCATTTAATCTTATTGGAAGAATGGATGCCATTGGATCAAAGTCCCGAATACTTCAGCATGTATCTGGTGGTCATTCAGCTCGGAGCAATAATGGCTGTTGTAGTAACTTACTGGCATAGAATATGGCCTTTTGGCTGGCATACCGGCAGGAATGAAGCAGCAGAACCCGGCAATTCCCAGAAAAAAATTAGTGTTAAACCTGAGATTATCGCTATGTGGCTTAAGATACTGGTTGCCTGTATCCCGGCTGCAGTTATCGGCGTTCTTTTCGGTGACGATATAGACCGTATTTTTTACAATCCCTGGGTCGTTGCTGCGGCCTTGATCATTGTCGGCATCATATTTATTCTGGTTGAAAACCGGATGAAAGGAAGTCGGCCAGGCATCGTCAAGATGGACGGCATCAGCTGGAAGATCGCTTTTTTTATCGGTTTGTTTCAAGTAGTCGCCGCCGTTTTCCCCGGTGTTTCCCGTTCCGGCGCTACCATCATCGGCGGCCTTGTTCTCGGCCTTAGCAGAACTCTGGCAGCTGAATTTACCTTCTATATGGCTGTGCCGGTCATGTTCGGTGCCAGCTTATTAAAACTGATAACTTATGATGGCGGCTGGGACCTTTTAAGTATTCTGGTTCTTCTGACAGGGATGGCGGTAGCTTTTCTGGTTTCTCAGAAGATCATCGAATTCCTGATGAATTATATCCGCAAAAATAATTTCAAAGTCTTCGGATATTATCGCATCGCTTTGGGTCTTTTAGTTGTACTCTATTTTTCTTTTTCATAATTTCGGTCCGGTAAATTCCGGGTGACACCTGATACCGTCACAAATATACCTGTCAGCTTAAACTGAGCATGTTACCATGGATTAATACTTTATCTGCCCTTAATTAAGGAGGTAAGCATGTTTAATATTCTTTTGGGCGGCGCTGCCGGACAAGGCATCGAAACCACAGGCGCCGTCATTGAGAAGATGTTGAAAGCCAATGGCTACAATGTCTTCGTGACCCGCGATTTGATGTCCCGTGTTCGCGGCGGTCACAATTTCTCAACTTTGCGCTTCGGGAGAAACCCTGTCATAGCGCATGATCATACGGTCGATGGCATTCTGGCCGTAAATCAAGAAACTATTGATCTGCATGTTAAAGACTTACGCGAGGACGGTTTCATTATCGCTGATGATGAATTTGAGACGGATGATCCTCGCGCCATTATGCTCCCCATGACCAAGACCGGAAAAGAACTGGGCAACCCGCGTGTTGCTTCTACAGTGGCCGTAGGAGCTCTGATACGTCTTTTGGATCTTCCGCATGAAGCTTTAAGGGAGATTTTTGAGGAGACCTTAAAGCCTGAACATGTAGAGATAAATATGGCAGCGGCCAAAGCCGGTTACGACTCTATTACTTATGAGCAAGGGGAATCTGCCCGTCGCAGAGCAAATTCATCAGTAAACAATCAGGAGCAAGTCAACCGGGAGCAGGAGAAGCCGGATTATTCTGAGTGGTTAACTTTGAACTCCAGTCAGGCCATAGCTCTGGGAGCATTAGCTGCCGGTCTGCAATTCTATTCAGCCTACCCTATGTCTCCTTCTACAAAAATTATGGAGTATCTCGCAGGCATGCAATATGAAGCCAATATAGTAGTCGAGCAGGCGGAGGATGAGCTTGCCGCGATGAATGCGGTGATCGGAGCTTCTTATGCAGGAGCGGTTTCCATGGTTGGCACTTCCGGAGGAGGATACCAACTGATGGTGGAAGCAATGACCAGCGCAGGAATGATGGAAATCCCCATTGTTACAGTTATCGCGATGAGACCCGGACCGGTTACGGGGTTACCTACCCGCACGGAGCAGGGAGATTTGGATCTGGCAATTTTCGCCGGCAATGGTGAATATCCCAAGATGGTATTGGCAGTAAAGAATCAAAGTGACGCTTTCTATCAAACCGGCCGCGCTCACCATATCGCACAAAAGTACCAGATACCGGTAGTACTGCTGACAGACCAATACTTGTCTGATGGCACAGCTACAGTTGAGCCTTTGGATTTAAGCAGGATTGAGAAAGTGCGGGTATCCGCGTCTGATGAAGAAGCTCTTGCCTATCGCGATGATCCTGAGAATCAGCGGGGCGAGGAGATGTTTGGCGAAATGAAAGAATCAGAGATGGCAGCCGATGAATATAAGCGCTATCGCATAACAGAAGACGGCATCAGT
>DCDV01000018.1:37964-38933 GCA_002316595.1 Mageeibacillus sp. UBA1046
CGGCATCAGTCCCCGGCTTCTTCCCGGACATCCCAAAGCCTTCATCAATGCCGACACGGATTCACATGACGAATATGGTTTTATCAATGAAGCAGCAGACGTGCATACCGCGCAAATGGATAAGCGCCTGCGCAAGCTGGATAAACTTATTGCAGAAGACCTGACGGATGCAGAGCAGATCGGCACAGCCGGCAGTGACATTTTATTAGTTGCCTGGGGTTCTATGCATGGTCCGCTGAAGGAAGCAATAGATGATCTGGCCGAGGAGGGTGTTAAGGTTTCAGCGCTGGTTTATGGAGATCTGTGGCCTTTCCCGACAGAAAAGATTAAGGCTGAAGCAAAGAATGCTGCTCATATTATAAATATTGAACAGAATTTCAGCGGGCAATTGGCTGGCTTAATACGCCGCCAAACCGGAATTGCCATGACAGACTCTGTACTCAAATATGACGGCAGGCCTCTATCTCCGGCAGAGATTGCCGGCGCAGTTTTGAAAATAGTTAAGAAAGGCTAGGAATATTTATGTCACAGAATGATGTGCAAAAGATGAATCCGCAAGGTGTTTCATATAAAACTTACGATACTGCGTGGTGTCCCGGCTGCGGTGACTTCGGCATTTTAAGCAGCTTAAAAAACGCACTGGAAGAACTGCAGCTTGATCCTCATCAAGTTGTTTTTGCCGGCGGTATCGGTCAGGCTGCCAAGACACCCCAGTATATAACAGGCAATCGTTTCTGCGGACTGCATGGCCGTTCAATTCCTGCAGCCGTGGCAGCAAAAATTGCCAATGATGACTTGACTGTCATTATTAATACAGGGGATGGAGATGGATTTGCAGAAGGCGGCAATCACTTTCTCGCCGCTGTGCGCCGCAATGTCAACATAACTCATTTCGCGCATGACAATCAGGTATACGGCCTGACGAAAGGCCAGGCGTCTCCCACCGCGGACGAGGGGACGGTCACCGGT
>DCDV01000018.1:39025-46201 GCA_002316595.1 Mageeibacillus sp. UBA1046
CTGGGGCAGGCGTCCCCAACCTCATTACATGGGTACGTAACAGGTTCTCAGCCATACGGATATCTCAGCATTCCCTTTAATCCGGTCGCTACTGCGCTGATTCTTGGAGCAGGCTTTGTGGCCAGAGGATACGCAGGAGATCCGGAGCAGCTTGCAGAGCTGATGAAGGCGGCAATCCGGTTCGATGGTTATGCGCTGGTGGATATCTTTCAGCCTTGTGTCAGTTTTAACAAGGTAAATACATATAGCTGGTACAAAGAGCGAGTGCGACCTTTGACCGCAGAACATGACCCGACTGATTTCGAGCAGGCTCTCAAAGCTGCCTTAACCTTTGAAAACGCTGATGGTGCCGGCATACCGACAGGTATCCTGTACAATGTGGAAAAGCCTACTTATAAAGCACAGCACGAAGTTCTGCAAAGGGGTCCGTTGCTGCAGCAAGGAGCTACAAGAGAATTCATACAGGAGCAAATAGGAAAACTGGCCTGATTATGATTTCCGGCCGAAACTGAGGAGGAGTTTAGATGGACCCGGGTGCGCTTGATTATGTGCGGGCTTTTGCCCTGACAGCCTTTGCCGGATTATCTACCGGTATTGGAGGTCTGGTAGTTTTTCGTAAGAAACCGCTGAATCAGCATATTATCTCAGGTTCCCTGGGGCTTTCTGCCGGCGTCATGATCTATATCGCCTTTGTAAGCATGTTACGCAATGCATTTGAGACATTGGGCGAAATCTATGGCGGCAGAGGAGAGCTGTATACTGTCTCAGCGTTTTTTGGCGGCATTCTCCTGACTATGCTGATTGACCTTATCGTCCCGAAAGAAAAGAATCCTCATGAAATGCATGGTATCGAGGAAGTCAGTTTCGATCCACATACAGAAATTCAACCTGAGGCAGCTGAAGTCAGTGTCATTGAGAGAGCAGAAAAGAGCAAGAATGGAAGCCTGACCAGGGTGGGGATGGTTTCCGCGATCGCAATCATGGTTCATAATTTTCCTGAAGGACTTGCCACCTTTGTAGCCGCACTGGCTGATCCGGCTCTGGGAATCAGTATTGCTTTGGCCATTGCCATCCATAACATTCCTGAAGGTATTGCAGTTGCTGTCCCTCTCTACGCGGGCACCGGCAATAAGAAGCGATCTTTCCTGGTGGCATTGGCTTCAGGTCTGGCAGAGCCTGTCGGCGCCCTGGTGGGATATTTTATCTTCAGACCCTTCCTCAGCGAAGGTCTGATGGGAATAATATTTGCCGTTGTGGCCGGCATTATGGTTTATATTTCCTTGGATGAGCTATTGCCTTCGGCTGAGAAACAAGGAGAGCACCATATCGTAATTGGCGGATTAATTCTGGGGATGGCAATCATGGCCGTCACTTTACTGGTCCTATAAAGGCATGCATAAAAAAAGTATTCTTGCCCGTGTGCCTTTGTTGACTTAAATTGCTGAGAAGATGAAGTCGTAATCAATAGAAATGTGCCGGTACCAATGGTATAATGTGGCAAGAAATTTGTTACCGGAAACTAGCTTTAAATGGTTATTAAACTGTCTGCTGTGTTCTGACAATCGAGCTTAAAATTTCGGATAAACAAACAAGGAGAATTTAAATGAATATTTTTGATCAAGCACTTCAACTGGAACAAGACGGCGCTGCTTATTATGAAGAACAGGCTGCCAAACATCCTAACACTGCTATCAGCGGAGTTTTTAAAGTCCTGGCTGATGCTGAACGCAAACACGAAGCAGCAATTCTAAGTTATCAGCAAAACAAACACTTTGACGAACCTGAAGCTACCCAGCCGCTGGAAAAAACTTTCTTTGCTACCGCTGCGGATATCGACAATGAAATATTTCTTGTCCCGCGCGCTCTGGATGCTTATTTAACCGCTTTGGAGATGGAGCGTAAATCCATTGAAATGTATCAGGAACTGCTCGGGAAATCAGAAGAAGATACTGAAAAAGCTCTTTTAGAATGGTTGATTAATGAAGAAAAGATGCATTTCGCACAAATTGACAAACTAGCCGAAATGATCCGTCACGGTGACGATTACGTTACCCACGCCATGTTCAATAACCCGATTGAGTATTAATCTGACGGCTGATTAGAATACAATTTTTTAGCTGGCCGTGTTATCCGGCCGGATATTTATAAAGGTCAACTGATTCTAGAGAGGATTTCCTCTCTAGAATTTTTTTGAGAATCCACGGTCTATACGAAATGGTTATTTTATGCCAATTGTAGATGTATTATCTTTTAAGCCTAAGTTTGACGATCAATTCTGACATGTTATAATCATGATGATAAGTGGCTGAGGATCTCTGCCGCATATATTTTTTTCTTACTCTAAAATGAAGTTGTATTTATTAGTACTTTTTATATAAAAAGCTCTTTCTATCTGGAGAAAATGGTTCCATTAAGGTCATGTTAGATCTTTGAAAGAAAGGATGCCGGACTATGAGTAAGAACGTCATTGAGATGGATAACATCACAAAACGTTTTGGCAGCTTCACAGCTGTCGACGATGTTACTTTCCATCTGCGAAAAGGCGAAATTCACGCCTTGCTGGGTGAGAACGGTGCCGGAAAAACTACACTGGTGAACGTGCTCTTCGGGCTTTATGCCCATGAAGAAGGCACGATCAAAATAAACGGTGAATTCGCTACCCTGAATAATCCCAACGATGCAAACGATTACGGAATCGGCATGGTACACCAGCACTTTATGCTCGTGCATAATTTCACTGTTTTAGAAAGTATTATTCTGGGTTATGAGCCTGCCCGGGGCGGAATCCTGAATATGCGTGAGGCGCATAAAAGGGTGGTGGAAATTTCTGAACGCTACAAGCTGGCAGTTGATCCGGATGCAGAAATAAGTGAGATCACAGTTGGCCAGCAGCAGCGCGTTGAAATTCTTAAAATGCTTTTTCGGGACAACGAAATTTTAATTTTTGACGAGCCTACGGCTGTACTTACACCTCAGGAAATTGACGAATTAATGAAAATAATGAGTCGCTTAGCTGATGAGGGTAAATCGATTATTTTTATTACCCATAAGCTAAATGAGATTCAGGAAGTAGCAGATCGGGTGACGATTCTGCGCAAGGGGAAGCATGTAGCCACTTTGGATGTCGCGGAAACCACTGCAGGTGAGATGTCGGAATTGATGGTTGGACGCGCAGTTGATCTCGAAGTTGAAAAAGGTTATGTGAAACGAGGTGATGTGGTTTTCTCCTGCGAGTATCTTGCAGTAAAGCGTGAGCTCTCAGAGAAGAACGCGGTGCATAATGTCTCGCTCGAGGTGCATGCGGGGGAGATCGTTTCCATTGCCGGTGTAGACGGCAATGGACAATCAGAACTTGTATATGCTTTGACGGGAATAACTCCTCCGGATGCAGGTAAAATCTTTCTCAACGGTGTAGACATCAGCAAATGGAGCATCCGCCAACGCACCAAAGCCGGCATGGCTCACATCCCCGAAGATCGGCAGCGTTTCGGCCTGATCCTGGACTATTCACTTGCCAACAATCTAGTTCTGCAAACCTATTATGAACCGCGTTTTCAAAAACGCGGTTTTATGCGTTTCAGCAGTATCTTGGAATATGCTGACGAACTGATTGAGCGCTTTGATATTCGCAGCAGCGAAGGCGCTACCAGTATGGGACGGGCTTTATCAGGCGGCAACCAGCAGAAGGCAATCGTGGCCAGAGAGCTTGATCGTGATGCCGACATTATTATTGCAGTACAGCCGGTTCGCGGCCTGGACGTCGGCGCTATCGAATACATTCATGGACAGCTGCTGGAACAGCGTGATGAAGGAAAGGCCGTCTTGCTGGTATCCTTTGAATTAGATGAGGTTATGAATCTTTCTGACCGTATATTAGTAATGTACGAAGGAGAGATTGTTGCAGATCTGGATCCTGAGCAGACGGACGAGCGAGAACTCGGCCTCTATATGGCCGGCAAGAAGAAGGAGGCCGTACATGTCTGATAGCTCTGACAAGAATAATGACAATAAGCTTAATGACAAACCACCGGCAGATGCAGGTCAGGTTGAAGCATCTGAAGCAGAAATAAATTTGGCAGCTGTCGGCCGCTTAAAGGGCTCCTACAGTATTTTTTCTTCTGTCATGGCCATTGTGACCGGACTTCTGGTAGGTTTGATTATCCTTATGATCTCTAACCCAGCCAACGCCGGACAGGGTTTGTTAACAATTCTTAAAGGCGGCATGACTGGAAGTGTTTCAGGGTTTGGCCGGGCAGTGGCAACGTCAATTCCCATTATCATGACCGGGCTCAGTGTAGCCTTTGCCTATAAGGCAGGGCTGTTTAATATCGGCGCTTCAGGTCAATTCATGATAGGAGGCGTCTGCGCTGTCTTTGTTGCCATTAAAGGCACAATGATTCCTGATTCGGTACTGTGGCTGGTCTGTATGCTGGCTGCCATGGCAGGCGGAGCGATCTGGGGATCAGTTCCGGGATTACTCAAAGCATATTTTAAGGTCAATGAGGTCATCACTTCTATCATGATGAACTACATCGGCATGTATCTGACTAAAATAATTATTGAGCGGACAATCTATGACTCTCGTTACGCCAGAGCACAGGCTGTCCCGCTGCGGGCACGGATCCCGACGCTAGGACTTGATACTCGCTTCCCCGGCGCAAATCTCAATATCAGTCTTTTACTATGCATAATTTTTTGTGTAATTATTTTTATTATTTCTTCCCGCACCGTATTTGGCTTTGAGCTTACAGCAGTCGGGCTCAATCCGGATGCTTCCCGTTATGCGGGAATTAATTCTAAAAGAACTGTTGTTATAGCCATGATAGGTGCCGGAGCCTTGGCGGGCATTGGTGCATTCATGATGTATCTTGGCGGAACCGGCGTCTACATGGATACAAAAGAGATAGTCGCTGCTCAAGGATTTAACGGCATCCCGGTATCATTGCTGGCTATGAATCATCCGATCGGAGTTTTCTTCACGGGATTGTTTATCGGGCATATCACGATTGGCGGCGAAAACCTGCAGTTGTTTGGCTACTCAAAAGAGATCATAGATATGATCATAGCCGTCATCATCTACTGCGCTGCCTTCTCGCTGATATTCAAACAGTTGTTACACCGCATCATTAAAAGCAGGTCTAAATTTAAGACGGAGAAGCCTGGAGGGCCGGGTCCACAAGGACCGGGCCGGTATGCGCGGCCTGAAGAAACGGAGGTAATCTCATGACGACTATAGCTTTTATTGTTCAACAGACAATGATTTTCTCAATACCGCTGCTTATAGTTGCCATGGGAGGCATGTATTCAGAGCGCAGTGGTGTTATTAACATTGGTCTGGACGGCGGAATGATCATGGGAGCCTTTACCGGCACCGTATTCCTCAACAGGATGCAAGGCCAGATGTCTGGTCAGGGATTACTTGTGCTGGCTTTAATGGTAGCAGGAGTGACAGGGTTAGTTTTCGTAATGTTTCACGCTTTTGCCTCAATAAATCTGAAGGCCAATCAGGTTATCAGCGGTACAGCGATGAACATGTTTGCGCCTGCCTTCGCTGTTTTTGCCGGCCGACTGATTTTCGGTACACAGCAAGTGCCGTTCAAGGATACCTTCTTCATTAGAAGAGTACCGGTATTGGGAGATATTCCTGTTATCGGACCGCTTCTGTTCAGGAATGCTTATATCACAACTTATATTGGCTTCCTCATATTCTTCGCAGCCTGGTTCGTGATTCAAAAGACTCCTTTCGGACTTCGTTTGCGTGCCTGCGGTGAACATCCCGGCGCAGCAGATACAGTAGGCATCGATGTGCAGCGCATGCGCTGGGCAGGGACCTTGGTTTCAGGTTTTCTTTCAGGTATCGGCGGCTTGACCTTCGTTGTTCCGACTTCAACCGAATCCAACGCTACAGTCTATGGCTACGGATTCCTGGCACTGGCAGTTATGATTTTTGGCCAGTGGCGTTCGTTTAAAATTCTCGGGGCTGCCTTTTTCTTCGGCCTGATGAAGACAATTGCCTCTGCTTACTCTGCCATTCCGGTCATAAAGAATCTGCCCATTCCGGCAACGGTATATAAGATGATTCCATATATAGCTACATTGATCGTTTTGATCTTCATGTCTAAACGTTCACAGGCACCTGCGGCAGAAGGGATACCGTATGAGAAGACAGGCCGATAGCGAAATACAGATTAGAGTTGTTTAAGAAATTCTCAGCTGAAGCAATGACTGAGATAAAGTATAATAGGAAATACGGTCAGGTGTTGGACTATAGGTAAAGTCTAAAATCAGACCTTAGGAGGTAGAAATGAATAAAAAAAGAATCTTTGCACTTTTGCTTGCACTGGTGATGGTTCTCGGTCTGGTCGCTGCCTGCGGCGAGTCTGAAGCAGAACCAACTGAAACGCCGGCAGAAACTGAAGCACCGGAAGAGACAGAAGCTCCGGAAGAAACTGAAGCTCCGGAAGAGACTGAAGCTCCGGAAGAAACTGAAGCACCGACTGAAGCACCCGATACCGATGATCTGCACAAAGAAGGCAGATTGGATGAGAACGGGAATGCTGAAATAGCATTGATTACTGACGTCGGTACCATTGACGACAAATCATTTAACCAGGGTTCCTGGGAAGGTGTTGTCCAGTATGCATTAGACAATGACAAAACCTTCCGTTACTTCCAGCCAACAGAAGTATCTGACGCGGCTTATATCAACTCCATCAATCTTGCGATTGAGGGCGGAGCTAAAATAATCGTGACGCCGGGCTTCCTGTTTGAAACTCCGATTCATACCGTCCAAACTCAGTTCCCGGATGTCAACTTCATTCTGATTGATGGCTATCCGCATGCGGGCGACTTCGTTCCGGATATTGCGGATAACGTAACCGGTATACTCTATGCGGAACAAGAATCAGGTTATCTGGCCGGTTATGCAGCAGTACACGAAGGCTATCGTGATCTTGGCTTCATGGGCGGCATGGCTGTTCCGGCAGTTGTTCGTTTCGGCTACGGTTATCTGCAAGGCGCAGACGATGCAGCGGAGGAACTGGGCTTGGCAGCTGGTGATGTTAATGTTAAATACACCTATGTAGGTAACTTCGACGCCAGTCCGGAGAATGAATCAAAGGCAGCTTCCTGGTTCCAGGAAGGCACTGAAGTAATCTTTGCCTGCGGCGGCGCAGT
>DCDV01000018.1:46313-47220 GCA_002316595.1 Mageeibacillus sp. UBA1046
TTTGCCTGCGGCGGCGCAGTCGGTACTTCTGTCATGAAGGCCGCTGAGAAGGCTGATGCCAAAGTAATTGGTGTTGACGTTGATCAATACGCTGAATCAGAAACAGTAATTACATCAGCTATGAAAAACCTGAAAAAATCTGTTAATGACGCGATTACCAGCATCTATGACGGAACCTGGGAAGGCGGCAAAGCTGTGGTACTCGATGCGACTGAAGGCTACACCATGATCTCCATGGAAAACGCCCGTTTCGAGAACTTCACTCAAGCAGATTATGACGAGATTTACGCCAAATTACAGGCCAAGAGCGTTGAGATCCCCAAGGATACCGACGAGAGTGGTGAACAAATTCTTGAACCGACGGATATTGAGTTTGATCTCATTACAATTGAAAATATCAAATAAGGTTTACTTTATTTGAGAACAGACAATGGCCTCGGATGAGAAATCCGAGGCCATTTGCATGGCTGCAGCTATGGATCCTGTAGTATGCTAAGTTCTGCGTACCAACGGCTGGCAGATGGTCTAAAAAGCAAATAGAACATCATCTCCTCTTAATGATAAGGATGGCTGTCGCTGCCATTGCGCTTCCAATTATTAAAAGTAACAGAGGCATGAGCACATCCGACGTTTGTTCAGTCTGTTCAGAAGGTGTATTAGCCGTCGATGTTTTTTCAGTTGTCGTGCCCTCTGAACCGGGCTCGTCAGTGTTTCCTGCCCGCTGCTCTTCAATCCCCGGGCTGTCGGCTGTATCCGGATTGGTCGAATTGGGCTCGTCTGTGTCCTCAGACGCGTCGGGCGGCGTGAATGGCGCTGATGGCTTAATAATGTCTATTATCTTCGGCTGCGTTTGGTCAGTTTTATTGACATAAATCTTCACGTCTTTGCCAACGGTCACAAAGTTATC